>NZ_JAMOIH010000008.1 GCF_024448955.1 Stutzerimonas stutzeri
AAGCAGGCCGAGGGCATCGACACCAAAACCGATCGGACCTTCGGTGTAGCCGGACTCGAATTTCAGAATGAAGCCCTGAGCCCACTCCTCGGCCTTAGATGGCGCAGTGCCGGTGCGAAAGTCTCGGTTCATGTAGAAGTTGCGCAGCTCGACAGCTGCCTTGCTGTCGTCGAAGAAAGCCGCGCTGGCCGGTCCGGCGATGCTCAGTGCGGCGCCTGCGCATAGCAGTTGGCAGATGGTCTTGCGGTCATGTTGCATGGTGCTTCCTCTTGTTGTTATGGGTGCAGCGTTGCGGATGAATCAGAGGGTGAATTCGTTCGTTCCAGGTCTGCGCCTGTCTGGCGAACGATGAAGCTTGTTGAGCGAATGCCGTGCCAGTCCTGACGAACCAGGCAAAAAGAATCCGAAACAAGCGAGCCAGAGGCGGCGGGCGGTTTAGTCCGGCAGATGCCGCGAGGGTCAGAGGCGAACCACGTTGTCCGCCACGCTGGACATGTACTGAATGGCGGGCCGTTCATGTCCAGCGGACCGGACGTCTGCAATGTCAGCAGGACATCGCGACATCAACAGTGGGATGGGCTTGCACCCATCCCACGCGTCATTTACCAGCCTTTCCGGCTTTTCACGCAGACGAAGCTCGAGGCCTTGTTCACGTCGCGCTTGCTAACGTATTTCGGCCAGGCCGGGTATTCGCACAGAGGACGGGTACGACGTGGCACCGCGGCGGTGTCGGTGACGATCTGCCGTTTGGGCACGATGCCTCGTTCGACCCAATTCTCAAGCGTCGTCAGGGAATCCCAGGCGGCGTTGAATACCGTGCTGGCCGCATGGGCATAGCCGGGGATTTCGTAGTACCGCATGAATCGCCGTGTCTTTCCGACGCCCATGTCCCGCTGCACGCGCTGGTAGTACTCGGCTGTCGCGCGGGTGCTGACCAGCTGATCCGAGGTGCCGTGGGCCATGAGAATCTTGCCGCCATTGGCGGAGAAGGCCGAGAGATCGGTCTGGTTGACGTCCTGGCGCAGCGACAGTGCATCGACTCTTGCCTGCCAGGGCCCCAGGTTGGTTGGGTCCAGCGTTAGCGAGTTGAACGCCGGATTGCGGGTGACGAAGTAGCGCACCCACTCATCCCAGAATCCCGAATGATAAGGCGCTCCCTCGACGAAACCGGTGCCGTGCACGGGCATCGGATAGTCCGGCTGCAGGGTGTTCAAGCCCAGCCGATTGACCACCAGTTGCAACCCTTCACCCGGACGTCCGAGATCGGTGCCCCAGGTATTGAAGCCGGGGTAGCCGCGCTCGCCGCTGGCCAGCGGCCGGCTGAAGCGGATGGGCGTGTCGAACACCCTGAGCGCCTTGATCTGCGCATCTGACAGGCAGTCGTTGCCGGTATCGGCTCCGCCACGGCAGCGCAGCGGACGGCCGTTGAGCTTGGCCTTGGCGGGATCGAACCGGGCGTTGCAGGCCGCCTGATTGCTGATCACCCGGTCACGTGCGCCGTCCAGCTCGTCGCAGGCCTGCATCGACGCTTCCAGCAATGCCGCGCGTTTCTCCAGGTTGGGAAAGGCACCGGGAGCGGCTAAGGCTCTGGTGATACGGCCGAACTGCAGATCCAGCGCTGCCGCGTTGTAGGCCGGGTAAAGGACGATGGCGCCCTGGAAATCCTTCGGCCACTGCTGCACCACGGCCAAGGCCTCGCGGCCGCCGGTCGAGCCGCCGGCAAAATAGCTGTGCAGCGGCTGGCGACTGTAACGCTGTTCGATCAGGTACATCGCGGTGTCGCGGGTTTTCTTCAGCGCATCGTGGGCGTAATTGGCCAACGCTTCGTCGTTCCAGGCGAAATCGCCAGGATTGACCGGATTGGCAACGTGCCCCGAGTCGCTGGCAAATACGGCATAGCCACGGCCCAGCGGCGTCGGCTGGTCGACCGGCCCGGCCGGGACGTTGCCCGCCACGTTGGGGACGGTACCGTTGTAGCCGCCACCGCCGTACATCATCGCTTTGTTGTTCCATTGCTCCGGCAGGACGATGCGCATCTTGATTGTCGGTGCGCTCGGATCGATCGGGGCGATTTCCACGTTCAGGTCGCAATGCGCGCCGAATGTCTGCGGCGCGCTGCCACCGCCCGGCATCAGGGTGGCGGAGGTGACCTTGGCACCGGAGGTAGGCAATGCGATCGCCGCGCTGGGAATCTTGGCGCCGGCCAGTTCGTTGCAACTGGCGGCGAGCGTGGGTTGGGCAATCGCCGCTGCCAGCAGGGCGGGTGCGGCAAGCAGCAGACGCGACGCCGCCGAGCGGCGTGCGTAGGTTGCACGGAGTGCTTTCATGGGGCTTCCTTCTTCTTGTTGTTGTCGTGCCCGCGGCAGACGCCACGAGGCGAGTGCGCCCGGGCGAAAGAATACGGCAGCGGCCAGGCGCATCAGGCGGAGCCAAACGCGTGCCAGGCGCAGGCGCTGAGGCTCAGCTCCCGATAGCCGGTCGATCGTCTGGTGTCGCGCCGCTCTAGCTCGATGATGATGAAATTGGTTCGGGTGCTCGTCAGTGCGGATCGCTGTCCAGCGGAAGCGACATGACGAGCTGTAAATGTCTGCGTGAATGGACAGTCTGTCTTGCAGTCCGGACTGTCCGGCGGTGCGGTGCCAAGAGCAATCGGTTCCCGCCTAGCGGGTGGCAGGAAGCCCTATTGGATGCAGTTCGCCGAGCAAGCTTCCGGCACCTCTGGTGCTTCTGCCCAGGCAACGATTATTATCGCCGCCCGTTTTTTTCATTTCGGAACATTGGAATGAATTGCCGCCCCGGTTGTGGTGCCTGCTGTATTGCCCCTTCGATCAGTTCGCCTATTCCTGGCATGCCTTTCGGTAAGCCGGCTGGAGCGCGTTGTTTGCATCTTTCCGATTCGAATCTGTGCGGGCTGTTTGGTCATCCTGCACGGCCGGCTGTTTGTGCTGCTTTCAAGGCCGATCGTAGTGTCTGTGGCGATGATCGGGATGATGCGATTCGATTGCTTGGCTGGCTGGAGCAGGCGACCGCCTGATCTGTTGACCGGCTTGATCGTTCTTGCGCTCCCGCCTGGTTACGCCGATACCGATGCTTGGAGTGTCTTCCCTTGGCCTTGTTTGGCCATTTGGTCCGGATTCGCCGCGAGGGCGCGCCTCCTACAATTCGGTGCAGCCCTTGGCCACAGCGCTTGCCATTAGATCCCGTGTGAGGCCGCTACCTAATTGGCGCTCTGAAGCAGCGGCGAGTGGTCTAGCGTGCAGACCAGGCTGGGGGAGACAACAATTTATTGCCCAGAAAAACGAAACCCCGCCGATTTGGCGGGGTTCGTTAGCAGTCTTGGACTGTATTTCCAGCTAACAACTCAGCGAGGTAGATCGCGCTGCGGGTGGCCGGTGTACAGCTGACGCGGGCGTCCGATCTTCTGGCCGGATGCGATCATTTCTTTCCAATGCGAAATCCAGCCGACAGTGCGTGCCAGGGCGAAGATCACCGTGAACATGCTGGTCGGAATGCCGATCGCCTTGAGGATGATGCCGGAGTAGAAGTCGACGTTCGGGTACAGGTTGCGCTCGGCGAAGTAGGGATCGTTCAGCGCGATCTCTTCCAGCTTCATAGCCAGTTCGAGTTGCGGATCGTTGATGCCCAGCTCACCCAGCACTTCGTCGCAGGTCTGCTTCATGACCTTGGCGCGCGGGTCGAAGTTCTTGTAGACGCGGTGGCCGAAGCCCATCAGCTTGAATGGATCATTCTTGTCCTTGGCCTTGGCCAGGAACTTCTCGATGTTCGATACGTCGCCGATTTCGTCCAGCATGGTGAGCACGGCTTCGTTGGCGCCGCCGTGTGCCGGGCCCCAGAGCGCTGCAATGCCAGCCGCAATACAGGCGAATGGGTTGGCGCCGGTGGAGCCTGCAAGGCGGACGGTAGAGGTAGAAGCGTTCTGCTCGTGATCGGCGTGCAGAATAAAGATGCGATCCATGGCCTTAGCCAGCACCGGGCTGATCGGCTTCACTTCACAAGGTGTGTTGAACATCATGTGAAGGAAGTTTTCAGCGTAGTTCAGGTCGTTGCGCGGATACATCATCGGCTGACCCATGGAGTATTTGTAAACCATGGCGGCCAGTGTCGGCATCTTGGCGACCAGGCGCACCGCTGAAATTTCGCGATGCTTCGGGTCGTTGATGTCCAGCGAGTCGTGATAGAAAGCCGACAGCGCACCGACAACGCCACACATGATGGCCATGGGGTGTGCATCGCGACGGAAGCCATTAAGGAAAGACTTGAGCTGCTCGTGAACCATCGTATGGTTTTGCACGGTGCTGATGAACTTCGCCTTTTCCTCGGCGGTAGGCAATTCGCCATTCAGCAGGAGGTAGCAGGTCTCGAGATAATCTGCTTTTTCGGCCAGTTGTTCGATCGGGTAGCCGCGATGCAGCAGAACGCCTTTGTCACCGTCGATGTAGGTGATCTTGGATTCGCAAGAGGCGGTGGACATGAAGCCGGGATCGAAGGTGAAACGACCCGTGGAGGTCAAGCCTCGAACATCGATTACGTCAGGCCCTACGGTGCCGGTTAGAACGGGCAGTTCGATGGCGTCTGCGCCTTCGATGATCAACTGCGCTTTGTTGTCAGCCATGTATGGCCTCCTGTTTTATGCTTGGAATCATCATGGCCCCCCACGCAGGGCCCGCATCACTATAGTGAGATAAATCTCAAAGTCAATTTGCGCGGGCTCCCTGTTACAGAGGGCTTTTACGGGTGAATTCGCAACCAGAAGATGCTATTTACGGCATTAGTAATCAGGGGCGCCATCCGCCTTTAGTGGCACTTCACCACATTGTCATTAGCGACCTAACTGTTTATAATCGGCGACCGACCGGCAGGGGCCTAACAGGCAGTTTCCTGTGGGTTGTCACTCGTGGGTGGCGGGTACCGCTGCGTGCTCTTCCCAACAACTGCCCTGCGTTTTCGGGGGCTCTCAAGTGTGAAAAAAAGCCGTGAAAAGCCAACGACCTGTAAACCTAGATCTTAGGACAATAAAGCTCCCAATCACTGCCTACACCTCAATCCTTCACCGCATTTCCGGCGTGATACTGTTTGTTGGTGTGGCCATTCTGCTGCTTGCGCTGGATGTCTCGCTTTCTTCTGCCGAAGGCTTCGAAGAAGTGAAAGCGTATATCAGCAGTCCGCTAGCCAAGCTGGTGATCTGGGCGCTGCTTTCTGCATTGCTATATCACCTGGTGGCTGGTGTGCGTCACCTGATCATGGACACCGGGCATGGTGAGACGCTGGAAGGCGGCAAGCTGGGCTCGAAAATCGTTCTGGCCGTTTCCGCGGTGCTGATCGTTCTGGCGGGAGTCTGGATATGGTAACTAACGTCACGAACTTCTCGCGTTCGGGCCTGTACGACTGGATGGCTCAGCGCGTCTCTGCGGTGGTTCTCGCGGCTTATTTCATTTTTCTGATCGGATATCTGCTTGTGAATCCGGGGCTGGAATACGCTCAGTGGCAGGGACTCTTCTCGTCCAGCTGGATGCGTATCTTCAGTCTGCTGGCGCTGGTCGCCCTGAGTGTGCATGCATGGGTTGGTATGTGGACCATTTCCACTGACTACCTGACCAACATGGCAATCGGTAAGTGGGCTACCGGTGTGCGTTTCCTCTTCCAGGCAGTGTGTGGCATCGCCATGTTCACATTCTTCGTCTGGGGTGTGCAGATTCTTTGGGGTATCTGATCCATGGCTAGCATTCGTACTCTTTCTTATGACGCCATCATTATTGGTGGCGGTGGCGCGGGCATGCGCGCCGCGCTGCAGCTGGCCCAAGGCGGCCACAAAACTGCGGTGGTGACCAAGGTATTCCCGACTCGCTCGCATACCGTTTCCGCTCAGGGTGGCATCACCTGCGCTATCGCTTCGGCCGACCCGAACGATGATTGGCGTTGGCATATGTACGATACCGTCAAGGGTTCCGATTACATCGGCGACCAGGACGCTATCGAATACATGTGTTCCGTTGGCCCTGAAGCGGTGTTCGAGCTGGAGCACATGGGGCTGCCGTTCTCTCGTACCGAGCAGGGTCGTATCTACCAGCGTCCGTTTGGTGGCCAGTCCAAGGACTACGGCAAGGGCGGTCAGGCTGCTCGGACCTGTGCTGCGGCCGACCGTACCGGTCACGCGCTGCTGCATACGCTCTATCAGGCCAACCTGAAAGCCGGCACCTCCTTCCTTAACGAGTGGTACGGCGTCGACCTGGTGAAAAACCAGGATGGTGCCATCGTCGGCATCATCGCGATTTGCATCGAGAACGGCGAAACCGTCTACATTCGCTCCAAGGCCGTGGTTCTGGCTACCGGTGGTGCGGGTCGTATCTATGCGTCCACCACCAACGCCCTGATCAATACCGGTGACGGTATCGGTATGGCGCTGCGTGCCGGTGTGCCGGTTCAGGACATCGAAATGTGGCAGTTCCACCCGACCGGTATCGCCGGTGCTGGCGTGCTGGTGACCGAAGGTTGCCGAGGTGAGGGTGGTTACCTGATCAATAAGCACGGCGAGCGCTTCATGGAGCGTTATGCTCCGAACGCCAAGGATCTTGCAGGTCGTGACGTGGTTGCTCGCTCGATGGTCAAGGAAATCCTGGCTGGCAACGGCTGTGGCCCGGACGGCGATCATGTGATGCTCAAGCTTGATCACCTCGGCGAAGAAGTGCTGCACAGCCGCCTGCCGGGCATCTGCGAGCTATCCAAGACCTTCGCTCACGTTGATCCTGTTACAGCTCCGGTTCCTGTTGTTCCGACCTGCCATTACATGATGGGCGGTATCGCCACCAATATCCACGGTCAGGCAATAACTCAGGATGCCAACGGCAATGACAAGATTATCGATGGCTTGTTTGCCGTAGGCGAAGTGGCGTGCGTATCCGTGCATGGCGCCAACCGTCTGGGCGGCAACTCGCTGCTGGATCTGGTCGTATTCGGCCGTGCGGCTGGTCTGCATTTGGAAAAGGCGCTGAAGGACGGTATCGAGCATCGCGGTGCTACGGAAACCGATTTGGACGTGGCGCTGAATCGCCTGGCCAGTCTGAACGAGCGGACTGCTGGTGAGGATGTCGCTTCGCTGCGTAAAGAACTGCAAAGCTGCATGCAAAACTACTTCGGTGTGTTCCGTACTGGCGAATATATGCAGAAGGGCATCGCCCAGTTGGCTGATCTGCGTCAGCGTATCGCTACTGTCAAGATTTCTGACAAGAGCCAGGCGTTCAATACCGCGCGTATCGAGGCGCTGGAACTTCAGAATCTGCTGGAAGTTGCCGAAGCGACTGCCATTGCTGCTGAAAACCGCAAAGAATCCCGCGGTGCGCATGCTCGTGAAGATTACGAAGAGCGTGACGATGAAAACTGGCTGTGCCACACCCTGTACTTCCCAGGTGAGAAGCGTGTAGCCAAGCGTGCCGTGAACTTCTCTCCGAAGACAGTTCCGACTTTCGAACCCAAGGTCCGGACTTACTGAGGTCGCCGATATGTTGCAAGTGAGCGTTTATCGCTACAACCCGGATAAAGACGAAAAGCCATACATGCAGGACTTCCAGATCAATACCGATGGTAAAGATCTGATGGTTCTCGACGTCTTGGCACTCGTCAAGGAACAGGACGAAGGTTTCTCCTATCGTCGTTCCTGCCGCGAAGGAGTCTGTGGCTCCGATGGCATGAACATGAACGGCAAGAATGGCCTGGCCTGCATCACTCCGCTGTCGGCCGTGGTCAAGGGCAACAAGCTGGTGGTTCGCCCGCTGCCTGGTTTGCCAGTTATTCGTGACTTGGCCGTCGATATGGGCATCTTCTATAAGCAGTACGAGAAGGTTCGTCCTTATCTGATGAACGATACGCCTGCTCCGGCTATCGAACGTCTGCAGAGTCCGGAAGATCGGGAAAAGCTTGACGGTCTGTACGAGTGCATTCTGTGCGCTTGCTGCTCGACCAGCTGCCCGTCCTTCTGGTGGAATCCGGACAAGTTCCTTGGCCCGGCTGCGCTGCTTCAGGCCTACCGCTTCCTGGCCGATAGCCGCGACACCGAGACTGAGAACCGTCTGACTGCGCTGGACGATCCGTTCAGTGTGTTCCGCTGCCGCGGCATCATGAACTGCGTAAGTGTTTGCCCTAAAGGGTTGAACCCGACCAAGGCGATTGGTCATGTGCGGAACATGCTGTTGCAGAGTGCAACCTGACGTGCCAAGGGTGGCCACGGTTACTTGCGTGACCGTAGGCCCCTAATGCTTTACCGCGACACCTACGGCGCCGAAGTTCCAACGACGGCGCCGTAGTCTTAGTAGGAATCTCAGCCCACAAAGCCGGGATTTCGCTCTGAAAATTTGATGACCAGCAGGAGCATCCGGGGTGGTTCTCGGAAACTATCTGCGCGGTCCGTAGTGGCTTTACCTGGGTCGCTGCTTCAGAACTTGGGAAGTCATGCTGCGGTCTCCACGCTGGTGGTGTCTCCTTATCGAAGGTGACCAGACATGCAAGAAAGCGTAATGCAGCGCATGTGGGACAGTGCCCACCTATCCGGTGGTAACGCTGCCTATGTGGAAGAGCTTTATGAGCTCTACCTGCACGATCCCAACGCTGTGCCCGAAGAGTGGCGCACTTACTTCCAGAAGTTGCCCATCAGTGGCGGCGCTACGGCCGATGTGTCGCATTCGACGATTCGCGATCACTTCGTCCTGCTGGCCAAGAACCAGCGTCGCGCACAGCCTGTTTCGGCAGGCAGCGTCAGTAGCGAGCATGAGAAGAAGCAGGTCGAAGTCCTGCGTCTGATACAGGCATACCGGATGCGTGGGCATCAGGCTGCACAGCTCGATCCGCTCGGCTTGCAGCAGCGCCCGGCTCCGGCTGATCTTGCCATCAACAACTACGCTTTGACCGATGCCGACCTGGATACGGTTTTCCGCACTGGTGACCTTGCCATGGGCAGGGATCAGGCGACATTGCGGGAAATTCAGCAGGCGTTGCAAGAGACTTATTGCCGCACCATCGGTGCCGAATTTACCCATATCGTCGATTCCGATCAGCGCAACTGGTTCATCCAGCGCCTGGAAAGCGTCCGTGGGCGTCCCGTCTTCTCGTCGGAAATCAAAAGCCATCTGCTCGAGCGTCTGACTGCTGCCGAGGGCCTTGAAAAGTACCTGGGCACCAAGTATCCGGGCACTAAACGCTTCGGCTTGGAAGGCGGCGAGAGTCTGATTCCGCTGCTCGACGAGATCATTCAGCGTTCCGGTTCGTACGGCACAAAGGAAATCGTCATCGGCATGGCCCACCGCGGCCGTCTTAACGTGCTGGTCAATACCTTCGGCAAGAACCCGCGCGACCTGTTCGATGAATTCGAAGGCAAGAAGGTCGAAGGTCTCAGCTCAGGCGACGTTAAGTACCACCAGGGCTTTTCCTCGAACGTGATGACGCCAGGTGGCGAAATCCATCTGGCGATGGCTTTCAACCCGTCTCACCTGGAAATCGTTTCCCCGGTAGTCGAAGGTTCCGTTCGTGCGCGTCAGGACCGTCGTTCTGATTCGGTAGGCGACAAGGTGCTTCCGGTAACCATCCATGGTGATGCGGCGGTCGCTGGCCAGGGCGTGGTCATGGAAACCTTCCAGATGTCGCAGACCCGAGCCTATCGGACCGGCGGCACCATCCGCATCGTGATCAACAACCAGGTCGGCTTCACGACGAACAAGCAGGAAGACGCGCGCTCCACCGAGTACGCGACCGACGTTGCGAAGATGATCCAGGCGCCGATCTTCCATGTGAACGCGGATGATCCAGAGGCTGTTCTGTTCGTTACGCAGTTGGCTGTCGATTACCGCATGCAGTTCAAGCGGGACATCGTCATCGACTTGATCTGCTACCGTCGTCGTGGTCACAACGAGGCCGACGAGCCGAGCGGTACTCAGCCGCTGATGTATCAGAAGATCGCCAAGCAGCGCACCACCCGTGAGCTGTATGCCGATTCGCTGATGCAGTCGAAGGTGCTGGAAGATGCGCAGGTGCAGGCAAAGGTCGATGAATATCGCACCGCGCTAGACAATGGCTTGCATGTGGTCAAGAGCTTGGTCAAAGAGCCCAACAAGGAGCTCTTCGTCGACTGGCGCCCATATTTGGGTCATGCCTGGACCGCGCGCCACGATACCCGTTTCGACCTGAAAGCCCTGCAGGAACTGTCCAGCAAAATGCTGGCTACTCCCGAAGGTTTTGTTGTTCAACGCCAGGTTTCGAAGATTCTCGAAGACCGTCAGAAGATGGGTGCTGGCGCGCTGGCGATTAACTGGGGCTACGCTGAGACACTGGCTTATGCGACCTTGTTGTTCGAAGGCCATCCGGTGCGCATCAGCGGTCAGGACGTCGGTCGCGGTACCTTCTCGCACCGCCATGCGGCGCTGCACAACCAGAAGGATGGCAGCACCTATATTCCGTTGCAGCATCTCTATGAAGGACAGCCGCGCTTCGACCTGTACGACTCCTTCCTGTCCGAAGAAGCGGTGCTTGCGTTCGAATACGGTTACGCCACGACCATGCCCAACGCGCTGGTGGTTTGGGAAGCTCAGTTCGGCGACTTCGCCAACGGTGCGCAGGTCGTCATCGACCAATTCATCACCAGCGGCGAGCACAAATGGGGCCGTCTTTGCGGCCTGACCATGTTGTTGCCGCACGGCTATGAAGGGCAGGGGCCTGAGCATTCGTCAGCACGTCTGGAACGCTATCTGCAGCTGTGCGCCGAGCACAACATCCAGGTGTGCGTACCGACTACGCCGGCACAGGTCTACCACATGCTGCGTCGTCAGGCGATCCGCCCGCTGCGCAAGCCGCTGGTGGCCCTGACGCCGAAGTCGTTGCTGCGTCACAAGCTGGCGACCTCTACGCTGGAGGAACTGACCCAGGGCTCGTTCCTGACCGTGATCCCGGAAATCGATCAGATCGAGCCGAGCAAGGTCGAACGACTGATCATGTGCAGCGGCAAGGTCTACTACGATTTGCTGGACAAGCGTCGTAACGAAGGCCGCGAGGATATCGCGATCGTTCGTCTCGAGCAGCTGTACCCGTTCCCGGAAGAGGATCTGGCCGAAGTGCTTGCGCCGTACCAGAACCTCAAGAGCATCGTCTGGTGTCAGGAAGAACCGATGAACCAGGGCGCATGGTATTGCAGCCAGCACCACATGCGTCGTGTTGCCGTCGCGCACAAGAAGGAGCTCTTCCTGCAGTACGCGGGTCGTGAAGCTTCTGCTGCGCCTGCGGTCGGCTATGCATCCATGCACGCCGAACAGCAGGAGAAACTGCTGCAGGACGCCTTCACCGTTTAATCATTCTTGCAAGAGGCCGCGAAAACCGCGGCCTCGATGTAGAAACCGAATCAAATAGGACCCCAGCTAATGGCTATCGAGATCAAAGCCCCTCAATTTCCTGAATCGGTTGCTGACGGCACCGTTGCTACCTGGCACAAGCAGCCGGGCGATGCAGTCAAGCGCGACGAACTGATCGTCGACATCGAGACCGACAAGGTCGTGATGGAAGTACTGGCCGAGGCGGATGGCGTACTGAGCGAAATCGTCAAGAATGAGGGCGACACCGTACTGAGCGGCGAGCTGCTCGGCAAGCTGGATGCTGGCGCTACCGCCGCCGCGTCTTCGCCTGCTGCAGCCCCGGCTCAGGCCGCTGCCCCTGCTGCTGCGCCGGCACCTGCCGCGGGCGGTGAAGATGCCATCCTCGCTCCGGCCGCGCGCAAGCTCGCCGAAGAAAATGGCATTGATCCCAACAGCGTCAAGGGCACTGGCAAAGACGGTCGCGTCACCAAGGAAGATCTGGTTGCTGCCATCGAAGCCAAGAAGTCCGCACCCGCCGCTGCCGCCAAGCCCGCTGCAGCTGCTACCGCGCCCGTCGTTACTGCCGCCGGTGATCGCACCGAGAAGCGCGTCCCGATGACTCGCCTGCGCGCCAAGGTTGCCGAGCGTCTGGTCGAAGCACAGTCGAACATGGCGATGCTGACTACCTTCAACGAAGTCGACATGACCGAAATCATGGCCCTGCGTTCGAAGTACAAGGATCTGTTCGAGAAGACCCACAATGGAGTGCGCCTGGGCTTCATGTCCTTCTTCGTCAAGGCGTCTGTCGAGGCGCTGAAGCGCTTCCCGGCAGTCAACGCATCGATCGACGGCACCGACATCGTTTACCACGGCTATCAGGACATTGGCGTGGCCGTCTCCAGCGACCGTGGTTTAGTCGTGCCGGTCCTGCGTAATGCCGAACTGATGAACCTGGCTGAAGTCGAAAGCGGCATCGCCACGTTCGGCAAGAAGGCCCGCGACGGCAAGCTGTCGATCGACGAAATGACTGGCGGCACCTTCACCATCACCAACGGTGGTACGTTCGGTTCGATGATGTCGACGCCTATCGTCAATCCGCCGCAGGCCGCGATCCTGGGTATGCACAACATCCTGCAGCGCCCGATGGCCATCAATGGTCAGGTAGTCATCCGTCCGATGATGTATCTGGCGCTGTCCTACGATCATCGCTTGATCGACGGTAAGGAAGCGGTCAGCTTCCTGGTGACCATCAAGAACCTGCTGGAAGATCCGGCCCGTCTGCTGCTGGACATCTAATAGCAGCCGCAGCTGCAGGTCGCGAGCTGCTACGTGATAGCAGCCCGTTCGATCTGTAGCTTGCAGCTTGTAGCTTTGCTTAAAGAGGATTCGTAATGAGCCAGAAATTCGACGTCGTCGTCATCGGGGCCGGCCCCGGCGGTTATGTAGCAGCGATTCGCGCCGCTCAGTTGGGTCTGAAAACCGCCTGCATCGAAAAATATCAGGGCAAGGAAGGCAAAACCGCACTGGGCGGCACCTGCCTGAACGTGGGTTGCATTCCTTCCAAGGCGCTGCTGGACAGTTCCTACAAGTTCCATGAGGCCCACGAGAGCTTCAAGGTTCACGGTATCAGCACTGGCGACGTCAAGATGGACGTTCCGACCATGGTGGCCCGCAAGGACCAGATCGTTAAGAACCTCACCGGCGGCGTTGCGGGGCTGTTGAAAGCCAATGGCGTCACCGTTTTTGAAGGCCATGGCAAGCTGCTCAGCGGCAAGCAGGTCGAAGTCACCAAACTCGACGGTAGTACCGAAACGCTGGCGGCCGAGAACGTCATTTTGGCCTCGGGCTCCAAGCCGGTGGACATTCCGCCCGCACCTGTCGACCAGAACACCATTGTCGATTCCACCGGCGCGCTGGATTTCCAGAGCGTTCCAGCCAAGCTGGGCGTCATCGGCGCCGGCGTGATCGGTCTGGAACTGGGCTCGGTATGGGCTCGTTTGGGCGCTGAAGTCACCGTGCTCGAAGCGATGGACAAGTTCCTGCCAGCCGCTGACGAGCAGATTTCCAAGGAAGCTTTCAAGGTTCTGAGCAAGCAGGGTCTGAAAATCCTGTTGGGCGCACGCGTCACTGGTTCCGAAGTCAAGGGCGACCAGGTTACCGTCAACTTCACTAACGCCGAAGGTGAGCAGCAGCAGACCTTCGACAAGCTGATCGTTGCGGTTGGGCGTCGTCCGGTCACCACCGATCTGCTGGCTGCCGATGCCGGCGTCGACATGGACGAGCGTGGCTTCATCTTCGTCGACGACTATTGCGCTACCAGCGTTCCCGGCGTTTACGCCATCGGTGACGTGGTACGTGGCGCCATGCTCGCCCACAAGGCCTCGGAAGAGGGCGTGATGGTTGCCGAGCGTATCGCCGGACACAAGTCGCAAATGAACTACGACCTGGTTCCCTCGGTCATCTATACCCATCCGGAAATCGCGTGGGTCGGTAAGACCGAGCAGGCGCTGAAAGGCGAGGGCGTGGAAATCAATGTCGGTACTTTCCCGTTCGCCGCGAGCGGCCGTGCAATGGCCGCCAACGACACCGCTGGTCTGGTCAAGGTGATCGCTGATGCCAAGACCGACCGTGTTCTCGGTGTGCATGTGATGGGGCCGGCTGCGGCGGAACTGGTTCAGCAGGGCGCAATCGGTATGGAGTTCGGCACCAGTGCCGAGGACCTAGGCATGATGGTGTTCTCGCACCCGACCATGTCCGAAGCGCTGCACGAAGCAGCATTGGCGGTGAATGGCCACGCCATCCACATTGCCAACCGCAAGAAGCGCTGATAGCGCCGCGGTAAAAAGACGGATTGCATTGTTCCATCGGCACAACGCAATCCGTCGATACCTTCACGCAAGGTATGACAGGTCTCTGAAAGGTGTTCTCGATAGTTTTCAGCGACTTGAGGCGACGCGGCATACATGCAACGTCTGATGCACATCAAACCGAACGGTAGCTAAGATGAATCTTCACGAATATCAGGGTAAGCAACTGTTTGCTGAGTACGGATTGCCAGTTTCCAAAGGTTACGCAGTCGATAGCCCGAAGGAAGCGGCGGAAGCCTGTGACCAGATCGGTGGCACCGAGTGGGTAGTCAAAGCCCAGGTCCATGCTGGTGGTCGCGGCAAAGCGGGTGGTGTCAAGCTGGTACGCAGCAAGGACGAAGCCCGTGCATTCGCCGAACAGTGGCTGGACAAGCGTCTGGTGACTTACCAGACCGACGCCAACGGCCAGCCGGTCAGCAAGATTCTCGTCGAAGCCTGCACTGACATCGACAAGGAGCTGTATCTGGGCGCCGTGGTCGATCGCGCCACCCGCCGCATCGTGTTCATGGCGTCCACCGAAGGTGGCGTGGACATCGAAAAGGTCGCTCACGATACCCCTGAAAAAATCCTCAAGGCCACGATCGATCCGCTGGTCGGCGCTCAGCCGTTCCAGGGCCGCGAGCTGGCGTTCCAGCTGGGCTTGAAAGGCGATCAGGTCAAGCAGTTCGTGCATATCTTCGTAGGCCTGGGCAAGCTTTTCGTCGATTACGACCTGGCGCTGCTGGAAGTCAACCCGCTGGTCATCAAAAAAGACGGTAACCTGCACTGCCTGGACGCCAAGCTGAACATCGACAGCAACGCCATCTACCGCCAGCCGAAGCTGCGCGGCATGCAGGATCCTTCCCAGGATGATCCACGCGAAGCCCACGCGGCCAAGTGGGAGCTGAACTACGTGGCGCTCGATGGCAACATTGGCTGCATGGTCAACGGTGCTGGCCTGGCCATGGGAACCATGGACATTGTCAACCTGCACGGCGGCAAGCCAGCCAACTTCCTCGACGTGGGCGGCGGCGCTACCGAAGAGCGCGTTACCGAGGCATTCAAGATCATTCTTTCCGACGAAAACGTTGCCGCTGTTCTGGTCAACATCTTCGGTGGCATCGTCCGCTGCGACATGATCGCTGAAGGCATCATCGGTGCGGTCAAGGAAGTCGGCGTGAAGGTGCCGGTGGTCGTTCGCCTGGAAGGCAACAATGCCGCACTTGGCGCCAAGATGCTGGGTGAAAGTGGTCTGAACATCATCGGCGCGACCAGCCTGACCGATGCGGCCATTCAAGTCGTCAAAGCCGCGGAGGGCAAATAATGAGCGTCCTGATCAATAAAGACACCAAGGTCATCTGCCAGGGCTTTACCGGTTCGCAGGGCACCTTCCACTCCGAACAGGCTATCGAATACGGCACCAAGATGGTTGGCGGCGTCACGCCGGGCAAAGGGGGCACTACTCACCTCGGCCTCCCGGTATTCAACACCGTCAAGGAAGCGGTGCAGGCGACTGGTGCCGAGGCATCCGTTATCTACGTACCGGCGCCATTCTGCAAGGATTCCATCCTCGAAGCGGCATTCGGTGGTATCAAGCTGATCGTCTGCATTACCGAGGGCATCCCGACCCTCGACATGCTTGAAGTGAAGATCAAGTGTGATGAGCTGGGTGTGCGCCTGATCGGCCCGAACTGCCCGGGCGTGATCACTCCCGGCGAATGCAAGATCGGCATCCAGCCTGGCCACATCCACCTACCAGGCAAGGTCGGTATCGTTTCACGTTCCGGCACCCTGACTTACGAAGCGGTCAAGCAGACCACTGACGCTGGTTTCGGTCAGTCCACCTGCGTCGGCATCGGTGGCGACCCGATTCCAGGCTCGACCTTCATCGACATCCTCAAGCTGTTCCAGGAAGATCCACAGACCGAAGCGATCGTGATGATCGGTGAAATCGGTGGCTCCGCCGAGGAAGAAGCCGCAGCCTACATCAAGGCCAACGTCACCAAGCCGGTCGTTTCCTACATTGCCGGTGTGACTGCTCCTGCTGGCAAGCGTATGGGGCATGCCGGTGCGATCATCTCCGGTGGCAAGGGTACCGCTGACGAGAAGTTCGCTGCGCTGCAGGATGCCGGTGTCAAGACCGTCCGCTCGCTTGCCGATATTGGCAAAGCGCTTGCAGAACTAACCGGTTGGGCAGTCAAGCAAGGCTGATCCTTGAGCCGCGACACGAGATGCCAGTCAGGCTGTCTGACTGGCATTTTTGTTTCCAGAGTCCTGCAATTGCAGCTGGTTGCAGCTGACTCTCTTAGTCAGCTGGCTAACAAAGCACAGCATGTAGCGTCAGCTGCAGCGATTAACTCAACGGCATTAGCGGTTTTCAGCGGAAACCGTTTTCTGGCGTGAACTCGCCGGGGCGCTTTCCCGATTTCGAATGCTCGGCTGTTTATGTGCCGTCGCCTCGGGGCGAAGTGGTTGGCTTTGTCAGCGCAACATCGTCGAAAATTGGCAAAGTGTCGCTCTAGAGCGGGAATTCCATTAAGGTGCGTCCTTTTTTCTCGCGTGGCTCGGCGGATACTGTCCGCTTGCCGGGAAGGATGCGCCTGGGTGCGTCCTTCAAACCAGAACCTCCTGCAGTGGTAATAAACGATGACTCGATTGAAAGGCCTGGATCTGCTGGCCCTTGGATTCATGACATTCGCGCTCTTTCTCGGCGCTGGCAATATCATTTTCCCACCCAGCGCCGGTATGGCTGCCGGGCATTCCATCTGGCCCGCCGCGATGGGTTTCTTGTTGACCGGTGTTGGCTTGCCGCTGCTCACCGTAATTGCACTGGCGCGCGTTGGCGGCGGTATGGACAGGCTAACCGCGCCACTGGGGCGGGGTGCCGGAACGCTGCTAGCCGTTGCTGTATATCTGGCTATCGGCCCGCTGTTCGCGACGCCGCGCACAGCGGTGGTGTCCTTCGAAATGGGCGTGGCGCCGTTCACCGGAAACTCGGCCATACCGCTGTTCGTTTACACCGCGTTGTTTTTTGCTGCGACGCTGTTTCTCGTACTGAATCCCGGTCAGCTGGTTGATCGGGTCGGTAAATTCATTACGCCGGTGCTGCTTGCGGCTTTGCTGGTTCTCGGTGGGGCAGCTCTTTTCGCGCCAGCCGGTGAAATCGGCACCACAGCTGAGAGCTACCGCAACGGTCCATTACTCAAGGGCTTTCTCGAAGGGTATCTGACGATGGATACGTTGGGTGCGCTGGTGTTCGGCATCGTTATCGCCACCGCCATTCGCGACCGAGGTGTGACGGAGCCGGCACTGATAACACGCTATTCAGTGATTGCCGGAGCCATTGCAGCGGTTGGGCTTTCGCTTGTTTATCTGGCGCTTTTCTATCTTGGCGCAACTAGCCAGGGCATCGCGGGCGACGCGCAGAACGGTGTGCAGATCCTCACTAGTTACGTGCAGCACACATTCGGTACTACGGGCAGCTTGTTGTTGGCCGTGGTGATAACGCTGGCGTGTCTGACCACTGCGGTCGGACTGACAACTGCCTGCGGCGAATATTTCAGCGGTCTCCTTCCGGTCAGTTACCGTGTGGTGGTGGTCGTGTTCACTCTGTTTAGCCTGTTGGTGTCGAACCAGGGGCTGACCCAGCTGATCAGCGTTTCCGTACCGGTGCTGGTCGGACTCTATCCGCTTGCGATCATGCTGGTTGCGCTGAGTCTGCTTGACCGCTGCTGGGTCTCGCCGAGCCGTGTTTTCGTTCCGGTGATGGCCGTGACTCTCGTTTTCGGCGTTGCGGATGGTCTTTCGGCTGCCGGCTTCACGAGTCTGGTTCCCGATATGTTCACTATGTTGCCGCTGGCGGCGCAGAGCATGGGTTGGCTGGTGCCGGTGCTGGTCACTCTGGCGATAGCATTTGTGATCGATCGGCTGCTCGGTACCGCTCGGACTGCCCAGCGTTAACGAGCGCACCTGGAACTGCAAACCTGGGAACCGAGGCGTCGGTATTGGCTGACTATAATCAGGCGCGAGTGTTTGGAGGCGTTATGTCTATTCCGAGTCATCTGCTGCCGCACCTGATTGCTGTGGTCTGGTTCATCCTCTGTTGGGCCGGGTATACCCGGTACGCCAGTTGGCGAGCCAGGGATACGGCTTGCCTGGCCTCGGTACTGCATCTTTACCGTCAGGATTGGATGCAGCGCATGCTTATGCGTGACAACCGAATCGCCGATGCGAACGTGATCGGCAATCTGGAGCGCAATGCCAGCTTCTTCGCATCCAGTACGCTGATTATCCTGGCGGGCATTCTCACCGCGCTGGGCGCTTCGGACAGAGCGGTTTCGCTGCTGGCTGATTTGCCGTTCGCGCAACCAGTGAGCCGAGGGCTTTCGGAAATCAAACTGCTCTCACTGGGTGTCGTCTTCGTCTACGCCTTTTTTACCTTCAGCTGGTGCATGCGGCAGTACAACTTCGCCGCTGTGCTAGTCGCCTCGGCGCCCATGGCCGGTGAGCGCAACGTCAGCGACCAGGAGCGCAAGTCATTTGCCGAGCGCTCCGCCCGGGTTATTTCGATGGCGGCCAACCAATTCAACTTCGGGCTGCGTGCGTATTATTTCGGCATGGCCACGCTGGCGTGGTTCATCCATCCCTGGTTCTTTATGGGTGTAACGGCTGGCGTCGTGTTGATCCTCTATCGGCGCGAATTCCATTCCGACGTGCTGAAGGTGATGGTATTTACGCCAACCTTGCCTGCCGAGCTTCCCAAGGAATAGAGCGTCACGACCGAGCCGGTTAATATGCTCGGCTTTTTTCCATTCGAGAGTTCGCATGAGCGATAGTCTGATACTGGAGCGCACCCAGCGCTTCCTTTCCTTTTTACGTCACTGCCAAGTCCTCGGCATGAGCGTCGAGCACGCCGATGCCAAAGGGCTCACGCTGCGGCTTCCGTACAGCGAGAAGATCGTTAGCGACCCTGAAAGCGGGCGCGTTCACGGCGGGGCGATTACTACACTCATGGACACGACCTGCGGTATCTCGACGGCATGTGCGCTACCCGAACTGGAAATCTGTCCGACGCTTGATCTGCGCATCGATTACATGCACCCGGCGGAACCGAATCACGATGTGTTCGGCTTTGCGGAATGCTATCGGGTTACGCCGACGGTAATCTTCACGCGCGGTGTGGCCTACCAACGCAATATCAACGAGCCGATCGCACACGTCGTCGGGGCATTCATGCGCATGGGTACGAACGCCCCGGTTCCTGCGCCGGAGGTGCCTCGATGAGCCGTCTGGATCTTGATGCGTTGGTCAGCGAAGCTCACGCCAGCAACAATTACGATGCGCTGCTGCAAATGGTGCCGTATGCCAAGCTCATCGGCATCGAGTGTTTGCGGTTGGGCGATGAGATGGTGTTCCGGCTGCCAAAGAACCTGGACAACATCGGTAATCCCACGCTTCCGGCCATCCACGGCGGCGTGATTGCCGGCTTCATGGAGCATGCTGCGATGCTTCATCTGTTGATGTTCATGGGCGCCCCACATTTGCCCAAAATCATCGACTTCTCGATAGATTATCTTCGGGCCGGTCACTATCGTGACACCTTTGCCGCATGCCAGGTCTGGCGTCAGGGGCGTCGGGTAGCCAACGTCGCCGTGACAGCCTGGCAAACGAATCAGGCCGAGCCAATAGCCACTGCACGTTGTCACTTCAAGGTCAACGAGCCCTGATACGTCTGGCGGTTGCCACTATAGATGTATGAAGGGTGTTGAATGGATGCGCTGCTAATACTGGGCGGGCTGCTGCTGATAGTAGCGGGTATCGTCTGGTTGATCGTTCTGGCCTTTGGCACGGGCTTGCTGTGGGGTGTTGGAAGCCTGCTTCCGCCGATCACTCTGCTCTACGTGATTCGACACTGGAGGGTCGCTCGAAAGGCCATCGGCCTCTCAGGGTTGGGATTCATACCTCTGGTTGTCGGGTTCACACTGCTCGCCAATCATGAGCCGGAACGAATCGCGGCAATTGTCAGCCTCAAATGGCTTGAGCCGGATGAACACGCGCAGAGCCATGACCTGGCCATCCAACTGCGTGGCCAGCTTGATGGGCGCCCGTTCAATCCCCGCTCCGGCACGCTCATGGATGGTGTGCTGACGCTGCGGGAGGGCGATGGTCTGTTCGCGTTGCAGGAGATCATCATTCGCCTGGGTGCCGTTCCGACGGGCGCGTTGCAGGTCGATGTGCTGCCCCAGGATGCCAATCCGATGCCCGAAATCGAGATCAACTGGATGCGTCCGGAGCAGGCGCTACCGGAAGCGCGCACGATCAAGAGCGGCTACACCCTGCATCTCGATCTGCAACCGGTACCACCGAACAGGCTGGCCGGCGGCTTTCACCTGGTTCTGCCAGCGTACTACCGCACCAGTATCAGCGGCCATGTCGAGCTTTTCACGGACGAGCTTCGTTATCGCTCGGGTCAGGTCGATCTGACTCACGACTCGGCCGATACGCTCACTTATCTGGCCAAGGATTACCTGCAGAGACGTTTCCAGACGCCCACCGTAACCATCGAATCGCTTGCGCCCGTCAGCTTTCCGGCCTCGGCCCTGGTTATCTCTGTGCAAGCAGAGGTGAAGGGGACGACCGACCGTTTCGAGCTGAATGTTCGTAAGGATGAACGAGGCTGGGCGGTCGAAAACGACGATTATCCACCTCTACCCTTAGAAGTCGAAACACAACCCAAGGTGGCGGCAATCCAGTCGGAAGTGCTTACGGACAGCACACCATTGCCTCGCACCGATCGCCGGCAGCGGTTTTCCCTCGAGCGGTTACTGCGTAACCCAGCGCGCTATGAACATCTTCAGATGCGGGCACATACGGAACGCGGCGGGGTGGCGGAAGGGCGGTTCGTCGGTGTCGATCGAGACGGAAACCTGGCAATTCGGCGGATTCTGGAAGGGCCTGGAGAGGCTATCTACAATCTGGCGCCGAACGATATCGTCCTGCTCGAACTGCTTGAGCCGTAGGATCGGATTGCCTGCATCTGTCTGGCGGTTCGGCTTCGAACTGAAGTAGCGCCTGCCGCTCGACGCACTTGATTTTCCGCACCCAGCCCCCATCTGCTTGTCATTGCCGCAATTGCGGTCCCTGCCATTGACGATGTGGAGTTTGCAAGACGATGAGTGTGGAAACTCAAAACAAAGAAACCCTGGGCTTCCAGACCGAGGTGAAGCAACTGCTTCACCTGATGATCCATTCACTGTATTCGAACAAGGAAATCTTCCTCCGCGAGCTGATTTCCAACGCGTCCGATGCCGCCGACAAATTGCGTTTCGAAGCGCTGGCCAAGCCGGAGCTGCTCGAAGGCGGTGCCGAGCTGAAGATCCGCGTCACGTTCGACAAGGACGCCAAGACCGTTACCCTCGAGGATAACGGCATCGGCATGAATCGCGATGACGTCATCACCCATCTGGGTACCATTGCCAAGTCCGGTACCGCAGATTTCATGAAGCGCCTCACGGGCGATCAGAAAAAGGATTCGCATCTGATCGGTCAGTTCGGGGTGGGTTTCTATTCTGCATTCATCGTTGCTGATCAGGTCGAAGTGTTCAGCCGTCGTGCCGGCACACCGGCCGAAGAGGGCGTGTACTGGTCGTCAAAGGGTGAGGGTGATTTCGAGGTCGCCACCATCGAGAAAGCCGAGCGCGGAACCCGTATCGTTCTGCACCTCAAGTCGGGCGACGAAGAGTTCGCCGATGGCTGGCGTCTGCGCAACATCATCAAGAAGTACTCCGACCACATTGCGCTGCCGATCGAATTACCCAAAGAATTCCATGGCGAGGAGAAGGACAAACCGGCCGAGCCCGAGTGGGAAACCGTCAACCGCGCCAGCGCGCTCTGGACTCGTCCACGCACCGAGGTGAAGGACGAGGAATACCAGGAGTTCTACAAGCACGTCGGCCACGATTTCGAGAACCCGCTGGCCTGGAGTCACAACAAGGTCGAGGGCAAGCTGGAATACACCTCGCTGCTCTACGTGCCGGGCCGAGCACCCTTTGACCTGTACCAGCGCGAAGCGCCCAAGGGGCTCAAGCTTTATGTGCAGCGTGTATTCATCATGGATCAGGCCGATGAATTCCTGCCGCTGTACCTGCGTTTCATCAAGGGCGTGGTCGACTCCAACGATCTGTCGCTGAACGTTTCGCGGGAAATTTTGCAGAAAGATCCGGTTATCGACTCGATGAAATCGGCACTGACCAAGCGCGTCCTGGACATGCTCGATAAGTTGGCCAAGGACAAGCCAGAGGACTACAAGAACTTCTGGAAGCAGTTCGGCCAGGTGCTCAAGGAAGGACCAGCGGAAGACTTCGCCAACAAGGAGAAGATCGCCGGTCTCCTGCGTTTCGCTTCGACCCATGACGCTTCTGGTGAGCAGAGCGTGTCGTTGGCCGATTACCTGGGCCGCGTGAAGGAAGGGCAGGACAAGGTCTACTTCCTGACCGGTGAATCCTACGCCCAGGTCAAGAGCAGCCCGCATCTGGAAGTCTTCCGCAAGAAGGGCATCGAAGTGCTGCTGCTCACCGATCGTATCGATGAGTGGCTGATGAGCTACCTCACCGAATTCGATGGCAAGCAGTTCGTAGATGTCGCGCGTGGCGATCTCGATTTGGGCAAGCTGGACTCGGAGGAGGACAAGAAGGCTCAGGAAGAAGTCGCCAAAGCGAAGGAGGGGCTGGTCGAACGTCTCAAGGGCGCGCTAGGTGATGCCGTCGCTGAGGTACGTGTATCGCACCGTCTGACCGACTCGCCAGCGATTCTCGCGATTGGCGAGCAGGATCTGGGGCTGCAGATGCGCCAGATTCTCGAGGCCAGCGGGCAGAAAGTGCCGGAGTCCAAGCCGATCTTCGAGATCAATCCGCAGCATCCATTGATCGAGAAGCTGGACGCAGAGCCGGACGAGGATCGCTTCGCCGACCTGTCGCATATTCTCTTCGATCAAGCCGCGCTGGCCGCCGGTGACAGCCTCAAGGACCCAGCCAGCTACGTGCAACGGTTGAATAAGCTGCTGGTTGAGCTTTCAGCCTAAGTTACACATAGGCGTCTGGAAGGCCCGTCATTGACGGGCCTTTTGCGTTCAGGCCTGTGCCTGCTTTTTCGGACGCTCTCTGTCATAAGCGGGCTGGCCGATCCCTAGGGCATGACCGACACCCGAGCCAAACCGCATTCTGCTACTGAACCGCCACGTGGTAAGGCGGTCTATCCGCTTGGCTGTCAGGAGGTCATTGGTTGTTCAACTTACGAAACTGTTTTGTCGCGATGTGTCTGGTCGCCTCGATCGCACCGGTTCAAGCGCGGGACTATCGCTACAGCGACTCGCATCTGCATTTCGTTGATTTCTTCCAGGAAAGCGACGGCATGGCAAAGTTGCTCAAGGCCATGGACGCCGGTGATATCGACCATGTGATGATCAGCGGCATCCCTGTTGCCAAAAAGTGGCACGAAAACGAACCCAAGCGGCCTCGTTACTATGCTGGCGACGATGCGCCGGTTTATTGGTACAGCGCGACCGATGTGGTGGTTGCCGCGGCCCTGAAAGAGCTGAGCGACGAGCAGCGACGCCGTTTCCATCCGTTTCTCTCGGGCTTCAATCCCAACGACAAGAATGCCGATGCGCATATACGGCGGATGCTCGAACTCGATCCGGGCCTCTGGCAGGGGCTGGGAGAAATATTCACGCGGCACGACGACGTCACTGCCTTGACCGAAGGCGATACACCTCGCGCCAACAATGAAGCGCTGACGCGTGTCTATCATTTGGCCGCCGAATACGATCTGCCCGTGATGCTGCACTCCAATATCACCTCCAAACGTGAGCGTAACCCGCTGTATCTGGGTGAGCTGGAAGAGGCGCTGCGTAATCACCCTCATACCCGCTTTATTTGGGCGCACGCGGGGACGAGCATGGAGCTGCACCGTCATCAGGAAAAGCTCGATTTTCTTTTGGAGACGGTCACGCGGTTGCTGAATGACTATCCAAACCTTTACATCGATCTCTCCTGGACGATGCTCAATCCCTATCTCATGAATGAGTCTGGTCAGCCAGACAGGGACTGGCTGGACTTGCTCGAACGCCATCCCACGCGCTTCATGCTGGGTTCCGATGTAGTCGGTCGGTTTGACAAATTGGGTGAGGGGATGCGTGCTTTCGACTCGTTTCTGGATGCTTTGCCCGAGTCGGTCGCTCGCAAGGTTGCGCGTGACAACTTTCTCGATGTTCTGCCTCGCAAGCGACAGGCTGAAATTCGCTGAGCCGCGAGTGAATCCGAGCACCAATGGTCGCAGAACGCTGGCGCTAGCAACCGCTGGTCGTGTTCTGTTCTCTTCAGGTGTTTTTCTGACGTCAATTTTTCAAGCTTATCGATCGGGCTCCGATATTGAGATGTCCGCTGCGATGCTGCAGCGCTTCCTTTTGGAGTAGTGAGCCCCATGTCTATTCGACGTTTGAATATCTCCATCCGCTCGGCCATTGGCTTCGGCCTGATTGGTTTCATGGTTTTGGCGCTTGGCCTGTTTGCATTGAAGCAGATGGCTGATATGCGCAAGGAATCCAGCCAAGTGGATCAGGTCTGGCTGCCGAGCCTCATCAGTTTGGGTGGTCTTGATATCGGCATGCAGCGCACGCGGGCGCTCACTATCCGCATGGTCACGCTAGACAGCAGCGAAGCGCTTAGCGCGACACGGCAGACACTCGACAAGCTCTCCGGTGATGTTCGTTCGATGCAGGCCGACTATGAGCGGCTGTTGACCACAGCGGAAGAGAAATCCGCTTATGAACGGTTCAAGGCGGCTCGAAGCCTTTATATGGTTGAGCAGGCAAAGGTGGTCGATTACGCAAGCAAGCGCGAGCGGGAACAAGCCCTGCAGGTCATGAACGGCTCTATCAATGCCCACGCCGATGCAATGACCAAGGCGTTGACCGACCTTCAGCAGATCAATGAGAAAGAGGCGGGGCGCGCTGCAGGCCGCGCGCTTGCTGCGTACGAAACGGCCTTCAACTGGGTGATCATCACCATTGTCATGGCTGCGCTGGTCACCGTGGCGCTGGCTGTTCTGTTTACCCGAAGTATCGTTCGGCCTTTGAGGCAAGCTGTCGAGGTGGCTGAAGCCGTCGCCTCGGGTGATCTCACTCGAGATTTCCTTATCGAGGGCAACGACGAGCCGGCGCGCCTGCTGGCTGCACTCAAGGCGATGCAGGCAAGCTTGCGTAACACCATTCAGGGCATTTCCGATTCGTCCAATCAGCTCGCTTCAGCGGCGGAAGAGCTCAACACCGTGACCGAAGACTCAACTCGCGGTCTGCATCAGCAGAATCACGAGATCGAGCAGGCCGCTACTGCTGTGAATGAAATGACTGCGGCAGTGGACGAGGTCGCCCGCAATGCGGTGGCAACGTCAGAAGCTTCGCATGAGTCGGACAAGACTGCGCAGCATGGCCGTGGACAGGTGATCAAAACAGTTGAATCCATCGGTTTGCTGGCGGCTGATGTCACCACCACGGCCAGCCAGGTCGAGCAACTGGCAGGCCAGGTTCGAGACATCAGCAAGGTGCTGGATGTGATCCGTTCGATCGCCGAGCAGACCAATTTGCTGGCGCTCAACGCAGCCATCGAAGCGGCGCGCGCTGGCGAGGCCGGGCGCGGGTTTGCCGTCGTTGCGGATGAAGTGAGGGCGCTGGCGCATCGTACTCAGCAGTCCACTCAAGAGATCGAGCAAATGATCGGTGACGTGCATCAGGGCACCGATAAGGCCGTTCAAGCCATGCAGGCCAGTAACGAACGGGCACGCAGCACGCTCGACGTCGCTCGCACTGCAGGTGAGGCGCTTGAGGACATCACCAGGGCCATCAGCCAGATCAGCGAGCGCAATCTAGTCATCGCCAGCGCTTCGGAGGAACAGGCCCAGGTGGCGCGTGAGGTCGACCGCAATCTGATCAACATCCGTGACCTGTCATTGCAGTCCTCGGCGGGCGCCAATCAGACCAGCGCAGCGAGCCAGGAGCTGTCGCAGCTGGCTATCCGATTGAACGAGATGGTTGCGCGTTTCCGGATTTGACGGAGTTGCGACGCCCCGGTCCGCCGGGGCGTCGCTGTATCGCAGCCGCTTCCGTGGCAGCCCTCGGTTCGTCTCAATGCTGGGCATATGGGCGTAGGATGCGTACTATTCGGCGTTTTTATTCGAACCTTCGCCTGCTCCATTGCCGGGAAAGCCTTGGGTTCGCTCCAGCCTCTTACGCCGAGACTCTGTGATGTCCAACCTATCAACCCGCCTTTTCAGAGCTTATAACCGCGTCAGTCTGGTGACGCAGATCGTTGTCGGGCTTATCGCCGGTTGTCTGCTGGCCTGGTTGTTTCCGCAAGCGGCAAAGTCGGTCAGCTTGCTGGGTGATCTGTTCGTGTCTGGGTTGAAGGCTGTCGCCCCGATCTTGGTGTTTGTGCTGGTGACAGCATCGCTGGCCAACCATAAACGCGGTCAGCCGACGCATATTCGGCCGATTCTGATTCTCTATGCCTTGGGTACCTTGAGCGCCGCTGTGGTAGCGGTGACAGCCAGTGCATTGTTTCCAACGACTCTGATATTGACCAGCCAGGCGAACGATGTGGTGCCGCCCTCGGGCGTTGGCGCGGTGCTGCAAACGCTGATGTTCAACGTAGTGGACAACCCGGTACGGGCACTTATCGAAGGGAACTTCATCGGCATTCTGGCATGGGCCATAGGTCTCGGATTTGCCTTCCGCCATGCGCGTGACAGCACGCGTGACCTGATAACCGATATATCGGAAGGTGTGACGCTGATCGTCAAGGTGGTGATCCGCTTTGCGCCGTTGGGCATCTTCGGTCTGGTAGCCGGAACGCTTGCCGAGTCCGGGTTCTCGACGCTGACTGGCTACCTGAAACTGCTACTGGTTCTCGTTGGCAGCATGCTGTTCATGGCGCTGGTAGTGAATCCGTTGATCGTATTCTGGCAGATTCGCAAGAATCCCTATCCGCTGGTCTTCACCTGTCTGCGTGAAAGTGGCATCACTGCGTTCTTCACGCGCAGTTCTGCGGCGAACATCCCAGTCAACATGCAGCTGTGCGAGCGTCTCGGGTTGCATAAGGACACCTACTCGGTGTCGATTCCGCTGGGCGCGACCATCAACATGGGCGGGGCAGCCATCACCATCACGGTGCTGACCCTCGCCGCAGTCAATACACTGGGTGTCGTTGTAGATATTCCTACCGCCATTCTGCTCAGTCTGCTCGCCTCCATCTGCGCTTGCGGTGCTTCCGGCGTGGCTGGCGGCTCGCTGTTGTTGATTCCGCTAGCTTGCAGTCTGTTCGGAATATCCAACGATATGGCCATGCAGGTGGTTGCGGTTGGATTCATCATCGGTGTGGTGCAGGACTCGGCTGAAACCGCGCTGAATTCATCCACTGATGTGCTGTTTACAGCGGCGTCCTGTATGGCTCATGGCGATACAGTCGCAGTGACGGACGAAGGCTTGAGCTAAACCGACTTCCTGCGATTTACCTCAGCTTGAAGCTTTGAAGCTCAAACGAAAACGCCCCGATCAGCTCGCTGATCGGGGCGTTTTCGTTACTGCGGCTGTTCGGACGATCAGCCTTTCCAGCGCTTGAGCACCAGGGTGGCGTTGGTGCCGCCGAAGCCGAAGCTGTTGCTCATCACGGTGTCGAACTGTGCGTTCTCGCGGGTTTCGCGAACGATCGGCAAATCGGCGACTTCCGGGTCCAGCTCGTCGATATTCGCCGAGCCGGCGATGAAGTTGCCCTGCATCATCAGCATGCAGTAGATCGCTTCGTGAACGCCGGCGGCGCCCAGCGAGTGGCCGGACAGGCTCTTGGTCGAGCTGATGGCCGGGAGCTTGTCACCGAACATGTTGCGCACGGCCTTGGCCTCGGCCACGTCGCCCACCGGCGTGGAAGTGCCATGGGTGTTGAGGTAGTCGATCGGGCCTTCGACGGTGGCCATCGCCTGCTGCATGCAGCGCAGCGCGCCTTCGCCGCTCGGGGCGACCATGTCATAGCCGTCGGACGTGGCGCCGTAACCGACGATTTCCGCGTAGATCTTGGCGCCGCGCTTGAGCGCATGCTCCAGTTCTTCGACCACCACCATGCCGCCACCGCCAGCGATCACGAAGCCGTCACGCTTGGAGTCGTAGGCGCGCGAGGCTTTTTCCGGTGTGGCGTTGTACTGGCTGGAGAGGGCGCCCATGGCGTCGAACAGGCAGCTCTGGCTGTAGTGTTCTTCTTCACCGCCGCCGGCGAAGATCACGTCCTGCTTGCCCATCTGGATCTGTTCCATCGCCGCGCCGATGCAATGCGCGCTGGTGGCGCAGGCCGAAGCGATGGAGTAGTTGATGCCCTTGATGCGGAACGGTGTGGCCAGACAGGCCGACACGGTGCTGCTCATGGTGCGCGGCACGCGGTATGGGCCGATGCGCTTGACGCCCTTGTCGCGCAGGATGTCGATGGCTTCCATCTGGTTGATGGTCGAAGCGCCACCGGAACCGGCGATCAGGCCAATGCGCGGATTGGAAATGTCATCGGCGCTGAGGCCAGAATCTTCCAATGCCTGCTGCATGGCCAGATAGGCATAAGCCGCCGCATCACCCATGAAGCGCAGGACCTTGCGGTCGATCAGCTCTTCGAGGTTCAGATCGACTGAGCCCGAGACCTGGCTGCGCAGACCCATGTCCGCATAGGCCTGGTTGAATCGAATGCCAGGGCGGCTGGCGCGCAGGTTGGCGGAAACGGTGTCTTTGTCATTGCCGAGGCAGGAAACGATACCCAGGCCGGTGATCACGACGCGACGCATGCGGAAGTCCTTCAAAAGCTATCGGTAGAGGTAAACAGGCCGACGCGCAAACCTTCGGCACTGTAGATCTCGCGGCCATCGACGCTGACGGTGCCGTCGGCGATGCCGAGGATCAACGAGCGACTGATGGTGCGCTTGATATGAATGTTATAGGTGACCTTCTTGGCGGTCGGCAGGACCTGGCCGAAGAACTTCACTTCGCCGGAACCTAGCGCACGACCACGGCCGGGGTTGCCCTGCCATCCAAGGTAAAAACCGACCAATTGCCACATGGCGTCAAGGCCCAGGCAGCCGGGCATGACCGGATCGCCTTCGAAATGACAGGCAAAGAACCAGAGCTCAGGGTTGATATCCAGTTCGGCGACCAACTCGCCCTTGCCGTACTTGCCGCCCACTTCGCTGATATGAACGATGCGATCGACCATCAGCATGTTCGGCGCGGGCAGTTGCGCATTACCGGGCCCGAAAAGCTCGCCGCGGCTGCAACGAAGCAAATCTTCCCGAGTAAAGGCCTGTTGTTTGGTCATGCGTATTCCTCAATGGTCCCTTTATGGAGGGCTTGCTGCTTTTTATCTGACCCAAGATTGAAGAGTCCGATCATAAAGACTAGTCATAGACTGTCACCCTGCGCTGAAAGTCACAGCTCAAGGATACCGCTCGTTTCGACCAACTCATGAGACGACCATGGTAGAAACGGGCCGATACTTTAACACTCCTGATCTATGACAACGACCATGTGACGTCCTGTCCGTGATTGGACAATGAACAATGTGCCGTGACGATAGTCTCGGCTGGCCGAAGAAGGCGGCTTTTGCCGGGTCAATATAGCGCTGGAAACTGTAACCTGATGATTCCAATGACGTTGGGCTTTGCACTGGCTGCGCACTGACGGCTACGTATAATGCCGACACTGCCACCGAGTGGCTCAGAACGGATACCCCATGACTGAACAGCAACCCATTGCGGTGCTTGGCGGCGGTAGCTTCGGTACCGCCATTGCGAATCTATTGGCCGAGAATGGTCACGGCGTGCGCCTGTGGATGCGCGATGCCGAACAGGCCGAGTGCATTCGCACGCAGCGCCAGAACCCTCGATACCTCAAGGGCGTGACGATCCTTCCTCAGGTCTGTCCGGTCACTGATCTGGGACAGACGCTGGCGGACTGCTCGCTGGTCTTCGTGGCGCTCCCGTCCAGCGCGCTACGCCAGGCGCTAACGCCGTTCGCCGCTCAGCTGTCGGGCAAGATGCTGGTCAGCACGACCAAGGGCATCGAGACGAATGGCTTCATGCTGATGAGCCAGATCTTGGAGGAAATCTCACCGCAGGCTCGAATCGGTGTGATCTCGGGTCCGAATCTCGCTCGCGAAGTGGCCGAGCATGCGCTGACCGCGACCGTGGTGGCCAGCCACGACGAGGAACTCTGCCGATGCGTGCAGCAGGCTTTGCACGGGCGGACCTTCCGCGTCTATGCCAGTGCCGATCGGTTCGGGGTGGAGCTCGGGGGTGCGCTGAAGAACGTTTACGCGATCATGGCCGGTATGGCCGCCGCGCTCGGCATGGGTGAAAACACACGTAGCATGCTGATCACGCGTGCGCTCGCCGAGATGACGCGCTTTGCCGTCCGGCTGGGAGCCAATCCCATGACGTTTCTTGGACTGGCGGGCGTCGGAGATCTGATCGTCACCTGCACTTCGTCGAAAAGCCGCAATTTTCAGGTGGGCCATGCGCTTGGCGAGGGCCTGAGCCTCGAACAGGCCGTGTCACGCCTGGGTGAGGTTGCCGAGGGCGTCAACACCATCAAGGTATTGAAAACCAAGGCCGAAGAGCTGCAGGTCTATATGCCGCTGGTCACGGGGCTACATGCCATTCTGTTCGAGGGGCGTACGCTGGAACAGGTAATCGAGCTGCTGATGCGCGGCGAGCCGAAGACAGACGTGGATTTCATCTCCACCGATGGCTTCTGAACGACACCGGAGGTATGGATGAACACATCACAACGTAGCGCGGAACGTGAGTCGCTGATCTTGCGCGCAATCTGGATGCTGCTTTTCTTTTTTGTCTGGCAAGTGGCCGAGCTGGTGCTGCTGGTCGTCGTGGTGGCGCAGATGGTCCTGCGGGCGCTGAACGGTAAGGTCAACGTGAGCCTGCAAGAGCTGGGTGACAGCCTCAGCCAGTACGTGGCGCAAATAGGTCGCTTCGGCACGTTCAACACCGATCGCAAGCCGTGGCCGATGTCGGATTGGCCCAAGCCGCGTCCCGCTGACATTGAAACGGCATCGCCTGTCGCGCCCGAGGCTCCGAAGCAGGAGCCGCAGCCATGAAGCTGTGGCTACTGCGCCACGGCGAGGCCGAGCCCAGAGCCCGTACCGATGCGGAGCGCAACCTGACGGCGGCCGGCCAACTTGAAGTGGAGCATGCTGCCAGTCATTTGCAGGGACAACCTCTTCAGGCCATCCTCGTCAGTCCGTACCAGCGAGCTCAGCAAACCGCCGAGATCGTCCGTCAGACGCTTGGCTTTACCGGAGCGGTCGAGACGGTGCCCTGGCTGACGCCGGAGTCCGACCCGAAGGATGCCATGCTCTATCTCGACCGTCGCATCGAGCAGCATTTATTGCTCGTGACTCACCAACCCTTCGTCGGTGTGTTGGGCGGTTGGCTGGTCAGTGGCCATCGCGATGCGCCGCTGTCCATGGCCACGGCCAGTCTGGCCGAGTTGGAAGGTGATCATCTTGCGACGGGCTCGATGCGCCTTGCCGGGCTGCGGCATCCCGAATGAACCAAGGCGTTTACACGCTACGTCACCCCTGAATACCTCGAATAAAAACCACGGAGAGCGTCACTTGAGCATTTGGCATCGTCCCCCGGACCTCGATCAATTCAATGCAAACCGCCAGAACACCATCGTCGAACTGCTCGACATTCGTTTCGAAGCGGTCGATGACCAGTCCCTTACCGCGAGCATGGTGGTCGATTCACGAACCCATCAGCCCTTTGGTTTGCTGCATGGCGGCGCCTCGGTAGTACTCGCCGAAACCGTGGGCTCCATGGCCAGCTTCCAGTGTATCGATCCGAGCCGATTCTATTGCGTTGGGCTCGAAGTCAATGCCAACCACATCCGCGCGCTGCGCAGCGGTCGCGTCACGGCGGTCTGCCGTCCTGTTCACCTGGGGCGCTCCAGCCACGTCTGGGATATCCGTCTGAGTGGCGATGACGGCAAGCTCAGCTGCATTTCCCGGCTGACCGTAGCTGTCGTGCCGGTGGGTGAGAAGAGCCCTCGGCCCTCAGAAGCGTCATAAATGCCTTGTTTGGCAGGACCGCCTTGGGTTCTGCCGCTCAGGCCGTTTGCCGTAAGGGGAAGGTGACCAGAAAATAGCTGTCTTTCACTTATTGCAGCGAGCCCATGACGCAACGCATCTTCTTCGCGCACGCCAACGGTTTTCCTTCGGGCACCTATCGCAAGCTGTTCGGCGCCTTGGCGCCGGAGTACACCGTTACTCATCTTGACCAGCACGGCCATGATCCGCGCTTTCCGGTGGATGACAATTGGCAAAACCTGGTGCAGGAACTCATCGAACAGCTCACAGCTCTGAACGAGCCGGTCTGGGGTGTCGGCCATTCGCTGGGAGGCATGTTGCATTATCACGCTGCCTTGCAACGTCCCGAGCTTTACCGCGGGGTTGTCATGCTCGATTCGCCGATGACGACCTGGTTCGATCAGACCCTGATCTGGGTGGCGAAGCGTTTCGGCTTCATCGATCGGCTCACTCCAGCGGGTCGTACCGTCGGTCGCCGCGAGGCGTTCAGTTGCGTGAATGAGGCGCGGGAATATTTCGCCAGCAAGACGTTGTTTCGTGCATTCGATCCCGAGTGCCTGGACGCCTACGTCGAACATGGACTGGAGCCAACCGCCGAGGGGTTGCGTTTGCGCTTCGATCCCGAAACGGAAATCCGTATCTACCGCAGCGTGCCGCATGTTACGCCCGGCTGGCCGCATGCTCTGAAGATTCCGCTTGCCGTGGTGCGCGGCAGCCAAAGCCGGGTGGTGCTGCCGCATCATGCGTATCTGCTTCGGCTGGTTGCACACGGCGAGTCGCATACTCTGCCCGGTGGACACATGTTTCCGCTCGAGCACCCTCGCGCCACGGCCGCTTTACTCAAACAATTGTTCAGCCGCTGGAGCGATCTGGATAGAAGAGGTGCCGCATGACTGTTGTGTTCGAAGAGATTCGCCTGAGCCTGCCGCATACCGAAGTTGCGGCGCATCTCTACGGTCCAGAGGATGGCCGGCCCGTCATTGCATTGCACGGCTGGCTGGACAACGCCGCCACCTTTTCCCGTCTGGCGCCGTTGCTGAACGGCGTCCGTATCGTCGCGTTGGACCTACCGGGACATGGTCATTCCGATCATCGTCCGGTCGGCGCCGCCTACAACATCTGGGATTACGCTCACGACGTGCTGCAGACTGCCGAGCAATTCGGCTGGCAGCAGTTCTCCCTGCTGGGCCATTCGATGGGGGCGATCGTGTCGGTGCTATTAGCTGGCGCCATGCCTGATCGAATCGAGCGTCTGGCATTGATCGATGGGGTGATTCCCTATACCGGCGAGGCCGACACCGCGCCGCAGAAGCTCGGCGAATCGTTGCAGGCGCTGCTCGCCGTCAATGAGAAACGCAAACCGGTCTATGCCACTTTCGAACAGGCTGTCGCGGCACGCATGAAAGGTGTCGGAGCGGTCAGCCGGGAGGCGGCCGAGCGCCTTGCCCAGCGGGGGTTGATGCCGGTTCCGGGTGGCTATACCTGGCGCACCGATGCCCGACTCATGTTGCCATCCCCAATGCGCCTGACGCGTGCGCACGCGCTGGCATTCGCTCAGCGGGTGACCTGTCCCGCCAGCCTGATCCTGGCGGAGCAGGGGCTGATGACCCGGCCCGAAACGCTTGAGTTGTGCGAATCCTTGCCGTTCACGCTGCATCGATTGCCGGGCGGGCACCATCTGCACCTGGATGATCAGGGCGGTGCGGAAGCGGTTTCGGCTGTTTTCAATCCCTTCTTTGCGTCTTGACTCAGACGGTAGCGCAGTTACGCAAGAATCTGTCGCAAAGCCTTGCTTGACTTGCTTTTGCCAACTGGTGAGGCTGGGCAATCGCCTCAGCAGGGACCACCCATGATTGCCTTCCATACACACCAAGCCCAAGGCCACACGGTATCCGTTGTGCTCGATGAACTCGGCCTGTCTTTTTGCACGCAGCTGTCGGAAGCGCGCCCGAATGTCTAGAAGCCGGCGGTGCGATCCGTTGAGGGCCGGTATGCGAGCTGCATGGATTTTCACGTTGGGAGCTTTTGCCGGTGTGGTGAGCGCTGCCGACCTTCCTGGCAGCCGGGATTTCGATTCGCTGCCACGCTATCCGCAGGCGCAGATCGTGGCGTTCAAGGAACAGCCGGTGCTGGAGCGGACCTACCCGTTGGATTCGATTCGGCGCATCAGCGGTCGCCTGCGGATGAGTGAGCAGGTTATGGCGAGTGGCCATCTGACGGCGGTGACGTACCTGTTACCGGCGGTCCATACCGGTATCGAAGCATTCGAGCGGGCGCGCAATAGCCTTTTGGAGAGCGGTGCCGAATTGCTCTTCTGGTGCGAAGGGCGCGAGTGTGGATCGAGCAGTCTATGGGCCAATGAGATATTCGAGCGCTCGACGCTCTATGGTCCTGATGCCCGACAGGCCTATCTGCTGGCGCGCCTGCCTGGCGATTCCGATCGCTTCATGGCGCTTTATGGCATCACCCGTGGCAATGGCCGCCCTTATCTGCAAGTGGAGCAGTTCAGTCCCGATGAGACGCTTGCCGTCATTCTGCCGAATCCGGCGACGTTGTTGCGCCAACTGAAGAGTAACGGCGAGCTCTGGCTGCCGCGGTTGCCGCAAGAACCCACGGCGGAGTGGGGCGCCCTGCTGGCCAATGTGCTACGGCTCGACAGCACCGTGCGAGTGGCACTGGAAGGCGAGGGAGCGGCAGCGTGGCATGAAGCCTTGACGCAGGAGCGAATCCGGGCGCGACGCCTGGAGGCCGAAGTGTCCGAAGAGAGTGGCTTGCGAATCAAACTGTTGCGCTGAAGGGCGTTTCAGACTGCAATGGCGCACTGCCCGGTGCGCTTTGCTCGCGCCACGTTTTTTCGATAGGTAACCCGATGCTCAATAACGATCGTCTGCTGGTGCAGATTCTGCTCCTGGTACTGCTCGGTGCCTGTGTGTGGGTGCTGGCTCCGTTTGCTTCCGCGCTGTTCTGGGCTGCGGTACTGGCGTTCGCGAGTTGGCCAGTCATGCGCGTACTGACGCGCTGGTTGAAGGGCAACTCCACTCTCGCCGCAACGCTGCTGACGTTTGGCTGGATGGTGTTGGTAGCGGTGCCGCTGGTGTGGTTGGGCTTTAACATCGCCGACCACATTCGAGAGGCCAACGTTCTGGTGCATAACCTTCAGGTGCAAGGCCTGCCACCGCCACCCGAATGGCTCGGTGAATTCCCACTGATAGGCGATCGTTTGTTAGGGCTATGGAACACCCTGGATGAACAGGGCACAGCCTTTTTTGCCACCATTCGCCCCTACATCGGCCAGGTCGGCAACTGGCTGCTGGTGCGCAGTGCACGCATTGGCGGTGGGATGCTGGAACTGGCGCTCAGCCTGGTGCTGGTGTTTTTCTTCTATCGCGACGGACCGAAACTCGCGGCATTCATTCACAGCCTGCTGCATCGGTTGATTGGCGACCGTGCCGATCATTACCTAGAGTTGGTAGCCGGTACGGTACAGCGTGTCGTCAACGGTGTGATCGGTACGGCCGCTGCCCAGGCGATTCTCGCTTATGTGGGGTTCAGCATTGCCGGCATACCGGGCGCGTTGATTCTCGGCCTGCTGACGTTCGCGTTCAGCTTTCTGATGGTCCCGCCACTGGTATGGGGGCCAGCGGTGGCCTGGCTGATCTGGCAGGGTCAGTACGGTATGGCAGTGTTTCTCGGTGTCTGGGGCATGTTCATCATCAGCGGCGTAGACAACGTGCTGAAGCCCTATCTGATCAGCCGGGGCGGTAATCTGCCGTTGGTAGTCGTGCTGCTTGGAGTGTTTGGCGGCGTACTGGCGTTCGGTTTCATGGGCCTGTTCCTAGGCCCGACGCTGCTGGCGGTTGCCTACAGCCTGTTGGGTGACTGGCTGATCAAGGAAGTGCCGGAAGCCGCTAGCCCTGAAAAGCTGCCGGGCAGTGGGTTCGATCAGACGCACTCTCGCTGAAAGGACGATCAGCGGCGACTAAAGCTGTTCCTCCTCGTACTTGTCGAGCGTGTCTCGCGCGACGATCTGGCCCAGCTTGATCAGCTCCGGCGCCTTGTAGAACTCATAGAAACGGCACGCGCGCTTGGGAATGTTGACCAGCACGTTCGGCGGATAACCAGCGATCTTGTACTGCGTCAACGAGGATTGCATGACCTCGAAGCTCTGGTTGATAAGCTCCAGCAAGGACGCTGGGCTACCCACATCCACGACCATCGATCCTTCTGCCGATTTCGGTGCGCTCTGCCCGGCGGGCGCTGCCGGCGGCTGAGTGCCATCGCCTTCTTCCGCAGCCTGAAGATCGGCAAGTTGCTCTTCCAGTCCCTTGCTGCGCCAGAACGGAATGTGCGAGCTGATAGAGTTGACCATCGCATCGAAGCGACCCGGACGGATTACCTCCGGCAGTGGGTATTGCCGATGGTTGTTGGCGTTGAGGTTGACCGCGATGATGATGTCGCAGTGGGCGGAAACGACCGGCACGATCGGCAACGGATTGAGGATGCCACCGTCGACCAGCATCCGGTTGCCCTGCATGACCGGCGTGAACAGGCTCGGGATTGCTGCCGAGGCGCGCATCGCCTGCTCCAGGTTGCCTTCCTGAAACCAAATTTCCTGCTGGTTGGTCAGGTCGGCGGCGACGGCTGTGAAGGGGATCGGCAGATCCTCGATGTTGATCGAGCCCAGCATGTCGCGAATACGTCCGAAGATCTTTTCACCTCGTATCGCCCCGAGACTGAAACTTGGATCGACCAGGCGCAGCATGTCCAGGTAATCCAGGCTTTCGACCCAGCTGCGGTACTCGTCCAGCTTGCCCGCTGCGTAGATCCCGCCAACCACCGCGCCCATCGAGCAGCCGGCGATACAGCTGATTTCGTAGCCCCGAGCGGTGAGCTCCTCGATGACGCCAATGTGCGCATAACCGCGCGCGCCACCCGACCCCAATACCAGTGCGACCTTGTTGCCCATGCAATTCTCCCTATGGCAGGGGCGATAGCTTCAAGCTTCGAGCCGCAAGCTTCAAGTTAAAGCCAAGCGTGGCAACGAAAACATCACCATCGCGGCGCAGCGAAGGCGGCTCCGGCCTTTGCTACAATCGGCGCCCGTTTTGCCAGCGTCATGAGGGACTTTCCAGATGAGCGAACCCATCCGCCTTACTCAGTACAGCCATGGTGCCGGCTGCGGCTGCAAGATTTCGCCCAAGGTGCTGGATGTGATCCTTGCCGGCAGTGGCGCGCAGAATCTCGATCCGCGCCTGTGGGTGGGCAATGCCTCGCGTGATGATGCCGCGGTGTACGGCATCGACGAAGAGCGCGGTGTGGTGTCGACCACCGATTTTTTCATGCCCATCGTCGATGATCCGTTCGACTTCGGCCGCATTGCCGCCACCAATGCCATCAGCGACATCTATGCCATGGGTGGTGATCCCTTGATGGCCATTGCGATTCTCGGCTGGCCGGTCAACCTGCTTCCGCCGGAAGTGGCCCGCGAAGTGATCGCCGGAGGGCGAGCAGTCTGTGATGCGGCCGGAATTCCGCTGGCTGGCGGCCATTCGATCGACGCGCCCGAGCCGATCTTCGGCCTGGCGGTTACCGGTCTGGTGAACAAAACCCAGATGAAGCGCAACGATACGGCGTCGGTCGGGTGCAAGCTTTATCTGACCAAGCCGCTGGGCATCGGCATCTTCACCACTGCGGAAAAGAAGGCCAAGCTGCGCGATGAAGACGTCGGCAGGGCGCGTGACCTGATGTGCACGCTCAACAGGCCAGGCAGCCGCTTCGGCAAGCTCGCGGGCGTTCGCGCCATGACTGACGTCACCGGTTTCGGCCTGCTAGGGCATCTGGTGGAAATGGCCGATGGTAGCGGCGTCACCGCACGCATCGATTACGCCCGCGTACCGCGTCTGGAGGGCGTCGAGTATTATCTGGAGCAGGGCTGCGTTCCCGGTGGCACCGGGCGCAACTTCGAAAGTTATGGCGACCGCATCGCCACGCTCGATGAAGCGCACAAGCAACTGCTCTGCGACCCTCAAACCAGTGGTGGGCTGCTAGTGGCGGTGGCGCCCGAAGGCGAGGCGGAATTTCTCACGGTGGCGGCCGAGCTCGGTCTGGCATTGGAACCGATCGGCGAGTTGGTCGATGCCGGCGCCTTTGCGGTCGAGGTTTGTTGATGCGCAGCGATACCAACAACTTTCGTGAACTGTTTCTCAACGATGTTCCGATGATGGATGCCCGTGCGCCCGTGGAGTTTGCCAAGGGTGCTTTCCCGGGCGTGGTCAATTTGCCGCTGATGGACGACGTCGAGCGGCAGAAGGTCGGCACCTGCTACAAGCAACACGGCCAGCAGGCGGCGCTCGAACTCGGTCACCGCCTGGTCAGTGGGACGATCAAGGCCGAGCGCATCCAGGCGTGGGCCGACTTCGCACGTAACAATCCGCAGGGCTACATCTACTGTTTCCGTGGCGGGCTGCGTTCGCAATTGGTCCAGCAATGGCTCAAGACCGAGGCGGGAATCGACTATCCGCGTGTGACCGGCGGCTACAAGGCGATGCGCCACTTTCTGCTCGATACGCTTGAGCACGCGGCGGCGCACGACGACTTCGTGCTGGTGGGTGGCATGACCGGCACCGGCAAGACCGAAGTGCTGGCACGCCTGGAACACAGCGTCGACCTGGAAAACATCGCCAATCACCGAGGCTCGAGTTTCGGCAAGCGCGCCACGCCGCAACCGGCGCAGATCGATTTCGAGAACGCCTTGGCGATTCGCTTGCTGAAGCTGCAGCACGCCGGTGTCAGGCAGTTCGTACTCGAAGACGAGGCGCGGCTGGTAGGGCGCTGCTCGATCCCCTTGCCGCTGTTCCAAGGCATGCAGCGTTATCCTCTGGTGTGGCTGGAAGACAGTATCGAGGGGCGGGTCGAGCGAATCCTCAAGGACTACGTGATCGATCTCTGCGCCGAATTCATCGCTGAGGAAGGCGAGGAAGGCTTCACAGCATTCGCCGAGCGTTTACGGCAAAGTCTGGTCAATATCAGTAAGCGGCTCGGGGGCGAGAGCTACAAGCAACTGGCTGAGATTATGGCGCAGGCGCTTGCCGAGCAGGCCGCTACCGGCTCGGTCGATTTGCATCGCGGCTGGATCGAGGCATTGCTAACGCAATATTACGATCCCATGTATGCCTACCAGCGCGAGAGCAAGGCTTCCCGAATCGAGTTTGCGGGCGAGCAGGACGCCGTGGTCGAGTTCCTGCGCGAACGCGCCGCAGATAAGCACAATGGAGAGATGCAACGATGAAAAATCTGATCTGTTTGACCGTACTGGCGCTGGCCCTGACAGGCTGCGCCGCGAAAACCGCCTATCGAGATAACTGTGCCTCTCAGCTGAACGCTGCCTGGGAAGAGCAGAGCCTAGCGGAAGCGGAAGGTTTCGCCGGCACCGTGAGCTATTCCAAAGCAATGGCGCTGCTGACTGGCGCCAAGACCCAGCAGCAATTCGAGGCGTTCCAGGGCTGCGTTGAAAAGGCCAAGAAGGCTCGTTTCTACTTGCGTGAGTCGCGCGCGGGACGTTAGTGCCGTTACCGTCTCGCTGGAAGAAAGTCGTAGGGCCGAACGTGTTCGGCCCTACGAGGAAGCTTATGCTTCGGAGCCGAGTGGTCCGTTCGATCCATCTTCGTTAACGCCGGCCTTCGATCACAACCTGGAACCTCGTCACAACAGGTTTCCTGCGCCTTTGCCTGAGGCTCCCGGTGTCAGTAGCATCGCTGGACGAACTGAAGGAGAGCGGCATGCGCACGAGATTGGACGTCTGTCTGCGAGCGGTGAATGAGGTACTGCTCGGCAAGCAATCACAGGTGCGGTTGGCCATGGCCTGTCTGCTGGCGAGAGGGCATCTGCTGATTGAGGATCTGCCAGGCATGGGCAAGACGACCCTCAGCCACGCTCTCGCCAAGGTAATGGGGCTGGAGTTCCAGCGGATTCAGTTCACCTCGGACCTGCTACCAGGCGACATCCTCGGCACCTCAGTATTCGACAAGGACAGCGGCCAATTTGCGTTTCATCCGGGGCCGATCTTCTCCGAGCTGATCCTGGCGGACGAAATCAACCGGGCCACTCCAAAAAGCCAGAGCGCATTGCTCGAAGCCATGGAAGAAGGGCAGGTAACTATCGAGGGCGCCACGCGGCCTTTGCCCGATCCTTTCTTCGTCGTCGCTACGCAGAACCCGGTCAGTTCTGGCGGTACGTTCTCTTTGCCCGAATCGCAGCTGGATCGCTTCCTCATGCGGTTGTCGCTGGGTTATCCGGCTAAAGCCGCAGAAAAGGCATTGTTATTGGGCGATTCGCGCCGCGATCTGCTCGTTCGGCTGGAGCCTCTGCTCGACCGCACTGCGTTGGTGGAGATTCAGAGTGCAGTGGCGCAGGTTCGGGTCAGCGATGCATTGGTCGATTACGTTCTGCGATTGGTCGAGGCCACCCGTACGCAGCCACAGTTCGCCTGGGGCTTGTCGCCGCGCGGCAGTCTCGCGATGCTGGCCGCGGCACGCGCCTGGGCCTTTCTCGATGGTCGCGACTACGCCATACCTGAAGATGTGCAAGCCGTGCTGCCGTCCGTCGTCGGCCATCGTCTGCGTGAGCGCGCCGATGCCACCGGCCACGGCGGCGGCGCGCTGGTGCAGTGGCTGTTGCGCGAAGTGCCGGCGCTCTGATGGGCAATCGCAGCAATTGCGCAAAGGATCAACATGCGACTACTACCGCGGCTACGTGATCGCTGGCTGTTGAAGCGCATTCCGCCGGGCCCGAGCATGCGCCTCGACCAGCGGCGAATATTCATCATGCCGACGCCGGTGGGGATAACCTTTCTGATTGCGTTGCTGCTGATGCTGGTAGCGGCGATCAATTATCAGAACAGCCTCGCCTATGCGCTGACGTTCCTGCTCGGCTCGGTCTACATGGTCGCGATCCTGCATACCTGGCGCAATCTGGCCGGGCTCACGCTGCATGCTGGCGGCTCGCAGGCCGTTTTTCTCGGTGAACAGGCGCGCCTGCAGGTCAGGCTGGAAAGTCGTGGGCGTCTCTATCAGGCGGTCGCGCTGGGATGGCCGAAAAGCGGTCTGCAAGTGGTCGACGTGCCGGCGGGCGGAACTTGCGAGGTCGACTTGAACCTGACGACCGAACGCCGTGGCTGGCTGCGTCCCGGGCGCCTGCGTGTCGAGAGTCGCTTTCCACTGGGCATCCTGGTGGCATGGAGCTGGGTCGATCTGCAGCTGGCCGCGCTGGTGTATCCGCGCCCTGCTGCAGGCAAATTGCCGGAAACTGGCGGGGCGGCCGAAGAGGAGCGCGAGGGCGTCCGCGCATCGGGCCCCGGTATCGACGACTACCAAGGGCTCAAACCCTGGCAGCCGGGCGACTCGCGGCGACGTCTCAACTGGAAGGCCTACTCTCGCGGGCAGGGCTTGCTAGTCAAGGATTTCACTGCCTTGCTCGGGGAGGAGCCGTTACTCGATCTGGATGCGCTCGACGGTGATATCGAGGCACGGCTGTCGCTGCTCTGCCATTGGGTCGTCGAGTTGTCGGCACGTCAGCAACCCTTCGCCTTGCGCATCGCTGCGACAACCATCGGCCCGGACGCCGGCGTCGATCACCGCAACCATTGCCTGCGCGAGCTGGCGCTGTTCGGCCTGGAGCGGGAGGGCCGCCGATGAGCAGGCTCCAGACGATTCCACGAAACGGGCTGATCTGGCTGCTGGTCGCTCAGGTGCTGGTGATCCTGCCGCATCTCGGTCATCTGCCGTTGTGGATCATCGGCCTCTGGCTGGCCTGCGCCAGTTGGCGAGTGCAAATATTCCGTATGCGCGCTCGTTACCCGCGAGGCTGGATAAAAGCGCTGATGATGATCGGCGTGGGCGGCGGTGTGTACCTTTCTCGCGGCGGCCTGATCGGGCTCGACGCTGGCGTCGTGCTGCTGATCGCCGCGTTCATACTCAAGCTGTTAGAAATGCGCAGCCGGCGCGATGCCTGGGTGCTGATCTTCCTCGGGTTCTTTGCCGTGACCACGAGTTACCTGTTCAACGACAGCCTGCCGGCCGGGCTCTACAGCCTGCTGCCGGTCACCGCGCTGCTGGCTGCGATGATCGGCCTGCAGCAGAGCAGTACCGATACTCACCCCTGGCCGACGCTGCGTCTGGCAGGGTCGCTGCTGTTGCAAGCCGTACCGCTGATGCTTGTGCTGTTCGTGCTGTTCCCACGCATGGGGCCGCTTTGGTCGTTGCCGCAGCCCAATGATCGTGGTGTGACCGGGCTTTCCGACAGCATGTCGCCAGGTGATATTGCCGAGCTGAGCCGGTCCGCCGAGCTGGCATTCCGGGCCAGCTTCGAAGGTCCGATTCCAGAGCGGGACCAGCTGTACTGGCGGGCCGTCACCTTCGAGCGCTTCGATGGCCGGCGCTGGTCCCAGTCGCTCGCGTCGCAGTTTTCGCCGGCGCCTGAGTGGACGCCCGACGGCACTGCGGTGAGTTACACCGTCGTCATGCAGCCCAGTGGCCGATCATGGCTCTACGCGCTGGACGTGGCCCAGGTCGATGCTGGCAACGTTCAACTGATGGCCGATTTCCACCTGCAGCGCCCGCGCCCGATCCATCAGGCTTTGCTTTATCAGGCGACCTCATGGCCCGAGTCGTTGCGCGAACCCGCCGCCGAGCCCGCCACGCTGGAGCGCGCCTTACAGCTTCCCGCGCAAGGCAATCCGCGCAGTCGTGCTTGGGCCGCGGCGTTGCGCCGTGAGCATTCGGACCCCGAAGCCGTCGTGCAGGCGCTCCTTCAGCATTTCAATCGACAGCCTTACCATTACACGTTGCAGCCTTCATCGGTCGGCGCCGATATCGTCGACGGCTTTCTGTTCGATACGCTGAATGGCTTTTGCATTCACTATGCCGGCGCGATGACCTTCGTCCTGCGCGCCGCTGGCATACCGGCCCGGGTCGTGGCGGGTTATCAGGGCGGCGAAATCAACCCGTCGGGCAATTACCTGTCGGTTCGTCAGCTCGACGCCCACGCCTGGGTCGAATACTGGAGTGCGGATCGTGGCTGGATTGCGGTCGATCCGACGTTCCAGGTAGCGCCCGAGCGCATCGAGCTGGGGCTGGAGCAAGCGCTCTCCGAGGAAGACGCGCTTCTCGATGATTCCCCGCTGGCGCTGCGGCGCTATCGTGACATCGGCTGGCTGAACCAGCTGCGATTCGGCTGGGACAGCCTCAACTATGGCTGGCAGCGTTGGGTGCTCGGCTATCAGGGCGAGCGCCAGCTAGACGTTCTGAAAGGTCTGTTCGGCAAACTCGACGAACGCAAGCTCGGGCTGCTGTCGGTCATCACTACCGCTGTGTTGATGATCATCCTGGCCTTGATGCTGCTGAAACCCTGGCGGCGTGAGCGCGACCCGCAGCTGCGCCTGTTCCGCCGCTTCGAACGGCTGCTGGCTCGTCAGGGCGTCGAGCGGCAGGCGGGCGAGGGGGCGCGGGATTTCGCCGAGCGTGCGGCAAGTCAGCTTCCGGTAGCCGCCGATTCGATCCTCGATTTTTCTCGGCTCTATGAGATGGCTCGTTATGCCGGCCGTCCGGCTGACAGAGGCGCGATGAAAGCGGCCCTTGCAAAGGTGAGACGTCAGCTCCCGTGGCGCTCCGGTATCGGCAGAAACAGAAGAACAGCCTCGCCCGAACGATAGTGATGCGCGATGGTGCGTTATCACCGAATGCCATGCCGTTACTCGCGTGTCGGCGATAAGATGACCGACTGATAAGAACAAGCCGAGGTGGGCATGACCCTTTCCGAATTGATACAAGCCGTGCGTGAAAACCCGAACAACATCATCGTACCCGCCACATGGGGGCAGGGTCGTGCGGGCTTTGGCGGGCTGGTTGCAGCGCTGGTCTATGAGGCTATGCAGGCGCAGGTGCCGGAAGGCCGGCCGGTACGCTCGCTGGCCATCACCTTCGTCGGCCCGTTGATGGTCGATGCCCCGGTGAGCTTCGAGGCTGAAGTGCTGCGCGAGGGTAAGGCTGTCAGTCAGGTTCTTGGGCGGGCTGTGCAGGACGGCCAGGTAGTGACCATCATCCAGGGGAGTTTCGGTGCGGCGCGGGCATCGGCCATCCATGTCCCGGCGGAACCGGCTCCAGCGATGCCGCCGGTGGATGAGTGTGTGGAGCTGCCTTTCGTTCCGGGTGTGGCACCGGAGTTCACCCGTTATCTGGCGATGCGCTGGGGCATCGGCGGGTTGCCGTTCAGTGGCAATCCTTCACGCGAGATGGGCGGCTGGGTGCGGCTGCGCGGTGAGGTCGAACGCGAACCTGTAACCGTCGCGCAACTGCTGGCATTGGTGGACGCCTGGCCGCCAGCGCCACTGTCGCATTTGAAGCGCTTCGCACCTGGCAGTTCGCTGACCTGGACCATCGAGTTCATCCAGCCGGTACCGCAGTTCGACACCCACGAATGGTGTCGCTATCGCGCGGTGATCGAGCATGCCCAGGATGGTTACGGTCATTGTGCCGCGGCACTCTGGACAGCCGAGGGTGAACTGGTGGCGCTAAGTCGCCAGACGGTAACGGTATTTGGCTGACACGCTTCTAGGCGGTCAGGCTCGAGCCGTCTAGGGCGTTATTGAGAGCTGTCAGCTGGCGGCCCATTACCGGCGCAAGGTCGAGCTGATCTTGCGCCGGCGAGGATTTATCACAGCTTGAATTGCTGAATCGCCTTGCTCAGCTCTCCGGAGAGAGCCGCCAGCTCTGAACTGGTAGTAGCCGACGCGGCGGTCTGTGTGACGGTCTGTTCGGTGACGTCACGAATGCCGGTCACCGAACGATTGAGCTCTTCTGCCACCTCGCTCTGCTGTTCGGCCGCGTCCGCGATCTGCGTGTTGCTCTCACGCATCTGCGCCACTGCTGCGGTGATCGCTTCCAGCGCCAGTCCCGCCTCACGGGCTTCGGCCACGCAATCATCGGCCTTCAACGAGCTTTCCTGCATGAATTCCACCGCATCGCGGGTCATGGCCTGCAGCCCGGCAATCATCTGGGTGATTTCGTCAGTCGAGACTTGTACGCGTTTGGCCAGATTGCGCACTTCATCGGCGACCACCGCGAAGCCGCGGCCCATCTCGCCGGCACGAGCCGCTTCGATGGCGGCATTCAGCGCGAGCAGGTTGGTCTGCTCGGCGATGCTGTGAATGACGCTGACGACACCGTTGATCTTCTGACTGTCGGCGGCAAGCTGGCCAATCGTCTCGGCCGTCTGCTGCACGCCTTGGGACAGGCTGGAAATGGAGCGTTCGACGCGGGTCACGACACTGTGCCCGTCGCCTGCGAGGCGGTCGGCATGCTGGGATTGGTCCCGTGTTTCCCGCGCGTGATCGGCGATGTGGTGGACGGTCGCGGTCATTTCGTTGATCGCGGTAGCCGCCTGATCGGTTTCGCTCTTCTGGCCAAGCATGCCTTGGCGAACATCGCTCATGCTAGAAGCCAGGCGACTGGCCCCTTCGTCCAAACGTGTCGCAGCCTGGGTCACGGTACCGACGATGCGCTGGTAGCCGGCCTGCATGGCATTGAACGCGGCGGCCATCTGTCCGACTTCATCGCGGCTATCCAGCGGTACTCGCACGGCAAGATCACCGCTGCGCTCCACATGCAGCATGACGTCTTTCAAGGTGTTGAGATGGCTGAGGAGGAAGCGAATCATCACCTGCGAAGCCGCCAGCAACGCCAACATCAGCACAGCGACCGCCAGCGCGTAGCTGAAGAAGTGCTCCTTCAGCAGCTGCAAGACGCTGGGTGTGCGAGCCAGAACCGCAAGGTTTTCGCCGCCTGGCCTGGCAATCAGCTGCGCGCCAATGACCGGGGTGGTCGCGAAAAAGCGGTCGTGATCGATGTCCATCCAGCCCTGGCGCGGTGCGGAGCTTTGGCCTTCGATGACTACCGGCTGACCTGCCGCAAACACCAACACATCGGGGTGCCGCGCAAGCGCGCCTTCCTGCGGCCAACTCTGCAGCACGCTGGCCATTTCTTGGGCGCTGGTCTGCGCATCCTGGCTGCGTGCCCCCTGCTCGAGCTGTAACGCGAACAGCACCAGCAGCAGGGTGGTGACGAAGGTCACCATATTCAGGGCCCAGAATTTGTACTTCAGGGAAAGATCGCGAATCCAAAGAACCATGAGCGCGCTTCATATGTAGTGGCAGGAGGTGTTTGCAGAACGTTGAGAACCAGTTCTTATAACGGCAGGACAACGTCTGGCTTTAGGGCTGTATAGCCTCAGCCAGACGCGAAATACCAAAAAACGTCTGGGCGCACGCGGTACTGGAGGCAGCCAGTTCCTCTTCGCTTACGCGGCGATGGCGGGCGACCTCACGCAAAACCTCCGGCAGAAAGGCGGGTTCATTCTGACCACCCTTGGGTTTGGGGCGCAGCGTACGGGGCAGCAGGTAGGGCGCATCGCTTTCGAGCATCAGTCGTGCTGCAGGAACCTCGCGAACCAGTGGATGCAAGTGGGTGCCGCGACGCTCGTCGCAGATCCAGCCGGTGATGCCGATGTGCAGGTCGAGATCCAGATAGGCATAAAGGGCACGTTTCTCCCCGGTGAAGCAATGCACGACCGCGGCGCTGAGCTGATCGCGAAAAGGTCGCAGGATCTCTACCAGGCGCTGATCGGCGTCGCGCTCATGAAGAAACACCGGCAGCCCGGTCTCCACCGCCAGCTGCAGATGCTCTTCCAAAACCCGCTCCTGTTGAGCGCGAGGGGAGAAGTCGCGGTTGAAATCCAGACCGCACTCACCGACTGCCCGAACCTCCGGCTCGGCGAGTAAACCTTTCAGTTGGTTGGCGGTTTCCGCGGTCCACTGGTTCGCATCATGAGGATGAATGCCCGCCGTGCAAAACAAGCGTTGTCGGCTTTCATCCAGCTCGCGGCAGAGTGCCAAAGCCGCTTCGCTCTCTTCGATGCTGGTGCCCGTCAGTATCAGCTGTGCGACGCCGGCCGCGTAGGCGCGATCCAGGATGGCGCGTGGGTCACGGGATAGGCTCGGGTGGGTCAGGTTGACACCGATGTCGACAAGTTGCATGAAACTGTCTCGCTTATAAGATGAAAATATAACGTTACGTATCAATAGATTAGATTCGTTATCTAATGCTAGTTGAAAGCTATCGCTGGCGGCTCAGCAACGCCTGTGAGAACCTTCGCCACCTCTCAGCAGGGGGTGGCCCATCCCTGCTTTAGTTCCGTTCGAGCGCATAAGCCTAAATGATCCGTCTATTGTCCCTGCTGTGTCTGCTGATGCTTGCATCCTGGCCAGCCGCTGCGCGCGTGGTTGGCCCGCAGGCATGGCAACCGACGGAGACGGTACGCGATCTGGCCGAGATTCGCCGCAGCGGGACGTTGCGGGTGCTGGTCAATCAGAGCCGCAACAGCTCGGGCGAGGTCAAGGGCGAAGCCATCGGTGTCGAATATGTGCGTCTGCGTGCATTCGAGCAGTTTCTCAATCGCGGTTCGAAGGGCTCGTCGATCACCCTGGAAATCATTCCGAAAGCCAAAGACCAATTGCTTGGCGCTCTGCAAAGAGGCGAGGGTGATCTAGTCGCACCCGGAGAGCTCCTCGATCTTGGCGCGCTGCGCAGGGTAAGTCGCAGTCGGGCTGTTGTCGACGAGGTTCCGATGGTGCTGGTAGGTCGACAAGGCGGCCATCGCTATAAAAGCTTCGAGCAGTTGTCGGGGCGGAGTTTGGCATTGCCGGCGGGCAGCGCTGCAAGCGCTGCGCTGGAAAGTATCAACCAGACGTTGATGCAGGCCGGGCGCGCGCCGATTGCGGTCGAGTGGGTCGACCCAACGCTTGCCGTGGAAGATGTGCTGGAGATGGTGCAGGCGGGCGTTTATCCAGCGACCGTGGTCGAACAGACCATCGCCGAACGCTGGGCGAAGGTGCTGCCGAAACTGCGTATCGAATCGCAGCTGGTGCTGGGCAAGCGCTCCGACATGCACTGGTTCATGCGAAAGGAGGCGAGCACGTTGCGCGCGAACGTCGACCGCTTTCTCAAGGGCTACAGTGCGCCGGATAATCAGGACGCCGCTTTCGTTCGGGTCTATCGACGCCTTTATCGGGTGCAGTATCCACTTGATCGCGTCGGGCGACAGCGCCTGGAGAAGGTGCGTCCGACGTTGCAGCGGCATGCTCAGCAGCAGGATATGGATTGGCTCAATCTGGCTGCACTCGCGTTCAAGGAGTCGACTCTCAACCCGGCGGCCCGTGGCGCTTCGGGTGCCACCGGACTCATGCAGGTAACCCCGGCCACTGCCCGCAGCATGGGCGTCAGCGATATCGGCAAGCTGGACAACAATGTACTGGCCAGCGCGAAGTATCTGGCCAACATACGACGCGAATTTTTCGCCAGTCCCAAGCTCAACGAGCGCGAACGCATGGCGTTCATCCTGGCTGCCTACAACATGGGGCCTCAGCGGGTGCAAAGCATGCGGGCCGAGGCCCGCCGCCGCGGGCTGAACCCGGACCAATGGTTTTTTCAGGTCGAACGGATTGCCATGGAAACCATGGGAATGGGCGTCGTCAGCTATGTCAACGCGGTGAACAAGTATTACCTGGCTTACACACGCGAACGCTATCTGCTCGAAGGTGGACCGCAAAGCGCCGCGGCCAACTGACCGCTAGTCACTTCGCTGTACAAGCAACCGTTCAACGACCTGCAGCCGCTGACGCTCGTTTTCATCGAAGCGCTCCGCTGCCATGCGTGCGATCGCGGTGCGCTTTTCCGCTTCGCCAAGGCCGCGGCTGTTTTCTATGCGAGCTTTGTCTTCGCGATAGGCTGCCACTCGTTCTTGCCATTGATTTCTTTTGAGATCGAGCTTTTCCAGGCGCTCGGTTGCGGCATTGCCCACCACCTGCTGGCGCAGCCGACGCAGCTCCCTTGCGGTGGCGCCACTGGCTTGCAAGGCTTGTGTCTGTTCGCGTAGCTCCGTCTGTAGCTGCGGCACGAGCGTAACCAGCAGATCGGCTGGTAAGCCGTCTCGCAGGCGATCGATGGCGGCTCCCTTCGCTGCGGCATCGAGCGCTGGGTCATGACGAATCGCCAGCCGTTCCAGCGTAAAACTATCGAGGGCTTCGTCCAGCCCAAAGAAAGCCTGATGGGCCTCGCTGTCGAATATCCCGGCGCGCAGCTGCCGAACCGCATTCAGCCGTTCTCGCATGGCATTCAGATCGGCCAGTTGCGTATGGTCCTGCTCGAGTATCAGCAGTTGCCGCTTGTAGTCGAGATACTGGCCTAGCAACCGCAGCGCCTGGCCCTCGGCAGGTTGCGGGAGCTGCTCTTCGACATAACGACGCAGGCGAGAAACGCTGGCGTCTATCGGCTCCTCGCCAATCGATGCCAGGAAATAGTCGAATACACGACGAATATCACCGTCGATGATCAGCTTGCCCATGGCATCGGTTCGAAGTTGGCCGTCCACCGCTGTACCGGCGAAGGAGGCTGGTAGACGGCGGGTTGCCTGGGTCGGCACCGGCGGTACAGCGGGTGGGCGGCTACCTATTTGAGCAGATGTGGATGGTGTGAAAGGCGGTGGCTCGGACGTTTCTTGGGTGGAGGCCGGATTATCCGGATCTCGCCAGTCGATCAGGACGCCGATGGCCACGGTGAGCAGAAACAAGATCGCAAGTTTTTTCATCGAGATGCCTTGTATCGGAGCCGGGGCCGATGGCCCCGGCCGCAGCTCAGAGACCCGCGTTCTTGAGGCGGTTGGCATGCTGACGGTAGACGGTCAACGGATCGGTTTCGAACAAACTGGTCAGCCCGAGAACCTGATTGACCTCATCCAGGTGGTTCATCCGATAGTTGTCGCGGATCACCATGCCGAGGTGAGAGCTGCAGCGTCCGACCAGGCCGTCATTGGGACCATCGAACGCGAGCGAACCGGCGCCCATCATCGCGTCGCTAATATCCAGTGGGTTGGTCACCGGGCTGGTGCCGCTCCAGGAGTAGTAGCGAACACCGTTGACTTTGTGTGCGCCCTCGCCGCATTTACTGGTTGGAATACCCTGCGGATATTTCGCGTTGAAACGCGCGGCGCCCTCGCTATGAAGCGATTCGAGTGTTCCGAGCGAGTTTTGTGGGTGGGTGCTTGGGCTGCCGGAAAGGAAATGAATCAAGCTGCCCATGGTATTGACCAGGCCGGCCACAATGGCTTCGCCACCAGAGCCCTCTGGAATTTTGCGAATCAGATCGGCCACATCCGAACCTTTATGAGGTGCGCCGACGGTAGTGATCGACGCAACCAGATCGGGGCGTACGGCGGCGACGTAGCGCACGGTCGGTCCGCCGTGACTATGGCCGATCAGGTTCACCTTGGATTTGCCGCTGATCGCGACGATCTCCTCGACCTGATCCAGCAACTCTTCGCCGCGAAGTTCCGAGGTGTTGAGCTGGCTGACTTCAGTCACATAGACCTGCGCGCCGTCACGCCGAAGCGCATGTGGAATGCCATACCAATAATCGATCCCCAGAATGCTGTCGAAGCCGAGCATGCCGTGGGAAAGGACGATCGGGTAACGCGTCTGGGTGTAGCCGCTCGAGCCGAACAGGCCTGCATGCACTTGGCTGCTGGCCATGACGGCACCGAGACATAGAGCGATCAGCGTCTTCTTGTTATTCATGGATGCACTCAATCAGTAGGTGAATCGGGCATTGAGCAGTCCCTCGCCATTCACCGCGCGCTGCGCGTACTGCCGCCGAACAAGCGCAGCAATCGTGCCAGTTCCGCAATGATCGAGAGCGTCCGCTCTGGCGTGGCGCACCTAGCGTCGCTGATGTCGTTTAGCTATCGCGATGCACCGATTCGCCTGTTACCGGACGGAACGCTGATGTGAGTAAGAAGGTGATGGTTTGGAAAGTTAAAGGCAATATCGACGCAGTTCTTGAGAGATCGCGACTCATTAGTCACGTATGAACTGCTTGGTCATGGATAGGCGACGGCGATGATGTACCAAAGCTTCGGGCCGGTTGGCGTTTGCACCTGCACCTCGGCATCCAGTGCTTTGCCAACCAATGCGCGGGCCAACGGAGAATCAATGCTGATCAAGCCTTGGCGCAGGTCCAGTTCGTCCGGTCCGACGATGCGATAGCGGGCTTGTTCACCCTCTTCATCTTCTATGGTCACCCAGGCGCCAAAGTACACTTTGTCCGGGTCGCTCGGCTTCTGGCTGACGACCTTGAGTTTTTCCAGTCGTTTGGTGAGAAAGCGCACTCGGCTGTCTATCTCCCTCAGCATTTTCTTGCCGTAGGTATATTCGGCATTTTCGGAGCGGTCGCCCTGTGCCGCCGCTTCGCTAACCGCCTGGGTGACCTGCGGGCGTCTGACATGCCAAAGCTCGTGCAGCTCGGCACGCAACCGTGCCTCCCCCTCGGGCGTGATCAGTGGTGTGCCGGCGGGGCGGGGAGGACGATAGCGGCTCATGGGTTATCCGGTAAGGCAAGAAAGGCACATTCTAAAAGCACTTGTGCTTCGCTGGCTTAGCTTTCGCGAAGCACACTTAGCGGGCTGGCGTTCAATGCTCGGCGCGTGCCTATTACGCCAGCCGAACCGACCAGCAGCGCGCCGATCAATGGCAGCAACAAGAGCCAGGGATGGGGTTCCCAGCGCAAGTCGAAAACGAAGTGGTAGAGCAGGGCGCTGACCAATTCGCAGCCCAATGCCGCAAGCAGGCCGCTGGCGGCGCCGAGCACGCCGAACTCAGCACGCCTGGCTTTGAGCAACAATTTGCGTTCTGCTCCCAGTGCGCGCAAAAGGGCCCCTTGGCGGATGCGCTCGTCCAGGGTCGCCTGCAGCCCAGCGAACAGTACCGCCAGGCCTGCCGCCAGAACGAACATCAGCACGTATTCCACCGCGAGCGAAACCTGCGCCAGGATGCTGCGCAGCTGACTGAGCAAGGCCTCGACTTGCAATATCGTCGCCGACGGGAAATCTCGTGCCAGCTGCACCAGTTCACGGTCCTTGCCTTCGGGCAGATGAAAGCTGGTCATGTAGGTTGCGGGCACGTCCTGCAAGGTGTCTGGTTCGAAGATCATGTAGAAGTTAGGCTGGAAGCTGTCCCAGTTGACCTCGCGCAGGCTGGTCACGCTGACGTCTCGGGTCAGCCCGCCGACCGTGAAGCTGAGTCGGTCGCCTAGCTTCACTTGCAGACTTTCGGCCAACTCGGCTTCGACAGAGACGCCCGGCAGCTCGCTGCGTTTGCCGTCCCACCAGTGGCCTGCGGTCAGATGATTGTCGGATGGGAGCTCAGCCGCCCAGGTCAGGCTCAGGTCCCGGCGAATCGCTCGCTCACCCTGGCTTTCCTTGCTGACCAGCTGGCGCACCGGTTCACCGTTGATCGCGACCAGGCGACCAGGCACCACTGGATACAAGGGTGCGCTGTGATCCGACAGGCTCTCGATACGTTCGGCGAACGCATCGCGGTCAGCCGGCAGGATGTTAAGCACGAAGTGGTTGGGTGCGTCGTCCGGTAGCTGGTCTTGCCAGGTATCGAGCAATTCGCCGCGCAGCAGTGCAATCAGCGCCATGGCCAGCAGGATCAGCCCAAAGGCCAGTGATTGGCCGGCTGCGGCAAGCGGATGGCGAAGCAGCTGTCCAAGACCCAGACGCCATCGCAGCGAGGCGCCCGAAAGGGTGCGGCGCAATCCGCGCAGCGCCAGTAACAGCAGTCCGCCGAGTACGAGAGTGGCCAGCAGGCCGCCACCCAGTAATGCCAGGGTGATCTGCAAGTCCAGGCTCAGGCGCCACATGATCAGCCCGAGAGCTAACACTGCGGCTCCATACACCAGCCAGGAACTAGGCGGGACCGGCAACATGTCACGGCGCAGCACCCGCAGTGGCGGCACGCGGCCTAACGCAGCCAGCGGCGGCAAGGCGAAACCAGCCAGGGCGACCAAGCCGGTGGCGATCCCCGCCAGAGCTGGCCAGAGCGTGGCCGGCGGCACTTCGCTGACTACAAGATCGCGAAGTAGGAAAAACAGACCATGTTGAGCCGCCCACCCCAACAATGCGCCAGCTACGCTGGCAACCAGGCCTAGATAACCCAACTGCAATGTGTAGAGCATCAGCGCCTCGCGCCGGGACAGCCCAAGGCAGCGCAGCAGGGCGCTGGCGTCGAAGCGGCGAGCAGCGAAACGAGCAGCCGACAAGGCTACCGCGACACCGGCAAGCAGCACTGCGGCCAAGCTGGCCAGGTTCAGGTAGCGCTCGGCGCGCCCCAAGGCGCCACCGATCTGGCGATTGCCGTCCTTGGCTGTCTCGATGCGTTGATGCGCTTGCAGCTCAGGTTTAATCGCCTCTTCATAGGCTTTGAGCTGAGTCGCCGAGCCGCGCCAGAGTTCGCGATAACGTACGCGGCTACCAGGCTGCACGACGCCGGTTGCATTCAGATCGTCGAGGTGCATCAAGACGCGAGGGGTCAGGCTGTAGAAATCTCCGACTCGGTCCGGTTCGTAAGTCAGCACCCGAGTCAGCTGCAATGGCTTGTTGCCGACTTCGATGTAGTCGCCGATCTGCAGGTCGAGTGCGGCGAACAGGCGCGCTTCGGCCCAGGCTTCGCCCGGCTGCGGGCCGGGGCCGGCTTGTTCCGGTTGATAAGGCGCGGCTGCGCTGCGCAGTTCGCCGCGCAGTGGGTAATTACTGTCGGCGGCCTTGACGCTAGTCAGTTGCAGGTTGTCATCGGTCGCGACAACGCTGGAAAACTCCACCACACCAGAATGGTCGAGCTGAAGGCGGAGGCCCGCCTCAACCTGGGCTGGCTCGGCGGGTTCGCTGCCTCGCAAGACCAGATCGGCACCCAGAAACTCAGTGGCGCGCAGCAGCATCGCATCGTTCAGGCGTGCGCCGAAATAGCCGATGGCGGTGCTGGCCGCGACTGCAATCAATAGCGCGAAAAACAACACGCGCAGCTCTCCAGCGCGAGCGTCCCGTAACAGTTGGCGCAGCGCCAGGGCAGCCAGTCGGCTGGCGGGCACGCGCTTCATCGGGTCTGCTCGTCGCGAAGTTCGCGACCGCCTTCCAGGCGGAGCAGGTGCTGGCAGCGCTGTGCCAACCGTTCGTCATGGGTGACCAGCACCAGCGTCGTACCGCGCTCTCTATTCAGTTCGAAAAGCAACTCGGTGATGTTCGCGCCGGTATGACTATCCAGATTACCGGTCGGCTCGTCGGCAAACAGTATTTTGGGTTCCGCGGCGAAGGCGCGGGCGACCGCGACACGTTGCTGTTCGCCACCAGACAACTGCCTGGGATAGTGATGCAAACGAGCGCCCAAACCGACTCGTTCGAGCAACTCGGTTGCCTGCGTCAGGGCATCGCGGCGGCCATGCAACTCCAGCGGGAGCATGACGTTTTCCAGTGCATTGAGGCTATCGAGCAGCTGGAACGACTGAAAAACGAAGCCGACATGTTCAGCACGCACCCTGGCGCGCTGATCTTCGTCCAATTCGGCGAGCGAATGATCAACCAGCCGTACCTCGCCCGAACTGGGGAGATCCAGGCCGGCAAGCAGACCGAGCAGGGTCGACTTGCCGGAGCCTGACGTGCCAACAATGGCCAGGCTGTCGCCCTTGTTCAGATTCAGGGAGACATCATCGAGTATCACCAGCTCGCCTTCCGCGCTGGGTACCGCTTTGCTAAGGTTCCGGGCGTAGAGAATGCTGGCGCTCATGGAGATTCCGATGCGAAATTGGCTGAAATGTGGAGTTTTGGTGTTGTTGTGCTGGGCTCAGGGAGCCGTGGCGGGAACGGTGCTGGTGGTCGGGGATAGTATCAGCGCCGCTTTCGGGCTGGAAACCAACCAGGGATGGGTCCATTTACTTCAGCAACGCCTTGACTCGGAGGCGCTGGAACATCAGGTGGTGAACGCCTCGATCAGTGGCGACACCAGCGCTGGCGGGCTTTCCAGGCTGCCGGCATTGCTCGATGAGCATGAGCCGGAAGTGGTGATTCTGGAGCTCGGTGGCAACGATGGGCTGCGTGGTCAATCTCCGGTGCAATTGAAACAGAATCTTGCGGCGATGACCGAGATGTCGCAGCAAGCGGGAGCCAGCGTGCTGCTGTTGGGCATGAGGATGCCACCCAATCTCGGCCAACGATACACGACGGCGTTCGCTCAGGCATTTGACTCGCTTGCTGAGGAAAAAGAGCTGCCTTACGTGCCATTCCTTCTTGAGGGCGTGGGCGGGGTCGAAGGCATGATGCAGTCCGATCGCATCCACCCTACCGCAGGTGCGCAGCAACGGTTGCTGGATAACGTTTGGCCAGTGCTCGAACCCTTGCTTTGAGGTGCGCGCGCGGCTACTGTCGCGGCCCTCGATTGGAGCCTCAGATGCCGCGCCCAGCCTGGACCCTATTTGCCTATCGCCTCATCGTCCCGGACGAGCAGTTCGACCTTTTCGCCTGTCGCGAGAATCGTCTGCATCTGGCGTTGCGTCAGCTCGAATTGAGTGGCCGGGGTGACCGTACGCTCTGTGGCGGTTTTCTGCCTGCGCGACCGCACTGGCAGGATCTCGAGCGCTCTGCTCTCAAGAGTCGCCAGCTCTGTCCGGCATGCCGCGACGCGCTGAGCGCACAGCGCAAAGGCCTCCCGTCTGCTGTTAGTGCCTGGTAGCTCGGCTGCCGCCATCGCTTCGAGTACAATCGCCGGCAACACGATCAATTTTTCCAAGGAACCCCTGATGCTCTCGCGTGCGTCTGTAGTCGCCTCCTGTTTGTCCTTCGCTGCTTTGCTGTTGGCCGGCCGCTCCGCTGCGCTGGAGTTGCCGTTGCCCCCGGAAGGCGAGGACGTGGTTGGGCAGATCCAGGTCATCAAGGCCAAATATGAGGACACCTTCGCGGCGCTGGGCGAGACGCATGATCTGGGCTATCTGGAGCTGGTTGCGGCTAATCCGGGCGTCGATCCATGGCTACCGGGTGAAGGTACCGACATCATCCTGCCGACGCGCTTCATTCTGCCGCCCGGTCCGCGCGAAGGCATCGTGATCAACCTGGCTGAGTATCGGCTGTATTACTACCCGAAGGGCGAAAACGTCGTACACACCTTTCCCCTCGGAATCGGGCGGGAGGGGTGGGGCTCGCCTGTAGGCAATACCCGCATTTCAGCGATGACCAGTAATCCTGCCTGGTATCCGCCGCAGTCGATTCGAGACGAGCACGCCGCCGAGGGCGATCCGCTGCCGAAGGTCGTGCCGCCGGGGCCGGACAACCCGCTTGGCCCGTACAAGATGACGTTGGCCATGCCTGGCTACCTTATCCACGGTTCGAACAAGAAGTTCGGTATCGGCATGCGTGTTAGCCACGGTTGCTTCCGAATGCTCAATCACAACGTGCTGGAGCTGGCCGGACGGGTCAAGGTCGGTACGGCGGTGCGGATCATCGACGAGCCCTACAAGTTCGGCGTGAGCCAAGGCAAGATCTATCTGGAGGCGCATACGCCGCTACAGGACGAAGACAAGCACATGACGCTCATGGATAAGCACGCCGTAGTGGTCAATACATTGCTTAAGCGTGATGAGGCGGCCGGTGTGCTGCAGTTGGACTGGGAAATGGTGCGGGAGATCATTGCAGGTGAAGACGGCCTGCCGATTCAGATTGCCGAGCAGGGGCAGGCGCTGGCCAGCCAGGACGACCCGATCTTCTGACAGCGGCCACCGAACCGAGAGGTAATCGGTCCCCCATAAAAAAGCCGACCTGGAGCAGGTCGGCTTTTTTTATCGCCTGAAGCTTACTTGCGGCTGGCGCGTTCCAGCATACGCAGTGCACGCTCATTGGCTTCATCAGCAGTTTGCTGAGCCTTCTGAGCAGCCTGCAGAGCCTCGTCGGCCTTGCTGTACGCTTCGTCAGCACGAGCCTGGGCACGAGCAGCGGCGTCTTCGGTCGCGGTCAGACGGGCTTCGCCTTCCTGAGTCATGCTGTTGCTGCACCCAGTAGCCAGAACTGCGGCGAAAGCCAGAGCAGAAAATTTCAGAACGTTGTTCATCGTGTTCCCCTTAAGGATGAAATCCATGGCAACTTCCGTTATGGAAAGTTGGCGCGCACATACTACCGATTAGTTGCGCTAAGTAAACTGAGGCAAGCAGCGGCTACCACAATTTTTCTGCAAGCTCATTCTTTCACGGCATATGCTAGCCAGATTGGCTGAAAAACAATCAGAGCCAGCGTTGCACTCGTTACATGGACCGGTCGGGATGCTGAAAAGTTGCACTTCGCAGCGCTACGGCAAATGAAAAGCATCAATCGCCCAGACGTAGGGCATCGCCAGCTTTAAGCAATTGAAGCGACGTCTTACATAGCGGTAGCATGCGTCGTCAAACAAACAAGAAAATGGGGAATGTGCGGGCTCCGCATGCACCTCTCAAGTTGAAGGCAGCAAGCCTGCTGAGGAGGCTAGATGACCGACAAGCTAACCATCCACCATGACCGGACGAGCCACCAGTTCGAAACTACCGTGGACGGCTATCGCGCCTACCTGGCTTATGTAGATTTGGGTAAGCAGACCCTGGATATCTACAGGACTTTCGTGCCTGATGCGCTTCGCGGCCGTGGCGTTGCGGCTGTACTGGCGCAGCACGCGCTGGATTACGCCCAGCGTGAAGGCTATACGGTGATTCCATCCTGTTCGTACGTAGAGCGGTATATCGAGCGACAGGGCAACTCAACGGATATTATCGAAAGCGAATAAAAGGAAAACGCCGGCAAGCGGCGTTTTCTCGAACCAGAAATAGCCGTCAGCCGCGGGCGCGCTTGGGCAATACATCCTTCAGCTTTGCATGCATGCCAAGAATGGCTTTCTCGGTGGCTTCCCAATCGATGCAGGCGTCGGTGACGGATACACCGTACTTCAAGTCCGACAGGTCTTTTGGAATAGGCTGATTACCCCAGCCCAAATGGCTTTCCACCATCAATCCGACGATCGAGTTGTTCCCCTCGAGGATCTGATTGGCCACGTTTTCCATGACCAAAGGCTGCAGCGCAGGGTCCTTGTTGGAGTTCGCATGGCTGCAGTCGACCATGATGTTGGGGGTAACGCCAGCCTTGTTCAATTCCTGTTCGCATACCGCCACGCTGACCGAGTCGTAGTTCGGCTTGCCATTGCCCCCGCGCAGAACCACATGCCCGTAGGCGTTGCCCTTGGTGGTCACGATGGATACGCCACCGGACTGGTTGATGCCGAGAAAACGGTGCGGGCTGGAAACGGATTGCAGCGCATTGATGGCGACGGTCAGGCTGCCGTCCGTACCATTTTTGAAACCCACTGCGGAGGATAGACCTGAGGCCATCTCACGGTGTGTCTGGGATTCAGTGGTGCGCGCGCCGATTGCCGACCAGCTGATCAGGTCTTGCAGATATTGCGGTGAGATGGGGTCTAGCGCTTCGGTGGCGGTAGGCAGGCCCATCTCGGCGAGGTCCAGTAGCAGCTTGCGACCGATATGCAGGCCGTCCTGAATTTTGAACGAGTCGTCCATGTACGGATCGTTGATCAGGCCTTTCCAGCCGACGGTGGTGCGTGGTTTCTCGAAGTACACCCGCATGACGAGGAACAGGCTGTCGGACACCTTCTCCGCCAGGATCTTGAGGCGTTCGGCATATTCATGCGCGGCCTTGAGATCATGGATAGAGCAGGGACCGATTACCAGAAACAGGCGGTGGTCTTTGCCGTCTAGGATGTCGCGGACAACCTGGCGCCCGTGTGAAACGGTCTGCAATGCCGTGGCGGTCAGCGGGAGTTCACGCTTCAGTTGCTCCGGCGTGATGAGGGTCACGTTGGATGCAACGTTTAGGTCGTCGATTGGTAGATCAGCCATCTGTCACTCGTCAGGGTCACGTGAGCCGTCCGCCAGCCATCCCGGTGCGGCGGAGCGGAGCGTTGGGGCGCAGCGGGGAGCGGAACCTTATCGCGTATTGCCTCGCCTCGACAATAATCTTGAAGCCGGACTGCACCGCGGTGTGCTCAATGTAGGTTCGCTCCGAAAAGCGGACCGTTCGCGGCGGCTGGGCGCTGCCTTGGGACGCTGATAAGGTGGCGACTGCAAGCGCGCTATTTTTGGCGTCCCACTGAACCGTAGCTGGAGTTCCTGTATGACCGCACCCAACCCTCGAATCGGAATCATCGGTACCGGTGCTATTGGCGGCTTTTATGGCGTGATGCTCGCTCGTGCCGGCTATGACGTGCACTTTCTGCTTCGCAGCGAGTACGAAGCAGTCCTGCAGAACGGGCTACGGATAAACAGCGCGGTGCATGGCTCGTTGCATTTGGATGCGGTGCAGGCCTATCGCAGCACTGCGGATATGCCCAAGTGCGATTGGCTGCTGGTTGGTGCCAAGAGCACCAGTAATCCGGAGCTGACCCCGTTGATCGCGGAGGCGGCGGGAGAGGATGCCAAAGTTGTGGTCTTACAGAACGGTCTGGGGGTCGAGGAGGACCTGCGTCAGGTTCTCCCGAACAACATTCATCTGCTTGGAGGCCTCTGTTTCATCTGCGTGCACCGCTCGGCGTTAGGTGTCGTCGAGCATCAGGCGCTTGGCGGGGTCAACCTTGGCTATCACTCGGGGTCGGCAGCCACCCTGGAGCAACAGCAGGCGCTGGTCGAAGAGGGCGTGGCGATGTTCCGAGCGGCGGGAGTCGATTCCAACGCGGCCGACAATCTGGCTCAGGCACGCTGGCAGAAGTTGGTGTGGAACGTACCGTATAACGGCCTTTCCGTGCTTCTGGATGCCGGCACCGCACCCTTGAGGTCCAATCCGGACAGTCGAGCGCTGGTCAGGTCAATCATGCTCGAAGTCTGTGGAGCTGCCGCGGCTTGTGGTCACCCGCTACCTGAAGTGCTCGTGGATCGGATGATGATGGCCACTGATCATATGCCCAATTATCTGCCGAGCATGTATCACGATCATGCGCACGGGCGCGCGTTGGAGCTCGATTCGATCTATGCCGCTCCGCTGGCCGCAGCTGCGAATGCGGGATTTGTGATGCCCAAGACCGAGGCTCTGTACCAGGCCTTATGCTTTATTGCCGGGCGACCAGGCCGCTAGCCAACGCACTTTGGGTAACCTCAATCGGCTGTCGGACGGGCGTTCGGCGCGGTAGTGGTTTTCCTTCGGGCTGCTAAGCTCAAACGAGACCGCGATATCCTTAAGTGCTCGCGGCTTCGGCGTCTCTGGATGCGATCACGCTGACAGACCGGGCGGCGTATACCCCGGTATGCTCACTGTTCTACGTTGCAGAGGTTGCAGCAAGGTGACGTCGTCTGGATGCTGCGGGCGATACATACGGAAATGACCTAGAATTCCGATTTCTGGCGCAGAAGTTATAAAAAATGGTGGCGTTCAGGCGCCATTGGCATTTTGAGGGATCTCTATGAAGCTTCAGCAACTGCGTTACATCTGGGAGGTGGCGCATCATGACCTCAATGTCTCGGCCACGGCGCAGAGCCTGTTCACCTCTCAACCCGGCATCAGCAAGCAAATTCGGTTGCTTGAAGATGAGCTGGGTGTCGAAGTCTTCGCTCGCAGTGGAAAGCATCTGACCAGAGTCACTCCAGCTGGCGAACGAATCATCACCACGGCCGGCGAAATCCTGCGCAAATGCGAAAGCATCAAACAGATCGCTCAGGAATTCTCCAATGAGAAGCGCGGCACATTGAGTATCGCAACCACTCACACGCAGGCTCGCTATGCCTTGCCTCAAGTGATCCGCACCTTCATCAAACAGTACCCCGACGTTTCCTTGCACATGCATCAAGGCACGCCCATGCAGATTGCCGAAATGGCAGCTGACGGGACTGTGGATTTTGCCATCGCCACCGAAGGTCTGGAGCAGTTCGGCGATCTGGTGATGATGCCGTGCTATCGCTGGAACCGTTGCGTCGTCGTGCCGCAGGGACACCCCCTGACCGAGCTGGACAAGCTCACTCTGGACGCGCTGGCGGAGCATCCGATCGTGACCTACGTATTCGGTTTTACCGGGCGTTCCAAGTTGGACGAGGCATTCAGCCACCGGGGCTTATCGCCCAAGGTAGTGTTCACGGCGGCGGATGCAGACGTTATCAAGACCTATGTTCGGCTGGGATTGGGCGTAGGCATCGTGGCGCGGATGGCGGTCGATGCCAAGCTTGATCCGGATCTGGTGGTGCTCGATGCCAGCGAGCTGTTCGAAGCCAGCGTCACGAAAATTGGCTTCCGCCGCGGTACCTTTCTGCGTGGCTTCATGGCAGATTTCATCGAAACCTTCGCACCGCATCTCGATCGAGAAATGCTCGAGAAAGCCGTGCAATGCCGAAATAAGGTCGAGCTGGACGAATTGTTCCAGAACGTCGAGTTGCCGACCTATTAGGAGCAGCGGCACGCCTCAAGCCAAGGCTGCCGCTTTTAATGGTCTTTATTGCTTCGCGATCAGATTGCCGGCGTGCAGGCCGCATTCTTTCTGCGTGGATTCCTCCCACCACCAGCGACCTTCGCGCTCGTGCTGGTTCGGCAGTACCGGGCGTGTGCAAGGCTCGCAACCGATGCTGATGAATCCACGCTCGTGCAGGCTGTTGTAAGGCACCTCCAGCATGCGGATATAGCCCCAGACTTCCTCGCTGGTCATCTGCGCCAGGGGGTTGAATTTGTACAGCGTGTGTTCAGGCGTTGAAAAAGCACTGTCGACTTCCAGCACCGAAACCTGACTCCGGGTACCGGGACTCTGGTCGCGGCGCTGGCCGGTGGCCCAGGCTCGAACGCCGGACAGTTTGCGCCGAAGCGGCTCGATCTTGCGGATGCCACAGCATTCGCCATGGCCGTCGCGATAGAAACTGAACAATCCCTTTTCGTTGACCATCGGTTGGAGTAGGGCAGGATCGGGCGTCATGATCTCGATCGGAATGCCGTAGTGCTCGCGAACCTGCTCGATGAAGCGATAGGTTTCGCTGTGCAGACGACCGGTATCGAGGCTGAACACTTTTACGTTTTTGTTCAGTTTCCAGGCCATGTCCACCAGCACGACGTCTTCGGCGCCGCTGAACGAAATCCACAGGTCATCTCCGAAGAGGTCGAAGGCGAGCTTGAGAATCTCTTGCGGGGATTTGCCGGCATAGGCCGCGGCCAGCTCGGCTACATCAAATTGGTGAGTCATCAGGCGGCTTCCTTGATTGGCGCTTGGGGCGCTCTGCTGGCCGCGGATGGTAACAAATAGGCTTTATGACGCTAAATAACGTTTGCTGAGGCTCCGCCTAACTTTAGTGAATAAGGCGTCGCGTTGCACCGCTCCGCCCTTGTCGTTAGAGTGCCGCTTCAATTTTTCTGCTTTAAGGAGTGGCCCGTGGAAATAGCCTGTCTTGACCTGGAAGGTGTGCTGGTTCCAGAAATCTGGATCGCCTTTGCCGAGGCCACTGGAATCGAATCCCTCCGGGCGACCACGCGGGACATTCCTGACTATGACGTGCTGATGAAGCAGCGGCTGCGCATCCTCGACGAGCACGGTCTGAAATTGTCGGATATCCAGGCCGTCATCGCGACCCTGAAACCGCTCGATGGCGCCGTCGAGTTCGTCGACTGGCTGCGCGAGCGCTTCCAGGTCGTGATCCTGTCGGACACGTTCTATGAGTTTTCGCAGCCGCTGATGCGTCAGCTGGGCTTCCCGACGCTGCTTTGCCATCGCCTGATCACTGACGAATCAGGGCGTGTCGTAAATTACGAGCTGCGCCAGAAAGACCCCAAGCGGCAGTCCGTGATCGCTCTGAAGAGCCTTTACTACCGCGTTATCGCAGCTGGTGATTCGTACAACGACACCACCATGCTCTCCGAGGCCCACGCCGGCATCCTCTTCCATGCGCCGGACAACGTCATCCGTGAGTTTCCGCAGTTCCCGGCTGTGCATACCTTCGAGGCGCTGAAGCAAGAATTCCTGAAGGCGTCGAACCGAGAGCTATCGCTGTAAGCGCGACGGTTAAAGCGACGAAGCAGGAAGAATCGAGATCAGGCCGATGGCAGCGCCCGGTAATGGAAGGCTCGACTTGATCTTCGAGTAGCGTTCAAGGCTGCCGGTGAGTTGTGCCTCGGGCTCACACTGCTAGCGCATTACCAGCTGTAACGCTGCATCAAATGCCAGCATGTGCTGCTGTTTGATGCTCAGCTGGTTCTCACGCATTGCCTGCCAGACGGGCCGCCAGCCACCCAGTTCAAGTTCATCGAGGTGCTTGCTTTGGCGGTACTGGCGCTCGAAATGATCGCGGTGGCTTTTCTCAATAAGCTTATCGCCGAGCGCGGGAACTAGCAGGCCGCGGGCTGACATGCTGACGGCGATAACAAGACCCGCCGGATCGAAATCGGGAAAGACGTGCAGACACACCGACTCAGGTAGCTGTGCAATCAGCTTTCGCGCGCCGCGAGCCAGACCACCATGGCCTCGGTACAACACCAGGGCGTCGTTGAGCGCTTCGGGGATGCGGTACTCCTGCCACTGGTCAAAGCTGTCCAGGTTCTCTACCAACACGAGATTGCGAACCTGTGCCAAGGCTAGTGTGTCCAGCGGGACTCGTAGGCTGAGTTCTGCGGGCAACTGCGGCAGAGGCGCGGGCAGGTTACCCTTGACCAGTACGAAGTTATCGCCCGGGCGTTCCGATCCTAGCTTGTCATCTCGGAATTGGCGGGCAATCTCTGTGCGACTACCGGCAGGCGGTGGCGTTATCGGGTCCCAACCCTCGACCCGGAGAAAAAACGTACGCAGCGCCCGGTAATCGGCGTCGTTCAAGTGCAGTTTGCCGCCGCGCCGCATGCCAATTTCGACATAGCGGCGGATATCTTCCCAGGCTGCATTGAGAGACACCGAGGGTAACTGGTTGCGTACCGCACGGTGGACGGCATTGAAATGGCGCGTCACTAGGCCAACCACAGGGCAATGTCCCGCACGATGTAATTGCCGTTGTAAATCGGATGGGACTCGCCCTGCAGGTCCAGCTCGAAATGACTCTTCTGGTCATCGGGCAGGGCTTCGTAGCCGCCGATCACCTGGTAGAGCCAGGATTCCGTTTCCCAGGGCAGCGCCTGTTGCGAATGCCAAGTCAGGGCGGTGACGGGGTGACCGTTCTCGATCACATGGCAGAGATAGTCCTGCACTGCTTCCTGAATCGGACTGGTCTGCACCTCGAAGCCTTCGACTTCCTGCAGCAGCAACTCTTCGGCTTCTGGTAGCGGGGTGAGCATATTCTCCGCTTGTTGCGAGGCCTTGATTTGCGCGAGTAGGGCGAGCAGGTCGGCTTCATGACTACTGGCATGGATGTTAACTGCGGCTGGGCCCAAGGTAGGCGGGGCCAGGCTGAAAAGCTGCGGCAATTGTGAGCGGGTCGTGTGGTTGCCGACCTGATAGTCCGGTTGCTGCTCGCCGTGCAGCAGCCAGCCCTTGAGCAGCAGGGTGCGACCTTGAATCTTTCGAAAGCGGCCCAGCAGCTCCAACAAACGGCCCTGGACGATACTCAGCTCCTGCGAACAGGCACTGACGCTGCGTTGCAGGCTGGCCACCAGCAGACGGCGTAGCTCTCTCAAATCCCCCGCGGTATCCGCCAGCTCTTGGAAATCGATCATTTCCAGTCCATTGAGCAGTTCGCTCACCTGCGACTGGGCCAACTCGTTTTCGCGGATTTTCGCAGTCAGGCTGCCGACGTAGCCGAACTCGTTGTTGATCCGGCTCCACAGCACTCGAATGCTGTGGCTCAGCCCTTCGGTAAAGCTGTAGACGTGCTCGCGTAAATCGGCCAGATAGGCGTCTGCCGCCGGGAAGTCACCCTGGTGATGGGCTTCCTTGTAATGCGCAGCCAAGGTCTTGAACGTCGCAAGCGTCGAGCCGGTGTTGGCGTCGATCTGCCGATTGCGGTCGTCGCGCAGCGCTTCCTCGAGTAGCGCGCGTACCACACGGCGCAAGTGCAGATCGGAGCCAGGCTCGGGGCGATACAGAATGCCGTCCTTGATCAGGCGCTCCTGTACGCCGGGCTCGAGGCTCTGGTCAGGCACAGAGCCAGCCAGATAGGCATCCATAATCGGTTCGGCATGGCGCCCCAGCTGGCGCAGGAAGCGCACGCCGGCCTGATGCAGGTTGTTGTTCATATCAGATTGCCCTGGCTGGAGGCTTCGGCACGCTCCTCCAGTGCTAGCCCTTCTGCTTCATCGATGAAACGGATCACTTCGTAGAGGTAATCCAGCTTACCGGTGCCGAGAAATATCTGTTTGTCGGGATTTGGGCGCAACAAATAGCCCAGTTCGCACAGCTTTTTGAATACCTGCTTGATCTGGGCGTCAACGTTGCTACTGGTGGAGCGAAACAGGGCGTAATGGCTGATACGGTTGAGCTGCTCGCGAAACGCCGGCGTGTCTTCGACGATGCTTTGCAGTTCGTTGAGACGAATCGGGCTTCCTTCCGTCAGCGGGGCGTCGTGGGCGCTGGCCTCCTGTACCAAGACCAGCCACTCCGCCAGCGGCGTCAGAGCATTGCAAATATCGCGGAATTGCTGGCTGACGATCCGTCGCTCGGCGTCGCCCAACTGGCGATAGCCGCAGAAGAACACGTCGGAGTCGGCAGCGCCACCGACCGTGGCGACTACACGGTTGAGGGTGTTCAGGTACTCATCCACCTGTTCGCGGTTGGCCGGGTTCTTCAAGAATCGCCAGCCCTCTTCATTGCTGGTCCGGCAGATGAAGGACCCTTGCAGCAGTGATTCGATCACGTTGCCTTTGGTGGATAACATCAGGCGGTCTCCCCGGTCATGCGTGCCTTGAGGCGTTCGCCAATCACGTCCAGGCGCGGTTTGACCACCTGCAACTGGCGGGTCTGTTTGTTGACAATGTAACGATTGGCAAACAGCGACAGCACTTCAGAGTCCGGGTTAGGGAAAGCGCCGAGGATGCGGATCGAGTTATTGCCGCAAGCATCGAAGATTTTCTTCACGTTGGCGTGGTGTAAGGTGCCCAGCTCGTCGATCGGCCAATGAATAACTGCGGGCGCGTTACCTCGTAGCAGCCGAGTAAACGCCAGCAGAAACTTGCAGAGAATCAGATAAGCCATCCCGTGGCTGGAGGATTCATTGAGCTGGCGGTCGGTGCGGATGACCAGATCGCTTCGGCCTTCACGTAGACGCAGTTCGATTTCCAATAAACCTGCAACACCGCTGTTCAACGCAGAGCGGCCAAGAACTTCCAATGCGCGGCGCATGCTGCCGGTGTAGTCGCCATTGGGCAGCTCGGCAAAGCCGCTTTCTTCCCAAGCCAGATAGGCACGAGCGAAGGCACGTAGCTCCGGCCAGAACTCCAGTTCGGTGATGCGCGAGCGAATCGTCACCGCGGAATTGGATACGCCTTCGAGAAGCAGGTCCTCGCTGACTTCACGAGTGATGCGGGCGCTCTGGTTGGCGATGCGTTTATCGATATCCGTCAGAATATCGAAGAAGGTAAACAGCTCATTACCGAAGATCCGCCCTTGCTCGCGCAGGCCGTTGAGGCTTTGCGGTACCAGCTTGTTGAGCAGCTCGTCGAGCGCCGGTACCAGGCGGCGGTAATCCAGACTGGGGATGCCGCGTTCGTTGATTCGGCTGCATTCTTCACGGCTGCGCTCCCAGGTTTCCGCCAGGCTGGAGCCGGACTTGCTTGCGATGAGGGTGTCGAAGCGGTCCACGTGCTGTTTGATGGCAGCGAGCAGGGCGTCGCGGTGATGCAATTGTTCCTGGCCGTGCCGCAGACGCTCATCAAGCTCGCCTTCTGCGAGCGTGCCTTCGCGCGGCAGCTTGAGCTCGCCCAAACGACGCAGCAGTGTTTTCAAGCTGTCCAGCTGGTCGCCGACAATGATTTGAGCCTGCAGAGCCTGTTGTCGTTGCTTGTCTAGCGCGCCGCGGCTGGCCTTGAATTGGGCGGAAGCAGCGTCCAACTGCTGCCTGAGTTCGGTGGCCAGCACCTTCTGGTTGGTCAGCTCATCCTGTAGCTTGGGTTTGAGCTTCAGCCAGCTCAACGCATACCACTCTTGGTAGCGGTTGACGTCGGCCCGGCGCGCCTCGGTGTCCCTGATGCGCTGGTCGAGCGCGCGCAGGTCGGTCCTGAGCTGGATGAGCTGGGTTTCATCCACGCCGCGAGATTTCAACTCGTTCCGATACCACTGTTCACAGGCGGCCAGCTCGGCTTTGCCGGTGCTTCGCTGGTTATCGATTTGGGCCTTGAGTTGTGCCATGCGGTGGTCCAGATCGCCGATCACTTGCTGCCAATGGGCAAGTGTCTCTATCCGTGCTTCTTGGAGCTGCGCTTCCAAGTCCTCCAGCAGGCTTTCCTGTTCCAGCTGGAGTTGCTTGATCACGTTGCCCAAGTCACTGAGCTGTTTCTTGGCCTCTAGCCGTCGTTCGGCTAAGGCGGCTTCCAGACGCCCCTTGAGCGCAGCACGTTCTTCCTTGAGGCGCTGATGATCACTCTTGCGGTTTTGGAGTTCGGTACGGGCGACCACAAGGCGGGGGTTGAGTACGTCCAGGGCTGCACTGGTTTCCGCCAGTTGGTGCTCTGTCTGCTGCTGCTGATGCTGCGCATCCTGCAGGTTGTCTTCGGCGAGCTGCAGGCGATGGCGCAACTCGGCTTCGCTAGCCGCGTGCTCGGGTGTTTCCAGAGCAGCCAATTCGAGGTGCACGCCATACAGGCTATCGCTCTGTGGCTCGCTGAGTGCCGGTTTGAGGTCGGTTCGCTGCAGCAGGGCAGGCTCGATCACCTTCCCCAGCTGCAATTCCCAATCAGGCTGTTCGCGGCGCAGGAATTCGAGCAAGGTGTTCTGGCGTGGGTAGAGGAGCTGTTCGGCCTCGTCCCGCGTCCGCTGACGCTCGGCCACGCGGCGAGCGGCCAGGTTGAGTTGCTGGCTGCCTTCTTCGCGCTGTCGTAGCAGCTTGCGTTCTTCTTGAATCAGGGTATCCAGCGTCTGGCTGGCTTCTTCTCGCTTGTGTTCGGCATCATCCAGACGGCGGTCGAAGATGTTCAGGCTAAGGACTTCTTCCTCGCTGTAGCTGAAACTGGCGATCTGCTGTTCCAGGCTGCGCTGTTCCAGCTGGACGGCGTGCTTCTGCTCGCGAAAGCGGCCGTCGGCCTCCTGCTGGTGATTCCCGAAGGATTTTTCCAACTGGCCAATGGCGTTGTTCTTCTGTTGGTTGCGTGCGGCCAGCTCGTCGTGCAGCTGACGCTCCTGATCGTGCAGGCGCTCCAGCGCTTCCTGCTGTTGCTCCTGAATTTCCTGTTTGCGCTCCAGGTAGGCGTTCTGAACATCCGCATGCTGCTCGGTAAGCAGTCGCAGGCGCTCTTTGAGATTATTCAGTTCAAGCTTCCAGCCATCGAGCTTGTCCAGGTCGGCCTTGGCCTGATCGATGTTGGCGTCGAGGTAACCCTGATATTGCTCCTCGATGTGGGTCAGCTGTATTTCTGCGCTTTCAATCTGGCCTTGGGCCTGGGAAAGCGAGAGGGAGAGCTCGTCGCGCTCGTCGCGCCACTTTTCTTCAAGCTGCTTGAGCGCGAAGCCGGTCTGTTCGAGTGTGTCCTTGAGTTGTTCCTGACGCGCAAACAGCACGGGCTCGTCAGTGCGATAGGCCAGCAGCAGGCCGCTCAGGCGAGCCTCGCAGCTTTGCAAGTCTTGATGGTCGCCTTCCAGTCGGGCGAATTCCGGACGAATCGCATCGAAGCCCTGAATCAGCTGGCTGTCGCGAATCCAGTCCTCGACCCGCTGCGGGTTCAGGTGAGTAGTCGGCGGTGTCACGCCATCCTCTTCGAGGATGGCCGCGATCATCGACTTGATGGTTTCCATCTTGCCTTCGCGTGAGTGCACGGCGCGCACCAGCTTTTCGATATGCCGTAGAGAATGCTCGCCCGCGCACAGGGAGAACTGGCGAGCCAGACTGCGCAATTCGCTGCGCTGGTTGTCGGCAGCGAGTAGGCTGCGATCATTTTGAATGATCGCGCGGAACTGACGAGTGTTCAGCTGATTGGTCGTGGCCACACCCATCTGTTTAAAGTGGCGGCCCAGCTCATTCATGGTCAGGCAGCTGATGCGGTCGCCCTGGCGGTTCTTGATGTAATCGTCCAGTTCGAACGCCTTGTGCACCAGGCGGTAGTCAACACCCCTGCCGTCACTAGCGGCTGCGAGCACGGCCTGACACAGCTCGTCGTCCATGCGCCGGTACTCGAACACGATGAAGCTCTGGTCCGTAGGTAGATACCAGCGCTCGAAACTGTCGCGGGTGGAGGGCACCACGCGGCTCGGGTATTCGCCATAGAACACAGGTACCAGGCGCTGGAGGGTGGTTTTACCGGAAGCGTTGGTACCGCAGATGTTGGTGTGATCATCCACCACCAGCTCGACCACACCCATGAGGTGGGTGTTTATGAGAATGATGCGATTCAGGCTGGGCATTGGGTTTCTTCTATCAATGGTTATGTGTCCGACCGTGGACGGCAATTCGAGCCATGCCTGGCGCATGGTTAATGAGGAATGGTTTCCAGCACTTCCATAAGCACCTTGACCTTGCCTATGGACTCCTCGTATTCCGCTTGCCAATCAGAGTCTGCGACGATTCCGCCACCGCCCCAGCAGGTAACTTGCTGGTCTTTTATTAATAAGGTGCGGATGGCGATGGAGCTGTCCATCTCGCCACGAACATCGATATAAAGCAGCGAGCCGCAGTAAACCGAACGACTGGTGGCTTCCAGTTCGTCGATGATCTGCATCGCGCGGATCTTCGGCGCGCCTGTGATCGAACCGCCGGGAAAGCTGCCAGCAAGAAGATCGAACGCGTCTCGACCATCAGCCAGGGTTCCGCTGACGCAGCTGACCAGGTGATGCACGTTGGGATAGCTTTCCAACGCGAAGAGCTCAGGCACCTGCACGCTGCCGATTCGGCAGCTGCGGCCGAGGTCGTTGCGCATCAGGTCGACGATCATCAGATTTTCCGCTCGATCCTTGTCGCTTGCCAACAGTGCTTGAGCTTGCTCCGCATCGGTGTGCGGATCCATGCCCCGCTGGCGGGTGCCCTTGATCGGCCGGGTCTCGACGCGACCTTCCTTTAGCCGAAGAAAGCGTTCGGGTGAAAAGCTGGCAATAGCACCGCCGTCGAGCGCGATAAAGCCAGAAAAAGGCGTGGGGCAAACGTTACGCACGCGACGGTAAGCATCCCACTCATCGCCCTGACAGGGCGCCCGGAAGCGCTGGGCAAAGTTCACCTGATAGCAATCGCCTTCCTGGATATAGCGCTGGATCTTCTCGACGGCCTGCTTATAGCCATTAAGCTCGAGCTCGGCAGTGAACTTCGCCTGGAGCTCGAATGGCTGGTGTTCATATTCGGCATCGGTTTCGAATAACCGTATCAGGCGCTGGCGGTCTGTATCGCCAAGGTTGGGATGAAATACCAGATGGCTGCGCTTGAGCTGGTGATCGTTGATCAGTGCCCACGGGTAGAGGCCGAACCGGGCGGCGGGTAGCGCCAGGTCATCCAGGGCACGGTTCGGTAATGCCTCGAGCCGTCTGCCGAAGTCGTAGGCCAACAGGCCGATCAAGCCACCGGCAAAGGGTAGGGGGCAATCGTCAGGAATGTCGGCGCGGCCAAGCAGCTCGAGCGCCTGGCGCAGGCGTTGGAAAAAAGCTGCACCGGATTCGTCTGCACCGGGCTCGAAGATGCCGAGCGGCCAGGCGCTGAGCAGATCATAGCGACCCCGCTCGGCGCCTGGCCTGCCGGAGTCCAGCAGCACCGCGCCGTGGGCGTGACGAATTCGCTCGAACCAGCTCGCGGGATCAGGTTTGTATTCGAGGGTGTATAGGGTGCAGACAGGCATTGGCGATGATTGGCTGGACAGGAGCACCCGACCGCTGAGGGTCGGGCGAGAGCGGTGAGCTAGTCGTGGGCTGGAATATGCCCGAACAGCTGTTGGGCGAATGCCACTCGCTCTTCCGGGGTCTCCTGGATGCCTTTTTCCTTAAGCTGGGCGATGCGCGATTCTACCGCATGCGCCCGATGAGTCAGGCCGCAGTCATTGGCAATCTGAATGTTCAGACCAGGGCGTGCGTTGAGCTCGAGAATCAGCGGGCCCTTGTCCTGGTCGAGCACCATGTCGACGCCGATGTAGCCCAGCCCGCACAGCTCATAGCAGCCGGCGGCGAGCTTCATGAAGCCGTCCCAGTTGGGCAGTTGCACGCCGTCCACCGCGTTGGTGGTGTCGGGGTGCTTGGTGATCTTGTTGTTCAGCCAAGTGCCGCGCAGCGTGATGCCGGTGGCCAGATCCACACCGACGCCGATGGCCCCTTGGTGCAGGTTGGCCTTGCCGCCGGACTGGCGGGTCGGCAGGCGCAGCATGGCCATGACCGGGTAGCCCATCAGCACGATGATGCGGATGTCCGGTACGCCTTCGTAGCTGATGCTCTTGAAGATCGGGTCCGGCGTAACGCGGTATTCGATCAGCGCCCGGTCACGGTGTCCACCCAGCGAATAAAGGCCGGTGAGGATGTTGGAGATCTGATGCTCGATCTCCTCATGGGTGATGATCTTGCCCGAAACCGTCCGGTAGCGGCCCTCGAATCGATCGGCGATCACCAGAATGCCGTCGCCGCCAGCGCCCTGTGCCGGCTTGACGACGAAATCGGGGCGCCCCTTTACGATGTCGTTGAGCTTCTCGATATCCTTTTCGGTCTCGATGATGCCGTACATTTCCGGCACATCGATACCGGCTTCGATGGCCCGTTCCTTGGTGATGATCTTGTCATCGACGATCGGGTACAGGTTGCGCTTGTTGTACTTGAGCACATAGTCCGCGTTGCGGCGGTTGATGCCCATGATGCCCTTGGCTTCCAGGGCCTTCCACGTCTTGATCAGACCGAACATGGCTCAATCCTTCAAAAAGGCTTTGAAACGGAACAGCTCGGTCAGGCGGTAGCCACGGTAACGACCCATGGCCAGCATGAAGCCCACCATGATCAGCAACACTGCCGGGAAGGTGAAGATGAAGTAGGTCAGTTCCGGAATGTTCATCAGCAGGAACGACAGACTTGCTGCGATCAGTGTGCCAACCGCGACCTTGAAGGCATGGCCGCCACCGCGTTCTTCCCAGGTGATCGACAGGCGCTCGATGGTCATGGTCAGGATCACCATCGGGAACAGCGAGACGGAAAGCCCGCGCTCGAGCCCGAGCTTGTGACTCAACAGGCTGATCACCGCAATCAGCACGACGACGAACGTGAGCACGACCGAGAGGCGTGGCAGCATCTGCAACTTCAGATGTTCAAGGTAGGAGCGCAGGGACAAACCGAGTGCGGTAATGACGGTAAACAGAATGATGCCGAAGCCAATCTGGGTCTCGCGGAACGCTAGGGCGATCAGCACCGGAGTGAAGGTACCCAGCGTTTGCAAGCCGCCGAGGTTGCGCAGAATCAGAATCACCAGAACGCCGATCGGGATCATGATCATGATCTGATAGGTCTGTTGAGTCTGCAGTGGCAGGCCATACAGCGAGTATTCAAGGAAGTCCGCGTCGGTGTTTTCGTCCGTCAGCTTCGCCAGGCGGATGGCGTTCATCTCGCTGCTGTTGAGCGTGAACGTCACTTGCGCATTACGCCCACCTTCGAGCGTTAGCAGCGGCTCGTCACCGGTCCACCAGACCAAACGATCCTTCGGCAGCCCCTGCTCACCGGTTTCCGGGTTGAAATACAGCCACTTGTCACCGTTGAAGCTGCGTAGCCAGAGTTCGGGCGTCTGCGCCATATCGGCGAGCAGTCGAACGGTGTGCACGCGCTCCATCGGCACATGGGCGATGGACAGCAGCAGATCGATCACACGGGCCTTGTTCGGAGTCGACGAGTCGCCGCCGAGCAGCAATTTGACGTTGTCATCATCGGTATTGTTTACACGCTTGATGGCTTCGCTGATGAAGGTCTCGACATCGGCCGAATGCTGGCGGATCGGTGAGAGCAGGGCTTCGGCGGCAATTTTTTCGGCACCTTCGACCGGAATGCTGTCGCGGAAGATCGGGCCGGTGGCCGCGGTTTGTTCGCCGCTGTAGCGTCTGGTGAGCACCAGGCGGTAGTAAAGCGTTTGATTGCCACTGGCGCGACGCGCCGACCAGGTGACGCGACGGTTGCCGTCGGCGCGGTTGATGCTGACGCCGTAATTGTTGGAGATGAAGCTTTCGTTGAGGCTGACGAACTCCTGGTTCAGCGGAGGCACGTACATCTGCAGCTTCACCGGCTCGCGCGGGCTGGCCTGAAATTCGATTTTGGCGTCGATATTCCACAGGTCATCGGTTTCGTCTTCGGTAATCGGAATTCCGAAGACGAAAATCTGGTACGCGGTGATCGCGATGCCCAGCGTGACGAGCAGGAAAATCAGGACTTTGAGATGCAGGGTAAGGGCGCGCATGGAATTACTCGTCAGCGTCGGATTCGATAATGCAGCCGGGTTTGCCAGCAGCGTACTTAAGGCTTGGATCGACCAGGGCACCGAAGCGAGTAAGCGCATCGGAACCTATTAAAAGTGGATATTGGAATGCACTTCTGTCCGTGAGGTTCACTTCAATGCTGCGTTTGGCCTTGCCCATGCACAGCTCGAGCTCCACGACGGGGCGCGGTGTATAGGTTTTTTCTTCTTCTGGATCAAAGTCTCCAGCGCGACGTTTGATCTTGCTGATGCGCTGCAGCGGCAGCTCGATCGGGTGGTCATGAGCCTCGTCGACGGCGAGGTAGAAGCGAACCCAATCCTTCCCCTTGCGCTTGAAGTTTTCGATATCGCGCGCGCTGAGCGAGGCGGTTTGCGCGCCCGTATCGAGTTTCGCAGGTAGCTCGATACCAAAGTCGGGTAGAGCGACATGTTCGTTCAGGCCATAGATGGTTTTGCCATCCGCTTGGGCGAAGAGCGGGGAGGCCAGAAGGCACAGCGACAGAAGGAAGAGTTTGGCGCTCATAGGTCCAGGGTTAGTCGAGTCGGAAAGCATGGGCGGAACGGCAGGCCGTGAGCTTGGAGGCATGGCGAGGCGGGCGCCAGGCGCCCATTACCGGCGCATTCTACATGGCCGTTCGTTCCGCCGACTAGGCTTATGCCTTGAGCTCGGCTGCGTAATGTCATAGATGCCAGCCGCGCCTCGCTGACCATATTGTCGACAATCTACTTTCGTCCCATTGACCATTTGGTGTTTCGGGGCGTAAGTTGTCGGCAATTGATATCCTTGGTGTCAACAATATGCTCGATACCGTCGAAAACCTCCGTTCTGATCAATTAGATAGCGGAACCCTGTCCGAACACGTGTTCCGGCTGATTCAGGCTGCCATCGTCAAGGGCGATATCGCACCCGGCAGCAAGATTTCCGAGCCGGAGCTAGCGCGCACCTATGGCATCAGTCGTGGGCCGTTGCGCGAGGCGATCCACCGCCTGGAAGGGCAGAAGCTGCTGGTGCGCATTCCCCATGTGGGCGCACGGGTGGTTTCCCTCAGCCATGCCGAGTTGATCGAGCTCTACGAGATCCGCGAATCATTGGAAGGCATGGCTTGTCGGCTGGCCGCCGAGCGCATGAGCGACGCCGAGATCGAAGAGCTGCGGCGTGTGCTGAGTACGCATGAGCGCGATGAGGCGTTCCAGGCGGGCGTCGGCTATTACCAGCAGGAAGGCGATTTCGACTTTCATTACCGCATCATTCAGGGCAGTGGCAACCGCACCTTGGCCAAGTTGCTCTGCGATGAGCTCTATCAATTGGTGCGCATGTACCGCATCCAATTCTCTACGACTCCGAACCGGCCACATCAAGCCTTCGCCGAGCATCACCGGATTCTCGACGCTATCACCGACCGCGATGGCGAGCTGGCGGAGCTGCTGATGCGCCGCCATATCGCTGCTTCCAAGCGCAACGTCGAGCGCCACTTCCAGGGCGTTCTCGAACAAACACCATATGAAAGGGGTAATGCATGACTCTTCCTTCCGCCGGTCAGCGTTTCCGTGACGCCGTGGCCAGTGAGCATCCGCTGCAGGTCGTCGGTGCGATCAACGCCAACCATGCGCTGCTGGCCAAGCGCGCAGGCTTCAAGGCCATCTATCTGTCTGGTGGCGGCGTCGCAGCTGGTTCGTTGGGCTTGCCGGATCTGGGTATCACCGGTCTCGACGATGTACTGACCGACGTGCGCCGCATCACCGATGTCTGCGATCTGCCGCTGCTGGTGGATGTCGACACCGGCTTCGGTTCCTCGGCGTTCAACGTAGCGCGTACCGTCAAGTCGATGATCAAGTTCGGCGCAGCGGCTATCCATATCGAGGACCAGGTCGGCGCCAAGCGCTGCGGTCATCGCCCGAACAAAGAGATCGTTTCCCAGCAGGAGATGGTCGACCGCATCAAGGCGGCCGTCGACGCGCGTACCGATGACAGCTTCGTAATCATGGCGCGTACCGATGCGCTGGCTGTGGAAGGGCTGAACGCCGCGCTGGATCGCGCCGCTGCCTGCATCGAGGCGGGTGCAGATATGATCTTTCCCGAAGCCATCACCGAACTGGCGATGTACAAGACCTTTGCCGATCAGGTGAACGCGCCGATCCTGGCCAACATTACCGAGTTCGGTGCCACCCCGCTGTATACCACCGAGGAGTTGGCCAGCGTTGACGTCTCCCTGGTGCTGTATCCGCTGTCGGCTTTCAGGGCCATGAACAAGGCGGCAGAGAACGTCTATACCGCGCTGCGCCGTGACGGCACGCAGAAGAACGTGATCGATACCATGCAGACCCGCATGGAGCTTTACGACCGCATCAACTACCACGCTTTCGAGCAGAGCCTCGATGCGTTGTTCGCTCAGAAGAAGAGCTGAGCCCGCGCGGTTCCGGCGGTGTGATCGGAGCCTTCCATCGACGTGATTGAGCAATATCCAGAATAAATCCAATAAGGAGATAGCAAATGGCTGAAGCAAAGGTGTTGAGTGGGGCAGGTCTGCGCGGTCAGATCGCCGGACAGACCGAGCTCTGTACGGTCGGCAAGGAAGGCGCCGGTCTGACCTATCGTGGTTATGACGTTCGCGATCTGGCCGCAGTGGCCGATTTCGAGGAAGTGGCCTACCTGCTGTTCTACGGAGAATTGCCCAATACGGACCAACTGGCAGCCTACAAGAGCCGCCTGATGACTCTGCGCGACCTGCCGCAGGCGCTGAAGGAAGTGCTGGAGCGCATACCGGCCAGCGCCCATCCGATGGACGTCATGCGTACCGGCGCTTCGGTGCTCGGCACTCTGGAGCCGGAAGTCAGCTTCGAGCAGCAGCGTGACGTCGCCGAGCGCCTGATGGCGGCATTCCCGGCGATCATGTGCTACTGGTATCGCTTCACCCACGACGGCGTTCGCATCGAGTGCAGTAGCGACGAAGACACCCTGGGCGGGCACTTCCTCGCGCTGTTGCACGGCAAGAAGCCGAGCGACCTGCACGTCCGGGTGATGAATGTCTCGCTGATTCTCTATGCAGAGCATGAGTTCAACGCCTCGACCTTCACCGCGCGGGTCTGTGCTTCGACCCTGTCCGACCTCTATTCCTGCGTGACCGGTGCCATCGGTTCGCTGCGTGGCCCGCTGCATGGGGGGGCCAACGAGGCGGCGATGGAGCTGATCGAGCGCTTCAAGACACCGGAAGAGGCTCGCGAAGGCCTGCTGGGTATGCTGGAGCGCAAGGACAAGATCATGGGCTTCGGCCATGCGATCTACAAAGAGTCCGATCCGCGCAACGAGGTCATCAAGGTCTGGGCCAAGAAGCTGGCCGACGAAGTAGGCGACACCGTGCTGTACCCGGTATCGGTTGCGGTCGACGAGACCATGTGGGAGCAGAAGAAGCTCTTCCCCAACGCCGACTTCTACCATGCCTCGGCCTATCACTTCATGGGCATCCCCACCAAGCTGTTCACGCCGATCTTCGTCTGCTCGCGTGTCACCGGCTGGGCGTCCCATGTGTTCGAACAACGCAGCAACAACCGGATCATTCGGCCGAGCGCCGATTACATCGGTCCGGAGCAGCGCAAGGTCGTACCGATCGCCGAACGCTGATCGGAAGAGGGGAGTTCGTGATCGGACTCCCTCTCCCTTGCCCCTCGGAACATTACTGGATTGAGTTCTTCCGGCATGAATACAGAACACCGCAAACCTCTGCCCGGCACCCAGCTTGACTACTTCGACACCCGCGCGGCAGTCGAAGAGATCCAGCCGGGCGCCTACGACAAGCTGCCCTATACCTCCCGTGTGCTGGCCGAACAGTTGGTGCGTCGCTGCGAGCCGGCGCTGCTGACCGATTCGCTGAAGCAGATCATCGAGCGTAAACAGGACCTGGACTTTCCCTGGTATCCGGCCCGCGTGGTCTGTCACGACATTCTCGGCCAGACCGCGCTGGTCGATCTCGCCGGTCTGCGTGACGCGATCGCCGAGCAGGGCGGCGACCCGTCCAAGGTCAACCCGGTGGTGCCGACGCAGCTGATCGTCGATCACTCGCTGGCGGTGGAGCATGCCGGTTTCGATCCGGATGCCTTCGAGAAAAATCGCGCCGTCGAGGAGCGTCGCAACGAAGATCGCTTCCATTTCATCGAATGGACCAAGACCGCCTTCAAGAACGTCGACGTGATTCCGGCCGGTAACGGCATCATGCACCAGATCAATCTGGAGAAGATGTCGCCGGTGATCCAGGCGCGCGATGGCGTGGCCTTCCCCGACACCTGCGTCGGCACCGATTCCCACACCCCGCACGTTGATGCCCTGGGCGTGATCGCCGTCGGTGTCGGCGGTCTGGAGGCGGAGACCGTGATGCTCGGTCGCGCCTCAATGATGCGCCTGCCCGATATCGTCGGCGTCCGGTTGTCCGGCAAACGCCAGCCGGGAATCACCGCGACCGATATCGTCCTGGCGTTGACCGAATTCCTGCGCAACGAGCGCGTGGTCGGAGCCTGGGTAGAGTTTTTCGGCGAAGGTGCCGACAGCCTGTCCATCGGTGACCGCGCCACCATCTCCAACATGTGCCCCGAGTACGGCGCCACGGCGGCGATGTTCTATATCGACCAGCAAACCATCGATTACCTCAAGCTCACCGGGCGCGAGCCGGAGCAGGTGGCGCTGGTCGAGCACTACGCGAAAACCACCGGCCTCTGGGCCGATGCGCTGGTCAGCGCCGAATACGAGCGCGTGCTGGAGTTCGATCTGTCGACCGTGGTGCGCAACCTGGCCGGCCCGTCCAATCCGCACCGCCGACTGCCGACCTCGGCGTTGGCCGAACGCGGCATCGCGGTGAACCTGGACAAGGCGCAGGCCGAAGAGGAAGGTCTGATGCCGGACGGTGCGGTGATCATCGCCGCCATCACCAGCTGCACCAATACTTCTAATCCGCGCAACGTGGTCGCCGCCGGTCTGGTGGCAAAGAAGGCCAATGAACTGGGCCTGCTGCGCAAACCTTGGGTGAAGACGTCCTTCGCGCCGGGTTCCAAAGTCGCCAAGCTGTACCTGGAGGAAGCCGGCCTGCTGCCGGAACTGGAAAAGCTTGGCTTCGGCATCGTTGGCTACGCCTGCACCACCTGCAACGGCATGTCCGGTGCACTGGACCCGAAGATCCAGCAGGAAATCATCGACCGCGACCTGTATGCCACCGCGGTGCTTTCCGGCAACCGCAACTTCGACGGGCGCATTCACCCCTACGCCAAGCAGGCCTTCCTGGCCTCACCACCATTAGTGGTGGCCTACGCCATCGCCGGCACCGTGCGTTTCGACATCGAGCAGGACGTGCTGGGCCATGACGCTCAGGACAATCCGATCACCCTCAAGGACCTGTGGCCGAGCGACGAGGAAATCGACGCCATCGTTGCCTCCTCGGTGAAGCCTGAACAGTTCCGCCAGATCTATATCCCGATGTTCGATCTGGGCGCGGTGGAAGAAGCTGAAAGTCCGCTGTACGACTGGCGTCCGATGTCCACCTATATTCGCCGCCCGCCGTACTGGGAAGGCGCGCTGGCCGGCGAGCGCAGCCTCAAGGGCATGCGCCCGCTGGCGGTGCTGCCGGACAACATCACCACCGACCACCTGTCGCCGTCCAACGCCATCCTGCTGGACAGCGCCGCTGGTGAATACCTGCACAAGATGGGCCTGCCGGAAGAGGACTTCAATTCCTACGCGACTCACCGGGGCGACCACCTCACGGCGCAGCGCGCCACCTTCGCCAATCCGCAGCTGGTCAACGAAATGGCCGTCGTCGATGGACAGGTGAAGAAGGGATCGCTGGCGCGCGTCGAGCCGGAAGGCGCCGTCATGCGCATGTGGGAAGCCATCGAAACCTACATGAACCGCAAGCAGCCGCTGATCATCATTGCTGGCGCCGATTACGGTCAGGGTTCGTCCCGTGACTGGGCGGCCAAGGGCGTGCGCCTGGCGGGTGTGGAAGCCATCGTCGCCGAAGGCTTCGAGCGTATTCACCGCACCAACCTGGTGGGCATGGGTGTGTTGCCGCTGGAGTTTAAGCCGGGCACCGACCGCAAGACCTTAGGGATAGACGGCACCGAGACCTTCGACGTGATCGGCGAGCGTACGCCGCGTGCAACGCTGACGCTGGTCATTCATCGTCGTAACGGCGAGAGCGTCGAAGTGCCGGTGACCTGCCGTCTGGATACCGCCGACGAAGTGTCGGTCTACGATGCGGGCGGCGTGCTGCAGCGCTTTGCCAAGGATTTCCTCGGGCAGGCGTAGGGTGGATCACGCTTTACCGATCCACCGGGTGGCGATCCACCGGGTGGCGACCACCGAGCAGTGTCGGGGTAGGTATCAGAAGCAACATCCACCCGTATCTGCACTCCATTCCCGTTGCCGCCGTCTGGCGGCAACGTTTCATGAGGACTCTTTATGGCTCATGCACCCCAAATCAAGATTCCCGCTACCTATATGCGTGGCGGCACCAGCAAGGGCGTGTTCTTCCGCCTGCAGGACCTTCCCGAGCGCTGCCAGGTTCCAGGCGCAGCCCGAGACAAGCTGTTCATGCGCGTGATCGGCGGCCCAGACCCTTATGCCGCGCATATCGACGGCATGGGCGGCGCCACCTCCAGCACCAGCAAGTGCGTGATCCTCTCGAAGAGCAACCAGCCCGATCACGACGTGGATTACCTTTACGGCCAGGTTTCCATCGACAAGGCGTTCGTCGATTGGAGTGGTAACTGCGGCAATCTGTCTACTGGTGCCGGCGCCTTCGCCATTCATGCCGGACTGATCGATCCGACGCGCATTCCCGAGAACGGCACCTGCGTGGTTCGCATCTTCCAGGCCAATATCCAGAAGACCATCGTCGCCCATGTGCCGGTCAGCAATGGCCAGGTGCAGGAAACCGGCGATTTCGAGCTGGACGGGGTGACTTTCCCGGCGGCGGAAATCGTGCTCGAATTCCTCGACCCGTCCGATGATAGCGATGAGGGCGGCTCGATGTTCCCCACCGGCAACCTGATCGACGATCTAGAGGTGCCAGGCATCGGCGCGTTGAAGGCGACCATGATTAGCGCTGGCATCCCCACCGTGTTCGTCAATGCTAAGGACATTGGCTATCAGGGCACAGAGCTGCGCGAAGAGATCAACACCAATCCCGAAGCGCTGGCGCGTCTGGAGGCCATCCGTGTGGCAGGCGCTTTGCGTATGGGGCTGATCCAGACGGCTGAGCAAGCCTTGACCCGCCAGCACACGCCGAAGGTCGCCTTCGTCTCCAAGCCGAACACGTACGTGGCTTCCAGCGGCAAAACTATCGAGGCCGGCGAAGTGGATCTGCTGGTCCGTGCGTTGTCCATGGGCAAGCTGCACCACGCGATGATGGGCACCTGCGCGGTCGCGATCGGCACGGCGGCAGCGGTACCAGGCACCTTGGTTAACATGGCGGCGGGGGGCGGTGAGCGCCAGGCGGTGCGCTTCGGCCATCCGTCCGGCACCCTGAAGGTCGGCGCTGAGGCGAAGCAGGTAGATGGTCAATGGACCGTGACCAAAGCAATCATGAGCCGCAGCGCTCGCATCCTGATGGAGGGTTGGGTACGCGTACCGGGCGACTGCTTCTGAGCCGAGCCACTTTGGCGAGAAAGCCGAAAGTACATCGCCGAGGCAGGCTGTCCGTGCGAGCCTCGGCGGGATGAAAGAGAGGGGCTAGCTTCGCGTTCTCCACCAATCCTGTTTTCTGCTTCCAGAAGTCGCTCAAAAAACCGCTATCGGTTGCACCTATCGGGCTTTTTGTTGTCTAGCGAAGCGGTGCTTATTTCAGTCTGCGCTCGACGCCTTTTTCCACGAGGATCTTGGCGGAAATTTCTTCGACGGAGAAATGCGTGGAATTGATGTAATTGATGTTCTCGCGGCGGAACAGGTTTTCCACCTCGCGTACTTCGAATTCGCACTGAGCGAAACTCGCGTAGCGGCTATTGGGTTTGCGCTCGTTGCGAATAGCGGTGAGGCGGTCCGGGTCGATGGTCAGGCCGAAAAGCTTGTCCCGGTGAGTTTTCAAAGCGGTCGGTAGTTGCAGGCGCTCCATGTCGTCTTCGGTCAGCGGATAGTTGGCTGCCCGGATGCCGTACTGCATTGCCATATACAGGCAGGTGGGCGTTTTGCCGCACCTGGAGACACCGACCAGAATCAGGTCCGCTTTGTCGTAGTAATGGGTGCGGGCGCCGTCATCGTTATCGAGAGCGAAATTGACCGCGTCGATTCGCTCCATGTAGTTGGCGTTATGGCTGATCGAATGGGATTTGCCGACCGAATAGGAGGAACGTGACATCAGTTCATGTTCCAGCGGAGCAAGGAAAGACGAAAAGATGTCGATCATGAAGCCATTGGACTCGGCCAGGATGTCGCGAATCTCCTGGTTCACCAGCGTATCGAATATGATCGGGCGCGCGCCGTCGCTTTCCGCCGCTTTATTGATTTGCTGTACCATCAGCCGCGCTTTGTCGGCGGTATCTATGTATGGCCGAGTCAGCTTGGTGAAGCTGATGTTTTCGAACTGTGCCAACAGGCTCTGGCCAAGTGTCTCGGCCGTGATGCCGGTACCGTCGGATATGAAAAATGCAGTTCGTTTCATTGCACCTGGGGCCTTAAGTCAAGAACGGTTCTCAGCTATAGTAGCCCCCTTCGCCGAGCCACAAGTGGCGGGCATTGTCACCCATTTTGCAGGGGCAGGCCACCGGATCGCGGATGGAGCCGACCGAGTTTCCAACACAATGTGGAGAGAGCACCTTGGTAGAGTACGTAGTTTCCCTCGATAAGCTCGGCAATCATGACGTTGAGCGTGTAGGGGGCAAGAACGCCTCCCTGGGCGAGATGATCAGCAACCTTGCTGGCGCGGGCGTTTCGGTACCTGGTGGTTTCGCCACTACGGCACAGGCCTATCGTGACTTCATGGAACTCAGCGGCCTGAACGAGCAGATCCATGCGCTGCTCGATGCGCTGGACGTAGACGACGTGAATGCATTGGCCAAGGCCGGTGCGCAAATTCGCGGCTGGGTCATGGAGGCTGAATTCCCTCAGCAGCTGGATGCCGATATCCGCGCAGCCTTCGCCGAGATGTCCGCCGGTAACGACAACCTGGCGGTTGCGGTGCGCTCTTCGGCAACTGCAGAAGACTTGCCCGATGCATCTTTCGCCGGTCAGCAGGAAACCTTCCTCAATATTCGTGGCGTGGATAACGTGATCCGCGCTGCCAAGGAAGTGTTCGCCTCCCTGTTCAACGACCGTGCCATTGCCTATCGCGTGCACCAGGGCTTTGATCACAAGCTGGTCGCCCTGTCCGCCGGCGTGCAGCGCATGGTGCGCTCCGAAACCGGCACTGCTGGCGTGATGTTCACGCTGGACACGGAGTCCGGCTTCCGCGATGTGGTCTTCATCACTGGCGCCTATGGCCTGGGCGAGACCGTCGTGCAGGGCGCGGTCAACCCCGACGAGTTCTACGTACACAAGCACACCCTTGAAGCGGGCCGCCCCGCAATCTTGCGCCGCAACCTGGGCAGCAAGGCGATCAAGATGATCTACGGCGAAGAAGCCAGCGCCGGCAAATCGGTTAAGACGGTCGATGTCGATCAGGCCGAACGCATGCGTTTCTGCCTCACCGATGAAGAAGTCAGCAATCTGGCCCGGCAGGCGATGATCATCGAGAAACACTACGGCCGCCCGATGGATATCGAGTGGGCCAAAGACGGCGATGATGGTCAGCTGTACATCGTCCAGGCGCGCCCTGAAACCGTTAAAAGCCGCACCAGCGCCAACGTCATGGAGCGTTACCTGCTCAAGGAGAAAGGCACTGTACTGGTCGAAGGTCGCGCCATCGGCCAGCGTATTGGCGCAGGCCCGGTGAAGATCATTCGCGACGTCTCGGAAATGGACAAGGTCCAGCCGGGCGACGTGCTGGTGTCGGATATGACCGATCCGGACTGGGAACCAGTAATGAAGCGCGCCAGCGCCATTGTCACCAACCGCGGCGGCCGCACCTGCCACGCGGCGATCATTGCGCGTGAGCTGGGCATCCCGGCCGTTGTGGGTTGTGGTAACGCTACTGAGTTGTTGAAGGATGGTCAGCGCGTCACCGTCACTTGCGCCGAAGGCGACACTGGTCTGATCTTCGAGGGCGAGCTGGGCTTCGATATCCGTCAGAACTCCATCGACGCCATGCCTGAACTGCCGTTCAAGATTATGATGAACGTCGGCAACCCGGACCGTGCATTTGACTTCGCCCAGCTGCCGAACGAGGGCGTGGGCCTGGCTCGCCTGGAATTCATAATCAACCGCATGATCGGTGTGCACCCCAAAGCGCTGCTGAATTTCGACGGCCTGCCGGCGGATGTGAAGAGTAGCGTCGAGAAGCGCATCGCCGGTTATGGCGATCCGGTCGATTTCTATGTGGAGAAGTTGGTCGAAGGCGTGAGTACGCTGGCCGCTGCGTTCTGGCCGAAGAAAGTCATCGTGCGGCTGTCGGACTTCAAGTCCAACGAATACGCCAACCTGATCGGCGGTAAGCTTTACGAGCCGGAAGAAGAGAACCCGATGCTCGGCTTCCGTGGCGCGTCGCGCTACATCAGCGAATCCTTCCGCGACTGCTTCGAGCTCGAATGCCGGGCGATGAAGAAGGTCCGCGACGTCATGGGGCTGACCAATGTCGAGCTGATGGTGCCTTTCGTGCGCACGCTTGGCGAGGCCTCGCAGGTCATCGACATTCTCGGCCAGTTCGGCCTCAAGCGCGGTGAGAATGGCCTGCGCATCATCATGATGTGCGAACTGCCTTCCAACGCGCTGTTGGCCGACGAGTTCCTGGAGTTCTTCGATGGTTTCTCCATCGGCTCCAATGACATGACCCAGCTCGCGCTCGGTCTTGATCGTGACTCCGGCATCATCGCTCATCTGTTCGACGAGCGTAATCCTGCCGTGAAGAAGTTGCTGGCCAGCGCCATTCAGGCGTGCAACAAGGCGGGCAAATACATCGGAATCTGCGGGCAGGGCCCATCGGATCATCCAGATCTGGCCAAGTGGCTGATGGAACAGGGCATCGAAAGCGTATCCCTGAATCCGGACTCCGTGCTGGACACCTGGTTCTTCCTGGCCGATGCCGAAATCGACTGATAGGGGCTGGAACGAAAGGGCGGATATTCCGCCCTTTTCTATGCGCAATACTTATTTTGGCGGCTTGTTGAATCGCGGTTTTGCTTGGTCCGCTTCGCTAGTTCACGAGGGAGTGGAACGCCGACTAAACCAAGATGGTTTCAAAGGTGAAGGAGATTCCCATGCAATATGTCACGCCTGATCTATGCGATGCCTACCCTGACTTGATTCAGGTGGTAGAGCCGATCTTCAGCAACTTCGGTGGTCGCGACTCCTTTGGCGGCGAGATCGTCACGGTCAAGTGCTTCGAGGACAACTCGTTGGTCAAGGAACAGGTTGAGCTCGACGGTACCGGCAAAGTGATGGTGGTCGATGGTGGTGGCTCGCTGCGTTGCGCCTTGCTGGGTGACATGCTCGCTGAGAAGGCGTCGCGTAATGGCTGGCAGGGCTTGATCGTCTACGGTTGCATTCGCGACGTGGATATCGTCGCGCAAACTGATCTCGGTGTGCAGGCCCTGGCCAGTCACCCGTTGAAGAGTAATAAGCGTGGCGTCGGCGAATTGAACATCCCAGTGACCTTCTGCGGCGTGACCTTTCGTCCTGGTGAATACCTCTATGCGGACAACAACGGCATTGTGGTCTCGCCTGAAGCGCTGAAGATGCCCGGCTGAGCTGAGCGTCTGGTCGTAATGTTCGGACAGGTCTTGAGAACCCACCGTCCCGGTCTTGAGGATCGTGGGCGGTGAAACCAGCCATCCGATTCTTGTCAGCAAACCGCTAGCCGTAGCGAATCCCCTCTCGCTGACAAGGTTTCGTCGAGCCGGAAACAGGCTGTTCCGGTTCTCACCTGCGCTAGTCAGGCTTAGCAGCCAGCCTTCGCCGCAGGACCTGCAGACCTGCCAGCATCGCCGTCATATCGTCTCTCTAAGTGCAGAGAACCATTCCAACGGGTCGGCGACCAAGATGCTTGCGACCTTCAGAGACGCCACTTTAGCTGTCAAGTAATTCGACGCTAGTCCTTGGCACACCTATTCAGGCACGTCGCTACCCGCACGGGTCTGTCCCAAAACGAAGCTATGAGTATTTGGGTCAGACGACGCTGCTCTAGCATGGGCACCTGAGCTAGCGGCGTAGCGCGGATTCAACTAACCGGAAAAAGCTTTGACCAGGAAGCCGGACTGGTATCGAAGTCGGGCAGGACAGTTGCCGTTTGGAAGGCATAAAAAAATCCGATGCCAAACGCTTGGCATCGGATCTTCCGAAGAGCCCGGCTAGGCTAATGCGTGAGTGAAACAAGCATTTGGCCGAGGCGGGCTTTTCTTGGTTACCTACAGCGTTAGACGGCGACTACGTCAATCTTCGCCTTGGCCGCAGACTCGCGGAACTCAGCGATCTGATCGAAGCTCAGGTAGCGATAGACGTCCGCTGCCATGGTGTCGATCTGCGCCGCGTAGACCATATATTCCTCGACAGACGGCAGGCGACCGAGAATCGAGGCGACCGCTGCCAGTTCGGCAGAGGCCAGGTACACATTGGTCGCATCGCCCAGGCGGTTGGGGAAGTTACGAGTCGAGGTGGATACCACCGTCGAGCCGGTTTCTACCCGTGCCTGGTTGCCCATGCACAGTGAGCAGCCCGGCATTTCCAGACGCGCACCGGCGCGGCCGTAGATGCCGTAATAGCCTTCCTCGGTCAGCTGATGCTGGTCCATCTTGGTCGGCGGCGACAGCCACAGACGAGTCGGCAGCGAGCCCTCGACCTTGTCCAGCAGCTTGCCGGCAGCGCGGAAGTGGCCGATGTTGGTCATGCACGAACCGATGAACACTTCATCGATCTTCTCGCCCTGTACGCTGGAAAGCAGGCGGGCATCGTCCGGGTCGTTCGGAGCGCAGAGAACCGGCTCGGTGACTTCGGACAGATCGATTTCGATAACTTCAGCGTATTCAGCGTCAGCATCGGCAGCCAGCAATTGCGGCTTGGCCAGCCAGGCTTCCATGGCTTGTGCGCGGCGCTCCAGGGTACGCGCATCACCGTAGCCCTCGCTGATCATCCAGCGCAGCAGGGTAATGTTGGACTGCAGGTACTCAGCGATCGCGGCTTCCGGCAGCTTGATGGTGCAACCAGCGGCGGAGCGTTCGGCGGAGGCGTCGGACAGCTCGAACGCTTGCTCGACGGTCAGATCGTTCAGGCCTTCGATTTCGAGGATGCGGCCAGAGAAGATGTTCTTCTTGCCCTTCTTCTCGACGGTCAGCAGGCCTTTCTGAATCGCGTAGTAGGGGATGGCGTGAACCAGATCGCGCAGGGTGATGCCAGGCTGCATCTTGCCCTTGAAGCGAACCAGGACCGATTCCGGCATATCCAGCGGCATGACGCCGGTGGCAGCGGCGAACGCGACCAGGCCGGAGCCGGCCGGGAAGGAAATGCCCATCGGGAAGCGGGTGTGCGAGTCACCACCGGTACCTACGGTATCCGGCAGCAGCATACGGTTCAGCCAGCTGTGGATGATGCCGTCACCCGGACGCAGGGAAACACCGCCGCGGGTCATGATGAAGTCCGGCAGGGTGTGGTGAGTGGTGACGTCAATCGGCTTTGGATAGGCCGCGGTGTGGCAGAAGGACTGCATGACCAAATCAGCGGAGAAGCCCAGGCAAGCCAGGTCTTTCAGCTCGTCACGCGTCATCGGGCCAGTGGTGTCCTGGGAGCCGACTGTAGTCATCTTCGGTTCGCAGTAGGTGCCCGGACGGACGCCTTTGCCTTCCGGCAGACCGCAGGCGCGACCGACCATCTTCTGTGCCAGCGTAAAGCCCTTGCTGCTCTCGGCAGGGGCTTCAGGCTTCTTGAACAGATCGGTCGGACCCATGCCCAATTCGGCACGCGCCTTTTCGGTCAGGCCGCGACCGATGATCAGCGGAATACGACCGCCAGCGCGAACTTCGTCGAGCAGAACGTCGGTCTTCAATTCGAAGGTGGTGACCAGCTCATCGCTATCGTGGCGGCGAACTTCACCTTTGTACGGATAGACGTCGATCACGTCGCCCATGGCCAGGTCGGAGCAATCGAACTCGATCGGCAGGGCGCCGGCGTCTTCCATCGTGTTGTAGAAGATAGGCGCGATCTTGGTGCCGAAACAGAAGCCACCGGCACGCTTGTTCGGTACGTTCGGAATGTCGTCGCCGAAGAACCATAGCACCGAATTGGTGGCCGATTTGCGCGAGGAGCCGGTGCCCACTACGTCGCCGACATAGGCGACCGGGAAGCCTTTGGTCTTCAGCTCTTCCATCTGCTTGAGCGGGCCAACCGAACCAGGAACGTCGGGGTTGATTCCGTCGCGAGCCATTTTCAGCATGGCCAGCGCGTGCAGTGGAATGTCAGGGCGCGACCAGGCGTCAGGTGCCGGCGACAGGTCGTCAGTGTTGGTTTCGCCAGTGACCTTGAATACGGTCAGGGTAACTTTTTCGGCAACCGGAGCGCGATTCTTGAACCACTCGCCCTCGGCCCAGGACTGCATTACGGCCTTGGCGTTGGCATTGCCAGCCTTGGCTTTCTCGGCGACGTCGTGGAAGGCATCGAACATCAGCAGGGTGTGCTTCAGTTGCGCTGCGGTGGTGTCGGAGAGTTCGGCGTCATCGAGCAGGTCGACCAGCGTGACGATGTTATAACCGCCTTGCATGGTGCCCAGCAGTTCGACAGCGTGCTGTTTGCTGATCAGAGGGGAAGTGGTTTCGCCCTTGGCGATGGCCGCGAGGAAGCCGGCCTTGACGTACGCTGCTTCGTCCACGCCCGCGGGGACGCGGTTGGTGATCAGATCGAGGAGGAATTGTTCTTCGCCGGCTGGCGGGTTTTTCAGAAGTTCGACCAGGCCTGCGGTCTGCTCGGCGTTCAGCGGCTGGGGCACGACGCCCTGGGCGGCACGCTCTTCTACGTGTTTGCGATAGGCTTCAAGCACAGTTATATACCCTCATCATTGGTCCCTTGGGTGTCTCGGGACGCGCATCCGGAAGCTGTTTTCAAAGTTTTACGCCGGCGGCGTGACGGGTGCGCAGGAGAGAGGGATCTGCGCACCCGGCGAATGACCGGTTCAACTGTGCTCGTGACGCTTTGAAAACAGCTTCGTACGGATTGTGGCGCCGAAAACGGCGGAGCGATTCTACTGGAAAGGGCCCGTAAAGTTAAGTGAAACGCCATGGCGCCCGAATATTGAGGGTTCTGTCGAGCGTTCGCGAAAGCCAGCTGGAACGCCGGGCGGCGCGGGGTGCACGGCCAGAAAAGAGGCGCTGCAGTGGATTCATTCGTGACCTGGCTTGGACAAAAGTCTAAGATGCGGCGCTGTTCATCGACTCACCCTCGCTATGTCCAATCAGCGCATTAAAACCCCTTGTGTGGGCCTCTGTTCCACTGTTTATGGTGATCTCGTCTGCCGTGGCTGCAAGCGCTTCCACCATGAGGTGGTGAGTTGGAATGCCTATGACGAGGAGAGCAAGCGCTCCGTCTGGCGGCGTTTGGAGCTGCTCCTGGCGCAAGTGATGGCCGCCAAGCTTGAAATCTTCGATGCCGATTTACTGCGCTGCCAGCTGGAAAGCCGGCAGATCCGCTTCGTCGCGGAGCAGTCACCGTATTGTTGGGCTTATCAGCTTATTGCTCGGGGCGCACGGGTTATTCAGCAACTCGATGCTTATGGAGTCGTGTTGCTGCCGGAGTTTCGCGAGTGGTCTCTTCCCGAGCTGCGCGACGCCATCGATCGGGAGTTTTTTCTGCTCTCCGAGGCGCATTACCAGCGCTATATCGCGCCTCGGTTCCTCAGCGATACCGCTGAGTGAGGCCTCCAACGGAAAAGCAGCCGAGAGTCTGACTCAGCGACGGGCTACCAGGTCCTCGAGGTGGCCAATGATGTCTTCCGGTTTGAGAACCAGCACGTCGCTTTCCAGCGTATCGAGTACCACCTCGGCGGTATTGCCCATCAACGCGCCGGAAAAACCGGTGCGGGCAACCGTGCCGATGACCGTCACGACGGCCTGAAGTTGATGGCAGACGCGCGGGATCAGCGCATCCGCAGGGCCTTCCTCGATATGCAGCTGGCCATCGGGAATGTCGTAGTCGGCCTGGAACTGCTTGCAGGCGCTGCGATAGCGCGCCTGGATAGTTTCTTTCAGTTGAAAGGCCGGATCGGCTGCCGACAGCATCGGCGAAGGATGGGCGCTGATGACATGCAATTTGCCGTCGGCAAGCGCAGCGATTTGATAGCCATGATTGATGATGCTCGAGTGAAGCGTACGGTGTTCGATGTCAGCGTTGCCGACGTCCACCGCGGCGAGAATATTGCCGCCCGTCCATGGCGCCTCGGTCTTGACCATCAGCACGGGACAGGGGCAATAGCGCAGCAGCTTCCAATCATCGGGCGTCAGCAAGGCGCGCTTCAGTGGGTTATCGGCAACGTGTTGCTTGATCACCAGGCCGCAGCCCTCGGCTTGTTGAACCGTGACGATCGTGTGGTGCAGGTTGTCATGCCAGGCTTGCTGGGTAGTGACGGTGTGCCCGTGCTCTTCCAGTTCAGCGCGGACCTTGGCGAGATAGGCGTTGTGATCCTGCCGGGTATCGCAGACGAGCAGATGCAGCTCCGATTGACTGACGCTGGAAATGAGGCGCGCCCGCTTCAAAGCCAGGTTTTCAGGAAGTTTCGGGTCAATTATCACAAGAATACGGCGTATGGCTTGCATGATCGGCTCCGTTTCCAATATCGGTTGAACTCACTATAGACAACGCAAGCGCGCCGGCTACTGATCCACATCAAGCGGCGCTGGCTGTCCGGCGTTGGCCTCGTATAATGCGCCGCTAGCGGCAGCGTTGACGTCGATCGCCGCATCCATCACTTTCGCGAATACCAAGACCTCACCATGCTCCCTGAATTGAACGAATTTCTTGGCTGCGCCACTCCGACCGCTTGGGTTGAGGTTGCGCTGCAGAACCAGGACGTGATGCTCATCGATCACGGCAACTGCGAGAAGAAGGCTGCCGGTGCCGCTTTCCAGCTTATGTTCAGGTACGTCGACAAACCGGATCTGCAAAACAAGATGTCGCGTCTTGCCAGAGAGGAGCTGCGGCACTTCGAGCAGGTGCTTTCCATTATTCGCAAGCGCGACATTGGTCTGCGAAACATCGGCTCGTCACGCTATGCGGCGGGTCTGCGCGAGTTGGTGCGCAATCACGAGCCCTATCGACTGACCGATACGCTGGTGATCGGGGCGTTCATCGAGGCTCGCTCGTGCGAGCGTTTCGCGATGCTGGTGCCGCATCTGGACGAGGAGCTCGGCAAGTTCTATCACGGCCTGCTCAAGTCAGAAGCGCGGCATTTTCAGGATTATCTGAAGCTGGCTTATCTGTACGGTGACGCCGCTGATATCGACGCTACCATCGTCCGAGTGCGGGCGCGCGAGCGTGAATTGATTGAAAGCGCAGACAATGAGTTTCGCTTCCACAGCGGCGTTCCGGTCGCCGACTGAGCGGCTCAGCTCAGTTCGAACGGCGCCTGATGAACGCCTGATTCATCGATCTGTAGCGCCCACCCTTGTCGATCCCAGTCGCCCAGCACGATGCGCATTGCGGGCTGGCCGGCGACCTGAAGCCTGTGGCTGGCAGGGCGATGAGTATGACCGTGGATCAAGGTCCGGACGCCGTGACGCTGCATGACATCAACGACTTCACCAGGCGTGACGTCAACGATATGGCTGGCTTTCATACGGGTCTCTTCCTTGCTACTTGATCGCAGTTTTTGCGCCAGCTTCTGGCGTTTGGCGAGCGGCAAGTGGTGAAGAACGAACAGGCTGACGGGATTGCGTAGCCATCGACGTAATCGCATGTAGCCTTCATCGCGCGTACAGAGCGTGTCACCGTGCATCAGTAAGACCCGTTGGCCGCCGAACTCAGCAACGTGCGGATCAGGTAGCAATGTGCAGCCCGCCTCGCGACAGAACGCCTTGCCGATCATGAAATCGCGGTTGCCGTGCATGAGATAGATGCGCGTCCCGCTTTCGCTCAGGACGCGAAGGGCGGCGGCGATCTCGTGCTGGTAAGGCGTCATACCGTCGTCACCAACCCAGACCTCAAAGAAATCGCCCAGGATATAGAACGCTTCGGCCTTGATAGCCCGTGTCTCGAGAAAACGAAGAAACGCCCGGGTAATGTCCGGGCGTTCTTCTTCGAGATGCAGATCTGAAATCAGCAGAATCAACGAGGCTTACTCGACGATCTCGGCTTTCTCGATGACCACGTCGTCCACCGGAACGTCCTGATGTCCGGACTTCATGGTGGTGGACACGCCCTTGATCTTCTCGACCACGTCCATGCCTTCGACCACTTCACCAAACACCGCGTAGCCCCAGCCTTGGACGGTCGGCGCGGTGTGGTCGAGGAAATCGTTGTCCTTGACGTTGATGAAGAACTGGGCGGATGCCGAGTGCGGCTCCATGGTGCGCGCCATGGCCAACGTGCCGACCTTGTTGGAGAGCCCGTTGTTGGCTTCGTTCTTGATCTGCGCGCGGGTAGCTTTCTGCTTCATGCCCGGCTCGAACCCGCCGCCTTGGATCATGAAATTGCTGATCACGCGGTGAAATATGGTGCCGTCGTAGTGACCGCTCTTCACGTATTCCTTGAAGTTGGCTGTGGTTTCCGGGGCTTTGTCTTCGTACAGCTTGACGGTGATGACGCCGTGGTTGGTGTGGAACTTGATCATCGGAGCAATCCTTATGGAGAGGAAAACCGCGTCGCGATAGCAGGGCGGCGCGGCAATGGAAATGGACCGCTGCTGCAGAGCAATACGGCGGGCGCTTTGCTCTGTCAGGGGGTTGACGGGTCCGCTATGATAAGCGCTTTGATTTGGCCGGCCTACCCTGAGCCGCGCACTCGCAGATCGTTAAGGACACCATGAGCAAGCCTGAGACTACCGCCGCCACCAATTTTCTCCGCCCGATCGTCCAGGCCGACCTGGACTCGGGCAAGCACGCCAGCATTGTTACGCGCTTTCCGCCCGAGCCCAACGGCTATCTGCACATTGGCCATGCCAAGTCGATCTGCCTGAACTTCGGCCTGGCCCAGGAATTCGGTGGCGTCTGCAACCTGCGTTTCGACGACACCAACCCGGCCAAGGAAGACCAGGAATACATCGACGCGATCAAGAGCGACGTGCAGTGGCTGGGCTTCCAGTGGGCCGGCGAGGAGCATTACGCCTCGGATTACTTCGACCAGTTGCATGCATGGGCCGTCCATCTGATCGAGGCGGGTAAGGCTTACGTCTGCGACTTGACGTCCGAGCAGGCACGCGAATACCGCGGCAGCCTGACCGAACCGGGTAAGAACAGTCCGTTCCGTGAGCGCAGCGTCGAAGAGAACCTCGATCTGTTCGCACGCATGAAGGCTGGCGAATTCCCCGACGGCGCCCGCGCGCTGCGGGCGAAGATCGATATGGCCTCGCCGAACATGAACCTGCGCGACCCGATCCTGTACCGCATCCGTCACGCCCACCATCACCAGACCGGCGACAAGTGGTGCATCTACCCCAGCTATGACTTCACCCATGGCCAGTCGGATGCCATCGAGGGCATCACTCATTCGATCTGCACCCTGGAGTTCGAGGACCATCGTCCGCTCTACGAATGGTTCCTGGAACAACTGCCGGTGCCGGCACAGCCGCGTCAGTACGAATTTGCCCGCCTCAACCTGAACTACACCATCACCAGCAAGCGCAAGCTCAAGCAGTTGGTCGACGAAAAGCACGTCAGTGGCTGGGATGATCCGCGTATGTCGACCCTGTCGGGCTTTCGTCGCCGCGGCTATACGCCGGCCTCGATCCGCAACTTCTGCGACATGATCGGCGTGAGTCGCGCCGGCGGCGTGGTGGACATCGGCATGCTGGAATTCGCTATCCGTGAAGACCTCGATGCCAACGCGGCGCGTGCAATGTGTGTGCTCAAGCCGCTCAAGGTACTGATCACTAACTATCCAGAAGGCCAGGACGAGAACCTGGAACTGCCGCGCCATCCCAAGCAGGACATGGGTGTGCGCGTGCTGCCGTTCTCCCGCGAAATCTATATCGATGCCAGCGACTTCGAAGAAGTCCCGCCGGCCGGCTTCAAGCGCCTGATTCCTGGTGGCGAGGTGCGTCTGCGCGGCAGTTACGTAATCCGTGCCGATGAGGCGGTGAAGGATGAGCAGGGCAATATCGTCGAGCTGCGTTGCTCCTACGACGAGAACACCCTGGGCAAGAATCCCGAGGGCCGCAAGGTCAAGGGCGTGATCCACTGGGTACCGGCAGCGGAAAGCGTCGAGTGCGAGGTGCGCCTGTACGACCGCCTGTTCCGCTCCGCCAACCCTGAGAAAGACGAGCAGGGCGGCAGCTTCCTCGACAACATCAATTCCGAGTCGCTGGTGGTACTCACAGGCTGCCGCGCCGAGCCGTCCCTGGCCAACGCGCAGCCGGAGGAGCGCTTCCAGTTCGAGCGCGAAGGCTACTTTGTCGCTGATCTCAAGGATTCGCAGCCCGGCAAGCCGGTGTTCAACCGGACTGTCACCCTGCGTGATTCCTGGGGGCAATAATGGCGCTGTCGATCTACAACACCCTGACCAAGGCCAAGGAACCGCTCAAACCGCTGATCGATAACCAGGTACGCATGTACGTCTGTGGTATGACGGTCTATGACTTCTGTCACATCGGCCATGCGCGGGTAATGGTGGCCTTCGACGTGGTCGCGCGTTGGTTACGCCAGCGCGGGTACGAGCTGACCTATGTGCGCAACATCACCGATATCGACGACAAGATCATCCGTCGCGCTCAGGAAAACGGTGAAAGCTTCGAGGCGCTTACCGGTCGTATGATCGCCGCGATGCATGAGGACGAGGCTCGGCTCAATGTACTGCGCCCCGATCTTGAGCCGCGCGCCACCGAGCACATCGCCGGCATGCACGGCATGATCCAGACCCTGATCGACAAGGGCTTCGCCTACGCGCCAGGTAATGGCGATGTCTATTATCGGGTCGGTAAGTTTGTTGGTTACGGCAAGCTTTCGCGGCGCAAGATCGAGGATTTGAAGATCGGTGCCCGTATCGAGGTCGACGAAGCCAAGGAAGATCCGCTGGATTTTGTGCTCTGGAAAGCCGCAAAGCCCGGTGAGCCGAGCTGGGATTCGCCGTGGGGCAGAGGCCGTCCGGGCTGGCACATCGAGTGTTCGGTGATGTCCACCTGCTGCCTGGGTGAGACCTTCGACATTCATGGCGGCGGCCCGGACCTGGTCTTCCCGCACCACGAAAACGAAATCGCCCAGAGCGAGGCGGCGTCCGGCAAGCTCTACGCCAACGCCTGGATGCACGCCGGTGCGGTACGGGTGGACGGCGAGAAGATGTCCAAGTCCCTGGGCAATTTCTTCACCATTCGCGAAGTGCTGGAAAAGTATCAGTCGGAAGTGGTGCGCTATCTGCTGGTTTCCAGCCACTACCGCAGCCCGATCAACTATTCCGAAGACAGCCTCAAGGAAGCCAAGGGCGCGCTGGAACGTTTCTATAACGGCCTGAAAGGCTTGCCCGAAGCGGCACCCGCGGGTGGCGAGGCGTTCGTCGAGCGCTTTGGCGCTGCGATGGACGATGACTTCAACTCGCCGGAAGCCTGCTCTGTGCTGTTCGAGATGATCCGAGAGGTCAACCGCCTGCGTGACACGGATTTGCAATCCGCTGCTTCGCTGGCTGCGCGCCTCCAGGAACTGGCCTCCGTACTCGGCGTGCTGCAACTCGAGCCTGAGGCCTTCTTGCAGGCCGGGGCCGCCGGCAAGATTGATGCAGCCGAGGTGGATGTCTTGATCGCAGCACGATTGAACGCCCGCGCCGAGAAGAACTGGGCCGAGTCGGACCGCATTCGCGATCAATTGACGGCCATGGGCGTGGTGCTGGAAGACGGCAAGGGCGGCACCACCTGGCGTCTTAGTGAATAAGTTGCACACTCCATCGAGGCCGCCGCGTGCGGCCTCTTTTGTTTTCGGTAAGCGACGGAAGCTCCTCAGGTGCGGATAAACAGGGCTGCATTACCGTTCCCTGTTCGACCGGTAGGGCCAAGCGGCGTCCGCTTCAGCCTCGCGAGCCGTCAGCCCTACGCTATAGTCCAGATACCACCGGTGGGCTGAAGCCTTCCCTACAGTCTGCCTGTCCGCTTCGAGTTCAGCGACGTAGGGTGGGCTTCAGCCCGCCGCAGCGAGGACGGAGCCTTGGAACATTGATGGGCTAAAGCCCACCCTACGTCTGCCGTACCGTTTTACCCGTCCCGTAAGGCAGGCGCTATTCGGTTCGTTGAAACGCTTAAGCGCTGTGCAGCGAACTTAACCTGGATAAAGACCCTCGGCGCGTAAGCGTTTGTAGAGGGTGTTGCGGCTGACGCCTAAATGCCGGGCGAGGTGCGAAACGTTGCCGCGACAGGCTTCGAACTGTAAGCGCAGCGGCTGGTTCGTGGGTAACGAAAGCGAAGGCGCCATGCCGATAGAGTGGGTCGGCTCTGTTCTATCGTGACTTTCTGCGCTTTCGTTAAGATCCACGAAGAAGTCGTCAGGCAAATGCTCCGGGCGGATTGGCTGTTCGTCAGCCAGTACTAGGGCAACTTGGATGACACTGCTCAGTTGGCGAATATTTCCCGGCCAGGGGTGGCGTTCGAACAAACGCTGCACTTCGGTACTCAATCCGGCCCATTGCCGGGGTTCTCGATGCTGCTCCCAGACTCGCTGGAAAAGCGCGTGCTTGTCGCGGCGAACACGCAAGGGCGGCAGCTCCACGCTGAGGCCGCTGACGCGGTAGAACAGGTCCTGGCGAAAGCGACCGTTATCGACGTCCTGGCGTAGCGAGCGGTTCGTCGCGCAGATCAGGCGAAAGTCGACCGGGAATGGTTCTCCGCCGCCGAGCGGTTGCACGCTGCGATCCTGCAGTACGCGCAACAGGCGCGCCTGCAGGCTCATCGGCATGTCCCCGATCTCGTCGAGAAACAGCACGCCTCGGTCCGCCTTGCGAATCAGGCCGAGGCTGCCTTTCTGATGAGCGCCGGTAAAGGCGCCTTTCTCGTAACCGAAGAGTTCGGATTCGATCAGCTCGTTGGGGATAGCGGCGCAGTTCACCGCGATCAAGGGCGCATCGGCTCGCGAGCTGGCTGCATGCAGTGCTTTGACTAGGACTTCCTTGCCGACACCCGTTTCTCCCTGTACCAGGATCGGAACGTCCTTTTCGAGCATGAGCTGCGCCTGGCGAACCACCTTGTGCACCTGCGGATCGCCCTGATCAATGCTAGTTATATCGATCGGCCGTTCCCGCCCCGACGTCGTACGGAAGTCGCGCGGCTGGATGCATGGTTTCTGTGGGCGCCGAACGATGCCATGGAAGCGGTGGCGACCCATGGCCCGCAGCAGCAGGGGCTGATCTTCCGGTTGATTGATCAGTTGCAACAGCGGCACGTCGAATAGCCTGTCGATACGGGTCCGCGTCAGCGCCATGCCGAGCAGGTTGTCGGCGCGCCGGTTGGCCGACACGATTAGCCCGGATTCATCGAAAATCAGTAATCCGGCCCACTGGCTGTCGAGATTGTCCTGTCCGGTATTGAAGGTCAGCTGAAAGTAATTGTCGTGGAACAGATTGAGGATCAGCCGATTCTCAACTGACTGGCTCATCATCTTCACCATGCCGAGCGTGTGCGATGGCGGAAGGTAGCTGTCGCTGGACACATCGAGCACGGCGATCAGCTGGCGCTGAGCATCGAAAATCGGCGAAGCCGCACCGGACAGGTAGCGGTTGGCCTTGAGGAAGTGTTCGTCGCGCTGGATATGCACGGCCTGTCCGCTGGCCAGCGCCGTGCCGATCGCATTGGTCCCCGTGTCGCGCTCCATCCAGCTGGCGCCAGGTTTGAATCCGCGTTGCTGGGTCGGCTCGACGAAGCGCCGATCGCCCCACGACTCCAGTAACTGACCCCCGCTGTCCGCCAGCAGGATCAGGCAGCTAGAATTCGAAAGGATATTCTCGTAATAAGGGAGCACTTCACGCTGGGTGGTCTGCACCAGGCTGCGTTGGCGCTCCAACAGGGCGCTCACCTCCTGCGCGGCCGGCTGACCGAAGCTTGGCGTGCTGAGCGGATTCAGCCCGTAGCGCTCGCAGCGGCTCCAGGAATCTTCGATCAGCGTCTGGTGTGCGATGGACTGGGCTGGGTCGGCCATGTTGCCCTCTGACGACGCAAATTCTTATTGTTATTCGCTACTGCCGTAGCGCGAATCTTGAACAGTTTTGTTCATTTCTACGCGCTGTCAATGTTCAAAAATGTTCAGTTTGAACACTTGAGAAAACAGCACTGCCACCTCAGTCCCGACCTAGAGCCTTGTGCGGCGTTGGCACGGATATCGCTCCGTATCCTTCACAACAATTAGAAGGATGCAGCATGTCCCTCACGCTGGAACACGTCAGCAAGACCGTCGATGGCCACGTGCACATCGCCGATGCCTGCCTGAATTTCGAACCGGGCTCGTTCAACGTGCTGATCGGGCGAACACTGTCGGGCAAGACCTCGCTGATGCGGCTCATGGCGGGGCTCGACAAGCCGAGCAGCGGACGCATCCTGATGAACGGCGCCGACGTCACCGGCGTGCCGGTCCGCAAGCGGAACGTGTCGATGGTTTACCAGCAGTTCATCAACTACCCAACGCTGAGCGTGTTCGAGAACATCGCCTCGCCGTTGCGGCAGGCCGGCGCCGGCAAGGCAGAGATCGAGCGAAAGGTTCGTGAAACCGCCGAGATGCTGCACATCGAAAATTTCCTGCAGCGGTATCCGTTGGAACTTTCCGGCGGCCAGCAGCAGCGCACCGCGATGGCCCGGGCGCTAGTCAAGGACGCGGATCTGATCTTGTTCGACGAGCCGTTAGTCAATCTCGACTATAAGCTGCGCGAAGAACTGCGGCAGGAAATGCGCGAACTGTTCAAGACGCGCCGCAGCATTGCCGTTTATGCCACCACCGAGCCCAACGAAGCGCTGGCGCTGGGCGGAACGGCGACTGTCCTGCATGAAGGGCGAGTCATCCAGAGCGGCCCTACGGCGGAGGTCTATCACCGGCCAAGCCGGATGCTCAGCGCCGAATTGTTCTCCGAACCTCCGATAAACTTGTTGCCTGGGCGTATCGCCGCCAACGAGGTCAGCTTTCAGGACTGCATGCATTTCCCGCTCAATGCGGACCTGCGAACTCTGAGCGAGGGCGATTACCGCTTCGGCATCCGGCCCAGCCATATCGGCCTGGTGCCGTCCAACGATGACGACCTGGAAGTATCCGGCACAGTCGAGCTGGCTGAAATCAGCGGTTCGGAAAGCTTCCTTCATGTGCGCAATGAGCACCTCAGTCTGGTTCTGCACCTGCAGGGCGTACATGACTATCCGGTGGATTCGCCGATTCGCGTGTACATCCCAACCCACAAGTTGTTCGTGTTCGATGCTGCCGGCGAGCTGGCTCAGGCACCGGTCCGACGCGTCTGAAGGAGCACACATGGCGGAGATTCGATTGCAGAACCTTGCCCACAGCTATAGCTCGCAGCCGCAAGGTGCGGCGGACTATGCGATTCGCGAGATGGACCATGTGTGGGAGCAGGGCGGTGCCTACGCGCTGTTGGGGCCGTCCGGCTGCGGCAAGTCGACGTTACTCAACATCATCTCCGGCTTGCTCAGCCCATCCGAGGGGCAAGTGCTGTTCGACGCGCGCGAGGTGAACAGGATGACGCCCGAGCAGCGCAACATCGCCCAGGTTTTCCAGTTTCCGGTCGTCTACGACACCATGACGGTATTCGATAACCTCGCCTTTCCGCTGCGCAATCAGGGCGTTTCGGAGGCGCGCGTGACCAGCAAGGTGCACGAAATCGCCGAGGTTCTGGATCTACATCCTCTGCTCAAGCGCAAGGCGCGCAACCTCACCGCCGACGAGAAACAAAAGGTCTCCATGGGGCGTGGCCTGGTACGGGACGACGTATCGGCGATTCTTTTCGACGAGCCGCTGACGGTCATCGATCCGCACCTGAAATGGAAGCTGCGTCGCAAGCTCAAGCAGATCCATGAGCAATTCAACATCACCATGATCTACGTCACCCACGATCAGTTGGAGGCCTCGACCTTTGCCGACAAGATTGCCGTGATGCACGGCGGGCAGATCGTTCAGTTTGGCACGCCGCGGGAGCTGTTCGAACGGCCCCAGCACACCTTCGTCGGATTCTTCGTCGGCAGTCCGGGAATGAATCTGATCGACGTACGTGCCGAGGAGGGCGGCGTTGGTTTCGGTGATTTGCATCTGCCGCTTGCCAGCGGTTTGGCGGCGCGTTTGCCCGACCTTGCGGCGAGTCGCCTGCAACTCGGTATTCGTCCGGAGTTCGTTCAGGTGACAGGGGAGGCGACTGCTGGCGGAATGCAAGCCGAGGTGGTGCGAGTGGAAGATCTGGGCACCTACAAGATCCTAACGCTTCGCCTGCAGGAGCACCTGCTCAAGGCGCGCCTACCGGAAGATCATCCCATCCCGAAAGGGCAGGCTTGGGTGAGCTTCCCCGCTCAGTGGCTGATGCTCTATGCCGACGACCGGCTTGTGGAGGCTAGGCCATGACGAAAATCCAGGATAACCGTGCCTGGTGGCTGGTATTGCCGGTGTTTTTGCTGGTGGCTTTCAGCGCCATCCTGCCGATGATGACTGTGGTGAATTATTCGGTTCAGGACATCTTCGATTCCTCGACCCGGTTCTTCGTCGGCGCGGACTGGTATCGCCAGATCCTTCACGATCCTCGCCTGCATGACTCGCTACTGCGGCAGTTCGTTTTTTCCGGCAGCGTGCTGCTGATCGAAATCCCGCTGGGCATCGCGGTCGCGCTGACGATGCCGACTCGTGGTCGCTGGGCCTCGCTGTGCCTGATTCTGATGGCGATTCCGTTGCTGATTCCATGGAACGTGGTCGGGACGATCTGGCAGATCTTCGGGCGTGCGGATATCGGACTGCTTGGCTACGTGCTCAATGAGCTGGGCATCAGCTACAACTACGCATCGAACACCCGGGATGCATGGGTCACGGTGCTGATCATGGATGTCTGGCACTGGACCTCCCTGGTGGCCTTGCTCTGCTACTCCGGGTTGCGCGCAATCCCCGACGTTTATTACCAGGCGGCGCGAATCGACCGCGCCTCGGCATGGGCGGTGTTCCGCCACATCCAGCTGCCCAAGCTCAAGAGCGTGCTCTTGATCGCCGTGATGCTGCGCTTCATGGACAGCTTCATGATCTACACCGAACCCTTCGTACTCACCGGTGGCGGGCCGGGCAACGCCACCACCTTTCTCAGCCAGACGCTCACCAAGATGGCGGTGGGGCAGTTCGACCTGGGTCCGGCGGCGGCGTTCTCGCTGATCTACTTCCTGATCATCCTGTTGGTGTCCTGGCTGTTCTATACCGCCATGACGCACGGCGACCAGAAATGACGAGGACCGACTGAATGCATCTGCGCAAGCGAGCGGTATTGATCCTCTACATCGTCTTTCTGATGGTGCCGATCTACTGGCTGATCAACATGTCGTTCAAGAGCAACACCGAGATATTGGGCGGCCTGACGCTTTGGCCTCGGGCGTTCACACTGGACAACTACCGCGTGATCTTCACCGACCGCAGCTGGTACAGCGGCTACATCAATTCGCTGTACTACGTTTGCCTGAACACGGTCATTTCACTCACCGTGGCGTTGCCGGCGGCCTATGCCTTTTCCCGCTTTCGTTTCCTCGGCGACAAACACCTGTTCTTCTGGCTGCTGACCAATCGCATGGCGCCGCCGGCGGTCTTTCTGCTGCCGTTCTTTCAGCTGTATTCGTCGATCGGGTTGTTCGATACGCATATTGCGGTGGCCCTGGCGCACTGTCTGTTCAACGTGCCGCTCGCGGTATGGATTCTCGAGGGCTTCATGTCGGGCGTGCCCAAAGAGATAGACGAAACCGCCTACATCGATGGCTACAGCTTTCCCAAATTCTTCGTGAAGATTTTCGTCCCGCTGATTGGCCCCGGCATCGGTGTGACGGCGTTCTTCTGCTTCATGTTTTCCTGGGTCGAACTGCTGCTGGCCCGCACGCTGACCTCGGTGGATGCCAAACCCATTGTCTCGGTGATGACGCGCACCGTCTCGGCTTCCGGTATCGACTGGGGCGTGCTGGCGGCTGCCGGGGTGCTGACGATCCTGCCGGGGATGCTGGTGATCTGGTTCGTCCGCAATCACGTCGCCAAGGGCTTCGCCCTCGGCAGGGTATAGGAGAGTCACGCATGAACTGGATGGCCTGGACCACGCCGACCGCCGTATTTTTTGCCGTGATCGGCCTGACCCTGACATTGATGAGCGTCTGGGAACTGAGGCGGCCTTGCGTTGCGCGCAAAGGTTTTCTGCCCATCGTTACCACGCGGGGCGATCGGTTGTTCATCGGGCTTCTGGGCAGCGCCTATTGGCATCTTCTGCTGATAGGGCTGACCGACTGGAGCATCTGGATAGCGTCCGCGCTATCTCTCGTCTGGTTGTTTGCAGTGATGCGCTGGGGTTGAGCCGCGCGGCCCATCCCTCCGAAAAACCCAAAGGAGGTGTTTATGTTCGAGAATAAAAACAACACCCGACATTGCATGGCGCTCGCGGCCCTGCTGACGTTGTCCGGTACTGCAGGTACGGCATGGGGCGATGCCCAGGAGGAGGCGGCGAAGAAATGGATCGAGTCGGAATTCAATCCCTCGACCCTGTCGCCCGAACAACAGATGGAAGAGCTGCGATGGTTTATCAAGGCCGCCGAGCCGTTCCGAGGAATGGAGATCAACGTCGCGTCGGAGACCATTACCACGCACGAATACGAGTCCAAGACCCTGGCGAAGGCGTTCAGTGAGATTACCGGGATCCGCCTGCGACACGACTTGATGCAGGAAGGCGATGTCGTGGAGAAGCTGCAGACGCAAATGCAGTCTGGTAAGAACATCTATGACGGCTATATCAACGATTCCGACCTGATCGGCACGCATTTTCGCTATGGAAAAGCAGTCGCCATCAGCGACATGATCGAAGGCGAAGCCAAGGATTACACCTCGCCGACCCTCGACCTCGACGACTTCATCGGTATCTCGTTCACCACCGGCCCGGACGGCAAGATCTACCAGCTGCCCGTTCAGCAATTCGCCAACCTTTATTGGTTTCGTGCCGACTGGTTCGAGCGGGACGATCTGAAAAAGCAATTCAAGGAGCGCTATGGCTACGAGCTCGGCGTGCCGGTGAACTGGTCCGCCTATGAAGACATCGCCGAATTCTTCAGCAAACACGTCAAAGAGATCGATGGGCAGCGCGTCTATGGCCACATGGACTATGGCAAGAAGGATCCGTCGCTGGGCTGGCGCTTCACCGATGCCTGGTTCTCCATGGCGGGCGCCGGTGATAAAGGGCTCCCGAACGGCTTGCCAGTGGACGAGTGGGGCATCCGTGTCGAGGATTGCCATCCGGTCGGCTCGAGCGTCGCTCGCGGCGGCGCCACCAACGGGCCGGCTGCGGTCTACGCGACGCAGAAATACGTCGACTGGATGCGCGAGTACGCACCGCCGGAAGCCCAGGGTATGACCTTCTCCGAGTCCGGACCGGTACCAGCACAAGGCAACATTGCGCAGCAGATATTCTGGTACACCGCCTTCACTGCGGACATGACCAAGCCCGGCCTGCCCGTGGTCAACGAAGATGGCACGCCAAAATGGCGGATGGCGCCATCGCCGAAGGGGCCTTACTGGGAAGAGGGGATGAAGCTCGGGTATCAGGATGCTGGCGCCTGGACCTTCCTTGAATCGACACCCGAAAAGCGTCGTTTGGCCGCATGGCTGTACGCGCAGTTCACCGTGTCGAAGACCGTGTCGCTGAAAAAGACCTTGGTCGGGCTGACGCCGATCCGGGAATCCGACATCAACTCCGACGCCATGACCGAAGCGGCACCCAAGCTGGGCGGCCTGGTGGAGTTCTACCGTAGCCCGGCACGCGTGCAGTGGACGCCAACCGGAACCAACGTACCGGATTACCCACGTCTGGCTCAGCTCTGGTGGCAATACATCGCCGAAGCTGCCAGCGGTGACAAGACGCCTCAGGAAGCGCTGGACGGCCTTGCCGAGGCACAGGACACCATGATGGCCCGGCTGGAACGTGCCAACGTACAGCCGAAGTGCGGGCCTAAGATGAACGAACCGCGCGACCCCGAATACTGGCTTAGCCAGCCTGGCTCGCCGAAACCCAAACTAGAAAATGAAAAGCCCCAGGGGCAGACCGTCAGTTATGAAGAGCTGATCAAATCCTGGAACCAGTAACGTTAAACCACCGATAGCGGTAGGAAGCGACAATCAAACGGCACCCGAGGGTGCCGTTTGAGCGGAGAGGTCGGGTCGCCCGTCTTGTGAAGACCGTCCTGCGATGACGGCTGCTCTGATGAGCTGGCGTGGGTTAGCCGTGCAAATGCTCCGCCGCATGCAGCGTGTTTTCCAGAAGGCAGGCGCGAGTCATGGGGCCAACTCCGCCGGGCACGGGTGTAATCCAGCTGGCACGCTGTACCGCCACGTCGAATTCGACATCCCCGACCAGCTTGCCGTCGGCCTGCCGATTGATGCCGACATCGATGACGATGGCGCCTTCCTTGATCCATTCGCCTTTTACCAAGCCGGTGATCCCCGTCGCGACCACGATCAGGTCGGCACGTTTGACGTGCTCGGCCAGGTCATGGGTGAAGCGGTGCGTGACGGTGGTCGTGCAGCCCGCGAGCAATAATTCCAGCGCCATGGGGCGACCGACGATGTTGGACGCGCCTACAACCACTGCGTTGAGGCCGTGCAGGTCGACACCGGTGCTCTCCAGCAACGCCATGATGCCCTTCGGTGTGCAGGGGCGGAGTAGGGGCATGCGCTGCGCGAGGCGGCCGATGTTATAGGGGTGGAAGCCATCCACATCCTTGTCAGGTCGAATGCGCTCGAGCAGCTGCGAAGCGTCCAGGTGCTTGGGCAACGGCAACTGCACGAGAATTCCGTCGATAAGCGGATCGTCATTGAGCTGATCGATAAGCTCCAGAAGTTCGCCCTGGCTGGTGGTCGCCGGCAGATCGTGGGCAGTGGACTTGAATCCCACTTCCTCGCAGTCCTTGCGCTTGTGCGCGACATATACCTGCGAGGCCGGGTCCGAACCCACGAGGATCACTGCCAGCCCCGGAACTCTGAGGCCCTGCTGGGAGCGCTCGGCCACTCGGCCGGCGATCTGCAGGCGGATATTGGCAGCAATCTGTTTACCGTCGATCAGTTTTGCGGTCATGACGCGTGATTAACCATCGAGAAGGATTGGAAAAGGACGCACATTCTCTCACGGTGACACCGTCCGGCAAAGGCGATGCGGTATTCCCTATCCGTAACTCCTTTACCTGCCTGAAATTTTTTCGGTTTAGCTGTTGACGGCCTGCGGACAGGCCATTAAGATTCGCCCCGCTTGTCGAGCACAGCTTGCTGCTGGGTAAGACGGCTTTTGGAGGTAAATTCTCCATTAGCCGGAGCTTGAAGTCTGCGCTCCGAATAGATTGCAGATAAAAGCGCCCGTAGCTCAGTTGGATAGAGCATCCGCCTTCTAAGCGGATGGTCGCAGGTTCGAGTCCTGCCGGGTGCGCCAGTTTCTGGGCTCTGGCACAAGCAATGCAATATGGTGGGCGTAGCTCAGTTGGTAGAGCACAGGATTGTGGCTCCTGCGGTCGTGGGTTCGAACCCCATCGTCCACCCCATATTCCGAAACGCCAGGCGTAGCCTGGCGTTTTTGTTTGAAAGACTGCGGACGTGGTGAAATTGGTAGACACACCAGATTTAGGTTCTGGCGCCGCAAGGTGTGAGAGTTCGAGTCTCTCCGTCCGCACCATCACATGATTTCGAGACCTCTCTGGAGGAATCGGAAATCCCTGAAAGCCCCGTAATAGGGGCTTTTTTGTGCCTGTTGATTATCAGCTTCTTTTAGTAGCTACCGTGCCAGCGCGGATCAGGGTGTACTAAAATGTGTCCCAAACGAATGTGACCGAGGTTTTTGGACACATGGCGCTTTCAGACACCCTGTGAGACAGGCAAAGCCGGTGCGCAAGGACTATACGATAGAGCCGGAGTCGACAAAGGGTTCGAATACCAAATTGGCAAGCTCACTCGCCCGCCGCTACCGCTATTGTGCCAAGGCGGGCGGGGCGCAAGTTGTGCATAGCCATTCACGCCGATGGCCGTATCGAGGTGTGCAAGGCTTTCCGGCATTTCAGCGATAGGTGCCCGTAATTCCTGGTCAGCCCAAGTGTCGTTGCGCACGGCGCAGAATACGGTAGCGCTGGCCACCTAGATACCTTGTCTCTGAGTCAACTGCCCGTGCTGAGTTGAACGATTGGCGGTGCCGCCGCGGTGATCCCGCTAAACGGCGCGCCCATGCTTCGATAAGCATCGCTCGTCTTCCCGGCATAGATATCCCTGGACGATTGCACAAGCGCAATTGCCTGGTCGAAGACATGCGCCCCTACTCCTGGGGGCGGCCCGTTTACCGCAGGTCGGCGGAGCTTGGAAGAGGCCGGTATCGATCGGTCTTGCAGAGGTTCACCGCACCGTTGGATGGCTTGCTGGCGTTATGGCTGTCAGGCAGCGGCCCGGACATCGCCGTCCGATGCGGATCAGGAGGCCCTGTCGTTACGAAACACATCGCACCGCTCGCGAGAGGATTCGTGCTGCGTCTGGTCTGCCGAAGCGTTATCGCTAATCACGTCAGGTCCCGTTGAAATGCAGTGCGCTGCTCGATGGGGTGGCTGTCATTGAATTTTCATTCATGAGGGTTCTCATGGGCGGTGTTTACATCATCCGATCCAGCCAGTAGCGAGTATTGCGCCCGGCCCACGTAAGCTCATGTAGTCACTGTACTTTTTCTGGTGCTTCGAGAAAGGAATAGACAATGACCGTCAAAGCGACTAGTAACGCAGGCGACAACCCCAGAACGGACTCGGATTCCACCAGAGCGTGGGAACAGGCGGCTGAGGGGGCCAAGGAAGCAGGCATAAATTGGGAGCGTCCAGCAGACGACAAACGCTCAGCACAAGAGATTATCGACGATACGCCGCTGCTGAAAAATCTGGGAAACCAGAGCGGCGTGAAGGACAAGTTGAAAGAGCGCGTCGGCGATTTCGAGAAGGATGCCGATGCGGCGTACCGGGCCGCGCAGGTCCTGGAGCATATCGAGAAGTTCGACGAAAGCGGCAACCGTATCGCCAGCAACGATGTGGATAACGGCAGAGTAGACGGGTTCACTAGCAGCGGCGAAGCGAGACATGCCACCGAAGCGGGTCGACTGCAGGACTTCGGAAAATATGGCTTCACCCACCTCAAGGGTGAGCTCAACGATGTCAGCACTGTTGGCGACGACACCGAAGCCCGAGAGCAGGCCGAGGCCGCCGGCATCCAATGGGAACGTCCAGACGGGGATGACCGCTCAGCGCAAGACATCATCGATGACAATCCCCTGCTCAAGAATCTAGGTAACCAGAGCGGCATCAAAGGCATGCTCAAAGAGCGGGTCGGCGATTTCGAAAACGATGCCGATGCCGCTTACCGAGCCGCTCAGGTACTGGAACATGTCGAGAAGCTTGATGGCGACGGTAACCGCATCATCAGCGGTGACATCGGCAACGGCAGCATCAATGGCTTCACCAAGAGCGGCGAGGCGAGGGCGAACACCGAGGCCGGACGTCTACAGGATTTTGGGAAGTATGGATTCTCTCACCTCAAGGGGGAGCTCAATCAGGTGTCCGCTGCAGCGGATGACAAACAATCACGCGAAATGGCCGAGAAGCTGGGTATCAAATGGGAACGTCCCGAAGGTGATGAGCGCTCTGCCCGGGACATCATCGACGACAGCCCGTTGCTGAAAAACCTTGGGAACCAGAGCGGTGTCAAAGACATGCTCAAGGAGCAGGTTGGCGACTTCGAGAAGGATGCCGATGCCGCTTACCGAGCGGCTCAGGTTCTCGAGCATATCGAGACGATGGACAGTTCAGGCCAGAAGATCGCGGGGAAAGATGTCGGCAATGGGAGTGTCGATGGCTTCACGAAGAGCGGCGAAGCGAAGAACGGCACGGAGGCCGGGCGTCTTCAGGACTTCGGCAAGTTCGGCTTCTCCCACCTCAAAGGCGAACTCAAGGACCCGGCGTCGGCCGCCAATGACAAGGACGCTCGCGAACAGGCGGAAAAGCTCGGCATCGTGTGGGAGCGACCCGACAGCGATGATCGCTCGGCACAAGACATCATCAATGGCGATCCACTGCTCAAGAATCTCGGGAACCAGAGCGGCATCAAGGACATGCTGAAAGACCAGGTCGGCGATTTCGAGACGGATGCCGACGCCGCGTTCAGGGCGTCGCAAGTACTCGAATTTATCGAAACACATGACAGTGACGGAAAGCTTTTGTCTGGAAGCGATGTGGGCAATGGCAGCATTGACGGCATCACCAAGGATGGCGAGGCGAGGAATGGCACCGAAGCAGGCCGCCTCCAGGACTTCGGTAAGTACGGTTTCTCAAGCCTCAAGGGACCTGAGGCTACCGAAGACAGCAAACTGGAGTTCGAACGCAAGAGCGCCGGTCTGCCTTTGGATTCCGAAACGGATGTGGCCAACCTGGAAACCACGACTGTCGATCCGAATGACAAGAACCGCAAATTGACCGTAGGCGAGCTGACCTGGCAGAACCTGATCAGCGAATGGAAGACCGGCATCGACAACGGCAGCATCGGCAAGGACGACGACCGCGCCAAGCTGTACAACGCGTTGCGCGCCCAGGCTGCCAGCGAGAATGGCCTGGACATGGTGACGCTGGACATGTCGATGGGTCAGAGCACGTCCAAGGTCAACGGCGAGGACTTCGCCTCGATCATCGATCGAGCCAAGGTTGATGAGCAAACGGCCGAGCTGTTCGGCTCCAGCATTGTGCAAAAAGATTTCCAGGCCCAACAGGGCAAGGCTCTTGACGCGCTGCCGGACAAAGACGCGGTACTCGACAAGCTTGAGAAGATGGCCTTCTCCGAGGAGTACTCGCGCTACATTGCCGATCTGAAGGAAGGCGGCAAGGCTGATCTGGCTGAAGCCGATATCGGCAAGACCTACGCATCGCTTGCTGCCTTCGATCCGGACAAGGCCGCACAGTTTTCGCAGCACATGATGATCGATGCAACGACCATGGACTTGGACAAGCTGCTCGCCGATCCCTCCGGAATCAATGACGAAAACACGGTGCTTGCGACCCAGGACACCATCAAGACGCTGCTGGCTGCATTAAAAAAAGGCGGCGTCGACATGACCCGCCGTACTGTGGAAACCGAGCGCTTCGTCCAGGAGTTTCTGGGCAACAAGCAGACCGCCAAAGCGTTCGGTGAGGCCCTGAAGGAGCTGGGCGCGACCTTTGCCAAAAACGGGACCGTGACCGCGGCCGATATCGATAAGGTCATGGGCAAGGACATCTACAAGACGTTGGGCGAGGGTGCCCACGGCAGCATGTTGAAGACCATCACCGAGCTCAATAGCAACGGCGTGCTCGGCTCGGCAGGCGGTCTGATTTCGCTGGCCTCTGGCATCTATCAGATCGCGGGCAAGGGCGGCACGCTGGCGGACACGCCAGAGGAGCGACTGGCCATCGCCAAGGACTTCGTCAGCGTGTTGGGCGCAGGGCAGCACTTCGTCAATCTGGGCAGCAATATCGTCGACAGCGTCCGTGGCACTCACGTCAATCAAATGTTGGGGCTCGACAAGTCCTTGCCGCAGATATTTGGAAAGGACGTGCCAGGCGGTGCCGGCCGGAACATGGGTCTGGTCGAAGGCGATTTGCATAAGATTCTCACGGACTTCAGCACCGCCGTTGATGCCGCACCCATCGAAGACAAGGACAAGCTGGCGAAGAAGCTTGATCTGACGCCCGATCAGTGGGATCAGCTTAACGCCGGCTTCCGCGACGGCTTCGCCAAGAACCCAGGACTCAACGGCAGCACGCCGACTACCCGGGGCGTTTCGGCCTTTCTTCGGGTAATGGACGCAGGGGCCAACACATTTACCGGTGTGGCCGACCTTGTGCTTGGGGGACTGAAGATCAAGTCAGGACTAGCCAGCAACGACAAGGTTGCAGTGGCGCAAGGGGCTATCACCGTGGCCGCGGGAGCATTCAACTTCGCCGGCGGTGGCGCACAGATGGCGGCGCTTCTGGGCTCCAATGCCGCCCGGGCCATTGCCGCACCGCTACTGTGGGTAGGCGCCGCACTGACCGTGGCGTTGACACCGTTCTTGATCGTCGAGGACATCAAGCACAACGATCGAATGGATGCCCATCGCGATGACCTGCAGCAATTGTTCGCTGACCTGGATGAGCAGGGCCTGTTGACCGAAGACGGGTTGCAGCGCTTCGAGTTTCTTGACCAGTACATGTACAGCTATGGCCAGCGTGACGCGCCGGACGACCAGAGCATCTTCGAGTACCGCGAAGAGGAGTACGAGTTCTTCGTTGAGGATGGAAATCTGCCATCGCCAGGCTTTGACTACATCACGCACGTGGACTACGACGGGGACGGAAGTAACTTGCAGACCCAGATGGATGAGGGAAGTACCGTAGCGAGTTGATCTATTTGTTCGGCTCGCTCGATCAAGGAAACCGAAGCACCAAGTTAGCCCGAGTGGCCCCTGGCCGTTCGGGCTTTTTTTGCACTGACGGCCGATTGCTCGCGTGCATGACGACGGTCGTCAGTTCTGGGAGGCGCTTGGCCAGAAGGGCCGTAAACGGCCCTACCGTCTGTCAGGTGCGTGTCAATAAACTGCTCTGCATCAAGCCTTTCGCCATATTCCCGTCACCTTTGGCCTTCATCCTGAAAATGCAACGGACAGCGCAGCCCAACGGGGTGCTTTGTTCGTAAGCAGTGTGCAGGTTGCAGCCGAGCAGTCGCGGTTTGCGCATGTCCTTCTATCCCTTCAAGGAGACATCGATATGAGTACTGTTGCCCCTTCCAGCACCACCAGCGCAGACGCCGCAATCGCCAAAATGGAAGCAGCGTTCGACGCCGCTATCGAAAAATCGGCCAAGATCACCGAGATCACCACCGAGAAGAAGACTGAGCTCGACGCCACCAAACAGCGTCCTCAGAACTGATTCGCGACCGGGCGGCGAACTGTCGTCGCCCGGCCGTTCAACATCGATTTTCTTCATCATGTGGCGAGTAGAACGTCCCATGAACACCGCTCCGGGGCTCGAATCCAATGACTGCCCAGACACTCACCACCCACTCGGCGCCGACGCCACCGCGATTCGTGGTCTCGGCCGGCGCGCATGCTGGTGCCTCATTTCTGCTTACCGATGAGCGCTGTCGGATCGGCAGCGATCTGACCTGCGATGTCGTGCTCAGTGACGCCGTGATCGCGCCCGAGCACTTCGCGCTGCAACTGGTCAAGCGCAAGGGGTTGCGCGTCGAAGCCGTTGGTGCCGATCTGCATGTCGACGGCACCAATGTCGCGCAGGGCTGCGGGTACCTTGGCCGGCTACCTGTCACGCTCAGGATCGGTGATGTGGAGATGCACATTTGCGCGGGTACCACTGGTGCGATCGCTACGCCGCTGCGGAGCTGGCTGGATCGTCGCGCTGCGGTGGTAGCCGGAAGTGTCGCGGGTCTCGGGTTGTGCCTGTTTCCGTTTCTGGCCATGAGTGGCGCTTCGTCGCGTGTAGAGCCAGAGCAGCCCGCCCAAACATCCATAAGCGTTGCCCCAACGTCTGCCGACCCTATCGAAGAACTGCGCGCCCGGTTGGCAGACGAGGATCTTCAAGCGCTACGCCTAGATGTTCAGGGCAGCTACCTGCAGGTGACCGGCGCGCTCGATGCCGACAGGATGCAACGGTGGCGCGATGTCCAGCGTTGGTTCGACCAAACCTACGGGCACAGCCACCTGCTGCACGGTGCGGTCAGCCCGGCCGCGCCGATCGAACCGCCTCGTGTGCGGGTGCAAGCGATCTGGACAGGGGAAAACCCCTACGTGATCGGCGAAAACGGACAACGCTTATACCCGGGTGCAGCAGTAGACGGTGGTTGGGTGCTGGCGAACATCGAAGCCGAGCGCCTGCTGCTGCGTCGCGATGGCGCTGAGTTCGTGCTGACCCTATGAGCCGACAAGCGCTAGACATCCACCGGAGCTCATGGCGGTGAGAATCGATCCCCATCGACTTGGTCGTTCAGCGGGCCCGGACGTGTCGGCAGCAACCACTGCCGATGCGGTGCGGCGTTTCAATCCGGTCGTCAACGGTACCGCTGGTGACACCTTCGAGCGCTTGCTGCGTACAAGGCGCGGTGCTCAGACTCGGTCCCTGATCAGCGCGCTGGAGCGGGCAACGATGCCCATCATTGACGATCCGGCGCTGCTCGGCGAAAGCCGTTCGCTGGAAGTTCTTCAGTACCTGCTGGACCAGGTGCTGCCATCGTTGGAAGGCGACGTTGAAACCTTGGAAACGCTCGAGTGCATGCTGCTGGAAGAGTGCGATCAGCAGATGGCGCTTCTCGAATGGTTATCGCCGGATCCGATTTCATGAGCATTCACCACCACGAGGCCGCGCAATGGCTACAAGTGCGTGGCGATCTGTACTCGCGCGCCGGGCAGCCCCAGCGCGGGCTGGCGATGCTATTGCTCGCCGTGCGCCTTGCCCCCACGCAGCCTTCCATTCTCCGGACGCTGATTGGTAGCTTCCTTGCTGCGGGTGATGGCCGCCGCGCGCTGCTAGCGATCGATCAGCTGGCCTTGCTCGAAGGCGAAAAGGCCGACCACCAGTTATTGCGCAGCCGGGCCTTATGGATACTCAACCGGCGTGACGATGCGCGCGGGTGTTTTCACCGTTATCTGGCCTGGAGAACCGAATGACCCTGGCTCCGCTGAATCGCCTGGCGCAACTGGCTGCTGGTCGCAGCGACGTGGTGATCGCCGCGTTCATGCTCCTCGCTGTGGCGATGATGATCATGCCGCTGCCGACCTGGCTGGTAGATCTGCTCATTGGCATCAACATCGCGTTCAGTCTGTTGATCCTGGTGGTTGCGTTTTACCTGACCCGAGCAGTGGATTTTTCCGCCTTGCCGCCAGTGATCCTGCTGAGCACCTTGTTTCGGTTAGCGTTGTCGATCACGACCACTCGCCTGATCCTGTTGGAAGGCGACGCTGGCGAGATCGTGCAAGCCTTTGGCGAATTCGTCATTGCCGGTGAAGTGCTGATCGGCCTTGTGGTGTTCCTGATCATCACGGTTGCGCAGTTTCTGGTGATTACCAAGGGTTCGGAACGCGTGGCCGAAGTAGCCGCCCGCTTTACGCTCGACGCGATGCCGGGCAAGCAGATGAGTATCGACAACGATCTGCGCAACGGCGACATCGATCAGCAGGAGGCGCGCACGCGGCGCTCCCGTCTGGAGCGCGAGAGCCAGCTCTACGGAGCGATGGACGGCGCGATGAAGTTCGTCAAAGGCGACGCGATCGCCGGCCTCGTGATCCTCTTCGTCAACCTGTTCGGCGGTTGGATGATCGGTATGCTCAAGCGTGGAATGCCGTTTGACGAGGCCCTTCATACCTATTCACTGCTGACTGTAGGTGATGGTCTGATCGCCCAGATTCCCGCGCTGTTGATTGCCGTTGCGGCGGGCACGGTAGTGACCCGCGTCGCGTCTGAAGACGAGCGCGACCTGGGTGCGGAAATCGTCGGTCAGTTGGGTGCCAACTCGCGGGCGCTGGGGCTGACGGCCGTCATTCTTGGCGGCATGGCGATCGTGCCGGGCTTCCCCGCACCTGTGTTTCTGGCCCTGTCTGCGATTCTTGGCGCCTTCGCCTACCGTCTGGCGCGTCGCGAGCGGCCAGTACAGGCGGCCGGTGCCGACCCGGTGCTCGAGAGCCTGATTGCGACGCCGCCGGCTGAGCCGCAGGTTGGACCGGCCTTGGTGGAAAGCGATGACCGGAACTGCCGCGTTACGCTGTGGCTGGGGTCTGCGCTGGAGCGTGATCTGGTCCTCGACGCTGTAAGAGCTCAGGCGGACGAAGCGCGCCAGCAGGTCATGGATGAACTGGGCATCGAGCTGCCGCGTGTCGGTGTGCGATGCGATCCGAGCGCAGCGCAGGGCCGCATCGGTGTCGATATCGATGGGGTGCCGATCGCCGAGGCGAGCGTCGCGCCGGGCTGTCTGCAGGTACTTGACGACACGGTGACGCTGTCACTGGCCGGCTTCGACGCACAGAGCCTGCCACCTTTGATCGGGCGGCGGGAAACTTTATGGGTCGAGCGAGGCGCACGCACTGCGCTGAATGAGGCAGGAGTGGCCTGTCGGGGAATCGACGAAGCGCTCGGGGCCTATCTGGCGCATACGCTACGGCGGTACGCCGCGGAGTTTCTCGGTATCCAGGAAACTCGCCAACTGCTGTCGCGAATGGAAGCTGAGTATCCTGAGCTGGTCAAGGAAGCCCAGCGCGTCGTGTCGTTGCAGCGCACCTCCGAAGTATTTCGGCGGCTGCTGGACGAAGGCACTGCACTGCGCAACTTGCGCGGCGTGCTCGAAGCGCTGGTGGAGTGGGGCGGGCGCGATCTGGAAATTCATGTGTTGAGCGAGCATGTCCGTGCGGCACTGTCGCGTCAGATCTGCCACCGCCACGCCGACGGCAACCGCGTCATCGCAGCCTTTACCCTCACCCGTCCGCTGGAAGAGGCGATCAGACAGGCGCTACGTCGTAGCGATCGCGCCCAGGCATTGCCCGAAGCCCTCTCTCGTGGCGTGTTGTCCCAGCTCCAGGGGCATTACGACGGACTGAGCGGCAACCTGGAACCGGTGCTGATGACCTCACCAGACCTGCGCCGCTATCTGCGCCAATTGGTTGTCCGGCAAGGGCTCGATATCGCCGTACTGAGCTTCCAGGACCTGACCCGCGAATTTTCCGTGCAGCCACTCGCGCCTGTGGAGCTGCCGCGGGGCTATAAACCGTCGCCAGAACGCGCCCCTGCGTCACTGGCAGCCTCTTGAGTCGGCAAGGAGCGCCCATGCCCGAACGTTTTCTGAACGCTATCCATTGGCTGACAGCGGCCATGTGCCGGCCGCTGTGCTGGCTGGTGCTCGCCTTGGGGCTATTGCCGGTCATGGCACAGGCCCGCCCGGTCACGATCGATCCGGGCAGTGCCCAGCAGATCGGCCTGACGCCGGGGGAAGGGCGGGTGCTGCGCTTTCCTGCGGCCGTTGAGTCACTGTTTGTCGCCGATCCGACGATCGCTGACGTACGCGTCGTCTCCGACGGCGTCGCTTATGTCTACGCCAAGGCGGTTGGCAATACCGATCTGATCGCTCTGGGGCCAGAACAACAAACACGCGGCACGGTCAGTCTGGGCGTTCGGCCCGACGGTGGTGGCAAGGTGCGTGTCGATCTTGCCGGGCGCCGCGCGTTCGCAACCGGAGAAGCGGATACGGTGCAGTCTGCGCTGGCTACCCAGGCTTCGTTGGACAGCCAGGCTATAGAAGGCCAACCGGCCGTCAATGCGACCACTTATGCCGGCTCGCCACAGGTCAACATCCGAGTTCGGTTCGCCGAGGTTTCACGTCAGCAACTGCTCAGTTATGGCGTTAACTGGAACGCCTTGGTCAACGCCGGCAACTTCTCCTTCGGCCTGGTGACCGGTGGCCCGTTGGCCAGCGCGGCAGCCAACGGGGCGACCAACCTGATCGGTGGCGGTTTCAGCTCCGGCAGCGGCAGTGTCGACGTGCTGCTCGACGCGCTGCAGAGTAACGGTATTCTCGAGATTCTTGCCGAGCCGAATATCACGGCCATGACCGGGCAGACTGCAAGCTTTCTGGCGGGCGGGGAGATCCCGGTGCCGGTCCCCGTCAGCAACGAGCTGGTGGGTATCGAATACAAACCTTATGGCGTCTCGCTGATGTTCACCCCGACGCTGCTACCCGGCGAGCGGATCGGTCTGCGGGTGCGACCTGAGGTCAGCAGCCTGGATGGCAGCAGCACGGTTGAAATCGCCGGGCTGACGCTGCCGACGTTCCGTATCCGCCGCGCCGATACGCGGGTAGAGGTAGGCAGCGGACAGACCTTTGCTATTGCCGGGCTGTTCCAACGCAATAACTCACAAGACATGGATAGCCTGCCATTGCTGGGAGATATGCCGGTTCTGGGCAGTTTGTTTCGCTCCCGGCGCTTTCAGCAGAACGAGACGGAGCTGGTCATCCTGATCACGCCGTATCTGGTCGAGCCGAGCGGCGAGCGCGACCTGGCGACGCCGCTGGACCCGGCGGGCACCAATCCCGCCTGGCAACTGGCTGGCGCGTCAGCGTTCACGCGTCGTACGGAGTTCGGCTTCCATGTTGAATGAGATCCGCTTTTTTTCTGCAACGGTCGTTTGGGTGGGGCTGGTTGCGATGCTTGGCGGCTGCGCCACTGAGCTGGACTCACCACACTATTCGGCAGGGTTCGATGTGGACCTGCCCGGCGACTCGCGGCCTTTTCCCGATGCTTGTCTGGCCATTGCTAATGGAACGAATTCGCCCCGCCTGCCGGTCGGTTGCGCCAATGCGCTCAATTTGCAGCGGATGGTCGAGCGGCCTGATGACCTGCGTCGCGGTCGCGATACTGGACCGTCCTTCGCGGCGCCAGTTGCCCAGGCCGCGGAGCGCTACTTGCGTGGCGATAACGAAGATGAGCGCGAGCGCAGCCGGCGTCTGGAGCAGGAGAGCAGCACAGGCGCACCCTGACAGGTCAGAGTTGGGTAGAGGTCAACAAGCCGACGGCACGCGCGCGGGCCGCGGGATCTTTGATAGAACGGATCGCCCGAGCTTGAGCGAGCAACTCGCCGCGCTCTGCCTTGGGTAAACCAGCCAGCGCATCAGCTGCAGATTGATCATCACCAAGCAGGGTCAATACCAGCATTTGCTGGCGCACGTGATGCGGTTCGGATAATGGGGATTCGGTAATCGCCGTAGCCTCTGCTCGTGCTCGCTGGGCTTGACCGTCAAGTGCGAATGCCAACGCCAGGTTGCTGCGAATGTCCAGGTCGCCGCCCGCATGCGCCAGTGCGGTTCCGTAGGCGGCTTGGGCTTCAGTGAACGCGCCGGACAGCACGTACGCGGTTCCGAGACGGTTATAAGCTACCGCCGTGTCGATCTGCGGCGCGGCGGCTTGGAGAGACCGTACGGCGCGCTCGATGCGACCCTGCTGCAGGTCCGCGGTGCCCAGCCCGAGTAGCGCCTGTGGGTCGTCCGGCTTGCGGGTCAATACCGCGCGAAACGCTTGTGCTGCCCCGCTTGCATCACCTGTAGCCAGCTTCGTATCGCCGAGTGCGAGCATGACCTCCGGTGCCTGGTCGCTCAGCTCGGCGGCTCGTTCATACAGCGCGACAGCCGAGGCTGGGTCCCCGCCACGTCGCACCTGTTCGGCCAGCGATAGGAGACGGTCGCGATCACTGACAGGGGGGGTGGGATTGCTGGCGCAGGCGCTTAGCGCCATGCAGACGAAGACAGCCGACAGGCGGGGGCGGACAAGCTCTGGCAACGGATAGCTCCTGCGTGGGTGCAGCAAGCGATTGGGCCAGAGCGGCATGACAATGCCATGACATCCTGCCGACGCCATCAGGGCCGCTGCAATCATGTTGTCATCTGGGGCCGCAATACTTTTGCCATTCGAGAGGTCGCTGACGGCGACTTCCGCGTTTCGGCTGCTGGACGTGGTCGTTGTAGTCGCGCAATACCAGGATGGCTGTTTTTCCTAGCGGGCCCGCGCCCGGCTGCCGCCTTTCAAGGTGATGGTATGGATGGAACGAACATGACCTCGTATCGCCACGATGACGCCTTCAACATCCTGCGGCCATTCCGTCATGCCGCGATCTGGTTTTTCGCTTGGCTTGCCCTCGCACAACCTGCGCAGGCCACCTCTGACCCCGACTGGTTCGCTCAACCCTATCGCTATCGCGTGATTGATCAGGACGTGCGCAACGTGCTGGCTGAGTTCGGCCGTAACCTGAACGTGCCGGTCATTCTCTCTGCACGCGTGAAGGGCAGAGTGCGAGGGGACATCCAGGCGCCGGACGCCGGAGCCTTTCTGAAGCGTATTTCAACCGCTGCCGGGCTTACCTGGTACCTCAAGGGCGACGCGATCGTGGTCGATTCAGCCGCCGAACTCGCTAGCCGCAGCTTCAACGTCGGCCCGTTCGACAGCGATGCGCTTGATCATCTGCTTGCCACGCTTCGCCACGGAACAGGCGTCGGGGCGCGTCTGGACGAGCGCCGCGCGACACTGAACGTCTCAGGCCCGCCGGGCTACATCGCTCATGTTCAGCAACGCCTGGATAGCCTGCGTGGCAGTCCGGGTCGAGCTCCGAGTATCGGCGTCCGCGTATTCCGAGGCGGCGCCGACACCGAAGTCGTCAGCAATCGCAGCTGACAGCCACTGACCGTGCCCCTGGCACATCCATGCAGGAGAGTTCCATGTCGATCAATCCCGTAGATACCAGCGTCATCACTGACGGCTCCAGTGCCGCCGCCAACGAGCGGACCTTCGACGAGGCCATCGAGAACGCCCAAAACGAACTGTCGGAGGCCGATTTCAACGAGCAGCTGATCGTCGGGGCCATCCAGGTGGGTGGGCAAATGATTCTGATGCCGCGCGCCACTGAAATTCTCAACGAAGCCATGTCGGACGAGTAAACGTCTGCACCACAGACAGAAGGGGAGACGCGATGACGCCAGCAATTTCCACCACCAACCTCGCTAGCGGCGGTCAGGAGTTGGCATCGCAGAACCTTTTCGAACACCTGGCCAGCCAGGCCCAAAGCGCGGGACAGGGAGCCAGCCCCGCGCAGTTGGGTGAAGGGCTAGTCAATGGACTCGACGGGTTTCTGGAGCGGTCCCAAGCATTTGCTGCCCGCGCTGACAGCCTATCCGGCACTGGTTCAACAGCCGTCGACGCGCAGGTCAGCGTTGTTGATCAGCCTGGCGCACCGACGCGCATGGCCGACGCTCAGCTCGAAAAGGTTGCCGAGTCGTTGAGCCGGATGTTCGATCACGCCATCGAGACGCAAATGGTGGTGCGCGGTGCGACGCAGATATCCGGCGCGGCCAACACGCTGCTGCGAGGCCAATGACATGTGGCTCAGGCTGATCTCGTTGATTGCGCTGACGCTGTTGCTGCAGGCTTGCGACACCGAACTCTACAGCGACCTTGAGCAACGCGAAGCGAACCGTATGGTGGCAACGCTGCTGGAACGGGGAATCGCGGCCGATCGAGTCGTGCAGAAGGATGGTCTGTTGACCGTGACAGTGGATAAGCGCCGTTTCGCCGAGGCCGTGTCGTTGCTTGAAGATGCCGGTTTGCCGGAGCAGACCTTCACCAATCTGGGCGAGGTGTTCCAGAACAACGGGCTGGTGTCGTCGCCCGTGCAGGAGCGCGCGCAGATGATTTATGCGCTCAGTGAGGAACTGTCACATACCGTTTCGCAAGTCGATGGCGTGCTTTCGGCGCGCGTGCACGTGGTACTGCCAGATAACGATCTGCTCAAGCGCAACACAGTGCCGTCTTCGGCCTCGGTGTTTATCCGCCATGAACCCGGGCTGGATATCAATCGCTTGTTGCCGCAGGTGAAAACGCTGGTGGCCAACGGCATCTCCGGGTTGAGCTACGAAGGCGTTTCCGTGATTCCCGTCGAAGCACCGGCGCCCATCGAGCGTGCAACCGAGCCGCTGGTGCGGTTCTTCGGCATAACGCTGCAACAGGCCAGCCTCGATCAGGCACGCTGGGTTTTCGGCGGCCTTCTCCTGGCGGTGCTGGCACTCGCCGGCGTCTGTATCTGGCTGTTGCGTCGTCCCGCTGGCGGGGCGCGTGTCTACCCATTGGTGCCGCGCACATGAGTAGTTTGGCCGCTATTGACTGGCCACCGTCGAGCACCGAGCTGCTTGGCCTGCTCGACGTGTCTGCGCTGGCTCGTCAACAGATAGGTGTCGCCAGCGTCGATGTGTTGCTCGCCGAGCCGCGTTTCCATGACCGACTACTTCAGTTGCTAGCAGGCAACGCCGTGCCCCTCGATACGGTCGTTGATGCAGGCGACCGCCTTCTGTTGCGCGCTGGCGTCAGCCAATGGGCCGAGCTGAGTAGAGCCTGTGGCGCGGTTTGCCATGCGCAAACCTTCGTGTGTGCCATTCAGGCGGCACAGGTGCAGACGTTAACCGAGCGCTTTGGCCGGCCGCTTTACGAGTTGGCGCTGCGGCACCGAGCGCTGGCGTGGTTGCCGGGGGTACCGGATGACCCGGCGGCGCTGGAGGCTGCCGTCTACGCCACAGGTGAGGCCTGCATGGCTGCCTGGTACGCCCAACTATCGCTGCCGTCATGTGGCTGGATGCGTCTGCGTGGTTTTGATGAGGGTGCGCCTGTGGGTGATGAGCATGACGCACGTCGAGTCGAGATCGTGCGCGCCGTCGCCGTCGATTACTTCGCTGAGGCAGCTGACAAGCCATGATTGACCTGCCGACACAGCCGAACCGCATCATCCTTCGCGCTGACGAGGCGCAGGCCTGGGCCGACGGCTTTGCTTTTCTTCAGGCGGCGCGTGAGCAGGCCGAAGCCTTACGCGAACGTGCGCTGCAGGAGGCCGATCAACTTCGGGAGCAGGGCTACGCCGATGGGCACCGGCAGGGAGCCGAAGCGGCGGCAGAGCTCTTGACTCAGACCCATGCGGACGTCGACCGCTACCTCGCCGGTCTGGAAGGTGATCTGGCGAAGCTCGCTCTCTCTGTTGTCCGTCAGCTGCTCGAAGGCTTGGACGATGCTGAACGCATCGCCCGTCTCACTGCGAAAGCACTGAAAGCGTTCCGTGATCAACAGGTGCTGACGCTACACGTCGCTCCTGAGCAGGTTGCAGCGGTGCAGGCCAACCTTGACGCGCTGGTGGGCAGCCGGTCGCCGACCGTAACCGCGGATTCGCAACTGGTGGGCGCTCAGGCAATGCTCGCCAGCCGTTCGGCAGTGGTGGACCTAGACCTCGATGCGCAGCTCGAAGGACTGTCGAAGGCGCTCCATCCGTCCAGTCGGGAGCTATCGGCGTGAGCGAACTACCGCTGGACCAGCGCCTGAGCGACCTGTTGCCACGCTTGCAGGAGCGCGCCCTACAGGCCGACCCGCGTCTTCCGCGTGGCCGTGTACGTCGCGTTCGCGGTGTGATGGTCTATGCCAGCCTGGCGATGGCGCGAATTGGTGAACTCTGTTATCTGCGTGATCCACTGACCGGACGGCAGATTCCTGCAGAGGTCGTGGGCTTCGCTGACGAAGAGGCGATTCTTACCCCGATTGGCGATCTCGACGGGATGTCCACCCGTGCCGAAGTCATTTCTACCGGCTCGGTGTTACAGGTACCTGCGGGTGACGGGCTTCTGGGCAAAGCGATCAACGCACTTGGCGAATGGCTCGATGGACCGAAAGGCGAGAGCCTGCCACCGATGGCGCGTTGTTCAGTACAGGCCGAGCCACCGGCGCCGTTTGATCGTCAGCTGATTGAGCAGCCGTTGCAGCTGGGTATTCGCGCAATCGACGGCCTGCTGACGCTCGCGCGCGGCCAGCGGATGGGCTTGTTCGGCGAGGCGGGGGTGGGCAAGTCGTCACTGCTGGCCTCGATGGTCCGTGGTACCGAGGCGGACGTGGTGGTGCTCGCGCTGATCGGTGAGCGCGGCCGGGAAGTGCGGGAGCTGCTGGACCGTCATCTCGATCCGACGGCTCGGGCCCGCACCGTTGCCGTTGTCGCTACCTCAGATCGCCCGGCAATGGAGCGGGTGAAAGCGGCCTATGTCGCGACGGCTCTCGCCGAGCATTTCAGGGACCAAGGCCGCCATGTTCTGTTGTTGATGGACAGCGTGACGCGCTTCGCCCGCGCCCAGCGTGAAATAGGCCTGGCCGCTGGCGAGCCGCCGACCCGTCGCGGCTATCCGCCCTCGCTGTTCGCGGCGCTGCCTCGCTTGCTCGAACGCGCGGGGCCGGGTGCCATGGGCAGTATTACCGGCCTTTACACGGTACTGACTGAAGGCGAGGGCAGTCAGGATCCGGTGGCCGAGGAGGTGATGTCGATCCTTGATGGGCACATTCACCTCAGTCAATCGCTGGCCCAGCGCAACCATTTCCCCGCCATCGACGTGCTGCGCAGCCGCAGCCGTCTGATGGATGCAGTGACCCGGCCCCTGCAACGGCAAACCGCTGCGCGCATTCGTGAGTCGCTGTCGCGCTACCGGGATATTGAATTGCTGCTGCAGGTTGGCGAATACAAGGCCGGTAGCGATGCAGAAACAGACGCTGCAATTGCCCGTCAATCGGCCATCGACCGCTTCCTACGCCAGACGCCAGGCGAACATTCGACGTTCGGCGACACGCTGCGAGCCATGACGGAATTGGCCCGATGACCGGCCTCACGCTTGGTCGCCTACTGAGCTTGCGCCAGCTGCGAGAACGTCAGGCTGCTGCTGCGCTGGCCCGACAGACCCAGACCGCAAGGGAAGCGGCACGGCGTGCAAACGATGCGCAGCAGGACTATCAGCGTTTTCTCGACGAACTCGAGGCCGAAGACGCATCGACACTCCAGTACCTGAACGGCGATCGGCTTGATCTCGACGCGCTGCAGCGGGAGCACGCCCGGCGAACCAGCGTTGCCAGCGAAGAGGCCGGCCACCAGCGAACGATCGAACAGGCGCGCGTGGCACAGGACGACGCCGAGACGCAAAGGGATGCGCTTGCCCGTACCCATTCGCATCAGCGCAAACGACGCGAGGCGATGGAGCTTCATCGTCAACGTCAAGCAAACAAGGCCCGGGTGGACGCCGATCTGCACGACGAAGACGAGGCTGAACGCCTCACGCGCCCCGACTGGCCCTAAGGAAGACCGAGTGACGACACCCGAGCGTTCATCTGATTACCGGCCTATGCGTGACAGCTTGCCCGCCGTTCCTCCCGATCTCCTGCCTCTGATTGCGCGCCTGCATCGGCGACGGCTGCCGGTACCCATCAGTACGGTGACGGGTGAGCGGCTGGCGAAACTGACGGCGCCCAAGACGCCACACCAGGCGCTGACCGGCCTGCCGCTGAGCATTGGCTCTGCGCGCGCCTGTCTGCATCTGGGCGTCCAAGCGGCTGCACTGATGGGGATCGAAAACTGGCCGCAGTTGCCGTCGCCCTGGCGAGCCTTGTATGTGGAACAGGCACTGCTCGGGCCGATCGTCCAGCTGGAAGAGCGTCTTCAGCGGCCAATTCGTTTCGATATCGACGGTCCCGTTGAGGCCTGCCGGTTGCGTCTGGGGGTCACCTTCGGATTGCCGTCAGCCGAGGCACATGGCTGGATCGACCTGGATGACGGAGCCGCGCATCTGCTGGCCGATCTGCTCGAACAACTTCCCATCGCGCCGCATCGGCTACCCGTCATACCACTGCATGCGGTGATCGAATGCGGATGGCAGTCGCTCACGCTCGGTGACCTGCGCAGTCTGCGTCCTGGTGATGTCGTGATGCTCGATCGTCCCGCTGCCCGCTATCGACTGTGTTTGGCCGAGGCGTTTGAAACCTCGTGTGAGTCCGCCGGGCCCGCCGCGGTTCGGCTGCTTGCGCCCCTATCTTCCCTTCGTCTGATGGAGCCTAACCCCATGGAAGCCTCGCTTGATTCCACGACCTCACATGCATCGTCTAACGATGCACTGGACCGCCTGCCGGTACGCCTGGTTTGCGAGGTAGGCCGGTTGGAGTTGCCGCTGGGTGACGTCCGTGAGTTGGGCGAGGGCAGTGTGCTGGAGCTTGGATGCAACCTCACCGAGCCGGTGCAGCTCACCGTCAACGGCCGGTGTATCGGCCGCGGCGAGTTGGTAACGCTTGGCACGGGGCTGGGTGTGCGACTGACGAGCTTCGCCGCCGATGAATGAGTTCGAGCCGAACCTGTTCGGCATCATACTGCTGGTCGCCACCATTGGCCTGCTTCCGCTGGCGGTGGTCACCATGACCGGTTTTCTCAAGATCTCCGTGGTGCTGTTCCTCATCCGTAACGCACTGGGCGTTCAGCAGACGCCACCGAACCTGGTGCTTTACGGCATTGCTCTGATCCTGGCCGTGTATGTCACTACCCCTCTCGCAGGAGAGCTGTTCCGTCAATTGGAGAACCGACCCTTGGCGCTCGACAGCGTCGAGGAGGTGAAAGCCGCCGCCGGTGTGCTTCGCGCGCCGTTGCAGGCGCATCTGTCGCGCTACGCTGAGCCGAGCGAGCGGGCATTCTTTCTTGATGCCACCGAGGACCTATGGTCGGAAGAAGCGCGGGCTGACCTGCGCGATGATGATCTGGTCGTCCTGATCCCGGCGTTCGTCAGCTCGGAGCTGACCCGCGCGTTCGAGATAGGCTTCCTGCTCTACATACCCTTCCTAGTGATCGATCTGATCGTCTCCAACGTGCTAATGGCGATGGGCATGATGATGGTTTCGCCGACGCTGATTTCGATCCCCCTGAAGATATTCCTGTTCGTGGCGGTCGATGGCTGGTCGCGGCTGATGCATGGTCTGATCATGAGTTACGGAGGCTGACGTGGGCGAAGCCGCTTTCGTGGCGTTGATGAAGGACGCTGCGCTGCTGGTGCTGCTGCTGTCCGCACCGGCGCTTGGCGTCGCTATCCTGGTCGGCTTTGGCGTCGGACTGTTGCAGGCGCTGACCCAGATCCAGGATCAAACCCTGCCGCAGGCGGTCAAGTTGGTGGCGGTGTTGCTGGTGTTGATCGTCACCGGGCCGCTCTTGGGCGGCGAAGTGGCTGATCTGGCGGGACAGATGCTCGACCGTTTTCCTGCCTGGACCCGCTAGGCCGTGTTTGCCGGCGGGGAATTGGCCACAGCATTCTTCGATCTGGCCTATCCGTTACTCAGCGCATTCGGTTTGGCGGTCGCACGCGCGCTGGGCCTGGTGATGATCACGCCTGCGTTCAACCGGCTCGGGCTGACCGGTCTGCTGCGTTCGGCGGTGGCGGTGGTCCTTGCGATCCCTGTGGCGCCTTCAGTGTTCTTGGCATTTTCGAGTCTGGACGCGCCGTCGCCTCTGATGCTGTCAGGGCTGTTGGTCAAGGAACTGGTGATCGGACTTGCGATCGGGCTGTTGTTCGGTATCCCGTTCTGGGCGGCCGAGGTCGCCGGTGAACTGATCGACCTGCAACGAGGGTCAACCATGGCGCAGTTGCTCGATCCGCTGGGTATTGGCGAGGCGAGTGTGACCTCGACCTTTCTCACGGTAGCGCTGATCGCATTGTTCTTCATGACCGGCGGGTTCATTGCCATGCTCGACGGCTTCTATCGCAGTTACACCCTTTGGCCAGCGCAGGCTTTGACGCCGGTATTGGTCGAGAGCACCGCGTTGCAGTTGCTGCACGTGCTGGACCGGCTGATGAGCATCGGTGTGCTGATGATCGCGCCCGTGGTCATCGCACTGCTGGTGGCGGATCTGCTGCTGGCATACCTGTCGCGAATGGCACCGCAGCTCCATGTGTTCGACCTTTCGCTGCCGGTCAAGAATCTCCTGTTCGCCTTTCTGCTGACGCTGTATGCCGCGTTCCTGGTGCCGTTCATGCTGACAGAACTGGAGGCTTTGCCGACGCTCTTCCAACGCTTCCTGGATTCGAGCCTCGCCATGGGGGCGGCTGCGTTCGACTGACGGCGTGCCGCCTACTGCAATACCTCTGTCATCGTGTCGCGGCAGAGTCATACCAAAGCGGCTGGATAGCCGCCTCGCATTAGCTTGTTTGGCTTCGGGATGGAAGTCGTGTCGTCTGGCGTCGATATCCCGAAGGAGACAACGCATGTCCATCGTGTCCGGTGGCCTGAGTATGATCGGCTGCCCGTTGAGCCCCGCATGGCCGCTGGCACTGGTGCCTGAACGCGAGGCACGGCTGCGGTGAGTGACAAGAGCGAAGAGAAATCCCAGCCTGCATCCGACAAGAAGCTGCGTGATGCACGGCAGAAGGGACAGCTCTCAAAGAGTCAGGACCTCGTGACCGGCATGGTCATGCTCGTCTGCACCCTGTGTGTGGTCGTGCTGATCGACGGCATCCATGCCCGCGTGCAGCAATTTCTCGGCACTGTGGCACGCATCTATGTAGAGCCATTCGCCACGGTCTGGCCACGTGTGCAAGCAGAGGCGTTCAGCCTGCTGATAGCAGCAACGCTGCCGATCCTGGCGGCGACCGTCGCAACGGTCATTCTCACCAACGTCGCAGCCATGCGCGGCATGGTGTTCACCGCAGAGCCGATCAAACCCGACATCCAGCACATCAATCCGGTTGCGGGCTTCAAACGCCTGTTCTCGATGCGCAGCATTACCGAATTTCTCAAAACGCTATTCAAGCTGCTGGTGGTAGCGGTGGCTCTGGTGATCGTCTATCGCCTCGGCTTGCAGGCCTTGATGGAGTCGTCCCGCTGCGGCGCCGCCTGCGTCTATTCCTCCTTCCTTTCACTCCTGACGCCGTTGGTAGTGACCGCACTCATCGCTTTTCTGGTCGTGGGGGCAGTGGACCTGCTGATCCAGCGCTGGTTGTTCAGTCGCGAAATGCGCATGACCAAGAGCGAGCAGAAGCGTGAGCACAAGGACATGGAAGGTGACCCGCTGATCAAGCGTGAGCGGCGGCGTTTGCGGCAGGATTTCCAAACACCAGGCGCGCGCCTCGGTCTTGAGCAGGCGACGCTGATAGTGGGCCAGGCCGGTGGTTGGCTCGTCGGGCTGCGCTATGTTCGCGGGCAGACGCCTGTACCGGTCGTGGTGTTCCGCGCGGCACCCGAACAGTCTCCGTCGGTGCTGGCCCGCGCCGCGCAGCTCGGTCTGCCGCAGGCCACCGACAGCGAGCTGGCCGAGGCCATAGGCAAGCGCACACCGCCTGGCGCTCCGGTGCCTGATCGTTATTTCCAGCGTGTGGCGGACCTGCTGGTCGCCGCGCGGTTGATATGAGCGTGCATGACAGCTCGTTCATTGCTCTGCCCGTATGGGCCTGCCTTTCAACGAACCTTCGGAGAACATTACATGGCTCTGCTGATCGACGATTCGGGCGCGCGCCGTCTAGCGCGCAACCTTCAGACCCAGGCACAGGAAGAGCGCGAGCGTTTCCGCCAGGCCGTGCAGGAGGCTGTAGGCGATCGCGCCAGGGCTTCTGGCGATGCGCGTCTGGACCAGCAGCAACCACAGGAGCGACTGGTGGTCGTCGAGCGCGGCGATACCTTGAATGACATCGTCGAGGCGTATGACGTCGAGCTGCCGGAGGTCGAACAACTCAACCCGCAGCTGGAAAGTCTCGATCACATCGAAACCGGAGAGGTGCTGTTCCTGCCGCCACCATCACCTGTGGAGCTGGCTCAGCGACCCAACGGCGAAGCCTTGTTCCTGAATGATCTCTATACCCGCGGCAACGCCATCGAATACGCGGACGCCAGCGAGATCGACCACCAGGCCGAGGTCGACACGCTGGCGGCCGACGTCCGTGAATACCTCGGCGCGCTGCCTGACGGCGAGCGCAAAGATGCCGCGCAGCGCCTGTTCGATGAGAACTGGACCGATGCCGGACCGGCACAAATGGCGATAGAACGGGCCGCTAGCGCCGAAGGCATTACCCTTGCGGCGTCCTCGCATGCCGGTAGCGCCATCGAGACGAAGACCCGCCAGCTCGTTGCCGACGCGCAAGCGAAGACCGATCCGCTCGAACGTCTCGAGAGCCTGAACACAGGTTTCAAACAAGCATCACCCGAGGTACAGCAGGCGCTCCTGCGGTCGTCGGACGCGCGGGACATCATAGAGGGAGCTGCCGATCAGGCGTTGGCCGCGCTGACTGAAGAGCACAAGGATGCGGTGGACCCACACGTATTCAAGACCTTGGAGCTGTTCCGTCGCCTTGATGAAATGAGCGCCGATCTGGAACCCGCGCTCACCAGCGAACTGGTCGAGGCGGCGTTGCCCGGATTGGAGGAGGCATTCGCCGAGTCGCTCAGTAGCGATTTTGGCGCGCTGCGTGTGGGGACTCAGGGCATGGACCACCTGCTCAATCTGACCGGCCGGCTCGACCCCCACGCCGATCAGCGTTCGTTGGAGCGGTTAAGCGCGATGGGCTTTTACCACATGCATGGCATCAGTCAGCATCTCGGCGGAGGTGGCAGCCTGAACTATCCCCTCGCGCTTGTCGGGCACTACGAGGGTGACTTCCCGACCACGCTCACTGAAGGCGACATCCTTCCCGGCTTGACACAGAACACACAGCGCATCGGCGAGCACGTCGATGCCTACCAGAACCATCTGCTGGAGCTGACTTGGCTGGAGGAAAACGGCGGATCGGTGATGACCGATGACCAACTCGCCGATGCGGTAGACCAGTACGTCGAGGGCAACGAGGGCTGGCAGAAAAAGGCCACCGACATGCGCGATCAGCTTGCCGATGATGGTGAGCAGGTGCTGGAAAACCTCGCAACCATCGACGCGCACTACCCGGAGCTATTTGAAGGTGAGGAAGAATTCGCGACCGAACTGCAGAACATGGGCAGCGCTGAACTGGATGCTCGGCTGAACCGCATCGAGAACCCCGAAGAACGCGCCTTCGCAAGGGAACTGATTGCATCCTTCGATAACCCCGACACCTTTACCGCGCTAGGCATGGCACTCGATCGTGATCCGTCGCTGCTGTCCGACCCGCAAAGCATGCAGCTGCTCGGCCAGTACGGTCGTTTGACCGACCGGGGGCGCAAGTTCGTCGAGGAAACGGCCACACAAATCATCCGCCGTACCGTGTTACCGGAGCTTGCCTCGCTCGATCCCGCCAACCCGAAGAGCTACCAGTACGCGCAGAACGCGCTGGACAATTTCAACAGCAAGTCGACCGCTCGTTTGCTTGGGGTGACCGAAGCCGACCTGGACGAGGCGATGAAGGTGATCGAGCGTGCAATGCCGCAGCCGGGCGAGAGCACCGTCGATGCGCGTGCCCGGTTGCAGACGATGAACGACGATTTCAATCGGCTGAGTTCGACCCGTTCCGGCGTGCGTGCCTTCAACCGCGACACTGCGCCCGGGCAGGTCCTGCGACTGTTGGGTGTGGTCGGCAATACGGCGGTTATGTTCAATTCACAGACGAACCTGGTGGACGACCCGAATGTCTGGACGGCGCTGAAACTCTCCCTGGATACCGCCGGCGTGGCGCAGAAAACCACGGAGTTGATGATCGGTGCCGGCATGTTCGAAAAGGGCGGCACGCTCGACAAACTGGTCGGCGGCAGCAATCGCATGCCGGTGAAGGTGCTCGGTGTGCTGACCTCGCTCTACGACTTCCGCAATGCCTGGCAGGCTGGTAATCAAGGGGATGCGGGGGCAGCGGCGCTGTATGCCAGCACCGGCGTGGGCGGGGTGATGGCGGCGGTCGGCACCGGCAGTATGTGGGGACCGATCGGTATCGGCGTGGTGTTGCTGGGTACCGGAATCCACATGAAGTACGACCAGGTCAAGCGGGCCAACCAGTACCAGACTGAAACCACGGTGACGTTCCTGACACAGGCCGGCTTCAGCAACAGTGCTGCCCAAATACTCTCGGATCAGAGTGGGGAAGGGTATAGCGTGTTGCCCCTGCTCGAGCGCTACGCCAATAGCCGGGGATTCGACCTCAATGATGCAGCTGATCAGCAGGGATTCGTCTCCTGGATCAATGCGATGCCCGCGGACCGTCTTGGTGTGCTGCGAGACAATCTTCACCGGTCCCTGGATGAGGTCGACAATGATCTCGAGCAAATTCCGGACGCCAGCGACGACGATGACTTCTTTGAATTCAACAACACCGATCGCCCACACTTCACCTACAGTGGCTACGCAACGCCCCTGTCGATGAATCAGCTGGACACGGTACTGCAGATCCTAGACCTGCAAACACTTCCTAGCTAATTGGCACGTTGCGGCTAAGACCGAACGGGGCGCCAAGTCGGCCGGCTGGCGCTGAGTGACACGAGCGTAATAGCTCGGTGTGCGTCACGCCGTCGCAACGAAAGTCTGGTCGCACGTGCAGTACCCCCTCTTATACCGGCTCAGCCCAACGTAATCTGGCATGTACGAAAGTGTGTACCTAGAGTAGATGTGGCGTGAAAATTTCGTTGCTAATTCAATAATATAGATGGCCGTTTCGAGTCTCTCCGTCCGCACCATCTAAAACGCTGAAAGCCCCGTATTCCGGGGCTTTCGCGTATCTGAGGTAGCGTAAAAGGGCGTGTATTTGTTCCCAATGCGTTCCCATGGAAAGAGTGACGGCAGACCAAAAACCACCCAGGCCGGAAAAGCCGCGATTTGGTTGAGCGTTAGTGCCTTATTTCTCAGCGTATTACCTAGAGTTTGTTTCACCCGAGTAGCACTATTCCAGCGACTAGCAGCTTCGACAGGCACTTGCATTAAGGCTGGGCCTATTGCTTGAACTCGGAGGGAAAACTTACGTCGTCACGGCGCGCTGGCGTTGGTCCAGCACGCCGGCTCTATGATCGAGCCGATACGAGCCTTGGTTGCAGCACTAGGCTGTTAATCGGCTCGCCGAAATGACTTACTGACCCTGGGTCACGAAGGCCGAATTTCCCGTACCGTTTTGCATGATGAGCGCCGTTTCCTGAGTGACGCTGCTGGAGTTTCCGATCTGTACCAGCGAAGCGAAGTTCTCGGTGCCTGTCTGCTGGATGTCGCCGACACCGTAGTAACCCGTCTGATCAACGTCGATCTCGTTGCGAGTACCGTTCTGGGCGATGGTCAGGCTGCTGCCGTCGAAGTCCTGACGAATGTCTACCCGGTTGAAGTCGCCGGTGGAGGTGCCTTCTACCGTCGTCGAGCGGCCGCCGTGCTGGGCGGTCAGCTCATTTCCCGTTCCGTCCTGGGTGAAGCTGAAGCTGCCGAAGCCGCTGCTTTCCGATACGTCGGCGGTATTGTCCGCGCCGATCTGTACCAGGCGCACGTCGCCTGCGCTGTATCGACTGGCTTGCTGTGAGAGGTTGACCTCGTTACCGGTACCGTCTTGACTGATCGAGGCAAAGGCTCCTGAAAATGCGCCGTCCTGGCGGAAGTCGATGGCATTGGCATTCCCGGTCTGGCTTATATAGGCAGAGGTATTTCCGAACTGCTCGACCAGAGCGGTATTTCCGTTGCCGGTCTGCTCCGCGCTGAGATGGTTGGCGGTCATTTGCTGCGTCACATCGACAGAGTTGCCTTCGCCGTTCTGGTAAATGTCAGCGACGCTGACGGCACCGTCGACCTGTTCGACATAAGCGAGATTCTGGCGACCGATTTGCGAAATGGTCGCCGTATGGCCCACTTCCCCGTAAGCCTCCTGGTAAACGGTGGCGAGGTTGTAGCTGCCGCCCTGTGAGACGTTTGCCTGGCTGCCTAACCCGTCCTGCTCGATCGTCGAGATATTGCCCGCGCCGCGCTGCTCGCTGGAGGCCGTCAATTCCGATCCGTTCTGTAATGTGTAGGCAACATTGGCATCGCCATCTTGGATCTGGCTGCTGTAGTTATCTGTGCCGGTCTGCTGTACCACATCGGCATAATTGTCGGTGCCGGTCTGGTCTTGTTGTGCCTCGTTGAGGGCCGCAGCCTGATTCGCAATCAGTAACGAGATAGCGCCTGCTAGTAGTGTTTTTGTTTTAAGCATTTCAGATTCCTTTTGAATGGGCGGGAGCCCGGCTTTTAACTGGCGTGTTCCCGGCTGGGAATAAGTCTCAAGGTCTATACAGGCTGAACGGCGAATTAATCCCAAAACGAACCGGGCTGAAAGGTCGAGAAATCGTGCTCGACCGGCAAAAAGGCCATCGTTGTGCTTTGTATTTTGTTGGAATAAAGAAACTAGTCCTTCAGTCATTAGGCAATGAAGCGGAGAAACCGCTCGAACTTTTCCGCCTATGCACGGACCATAGCCATCGATACCACCGTGCGCTTCTACGAGCGCGCCAATCGAAAAAAGAGGAAAAGCATGAACAGCAAGGTCGTATTCATCACCGGTGCCACCTCAGGTTTTGGTCGAGCCACGGCCCGCCGTTTTGCTGAAGCAGGCTGGGCGCTGGTACTGACTGGCCGACGCTCGGAGCGACTGGAAGCGCTGAAGGAAGAGCTAGCGAGCAAGGTTCCGGTGCATGTTGCAACGCTTGATGTGCGCAAGAGCGAGGCGGTCGAGGACGTCGTCGCTAAACTGCCCGAAGCCTTTCGTGCCGTGACTTGCCTGGTCAATAACGCGGGGCTGGCACTGGCTCCGGAGCCGTCGCAAAAAACCGATCTGAACGACTGGCATACCATGATCGACACGAACATCACCGGCCTCGTCAACGTAACCCATGCATTGCTGCCAACGTTGATCGAGACAGGCAAGGGCGCCAGCATCGTCAATATAGGCTCGGTAGCAGGCCAATGGCCCTATCCGGGGAGTCATGTCTACGGGGCCAGCAAGGCGTTCGTTCAGCAGTTCAGCTACAACCTGCGCTGTGACCTGATCGCCACGGGCGTGCGGGTCACCGACATCGCGCCTGGCATGGCCGAAACCGAATTCACGCTGGTGCGGACCAAGGGCAATCAGGCGGCGTCCGACGCGCTTTACAGCACCACCACGCCGTTATCCGCTGAAGACATCGCCGAGCAGATCTTCTATGTTGCCACGCTACCGGCACATATCAACATTAACAGGCTGGAGATCATGCCGTCGCGGCAGGCCTGGGCGGGCTTTGCGATCGACCGCGACAAGTGAGTCGCAGCGACGAATAGAGTTGGCGTAGCCGGGTCGAGCCTAAGCGGCTGACAAAGCCGACGCTTCATTCCGGTAAAGCACATGTAGCGGGGAGTGGAGCGGGGTGCGCGACCGAGGCGGTTAGCGCCAGGACAGGCGCTGCGTCCGTAAGGACGTCAGCGACCCGGTATCCGAGATACGGATGGATTAGTTCACCGCATCCTTCAGCGACTTGCCTGGCTTGAAGCCTGGCAGCTTGGCTGCGGAGATCTTGATCGTTGCGCCGGTCTGCGGATTGCGGCCGTCACGGGCGGCGCGCTCCTTGACAGCAAAGGTACCGAAGCCAACCAGCGTCACGCTGTCGCCGTTCTGCAGGGTATTGGTCACGCTTTCGGTGAAGGCGTCCAGTACGCGAGTGGCGGTGCTCTTAGGGACATCGGCGGAGGCTGCGATCGCTTCAATCAACTCGGCTTTATTCACGGGTGTGGCTCCAGATTGGATGGGGGGACAGTATAAGCAGCGTCTCGCTCTGTCGCCTGCGGCAAATTTCCTCTTTTTTAAAAATATCCCGCGCGGGCCGACAAATCCGCATGCTGCGGCTGATTCGAACGCTTCTGTCTGGACAGCGGCTTTTCGGCTTCGGTTCATTCATCTGCAGTCCGGTCATCGGCAGCGCCGATGACCTGGGCTGTTGCAGAAGTGTGACTGGATAGGCGTCCCACCATCGCGTTTAGGTAAATGTGGTGGCGGTATCGAGAGCTATTGCCGCAGTGCTTTCATTGCTCTTGCCAAGCTGGCGCGTGACAGCTCGCCGAGATGGCTGCCGGCTTGCCGACCGTCTGCGTCGTAGAACAGCGTGGTCGGCAATGCTCGCGAGCCGACGTGCTGTCCAAGGCGACCATCGCTGTCGACCAGCATATTGCGTAATCCAAGGTTGTGACTCTGTAGAAATTGCCTGATTTCGCCTTCACCTTCGCCCTGGTTGACGAAAAGGAAGACCAGCTCCTGGTTGTTCGCTTGCGCCTCGGCGAGTACCGGCATTTCACGGCGGCACGGCGGACACCAAGTGGCCCAAAGGTTGATGACCATCGGCTTGCCGCCGTAGTCGGCCAAGCTGACCGACCTGCCGTCTATGTCGCGCAGGGCTATCTCAGGCAGACGCGTCCCTCGTTCCAAGGCGTGCCAGCCAAAGCTGGCGAAGGTCCAGCTGGCGAGTCCCACCATCAAGGCGAGGCCCAGTGGTTTGCGCAGTTCTCGGTCACGCCATATCAGCCAGCCACCGGCCAGCAATGCGGCTCCGATACCCGGCCAGGCAATGAAGCCGCCGTCGCGGATATCCAATACTCGCCACCAGGCGCCTGCAAAATCGTCGATGTAGACCGCTACGAAGGACAGGCGCGCGACCAGCACAGCCAGCAGCATAAGCCGAAATATCTGTTGCTCGGGGTTCCGTCCGTACGGTCGGCCCGCCCACCAGCCGGTCAGCGTCGCCAGTAACAAACAGCCGACCAATATCAGATGGGGTATGCCGATCGTCAGCGGGCCTAGGCTCAGCGTGAGCATTTTGTCTCGTTCCTTTGCGTTGATTGATTTCGAATAGGGGTCGCACTTTACCTGTCATGTCAGGCGGCTCTGTGTTCGACAGTCGCCGGATGTTGCAGAAAGACGTTTTCAGTCGGCGTGGCTCTGTGGTCGTAGCGATGCCATGCTAGAGGCCCGGCACTATCGTCCCGAGCCTGCATGAACAAGACCGATCTCCAAGCACTTATCATCGAAAAGCTGCAAGCCGATCTGACTATTGCCAAGGACGCGCTGAAGGCTTCCCACGAGGCGGCGACGCATGCCGAGAGCAAGGCGGAAAACAAATACGACACTCGCGGACTCGAGGCTGCCTATCTTGCTGACGGACAGCGTCGCCGTGTGCATGAGATCGAGATAGCGCTGACCCGTTATCGCAATTTGCCGGTGCGCTCGCAGGTCGACGAGCGGATCACGCTCGGCGCGCTGGTTTCGCTGGAGCAGGCCGGTGTCGGGCGCTGGGTCTTCCTCGGCCCGGATGCCGCTGGGTTGCGAGTGGACGTCGCGGAAACAGCAGTGCTGGTCATTTCACCGCGATCGCCGCTGGGCCAAGCGTTGCTTGGGCGCTGCGATGGTGATGAGGTTGAAGTGCTCGTGGATGGGCGCCGCCAGCAATACGAAATCGTCGAGGTTCGTTAGCGGACCATCGTCTGTCTCGTTGATAGCTGGCTTTTATAGATAGATCAAACCGTTAACTGCACTAGTTAAAGTAATTTATTCCATACTTATGGTCGCCACGTCATGGCCGTATAGCCGGTGATTGATGCCCCTCACTCCACCCGTTCTAAAAACCAACCGCAACCGCCTTCGACCTAGCCGTCAGTAAACCGTCTCTGCGCCCACGAACAGAAATAATTTGACGCATCTGTCACCGCTGACTATCGTTGCCGCCGGCAAATGATAATCAATCCCATTATTGTTATGTGGAGGTGGTGGTGAACGCATTGACTCGCGTCGCCTACGACGGACCAGGCGTGGGATATAAATTCCCGCCGTCGTATCGATTTTATTCACCAGCAGGGGGCATCGAAGCCAGCGGTTGTTTCAAGGCGATAGACACGCCGGCCGAGGGCGCGGGGCAGGGCCTGGAGCATGACGTTCAGCAAGCCTTCGCCGAGGCGCAGGCAGCCGGTTTGAATAATCCTGTGCTGGTTGGCGTGATTCCCTTCGACAAGCAGCAGCCCTCCAGTCTGTTCATTCCACGACACGTTTCCCATCTGGCTCCCGCATCTCCTCCGACCGCGATTTGCGGATTCGCCTGCGGCGCGGCGCGCCAATGCACCGAGCAGCCCGATCATGCAGGTTTCCAACAAGCCGTTACCCGCGCATTGGCAGCGCTGCGCAACGGTCGGTTGGACAAGGCGGTGCTGTCACGCCTGCTGCAGCTCGAGTTCGACGTACCACCCTGTGCTGCGACCATCTTTCAGGGGCTGCGCCAGCAGAATCCGGAAGCCTTCCATTTCTTCACCGATCTACCGGATGGCGGCGTTCTGATCGGCGCCAGCCCCGAGCTGCTGCTGCGCAAAACCGGTCAGCGCCTGGAGACCAACCCATTGGCCGGTTCCGCCAGGCGCTACGCCGATTCTGCAGCGGACGAACAGTCAGCGCGAAGCCTGCTCGATTCGGGCAAGGATCAGCACGAGCATCGCCTGGTGATTCGAGACATGGCGCGCCAGCTGCGTCCGCTATGCCGCGACCTGCAGATTCCAGCGGCGCCTTCGTTGATGAGCACCGCCAAGCTATGGCACCTGTCGACGCGGATCGAGGGCGAGCTGGCCGCGCCAATATCGGCGCTGAGCCTGGCGTGCCAGCTGCACCCAACGCCGGCACTTTGCGGTTTTCCCACGGCGGCGGCCAAACAGTTGATTGCCGAACTGGAGCCGTTCGACCGCGGCGTGTTCGGCGGCATCGTCGGTTGGTGCGATTCCGTTGGTAACGGCGAATGGGCCGTGGTGATCCGCTGTGGCGTGATCGATGAACACAAGGTCCGGTTGTTCGCTGGTGCGGGGCTGGTCTCGGCGTCGTGCCCTGAATCCGAGTGGCGTGAGACGGGAACCAAGCTCGGCACCATGCTCGCCGCGTTCGGACTTGATCAGGAGGCGGTATGAACCTGGTTCCGTTCACCCGCTGGCCTGAAGCTTTCGCAGAGCGTTATCGCCGCGCCGGATATTGGCGGGGCGAGCCGCTGAGCCAGATGCTCACCGATCAGGCCAGCCTTCAGCCGAACGCCATTGCGGTGGTATCCGGTAGTCGAGCGTTTAGTTACGCCGAGCTGGACGAGATGTCGACTCACCTAGCCCAGCGCCTGGCCAACCGTGGTTTGGGGCATGGCGACTGCGCGCTGGTACAGCTTGGTAACCACGCCGAGCTGTACATCGTGTTCTTCGCGTTGATGAAGGCGGGCATCGCTCCGGTCAATGCATTGTTCAGCCACAACCGTCTGGAACTGGTCGCCTATGCCGCGCAGATTCGTCCGCGCCTGCTGGTTGCCAGTCGCGAGCATGCGCTGTTTACCGGCGATGCGTTTCTCGATGAGCTGGCCGAGCTGATCCCTGAGCTCGACACCGTCCTGCTGCACGACGACCCCCAGCCCGAACTGCGTCTGCAGAGTTGGCTCGAACCGGCAGCGACACAGCGCCCATTCACTCCGACACCGGCCAGCGAAGTGGCTTTTTTCCAGCTATCAGGCGGCAGCACCGGCACACCGAAACTGATCCCGCGCACCCATGACGACTACCTCTATAGCGTCCGTCGCAGCAATGAACTCTGTGAGTTCGACCGCAATACCCGCTACCTCTGCGCGCTGCCTGCGGCGCACAACTTCCCGCTGAGCTCGCCCGGCGCGCTGGGTGTATTCCTCGCTGGTGGACGGGTGGTGCTCAGCGCGGACCCCAGCCCGGCCAGCTGCTTTCCGCTGATCGCGCAGCAACAGGTCAACGTCACTGCCCTGGTGCCGTCGGCCCTGTCGCTGTGGTTGCAAGCCGCGCCGGCACATCGGGACGAACTCGCTTCGCTGGAATTGTTGCAGGTCGGTGGCGCCAAGCTGCCGGAGTCGCTCGCTCGCCGCGTGCCGCAGGATCTCGGTTGTCGCTTGCAGCAGGTCTTCGGCATGGCCGAAGGGCTGGTCAACTACACCCGGCTGGACGACAACGACGAACGTGTCTACCTGACCCAGGGGCAGCCGATGAGCCCGGACGACGAGGTAAAAGTCGTCGACCGCGACGGCAATCCGGTGCCGACCGGCGAGGTAGGTGCCCTGATGACCCGCGGGCCCTACACCATCCGCGGCTATTTCCAGAGCCCGGCATACAACGCCAGCGCCTTCGATGCCGAGGGCTTCTACCGCTCCGGCGATCTGGTCCGTCAGCGCGAGGATGGTTACCTGGTCGTCGTCGGGCGGATCAAGGATCAGATCAACCGCGGCGGCGAAAAGATCGCTGCCGAGGAAGTGGAAAACCTGCTGATGGCGCATCCCGCCGTCACTCAGGCAGCGCTGGTGTCGATGCCGGACGCGGCCATGGGCGAGAAGAGTTGCGCCTTTATCGTCAGCGCAGACCCCACGCTCAAAAGCATCGCGCTGCGCAAGTTTCTGCGCAGCCTCGGTCTGGCCGATTACAAGCTGCCGGACCGATTCGAGCACCTCGACGTAATTCCCATGACGGCCGTAGGCAAGGTGGACAAGAACCGCCTGCGTCGCCGCATCGCTGAACAACTGACCGTTACCGAATAAGGACCCGTTTCATGGCTATTCCCACCCTGACGCCCTACAGCCTGCCCAGCGACTGGGCCGCGAACAAAGTCCAGTGGTCGGTCGATCCTGATCGCGCGGTACTGCTGATCCATGACATGCAGGGCTATTTCTGCGACTTCTGGGGTGAAGACAGCGCCTTCATCGCCGCGCTGGTTGCACGCCTGGCGCAGGTACGCGAGTGCTGCAAAACCTTGGGCATTCCGGTCGTCTACACCGCGCAGCCGGTCGAGCAGGCCGATGCGGATCGGGCACTGCTCACCGACATGTGGGGGCCTGGCATCACCCAGCATCCCGAGCGTCAGGCCATCGTTGCCGGGCTGTCGCCGGCGGCCGCCGACACCGTGCTGACCAAGTGGCGCTACAGCGCTTTTCAGCGTTCGCCGTTGGAACACATGATGGCCGAACTCGGCCGCAATCAGCTGATCATCGGCGGTATCTACGGGCATATCGGCTGCCTGATGACGGCCTGCGATGCCTTCATGCGGGACATTCAGCCGTTCCTGCTGGCGGACGGCATCGCTGATTTCAGCCAGGCCGAACATCAAATGGCGCTGAACTACGTGGCCACGCGCTGCGGGCGGGTGATCCGCTGCCGTGACGTGCTCGACCTCGGCCAGCCACAGGTATCGCTGCCGACCCGTGAAGCACTCGAGGCGCGGTTGCTGGCGATGCTCGACGAGATGGACGAGCCGTTCGATCCCGATGAGAACCTGCTCGACTACGGCCTGGATTCGATCCAGATCATGTCGCTGCTCAGCGAATGGCGCGAGCAGGGCCTCGAACTCAGCTTCACCGACCTGGCGAAAACGCCGACGCTCAACTGCTGGTGGACGCTCATTCGTGAACACGGGGGTGCGCTATGAGACCGCTGGGTATCGCTCAGCAGGGGCTCTGGTACGCCTATCTGCTCAACGAAGACCGTGCCATGTTCAACACCGCCGAATGCATCGCCTTCGCCGGCAAGATCGATACAGCGGCATTGACCACAGCGGTGCAGCAGGCGGTGCGCGAATGCGAGGCGCTGTCCGGTCTGTTCGTTGCCGATGAAGAAACGGTGTTTTTCAAAGCGTGCGAATTACCGGTCGAGGTGCAGCGAGTCCAGGTGCCGGCGGGCGAGGAGGCCGAACGCTGGGTGCGCGATTGGGCCATGCGCGATATCCGCGTTGCAATGGATCTCGAATGCGAACTGCCGTGTCGCTTCGTACTGCTACACGCCGATGACGGGGATTTCCTTTATAGCTGCGTGCACCACATCGCCCTCGACGGTTATGGCACCAACCTGTTGTACCAGCGAATCGCCGAACTCTACGGCGCCGCGCTGAAAGCTGAAACCGCGCCTGCCAGCGGGTTCGGTCGTTACGACGAGGTGCTGCGGGAAGACGCCGAACGGGACGCCCAGGGCCGCACCGCCGCCGCGCGCGGATACTGGCTGGAAACATTGTCACGCATGCTGGAGCCTGTGAGTTTCAGTGAGCGCAGCGCGCCCATTTCCGCCACCTTCATTCGTCACGGCGCGGCGTTTCCTGCGCCGCTGTGGCAGGCCTTGAACGAGGTCGGCGACGCCCACGGCATCGGCTGGCCGGATTTGCTATTGGCCGGCGTCTCGGCCCAGCTGAGGCAGGTTAGCGGCAGCCGGGCGCAAGTGCTCGGGTTGATGGTGATGAACCGCATCGGCTCGGCGGCATTCAATGTGCCCTGCATGCAGATGAATATCGCCCCGTTGTGCCTGGATTTGCCCGACGATGCCGATCTCATCAGCTGCGCCAAAGCCATCGGCAAGCTGCGCCGCAGCAGCCGCAAGCATCAGCATTACCGCTACGAATCGTTGCGGCGCGACCTCGGCCGTGTCGGTGGTGAGCAACGGTTGTTCGGCCCGCTGATCAACATCATGCCGTTCGACCGGCCGCTGGCGTACGGCGCTTGCCCGGCCCGCACGTTGAACCTCAGCGCCGGTCCGGTCGAAGACCTCACCCTGGAAGTGCAAATCGGCGCAGACGGCATGCCGGTGCTCGATTACGACGCCAACCCGGCCTGCTACAGCCTGGAGCAGGTGTGTGGCCTGCAAGAAGAACTGTTCGGCCTGCTCGAATGCTGGCTGGCCGCGCCGCAGCAGCCGCGCGACGTGTTGCTCGACGAACTCTATGCCGTGCGGCGCGCCTGGCAGCGGCTGAGCGCGCCGGCTGTTGGCAACCTTGGGCAGCCGGGCAGTGTGCTGGATGCGATACGCCAGCAAGCGCACGCCCAGCCGGAACGTATCGCGCTGATCCAGCACGAACAGGCGCTGAGCTACGGCGAGCTGCAAGCGCGTGCCGAACTGGTTGCTGCAGCATTGGTGGAGCTGGGCATTCAGCCGGGCGAGCGGATCGGGGTCATGCTGAGCCGGTCGCCGCAAGCGATTCTGGCGCAGCTCGGCGTGCTGCTGGCTGGAGCGGTATACGTGCCGCTCGATCCGGAGCAACCGGCGGATCGCCAACGGCTGATCTGCGCGAGCGCCAACCTTGCGTTGGTGATTACCGAGGCGGCCTACCGTCATCGACTTTCCGATATCCATTGCGGCCCGATCCAGTTGATCGGCCTGCTGACCTCGGCCAAGCGCGAGTACCGCCCCCGCGAAGGTGATGCAACCGGCTACCTGATGTTCACTTCCGGCTCCACCGGCACGCCGAAAGGTGTGGAAGTCAGTCATCGGGCACTGGCGCACTTCGCCGTGGCGGCGCAGCAGCGCTACGGGATCACAGCAGCTGACCGGGTGTTGCAGTTCGCGCCGTTCAACTTCGATGCCAGCATCGAGGAGGTCTTCGTCAGCCTGTCGGCCGGTGCGACACTGGTGTTGCGCACCGACGCGATGCTGCAATCGATGACTGCTTTCGTGGACGCGCTGGAGGCGCAGGCGATCACCGTCGTCGATTTGCCGACGGCCTTCTGGAACGAATGGGTCGTCGCGCTGCGCAGTGATCAGGCGCGGATTGCTGCGCAGCTCAAGACCGTGATCATCGGTGGCGAAGCGGTTTATCCGGAGCAGCTAACCGCCTGGCAACGCATGAACCGGCCGGACGTGCGCCTGATCAATACCTACGGTCCGACCGAAACCACCGTGGTCGCCACCACCTGCGATCTGCAGCGAATCGACCCCAACCGTGAACAGTTACCGATCGGTCGGCCGCTGGCTGGCGTCGAGGCGCTGATTCTCGATCGCGGCAATCGCCCCGCCCTGGAAGGCGAGCTGGTGCTGTTCGGCGCGCAGCTGGCCAACGGTTACCTCAACAGCGAGTCGCCGGCGTTTGCCCATTTGCGCATCGGCGACGAGACGGCGCGGATCTACCGCACCGGTGACCGGGTGCGGCTGGTAGACGGTGAGCTGGTGTACCTCGGCCGGCTGGACAACGAATTCAAGATCAGCGGCTACCGCATACAACCGGGCGAGGTCGAGGCCCGGCTGCTGGCGCTCGATGGCATCGACGAGGCCTGTGTGCTGGGCTTGGAGCTGGGCGCTGGAGTGCGCCGGTTGGTGGCCTTCGTCGCCGGCCCGCGTGGCGACGTTCGCGGCATCAAGCGTGAGCTGAGCGAAGTGTTGCCCGCCGCAATGATACCCACGGACTACCGCCACTTTTCCGCCTTGCCGCGTACCGGCAGCAACAAGCTCGACCGCAAGCGCCTGCACCTGGAGTACCTGGGTGGCGCCCCGGAACGCGCCTTGAGCGACGAGACCCAGTGCCGGGTCAGTGCCATCTGGCAGCAGATCCTCGGCGTCAGCGGCATCCAGCCCGAAGACAACTTCTTCGAACTCGGCGGCCAATCGCTCCAGACCATCCAGATCGTCAACCGTCTGGGTGCCGAATTCGGCGCTGCCGTGAAGGTTTCGGATGTCTTCGATCACCCGCAACTGGCGGACTTCTGCAGTTTCCTCGACAGCCGCGTACGGCAACGGGAAGAGCAGGTGGAAATGGTTTGGTAAGGGGCAGCAGATGAACGATCAGATGGATTTCACTGGCAAAAGCGTCTGGGTTACTGGCGCCGGGCAGGGCATTGGCCGCGCTGTCGCCGAGGGCTTTGCTCGGCTGGGCGCGCAGGTCACAGGCTTCGATCGCGCCTTTGCGGAGCGCGATTACGGCTTCATGCCTTATGTACTCGACGTCGGCGATGTTCACGCCGTGCAGCAAGCTTGTAGCGAACTGCTCGGCACGCAGCAGACAGTCGATGTGTTCGCCAGCGTCGCCGGTATCTTGCGGCTCGCGCCCATTGAGGAACTGACCTCGGCCGACTGGGATGCGTCGATGCAGGTAAACGTTTCCGGTCCCTTTTATCTGCTGCGCGAGCTGATCCCACGCTTCAAGGCACAAGGCGGCGGGGCGGTGGTTGCCGTGAGCAGTAACGCGACTCACGTCCCGCGCATGCAGATGGCTGCGTACAGCGCCTCCAAGGCTGCGCTGTCCAGCTTGATCCGTACTGCCGGCCTGGAGCTAGCCGAGCATGGCGTGCGCTGCAATCTGGTGTCGCCAGGCTCCACCGATACGGCCATGCAGCGCGGCATGTGGCACAGCGAGGATGCCCGCGAGCGCACCATTGCCGGCTTTCCGGAGCAGTACAAGCTGGGCATCCCGTTGCGGAAGATCGCCGCGCCCGAGGAAGTGGCCAGTACGGTGCTGTTCCTCGCATCGGAGCTGGCCAGCCACATCACCCTGCAGGACATCGTCGTCGATGGCGGCGCCACCCTGGCGGCTTGAAAAACTTGTTCAACGTCTCGCGAGCTAGAGGCCTGCAAGGCGAAAACAGGCGAGGGCGCGCAGTTTACGAGCGGTAAATGAGCACCCGAGTCTGTTTTCAACGCAGCAGGCCCGACGCGCAGCAGACGTTGAATAGATTTTGAGAGGTAGCAGATGCACAACAACATCATCGGACTGCTGAAGCATCTGGCTCAGCAGGGGGTGCAGCTTGCACTCAACGAACAGGGACAACTGGTTTCGCAGTCGAGCAAGGACGCCGTGACACCCACGCTCGGCCAGCAGATTCGCGAGCATCGCGACGCCATCATCGAGTGCCTGCGTGCGCAGCAGGCATTCGAGGCGCCGATCATGCCGCAGCACAGCAACGTCGGGCCGCTGTCGTCATCACAGAGTGGGCTGTGGTTCATCGAGCAGTACGAGCAGGATTCGCACCTGTACAACATGCCGGTGTTCTTCCGGCTGACCGGCGAGCTGGACGTCGCGGCACTGGAGTTCGCCTTCGATGCGCTGGTGGCGCGCCATGCCAGCCTGCGCACCCGCTTTCAACGCAGCGCCGAGGGGCGCGGCGAACAGGAGATTCTGCCGCACAGCGGGTTTCATCTGATCCGCGAGGATCTGAGCCATCTCGAACCACAGACGCGCGAGGAGCGCGTGGCCCAGCGGGTGCGCAAGGAAATCGAGCGTCCGTTCGACGTTGCCAGCGGCAAGCTGACGCGGGTCAACCTGCTGGCGCTGGGCGAGCGCGAGCATCTATTGATGATCAACCAGCACCACATCATCTCGGATGGCTGGTCGGTGAAAAACATGTTCGCCGATCTGAAAACCGCGTTTCTTGCCTACCAGAATCGCCAGCCGTTAAATCGAAACGAGCCCGCGCTGACCTACATCGACTACGCGCACTGGTTCAACTCGCCGCTGTTCCGCGATTACCACGAGCAGTTCAAACCCTTCTGGGTCGAGCGCCTGGCTGGCATTCCCGAGGTGCACAGCCTGCCGCTGGATAAACCACGGCCGGCCCAGCAGGCCAGCGGCGGCGAAGTGGTGTTCTCGACCATCGACAACACATTGTGGGAGCGCTTCAAGCAGCTCTGCCAGCGCCACAACACCTCGCCCTTCATCGGCCTGCATGCGTTATTCGCGCTGTTGCTGGCACGGCACTCCGGTGAGCGCGACATCGTAGTCGGCACACCGCTGGCCTATCGGGAGCGGCCTGACATCGAGCCGCTGGTGGGCTTTTTCGTCAATACGCTGGTGCTGCGCACGCAGCTGCCCGAGCAGCAGTCTTTCATCGACTATCTGCGCCAATGCCGGACGGACGATCTGCAGGCCTTCGATCACCAGCTCTATCGCTTCGAGGCCTTGAGCGAAGCGTTGGGCATGGACCGCCACACGGCGATCAATCCGATTTTTCAGATCATGCTGGTGTACCAGGCGCGGGTGGATTTCAACGACTTGATTCCGGGTTGCGACGCAGTAGAAGAAACCTCGCCGGTGCTGCCGGCCAAAACAGATATCTCGGTCAAGGTCACCGAGCTGATGAATTCGGTTCGGGTCGACTGGCTCTACGCCACGGCGCTGTTCGAACGCAGCAGCGTCGAGGGTTATGCCAGTCGTCTGCTGCGCTTGCTGGAGGCGGTGGTGGCTAATCCGGAACAGGACATCTGGCAGCTGCCGATGCTCGATGAGTCTCTGCTGGCGCAGACCGCCCGGCGCTTGAGCGAGCTGCCAGCCGCTTATCCCGACGGGCTGACGGCGCTGTCGCTGTTCGAGGGTATGGCCAAAACGCATCCGCATCGGCCCGCGCTGCGGCAGGGCGAGGGCAGCATCAGTTATGCCGAACTGGATGCCCGCGCCAACCGGCTGGCCCACTGGCTGCAGGCTCAGGGCTGCATGGGGGGCGAGCTGATCGGCGTGCTCGCCTGTCGTGAAAATGCCTTTGCCGTCGCGCTGCTCGCCAGCTGGAAGCTCGGCGCCGCCTACGTTCCGCTGGATCCAGATTACCCGCAGGAACGGCTCTCGCACATCATGCGTGACGCCAATGTGCGAATGATTGTCGGCCAGGGCGCAGCGCCCTTTGCTCTGGCGGCGGACCAGCGTTGGGTGGACCTCGGCAGTGCCGAGATTCAAGCCCAACTGGATGCGCAATCCCCCAATGCGCTGTTGAGCGAGCAGGACCCACAGCGACTCGCGCAGGTGATCTATACCTCCGGCTCGACCGGCGTACCGAAGGGCGTGATGGTCGAGCACGGATCGCTGGCGAACCTGCTGCTGGACCACGGCCGCCGGCTGGGCGTTGCGCCTGGCGATCGGATGCTCGATTGCATGTCGCTGTCGTTCGATGCCGGCAACATGTGCGCGCTGGTCCCGCTCGTCCACGGCGCCTGCCTGCTCTGGGCGGACCCCGGCGAGGGTCTGCTGGATGAGATCGAGCGAACCGAAACCACCCATATGATCTTTGCCACGGCGCTGTTGGCGACGCTGCCGGAGCGCCCGTTGCCAGCGATGAAAGCCGTAGGCTTCGGCGGCGAAGCCTGTCCACCGGCGATTCCGCAACGCTGGGCCAGCCAGTTCCGCCTGATCGACATGTACGGTCCCACCGAGGCCACCGTGACCGCGCTGACCAAGACGCTCAGCCCAGGCGAGCGCCGGACCATCGGGGCGCCCATCGATGGCATGCAGGCGGTCGTGCTGGATCGGCACGGCGCGCTGTGCCCGGTCGGCGTCCCCGGCGAGCTCTGTCTCGCAGGTCTGGGATTGGCTCGCGGTTATCTCAACCAGCCGGAGCGCACTGCCGAGGCCTTCCGCGAACACACCGTGGCGGGTATGAAGGTGCGCCTGTACCACACCGGCGACCGCGCGCGCCTGTTGGCCACCGGCGAATACGAATACCTGGGACGCCTCGATGCGCAGTTCAAACTGCGCGGTTACCGCATCGAGCCGGGCGAGATAGAAGCCCAGCTGCACGCCAGCTGCCCGAGCTTGCAGGAAATCAAGGTGATCGTCGCCAGCCAGGCTGCGCGCCAGGCGCTGGTGGCCTACGCCACCGTCAAACCCGGCGAGCCCATTCCCGAACCGGATTCCGTGTTGCAGGCCGTGGCGCGGCGACTGCCCGAATATATGGTGCCGCTGAGGTTGATGCTGCTCGAAAAAATGCCGCTGACCGCCAACGGCAAACTGGATCAGAAGCGCTTGCCGCCGGTGGAACTGGCTGCGACAGAACAGCAGGTAGCACCTGTCGGGGAGCTGGAGCGCCAAGTGCTGGATATCTGGCAAGGCGTGCTGGAGCAACCGCTGGGCGTGGAGTGCGATTTCTTCCGGCTGGGCGGCGATTCCATCCTGAGTATTCAATTGGCGACCCGCCTGCGCGATGCCGGCTACCCTTGCAGCGTCAAGGAAGTGTTCGAGGCCAAGACCGTGCGCCGTCTCTGTCGAGTGCTGGCCGGCCCGCGCGAGGCGCAGACGATTCGTGCCGAGCAGGGCGTGTTGACGGGGGATCTGCCCTTGCAGCCGATCCAGCAATGGTTCTTCGAGCAGCCGTTTGCGCAGCCGCAGCATTGGAATCAAGGCATGGTGCTGCGCCTGCCCGGTGATGTCGGAACAGCTCAATTGATGGACCATATGCGTCAGCTGTTGCAACAGCACGACGCCCTGCGCCTGGTTACCATCCCAACCGGTCAGAGCTATCAGCAATATCTGTCGTTGGCCGAGCCTGCGCATCTGGATGCGGCCGAACTGGGCACAGCCGGGCTGCAGCAGGCACTGACCGAACTGCAGGCGCATCTGGACCCGGCCAGTGCACGGACCCTGGCCTGGGCGGTGATCAATGGGTTGCCGAACGACGAACGTGGTCTGTTTATCGCCTTCCACCATCTGGTCATCGATGCGGTGTCCTGGCGCATCCTGATCGAGGACCTGCAACGGCTGACGCGCGGTGAAACGCTGCCCGTCAAGACCAGCAGCTATCGACAGTGGGGCGAAGGGCTGGCCGCCTATGCCCAGCGTGCCGAGGCGCAGCTACCGTACTGGCACGAACAGAACGCGGGAATGAACTACCGCATCGCCGCCGATTGGTCCTCTTCACAAGCAACCGAGCCGCAGCTGTTGCAGCTGGATGCAGTCACTACAAGCCAGCTGAGTCAGTCCGCTACTCGCTATTTCGCGGCGGATGTCCGGGAGTTGCTATTAGCGGCACTGACGCGCGCGCTGGTGCAACTTGGGCTCGGTGAGCAGCACTGGATCATGCTCGAAGGTCACGGGCGCGAGGCGATCGATCCCGCGCTGGATGTCAGCCGCACGGTTGGCTGGTTCACCAGCATGTTCCCGGTCGCGGTGCAGAATCAGGCGGACTGGTCTGCGCTGGTGCGGCACGCCGCCGAGCAGCTGCGTCAGGTTCCGGACAAGGGCGCCGGTTATCTGCCGCTGCGTAGCAATCCGGCCCACCGCGACAGCCTGCCGTTACCGCCCGTGGCGTTGAACTACCTGGGTGTTTACCAGAGCGGAGCGGGAGACTGGCAGGCATTGCCGGTGCCGCCTGGCAATCCGAGCGACGCCGGCAATCTGTCCGCCGAGCTGATCAGCCTGCACGGCGGTATCTTCGACGGCCTGCTGACGCTGCGCCAGATCGGCAGCCTGCGTGAGGACCTGAGTGCACGTCTGCTGGCGTTCATGCGCGACAACCTACAAGCGCTGGCCGAGGATGAACGATGAGCGCGATCAACGAGCATTTCGCCGATCTATTTGCCCGCCACGCCGCGCTGCCCGCTCTGGGTTGCCTCGGCGCCAGCTTCAGCTATGCCGAGCTGCATACGCGGGTTGCGGCCATCGTGCTGCAACTGCGTGAACGCGGGCTGGTTGCGGGCGACCGCGTAGGGCTGCATCTGGCGCGTGGTCCGGACCTGGTCGCCACGCTGCTGGCCTGTCTGCATGAGGGGTTGTGCTTCGTTCCCCTGGAGCCGGACTTTCCGCAGGAGCGGCTGCAGGGCATAGCCAATGACGCTCAGGTACGGTGGGTCATTCAGGACGAGCAGGCAGTACAGCCGCTGATTCCGTCCTTGCGCTTGCTTCCAGGGACGGCGCAGAAGCCCGAGCCGCCAGCGCTGGATGAGCGCTTGCCGGCTTATATGATGTTCACCTCCGGCTCTACTGGAAAACCCAAGGGGGTAGTCATCGAGCGCGCCGCGTTGAGCAATTTCCTCGACGCCGCAACCCGGCGTATCGGCGTCAGTACGGCTACGCGCTGGCTGTTCACCACCACGCCGGCATTCGATATTTCCCTGCTGGAAATGCTCGGCCCGCTGTGGTCAGGCGGTTATGTGGAAGTGGTCTGCGCGCCAGCGCACAAGGACCCGGTGGCGTTGCTGCAATTGCTCGACAGCCGCGCGGACCTGAACACCCTGCAAGCGACCCCTGCATTCTGGAGGATGCTGCTCAAGGCCGGCTGGCAGGGCCGCGCCGGGCTGGTTGCGCTATGCGGCGGGGAAGCTTTAGATCCGGATCTGGCGATGCGCCTAGGCGCCATGGTGGGCCAGCTCTGGAACTGCTACGGCCCCACCGAGGCGACCGTCTGGTCGATGATGTCGCGCGTCGAACTGCCGCTCGGCGAGCAAGGCGTGCGGCTCAGGCAGTCGCTGGATGGCTATCGGCACCTGGTGCTGGATGAGCAAGGCATCGACGTCGAGCCGGGCGGCGAGGGCGAGCTGTGCATCGAAGGCCCGTCGCTGGCGCAGGGCTACTGGCAGCGACGCGACCTGACCGAGCAGGCCTTCATTGCATGGCAGGGGCGGCGTCTCTACCGGACCGGCGACCGAGTGCGACGTATCGCCGAAGACGAGTTCCAATATCGTGGTCGTCGCGATGATCAGATCAAACTGCGCGGTTTTCGCATCGAACTAGGGGAAATCGAAGCGAGCCTGCGCCACATCGAGGGTGTATTGGAGGCTGCAGTGCGGCTGCTGGGGGAGGGCGACGAAGCCTGTCTGGTGGGATATGTGGAGCTGCGTAGCGGTGGCCCGACTCGGGTGGAAATCCGCCGGCAGCTGCAGCGCAGCCTGCCGTATTACATGATTCCGAGCCGCATCGTACTGCTCGACTCGTTGCCCAAAACCGCCAGCGGAAAGATCGATCGCAAGCGTTTATCTGAACCGGTGTGAGCGTAATGCATCCGCCCCGTGGCATCGGGGCGGAGCGGTTGTATCAATCCTTCGCGACCGGCTCGGCATCGGTCTTGCCGACGATTCCCTCGATATCCTCGATCACCTGCATGGCCGCCATCGGGCCACCGACCGACGTCCATAGCGAGCCGTCGACGGTGCCGAAGCGCTTGCTCTGAATCGACGAGAGTTGGCGGAACGCAGCGGTTTCTTCGGCCTGCCGCATGGCGTCGACGGCTTCGCCGTTGGTAGCCAAGGTGCCGATCACCAGCCAGTCGGCGTCGAGCATTTCCAACGACTCCAGGCTCAGCGCCATCGAATGCGTATGGCCGGCGTCCTGCTGATGCGCGGGGCGAACAAGGCCGACATCTTCGACAACGGTGCTGGCGAAGGAGTCCTTGAACATGTACGACGGACCCTTCGGATTCCAGCGCACGATGCTGAAGGTTTCGCCCTGATGATCGCTCAGCCGTTCGCGAGCCTCCGCGGTGCGGGCTTCGTAACGCTGCAGAACCGCCTGGGCTTCGGCGTCCTTGTTCAATATGTGAGCTGTGCGCTGCAGGCTTTGCTGCCATGGCTGCCCCCAGTTGAAGGTGACCGCGGTCGGCGCGATCTCGTTGAGGATGGCCAGCTGCTCCGGCTTTACCGGTCCGGTGAGGATCAAGTCGGGCTCCAGCTCCAGCAGCGTCTCCAGGTTGGGGTTGTCGAGATCGCCGACCACCTTGATGCCAGACGGCAACTTGCCTTCCAGATAACGCGGCGGTACGGCCTGGCCACGACCGTTGACGGTACCGACGGGTGTCACGCCGAGGGTCAACGCGGTATCCAGATCGATCTCGCTGAGGGTGACGACGCGCTCGGGCGTAGCCGGGACGGTCACGCGGTTGCCAAGGGCATCTTCGATCTGGCGGTCTTCGGCATGTGCGTTGAGGGCGAGCACGGCGGTGAACAGCGCCACGGTGAGGCGCCAGGCGTTTTGTTTGATCATGGGGTCGTGTCCTGTTGAGCGAGTTCATGCACCGCGGAGGTGCGCGTAGAAGGGGCGGGAGCGGAAAGCAGGCGACGGCGCGGCACGATTACCGGGGCGCCGTCGCCGGGCGCGGGCAGGATGTCCACTTCGGTCTGGTAGAGGCGATCCACCAATTCCTTCGTCATCACCTGGCGAGCCGGGCCGATGGCTTGGATGCGTCCATCGGCGAGCGCGATCAACTCGTCGCAATAGCGCGCGGCGATGCCCAGGTCATGGATGACGATCAATACAGTGCGGCCTTCGGCAGCGATCCGGTGCACGGCTTCCATGACCTCAGCCTGGTGACCGATATCCAGCGCGCTGGTGGGTTCGTCGAGCAGAATCAGATCGGTGTTCTGCGCCAGGATCATGCCCAGCCACGCGCGTTGCGCCTGCCCGCCGGAGAGTGACGAAGCCTGCCGCTGCCAGATGGCGTCGAGTTGCATTGCCGCTCGGGCACGCGCCACTTGGCGCGCATCTTCCTCGCTCCACTGGTTGAACCAGCCCTGATGCGGATGGCGACCGTACTGCACCAACTGCTCGACGCGAATTCCCTCGGCCATCACCGGCCGTTGCGGCAGAAAGGCCAATTGGCGGGCCAGACTCTTCATCGAATAGCGGAGCAGCGGCTGACCGTGAATCTCGATCTCGCCGCGTTGCAACGGCAGCTGGCGCGCCAGCAGTTTGAGCAAGGTGGATTTGCCGCTGCCGTTGGGCCCGACGATGCCGATCAGCCGACCTTTGAGAAGGGAAAAGGACAGATCGTCCAAAATCACCTTGTCCTGATAGGCGAAATGCAGGTTTCTCACGCTCAGTACCGTCATCAATCGGCCCCTCGTCTGTCCTTCAATAGCAGGCCAAGCAGCAGGATGCCGCCAAGCAGGCGCGTCATGATCCCGGTGGGAATCTCTTCTGGCTGTGCCAATACTCTCACCAGGGTGTCGCTGCCCAACAGCAGCACGGCGCCGCAGATGGCCGACAGCCAGAGCGGGGCGAGGTTGTCGCGTGCCAGCCACGAGGCAAGGATCGGTGCGGCCATGGCGATGAACACCACCGGCCCGCCGATTGCGGTACCCAATGAAGCCACCAGAATCGCCAGGCCGAGCACGCCGAGTTGCACCAGCGGCACGCGAATACCGAGATTCTGAGCCGTGGCATCGCCGAACCGCAGCAGCGCCAGCGGCCGGTTGAGCAGCGCCATCACTGGGCACAACAGCAGCAGTATCAGTGCGATCGGGTTGACCGTCTGGTAACCGATGCCGGCGAAGTGGCCCATGGTCCACAGGTAAATACTGCCCAGGTGCACCAGCGGTTGGGTGGACATGGCGAAGTCGCCCAGCGCGCCGAACAACTCCGACAGCGCAATGCCGATGACGATGAACAGATATCCCTGCTCGCCGGGGCGACGGCACAGGGTGAACAACGCAGCCGCAGCCAGCATTGCGCCCAGAGGCGAGGCCCACCAGGGCCAGCTACCGAACGTCAGATACAGGGAGAACCCGACCACCGCCAGCGAGGCGCCTTCGTTCACGCCGATCATGTCCGGCGTGGCCAGGCGATTGCGCACCAGCGTCTGGATCAGGCACCCGGCCATGCCCATGGCGAAGCCCGCGACGATGGCCGCGGCAACCCGTGGCATACGGATCTTGAACACCATGATGTCGTTCAGCTTGCTGCCATGGCCGAGCAGGGTGGCGAGCACATCGCGCGTGCCCATCTGGCCCGAACCGAGGCTGATCGCGAGGACCGCCAGCGTTGCCAGCAACAGGGTAAGCAGGCCGCACATCAGCCAGTTGCGACGATGCAGCAACAGACTCATGCCGCCCAGGCGCAGCGTCCAGACGCCGCTGGGAGTGATTGACGTCATGTTTACCTCACCGTCAGCAGGGATCGAAAACCGCCGCGCAGCACGATAGCGATCAGCGCCGGCGCGCCCAGTGCGGCCAGCAAGGTGCCGACCGGCAGCTCGAAGGGTTGCAGCAACCAACGCGCGAGCACGTCGGCTGCCAGCAGAAACAACATGCCGAACAGCGTCGAGAACACCAATTGGCGCAGCAACGCGACTGGTTCGATCAATCGTGCACAGTAAGCCGCGAGGAAGCCGACGAAGCCGATCGGGCCGGCCAGAGAAATTGCGCAGGCCGTCAGCAGGGTCGAAGCAACCAGCACGCCCAGGCGCACCCAGGTAGTGTGGATGCCCAGCGCCCGCGCCTGGCTGTCGCCCATCTGCATCAACGTCAGTTGCCGGCAGAGCAGAGCAGCCAGGATCAGGCCGATCAAGGCGACCGGAGCCACGGTGCTCACGGCGTCCAGGCTGGAGGCCGACAGTGATCCCAGATTCCAGAAACGAAACTGCTCCAGCGCCACGCGGGTCTGGAGCAGCATGAAGTTGGAAAGCCCGCCGAAGATCGCGCCCAGCGCAACGCCGGCGAGGATCAGTTTCAGTGGGCTGGCCTGGCCCAGCATCAGGCCAACGCCCAGCACCACGAGATTTCCCAACAACGCGCCGGCGCCGGACCACAGCAGATAGCCGCGAGTGGACTCGACGCCGAAGAAGATCAGGCCGATCACCAGACCCAAGACCGCGCCGGCATTGACGCCGAGCAGGCCGGGTTCGGCCAGCGGATTGCGCGTCGCGCTTTGCAGCAACGAGGCGGCGATCGCGAGGCTGCCACCGACCACCAGAGCCGCCAGGGTGCGCGGTAGGCGCAGGGTTTCGACCACCATGGCGAGCTTGTCGTCCGCCACGGCGAGCGGATCGCCCGTCAGGTAATGCAGCACTTCGACCGCGCCGTAGACGCCCGCACCGGTGCTCATCGACAGAATCAACAAGCCCAGCAGCAGACCGCCGCCCCCGAGGAGCACCGCTTGCTGGTAGTTGGGGAATGCCGCCTCGGTTCTGATCATTGTCGCGCTGTGGTTCTCCAGGTAGTCCGGCGACGGAAGCCGCCGGGATGGGTCAGATGTCGTAGCTGAAGCCGACGAAAACCGTGCGTCCCATGAGAATGTGATCCACGGATTGGGCGACTTCGTCGCGCTTTTCGTTAGTGAGGTTGTTCATCCCGGCGTTGAACGTCAGCTCGTTGGTTGCATGGAACCGAGCGCCCACGCCCAAGGTGTGGAAGGCATCGGAACGCTGGCTGTCGGCAAGTGCCGGCACGTACACCATCTGGCTGCCGGTGTACTGGTAATCCAGATTCAGGTCTAGTTGTGGCAGCGCGCGCCAGTCGAGTCCGATATTGCCAACGTGCTTTGGCGTGTAATCCAGCTCATCGCCGGTGTCGCGGTCCTCGCTGTCGGAGTAGGTGTAGTTGGCGCGCACCGACAACGCATCGCTGAGGGCGTAGCGGCCCTGCAGCTCGTATCCCTTGATGCGCGCCTGGGACAGGTTGTAATAGCTCAGTTCGGAACGCAGCGGGACGGGCCGACCCAGGGTCGGGTCGAAGACCAGGCGGGTGGTCTCGGTGATGATCAGGTCTTCGATGTCGTTGTGGAAGAACATTACGCCGGCTTCGAGCCGTTCGTCCTGATACTGGGTGCCGATCTCGTAGCTGGTGGAGGTTTCGGGCTTGAGGTTCGGGTTGCCGTATACGGTGCACAGACCACGGCAGGCCAGCACGCCATAGCTCGAATCGGACTGGGAAATGCTGGGTGCCTTGAATGCCTTGCCGGCGCCGCCCTTGATGACCCAGTTGTCACTCAGGTTGTAGACGCCGTAGGCGCGCGGGCTGAACTCGCTGCCGAAGGTTTCATGGTGATCCCAGCGTCCGCCGAGTGTGATATCCAGATCACCGAGCGAGAACTCGTCTTGTAAATAGATAGCTTTCTGGTCTACCTCAGTGTCAGCTCCGAGGTTCTGATTGTGGGTAAGCTCGGTACGGCGGAACTCGCTGCCCAGCGTCAGCAGCTGATTACCGAGAAACGCGCTGACCTGGCCATCGACGGTGTGGTTGGTCTGGTTAACGTCGCCTTCGACGCCACGCATATTGGTCATTAACTCGGAATCGTCCATGAGCTCGACGTCTTCGTAGTAATAGCGCAGGCGCGTGTTGAAGCCGTCCCATTGCCCGTTGTGCGTCAGGCCCAGCGTCCAGCGATCCATTTCCTGGACGTTGGTCGTCAGGGGCTGCGGAGCGCCGGCGTTGTTCCAGCGCGCCTTGCGATCGTCTTCGCGGTAGCTCATGTCGAGAACCACGCTCTGACGCTCGTCCAGAATCCAGCTCAGCGTGCCCATCGCGCTGACGTTCTGGCGTTTTTCGGCGGCGTCACTGCCTTCGAGACGCAGTTGGTCCGATTGCCAGGCGGCCTGATCGGTCGTATCCAGAATCAGGTTGCCGAGCAGCTTGTCCTCCACGAGGGCGCCGCTTACATATCCGCTGGCCTTGTGGCTGTCGCCCGAGTTGCCCTCGGTTGGATGCTCATAGCTGTAGGCGACGCCGGCCTCGGTCTGGTTGGTCGGTTGCCGCAGGATGACGTTGATTACACCGCCCATGGCATCGGCGCCGTAGAGCGAGGTCATCGGGCCGCGGATCACCTCGATGCGCTCGACCGCTGCCACCGGAATGGCGGAAAGGTCGAAGTCGTTGGCGTAGTTGGAGGTCAGCGCGTCGCGTGAATTGATGCGACGCCCATTGACCAGCAGCAGGGTGTAATCCGAGTCCAGCCCACGAATCTTGATTTCCTGGCGACCATAGGTGGACGACGGGTTGAGATGCACGCCCGGCAGGTATTTCACCGCATCGGCCAGGTTGTAGACCGGCCTCTTTTCCAGCTCTTCGCGAGTGACGACCGACACGCTGGCCGGTGCGCTGAGTTCGCTGTGCGCAGTCTGGGTCGCAGTGATGACTTGCTGCTCCAGCGCCACCGGCTCGTTCGCCAGTGCGGCGAAAGGCAGAAGGCTGGCCAAGACGGTCAGGGATAGGTGACGAGGGCGGCTGATGCCCCGGTTGCTTACGATAGTCATTGCATGCTCCGTTGCTGCTCGATGTTTCGAAATGGACTCATCACGTATCCCTCGGCGGGTTCATCCCGCCTGTTGTTCTGCTGTTGCTGTCGGGTTTGCGTCGCGCTGTTTGATGCCGTGAATCAGGTACAGCACGCCCAGACCGGCCACGATGCCCAGTACCGCGTAAAGCGCGGCAAGCTCTTCGAAGCCGAGTAGTTGGTGCTGTGGCCCTTCGGTCAGATAGCGCGCTGAAAACAGGCTGCCGAAGCCTGCTGCGATATTCGAAACCGTTCCCTGAAACGCCATGAACGCGGCGCGCTGATGGGCCGGTGGTATGCCAGCCGCGATGGTCATGGTGCTGTTGCTGCGCACGGCGCTCAGCGCCATGAACAATGTGAAAACGACGTAGAGAGAAATGCCCACTGGCGTGGCGAAACCGAGCAAGGTCACCAGCGCGAGGCTGCCGCTACTGACCAGCACGACCGTCACGGCACTGCCGCGATCGATCCAGGCGCCGCCAATGCGCATCGCCGCGATGCTCGCCAAGCCGCCGAGCAGATAGAGCAGGCCCAGGTTTTCGCGAGGAAAGTCCACGTTGAACTGAAAGTAGGTGGCGAAGTGCGGTACCAGCAGGAAATGTCCGAACATTTGCAACGTGGTGATAGCCAGCGCCGCCAGGCACAGGCGCGAGGTGAGCAGCGGCTTGATCGAACCCGAAGGCCGATGAGATGAAGCTGGCGCGGGGAACAACAGCTGGCAAAGCAGCGCCAGAATCAATCCGGTGCCTCCGAGCAACACGAACGGTGTCGTCCAGTTCCAGCGCATCGAGCATTCCAGCGCCAATGGAATGACGAGAATCGCAGCCAGGGAAAAGCCCATTCCGATGTAGGCAAGCTTTCGGCCGCGCTCGGCGGGCGGAATCAGATCCAGCATCGTGGCCATCAGAATCGCGCCCATGGGGCCGGCGACTAGGCCGGAGAGCACGAACAGCGCGATCAGTTGAGTCGGGTCGGTCGCTAGCGCGCAGCTGAGCAGCAAGGCAAAACGCAGCACCAGCAAGACGGTCAGCGCGCGTTTACGGTCGAAGCGATCCAGCCATGGGGCTGCGACAAGTGCACTCAGGGCGGCGGCGAGGGTGGCGCCGCCGCTGATGTAACCGACGTGGCTAGCCTCCATTCCAAGGTGACGCACGAGATCCGGACCGAGCGGCATGACCATCATCAGGCTGCCCAGCGACAGCATGTTGATCAGCATCGCTAGGTGGGCGGCGATCCTCGACTGGTCGGCAACATTCATTAGGTGCGGCACGCTCTGTTGGCAGGCGGTCAGCATCCTAAAGCATCGCAAATGCTATATCAAATACAAATCGTTCACATTCATTGGCTGTTCTCGAGCGTAGCCTGTTCGGAGCTGGCAATGCGGCCTGCACCAATCGAGCATCACCGTTTCTCCGGCTCTGGAACATCCGACTCGCTGACATCCTTCTCGCTGATCTTTTTGTCGGCTTCGCGTTCGTCCTCCGCATCGCCTTGCAAACTTTCCTGCTCGGGCGCGGGGTCGTATTGCAACTCGACCAATACGGGGAAATGATCAGAGCCGAAGTATCCCAAGCGTTGAATGCGTACCAGCTGAAAATGGTGACTGTGAAACAAGTGATCCAGAGGCCAGCGCAAGAACCAGTGTTGCGCATGAAAACTGTTGACCATACAGCGCCCAACCCGTGGGTCCAGCAGGCCGCTGACTTTTCGGAACAGCCGTGTGTTGGCGGACCAGGCGACATCGTTGAGATCGCCTGTGACGATGATCGGCGTGTCGGGCTCGTGGTCCTTGACGCTTTTGGCGATCAATAGCAGCTCGATATCGCGCTCGGTCGATTCGTCATTCTCGGTGGGGCTGGGCGGGGTCGGATGCAGGAAATGCATGCGCACGGCCAGTTGCTCATTCAGGCGGACTTTGGCGTGCATCGAAGGAATGTCGTCGTCGACGAGAAAGCACGTTTCGGCATTTTCCAACGGCAGCCGCGACCAGACGTGCATGCCATAGAGGTTCTCCAGCGGGCAGCGGATGGAATAAGGATATTCCGCAGACAGCTCCTCAAGCTGTGCTTCCCACCAATGATTGGTTTCGAGCGTCACCAATACATCAGGGTGGTGCTCGCGAACCATGGCTTTGAGTTTGTCAGCCTGACGGTTCGGTGCCAGCACATTGGCTGCCATGACGCGAATTCGGGGCCTGTTGCGGCTCGTGTCGGCGGTTTTCACCTCGGGGCGCCATAAACGGGTATAGGGGAGGATCCACCAAGCCTGGTAGGCGAGACAGACGGACACCAGGAAACTGATCAGGATCTGAAGTGGTTTGGAATAGGACAGCAACAGCGCCTGAGCCAACAGCATTGCGAAGGCCAGCGCGCAGAGCTGCAATCGGGGGAAATCCAGCCCGCGGACCCACCAGGCGGGGCTCTTCCAGAGTGGCAAAAAGGTCAGCACAACCAGCAGACCGGTCGCCGCCAACATGATCCATTCCTTCATTCCCGATCCTCGGAGTCTTTTACCTCGACGTCATGTCGGCCGTTCGGATGCCCGAAACCAGGCACTAGGGATTCGTCCAGCAGACCCGTTGATTGGTTCCGCTGTTAGCGGCGAGACGGCTCGTGCAAAAACCTAGGTGAGCTAAAAGTCTGGCACGCGGTACGTGCCAGACATTCAATGTCTCAGTGCTGCTTGGTTTACATCGGTTCACCAATGGCCGCGCAGGTGTTCGGTGTTGCGGCGTGCTTTCTCAGAACTGGCAGCTGGGGTTGCTCGGCGCCTCCCGATACGTCCAGCGCGAGGATGTAGTTACCCCACCACGGACCGGCGGCCCAGTAAGTGAGCGGTACGCAATTGTCACGGAGGTAGCCCAGCAGGTTGTCCATCGCGACGATCGCATCGGGCGCGTAGCTCGGAACGCCCATCTCGCCGATGAAGCCGCGCAGGTTATTCGCCCGTAGCCAGTCCACGAACGGCTTGGCGCGATTGATGCCCAGATCCGGTGCGAAGGTTTCGGTCTTGTCGACGTACAGGCCCGAGGTGTCGCGATCGAGGTACATGTGCGCTTCGAAGATTAGATTGTTCTGCGGATCGCGCATCCATGGATCGGCGATCAACTGGGTGTTGGATTGCGGCCAGTGCCATGCACTGGAGAAGCGATCGCCGGCGACGTAAATCCAGTTGGCCTTGTCCACCGTGCGGATTTCCTTGGCGGCGGCCAGCGCTGCTTCGGGCCAGAGTCCCTTGGTATTGGGCTCGTTCATCAGGCCATAACCGCTCAGGGCCGGATGGTTGCCGACTTTTTGTGCGATTCGCTTCCAGGTATCGGCGAACGCCTGGATCGGCACGTTTTCGGAGCCGATCGGCTGCTTGTAGTAGCGGTAATAGTTGTGCATGTCGAGCACGACTTTGACGCCGTGCTTGTGCGCGAAGTCGAGCGATTGCGTGAGCAGCGCCAACTGCGCGGCGTCGAGCTCGGTGTTCAGTTGCGGCTGGATACGCTCCCAGAGGAACGGCAGGCGAACCAGCTTCAACCCCTGCCCGGCGTACTTCTTGTAGTACGACTCGGCCGGATAGATGTAGTTGGTGCCGTGCTTGCCGGGCAAAACCGAAGGTCCGAAAGCGGCACCGGAAAGGGCAACGCCCACCAGTTGCACGGGTTCGGCCGTTGGGGGCGTTGTCTCTGTAATCGGATCAGGAGACAGGGCTGGCCGGGACGCCGGAGGTGCGACCAGGCTGAGCTTGTTCGGGTAGCCAATGATGTTGCCATCGAGCACGGGACCGTCCATGAATACGGTCAGCGCGCCGCTCGCCGGTTTGACCGACGTGACGGTGCGTACCTGGCCGTCCGCCGTGCGTACCGATGCGCCGACGACGAAGGCCGCGCTGTTCTTCGCGGTGGCAGCGACCGAAACACCGGCCGATGCTCGCCAGGAGCCGTTCAGCCAATAGCTGTTGGTGAATTTGTTGATCAGCGCGGCGTGGCTGGGCGCAGCGACCGGCTGGCTTTCCGGTACGGTAACGTCCGGCTTCGGGCCTGCCACGTTGCTGACGCTGAGTCGGTTGGGATAACCGATCACGGTGCCGTCCAGTACCGGCCCCGTCAGGAAGACGGTCAGCGCGCCGCTGGCGGGCTTGACCGAGGTGACGGTGCGTATCTGGCCATCAGCCGTTCGCACCGAGGTGCCGACACGAAAAGCGGCGAGGTTCTGCTCTGTGGCGGCGACCGAAACGCCAGCCGATGCGCGCCAGGAACCGTTCTGCCAATAACTGTTGGTGAACTTGTTGATCAGCGCCGAGTAGGAGATCCCCGATGTGCTGGTGCTGCCGGCGGATGCCGCGCTGACATTGCTGTTAGGGAAAAAGCTCAGCAATGCGGCCAGGGCGATTGCAGACATGAGGCCTTTACGGGCGCTCGGAAAAACTGTGACGGACATTCGGCTCACCGTGACTATGAACGTCCAAACGCGATACACGGGACGTAGTGACAGGGAGGTTGATCAATAAGAGGGGCTGCCCAAGGAGGCGAATTTCCACTAAGACCGAACCAGAGGCGAGACGGAACCCAGGTGGCTCTTCGTTTCGCTGGCGCTTTTATAATTTGTTTTTCTAATCATTTAAACAGTGAAAGCCTGAATACAGGCGCCAATATATTGGCTTTTTAAGCGGATGGTAATAATTGCCATCTATCGATACGCAGTTCCATTGGCCAACGCCACACGTGCTGCCACTCCTTGTATTTGCGGCGCCATTTTTTTGAACGACACGCCGGGACGATTCGTTTAGGTTTCCGACAAGTGGTTTGAACTATTCGAGCCGGCGGCGCTGTGTCTGTTTCGCTACCGATTTCTCATCGAAACTACGCAGGGGTTTTTCAGGATAAGAGCCGGGCTTTGTAACGCTTGTAATGCGTTCCGGCTTCGGGCAGGGTCGATGCCAGCTCTTTTGCTGCGGAGTGAACCCATGTCAGACCTTTTTCCTCGTGTCGATCCCGATGGATTGATTGAATATTCGGTCGTGTACACCGATCGTTCGCTGAACCATATGTCCCGGTCGTTCCAAGCTGTCATGAACGACATCTCCACCACGCTCAAATCCGTCTACAACGCCCACGCGGTCGCTGTGGTGCCGGGCAGCGGTACGTTCGGCATGGAGGCGGTGGCTCGCCAGCTGGTGCATGGCCGCAAATGTCTGGTGATTCGAAATGGTTGGTTCAGTTACCGCTGGACGCAGATTTTCGACATGGGTGGGATTCCTGCATCGTCCACCGTGCTCAAGGCGCGGCCGCAGAGCCAGGCTTCCCAGGCTGCATTCATCCCGCCACCCATTGATGAGGTGATCGCAACCATCGCCGCGCAGCAGCCGGATCTTGTATTTGCGCCTCATGTGGAAACCTCGTCAGGGATGATCCTGCCGGACGACTATCTACGTGCGGTGGCAGATGCCGTGCATGCGGTTGGCGGGTTGTTCGTTCTCGATTGCATCGCCTCCGGCGCGCTCTGGGTAGACATGCAGGCAAGCGGCGTCGATGTGCTGATCAGTGCACCGCAGAAAGGTTGGAGCGCTTCGCCTTGCTGTGCGCTGGTGATGCTCAGCCAGGCTGCGCAGTCTCGCGTCGAAGCGACCCAGAGCAGCAGCTTCGCCTGCGACCTCAAAAAATGGCTGCAGATCATGCAGGCTTACGAGCAGGGCGGGCATGCCTATCACGCGACCCTACCGAGTGACGCACTGATGCGTTTTCGCGACGTCATGCTGGAAACACGGGACTACGGCTTCGACGTCCTTCGTGCCGACCAGCTGGAGCTGGGCCGGCGGGTGAGGGCGCTGCTGGCTGAAAAAGGATTCAGAAGCGTCGCGGCCGATGGCTTCGAGGCGCCGGGCGTGGTGGTTTGCTACACCACCGACAGCGAAATCAGGAGCGGCAGCAAGTTTGCGGCGCAAGGCCTGCAGATTGCCGCGGGCGTCCCCCTGCAATGCGACGAGCCAACCGACTTCCAGACCTTCCGCATCGGCCTGTTCGGATTGGAAAAGCTGAGAAACCTGGATCGCACCGTCGAGATTCTCCGGGGCGCGCTGGACAATATTCTCGGAGTGGATCGTTGATCCGCTGACACCAAACGTCGCCGCGTGTCGCCATGGCTGGTTGCGACATGTCGGTGGCGAGATTGCTGATCGATCCGTTGGCGTTGACGGAACTCTCGTAAAAAATCGCTGTAACCGGCGTGCTAGACACATTAATGACACAAAAATATGGTTGCGCATGCGCGCAGGGTAGCTACGCTGAAGCTTGTACAAGGCGATTAAAACAACAAAAGAGGGGCTCAGTATGATCAACAACCAGAATGCTCAGGTCGTTGCACTCGAATTGTGGCGCTTCTGTGCACATTGCATGGCCATACTCGTCGTCGTTGGAGCTGTACTGATCGGTTTCCTTGGATCCTGGGACCTCGCGCTCAAGGTGGGCGTGCTGCCACTACTGGCCCTTGTGGCCGCCGACGCGCTGGCCAAGCGCAAAGAACAGGAAATTCTGCTTCGAAACTTCTGATCCCTTGATCACCCTGCGCAAACCGACACGGGGCTTGCGCAGGGTCAACAGTCAACTTCGCTTAGGTCCATGCCGAGTACATGCCCAGCCGGGGCATAGACTCAAACAGTGATTCCTCATCCTGCGCCAGTCCCAAATCTCCCAAACCCAGTACCGATTAGTCAGCCTTGCATGCCGCCACGGCATCAGGAGTCAACGCTGTCCGCCAGGTAATCGGTGTAGTAATCCAGTGCAGCGAGGTTCTTGTCCTTGGCCTCGAACATCATGTCGAAGCGGTCGAGGAATTCGCGAGCGTACAGGTTGGTCCAGCGATTCCACATGCGCTTGCTGTGGCTATAGAGATCGCGCTTGCTGACGCGTTGCAGCAGGTCAGGCATTTCCAGCTTCCGTTCCGGTGAATAACCAAGCTCCATCAGATTTTCCGGTGGCTGGGAGTAGTGCATGGTCGGCCGCACACCGCGCCAGCTGTCGATGATTCGGGCGACGCGTGGGTCATGCGGGTCGATGTAGCGTTCCTCATTGATCCAGCAGTGATGGATGTCCAGCACCACCGGCGCGAGGTCTGCGAGTTGCAGGCAGTCGCCGACCCCGTAGGTCTTTTCTTCGTTCTCGAAAGTGATGCAGTTTCGCGCTTCCTGCGACAGACGCGGCCAGACCGCGCGAATCCCATCGACGCCCAGCCGCCCGGCGATATGCACGTTGCACTTGAAGTCCTGAAACTGCCGGCCAAAGCCCATCATGCGGATCATGTCGGCGTGGTATTCGAATTCCGCCAGGCTGTTTTCCACCACCTGCGGTTTGTCCGAGCCGAGCACGCAGTATTGCCCTGGGTGTAACGAGAGGCGGATGCCCAGCGCCTTGGCGCAGTCACCGATCTGCGCAAAACCCTTCTCGATCACATCCCGCACCTCGGTCTGGCGATAGAAATCAGCTGCTTCCGGATGACTGTAGAAGGGCAGCAGATCGCTGCTCAGACGCAGCATGTGCAGCTGGGCTGGCAGCGTTCCGACGTATTCGAGCAACCGCAGCTGCGCAGCCAGGTTGTGCTCGATGATGCCGTTCAGCTTTTCGCGAGCTGCGTCCTGCGTCACGCTGTTGAGCCAGCGCAACGTGGTTGAACGCGGGTTGAAGGCACGCTCGATGGCCTCCAGCTCCTTCAGCGATTCGCTGTGTCCGGGATGGCGATACATGCAGGCGAAACCGATTCTGTGCATAGAAACCTGAGCAGGCACTTATATGGATGGGATTCCATTTAGTTACCCGCACGCGCGCAGAGGTGCGGAACAACCGACGAACGCATCGCGTCAATTGGCGTCGGGAAGCCAGCGACCTACGAAAAACCCTTACCATATCAGCCACTTGTTTATGTCTGGTTGATCGTCATGTTGTCTGCCGTCAAACGCTACAAGCGCCTGGTTTCGGGAGCATTGGCGCGTTGCTTTCCCCGCACCTCGGCCTATTTGCAATCGGAAGAAGAGTTGATCCTGCACCGTTGGCCCGGCGCCGCTCCCAAACAGGGAGGCAAGCGAGTCGCCAAACACGCCGGCAAGCCGCCCGCCGCAGTCGGTCGCAAGGTCAAGCAAGCAGATGCAACCGCCAAACCCAGAACCAAACCCCGCAAGCCCGCCAGCGAAGGCATCTACGGGCCGGCGAAACTGTCGGTGGAAGACCAGCAGATCCAGGCGATGCGCCTGCGCGTCGGCCGTGCGGTCGAAGCCGGGGTGATCTGCGCGCCGTCCGAGGAACAATGGGCGATGATCCTCAGCGACAGCCCGGTGACGCGGATCTTCGCCGGTGCCGGCTCGGGCAAATCCACCACGCTGGTGCTGCGCGTGGTGTTCATGCTCTGTCATCTGGAAATACCACCGGAGCGGCTGACGGTGATTTCCTTCACCAATGCCTCCTGCGCGCAGCTGCGCGAACAGTTGGTGCGGGTGCTTGGCTTCTGGAACTTCGAGTTCGATCCCGCCAGTGCACGCCAATGCGTACGGACCTTCCATTCTGCGATGGCGGTGCTGGCCAAGGATGTGCTGGGCAAACCGGTCTGGTTCGAGCAGCTCGACGAAAAGGGTGCCTCGCCGACCGAGCTGGACAATCCGCTGACCGCTTCGCGTTTGCGACCGGCGCAGCAGCGGCTGCTGAAGCAGGCCTACCAGAGCTGCTATGCCGAAGATCAAGACTTCCGAACATTGGTGCACCAGTTACTCGACCTGCCATCGCCGGTTGCCGATCAGCGCAAAACGCCAAAAGCGCCGTTGGATGCGTTCAGGCTGGCTGGCGAGTTCGTCGCTGTCCCGCTGTTCGAGGCGTTCTATGCGCAGGCGGGTTTCATCGAGAGCATCGGCATCCGCATCGAACAGATGCAAACCAGTCGGATGACCTGCTCGGAACGTGAACGCTGGTTCATCGACGCGCTGATCCTGTTCTGGAAGCATTTCCAGACAGCGTTACAGACGCAGGGGCTGATGACTTTCAACGGCGCGTTTCAGCAGCTTACGCAGCGTCTGGCCGCGGGCGGGAAGGGTGCTTCTACCAACGCCTTGGCACCGTTCAGCCATTTGCTGATCGACGAGTTTCAGGACATCTCGCCGCAGATCGTCCAGTGGCTGCAGGCGTTGCATCGGTCGTTGGCCGGTCTGGGCGAGCCGGTCAGTCTGATGGCCATCGGTGATGACTGGCAGTCGATCTATGGGTGGCGCGGCAGTTCGCCGGAGCTGTTCATGGATTTCGACAAGTATTTCCCCAGCAAAGGCGCGTCGAAGAAGAGCTTGGTGCTGATGCTGGAAACCAACTATCGCTCCATCGAGCCGATCATCCGCGATGGCGAAGCCGTGCTGGCCGGCGTCGAGTTCAAACAGGACAAAACCAGCAAGGCCGGCAAGGCGACTCAGCCGGGCGATCACGGGGTGAAGCTGGTGACGGGCTTCGACCTGAAAGCCCGCTTGCCGGACCTGATCAGGCAGATCGAGGCGCAGTGCGCGCATGTCGCGGCCCGGCCAGACGCCGATCGCAACGCCGTGCTGGTGCTGAGCCGGCGCAACGAGCCGTTGCGCGCCATTCAGGCCGAGCTGGACAAGAAATTGCCGGTCAAGACCTACACCATTCACCGCGCCAAGGGATTGCAGGCGGAGGTCGCGATCATCGTCGATGACTGCTCACTGCCGGAAAAGCACCCGCTGCGCAACGCGCTGTACGCCTATTCGGGCTTCTTCCGAAACAGCTATGACCAAGCCATGACCGACGAGAGCCTGCGCCTGGCCTACGTGGCGATTACCCGTGGCGTCAGTCGGGTCTTTTGGTTCACCCAGAAAACCCAAGGCGCAACGCGTTTGCTGAAGGCACGAAGAAAAACGCTCTGAGCGGCTTCAACGTCGCGTGTGACATAAATTGCGGTTAGGGTTTGGCCTCGGCGATGAACGCCGAACCGACGGAGGACGATTGCATGCTGAAGCTATGGGGCCGAATCAACTCGACCAACGTGAGGAAGGCGCTCTGGTGCCTCGAAGAACTTGGCGTCCCTCATACCCGCATCGATGCGGGAGGTGCCTTCGGCGTGGTAGGAGAAGCCGAGTACATCGCAAAGAATCCGAATCGCCTGGTGCCATGCCTCGAAGACGGCGAGCTGGCGCTGTGGGAATCGAACACCATCGTTCGTTACCTCGCCGCACAGTATGGCGAGGGCACACTATGGAGCACCGATCCGCGCCAGCGCGCCGGGGCTGACAAATGGATGGACTGGGCGACCTCAACCCTGGCCACGCCCTTCCGCCCGCTGTTCTGGAACATCGTGCGAACCGCTCCGGAAAAGCGGGACATGGCCGCCGTGCAAGCAGCGTTGGATGAATGCGGCAAGCTGCTCGCCATCGTCGACCGAGACCTGGCAGCGCAGCCGTACCTGTCGGGCGATTCATTTGGCATGGGCGATATCCCGCTGGGTTGCTTCGCCTACGCCTGGTTCGAGATGCCTATCGAGCGGCCAGATCTGCCGCACCTGCGGCACTGGTATGAGCGACTACAACAGCGCCCGGCGTATCAGACCGCGGTGATCACACCCTTGACCTGACAGGCCTCAGCGGCTGACGGTCGCTCATCGTGGCTGGCATAGCAGGGCTCAAGTTGGCCGCAATCGGGTCGGCCGATTTCAAGTCCGGAGGCTTCCAAATGCCTGCCGGAGCAGTTCCGGCAACGTGTCGCCGGCCTGGCCGGCCAATGCGTATTCCCGTTCGTCATGACTGGCGCTTGCCTGGGGATTGACGTGGATGACGGTTGCGCCGGCGCGCCAGGCCAGTCCTGGCATCTCTGCCGCTGGATAGACCAGGCCGGATGTGCCTACCTATATCAGCACATCACAATCTTGCGCCGCTGCGAATGCAGTATTCAGTTGCTCTTGCGGCAGGCTTTCACCAAACCAGACCACACCGGGGCGCAACGCGCCATCGCAGATCGCACATCGAGGTGGTTGCACTCGACGGCCGCCTTCCGGTTCGTCGGGCATGTCGAGCGGTTCGTTCGGAGCTTCGCCGCATTCAAAACAGCGTGGCTGATGCAGGCTGCCATGCAGATGGATGACCTCATCGCTGCCGGAGCGCTCGTGCAGATCGTCGACGTTCTGAGTGATCAGCGTGAGGCGCGGTACATGCCGGCTCAGCTCGGCGATGGCCCGGTGCGCCGGATTCGGTTGGGCTTGCAGAACCTTCATGCGACGCCACTCATACCAGCCCCAGACCAGTTCCGGGTCCGCACGGAAAGCCTCGGGTGTGGCCATCGAGGCGGCGTCGAAGCGTTCCCAAAAGTCCGGTCAGCGAGTCGCGGAACGTCGGAATGCCACTTTCGGCTGACACGCCCGCTCCGGTGAACACGACGACGTGCTGGGCGTTGCGCAGGGTTTCGATCAGCGGGACTGGGATCATTGGCACGGCTCCTCGGTTACTGATGGCAGAAATCGCTGTCCATCAGACCACCGACATACGGCTGATTCCAATCGCTGCTGCCTCAGCTCAAGGCAAAGCGGCTGCTGAGCGAGCCCAGTCGCGAGGCCAATGCGCTGAGGGCGCTGCTGTTCTGATCGAGGCGATTCGCATTTGACGCATTCTGATCGGCGATCTGCTGAACGCTCTGCAAATGACGAGCGACATCAGCCGATACGGTGGTTTGCTGATGGGTCGCGGCGGCGATCAGCTCGTTCATCTGGCTGATCGCATCGATTTCCTGAGCGACCGCTGCCAGCAGAGCGGTGGTCTGCTGGCTGTCCGCAACGCAACGGGTGACGCTTTGACGGCTTTGCTGCATGGATTCTGCGGCCTTGCGGCTGTCCTGTTGCAGACGGCTGATGATTTCAAGGATTTCGCTGGTGGACTCGGCCGTCTTGCTCGCCAGGCTACGCACCTCTTCGGCAACCACGGCGAAGCCGCGGCCCTGCTCACCGGCCCGTGCCGCTTCGATCGCGGCATTGAGCGCGAGCAGGTTGGTCTGATCGGCAATGCTTCGGATCACATCCAGCACGCGGCCGATCTGTTCGGATTGAATGGCCAGGTCCTGCGTCACCTCATCGGTAGAGTCGATACGCCGGGCGAGTAGGGTGATTTCCTCCAGGCTGGCCGAAACCGCGGTTCGCCCCTGTTCGGCCTTCGTATTGGCTGAATGCGCGGCCTGGGCAGCACGGTCGGCGTGGCTCGCGACGTCACCGATGGCGGTCGACATCTGCTGCATGGCATTGACCATATAAGCGGTCTCCGCGAGCTGACGATCAGCGCCGCCGCGCATGTCGCGAGTGGCCTGGTGCAGGTGGCGAGCGGTGTCGTCCAGTCCGCGTGTATCGCGAACCACCGCACCAACCAGCTCGGCGAGCTGATCGAGAAAGTGGTTGAAGCGCTGGGCGATCGGCCCGCTGGCGATGCTGCGTTGGCGCAGGTCGATCTGCACGGGATCGCGCGTGATATCGGCGGCGGCGCTCAGCAGCGCTTCGCCTTCGCGCGCTTCGGCATTGGCGCGCACGGCTAGGTAGATCAGGATGGCGCTCTCCAACACCACATAGAACGCATGCAGCATCACCACGCCCCAGCTGCCATCCGGCATCAGAAATACGTTGGCGTGGTGCTGCAGCGCAAAGAAGCTCAGGTGGTGAACGGCGATGGTGATGGCCGCCACGACGATTGGCAGCCAGTCTCGGTAATAGACCAGGAAAGCGAGCAGCGCGAAGATGCCGAAGTGCATTTCCAGCATGCCGTGAGCGAGGTTGATGTGCAGCGCGGCCATGACCATAAAGGCTGCGCCGATCAGACAGCGCAGCAGTCGCTCACCGGCGATCAGACCATGCAGCAGCGTCATGGCCAGCGCCGTACCGCCGCCGATAACGAACGCTTGCGCCCAATCGCCATACAGCGCGGCCAGGCCGAGCGCATAGGCCGCCAGAAACCACAGCACGGCGAGCATGATGCGATCAGCCTTGCGGTAGTGATCCTTGAGCGTGAAAGTGTCGCTGGACATGCTGTTTCTCCGAGACAGGTCGCGTGGTGTTTGCGGTGCTGAAAGAGGGCTTCGGTGTGGCCATCGCGGTTCGGTCATACACGCTTTGGCAAATGCCTGAAGGCAGACAGGGCGCGCTCGCGGCTCATCGACAACTCGACGATCGGGTGCGGGTAACCGGCGACATCGAGGCCCCGGCGGGCGCTAGGGTCATGGATGTCGCGATCGCTCAAGTGCGCCAGTTCGGGCAACCAATGGCGGAGAAAACGGCCTTGCGAATCGAACTTCGCCGATTGGCTGAGCGGATTGAACAGGCGGAAGTAGGGCACCGAGTCAGTGCCGGTCGAGGCGCTCCATTGCCAGCCACCGTTGTTCGCGGCGAGGTCGCCATCGATGAGATGCCGCATGAACCAGCGCTCGCCTTCGCGCCAGTCGATCAGCAGGTTCTTGCTCAGAAACATGGCAACCAGCATGCGCAGGCGGTTATGCATCCAGCCGGTTGCCAACAGCTGCCGCATGGCCGCATCGATGATTGGAAAGCCGGTACGCCCCTGCTGCCAGGCGGCTAGCTCATCGGGCGCATTGCGCCACGGCAGGGCTTCGGTTTCGGGACGAAAGGCGCGCCCCATCGAGACCCGCGGATAGCCCACCAGGACGTGTTTATAGAATTCGCGCCAGAGCAGTTCGTTGATCCAGGTGGCGGCGCCTGGCTGACCGCTGTCGAGCTCACCCCGGTTCGCTGCCAGAGCGGCATGCAGGCATTGCCGCGGTGAAATGACCCCGGCAGCCAGGTACGGCGACAGCTGACTGGTGCCGGGCTCGGCGGGAAGGTCGCGACGGTATTGATAGTCCGCCATGTCGTCTTCGACAAAGCAGGCCAGGCGTGTACGTGCAACGTCTTCGCCGGCCGGCCAGTACGCGCGCAGTTGCTCGCTAGGCAGGGCGAAGCCTTCTATCGTCGTCGGGATCGGATCGCTTGAAACAGACAGCCACGTTTGCGGCGCGGGAATCGGCAGGCAGCGCGGTAGAGAATGGCTCAGGCGTGAATGGCAAACCTTGCGGAACTGGCTGAACACCTTGAAGCACTGGCCGGCAAGGGTTTGCACGCTGCCCGGCGCAAAAAGCAACTGGTCCAGATGACGTCGCAGCGACGCGCCGTTGCTGCGAAGTTCTGCGGCCACGGCATCGTCACGCCGCTGCTCGTTCGCGCCATATTCGTCATTGATATGCACGTTGCCGATTTCGTGCTCGCGGCACATATCGGCCACAAGCGCGGGCACAGCCTGCCAATCGTCGACACGACGGATCAGTAACGGCACGTTCAACTCGGCCAGACGTACCGACAATGCGCTCAGGTTGCGCAGCCAGAAATCAAGCTTGCATGCCGCGTCGTCATGGGCGAGCCACTGCGCGGGCGTTATCAGGTATAGCGCGATGGTCGGGCCGGCATTCATCGCGGCGGACAGGGCGGTGTTGTCAGTCACGCGCAGATCGCTGCGCAGCCAGATCAGTTGATTCATTGCGGTTGGTCAGATCCCGTTGCGCAGGCTGAGATCCTCGGGATGCGGCTGCAGATAGGCCTGATTGGCTACGTAGCGATCCGGATGGCGGCGGAAGTGATGTTTGAGCAGGGTCAGCGGCACGACGAGGGGCACGATTCCTTCACGGTACTGGGTGATTAGACGTTGCAGTTCCTGTTTGTCTTCGCCTTCGAGGTGGCGTTTCAGATAGCCGCTCAGGTGCTGCAACACGTTGCTGTGGTTGCCGCGCGAGGCGGCCTTTTTCAGCGCGGCCATCAGCTGGCTGAAGTAGGCCGGTGCGAAGGCTTCCAGCGGTGTCGTGCCGACTCTGGCGACCATTCGACCAAGCGCCTTGTATTGCTGCGGGTCGCTCGCCATGAGCTGGTACTTGTAGCGTGAATGGAAATCCACCAGCGCCTTGCGTGTCAGTCCTGTACGCAACAGGCGCCGCCATTCGGCATGGGCGAATACCCGCGTCAGAAAGTTCTCGCGCAGTACCGGGTCGTTGAGCCTGCCAGCCTCTTCGACTGGCAGATCTGGGCGCATCCGCATCAGACTCTTCGCAAACAGACCGGAGCCGCCACCGTCGACCGGATGACCGTTGGCTTGGTACACCTTCACCCGCTCCATGCCGCAGGAGGGTGATTTCTGCATGAGGATGTAGCCGCTGACGTCGTCCAGCTCTGTGGCGATCCGCTCGCCGTAAGCGTTCAGCGCATCGCTGACGTCCAGCTCTGGATGCACCGTGCCCACCGCGCGCGGGTGATCAGGATCACCAACCAGCCGAATCGGCTCGCGTGGCGTGCCCAGCCCGATAGCCACTTCGGGGCAGATCGGTACGAACTGAAAGTGACGAGCCAGCGTTTCGCTGCACAGACGCGACTCCTTGTGCCCGCCATTGAAGCGCACCGGGTTGCCAAGTAGACAGGCGCTGATACCGACCTTGATGACAGTGGCGGATGTAGACATCGGGCTGGCCTCGATACGTGCCTGTACAAACCTTCTTGTTTGTACAGTATTTGCCGGTATCTTAAGGTCGGACTTATACAAGTCAACTTGCTTTGTACAATTCACTCGTCGCCGTACATAGCTAGCCCGATGGTCGTACCGTTCGTGATGCGGCTTGCGCGTGCAATCAGATCGACCGAATTGCTCTGATAGATTTTCTGTTGCGGCAGCCGCTGCGCACGCGTCCTACAATGCCGCTCGCCGCAGCCAACGGGGATTGCCAGGGGCCGATACTGGGGAAACTGGATGCGGCATTGGCGAACCTGCGCAAGCCGCAGCCGCCTGTGTGAAAATGGCGCGCCCGGTGGGGCAGCGAAGTTGTTCAATCAGTAGTCAGGAATGTGCATGTCTGAGCAGGCGTTGTTATTGGTAAACCTGGGGTCACCGGCTTCTACCGAGGTGGCGGACGTGCGTCGTTATCTTGATCAGTTCCTGATGGATCCTTACGTCGTCGACCTGCCGTGGCCCGTTCGACGCTTGCTGGTCTCATTGATTCTGCTCAAGCGGCCGGCGCAATCCGCTCACGCCTACGCGTCGATCTGGTGGCCGGAAGGGTCGCCGTTGGTGGTGCTCAGCCAGCAGCTGGCCGATGCGGTGCGCCCTCACTGGACGGAGGGTCCGGTGGAATTGGCGATGCGCTATGGCGAGCCGTCGATCGAGCGCGCGTTGGTCGGGCTGGCGAAGCGGGGTATCAAGCAGGTGACTTTCGCGCCGCTGTACCCGCAATTCGCCGATAGCACCACGACGACCGCAATCCAGGAAGCACGCCGGGTCATCCGGGACAATCGTCTGGATATCAGGCTATCGATCCTGCAGCCCTTCTACGATCAGCCCGAATACCTCGATGCACTGGTCGACAGCGTGAAACCGTACCTGACCCAGAACTTCGATCATCTGCTGCTGAGCTTTCATGGCCTGCCCGAGCGCCATCTGCACAAGGCCGATCCGACCGGTTCGCATTGCCTGAAAGGCGCCGATTGCTGCCAGCGGGCCGAAGGAGCCGTCCTCGCCAATTGCTACCGCGCTCAGTGCATGCAAAGCGGCGCCGCATTTGCCGAACGTGCCGGATTGCGCGCGGAGCAGTGGTCGGTGTCGTTCCAGTCGCGGCTCGGCCGCGCCAAATGGATCGAGCCCTACACCGAGGCGCAGCTGGACGAATTGGCAGCAAAAGGCGTCAGGAAGCTGCTGGTGATGTGCCCGGCGTTCGTTGCCGACTGCATCGAAACGCTGGAGGAAATCGGCGACCGTGGCCGCGAGCAATTCATCGCCGCGGGCGGGGAAGAGCTGCAGCTGATCCCCTGTCTCAATACCCATGAGAGCTGGGTGCAGGCGCTGATCGCCCTGTGCCGGCGCGCCCCGCAGGCGCTATGAAGTATTCACGGTCATTGCTTCAGAGCGGCGAGCTGCTCCTTGAGTCGCCGCACTTCGGCCTCCAGTTCGATCACGCGCTGCCTGGCCTCGACCTCACGGCTCACATCCTTCTGGATGCCGATGAAATAGGTGAGCTGGTCCGCTTCGTTGAACACGGGCGTAATCGACAGCTCGTTCCAGAACGCGCTGCCATCCTTGCGGTAATTACGAAGGGTCTGGCGGCACGGCTGGCGGCTTCTGACCGCCTTGCGAATCGCCGCGATGCCAGGCTGGTCGCGGTGGCCCGCCTGTAGAAAGCGGCAATCCTGATAGAGAATATCGTCCACGTCGTAGCCAGTCAGACGCTGAAAGGCGGGATTGGCGTAGATGAGGATGTTGTCTTCGCCTTCCTGCTCGGCGACCACGATCCCGTCGTTGGAGGCTTCGATTACCAGTTGCAGCAGTTTGGCATTGATCATCTGGGCGTCTCTTGTCGGTGTTGCGGCATTCTAGGGCAGGTTCGGACGGCGCGGCACAACGCCCTTGATACTGGCTCGCGCGGTTCATGCGCAAACGCTGAGCTACAATGCGCCACTCTTTCTGCATGAGCTGTCCCGTGTCATGACTCAATTTGGCCGTGCTTCTACACTACTTGCTTCTGATCCGACCGGTCAGGAAGAGCTCTTTCCCATTCGGGAAGTCTCGCGCCTGACAGGTGTCAACCCGATCACGCTGCGAGCATGGGAGCGCCGCTACGGCCTCATTCGGCCCATCCGCACCGAAAGCGGCCATCGCCTTTATTCCCTGGCCGATATCGAGACGATTCGCAGCATCCTGGCCTGGATTGACCGCGGCGTCGCGGTAAGCAAAGTGGGCAGTATCCTGTCTCGCGACGCTGCAAAGTCTGAGGGGCGGTGGCATGCGGACGCAGCCGAGTGGGGCGATTGGACGGCGCAGGTGCAGCGTGCCGTGGGCAGCTTCGATCACTCCTGGCTTGAACAGATCTACGGGCAGCTCATTTCTACTTATTCGCTGCTGATAGTCCTTCAGGATGTGATGCTGCCGTTGTGGCAGCGGTTGTCGCTGCGTCAGGGCGAATATGGCCAGACCAGCGAATGGCTGTTCCTCGATGCCTTCCTCCGTGCCCACGTGCTGCAAAGCTTGCAGCTTGATCGCGATCAGGCGAAGAGTCGGGTACTGCTGGCTGCGGTCCCGGGGCAATGTCGTGAGCTGGAACTGTTGGTCACTGGCTTGTTGCTGTCCAGCGATGCGGTTGCGGTCAATGTGCTGGCAGTCGGTCAGCCACTGAACGAGTTGCCACTGGTTTGCGAGAAAACTCGCCCGAGAGCGTTGGTGCTGTATTCCAACGTACCGCCGAACGCGGGACTGCTGCGTCAACTGGCCAAACTCGCGTTGGGGCTCGATTGCCCATTGGCGTTGGCAGGCGAGGCGGCCGAGTTTTCAGAGCAGAGCTTGCGAGGCTCACCGATTGCGCGCCTCGGTAATTCGGGCGAACTTATGCAACGCCGTCTGCGGCAGTTTCTCGATGGACGTCTGGATACCTGACGTTTTGCTGAGCGGAGCATCGGTTCCGCCCTTGAATCATTGTGTCTAACTCCAGTTGGCGCGATGCTCAGTGACTTCAGCCGAAACACGATGCCGCCATGCGCCAGTCCATCTATCCAGCCGAACGTCCGCCGCAATTGACTCTGACCAACGGTTTGCGGGTGCGTCTGTTATCTCTGCCGCACAGCGCGCAGGCCGCAGCCCTGGTACGAGTGCATGCCGGTTCCCACGACGCGCCTCGAGCCTATCCGGGGCTGGCCCATTTTCTCGAACACCTGCTGTTTCTTGGCAGCCGGGATTACCCGGTGGCGCAGAGCCTGATGCCTTTCATTCAGGCCTGCGGCGGGCAACTGAACGCATCGACGCGGGAGCGGCATACCGACTTTTTCTTCCAGCTTCCGGCTGGCCAGCTTGAGGAAGGCTTGCGCCGTCTGCTGGATATGCTGGCGTATCCGCTGCTGGATCCAGAAGCGCAAGTGCGCGAGCGCGAGGTATTGCACGCCGAGTTTCTCGCTCGCGCTAAGGATCGAGAGACGCTATCCGATGCGGCGTTGGCCCGCGCAATCGACTCCACGCACCCAGCCAGCGGCTTTCATGCCGGCAACCGGGAAACCTTGCCGGTAGATGACCCAGATTTTCAGCAGGCGCTGCACGGCTACCATCAGCGTTTCTATCGGACCGGGCAGATGGAGCTACTACTGGCCGGTCCGCAGAGCGAAGCTGTATTGCAGCGCCTTGCGGAGCAGGCCGACATATCGCTGATCGCAGGTGCTGCCGTGCGGCGATCCCCGCCCGTGTTGCATGCCCGCACGGAGTGGTGGTCGAGGCTGCAACTGGAGCAAACGCAGCCGCGTTTGCTGCTCGCCTTCATCGTCGACGGTTTGGATGAGCACGCCTTGCCGGCGCTGGATTACCTCGCAACCTGGATCGCCTCCGAAGCGCCGAACGGATTGTCGCAGCGCTTGCAGGCGGCGGGCCTGTGCCAGGCGCTGTTGCTGCGGGCGCCGTACTGGTTTGCGGGGCAGGGCGTGTTGGTCATCGAGGCATTGCTGACGAGCAAGGGCCTGGCGCAGCGAGCCACGGTGGTCGATGCGCTGACGGATTGGCTGCGCTTCTTCGTTGAACCATCGTGTTGGCAAGCGTGCTGGGATGAGTACCGACTGATAGCCGATCGCAGCCTGCACGGCGCCGAGCCTTTGAAGCTGCTGCGCCATTGGGTGGAACCGCTGGCCTGGGCCGCCGATTCCGATGAAGCCGGCATAGGCGATGCGCTGCGCACCCTGATAACGCGAATGACGGACACTGGACCGGTGATCCTCACCGTCGATACGGCTCCTTGCGGCTCGGTCAGTACTGATGGATTTCCGCTGCGCATGGCCAGCGAGCCTCAATTAACCGCCGCGCACCGCGACTGGCACTGGCAGATTCCACAGCCCAATCCCTGGTTGAAGGCCGCCGTGTCGGATGGCAAGGCTGCCAACCCCGTCGCCGCATTGCGTTGGCTGGGTCCGACAGAGGAGAGCGGCAAGGCTGCATTGATGCTGCGTTGGCGCTTCGCTGAACTGCCGGTGCCGGCACTCTGGCATGGGCTGTCGCATGCGCTGCAAGGATGCGTCTGGGCAGCACGGCAGGCGGGCGTGGAACTGCGCTTCGAGGACATGGGGCATAGCTGGACGCTGAGTCTGTGTGGTTTCGCCGAAGCCGTGCCACCCATTCTTCGCGACGTTGCCTACTTGCTCGCCGAGCCCCCCGAGGCGTCGCTTGCCCAAGGTGCGCGGCTGGCAGAACAGCACCGTTCGCTGGGGCAGGATGAAATGCTGCTTCGTCAGTTACTCAGTCGTTTGCCACGTCTGGTTGCTGGAATGCAGCAGTCAGCCGAGCCGGCCGGATCAGCTAATCGCGAACAGCTTCACGCCGCCTGGAATGATGCGCGTTGGGACGGGCTAGCGGTTGGCTTCTCCCCGCACGCCTCGGCGGCGCTGCTGGCATCGGTCGGCGCGTTGCCTGGTAAGCCTGCGCTGGACAAGGATTGGCTTGAGGCGCCGCCTACGGAAAGTCGCTGGCATCAGGTTGGAGACGGGGTGGTCACCAGCGACACGGCATTCATCCTGTTCTGTCCACTCGCAGATCGCCACCTTGAAGGCGAAGCGGCGTGGCGCGTGCTGGGGCGTTTGCTGGAGGGTGACTTCTTCCGTCGGATTCGCAGTGAGCTGCAGCTGGGCTACGCGGTGCTCAGCCGGTTCTGCCAGTTTGCCGGCCAGCCAGGCATGCTCTTCGCGGTGCAGTCGCCGACCGCTTCGGCGACTGAAATCTTCCGCCAAATCGAGGCGTTTCTGGATACCTTCGCGCTCCAGCTGGCAGAGCGCTCGACAGAAGATCTGACAGGGATCGCCCATGCGACAGCCGATCAGAAAGTCGCTGCTTCTGCCGATCTCAATGGCCATGCCGAACGAGCCTGGCAGGCGGTGCTGGCCGGGCATGAATCCGATCGGATCGAACAGGTGATCAGAGCGATGCGCGAGCTGCGGCCAGCGGATCTTATGGCAGCCTTGCATGACCTGCGCGGGGGCGCTGGCCGGTTTATCGTAACCAATGCGCCGGCACCCGATGGTTGGGACCGATAGGCAGCGCTGCCATTTTCAACACGGATGCCCTCGCTCTGTTCCGGAGAGACTCGAACGTCGCTGATTGGAACTGCCGCTGTACAAACGATTTACCCGCGCGATCAGCCGCCCAGGCCAGGTGCCCCCTCGTTCTCGTACGGCTCACCGGGAAACTGGATCAGGCAGAAGCCGTTGCCGAATGGATCGCTCAGCGTGACCAGCCTGCCCCAGTCGAAAACGCGTATCGGTGTTTCCTGGCGCGCGCCGGCCGCTACCGCGCGTGCGGCGGACGCTTCGATATCGTCGACGACGAAGTCGGGGTGAATGGGCGTCCAGTGGCGGGCATAGGTGCGAATGCCAGCGTCGACTGCGGTGGCCGGTTCCGATCCGGCGTGCTCGATCAAGTAGATACGGCAGCCTGCGCCCAGCATTTCCGCTGCCGCCCCGTTGAACAGGGAGCGCGTATGGCGCAAGCCGAGGGCGTCCCGGTAGAAGGGGATCGCCTTGTCCAGATCTGCGACGTCGATGTTCAACAGAAGCTCCATCGTCGTTCGTCTCCGTCATGCTTTTGAGCAGCTAAATTTGCACGTCCTGAAGGTTTGGCGTTCTCACGCAGACTGGCTTGCCGACCCGGTGACAATACGGTCCGCCGGCAGCTGCCCGGCGCCATCGCCTAAGGCTAGGTATACCTGTAGCGCGGCGTAGGCGTCGTTTGCGGCGTAATACCGTTGTGCATCGGTCAATGTTCGATTCGCCCAGTTGGACGTAGAGACGCTTCGAGATTTGCTCACCCGAGCGCCCAGCACCGCTGCGACCGCGCCGCGCAATCCGACCTGGCCTTTCTTGCCCTGATAGCGCAGCGTCGTGCCAAGGTCGATGTAAATGCTGCAACTCGATGCCCAGGCGACTACGCAATCGGCTTCGATCTGAGCTCAGGCCAAAGCCGACCTTCAATAATTTGATTCGACTCCAGCACGGCTTTAGCTGCCTCAACGCAACCGTCCACGCGGACCTGAAACAGATAGGCGGTTTGCGGCGTGGCTAGCTGGATCACGTGAGGTCCGGTGGAAGCCTCGCCTATCTTGAAGGTGGGTTTGGATTCGGTATCGAAGCCGATCTGCGCGACGCTTAGGAGGTCTTCGACGGCTTGGGAGAACTCCGCCGGTGTCGAAGGCGTGACGATGCGGTCGAGCGTGAGTCCTTCGAAGCGCGGCAGGCCGTCGAGGTCGGCCAGCTGTGGGATGCGGATGATGATAGACCTCCATTTCAGAGCGCCGCTGCGATCGAGGGTGAGCGGACGGCTTTCAGTATTAAAGCCCATAGCCTGTCGTCCGCGCAGGCAGTCCTTTCGCCTAACGGGTGTCAGCCTTGCCACCCGGCAAGAGTAGACGGCTCCCAGCGGAGCTGGCCCAGCCCCTTAGGCTCGTTCACCTCGAAACGTGACCTACCCTCGTTCAGCTCCAGCGAAGCATTCCGTCGGAAAAATACCAAATCAAGAGATATGACGTCATACATTTAATTGACGTTGCATCGTGCTTGCCTAGACTCCGAAACGCCGTTTTCACATGAAAAGTCGGTTAAAAGCAAACGGCGAAGTATGACGACAGCAAAAATAAGGATAAGAAAATGCGAAATGTTGCAGCAGTTATGACGATCTCGTTGGGCATTGGCCTTTCCTCAGCAACGGCCGGTGCGTCGGTAGTCGTCAATGCCGGACTTGCCGGAGGAAGGATTCCGCTGGAGCGGCAGACGCTTCCCGTGCGCGATGGATTTGCCTCGATGGACGGTGGGACCAGCGGTGGTGCCTACGCGGTGCCCGGCCGTGTTTACGATGTCACCACGCGCGCCCAATTGAAGTCGGCGTTCGATGAAGCGGGGGACGAACCCAAGATCGTTCGCGTTCACGGCGCGCTTCTTGGCAACTCGGATGATTCAGGCAATCCGCTGACATGCGAAGACTATGCGCGGGGTACCGGATATACCCTGGACAGCTACCTGGCTGCATACGATCCAGCGGTCTGGGGATGGGATACGGAGCCCTCCGGCGGTCCGGAGAACGCGCGTCGCCAGGCGGCTGAGAATCAGAAAAACACCATGGTGATTGAGGTGCCGAGCAACACGACGATCATCGGAGCGAACCCCAAGGCGAGCTTGATAGGGTTGTCGTTGCGAATAGACGGCGAACGCAACGTGATCGTGCGTAACCTGAATCACAAAGCCGTCAGCGACTGCTTCCCGCAGTGGGACCCGACCGATGGTTCGGACGGAAACTGGAACAGCGAATACGACATGGTTCAGATCATCAACGGCGCATCCAATATCTGGATCAACCACAACTACTACACGGACGACCCGAACTTCGACGACCAAGCGCCGATGTATTTTGGCAGACCTTTCCAGCAGCATGATGGCTCGGTCGATATCACCTATGGGTCGGACCTTGTCACGGTGTCCTATAACCGCTTCGCGGATCGGGACAAGCTGATGCTGGTCGGTTCCACCGATTCTCCGACGGCGGGGGATCCGGGCAAGCTGCGGGTGACGATTCACCACAACGAGTTCATCAATATCGGCCAGCGCGCCCCGCGCCTCCGCTGGGGGCATGCGGACGTCTACAACAACCATTTCATTCGCAACGACGACGCACGTGTCCCCTTCGGTTACGCCTTCGGCGTTGGTTATGACTCGCACATCTGGGCGGAAGCCAACGCCTTCACCTTTAGCCCCTCGGTGGACTCGACGCGAATCATCAAGCATTGGAAAGGGCAGGCGATCACGACTATTGGCAATGTCATCAACCGCCGCAAGGTCGATTTGCTCGCGGCTTATAACGCCAATGCCGCAGCCGAACTGCAGCTAGTGAGCGATACCTCTTGGCGACCGACGCTACGCACCAGGGTCCATCCGGCGCAGGCTATCCCGGGTTTGCTCAAAAGGAAGGTCGGGCCGGTCTTGACGCTGGATAGAGGGCGCAAGCGGCACCATTGATCCATAGCGCCGGGCTCCAGCCTGAATGGCTTGGCAAACGGAGCGGCAAGCTGACCGGAACGCCACTACCGCGGTGGCGTTCTTGCACGACGGACCGGCAATTTGAGGGCCCGGCGGTTCAGGTCTACCGCATCCGTGGATGCCGGAAAAACCAGATTGCCAGCGGTGAGGCGATCACGATCACGCATAGTCCCAGCAGCGTGATCGCTGCGGGCAGGCCGTGGTGGTCGGCAATCCAGCCTGCGGCGATCAAGGGCGCGATGCTGCCGACGTAGCCGCAAACCAGGTAGGTCGAAATCAACCCCGAGCGCTCTGTCGGCGTGGCGATGCGGTTGACCATGCTGATGCCGGCCAGCAGGCACATGCCATGGCCTGCTGCCGCGGCGCAGACGCCAACGATGAACACGATGGGCGATCCGAGCTTAAAGTTGAGCACGAGCATGGCGTTGCTGAGCACGACCGCCAGCAAGCCGAGAAATCCGCACCAACGCAGGCTCATCCTGGCGCACGCCAGCTGCATCATGGCCGAAGCCAGCAGGATGACGCCGATGGATGTACCGCTCACCACCGGTCCATGCCAGGGCAGCATCTTCTCCAGAAATAGCGGGGCCATCGAGGCGTAAATGCCAAACACGCCGAAGGCGAAGAACGGGCAGGCGCAGGTAAGCGTGAACGCCAGCGAATCGCTGCGGCCCGTCCAGGCCAGGCGAGGCATGAAGGTTCTCCAGCTCGGCGATGCGGTCGCCAGTTCATCTGTATGCGGTTTCAGTTGCACGCGCATCAAGGCATACACAGCCAGCACACCCAACAGTAGTGAGGGTAAGTAGGTCACCATCAGCGGGTTCGGTAGCCACTGACCGGTGATGCCGCCCGTTATCGGGCCCAGACCAAAGCCAAAGGCGAGCAGGAAGCTGGTGATCATCGATATTCGCTGCGAAGCCCCGTCGCGCGAGATCTGTACCAGCCCGACCGTGGCGCTGGTGACGATCAGACTGGACGACAGACCCACCGCGAAACGACCCATGTTCAGGCTCGACAAGTCCCACGCGAGCATAGTCAGCAGGGTGCCGCCCCAACCCAGCAGCAGGCCGGCCAGCATCACCTTGCGAAAGCCCAGCGTGTCCGACAGCCGCCCCATGAACAGCAGGCCGAACAGCGCGCCCACCATGTAAACCACGTAAATCAGCGAGACGTCACTGGTACGCAACTGCCAGGCCTGCTGGTACAGCGGATAAAGCGGCGAAATGAGCGCTGTGCCCATCACACCCACGCACATGGCGAAGCAGACCCAGGGGAAGGCCGACCAGTTTTCTTTCATCTACACGCCTGCATAACGAAAAGTGGGTGGAAACAATCTCGGTGGCGTTTCCATGAGCAGCCTAACGGTTTTTCGTCGGTGGGGCGATTGCCGAGGCCAACGTTTACGTGACTGCAATCGCAGCGTGGCCTTGGCGTCTAGGCATAGAAACTGCCTGATGACGCTGCGCTGAGCCGGCGCATTAATTAGAGGCACTCGCCGATGACGAGGCGAGGTGCCGGGCACTACCCGGACGCTGCGTTGTCTCCTTCTGTGCCATTCTGCTTTTCAGTGGACTAGGGTGTTCAATAGGCTGTCGGGCCAATCCGCAGCCATAAATAGAGGGGATCGAACCATGTGGACCAAACCTGCTTTCATCGACCTGCGTATCGGTTTCGAAGTCACCATGTACTTCGCCAACCGCTGATTTATTCGCCCCGGCTCAGGCCGGGGCTTCGTTTTAAAGGATCGCAATGTTCATCCAGATTCTCGGTTCTGCTGCGGGCGGCGGCTTTCCTCAGTGGAACTGCAACTGCGCCAATTGCGCCGGGTTGCGTAACGGCACCTTGCGCGCGCAGGCGCGTACGCAGTCATCCATCGCCATCAGTGATGACGGCGAGTATTGGATACTGTGCAACGCCTCGCCGGACATCCGTGCGCAGCTGGAGTCGTTTCCCGCCTTGCAGCCGGCACGTGCGCCGCGCGATACGGCAATCGGCGCGATCATCCTGCTCGACAGCCAGATCGATCACACCACCGGCTTGCTGACGTTGCGTGAAGGCTGCCCCCATGAAGTCTGGTGTACCGAGATGGTTCATCAGGACCTCACGACCGGCTTTCCGCTGTTCAAGATGCTCGAGCACTGGAACGGCGGCCTGCGCTGGAACCCCATCGCTCTGGAAGGCAGCTTCCGCATTCCGACCTGTCCAGATATCGAAATTACGCCAATTCCGCTGCGCAGCGCCGCACCGCCATACTCGCCGCATCGCAACGACCCGCATCCGGGCGACAACATCGGCCTGCTGATCGAAGATCACAACACCGGCGGCAAGCTGTTTTACGCACCGGGGCTGGGCAAAGTCAGCCCCGAGCTGCTGGAACTGATGCGTGGCGCCGATTGCCTGTTGGTCGATGGCACGCTCTGGCGCGATGACGAAATGCGTGTGCGTGAAGTGGGTACCAAGCTCGGGTCCGAGATGGGCCATCTCCAGCAGAGCGGTCCTGGCGGCATGATCGAGGTGCTCGATGGGATGCCGGCGGCTCGCAAGATCCTCATCCATATCAACAACACCAATCCCATCCTCGATGAAGACTCGGCCGAGCGCGCAACCCTCGACGAGCACGGCATCGAAGTGGCGTTAGATGGCATGAGTATCGAGCTGTAGTACGCAGAATGCGCTTGCGCACCTGATTACTTCGAAGCTTACGGTGCGCAGAGCGCACCCTACGAGAGCAACCCTCCGCGCTGTGCATTGCCGCAGCGGGAACAGCAAAGGAAGCCGCGATGACCCTGCCAGCCATGACCCGCGCTGAGTTCGAGCAGGCGCTGCGCGCCAAAGGCGACTACTACCACATCCACCACCCGTTCCACCGGGCCATGTACGAAGGCCGCTCGACCCGTGAGCAGATCCAGGGTTGGGTGGCGAACCGCTTTTACTATCAGGTCTGCATCCCGGTGAAGGATGCTGCGATCCTGGCCAATTGCCCGGATCGCGAGGCGCGGCGCGAATGGGTGCAGCGCATCATCGATCATGATGGTGTTCCGGGCGTCGCTACGTCGGGCGTCGCTACGTCGGCCGAGGAAGGCGGCATCGAAGCCTGGCTGCGGTTGGCTGAAGCTGTGGGGCTTGATCGCGAACAGGTGCTGTCGCAGGAGCTGGTGTTGCCGGGCGTACGCTTTGCGGTGGATGCCTACGTCAACTTCGCGCGTCGTGCGGTCTGGCAGGAAGCAGCGAGCAGTTCGCTGACCGAACTCTTCGCGCCGACCATTCATCAGTCGCGCCTGGATGCCTGGCCGCAGCATTACAGCTGGATCGATCCGTCCGGTTACGAGTATTTCCGCAGGCGTCTGAAAGAAGCGCGCCGGGACGTCGAACACGGTTTGCGCATCACGCTCGAGCACTACACCAGTCGCGAGAATCAGGAGCGCATGCTGAACATTCTTCAATTCAAACTCGACGTTTTATGGAGCATGCTGGACGCCATGAGCATGGCCTATGAACTGGACCGCCCGCCGTACCACACCGTGACCCGCGAGCGCGTCTGGCACAACGGCATTACGTTTTGACATTTCGGTAGGTCGGGCCGGCGGCGTTTCGCTCCGGTAGCAGGGTGGGCTTCAGCCCACCATGACGCCCGCTCAAACGATTCGATTCACCAGCCAGGCCAAGCCACCGCCTGTCCACTGGCGAGACAACGGACCATGAGTGACATCCAACTGACCCAGATCCCTGCCTTGCGCCGTGGCTTCCGCTTCCAATGGGAACCCGCACAGAAATGCCACGTGCTGCTCTATCCCGAAGGCATGATCAAACTCAACGAGAGCGCCTCCGCGGTACTGGCTGAAGTTGACGGCGCGCGTACCGTCGGCGCCATCGTCGCCGATTTACAGGTGCGCTATCCGGAGGCGGAAGGGATCGAAGAGGACATCGTCGCATTCTTGGGGGTAGCCGTTGAGCGGTTCTGGATCGAGCTTCGCTAAGCCGGGCTGCGAGCCCGGTCCGCCGCTATGGCTGCTTGCCGAGCTGACTTATCGCTGCCCGTTGCAGTGCCCGTATTGCTCGAATCCGCTGGATTTTGCCAGCAGCCGTGACGAGCTGAGCACTGCCGAATGGATTGAAGTATTCCGCCAGGCGCGCGAGATGGGCGCGGCGCAACTGGGATTCTCGGGCGGCGAACCGCTGGTTCGTCAGGACTTGGCTGAACTGATCAAGGCGGCGCGGGACCTTGGCTACTACACCAACCTGATTACGTCGGGTATCGGCTTGACCGAGGAGAAGATCGCCTCGTTCGCCAATGCTGGCCTCGATCACATCCAGATCAGTTTCCAGGCCGCCGACGAAGAGGTGAACAACCTGCTCGCCGGTTCCAAGAAAGCCTTCGCGCAGAAGCTCGCCATGGCGCGTGCGGTGAAAGCCCACGGCTATCCGATGGTGCTCAACTTTGTCACCCACCGGCACAACATCGACAACATCGAACGCATCATCCAGCTGTGCCTGGAGTTGGAAGCGGACTTTGTAGAGCTCGCCACCTGTCAGTTCTACGGCTGGGCCGAACTCAACCGCGCCGGGCTGTTGCCCAGCAAGGAGCAGTTGGTTCTTGCCGAGCGCATCACCAACCAGTGGCGTGACAAACTCGCCGCCGCGAACCACCCCTGCAAGCTGATCTTCGTCACGCCCGATTACTACGAAGAGCGGCCGAAGGGTTGTATGAACGGCTGGGGCAACCTGTTTCTCGACATTACGCCCGACGGCACGGCGTTGCCATGCCACAGCGCGCGTCAGTTGCCGATCAGCTTTCCCAACGTGCGCGAGCAGAGCATCGAGCAGATATGGAAGCACTCGTTCGGCTTCAACAGGTTTCGCGGTTTCGACTGGATGCCTGAGCCTTGCCAATCCTGTGACGAGAAGGAAAAGGACTTCGGCGGCTGCCGCTGCCAGGCCTTCATGCTCACTGGCGATGCCGCCAATGCCGACCCGGTGTGCAGCAAATCCGCCCATCACGGCGTAATTCTCGCCGCGCGCACCGAAGCTGAGCAGACGCCGTGCGGGTTGGATGAGCTGACCTTCCGCAACGAGAAGGCATCGCGGCTGATCCTCAAGGTTTGAGACCGTCACGTTACCGCCGACCGGAGCCAACCGAACGATGAACAAAATCCCATACGGCTTCTGGCCCAGTGACTGGACCGCCGAGAAAGCCGCCTCGGCGAGCCGCGATTTCGCCGAGATCAGGGCAGGGCACGGCGGGCTGTTCTGGAACGAATATCAGCCAAAGGATGCTCGCTGCACCCTTTGGTACTGGCGAGACGGGCGGGCCGTCTGTGTGACGCCGCCAGACGTATCGCTTCGCAGCCGGGTCTATGAATACGGTGGCGGGGCCTTCTGTATGACGGATCGAGGCGTCGCGTTCGTCAATGAGAAGGATCAGCAGATCTATCTGCAGGCCATTGTGGGCGAATCGGCTGAACCCGTTGCACTCACGCAACGACCCTGTTGCCGCTACGGTGATCTGCAGTTCGATTCCCAGCATGTCGCCATCGTGGCGGTCGAGGAGGATCAGGCCGGCACGCGCGTGGAGCATCGGCTGGTCAGTTTCTTGCTGAGTACCGGTCAGCGCAGTGTTATCGCTGAAGGTGCGGACTTCTACTCGTCGCCAACGCTCGATGCCGAAGCTCGGCGCATTTCCTGGATCCAGTGGCAACGCCCGGATCAACCCTGGACCGCAACCAGCCTCTGGATGGCCGAGCGCGACACCGATGGCACATGGCAGACGCCACTTTGCCTGGCCGGGCGCGAAGGTGATGAATCCCTGCAACAGCCACGCTTTGCATCGGATGGCACGCTTTACTGCCTGAGCGACAAAGCAGGCTGGTGGCAGCCCTGGCGAGAGCAGGATGGCCGATTGGTCCCGGCGCTCACGTCTGCAAACGGCGAGTCCGGGCCTGATGCGGTTGGCCCGGCGCAGCTGGCATTCGACCATGCGCCAGCCCCATGGCAGTTAGGCACGAACAGCTATTTGCCACTTGCCGAGGGCGGCCTGCTACTGACGCGGATGGTCGACGGCTACGGCCTGCTGTTCGAGCGGGACGCCGGGGGCTGCGAGCGTCAACTGGCGACGGCATTCAGCCGGTGCCGGCAGCTGGCTGCTGATAATCGGAACTACTACTGCATCGCCGCAGCCGTCGATCGCGCGCCAGCGGTGCTGGCCATTGACCGGCGAACCGGCCGGGCCGACATCATCGCGGGTGGCGAGCAACCGCTATCGACCGACGCGTTGTCGTGTCCACGGTCGTTCAGTTTCGTCACCGGGCGTGACGAAACCGCTCACGCATTCTTCTATCCGCCGCGCAATGCCAACTGCCGGAGCCTGGACGGTGAGCGCCCACCGCTGGTGATCTTCTTGCACGGCGGGCCGACGTCGGCCTGCTATCCGGTATTCGATCCGCGGATTCAATACTGGACCCAGCGAGGATTTGCCGTGGCCGATATCAACTACCGAGGCAGCAGCGGTTTCGGTCGTGCCTACCGGCAGCGGCTGCGTGGTCACTGGGGCGTTGTCGATGTGGAAGATGCATGCGCCGCCGTCAGAGCGCTGGCTGAGGACGAGCAGATCGATCCGGCCCGCACCTACATTCGCGGTTCGAGCGCCGGGGGCTTTACTGCGCTCTGCGCGCTGGCATCCGATGCAGGCTTCAGTGGTGGCGCCAGTCTTTATGGTGTCAGCGACCCGCTCGCGTTGCGGCGTGTCACGCATAAGTTCGAGGCGGACTATCTGGACTGGCTGATCGGCGATCCGCAGCGTCATGCTGAGCGTTACCGTCAGCGCGCCCCGTTGCACAATGCGGCGCAGATCAAGGTGCCGGTGATCTTCTTTCAGGGCGGGCAGGACTCGGTGGTGCTTCCCGAACAGACCGAATCGATGGTGGCGGCGCTTCGTCAGAGAAACATCCCGGTCGAGTACCGTCTTTACCCGCAGGAACATCATGGTTTCCGGCAGGCAAGCAATCTGGCGGATGCGCTGGAGCGTGAGTGTCGTTTCTATCAGGGGCTGCTTGCTAAGCGTGCGGCGGAGCGGCCGTAGTCGGTTCTAGCTCAGGCGGCTCGCGGTGCAAACATGATGATTGCCATGCCGAGGAAGGCGACTGCACAGCCGAGCAAATCCCAATGAGTTGGGCGAACGCCATCGACCAGCCATAACCAGAGCAGCGCTACGCCCACATAAACGCCGCCGTAAGCGGCATAAACCCGGCCCGCTGCGGTCGGGTGCAATGTCAGCAGCCATGCAAAGAGTGCCAGCGACAACGCGGCGGGCATTAGGAGCCAGGCGCTTTTGCCGTGCTTGAGCCAGAGATAAGGCAGGTAGCAACCGACGATCTCGGCAACAGCTGTGACAGCAAATAGTGCGAAGGTTTTAAGCATGAAAGTCTCTTGGTGACCCGTTGCGTTGATCGAAGTCCTGGGGGAGTGTACCGCCCGAATCCGTGCTCAGCGGCATCAACCAGCCTGTGCCTTACGTGAGCGGCGTGGTTGTGATGGCTGAATCGGATGTCGAGTAGTCGTGTGTCGCGGGTCAGCCGACATTCTGAAACCCGAGCAACAGCAGCGAATAACCGGCCGAGCCGATGAGAAAGGCGCCGAAGCGGCTGTTGCGCTCTTCCGGCAGCTCCTCTTTGAGCACGTTCAATATGATCGAGCCGCCAATAAAGGCGGTCAGCGCCGAAACGGTCAGTTCTGAAACATCGGTAATGGCCCCGAAGCCCCACCCAGCCAGTGGCATCATCGCGAGTACCCAGCGGCCCCGGCGTTTGAACAGATCCTTGTGGTCGTTTTGCAGCGCGAAGTCATTGATCAGAAAGTGCATCCCCATCGCGACGCAGTAGAGCAGCAGCGAGTACGGTTTGTCATTCGCGCCATGCGTCAACAGGTAACCAATCAGCCCGTTATAGAGGGCGAAGGCAGCGATGTGCAGCCAGAACACACCGGCATGGGACTCTTCATGCTCCTCCAGCTCGCTCCGGTGCTTCTTTATCAAGCGCTCTAAGCCATAAAAAGTAGCGAGGCCAAGCAATGACAGCAGATAGGCGTGATGCTCGAGATAATTGAGTAGCCAGATATCGCTACCGTCTATCACTTCCTGACCTCGGGCCAGTTCCGGCAAGAGGTGAGCGAATACATATGCCACAGAAACGCCACCGGCCAGCGAAAGCCAACGGCTACGAGGCAGATGGCCAAGTGTGCGCAGGCGTCCTGCGAGCAGGTGAACGGTAGCCAGGAGGAGGGCTGCAATGAGGCTTTCGAACAAGAATCGGTACCGGTGACGAGAGCTATATCGACCATAGTTCGGACTGGTACGCCTGCCTATCCGTTCACACAGAGTTCCTGACACTAGGGCAAGGGCGTGATGTCATCTGGCCATTTTGCGATGTATGGTCTGGGTAAGACGGTGAGTTTTTGTTAAAGTCCGCCGCTTATGAAGCGAGCAGTCAGCCAGCTTTGAATTTGCACTGAAAGAGGTGTCTGCTTGATTAGGGTGCTGGTGGTCGATGACCACGATCTAGTACGCACAGGCATTTCCCGAATGCTCGCCGATATCGATGGCCTGCAGGTGATTGGGCAGGCTGAATCGGGCGAGGCGGCGATCAAGAAGTCGCGTGAACTCAAGCCTGATGTGGTCCTGATGGACGTCAAGATGCCGGGCATCGGCGGCCTCGAAGCCACCCGTAAGCTCCTGCGCAGCCATCCCGATATCAAGGTCATTGCGGTCACCATCTGCGAAGAAGACCCCTTCCCGACGCGACTGCTGCAGGCAGGTGCCGCCGGGTACCTGACCAAGGGCGCAGCGCTCGATGAGATGATTCAGGCGATCCGCATGGTATTTGCGGGTCAGCGCTACATCAGCCCGCAAATCGCCCAGCAGCTGGCGCTCAAGTCATTCCAGCCCAAGGTCAACGGGTCACCTTTCGATCTCCTATCCGAGCGAGAAATCCAAATCGCCCTGATGATCGCGAACTGCCAGAAGGTTCAGGCCATCTCTGACAAGCTGTGCCTGTCGCCGAAAACCGTCAACACCTATCGCTACCGTATCTACGAGAAGCTTTCGATTACCAGTGACGTCGAGCTGGCGCTGCTCGCTGTCCGTCACGGCATGGTCGACACCATCAATTGATGAGCGGCTTCGATTCCTCCGCATTTCTGGCTTCGTGCAGCGGGCGTCCCGGCGTCTACCGAATGTTCGATGCTGACGCCAAGCTGCTTTATGTGGGCAAGGCAAAGAATCTGAAGAAGCGCCTGGCGAGCTATTTCCGCAAGACTGGGCAGGCGCCGAAAACAGCCGCGCTGGTGGCCAAGATTGCTCAGATCGAAACCACGATCACGGCGAACGAAACCGAAGCATTGTTGCTCGAACAGACCCTGATCAAACAGTGGCGCCCGCCGTACAACATCCTGCTGCGCGACGATAAGTCCTACCCCTATGTATTTCTGTCGAGCGGGGACTTTCCCCGGCTCAGCATTCATAGAGGTGCGAAGAAGGAGCCGGGGCGTTATTTCGGTCCGTACCCCAGCGCTGGCGCCATTCGCGAAAGCCTGAGTCTGCTGCAGAAGGCGTTCTTTGTGCGCCAATGCGAAGACAGCTATTACCGCAACCGTACTCGGCCCTGCCTGCAATATCAGATCAAACGCTGCAAGGCGCCCTGCGTGAACCTGGTCAATCCGGAAGAATATGCCGATGACGTCCGGCATTCTGTGATGTTTCTTGAGGGGCGCAGCAATGCGCTGGCCGAGGAGCTGTCGAAAAACATGGAAAAAGCGGCGATGGCGCTTGATTTCGAGCGTGCCGCGGAAATCCGCGACCAGATCGGCATCCTGCGTCGCGTGCAGGATCAGCAGAGCATGGAAGGCGGTAGTGGTAACGTCGACATCGTCGCGGCGGTGGTAAGCCCAGGCGGTGCCTGCGTGCATTTGATCAGCGTGCGTGGCGGACGGGTCCTGGGCAGCAAGAATTTCTTTCCGCAAGTCGCCATTGAAGAGAGCGTCAGCGAGGTTCTGCAGGCCTTTCTCGAGCAGTATTACCTCGGCTCCATGGAGCGCGATCTTCCCTCGGAGCTGATCGTCAATACGGTTCATGAAGACTTCGATACGTTGATCAGCGCTATTACAGAACTGCGCGATGTCGAGCTGACAATCAGCCACCGTGTTCGCGGTACGCGCGCACGCTGGCAACAGCTGGCGCTGACCAATGCCGAGCAGGCGCTGGGCGCGCGCTTGGCGAATCGGCAGCATCTGGCTGCACGGTTCCAGGCCCTGGCCGAGGCGTTGGATCTCGAGGAGCCGCCGACACGGCTGGAATGCTTCGATATCAGCCACTCCAGCGGTGAAGCGACCGTCGCGTCCTGTGTGGTATTCGGCCCGGAAGGGCCGCTGAAGTCCGATTACCGCCGTTACAACATCGAAGGCGTTACTGCGGGCGATGACTATGCCGCGATGCACCAGGCGCTTTCTCGCCGGTTCAAGAAGGCCGTCGAGGGGGAGGGCAAGCTGCCTGACATATTGCTGGTTGACGGTGGCAAGGGGCAGCTCAACATGGCCCGCGAGGTGCTGCAGGAGCTCGCCGTGCCGGAGTTGATCCTGCTGGGCGTGGCTAAGGGTGTCACCCGCAAGCCGGGTCTGGAAACGCTGTATCTCAACGACGCAGCCCATGAATTCACTTTGCCAGGCGACTCCCCGGCGCTGCACCTGATCCAGCAGGTTCGCGACGAGGCCCACCGTTTCGCCATTACAGGCCACCGCGCGCGGCGTGGAAAAGCACGAACGACTTCTACGCTTGAAGGGGTAGCAGGCATCGGGCCGAAGCGCCGCCGCGAACTGCTGAAGCACTTTGGAGGTCTTCAGGAACTCAGCCGCGCCAGTCTTGATGAAATCGCCAAGGCGCCCGGTATCAGTAAAAAGCTTGCCGAGTCGATTTATGCCGCTCTGCACAGTGAGTAGAATCACCCTCTAAATCCGCGGACCAGTGGTATCGATGAACATTCCAAACATTCTCACCGTGCTGCGTGTGCTGCTGATCCCCATCATCATCCTGCTGTTCTATCTCCCGTTTCAGTGGAGCTATCTGGCGTCGAGCGCGGTGTTTGCCATCGCAGCGGTAACCGATTGGCTGGATGGCTATCTTGCTCGCAAGCTCAAGCAGAGCACTCCCTTCGGTGCGTTCCTCGATCCGGTCGCAGACAAGCTGATGGTGGCGGTAGCGCTGGTACTACTGGTCGAAGAGCATTCCAACCTCTGGCTGACCTTGCCGGCGGCCATCATCATCGGCCGGGAGATCGTGGTCTCAGCCCTGCGAGAGTGGATGGCCGAGCTGGGTGCGCGAGCGCAGGTAGCCGTATCCAACCTGGGCAAGTGGAAAACTGCGGCTCAGATGGTTGCGCTCATCATCCTGCTGGCCAACCCGCCACTGGCGACCATCTGGGTCGGGCTTGGCTACGCATTGCTGATCATCGCCGCCGCTCTGACGTTGTGGTCGATGGTCAATTACCTGATGGCCGCCTGGCCTCATCTCAGCCCTACGGAAAAGAAATAAAACTTTTTAATCAAAGGCTTGACGCGGCGTGCTGAAACTATAAAATGGCGCCCGTCATCAAGACGACGCGGGAATAGCTCAGTTGGTAGAGCACGACCTTGCCAAGGTCGGGGTCGCGAGTTCGAGTCTCGTTTCCCGCTCCAATTTGTTGACGATGGCGCCGCAGTATGCGGCGTCTTCGTTTTGAGGCCGGTTGGCAGAGTGGTTATGCAGCGGATTGCAAATCCGTGTACGCCGGTTCGATTCCGACATCGGCCTCCATTAATAAAGAAACCGTAAGCGCAAGCTTGCGGTTTTTTTATGCCTTCGATTTGAGCTGCCAAACATTCGTAAGAGCTGGTTTTCGCGAGGTAGAGTAGCGCGGCTAGTGGTTCAGGGCTGGCCGTTCAAACAAACGGAACTGTAGTGAGGCGCTTGGGACTCATATATAGAGCTGACCGTGGAGGGCTACATGACGGATGCGATGAGTTATCTGGCAATCGCCGTTACCGTTGTTGTGATAGCACTGGATCTACTTGCGATCATCAGCGTGTTCAAAAGCGACCGAACGGTTGGAGTCAAAGCGCTTTGGGCTATCGGCATTGCGCTGCTGCCAATTCTCGGGTTGGTGTTCTGGTTAGTCGTGGGAATGCGACGTCAGCATTGACTTAGATTACGAGCTGTTGAGCCATATCTATCTATAGAACGAAAAACCGGCTGCGAAGGCCGGTTCTAAATAGATGCCGCAACAAACAATTGATAACCCACGCTGATGGTGCCCGGAGCGGGAATCGAACCCGCATACCCTTTCGGATGAGGGATTTTAAGTCCCTTGCGTCTACCAGTTTCGCCATCCGGGCAGGACGGTGAGCGCGATGCTCTATCGCGGCGCAGGACTATAACCAGCCACCCGTCGAGGTGCAACCCGAGCGGCGGATTCAATCGCAGTGGTTGAGTCTCTGTGACCGCGTAGAGCTAGTGATGAATGATCACATCAATCCAGCGTTTCCATAGGTGACCGATGGCACCTATCTGCCTGAACGCAGAAGCCCGTCAACCCTCTTATCTGTACAGAGCAACGACAGAGGTGAATGATGAGCATCGAGAGCCAGAATCAGCAACCGCTGAACGAACCCCGTACGAATTCCCAGGCCGGGGGCGACGATGGCGTGGTGATTCCTGGTTCTGCGCCACCGTTGAGTCCCGGGCGCACCGATGTGAATCCGGATGACCAGGCGGGCGTCGACGAGCTGCCAGGAAATGAACTGGAGATTCCGCGGGATAGGTCGGATGACCCTATCGAACGCGAGACGCCTGATATCGACGTTGACAATGCCGAGATGGATGACGCACCTGACCCACGCTAGCGCAAGTGCCCGATCCAACGAAAAGCCCGCAAGGATGGCTGTGCTTTTGTTCTGAGCCGCGTCTGACGGTAGCAGCCAATGAGGCCCGCCGAGCCGCAGGTGTGGACGATCAGTGTCGCTCAACCACATCGAGCCGATTTATCGATGAATAACCTAAACAGGCAATGTGCCGTTATTGTCGCCCTGGCGGTCTTGCTGAACGGCTGCAGCGCCATTGAAACCGTGTCCCCGGCAGACGGCACCGACGAATATGTGTTCACTTGCACCAAAGTCGCGGGGCAACCGGGCTGCGCGACGCGTGCGCGCGAGGTCTGCCCGGAGGGCTACGAAACCCTGAGCAGAGAAGAAAACTTCGATCGCAAGGAACTACGGGTTCGCTGCACCGGCGAGGGCGGCGAGGATATCTGACAGCCGCACCGAGCAGCCGCCGATGCGGCAGATGCTCGGTGGTGAAGACGGAGGGCTATTCTGCTATGCCGAGCAAATCCTGGGCTTCTCCCAGTACCTCGAGCGATTGCTCATGCTCACCAGCCTTATGCAGCGCCTCTCCTTCGGCGCGCAGCTCTTTGACGCGGGTCAGAGTAGCGGGGTCGCTTGGCGGTTTTGTTTTCAGGTGCTCGTCGATCTTTGCCATGTCCATTGGGCAATGCATCGCCCAAAGGGGCATGCTGACGACGGCAGCTGCGATGGACAGAATGATGCGGCGCATGGTGTCGATCTCCTTAGAGGGGGCTCCGTCAGTATAGGAGCCGCCTGGGGGCAGTGCGGTTTTCAGATATAAGGTTGGGGACAGAGAATTAGGGGCGCCGCATAGTTATCGTACAACTACTGGGCTATGATACGGCTTACTTCGCTTCAAAGAGATCGATGTGTCCATGGAAAACCAGAGCATCCAGCCACGCGTTCGCCGAAAGCATCGCAGCCTTGCACAGGAGTTGGTGACCGAATTGTCTCAGCAGATACGCGATGGCGTTATCAAGCGTGGAGACAAGCTGCCTACCGAATCTGCAATCATGCAGGCGCAGGGGGTGAGCAGGACGGTGGTGCGGGAAGCGATTTCACGATTGCAGGCGTCCGGGTTGGTGGAAACTCGCCATGGAATAGGTACTTTCGTGCTCGATACGCCGAGCACGACTGGGCTTCGCATCGATCCGGCGACCATCGGCACGCTGCGTGACGTGCTTTCGATCTTGGAGCTGCGCATCAGCCTGGAGGTCGAGTCAGCAGGGTTGGCGGCGACACGCCGAACACCGGAGCAGTTGGCCGCAATGCGGGCGTTTCTCGATTCGCTGCAGCAAAGTGCAGCGCTTTCCAGCGAAGCCGCCGTGTCGGACTTTCAATTCCATCTGCAGATTGCCGAGGCGACCGGTAATCGTTATTTCACCGACATCATGAATCACCTGGGTACGGCGATCATTCCACGCAGTCGGCTCAACTCGGCACGTCTGGCTCACGATGACCAGCCGCACTATCAACAGCGCCTCGGCCGCGAGCATGAGCAGATCTACGACGCCATCGCGCGCCAGGATGCAGAATCCGCCCGCGCAGCGATGCGTCTGCACCTGACGAACAGTCGCGAGCGTTTGCGCCAGGCGCACGAGGAAGCTGAGACCGAGCCTAACTGAGGGGTTTCGCCGCCGCCTCTGGGTCGTTCCGAAACGGTTCCTATAGGGCTTCGTTCGAGCGGGCGGGCTCCAAATCAATTCCTGGCTTCGCCACTCACCAAAGCAGGGTGTTGCTCATGAGCAACGCTCTGATCTTCCCGCTGAAGCTCATTCCTGACTGGCTACCCCTGCTGGAGCGAAGCCGATATCGTCAGGCCTTCTTCATCGACCAGTAGCTGGGCCTGAACAGGTCCCGTTCACCGAGCAACACCACGCCCGCCGCGAAGGCACACAGCATCAACGCGATGTACAGGCACAACTGGAGCAATCCGTGCGGCGTGGGTAGCCAGTGCAGTAGAGCCGCAACGGTAGCGCCTGTGGTGATCCAACGCAGGAGTACGCTCGGAGCCAGACCCGTCGGCGATGCACGATAAACATATAGCCCCATGAACAGCGCCTGCAGTGCCGCCCCGCTGGAAAAAGCGAACGCCAAACCTTCAGCACCGTATGGGCCGTAGAGCAGCGCATCGAGGCTGATGGTGAGCGCAGAGCTGACAAGCGTGATCACCAGAAACAGCCGTGACTGATGCTGAGCGAGCAGGGTGCGGCCCCATAACAGCGCCAGTCCCATCGCCGGCAGGCCAAGTGAATAGAGAACCACCAGCGATGCAGTGGCATCTGTTTGCGCAGCGCCGAATTGGCCCCGCTCCAGTAGCACCGACACCACGGGCTGCGGAAATGAGCAGAGCACCACGGTCGCCGGGACCAAGAAGAGCAGAGTGGCCAACAACCCTTTGCGTATCACTGCGGCGTGACCAATGTAATCACCGTCATTCCAGCTCGAGACGAAGCGGGGGAACAGCACGGATAGGACTGACAACGCGTAGAGCGTAAGCGGGATGGTGACGATGCGGAATGCAAAAGACAGCATGGTGATGCTGCCTTCGTCGAGATAGGACGCGAACATCCGTTCCGCAAGAATGCAGCCTTGTTGTGCCCCTGCGGCTAGCAGGACTGGTGCGAAGGCGAGGCCGAAGCTGCCTCGGTGACCGTCCGTTTCAACGTTTTCACTTCCACGCAAATAGGCGATCCGCCTGTGCTGCAGCCAGATCAGCGCAAGTTGCGGCAGCAGCATGCCGATGAAGATCACCATCCCGGTGGGCTGGAACAGCAGAATTCCGATGATCGCACCGGCGTTGAGCAACACCGTGCGAGTCATCGGCAGAATGAAGATCTCATCCATGTTGAGCAATGCGCCCTGGCAATACAGGACGGCCTGAACGGCGATCAGCGCCGCGCCTACACAGAACACGATTTGGCCGGTGGCGACCTGAGCGTCCGTCCAACCGGGCGCCAGAAGATTGAGGATCCAGTAACTGCCGGCGATGGCAACGGCACTGAACGCCGCACCCATGCCCATGACACGCCAATAAAGCCAGCGGCTGACGGTCTCGAACAAGGCTTGGGATTGGCTGCGCAACTTTTGCAGATACGGAATCATGGCGTCGCGAAGGGCGAGGCCAAAGAAATTCTCGAAGAACATCGGCAGGATCAGCGCAACGAAGATCAGGTCGGCTTCCCAGCTCAGGCCGAAGGCCTTGGCAATGAACAGGTCGCGTAGAAAACCGAGAAGAAAGCTGGCGACAGTCAACGCCAGAATAACCAGTGATGCGTTCATTCCTTGATCCTGTGCAGGCCATTATCGGACGGCCTGATGAATAGCGGCATATCGCACCAGATGCGATGAATCGACAGAAGTCAGGTTCACCAGCTGCCGAGCGAACGGTACATAGACTGGATGGCTCAAACATGGTTCCTGAGCCTGGAACGCACGCTAAAAAGCCGTGTTTGGCATCGACAAGCTCGGTTACGTAAAAATGCCGTAAATCCGCTTTCCCAGCGGAGCTCGACTGCTTATGGTTCATCCTCATTTCCAGGCGAACCCAGTTCATGTCCGAGGCAAACACTTCTCGCGCCGGCGCGTTGCAGCGCTGGCTGATCATTGGCGTCGTGGTCATCGCGATTGCGCTCCTGCTCTGGTGGCTATGGCCTAGCGCAGCGGAACAACCCCAACAGCGAGCCGGTGGTCGTCCGGCATTCGGAGCGTTCGGTGGGCCAACGCCGGTGCGGGTCGCTTCGGTCGAGCAGGGACGGTTCGAGGTCTACTCCCAGGCGCTCGGCACCGTCACGCCGTTGAACACCGTGAACGTACGCAGCCGTGTGGCCGGAGAGCTCGTCGAGGTGCGCTTCGAGGAGGGCCAGCGCGTCAAGGCTGGCGATCTGCTAGCGGTCATCGATCCGCGCCCCTACGAGGTGGTGTTGCAGCAGGCGGAAGGCACCTTGCAGCAGAACCGCGCATTGCTGCAGAACGCGCAAGTCGATCTCAAGCGTTATCAGGGATTGTTTGCCGATGACAGCATCGCCAAGCAGACGCTCGACACCCAGCAGGCGCTGGTCAACCAGTACCAGGGGACGCTTGCGGCCAACCAAGCAGCGGTCAACGAGGCCAAGCTGAACCTGCAATTCACCCAGATCCGCGCGCCGATCGATGGCCGCGTGGGCCTGCGGCAGCTGGATCAGGGCAACCTCGTCGCGGCTAACGACACTACGCCGCTGGTCGTCATCACCCAGACCCAGCCAATGGCCATCAGCTTCACGCTGCCAGAGGGCGAGTTGCCGCCTGTCATAAGCCGTTTCCGCCGCGGTGACGAGTTGTCGGTTCAGGCTTGGGACCGCAGTGCGCGAGTCCTCTTCGGCGAAGGGGTATTGGAAAGCGTCGACAACCTGATTGACACGACCACCGGCACCCTGAAGATGAAAGCCCGCTTCGACAACGAAGCCGAGCTGCTGATACCCAACCAGTTCGTCAATATCCGCTTGCGTGTGGAAACGTTGGAGGATGCCGTCTTGATCCCCTCCGCGGCGCTTCAGTTCGGCTCGCGCGGAAACTTCGCCTATGTGGTCGGCGACGATTCGAAGGTCGAGCTGCGTGTCCTTGAAGTAGGGCCGAGTAATGGCGAGCACACCGTCATTACCAAGGGCTTGAGCGTGGGTGAGCGCATCGTCATGGAGGGCACCGACCGGCTGCGTGACGGTAGCGAAGTGGAAGTGGTGGATCGCCAGACGCTCGCTGAAGAAGCGGCCGAAAATCCCAAGGTCGACCCTCAGAACGCCAAGGAGCGCCCGGCGCGATGAACATCTCGCGGTTGTTCATCCTGCGGCCGGTGGCGACCACGCTGACGATGATTGCGATCTTGCTGGCCGGCCTGATCGCCTATCGCATGCTGCCCGTATCGGCGCTGCCTCAGGTGGACTATCCGACCATCCGGGTCATGACGCTGTATCCCGGTGCCAGTCCTGAGGTAATGACCAGCGCCGTAACCGCGCCGCTGGAGCGTCAGTTCGGTCAGATGCCGGGGTTGACCCAGATGTCCTCGACCAGCTCGGGCGGGGCATCGGTGATCACGCTGCGTTTCTCCCTCGAAGTCGAGCTGGACGTGGCCGAGCAGGAAGTTCAGGCGGCTATCAATGCCGCAAGCAACCTGTTGCCCAACGACCTGCCGGCGCCACCCGTATACAACAAAGTCAATCCGGCGGACACGCCGGTGATGACCTTGGCGGTGACGTCGGAAAGCCTGGCGCTACCGGAACTGCATGATCTGGTCGATACGCGCATGGCACAGAAGCTCGCGCAGATCAGCGGCGTGGGTATGGTCAGTATCGCCGGCGGTCAGCGCCCTGCGGTACGCATTCGGGTCAACCCCGAAGCGCTTGCGTCATACGGATTGTCGCTCGCCGACGTCCGTTCGCTGGTCACCAGCTCCAACGTCAACCAGCCCAAAGGTAATTTTGACGGCCCAACCCGGGTGTCAATGCTCGACGCCAACGATCAGCTGAAAACGCCGGAGGAATACGCCGAACTCATCCTGGCATACGAAGACGGCGCGACGCTGCGCTTGAAGCATGTCGCCGACATCATCGATGGTGCCGAGAACGAACGCCTCGCCGCCTGGGCCAACGAAACCCAGGCCGTGTTGCTGAACATCCAGCGCCAACCCGGCGCGAACGTGATCGATGTGGTCGAACGTATCCAGGCGTTGCTACCTGAAGTCACCGCCAGCATGCCGGCCGGTCTCGACGTGGTGGTGCTCACCGATCGTACCCAGACCATCCGTGCCGCCATCACCGACGTGCAGCATGAGCTGTTGATGGCCACGGTCCTCGTGGTGATGGTCACCTTCGTATTCCTCAAGCGGCTGTCGGCGACGATCATTCCCTCGATTGCCGTACCGTTGTCGCTGGTGGGCACCTTTGCAGTTATGCATCTCGCCGGCTTTTCGCTGAATAACCTGACGCTGATGGCGCTGACCATCGCGACCGGCTTCGTCGTGGACGATGCCATCGTCATGCTCGAAAACATCGCCCGCCATGTGGAGGAGGGCGAGACGCCCCTTCAGGCCGCGCTCAAAGGGGCCAAGCAGATCGGCTTCACCCTGATCTCGCTGACGTTGTCGCTGATCGCCGTGCTGATTCCGCTGCTGTTCATGCAGGACGTGGTAGGGCGTCTGTTCCGCGAGTTCGCGATCACCCTGGCGGTCGCCATCCTCATCTCGCTGGTAGTGTCGCTGACGTTGACGCCGATGATGTGCGCCAAGCTGCTCAAGCCGGCCACCGTGGATGAAGCCAAGCCGGATTGGGTTGAGCGGCTCATCGGCGGCTACGCGCGCTGGCTGACCTGGGTGCTGAGGCACCAGACACTGACCCTGCTGGTTGCCGTGTTGACCTTGGGATTGACCGTGGTGCTTTACCTGGCCGTGCCGAAAGGTTTCTTTCCGGTGCAGGATACCGGCGTGATCCAGGGCATCAGCGAAGCGCCTCAGTCGATTTCCTTCCGCGCCATGAGCGAGCGTCAGCAATCGCTTGCGGGAGTGATCCTGGACGACCCGGCGGTAGAGAGCCTGTCGTCTTATATCGGCGTGGACGGCGACAACGTCACCCTCAATAGCGGCCGCTTGCTGATCAATCTCAAACCCCACGGTGAGCGGGACGTCACGGCTAGCCAGGTCATCGATCGGCTACGACCGGAACTGGCGAAGCTGCCAGGTATAGCGTTGTACATGCAGCCGGTGCAGGATCTGTCGATCGAAGATCGGGTCAGCCGCACGCAATTCCAGTTCAGCCTCGAATCACCGGACGGAGAGCTGCTACAGGAATGGACGCCTCGCTTGGTGGAGGCACTGCGCGAGCGCCCTGAACTGACCGATATCGCCAGCGACCTGCAGAGCAACGGCCTGCAGATTTATCTGGACATCGATCGCGATGCCGCGGCGCGCCTCGGAATCGAAGTTTCGGCCATCACCGACGCGCTGTACGACGCCTTCGGTCAACGGCAGATTTCGACGATCTTCACCCAGGCCAGCCAGTACCGTGTAGTGCTGGAGGCCGAGTCGGGCAGCCGTCTTGGCGCACAGGCACTGGAAGAGATTTTTGTGCAGAGCGAAGGCGGTACGCCGGTGCGGTTGTCGAGCCTGGCGACGCTGGAACAGCGCAATGCGCCGCTGCTGATCAACCACATCGGCCAGTTCCCGGCAGTGACCTTATCCTTCAACCTGGCCGATGGCGTCTCGTTGGGCAAAGCGGTGGAGGTCATCGAAGGTGTCGAGGCCGAGATCGGCCTGCCCGCTGGCATCCAGAGCCGTTTCCAGGGCGCCGCCGAGGCATTCCAGGCTTCGCTGTCGAGCACGCTGCTGCTGATTCTGGCGGCGGTGGTGACCATGTATATCGTGCTCGGCGTGCTCTACGAGAGCTACATCCATCCGATCACTATTCTTTCGACGCTACCGTCGGCAGCGGTCGGGGCGCTGCTCGCGTTGTTGCTGACCGGCAATGATCTGGGATTGATCGCGATCATCGGCATCATCCTGCTGATCGGCATCGTCAAGAAGAACGCGATCATGATGATCGACTTCGCCCTGGAGGCCGAGCGCCATCAAGGCATGAGCCCGCACGATGCTATCTACCGGGCCGCGCTGCTGCGTTTCCGGCCGATCCTGATGACCACGCTGGCGGCACTGTTCGGCGCGGTGCCGCTGATGCTCGCCTCTGGTTCCGGTGCCGAGCTGCGTCAGCCGCTGGGCCTGGTCCTGGTTGGTGGTTTGCTGTTGAGCCAGTTGCTGACGCTGTTCACCACGCCGGTGATCTATTTGTTCTTCGATCGGTTGGGCAGTCGTTTTGCCCGTAAGAACGTGGCAGGACAAGAGGTGGGCGTATGACCGGTTCGAAAAGACGCCCGAGGCCAGCCCGTAGGATGGGTGCAACCCATCACCTTGGCTCGATGGGTTGCACCCATCCTACGGTCGGTTACAAGGTTGTCGATGATATGGCTGGGGGGCAAAAGCGCTTGGTGCTGCCGGCTCGTCCAGTCTCCAGCCTTCAATCTCCAGCGGCTTTTGCGCGATGAACTTGTCCGCACCTTTCATCGCCCGTCCGGTGGCGACCATGTTGCTGAGCCTGGCGATCCTGCTGTTGGGCGGGGTCAGTTTTGGCTTGCTGCCGGTGTCGCCGCTGCCGAACATGGATTTTCCGGTAATCACGGTGCAGGCCAGTCTGCCTGGGGCCAGTCCGGAAATCATGGCGTCCAGCGTGGCGACGCCGCTGGAGCGGTCGCTCGGCAGCATCGCCGGTGTCAACCAGATGAGCAGCCGCAGCAGTCAGGGCTCGACGCGGATCATCATCGAGTTCGACCTAGACCGCGACATCAACGGTGCTGCGCGTGAGGTTCAGGCGGCGATCAACGCTGCGCGCAATCTGCTGCCTAGCGGTATGCGCAGCATGCCTACGTACCGCAAGGTCAACCCATCGCAGGCGCCGATCATGGTGCTGTCGCTGACCTCCGATGTGCTCGACAAAGGCCAGCTGTACGACATCGGTTCTACAGTGCTCGCGCAGAAGTTATCGCAGGTGCCCGGCGTGGGTGAGGTGCAGGTTGGTGGCAGTTCGCTTCCGGCGGTGCGCGTCGAACTGCAACCGCAACAGCTCGAGCAATACGGTGTGTCCCTCGACGAGGTTCGTCAGACCATCGCCTCGGCCAACGTGCGTCGGCCCAAGGGCATGGTCGAAGACAATCATCGTCACTGGCAGGTGCAAGCCAGCGACCAGCTGCACGAGGCGGCGGATTACCTGCCGCTGATCATCCGCTACGAGGACGGTGCCGCACTGCGTCTGAGCGACGTGGCCAAGGTCAGCGACGCGGTCGAGGATCGCTACAACGACGGCTTCTTCAACAATGAACGTGCCGTGCTGCTGATCATCAACCGTCAGGCTGGCGCCAACATCATCGAAACCATCGAAGGCATTCGCAACGAACTGCCCGCGCTGCAGGCGATCGTGCCTGGTAGCGTCAAGATGGCCGTGGCGATGGATCGCTCGCCAGTCATCCGCGCGACGCTGCACGAGGCCGAGCGCACATTGCTGATCGCAGTGGGACTGGTCATCGTGCTGGTGTTCCTCTTTCTCGGGCGGTTGCGCACGGCGTTGATTCCGGCGTTGGCGGTGCCGGTGTCGCTGGTTGGCACCTTCGCGGTGATGTATCTGTTCGGTTTCTCGCTCAATGTACTGTCGTTGATGGCGTTGATTCTGGCCGCCGGGCTGGTGGTGGACGATGCCATCGTGGTGCTGGAGAACATCGCACGGCATATCGATGACGGCGTTCCGCCCATGCGCGCCGCGTATATCGGGACGCGAGAGGTTGGCTTCACGCTGCTGTCGATGAACCTGTCGCTGGTGGTGGTGTTCGTCTCGATCCTGTTCATGGGCGGCATCGTGGAGCGGCTGTTTCGCGAGTTTTCCATTACCCTCGCGGCCGCAATTCTGGTCTCGCTGTTGGTGTCGCTGACGCTGACACCGATGCTCTGCGCCCGTTGGTTGAAGCCCCACCAAGCCTCGCAGGAAGGCCGCCTGCACCGCTGGAGCCACAACGCTCATCAATGGCTGCTGCGTCATTACGATCGATCCCTGGGTTGGGCGCTGCGCCATCACCGGATCACGCTGTTCACGCTGCTGGCGACCATCGGGCTCAACGTTTTTCTGTATATCGAAGTACCCAAAACCTTCCTTCCGCAGCAGGACACCGGCCAGCTGACCGGCTTCATTCGCGGGGACGATGGGCTGTCGTTCCAAGTCATGCAGCCTAAGATGGAAACCTACCGCCAAGCCGTGCTGGCCGATCCAGCGGTGGAAAGCGTGGCCGGTTTCATTGGCGGGCAGGGCGGCATCAATAACGCCTTCATGATCGTCCGCCTCAAGCCGCTGGCTGAACGCAAGATTTCCGCGCAGAAAGTCATCGAGCGGATTCGCGCCAATCAGCCGAAAGTCCCGGGTGGGCGCATGTTCCTCATGGCCGATCAGGATCTGCAGTTCGGCGGGGGACGGCAGAGCAGTTCGGCATATTCCTACAGTCTGCTCGCCAGCGATCTGGCCGACCTGCGCGCCTGGGTTCCGCAGGTAACGCGTGCGCTGATGGAGTTACCGGAGCTGACCAGCATCGATGCCAACGAAGGCGAGGGCGCGCAGCAGATCAGCCTGAAGGTGGATCGAGATGCGGCCAAGCGGCTCGGTGTCGATATGAGCACGGTCACTACGCTGCTCAACAACGCGTTCAGCCAGCGGCAGATTTCCACCATCTACGAGTCTCTCAATCAGTATCAGGTGGTGATGGAAATCGACCCGGCCTACGCCCAGCACCCCGAGGTACTGGAACAGGTCCAGGTAATCACCAGCGATGGTCGGCGGGTGCCCCTGGCTGCTTTCGCAAGCTATGAGCGCAGCCTCGAAGAAGACCGCGTCAGCCACGAGGGGCAGTTCGCCGCGGAAAACATCGACTTCGATCTGGCGCCCGGTGTGAGTCTCGATCAGGCGACACGGGCGATTGAGCGTGCGGTTGCCGCCATCGGCATGCCCAGCGAGGTGCAGGGGCGTCTAGGTGGCACCGGTGATGTCTTCAAGGCTACGCAGGAGGGGCAGCCGCTGATGATCTTGGGCGCTCTGTTGCTGGTTTACATCGTGCTCGGCATTCTCTACGAAAGCTATATCCATCCGTTGACGATCCTCTCCACGCTGCCGTCCGCGGGCGTCGGTGCGCTGTTGGCCATCATCCTGATGCGCGAACAGTTCAGCCTGATTTCCCTGCTCGGTCTGTTCCTGCTGATTGGCGTGGTCAAGAAGAACGCGATCCTGATGATCGATCTGGCGCTGCAATTCGAGCGCAACGACCACTTGTCTCCGCAAGAGTCGATTCGCCGTTCCTGCCTGTTGCGCTTCCGCCCAATTCTGATGACCACCATGGCCGCGATCCTCGGCGCCTTGCCGTTGCTCATGGGCGGTGCCGAAGGGGCCGAGATGCGCCAACCGCTGGGCCTGACCATCGTCGGCGGGTTGATCCTCAGCCAGATCCTCACGCTTTACACCACGCCGGTCGTCTATCTGTACCTGGATCGCGCGCGTCATCGCTTCAACCGCTGGCGTGGTGTGCGCACCGATGCCGCCCTGGAAAATCCGCTATGAATTCGTCGTATTTGAAATCTCCCTTGCGCCCGCTGGCCCTGATGGTCATGGCGTTTTCGCTCGGTGCTTGCACCTTGGGTCCCGACTACCAACGGCCGGAACTGCCCGTTGCCACGGAGTTCAAGCAGGCCGAAGGATGGAAGACCGCCGCCCCGGCGGACGTCTTGCAGCGTGGCGACTGGTGGGCGCTCTACGGCGATGCCGAGCTGAATGCGCTGGTTGGTCGGCTGAACGTTTCCAACCAGAATCTGGCGGTAGCCGAAGCGCAGTATCGCCAAGCGCGTGCCTTGGTACGGGGTGCGCGTTCGCAGCTGTTTCCCGTCGTGGGGGCCAGTGGCGGCGTGTCCCGTGGAGGGCAGGGTAGCTCTGGCAATAATTCGTCGCAGTACGTCGGTAACGGTGGCGGTGTAAGCGAGAGCTACGATGTCGGCCTCGACGCGTCATGGGAACTCGATATCTGGGGGCGCCTGCGCCGCAATCTGGAGGCCAACCGCGCCAACATGCAAGCGAGCGCAGCGGACTTGACGGCGGTCCGTCTGAGCCTGCAGTCCGAACTGGTCCAGACCTATCTGCAATTGCGCGTGATGGACGAGCAGCAGCGGTTGCTGGACCAGACGGTGGAGGCTTTTGCCCGCTCGTTGCGCCTGACAGAAAACCAGTACGAGGCTGGCATCGTGCCCAAGTCCGACGTCAGCCAGGCCCTGACCCAGCTGAAAAGCACCCAGGCCCAAGCGATCGACCTGCGCTGGCAACGCGCGCAGATGGAGCACGCCATCGCGGTGCTCGTTGGCGTGCCGCCCTCGGAGCTGACCATTGCCGAACGACGCGACATTCCACAATTGCCCGAAGTACCACTGGCCTTGCCGTCGCAATTGTTGGAGCGCCGGCCGGACATCGCCTCGGCCGAGCGCCAGGTCATGGCCGCCAATGCGCAGATCGGCGTGGCCGAAGCGGCCTGGTATCCGGACCTGACCTTGAGCGCTAGCGGCGGCTATCGCAACAGCAGTTTCAGCGACCTGATCAGCGTGCCCAACCGCTTCTGGTCGCTGGGCCCTCAGCTGGCGCTGACGCTACTCGATTTCGGCGGTCGCCGTGCCGACCTCGAAGCGGCTGAAGCCAGCTATGACCAGACTGTGGCCAGTTATCGCCAGACGGTGCTCGACAGCTTCCGTGAAGTCGAGGACAACCTCGTGCAACTGCGCGTGCTTGCCGAGGAAGCGGCTGTGCAACGTGAGGCGTTGGAAGCGGCGCAGGAATCGCTGCGTCTGATCGAAAACCAGTATCGCGCTGGGACTGTGGACTTCCTCAGCGTTGCGACGGTGCAGACCACTGCATTGAACAACGAGCGGACCAACCTCGCGTTGCTGGGTGATCGGCTGACGGCCAGCGTGCAGCTGATCGCGGCGCTTGGCGGTGGTTGGGATGAGTCTCAACTGGAGCAGGAGCCGGTGTTCGAAGGGCCGGAGCGCTGAGTATTTGGCGCCTGTGATTGCTGGTGATGGGTGACGGGCGTGCGATGCAGAGCGTTCGATTAAAAAACAAAACCCCGCAAAACGCGGGGTTTCGTCAGATCAGGCGAGCGCCTGGGTGAACCAGATCAGTCACGCTGCTTGCGATTCACCGTTTGTGCCGCCTTGATGATGTCGGCGCCGATCACCGGCTCGAACTCCTTCCATACAGGTCGCATGGCTTCACGCCAGGCTTCGCGTTCGGCAGCGGTGAGCTCGATGATTTGCGACGTACCGGCTTGGCGGATGCGTTCGCGATGGGCCTGGTTGGCTTCTTCGGCGGCGCGGTTCACCTCATACGTCACCTCATCGATGATGCCTTCGAGTTCGGTGCGAATTTTGTGCGGGATGCCGAACCAGAAGCGCGTATTGCTCACCAGCATATAGTCGAGCACCCCGTGGTTGCTCTCGGTGATATACGGCTGCACGGTATGCATGTTCTTGCTGTAGATGTTCGACCAGGGGTTCTCCGCGCCCTGCACGGTGCCGTTCTGCAACGCCGAGAAGACATCGGCGAAGGCAATTTTCTTGGTAGGCGCACCCACTTGGGCGAACTGTGATTCCAGCACCGCTGATGACTGGATGCGGAAGGCCAGGCCGGTCGCATCGCTCGGCAAGCGCAGCGCCTTGGTGGCCGACAGTTGCTTCATGCCGTTGTGCCAGTAGGCCAGGCCGGTGATGTTTTCTTTTTCCATGGAGCGCAGCAGCTGACGCCCCTTGGCGCGCTTTTGGAAGCGATTGACGGCGTCCAGATCGTCGAACAGGAACGGCAGATCGAAGACCTGCACCTGCTTGGTGTACTGCTCGAACTTGGCCAGCGAGGGCGCGAGCAGTTGGACTTCGTTTTTGCTCAGGGCTTCCAGTTCGTCGGCATCGCCATACAGCGTGGAGTTGGGGTAGACCTCGACAGTTACCTGACCCGGCAAGCGCTCTTCGACCAATCGTTTGAATAACAGGGCGCCCTTGCCCTTGGGGGTTTCTTCGGCAACGACATGGGCGAACTTGATAACGATTGGCTCTGCTTCGACCACTGTCGCGGTCAGTGCCAGCATCAGTCCGGCGAGGGTGATGATCGGCTTGATCATTTGAAGGGCTCTTTATTTTTGGTTGGTTGGCATTACATCCGGGAGCCGAATGCGATTGAGCTTCAACGCGACGTTATGCCAAATAAGCCGAACCACCTAAAGCGCTTTCTCGCAAAATTCATAATTGAAAGAGCGGGAGCGGGAATGCATCACAATTTGCCCCGTCATGCGCCGCTGCTTTGCCTTGCAAGCAGCGGCGCAGAGCTATCCGCGTGTCAGCTGTTGGATAGCTGCCAACCGCCGCCCAAGGCTTTGTAGAGCGCGACGACACCCCGGTAAAGCTCGACTTCGGCCTGTGCCTGGGCGTCCTCGGCGGCGAGCCGCTCACGCTCGGCATCCAATAGCACAAGGAAGTCCACTGTTCCTTCGCGATAGCGGATCTCTGCCTGTTGCGCTGCCGCGCGACTGGCGCTGGATTGACGTAACAGTGACAGAAGCCTTTCCTGGGCGCGGGCGTAATCGCTGAAAGCATTCTCTGACTCTTCCAACGCGAGCAATACTTGCTGCTCGTAGCTTGCCAGCGCACCCTCGGCATCGGCTTCGGCACCGTGCAATCTGGCGCGGACGCTGCCCATGTCGAACGCTGCCCAGCTGATGCTTGGTGCAACTCCCCAGGCCTGCGCAGCGCTGGAACCAATCTGCGATCCACGCCCGGCAATGAAGCCGAGGAAACCCGACAGGCTCACCCGCGGAAACAGGTCCGCCGTCGCGACGCCAACATTGGCGGTGGCTGCGGCCAGTTGGCGCTCCGCCGCACGGATGTCCGGACGACGGCGTAGCAGTTCGCCGGGGTCGCCAATCGGCAACGCTTTGGCAATCGCCGGAAGTTCACGTGGCGACAGGTCGACGCTGAGCTGATCGGCGCGCTGGCCGAGCAGGGTGGCGATGCGATTGCGCGCACGGCTCTGGGCCGCCTGAAATTGCGGCAAGCTTGCCTCGGTGGCGGCCAAACGAGCATCGGCGCGCAGGACATCGAGTTCGCTTCCCATGCCGGCGTCTCGCAGCTGCTCGGTCAATTGATGCGAGTCGCGCTGATAGTTCAGGTTTTCCCGAGCAATGCGTTCACGCAACTGGGCGCCACGCAGTTGACCATAGGCGTCCACCAGCTCGGCGATCAGGCTGACTTGCAACTGATAGAGCTCGGCTTCGGCGGCTTCAGTCTGTGCTTCGCTGGCTTCGATACGCCGCTGAATGCGCCCGAATAGATCCAGTTCCCAAGCCATGTCCAGGCCCAGATCGTAGCGCTCGATATTGCTGCGTTCTTCGCTGAAGCCGGGCTGCTGGGCTTTGCCGTATTCGGCGGTAGCGCCAGCGGTTACCGTTGGGAAATGATCATTGGCATCGTCGTCACGAATCGAGCGTGCCGCCCGTAGCCTGGCGAAGGCAATGCGCAACTCACGGTTTTCCGAAAGCGCCTGACTGACCAGCGTATCCAGCGTCGGGTCCTCGAACTGGCGCCACCAGGCAGATTCGAACTGTGAGCGGTCGAAGCCTTCCGCGGCGGAGCGATCGATCTCTGCCGGAGCCGTTTCCGGCGTACGGTAATCGGGCCCCACCGCACAGGCGCTGAGTGTCAATATTGCGGCTAGCAGGAGCGGGGTGGTGATTACAGCCTTCATGCATGGATCTCCTTCAACACAGCCTTTCTCTCCGCGCGCTTCTCGACGAATGCGCGAATCACCAGATAGAACACCGGCGTTAACAGCAGCCCGAAGAAGGTCACGCCGAGCATCCCGCTGAACACCGCGACGCCCATGGCGTGGCGCATCTCGGCACCGGCTCCGGTTGAAAGCACAAGCGGTACCACGCCCATGATGAAGGCGAAACTAGTCATCAGGATCGGGCGTAACCGCAGGCGGCAGGCTTCGAGCACCGCAGCCAACCGATCCATGCCTTCTTCCTGCTTGTCCTTGGCGAACTCAACGATAAGGATCGCGTTCTTGCACGCCAGCCCCACCAGCACAATCAGGCCGATCTGAGTGAACACGTTATTGTCGCCACCCGAGAGAATCACTCCGGTGATGGCCGAGAGCAGCGTCATCGGCACGATCAGGATCACCGCCAGCGGCAGGCTCCAGCTCTCGTACTGCGCCGCCAGCACCAGGAACGCCAGCAGCACGCAGAGCGGGAAGACGAACATTGCGGTGTTGCCGGCCAGGATTTGCTGATAGGTCAGCTCGGTCCATTCGTAGCTCATACCGTTCGGCAGCTCGGCCTGAAGCAGCCGCTCCATGGCGTCTTCGGCTTGACCCGAGCTGTAGCCCGGAGCCGCCGCACCGTTGATTTCCGCCGTGAGAAAGCCGTTGTAATGCATCACGCGATCGGGACCTGCGCTGTCGCTGACCTTGACGAAGGTCGACAGCGGGACCATCTCGCCACGGTCATTGCGTACCTTCAGTTGGCCGATCTGCTCGGGCGTCAGACGAAACTTCTGTTCGGCTTGGACGTTGACCTGATAAGTGCGGCCGAAGCGGTTGAAGTCGTTGGCATACAGCGAGCCGAGGTAGACCTGCATGGTGTCGAAGATCTGATCGATCGCCACGCCATGAGTCTTGGCTTTTTCACGATCGATATCAGCATCGATTTGCGGCACGTTGACCTGGTAGCTAGTGAACAGTCCGGCTAGCTCTGGATAGTCAGCGCTCTTGGCAAGGACGTTCTGGACCTGTTTGTAGAGCTCCTCATAACCAAGGTTGCCCCGATCCTGCACCTGGATGCGGAAGCCGCCTATGGTGCCTAGGCCTTGTACCGGTGGTGGCGGGAAGATAGCGATGAAAGCATCCTGAATCTGCGCGAACTGACCATTCAGATCTGCCGCGATGGCGTTGGCCGAAAGCGCCGGGTCTTTGCGTTCATCGAACGGCTTGAGCGGGGTGAAGACGATGCCGCTGTTGGGACTGTTGGTGAAGCCGTTGATCGACAGACCCGGAAAGGCGACGGTGTTTTCCACGCCCGGATGTTCGCTGGCGATCTGCGACATGCGCTTGATTACGTCCTCGGTGCGATCCAGCGTGGCGGCATCCGGCAACTGCGCGAAGGCCACCAGGTACTGCTTATCCTGCGGCGGCACGAAACCGGTCGGCGTGCTGGCAAAGCCCATATAGCCCAGGCCCACCAGCCCGACATAGACCACCAGGGCAATGCCGCTACCGCGCAGGATGCGCTTCACCGCGCCGACATATCCGTGGCTGGCGCGCTCGAACACCCGGTTGAACGGCGCGAACAACCAACCGCCGAAGAGCTTGTCCAGCAGGCGTGAGAAGCCGTCCTTAGGTGCGTCGTGGCTGCGCAGCAGTGCAGCGGCGAGTGCTGGCGACAGGGTCAGCGAGTTGAACGCCGAAATAACTGTCGAGATGGCGATGGTCAGCGCGAACTGCTGGTAGAACTGTCCAGTGAGACCGGAAATGAACGCAGTCGGGATGAATACCGCGCACAGCACCAGGGCGGTAGCGATAATCGGCCCGGTCACTTCCTTCATGGCCTGCTTAGTGGCTTCTACCGGCGACTTGCCGAGGCCAATGTTACGTTCGACGTTTTCCACCACGACGATCGCGTCGTCCACCACAATGCCGATCGCCAGGACCAGGCCGAACAGCGACAGCGCATTGAGCGAGAAGCCGAGCATGTGCATCACGGCGAAGGTACCGATCAGCGAAACCGGTACTGCAGCCAACGGAATGATCGAGGCGCGCCAGGTCTGCAGGAACAGGATCACCACCAGTACCACCAGCACGATGGCTTCAAGCAGCGTGTGCACTACCGCCTCGATGGAACCGCGGACGAAAATGGTCGGGTCGTAGACGATTTCGTAGTCCACACCCTCAGGGAAGTCCTGCTTCAACTCGGCCATGCGTGCCCGCACCGAGTCGGAAATTTCGATGGCATTGGAGCCGGGACGCTGGAATACCGGGATGGCGACGGCGGGCTGGTTGTTCAGTAGCGACCGCAGGGCGTACTGACTGGACCCCAGTTCGATACGCGCAATGTCCCGGAGACGGGTAATCGAGCCGTCTTCGCCGGCGCGAACGATGATGTTCTCGAATTCTTCCTCAGTGACCAACCGACCCTGCGTGTTGATCGAAAGCTGAAAATCAGTCGCACCCGGCGCCGGCGGCGCGCCAAGTGAGCCGGCTGCGACCTGACGGTTCTGCTCGCGGATCGCGTTGACCACATCGGAAGCGGTGAGGTTGCGCGAGGCGACCTTGTTTGGGTCGAGCCAGACACGCAACGAGTAATTACCCATACCAAACAGCTGCACGTCGCCGATGCCGTCCAGCCGTGCTAGCTCGTCCTTGACGTTGAGCGCTGCGTAATTGGACAGATAGAGCATGTCGTAGCGCTCATCCGGCGAAGTCAGGTGCACCACCATGGTCAGATCCGGCGAGGCTTTGTCCACCGTTACACCGAGGCGCTGCACTTCGGTGGGCAGGGTCGGCATGGTGCGGGTGACGCGGTTCTGCACCTGCACCTGGGCGTTGTCCAGATCCGTGCCGAGGGCGAAAGTGATGGTCAGGGTGAGCTTGCCGTCGGCGGTGGCCTGAGACGACATGTAGAGCATGCTCTCGACGCCAGTGATGGCCTGCTCCAGCGGCGAGGCGACGGTTTCGCCGATCACCTTGGGGTTGGCGCCGGGGAATTCGGCGCGCACCACCACGGTAGGCGGAACGACTTCCGGATACTCGCTGATCGGCAGCTGAAACAGTGAGATGGCGCCACCGATGAGGATCACCAGTGACAGCACCGCCGCGAAGATCGGCCGCTGAATGAAGAATTGAGAGAAATTCATGACGCACTCCGGGGGAGAGGGTGCGCATGACACACCCTGACGGAATCGATTGTTCTAGATGTGCACCGAAGCGCACGGTCGACTGGCTGGGCGTTAGCTCAGCTGCTATCTGTTCAACTGCTGGGACGTCGCGCCACGCTGCGGTCGACCACTTCGGTTTTGAACGCCGCAGTGATGGCGCGGTGCTGTTCCTTGAGTGCGGCGAGGGTGTCGGCGTCTGCCATCGGCACGGTTTGCGGCTCAACCGCATTGCCTGGGCGGACGCGTTGCAGGCCATTGACGACGATAGTCTCGCCTTCGTTGAGGCCGCTGCGGACGATGCGCAGCCCTTCGAGCTTCGGCCCCAGTTCGATGGCGCGGTAATTCACCTTGCCGTCCTCGCCAAGCACCAGCACGAACTTCTTGCCCAAATCGGTCCCCACTGCGACGTCCTTGATCAGCACTGCGTCGTAGGTGGCGCTCCCGACCAGCTTCATCCGTGCATAAAGGCCAGGCGTGAAGCGCCCGTCACGGTTGTCGAACACGGCGCGCCCGCGGATGGTGCCGGTACGCGGATCGACCTGGTTGTCGATGAAGTCCATGCGGCCGAGGTGCGGGTGACCGTCCTCACTGGAAAGGCCGAGATACACCGGAGTCGCTTCGCCACGTGTGCCGTTGCGGGCCAGCTCGCGGTACTTCAGGTAGGTACGCTCATCCGCCTCGAAGTAGGCGTAGACCTCGTTGGTGGAAACCAGCGTGGTGAGCAGCGCCTCGCCAGCGTTGACCAGATTGCCGGCGGTGATCATGGCGCGGCCCGCGCGGCCGTCGATGGGTGCAGTGACGCGGGTAAAGCTGAGGTCCAGCTTGGCTGCGTCCAGTTGTGCCTGGATCGCCGCGACTGCGGATTTCGCTTCGCTGGCAGCGCTGACGCGGGCATCGGCCAATTCAGCGGAGATCGCGTTATTGGCCCGTAGCCGCTCGCCGCGCTGGGCTTCGCTGGCGGTGCGTTGTTGCGTGGCGCGCGCCTGTTGCAACTCGGCTTGCAGGCGTTTTACCTGAGCCTCGAACGGGCGCGGATCGATCTGGAACAGCAGATCGCCTTTCTTAACCAGCGCGCCTTCCTCGAAGGCGACCTTGTCGATGAAGCCGGAAACCCGTGGTCGGATTTCAACCGACTCCGGCGCTTCCAGACGCCCGGTGAGCTCGTCCCATTCGGTGACCTGTTGCTCGATGACTTCCGCGACGCTGACCGCCGGCGCGGGCATCACCGCCTCGGTGGCTTCAGGCGCCTGCCCGCATGCACCGACAAGCGCAGCGACAACTGCAACCAGTGGGTAACGCAGGGCGTTGAGTGAACGTTCCATGCTTGACTCCGCAACTCGGTTTTTATGTTGGGCGAAGTGTGCGGGGCGGGTTCTCGATGCAGAAATCGAACGAGGCGAATGTAGATATCACTTCCGATGATGATTCGGGTAAGGCGGAAGGCTTGTCTCGGCAGCGGGCCGGAGCCTTTCATCACCTAAGGACAAGCAGGCGACGCAGTGCCTTCAGAAACGGCAGTAAGGGTCGATACGTACGCTGCGGGCCATGCCGGTCCAACGGACCGGTGACCGCATCGCACGCGAATCTACGCACGCTTCCAAAGGACACGTTTCATGACACATCTGACAACCGCCCAACGACTGAGCCTCGGGTTTGGCCTGATTCTGGCGATGATTATTGTTATCGGCCTCGTGGGGGTTCAACGTGTCGGCTACATCAAGCAGACCCTGACCCAGAGTGTGGGCGCGCCAGCCAAGCAGCGCTACGCGATAGACTTCCGCGGCAGCGTCCATGATCGTGCCATTGCCATACGCGATGCAGTCTTGGTTGAAAGCGACAATGAGCTGCGTACGCATCTCAATGAAATCGAGCGGCTGAAAGCCTTTTACAAAGACGCTGCCATGGCCATGGACGCGCTTTTTGCCGCTGGAGTAGCAGACCCGGACGAGCTGCGCCTGCTGGACGCCATTAGGGAAATCGAACGCGCCGCGCTGCCGCAAACCGATGCGTTGCTTGCGCAGCGCCAGCAAGGCCGGAGCGACGAGGCGAAGACGCTGCTGCTGCGCGATGTCGCACCGGCTTACACCGAATGGCTCAAGCGCATCAATGCGTTCATCGATTATCAGGAAAGAATCCTGAAGCAGGACCTGACCAGCGTCAGCTCGGCGGCTGGAAGTTTCCTGAACATGATCTTCGTCCTGCTCACCCTGGCGATCCTGTGCAGTATCGCGGTCACCTGGATCATCATCCGCTGGCTCAAGTCCACGTTGGGCGCCGAGCCTGATCAGGTCGCGCATACCATCGATCAGCTGGCGAAAGGTCAGCTTTCCCTCGATGTGCGCACGGACTATCCCGATAGCGTTATGGGCGCGATCCGGACCATGGCGGTGCACTTGGCTGAAACTATCGGCCAGGTGCGCCAGGTGGCAGACGAGCTCACGAGCTCATCTGGAAAACTGCAGGGGATTTCCGGCGAGAACAGCCAGCAAATCCGCATGCAGATTCATGAGGCCGAGCTAATGGCGACCGCTATTTCACAGATGTCGGCCACCATGAGTGAGGTGGCGGGCTATGCAGCCAAAGCCGCGGAAGCTACCCACAACGCCAACGGTGAAGTAACGATCGGCAATCGCGTCGTCACCGAAACGGCGCAGGCGATTCAGCATTTGGCGCTAACCCTGGATGATGCTGTCGAACGCGTCCAAGAGGTTTCCCGAGACAGCCAGAACATCGAAAACATCATCGGCGTCATCACGGCGATTGCCGAGCAAACCAACCTGCTCGCACTGAACGCGGCCATCGAAGCGGCAAGGGCTGGCGAACAGGGGCGGGGATTCGCGGTGGTGGCTGACGAGGTGCGGTCCCTGGCTAACCGAACCAAGGATTCGACCCAGGAAATCCGCGCCATGATTGGCCAATTGCACGACGGAGTCGGCAAAGCGGCAGAGGTGATGGACCAAAGCCGCCGGCTCGCCGGGCAGGCGGTGGAGCAGACCGCTCAAGCGGAGCAGTCTCTGGCTCGGATCAATCTGGAGGTTGGCGCAATCAGCGACATGAACGTTCAGATCGCCAATGCAGCGAACGAGCAATCCAATGTTGCCGAAAACCTCAACCGCAACATCACTCACATCAACGCCGCAACGCAGCAGACCTCCACCGGCTCCGAGCAGGTCGCGGTAGCCAGCAAGGCATTGACTGCCCTGGCCGGGAAATTGTCGGAAAGGGTGAGGTTCTTTAGCGTCTAGCCCAAATGCTGACCGAGGCCTCGGATTGGGCTTCACCAAAAAGTGAGCGAGCCCGCAGCTCGCTCATAAGCTATCCGGATCGCCGACGAACATCTGGATGCGCGAGCGCAGCCAGCGCTCTGCGGGGTCGTTGTCCTGCGCGCCGCGCCAGGCCATGGACAGTTCAAAGTCCTGGCTGGTCTGGAAGGGTAGCGGCTCGGCGCGAACGCCACCGTTGGCGGCCAGGGCCGCAGCGGCGTAATCCGGCACGGTCGCGACCAGATCGGTGCCGGCCAGCAGACTCGCTAGCCCATTGAACTGCGGCACGGCCAGCACCACCTTGCGCTTGCAGCCGTGCAGCGCCAGTTCTTCGTCGATGTAGCCGTTCAGGTCGCCAGCGAAGGACACCATCGCATGCGGGCGCGAGCAGTAATCGTCCAGGCTCATGCGGCCTGGGATGCTGTCGGCGCGCAGCAACATGGGCTTCGGCCGTCTCAACACCTTGCGCTTGGCATTGGCCGGCAGCTCGACGGTGTAGCAGACGCCCACCGAGATTTCCCCGGACGCCAGCAGGCCCGGCATCAAAAGGTAGTTGGCGCGTCGCACGACCAGCACCACACCCGGAGCCTCAGCGCGTATGCGTCTGAGCAATTGAGGCAGCAAGGCGAACTCCACCTCGTCGGTCAAACCGATACGGAACACCAGTTCGCTGGTCGCCGGATTGAAAGTCGAGGCGCGGCTGACCGCGGTGGAGATCGAATCCAACGCAGGCGAGAGCAGGCCGGCGATTTCCTGTGCGCGAGCAGTGGGCTCCATGCTGCGGCCCGTACGTACGAACAGCGGATCGTCGAACAGCGTACGTAGACGAGCCAAAGCGGCGCTGATCGCTGGCTGTCCGAGAAACAGCTTTTCAGCCGCCCGCGTCACGCTGCGCTCGTGCATCAGCGTTTCGAAGACGATCAGCAGATTCAGATCCAGGCGGCGGAGGTCGTTGCGATTCATGCCATTCATTCACGCGTGTGGCCACGCAAGATGCTGCGGGCTTCCGAGGGTGCGTCTGCATTCTAGACAGATCGGAGTGACGCCGGCATGTCCATTTCCGCTTTGCAATAACACAAACCTGCAGGGCGGGATGCGGCTTTACGTACAGCCGAACATCATTGGCGCGCATGGCGACTATCGAACGGAATGCGGGCATCGTGGCTGGAGTTGTGCCGACAGTGCAGATAGAGTCGCTAATACAGTAGTAATCGAGGGGTCTTTCAATGTCCCGCATGATCCGTTTCCATCAGTTCGGCCCTGCCGAAGTGCTGCGTTATGAACAGCAGGACGTGCCACGGCCAGGTCCTGGTGAAGTGCTGATCGGCGTGAACGCGATCGGCATCAGCTGGAGCGATGTGCTCTGGCGGCAAGACCTTGCGCCACGCCATGCACAGCTGCCAGCCGGACTCGGCTGCGAAGTCGCTGGTGAAGTGCTGGCGGTGGGCGACGAGGTGGATGGTTTCGTCATTGGCGATCGGGTCGCGAGCTTCCTAGCTCATGACCTCAACCAGTATCCGTTGTACGGCGAGCAGGTACTGTTGCCTCAGTTCTCTCTTGTTCACTATCCGGACATGCTCAGCCCGGTCGAAGCCAGCGTGCATTACATGCCGGCGTTGGTCGCCTACTTCGCGTTGGTCGAACTGGCGCAACTCGAGCCCGGACAGCATGTTTTGGTGACCCAAGCGAGTCGTTGCACCGGACCGATCGCCGTGCAGTTGGCCAAGGCATTAGGCGCCCGGGTGATAGCCACCTGCGAGACCGCAGAAGATCGCGACTTTCTCCAGACACTGGGCGCCGAAACGGTGATCGTCACCGAAGAGGAAGACTTGGTTGGCCGCCTGCAGAAAATCACCGCTGACGCGGGCGTCGAGGTGGTGCTCGACGCGTGTGGCGGTCCTCAGATGAAGCTTCTGGGCGATGTCATCGCGCCACGCGGAAAGCTGATCCTTTACGGGCTCAACGGCGGCAACGAGACGGCCTTCCCAGCGTGTGCGGCGTTCAAGAAAAATTTCAAATTCTTCCTTCACTGCCTGTGCGATTTCACCGGCCAGCCGGAGTTGGGCATCGAGCAGAACCGTGACGCGGTCCAGCGCGCGCTGCTGCACATCAACCAGCTCACCGCCGACCGGCTGATCACGCCGCAGATCGATAAGGTGTTCGGCTTCGATGAGGTGGTAGCGGCGCACGAGTATGTCGAAAGCGGCATCCCGCGCGGTCGAGTCGCGCTGCTCGTCGATTGATTTCCTGTAGGGCCGAACTTGTTCGGTCAGTGGATGCACAGTGCAGTTGATAGCCGAATAAATTCGGCCCTACAGGTGAAGCGGGCGGCGCCGGTTAGGGATTTCAGTGGCCTGATTCAGGGGCCTCTCATCGCTTCATAGAAACTTTCCACTCTCCCTTCAAGTCCTCCGAAGACAGGTAATTCACTCGACGGAGGAAAAAACACATGGGCGAAGAAAACCAGACCTTGCCACCTCAGGAACAACCGGAGCCCGGCAAGGAAGGCTTGATGAACCCGCGTCCGGAGTTCAAGGGCGAAGACTACAAGGCCGCCGGCAAGCTGCAGGGCAAGGTGGCGATTATCACGGGCGGTGACAGCGGCATCGGTCGTTCCGTAGCCGTATTGTTCGCTAGGGAAGGCGCCGATGTGGCGATTCTCTATCTCGACCAACATCAGGACGCGGACGAAACCCGCAAAGTGGTCGAAAGCCATGGCCGTCAATGCCTGACCTTTGCCGGTGACGTAGCCGACCGCGAGGTCTGCCGGAAAGCCATCGACGAGACACTGGCCAAGTTCGGCAAGCTCGACATCCTGGTCAACAACGCCGCCGAACAGCATCCGCAGGAAAGCCTGGAAGACATCAGCGAAGAGCAGTGGGAGAAGACCTTCCGCACCAATATCTTCGGCATGTTCCAGATGACCAAGGCGGCGCTGCCGCACCTCAAGCAGGGTGCGTCCATCATCAATACCACCTCGGTAACGGCCTACAAGGGCAGCCCGCAGCTGCTCGATTACTCGGCCACCAAGGGCGCTATCACCGCGTTTACCCGCTCGCTGTCGATGAACCTGGCCGAGCGCGGCATCCGCGTGAACGGCGTAGCGCCAGGCCCGATCTGGACGCCGCTGATTCCGTCGACCTTCGATGCGGACAAGGTCGCGAAATTCGGCGCCAACGTGCCGATGAAGCGTCCTGGCCAGCCGGACGAGGTCGCACCGGCCTATGTCTATCTCGCCAGCAGCGATTCGTCCTATGTGAGCGGCCAAGTGATGCATGTGAACGGCGGTACGGTGCTCAACGGCTGAGCACCAGTCGACAGGAGAAAAGCTTATGCCTCGCACGATCTGGAAGGGCGCCGTCAGTTTCGGCTTGGTTCATATTCCCGTCGCGCTGGTGCCGGCCACCACCCGCACGGGCATCGATTTCGATTGGCTGGACAAGCGCAGCATGGACCGGGTCGGTTACAAGCGCATCAACAAGACCACCGGCGAGGACATCGATAGCGAGAACATCGTCAAGGGCGTCGAGTACGAGAAGGGCCACTACGTTGTGATCAGCGACGAAGAGATCAAGGCCGCGCATCCGAAGGCGACGCAGACGGTGGATATCGTTGCCTTCGTCGATGCCAAGGACATCTCGTTCCTCTATATCGATACGCCGTACTACCTAACGCCCGACCGGCGAGGCGAAAAGGTCTATGCGCTACTTCGCGAAACCTTGATCCAGACCGGCAAGGTCGGCATCGCCAACGTCGTGCTGCGCAACAAGCAGCACCTGGCGGTAGTGATGCCGCTGGGCAAAGCGTTGGTGATGAACACGCTACGTTGGGCTGAGGAAGTGCGGGGGCTGGAGTACCTTGAGATGAAGGACGAAGCACTCAATGCCGATCTCAACCCGCGCGAGCTGGACATGGCCAAGCGACTGGTCGAGGACATGAGCGACGAGTGGAATCCCGATCAGTACAAGGACACGTTTCAGGACCAGATCATGGACCTGGTCGAAACCAAGGCCCGCCAAGGCAAACTCGAAGCCGTGGGTGGGCCGGAGGAAGCGGTCGATCGCCGCAGCGCCGATGTCATCGACCTGACCGAACTGCTCAAGCGCAGCCTGGCCGGGAAACCTGGCAAAAAAACAGCGCAGGCCGAAGAGGTGGACGACGAAGACGATGCCGAGGAACAGGCGCCGCCGCCCAAGCGCACGGCGAGCAAAAGCGCTGCCAGCAAGGCCAAGGCACCGGCCAAGTCCACGGCAAGCAAATCCACTGGCAGCAAATCGTCCACCACAAGCAAGAGTGCAGCCAGTAAGTCCACCAGGAAGAAAGCCAGCTGATCCAGGCCGT
>NZ_JAMOIH010000009.1 GCF_024448955.1 Stutzerimonas stutzeri
AGAGTTGGCACAGATTAATCCTCGGCCGTTGGTAGGCATAGCGCTGAACGTCACTGCCGCTTGTAAGCCTTTCGCTATAGCCACGTTGCGATAGCTCATATTCGAGTCCAATACCTCATCGCAACAATCAGGGGTCACTCGCCTTCGTGACGAAGATGCAGGCGTCTCAATCTTCCTTGTAATAGCTGCACGGCTCCCAATACCGCTTGAGGACGAGGTTAGGTGGGCCTGCCCAGCCGCGCTTGCGCAACTGCCTCGCGATGAGGATGTTCATGATGCCGTGGCCCATTAGCAGCACACTGCCATGCGCCTCGGCAAGTTCTATAAGTCGTTCCGCCGTCGCGCTGGCGCGCCGGTTGGATTCGCTGATGGGCTCAGTATGGCGGGCGAAACCAAAGAACCAGGCGCCGCGGAACAGCAATCGCCAGAGTCGAGACGGCATAGGTGGAAAGGACCAATCCGGGTAGGGCAAGTGCGCCTCAGCAAACAGCGGATCCGGTTCTTGGCGACAATTGCAAGCCAGGTGCCCGCGCGATTGAACGCAGCGCGACAGTGAGCTGCAGACCACGACGCCGGTTTTTTCAGCGAGTAAGCCTAGACCGTCCGGCAGCTCGTGGGCGATGACATCCGCTTGGTTGTAGTTGGCGATCCAGCCCTTCATCTGCGCTGGAGTACACCAACTCGCGGCAGTGTGGTCGGGCCTGCCGTGGCGTACCAAGGTTATCTGCATAGCTCTGGCCTGCGGCGGTAACCGCGGAGTGGCGATGTCGGAGTATCAGCGGCTCCAGGCCGGGATGTCTCGCAAGCTAGCTCGCTCCTACGGTTGGATAGCGCACGCACCTCGGTGCGTACGTCCCGCTCTTCAGAACAAATTATTCCTTGCCACGTGCTTCCTGGTTCTGGAGAAAGTCTTCTTCAAGCATGGCGTCCTTGACGGCCTGTGGTTCTTCGTCGAGTAGCGGATCGTTGAGTTCACCACTGGACAGTACCTTGGCGTCGAGCTTGCCCACCAGGTGCTCGAGGGCATGACGCATTTTTTCCGCCGCACCATCGACCGCCAACTGCAGCGACTCTGCCTTGTGCGTGACGGATACGGCCTGATGGCCCTTAGGCCGCGCCTCGATCTGACAGCGCTTGTCATCAGCCCCGGCTTTTTGCGCGTTCTCGTCGCTGATGTGAACCTCGACGCGGGTAAGGAAATCGTCGAAGCGCTCCAGCCGCTCCTCTACGGTCGAACCCACCCATTCATGCAACTCGACACTGCTGGGAACGTGTTGGCTGTTGACTTGAACATGCATACGGCTACTCCTGATGGTTGGGTACCTAATAGGTTCGAGGCGCCGACGCCCACGAGGTTCAGCGGCTTCGCTCAATGGCCAAGCGACCTACTCGTCCATCAACTGCCGATAGCGATGCTGGTATTCCTCGTAGGACAGGCCCTCATCCATCAAGCGTTGCACTTGCTGTTGCCGATAAGCCTCCCGGCTCAACGGTGCCATATCGCCGGCTATCACCGGGGCGGGAGCGCGACCCAGGTCGGCCGCCCCATTGGGAAACAGCTGATCGGCCAGTTCAACAATCTTCTTCTCGGCACTGATGAACTTATCCAGTCGCCCGCCGCCCCAGCGCGCATCGTATTCCGCCTGGCCGACCTGACGGCCTTTTTCGTAGACGCGGATATCGGCGTATTTCATGTACAACGCCAGATCCCAACCCCAACGACCAATGAAGGTGGTAGCAAGCGCACAACGATCAGGGCTGCTGCCGGGCGCCATCAGGCGGGTCCTGAAGCCTTTTTCCATCAACGAGGCCTGGTAGGCACTGGTGAAGCCAGCACGCAGGTTCAGCGCTGGGATCATGCAGATTTCCGGTGTCAGTTCGGCGGAGAGGGCCGCAGGAGTAACGTTCTGTTTGATGCTGCAGCCGCTGATGGCAACGGTAGCGATGAGTGTAAAAAGCGAAGCGGCGCGCATGGCGACCTCCGTGCCGGACAGTAGACAGGCATTTTGCCACCACTCGCTTGCAGAGGTGCGCTTATTCCCCCTCCCGCCCGCTCGCCTTCCGATCCGCCCGGCCGCCCAGGTACCAGCCCAGCGCGCCCCAGACCGCTGCGCAGCCGGCGCCCACCAGCGCGATCAGCAGCGTGCCCTGGCCAAGCATGTCCAGCAGCGTTTTGGCCCAGCCGCTCAAGGCGTCACCGCCGCGGTAAACCACGGTATCGATGAAGTTCTTCGCCTTGTATTTGCTCTCCGCATCCAGCGGCGCAAAGAGCATCTCGCGGCCCGGACGGACGAAGGCGTACTCACCGATGCGCCGCACGATCATCACCGCTGCCAGCACAGCGAAGGTCGGTGCCAGCGCCAACCCGATGAAACCCAGGCAGACCAGCGCCGGCACCACCGCCAGCAGCACCCGCACTCCAAGGCGCTGGGCAACGCGCCCGGTGATGAACAGTTGCGACAGCAGGGCGCCGACCTGCACAACGAAATCGATGGCGCCGAAGACCCGCACCTGCTCGGCGCGATCGGGAAACAGCTCGGCAACCAGCCGTGCCTGCTCGAAATACAGGAAGGTGCTAGCCGTGGTCAGCAGCAGCACGAAGGCAGCAATCCCCAGCAGATAACTCGAACCCAGCACCCGCGTCAGCCCGCTGAACGGGTTGCCCGCCACCGGACGGCGCGGATTTTCCGCTTGTTCGGCACCGGGGCGTCCGGCGCCTGCCACTTCGCGCCACGCCATCAGGTAATGCTTGAGCACCACCGCCAACGCCAGCAGCAGCGCCGCCAGCAGCATCAGCCCGAACTGCCCGAGCACGCCCACCAGCAGCGCACTGGCGGCCGGGCCGACCAGGCCGCCGACGCTGGCACCGGCGGCGATGAAGGCGAACAGACGGCGAGCCTGCGGCGCATCGAACACATCGGCCATCAGACTCCAGGCCACCGACACCACGAATAGGTTGTAGACCGAGATCCACACGTAGAACACCCGCGCCAGCCAGATGCTCTCGTCCACGACGAAGAACAGCCCGGCGAACGCCAGCAGATTCACGCAGAAGAAGCCGTACACCCAGTCGATGTAATGGACGCGCGCCACCCGCGAGTTGAGCCAGGCGAACAGCGGCACCGCCACCAGCATGGCGACAAAGGTCGCGGTGAACAGCCATTGCAGGTTCTCCACGCCGCCCTGGATGCCCATGGACTCGCGGATCGGCCGCAGCATGAAGTAGCCACTGAACAAGCAGAAGAACAGCCCGAAGCCGGCCAGCGCGGCGCGCAGCTCGACGGGACGGGCGTTGATCAGCCCGGCCAGGCGCAACCGATTCGAGCCCAAGGACATTTGCCGGGCTCAACCAAAGGCATCGACGATCATCTGCCGCTGCCGGGCATCCGGCAGACGGCCCTGCCCGGCCAGCAGGTTGTCGGCCATGTAGCGCGGAGTGGAAGTCGCCGGGATCACCGTGGTCACTGCCGGCTCGGCGAGGATGAACTTGAGTGCCAGTTGCGCCCAGGACGTCGCATCAAGCTCGGCTGCCCAATCGGGCAGCGGCCGGTCCTTGACTCGCCCCAGCAGGTTGCCGCGAGTAAAGGGCCGGTTGATCAGGGTGGCGATGCCGTTGTCGGCGCAGTAGGGCAGCAGCCGTTTCTCGGCATTGCGCTCGCCGACCGAGTAGTTGAACTGGACGAAATCGACTTCTTCCTGCTTGAGCACGTCCAACAGCCGGTCGTGGGCCGACTCCAGATAGTGCGTCACGCCGATATAACGGATGCGGCCCTGCTCCTTCAGCTCGCGCAGCAGGCCGAGCTGGGTGCTGGTGTCCTGCAGGTTGTGCACTTGGAGCAGGTCGATGCTGTCGCTCTGCAGCGCCTCGAAACTGGCCTCGATCTGCGCCAGCCCGCGCTCGCGGCCAGTGGCGGAAACCTTGCTGGCTAGAAACACCCGTTCGCGCGCGTTCTGCCGCTGCACCAGCTCGCCAACCACACGATCGGCGTTGCCATAGCTCGGCGCGGTATCGATCAGGCGGGCGCCGCCGTCGACGAAAATCCGCAACACCTCCAGCAGCGCGTCCATCTGCGAATCATCAAGGCCCACATCATGGGTGCGCGAGGTGCCGAGCCCGATCACCGGTAGCTTCTCGCCGGTGGTTGGAATCGGGCGCATCCGTAGTGGTTCGGCCGCATGTGCCACGAACGGCAGCAACGGTCCCAGTGCGGCGATAGCCGTCAGCACGGCGGAGCGGTGGAGGAGCTGGCGGCGCGTCTGCATCGGTGGGTTCTCCGTGTCGGTAGCGGCTTCGACGCTTGAGTATGGTCGACACCAGCGGGCGCATCATCGGGCCGACGCACGGGAGCTTTTCAGTTTGTTTCAACGGGGCGCGACGCGACGCCGCGCCGGTGCCCGCTGACCGAGCACCGCTGAAATTGGTTTAAGGCATCGCCGTGCTGGCAATATGCCTTTATTTCGGTTTTACTTCGCCGCGCCTGATGACCATTGATCCTTGCGCCGCGCCCGCCGCTGCACGCACCGGCTCGCAGCAATCGAGACACCCATGCCCAGCCACCCGTCCATGCCGCCCGGCCAACCATCGGCCGCCTTGCCTGATAGGCCAGAGGAATCGACCCAGCAGGTCAAGGCGCAGCGGCCTCGACATCATCGGCTTATCAATCTTGCTTATGTGCTGGGCCTGCTACTGGTGTTTGCGCTCAGTCTCTTGCTGCTGCCCGACGATACGGGCCTGGGCAAGCTGCTGTGGAGCGAGCTGGATGCCGAGTCTCGCACCACGCGGTGACCGATCGCCTGGGCACATTCAAGTCCGGCTCTTTGTGCGCAATTACGAACGCGCCACCTGCGCGCGCACATCTGCGTAAGGGTAAGCCTCCAGCGAGGCGAATCCCGCAATGCCGCGCGCCTTCAGCTTGGTGAACAGCGGCACGCTGATGCCGCAGAGAAAGCGCGTCAGGCATTCGGCACTGGGCTCGCTGTTTTTCAACTGCCGATAGCGCTGGCTGAAATCGGCGCAGCGAGCGGAAAGATCGATTTCGGTCAGTGGCGCCAGTGGTGGCGGTTCGGGCAGCTGCGCGAACCGCCCCAGACAGACCGAACAATGGCCACAGCGCTGCGGCGCCTGGGCGTCACCGAAATAATCGGCCAGGCGCCAGCTGAGGCATTCATGCGATTCGAACAGCGCAAGCATATTGTCGATGCGGGTAATTTCGCTGGTTTCGTGCTGCTTGAAGTAACCGTGCAGCTCGACACTCAGCGCGGCGGCATCGAAGTCCGGATCGACTAGCGCATAGACCTCGGTCATCTGCTTGCTCTCCAGTTCGATCCAGCCATTTTCCTGAAAGTAATCCAGCGCCTTGACCACCCGCGCCCGGTCGGCGCCGTGCTGCTGGTAGAGCGCATCGAAGTCCAGCGTGCACCAGGTTCGCGCTCGGGCCGAGGTTTGCACGATGGCCTCGACGAACTGCCGCCGCTCGCCCTCGAAGCGCGCGATCAGCGCCTCGGGCTCCAGCAGATATTTGTAGCGATACTCAGCGAAATAGGCGAAACGCGGCGCGATGATGCCCTTGAGCTCAAGCTGCACCAGCAGGGTTTTCAGCGGCAGCTGACGAATATTGCTCTGCTCGGACAGCCGATTGAGCATCAGGTCCCATTGACCGCCCGGTCCGACGCTCGCCAGCTCATCGAGCACATGGCGGATGCCCTCGCGTTCCGGCGTGTCGCCGTAGACGAAATTCTGCAGCACGTTGAGGCTGTCGCGGTTGGCCAGTACCAGGCAGTCAGATGGCTGCCCGTCGCGCCCGGCCCGGCCGATTTCCTGGCTGTAGTTCTCCACCGATTTCGGCAGGTCGTAGTGCACCACGTTGCGGATGTCGGACTTGTCGATGCCCATGCCGAAGGCGATGGTGGCGACGATGCAGTTCAGCTCGCCGGCCATGAAACGCCGCTGGATGGTCTCGCGCAATTCGTGGCCCATCCCGGCGTGATAGGCGCTGGCCGGAAAGCCACGCTGCGCCAGATGTTCGGCGATCTGCTCGGCTGTTTTCTGCTGGGTCACGTAGACGATTGTCGGCTGCTCGCCTTTGCCGGCCAGCCATTCCACTAGCCGACGCTGCTTGTTGGCGCCCGCGACCGGCTCGACCAACAGGTTGAGGTTGGCGCGGTAGAAGCCGGTGGTCACGACATCCTCGGCGGCAATTGCGAATTTCGCCTGCATATCGGCGATCACTGGCGGCGTCGCCGTGGCGGTCAGCAGCAGCACCTGAGGGATATTGAACTGGCGCTGGTAGTCGGGGAGTTTGAGGTAATCCGGACGGAAGTTGTGACCCCACTCGGAGATGCAGTGCGCCTCGTCCACCACCAGCAGCGAGATCGGCACCTGGCTGATGAAATGGCGAAAGCGCTCGTTCTTCAGGCGCTCCACCGAAATCATCAGGATCTTCAGCTCCCCGGATTTGGCGCGACTCATGGTGTCGCTGATCTGCTCGCGATCTTGCGCCGAATCGATACTGGCTGCGGCAATGCCGTGCCGATGCAGAAAAGCCAGCTGATCCTGCATCAGCGCCAGCAGCGGCGAGACCACCAACGTCAGATGCGGCAAATGCAACGCCGATAGCTGGTAGCACAGCGACTTGCCGGAACCGGTGGGAAAGATCGACGCCGCCGAACGGCCCGCCACCACGGCGCGGATGGTTTGTTCCTGGCCGGGGCGAAAGCCGTCGTAGCCGAAGGTTTGAGCGAGGGTTTGTTCGATCATCGTTAGTCACTCCTTTGACTGGGAGCCAGAGGGTAGCAAAAGGAGGGAGACGGTAAAGCAAAGCGGTCCACGAGGCGCGGTCAGCGGTCGGCAAGAACTCGAAAGTAGTTCACTGATAATGCCTTGAGGCAGTAGCTAGCGAGGCGGCCACGCATTTCGCTCAATCACGCTCATTGGAATCCGCAATTATCGTTAGTGAGCTTACTAATTCATCATCGCCGGGCTCCTGAGAAAAATCACAAGCGAAGCCGGATCGGGTGATGCGGCTTGCCAACAGGAGGAATCTACGAACCAGAAACAGGATGCCCTGCCATGCGCACTACCTTTGCATTTGCTACCGCTCTTTTGCTTTCCGCTGCCTCGCTCGCCCATGCCAACGGCGCCGAGCCCGAGACCTACGCCTACGGCACCAAGCTCGATATCGCCTCGGTTTTGTCGATCAAAGTCGAGCCGACGCCCTACTGTGAAGTCACCGATGCGGTGATGACTTATCGGGATTCGGCTGGTGAGGTCCGCAAGCTCTCCTATCGGACCCTGGCCGAAAGCTGCAAGAACCAGAATTGAGCCTGTCGCCTCGTTAATAGCTGCATCGACACGCCTGCCGTTCGTAGAGTCAACGCTTCTGCGATCTATCGAGCGGCGCCAAGGTGGATGAGCAAGGCGCCGTCTGCATGCGTCAGGCGAGATGCCATCCGTAGCTAGGTCGGCGGCTTCCGCTTCAGTCCACAGCCAGCTTATTCCGCCATCGGTGGGCTGAAGCGCAGCGTCATCCGGCCAACCCTACGAGAGCTCTTCCATGGGGCGGGCCGACAGACCACTACTGATCGAAGCCACGCTCCATGTTCACCGGGAATGGGCACGCAAACGATCGGTCAGAACCGATCGCGAATGATCACTTCGTCGAACGGCAGCTTGCCGACACGCGGTTTGGGTTCCACGACACGCTTGCCCACCGCGACCATCATGGCGATCACATGGTTGTCAGGCAGGTTGATCAGCTTGCCTACCGCGTCGAAATCGAAGCCGTCCATGGGGCATGAATCCAGGCCCTTGCCGCGCGCGGCGAGCATCAGCGTCTGCGCCATCAGGCCACAGCTGCGCATGGCTTCGTCACGCTGCACCTGCGGCTTGTCGCGGTAGTAGTTGTCGATGGCGCCGGCCATATAGTCCTGCACCTCGGGCGGTGTGCCTTCCCAGACGCGGCGGACATTCTTTTCCCAGCTGTCCACCTGCGCGCAAACCACTACCAGCATCGAGGCGTCGGTCATCTGCGCCTGGTTCCAGCCCACCTCGCGAATTTGCGCACGCAGCGCCGGGTCGCTGACCTCGACGAAACGCACGTGCTGCAGGTTGAAGGCCGATGGCGCCAGCAGCGCCAGCTGCAGCAATTCGTCCTTTTCTTCGCGGCTCAATTGAAAGCTGCTGTCGTACGCTTTAACGGCGCGGCGGGTCTGGATGGCTTCTTCGATATGCATGGCGGCTCCACTGGTTGGAATGTGTGGCCACTATGCTATGCCCCGGAAACCATCGAATCCATCCGCCTTGGCTGATGGTAGTTATCAGTGGGACCGATAAGTCAGCTCTGCAAAGTCGTTGCAGGTGACTTGAGATGCATAGCGCTGAATACAGCATGCGATGACCGCTCGCGCCATTGGTGGGCTGAAGCCCACCCTACAAACTGATGATATTTATCGCAGTCGTCGATTCTTTTGGCAGTACAGGTGGGCTTGAGACGCATAGCCGTAGGGTGGGCCGGGCGGCGCTCCGCTTTAGCCCACCGATGGCGCATATGGAGGGCAAAAGCGGAGCGCGCCTTGGCCCACCCTACGAACGACCTAACACTCCCTATTCTGGTGAGCACCCACGAAAAAGCCGCCCGAAGGCGGCTGATTCTGACGCGGCGGCTTAGAGCTTAAAGCTGCGGACCGGCGGCCTTGATGGCGTCGGAGACTTCGAATTTCTTGAAGTTCTCGATGAACTTGTTCGCCAGTTCTTTGGCCGCTTCGTCGTAGGCATTCTGATCAGCCCAGGTATTACGCGGGTTGAGCAGTTGGGTTTCGACACCCGGAACGGCCTTCGGCACGTCCAGGTTGATGATCGGCAGGTGCTCGGTTTCCGTACCGATCAATGCGCCGCTCTGGATCGCTGCGATCACCGCACGAGTAGTCGGGATGTTGAAACGCTTGCCAACGCCGTAGCCACCGCCGGTCCAGCCGGTGTTGACCAGATAGACCTTGGAGCCGAACGCCTGGATGCGCTTGATCAGCAGCTCGGCGTAGACACCAGCCGGACGCGGGAAAAACGGCGCGCCGAAGCAGGTGGAGAAGGTCGACTTGATGCCGCTGCCCGACCCCATCTCGGTGGAACCGACCAGTGCGGTGTAGCCGGAGAGGAAGTGGTAGGCGGCCTGTTCGTTGTTCAGGATCGACACGGGCGGCAGCACGCCGGTCAGGTCGCAGGTCAGGAAGATCACCGCGTTCGGCTCGCCGCCGAGGTTCTTCTCGGAACGCTTCTCGACGTATTCCAGCGGATAGGCGGCGCGGCTGTTCTGGGTCAGGCTATCGTCGGTGTAATCGGCGACACGCTCGTCATCGAGCACCACGTTTTCCAGCACGGTACCGAACTGGATGGCTTTCCAGATCACCGGCTCGTTCTTCTCGGACAGGTCGATGCACTTGGCGTAGCAGCCGCCTTCGATGTTGAACACCACGCCGGTGCCCCAGCCGTGCTCGTCGTCACCGATCAGGTAGCGCGATTCGTCGGCGGACAGGGTGGTCTTGCCGGTGCCGGACAGGCCGAAGAACAGGGTTACGTCGCCCTCTTCGCCGATGTTCGCGGCGCAATGCATCGGCAGCACGTCGGCTTCAGGCAGCAGGTAGTTCTGCACCGAGAACATCGCTTTCTTCATTTCACCGGCGTAGCGCATGCCTGCAATCAGCACCTTTTTCGCAGCGAAATTGATGATCACGCAACCGTCGGAGTTGGTGCCGTCGCGCTCTGGCACGCATTCGAAGTTGGCGACATTGAGGACCTGCCACTCGTCCTTTCCGGCCGGGTTGTACTGCGCCGGATTGATGAACAGCTGGCGACCGAAGAGGTTCTGCCAGGCCGTCGCGGTGGTCATCTTGACCGGCAGGTAGTGTGCTTCGGAGGAGCCTACGTGGACGTGGGAAACGAAGTGCTCCTGAGCCTTGTTGAAGGTCTCGACGCGATCCCACAGGGCATCGAACTTGTCGGCAGGGAAGGGACGATTGATCGGGCCCCAGGCGATGGAATCCTTGGTGCTCGGCTCTTCGACGATATAGCGGTCGGCTGGCGAACGACCGGTGCGGTGACCAGTTTTGACAACGAGCGCGCCATTGGCGGCCAATTCACCTTCACCACGCTTGACGGCTTCTTCGATCAATCGAGCGGTGCTGATATCAACGTACACGGCGTTAATAGCTTGCGTCATGAGTTTCCCGTCGGCCCTGGGCCGAATCCTCCATGCTGTTGTAGCCCACCAGACAGCGAACTACATCGAAAAAAAGTGCGCGCGATTATGACAGAAATGACGCTGCGCTGGGTATGAGGGCGTAATGGCGAAAAGGTTCTACGCCCCACGGCCTTTTAATGCCGCGTGCCGGAAGGGCCCTCGGTTCCCGCACCTGCGAACAGCTGGGCGATGTCGGCTGCGTCGAAGCGATAGCTGTGATTGCAGAACTGGCAATCGATGGTGATCGCACCGCCCTGCTCGCTGAGCAGCTGCTCGGCATCGTGCTGGCTGAGGCTGATCACCGCGTTGGCCGAGCGCTCGCGCGAGCAGCTGCAGCGGAAGGTAATCGGCCGGGGCTCGAACAGGCGGACCTGCTCTTCATGGTAGAGCCGGTGCAGCACGGTCTGGGTGTCGAGACCGAGCAACTCTTCGGCGGACAGCGTATCGGCCAGGGTGCGCAGATGCTGCCAGCTGGCTTCGCGTTCTTCACCGTTACGGATCCGATCGACCGGCAGCTGTTGCAGCAACATGCCGCATGCACGGCGGCCATCGGCGGCAAGCCAGAAGCGCGTCGGCAACTGCTCGGACGACGCGAAATAGCTCGACAGGCTTTCCGCCAAGGTCACACCATCCAAGGCGACGATCCCCTGATAACGCTGCCCATTGGCCGGATCGATGGTCATCGCCAGCACGCCTTCGGGCATCAGCTCGGACAGCGTCGCGCCGGGCGTCAACTGCTCCTCGTGATAGCGGGCGATGCCGCGCACCTCGCGATCGCTGGAGCATTCGACCATCAGCAGCGGAACCGCGCCGGCCGAACGGGCCTGCAATACCATCAGCCCGTCAAATTTAAGCGTACCGACCAGCAATGCGGCTGCCGCGAGCAGCTCGCCGAGCAGCTGCGCGACCGGCTCCGGGTAGGCGTGTTTGGCCAGCACCTCGGCATAGCTGCGCTCGAGCCCGACCCACTCGCCCCGCACGTCGGTGTTATCGAAAAGGAAACGCTGGGTGTAATCGGAATCGAGCATGGGCATGACCAGAGCAGGTTAAAGGCCGGGGCCGTTGGCTGGGATACCGCGACTCATCGAATCTCGGAATCTGCATGGCCCCTGCGAGAAGGGACCGCATTCTAGGGCGAAAGTGGCGACCGTCCAACCGGCGAGTCATTCGGCATCCGAGCGGAAGCGCTGCAAGGCACGGCGCTGTTTCTTGCTCGGCTTGCCATCGGTTTCCACACCCAAGGCACCTGCCTTGCGCATGGCCGCGGCATTTTCGCGTTTGGCCAGACTGTCGGCCGTTTCCTCATAGAGCAGCTGTGCTTCCGGCGCGCCCCGACGCACCGCGGAAAGCGCACGGATCACCACGGTGCGTTCATCGAAACCGGCGCGGATCATCAGTTCCTCGCCCACTTTCGGCTCCTTGCTCGGCTTGCAGCGCTCGCCGCGGCAATGCACCTTGCCGCCTTCGATGGCGGCCTTCGCCAAGGCGCGCGTCTTGTAGAAACGCGCGGCCCATAACCATTTATCCAGGCGGACTTTACCGTCGTCTTTTTCGCTCATCGCTCAACTCGGTCAATCGTCGTGTTGTCATAGAGTCGTACAGGTGGATGCGGTTGTCATGCACCCCGACTAGAATGCGCGGAAAACCAGTGGATACGCTTTCTTGAACAATCCCGACCCTCAGATAGTCATCGGTTTGCGCGAATGGATCGCCCTGCCCGAGCTCGGCGTGGTCGGCCTGCGCGCGAAGATCGACACTGGCGCGAGCACCTCGGCACTGCACGCCACGGACATCAGCGAATTCGAACGTGACGGCACTCGCTGGGTGCGCTTCACTGCCCATCTGGGCACGTTGGTGCAACGCCGGCATCGTTGCGAAGCGCCGTTGGTGACCCGCAAGCTGATCAAGAGCTCCAACGGCCATACCCAAACCCGTTACGTGGTGCGCACGTTGCTGGCGCTGGGCGATCACCTGTGGCCGGTGGAATTCACCCTGACTTGTCGCAAGACCATGCGCTATCGCCTGCTGTTGGGGTCAAAAGCCCTGATGGACGGCAAATGGCTGGTCGATCCTGCGCGCACCTATGTGCAGGAAAAACCCCAGACTCTCACTACTTCCGGTGCCCAATGAAAATCGCCGTGCTGTCGCGCAATCCACGCTTGTATTCGACCCGCCGCCTGGTAGAGGCCGGCCAGCAACGTGGCCACGAAGTGGTGGTGATCGACACCCTGCGCGCGTACATGAACATCGCCAGCCACAAGCCGCAGATCCACTATCGCGGGCGTCCGCTGGAAGGCTTCGACGCAGTGATTCCGCGCATTGGCGCCTCCGTCACCTTCTATGGCTGCGCGGTGCTGCGCCAGTTCGAAATGCAGGGTGTGTTCCCGCTCAACGAGTCGGTGGCCATCGCTCGTTCGCGCGACAAGCTGCGCTCGCTGCAACTGCTGGCCAGACGCGGTATCGGCCTGCCCGTCACCGGTTTCGCCCACTCCCCCGATGACATCGCCGACCTGATCCAGATGGTCAATGGCGCGCCATTGGTCATCAAGGTGCTGGAAGGCACCCAGGGCATCGGCGTGGTGCTATGCGAGACCGAAAAAGCCGCCGAATCGGTGATCGAAGCTTTCATGAGCCTCAAGCAGGACATCATGGTGCAGGAATACATCAAGGAAGCCGGCGGTGCCGACATCCGCTGCTTCGTCGTCGGCGACAAGGTGATTGCGGCGATGAAGCGTCAGGCCAAACCCGGTGAATTCCGCTCCAACCTGCACCGTGGCGGCACCGCCAGCCTGATCAAGATCACCCCCGAAGAACGCATGACCGCCATCCGCGCCGCCAAGGTCATGGGCCTCTCCGTGGCCGGCGTGGATATCCTGCGCTCCAACCACGGCCCGCTGGTGATGGAGGTTAACTCCTCGCCGGGCCTGGCCGGCATCGAGGAAACCACCGGCAAGGATGTTGCCGGGCTGATCATCCAGTACCTGGAAAAAAACGCCGGCCCGCATCTGACCAGAACGAAGGGCAAGGGTTAAAAGCAGCGGCAAGCGGCAAGAAAGAGCAGGCGGGCGTCTTGCCGTTACGCTTTTACTTGTCGCTTGTAGCTGCCTTCAGGGTTTTATTGCATCGCGCGGCAGTAGCAACCCGAGCGGCAAACTCACCCGTGCTTCCAGACCGCCACCTTCACGGTTGCGCAACTCGACTACACCACCGTGCTGTGAGGCGATGCGCTTGACGATGGCCAGCCCCAGGCCGGTGCCCTGACCGCCACGAGCGCGGTCGCCGCGAATGAAGGGATTGAAGATCTCCTGGAGCTCGTCCGGATCGATACCGGCGCCGCGATCGAGCACGCTGAGCACGACATAGGGCGCATTATGGTCGCCGGACATGTGCGCCACCACCTCAACGCCATCGCCGCCATAGCGCTGGGCGTTTTCGATCAGGTTGACCAGCAAACGCTTGATCGATACCCGACGCAGCGCCAGAGGCGGCATCGATTCGACACGCAGGCGCACCTTGTCTTCGTACTGGTTGTAGGGGGCCACGACTTCACGCACCAGCTCACTCAGATCGACGCTTTCCACCCGCTCGTCACTGCCGTCGCGGACAAAGGCGAGGAACTGATCGAGGATCGCATTCATGTCCTCAACGTCGCGGACCATGTCCTCGGTCAGCTCGGCCTCGCTGGACATGAGTTCCAGCGACAGGCGTAGGCGAGTCAGCGGTGTACGCAGGTCGTGGGAAACCCCGGCAAGCATCAGTTCGCGCTCGCGCCCGGCCTGCTCGACGTCCTCGGCCATCTGGTTGAAGGCGCGATAAACCTCGGTCATTTCGCTCGGCGTGTCGCTGATCGGCAAACGCACGCTGCGCCCCTTGCCGATCTGCCGGGCGGCGTAGACCAGGCGCTTGAGCGGCAGGTTGAGCTGACCGACGAAGACCCACGCCGCAGCGGTGGAAAGCAGACCGATGCCGAGGAACCAGCCCAGCACGCTCCAGATCCGCTGCCCGCGCAATGGATAGGCATAGAGCGGCACCTGCAGCCAATCCGGCCCCAGACTCGGAGCGCGCACCCAGAGCGCCGTTTCCGGCTGAATGCGCACCCGCACCTCGGTTTCAGGGCCCAGCTCGGCGCGCATCTGCTGCTGGAAGATTTCGGTGTAAGGCCAGTGGTATTCACTCGGCGGCACGTCCGCCTCCGCCACCCGTTGCACCCCGGCGGCCTCGCCGATGCGCTCGCGATTGGCCTCGTCGGCGACCCAATAGGCGCGCAACGTCAAGGCTGCGCCGTGGCTGTACTGACGATCGACGAGCATGTCGTCGTTCATCATCAGGTACACCAGCATCAGCACCTTGGAGAACAGCACGACGATCAGCACCATCCACAGGGTGCGAGCGAAGAAGCTTTGCGGGAACCAGAGCGGAGTCTTCATAAATCAATAGCCGAATAAGAGCGCTGGAGACTGGAAAGCGGTACGAAAATGCACAGCGCTATGGGCTTCCACCTGTAGGGTGGGCCGGGCGGCGCTCCGCTTCAGCCCACGAAGTCGACCGGGCGTGGTGGGCTGAAGCCCACCCTACGGCACTGTAGGCCGGACGAAGAAAGCGATCCTTCTCCAGCCTCCAGCGCTAGGCGCTTCTAGCGGCTTTCAGCCCTTGTTGCCGTCAGGTACGAACACGTAACCCACGCCCCAGACCGTCTGGATATAGCGCGGTTTGGACGGATCGGGCTCGATGAGGCGGCGCAGGCGCGAGATCTGCACGTCGATGGAGCGCTCCAGGGCGTCCCATTCGCGGCCACGGGCGAGGTTCATTAGCTTGTCGCGGGTCAACGGCTCGCGGGCGTGCTGCACCAGCGCCTTGAGCACGGCGAACTCGCCGGTGGTGAGCATGTGGATCTGGTCGCCCTTCTTCAGCTCGCGGGTGCCGAGAAACAGCTCGTAGTCGCCGAAGGTCACCGTCTCGTCTTCGCTGCCCGGCGCACCCGGCACCTGGGGCGCCTGGCGCCGCAGCACAGCGCGAATCCGCGCCAGCAGTTCGCGTGGGTTGAAGGGCTTGGCCAGATAATCGTCGGCGCCCTGCTCCAGACCCTGGATGCGACTGGCTTCGTCGCCCTTGGCGGTGAGCATGATGATCGGAATCCCATTGCCGCTTTCACGCAGACGATGGCACGCCGACAGACCGTCCTCACCGGGCATCATCAGGTCCAGCACCACCAGATGGAACAGTTCGCGGCTGAGCAGACGGTCCATCTGCTCGGCGCTTTCGACGGTGCGGACGCGATAGCCCTGCTCGTCGAGAAACCGCTCGAGCAGACGCCGCAGACGGGCATCGTCATCGACGATCAGGATTTTTTCACCTTCGCTGGCTGACGCAGTGCTGCTCATGGAAAACTCCTGAATTTATCGACGGCGCATTATGCGCCTACGGATGACAAGGCAATTGACAGCCATTGTTAGCAGATTTTGCGAGAGAAGCAGGTGGAAGGTGGCCAAAATCGTAGAGCGGTGCAACCCGCTCCGTGCGCCACTACCAGGGACAACGCCCCCCGATGCTTTTTCTTCCAGCTTCCAGCCTCAAGCTCCCCGCTGCCTTTATAATCCCGCCCTTTCGCGCAGGCACGGCCTGCATGGTTTGACTGACCCAGGTAGGTTCATGGACAGCATCAATTCCCGTATCGCCGCTGAACTGGGCGTGCGCCCGCAACAAGTCGCCGCCGCCGTGGCGCTGCTCGACGAAGGCTCCACCGTGCCCTTCATCGCCCGTTACCGCAAGGAAGTCACCGGCAGCCTCGACGATACCCAGCTGCGCAATCTGGAAGAGCGCCTGCGCTACCTCCGCGAACTGGACGAACGCCGCGTCTCCATCCTCGCCAGCATCGAAGAGCAGGGCAAGCTGACCCCTGAGCTGAAACGCGAAATCGACCTCGCCGACACCAAGACCCGCCTCGAAGACCTCTACCTACCCTACAAGCAGAAGCGCCGCACCAAGGGCCAGATCGCTCTGGAGGCCGGTCTCGGCGAACTGGCCGATGCGCTGTTCGCCGACCCCGCCCTGGAGCCGGAAAGCGAAGCCGCGCGCTTCGTCGATGCCGAAAAGGGCTTCGCCGACGTGAAGGCGGTGCTCGAAGGCGCCAAGTACATTCTCATGGAACGCTTCGCCGAGGACGCCGATCTGCTGGCCAAGCTGCGCGACTTCCTCAAGCACAACGCCACCTTGAGCGCCCGCGTGGTGCCGGGCAAGGAAAACGAAGGCGCCAAGTTCAGCGACTACTTCGAGCACGACGAAGTGCTGAAGAACACCCCGTCGCATCGCGCCCTGGCGATCTTCCGCGGCCGCAACGAGGGCATTCTCAGCATCGCCCTCAAGGTCGGTGATGAAGCACCCGGCACCATGCATCCCGGCGAAGTGATGATCGGCGAGCGCTTCGGCATCGAGAACAGGGGCCGCGCCGCCGACAAGTGGCTCGGCGAAGTGGTGCGCTGGACTTGGAAGGTCAAGCTCTACACCCACCTGGAAACCGACCTGCTCGGCGAGCTGCGCGACAAGGCCGAGGACGACGCCATCGGCGTCTTCGCCCGCAACCTGCATGACCTGTTGCTGGCAGCCCCCGCCGGCCCGCGCGCGACCCTGGCGCTGGACCCGGGCCTGCGTACTGGCTGCAAGGTGGCGGTGGTCGATGCCACCGGCAAGTTGCTCGACACCGCCACGGTCTACCCGCACGCACCGCGCAACGATTGGGACGGCACACTGGCGATCCTCGCCAAGCTCTGCGCCAAGCATGGCGTCGACCTGATCGCCATCGGCAACGGCACCGCCAGCCGCGAAACCGACAAGCTGGCTGCCGACCTGATCAAGCAGGTGCCGGGGCTGAAGCTGACCAAGATCATGGTCAGCGAGGCCGGCGCTTCGGTGTATTCCGCCTCGGAACTGGCGGCCAAGGAATTCCCTGATCTGGACGTATCGATCCGCGGTGCCGTGTCCATCGCGCGCCGCCTGCAGGACCCGCTGGCCGAGCTGGTGAAGATCGAGCCCAAGGCCATCGGCGTCGGTCAGTACCAGCACGACGTGTCGCAGCTCAAGCTGGCGCGCTCGCTGGATGCGGTGGTCGAGGACTGCGTGAACGCCGTCGGCGTGGACGTGAACACCGCTTCCGCCGCCCTGCTGGCACGCATTTCCGGCCTCAACGGCACCCTGGCGCAGAACATCGTCGCCTACCGCGACGCTAACGGCGCTTTCAAGTCCCGCAGCGAGCTGAAGAAGGTGCCGCGCCTGGGCGACAAGACCTTCGAACAGGCCGCCGGCTTCCTCCGGGTGATGAACGGCGACAACCCGCTGGACGCCTCCGCGGTACACCCGGAAACCTATCCGCTGGTCAAGCGCATCGCCGCCGACACCGGTCGCGACATCCGCTCGCTGATCGGTGATTCGAGCTTCCTGAAAAAGCTCGACCCGGCCAAGTTCACCGACGAGAGCTTTGGCCTGGTCACCGTCAGCGACATCCTGCAGGAACTGGAAAAGCCCGGCCGCGACCCGCGCCCCGAGTTCAAGACCGCCGAATTCCAGGAAGGCGTCGAGAAGCTCAGCGACCTGACGCCCGGCATGGTGCTCGAAGGTGTGGTGACCAACGTGACCAACTTCGGCGCCTTCGTCGACATCGGCGTGCACCAGGACGGCCTGGTGCATATCAGCGCGCTGTCGGAGAAGTTCGTCAAAGATCCCTACGAAGTGGTCAAAGCCGGTGACATCGTCAAGGTCAAGGTCATGGAAGTGGACATCCCGCGCCAGCGCGTCGGCCTGTCCATGCGCATGAGCGATACCCCGGGCGAGAAGACCGAAGGTCCACGAGGGGGCGGCAAGCCGCGCGGCAACGCCCCGCGCAGCGAGCGCCATGCACCGCAGGACAAACCGGCTCCAGCCAACAATGCCATGGCGTCGCTGTTCGCCAATGCCAAGCAGTTGAGGAAGTAAGCATGAGTATTCAAGTCGAGGCAGTGGGCAACTCCAGTGCCTTCGGCCGCCTGCTGGGCCTGGAGATCCACAAGGTGGAAAACGGCGAAGCGCAGCTTGGGCTGACCGTGCACGACGGCCTGCGCAATCTGCACGGCAAGCTCCACGGTGGCGCGCTGTTTTCGCTGATCGACACCGCCATGGGCCAGGCCAGTCACAGCCTCAACGGCGGTCTGCCGAACAGCGTGACCCTGGAGTGCAAGGTCAACTACATCCGTCCAGTAACCGAAGGCGAACTGACCTGTCGCGCCTGGGTCGTGCATGCAGGCCGCCGCACCCAGGTCCTCGAGGCTGAGGTTCATCAAGGCGAGAAGCTGATCGCCAAGGCACAATCGACCTTTGCATGCCTCTAAGCAGTGAGCCACAAGCGGCGAGCAAAGGCGCCGCTTGTTTTATTCCGTGCAGCTTGAAGCCTGTAGTCCGCCCCCCCATATTGGGGCGACTGACGCGTGAAGGAAACAGAACTTGAGCGACCTCCTCTCCCACCGCCTGGCATTGCTGGCCGAGCCCTCCCACCTTCCGCTGCTCACGCAATGCCTGCATGGGATCGAGCGTGAATGCCTGCGCATCGACGATCGCGGCGAGCTGGCCCTGACGCCGCACCCCCGCGCACTGGGATCGGCGCTGACCCATCCGAAGATCACCACCGACTATTCCGAGGCGCTGCTGGAGTTCATCACCGGCACTGCGACTGATCCGCAGCAGACCCTGGCCGAGCTGGACGCCATCCACCGCTACACCTACGGAAAGCTGGCCGGCGAGTGGCTCTGGAGCCCTTCGATGCCGGGGCATTTGCCGGAAGAGGCGCTGATTCCCATCGCCGAATACGGCAGCTCCAATGTCGGCCGGCTCAAGCACGTCTACCGCCAGGGGCTGGCGCTGCGCTACGGCAAGACCATGCAGTGCATCGCCGGCATCCATTACAACTTTTCGCTGCCCGAGGGGCTTTGGTCGCTGCTGCAGGCCGAGGATGGCGACACCCGCAGCCGGCAGGATTACCAGTCGTCGCGCTATATCGCGCTGATCCGCAACTTCCGCCGCTACAGCTGGCTGCTGATGTACCTGTTCGGCGCCTCCCCAGCGCTGGATGCGAGCTTCATGCGCGGCCGCCCGCACCAGCTCGAACAGCTCGACGAAAACACCCTCTACTTGCCCTGGGCCACCAGCCTGCGGATGAGCGATCTGGGCTACCAGAGCAACGCCCAGGCCGGACTGACGCCCTGCTACGACGACCTGCCGAGCTACACCGACAGCCTGCATAGGGCGGTCTCGACCCCCTACCCGGCCTACGCCGAGATGGGCACCAAGGACGCCGACGGCAACTGGCTGCAGCTCAACACCAACGTGCTGCAGATCGAAAACGAGTACTACTCCAACATCCGCCCCAAGCGCGTCACCGAAAGCGGCGAGCGGCCGCTGCAGGCGCTGCGCGCGCGGGGCATCCAGTACATCGAAGTGCGTTGCCTGGACATCAACCCCTTCCTGCCCCTGGGCATCGATCTCGAGGAGGCGCGCTTCCTCGACGCCTTCCTGTTGTTCTGCGCGCTGGAGGACAGCCCCTGCCTGGTGCAAGGCGAATGCGGCGCCAGCCAGGCCAACTTCCTCAAGGTGGTCAACGAAGGCCGCAAGCCGGGCCTTGAACTGCAGCGTGGCGGTGCGCCAGTGGCCCTGCAGACCTGGGCCGAGGAACTACTTGCAGGCATCGGCCAAGTGGCGGCCTTGCTGGATCGGAGCCAGGGTAGCGACCAGCATGCGCGCGCGCTTGCGGCACAGCAGGCCAAGATTGACGACAGCAGCCTGACGCCCTCGGCGCGGCTGCTCGCGGAGCTCAAGCGCAGCGGTGAAAGTTTCAGTCAGTTCGCCCTGCGGCAAAGCCGGGTGCATGCCGAGCACTTCCGCCAACACGCACTGACGGCCGCCGAAACAGCCTGCTTCGATGCGGCCAGCGACAAGTCCCTGATCCAGCAAGCGGACATGGAGGCTGCCGACGAGCCGGACTTTGACAGCTTCGTCGAGGAGTACCAGCGGAGTTTGATGGCCTAAAGGCCGTAGGGTGGATGTCGTTTTTACATCCACCGAGACTCCGCTTTGGTGGATCGATAAAGCGTGATCCACCCTACACCAGGCGATTGCCTAGCAGCGGTCACAAGGCCTTTTCGAACACCTTCGACTGACGCTGGAAGTTGTACAACGAGGCCCGCGCCGCCGGCAGGCGCTCGACCCCGCTGGGCTGGAAGCCGCGCTCCTGGAACCAGTGGGCGGTGCGGGTGGTGAGCACGAAGAGGGTTTTCAGGCCCAGCTGGCGCGCCCGCGCCTCAATGCGCTCGAGCAGTTCATCGCCACGACCGCCGTGGCGGTATTCGGGGTTAACCGCCAGGCAAGCCAGCTCGCCCCAGTCCGAATCGGGAATGGGATAGAGCGCGGCACAGGCGATGATCAGCCCGTCGCGCTCGACGATGCTGAACTGCTCGACCTCCCGCTCCAGCACCTCCCGCGAACGGCGTACCAGAATGCCCTGCTCCTCCAGCGGGGTGATCAGGTCGATGAGACCGCCCACGTCCTCGATGGTCGCTTCACGCAATTGCTCGAACTGTTCCTTCGTCACCAGGGTGCCGGCGCCGTCGCGGGTGAACAGCTCGTTGAGCAGCGCACCGTCCTCGGCATAGCTGACCAGGTGGCTGCGCCGCACACCGCCACGGCAGGCTTGGGCGGCGGCATCCAGCAGTTCGGCCTGGTAGTCGCTACCCAGACGCGCTACATGGGCGGGAATTTGCGGCGGCCGCAGCTCGCGGACCAGCTGGCCCTGCTCGTCCAGCAGACCGCGCTCGGCGCCGTAAAGCACCAGCTTGTCAGCCTGCAGGTCGATGGCGGCACGGGTGGCGACATCTTCGCACGCGAGATTGAAGATCTCTCCGGTGGGCGAATAACCCAGCGGCGATAGCAGCACTATGGTGCGCTCGTCCAGCAGCCGGCCAATGCCCTTGCGATCGATGCGCCGCACTTCGCCGGTGTGCTGATAATCGACCCCCTCGACCACGCCGATCGGCCGCGCAGTAACGAAGTTGCCGCTGGCCACGCGCAGCCGCGCGCCCTGCATCGGCGAGGCCGCCATGTCCATCGACAGCCGCGCTTCGAGGGCAATGCGCATGTGCCCGACAGCATCGATCGCGCATTCCAGCGCAGCGGAATCGGTGACACGCAGGCCGCGGTGTACGCGCGGCTCGATGCCGTGTGCGGCCAGTCGCGCCTCGATCTGCGGACGCGAGCCGAACACCAGTACCAGCCGCACGCCGAGGCTGTGCAGCAGTACCAGGTCGTGGATGATATTGCCAAAGTTGGAGTGTTCCAGCCCATCGCCCGGCAACATGACCACGAAGGTGCGCTCACGGTGCGAGTTGATGTAGGGCGAGGAGTCGCGAAGCCAGGTGACGTAGTCGTGCATGTTGCAGAAGCCTTCAAATGACAGCTTAAAAGTCCGGTAGCCGGGTCGGGAGAGCGGGCGCGGGAGCAGATTCGATCCGAAATCTGCTCCTAACCTCGGCTGGCCGGCTGCAGGCAGTAGTGATCGATCATGGCGCGCAGCAGCCTCACGGTGGGTTCGATTCTGTCGAGATCCAGGTATTCGTCCGGCTGATGAGCGCAGGCGATGTCACCAGGGCCGAGCACCAGCGTCTCGCAGCCAAGCTGCTGAAGATAAGGCGCTTCGGTAGCGAACGCCACCGCCTCGGCGGCATGGCCGGTCAGCCGTTCGGCAAGCTTGACCAGCTCGCCACCCGCCGCCTGCTCGAAGGGCGGCACGCTGGGGAACAGCGGCGCCAGCTCGATCGTCACCTGGTGCTGTTCGGCCAGCGGCTGTAAACGCTGGCGAATGGCTGCGCGCAGCTGCTCGGGGTCCATACCGGGCAACGGCCGCAGATCGAACTCCAGTGCGCACTGGCCACAGATGCGGTTGGGATTGTCGCCGCCGTGGATGCAGCCGAGGTTGAGCGTCGGCTGCGGCACGTCGAACAGCGGATTGTCGTATTCGCCTTGCCACTCACGGCGCAGCGTCATCAGCTCGCCCATCACGCCGTGCATGGCATCCAGCGCGCTATGGCCGTAGGCCGGGTTGGAGGAATGCCCGCTCTGCCCGTGTATCTCGATGCCTTCCATCATGATGCCCTTGTGCAGGCGCACGGGCCGCAACCCGGTGGGCTCGCCGATCACCGCGGCACGCCCCAGCGGCCGGCCGGCATCGACCAGCGCCCGGGCACCGGACATGGAGCTTTCCTCGTCGCAAGTGGCAAGGATCAGCAGCGGCTGCCTGAACGGCTGGTCCAACAGCGGCAGCACCGCTTCGATGATCAGCGCGAAGAAGCCTTTCATATCGCAGCTGCCGAGGCCGTACCAACGGTTGTCGGCTTCGCGCAGGCGCAGCGGATCGGACGTCCACAGCTCGGCATCGAAAGGCACGGTGTCGCTGTGCCCGGCCAGCACCAGTCCGCCGGGACCGCTGCCATGGCTGGCCAGCAGATTGAACTTGCCGGGGGCTACTTCCTGCGTTTCACAGGAGAAACCAAGATCACCCAGCCAGCCGGCGAGCAGGTCGATCACCGGCCGGTTGGTCTGGTCCCAATGCGCCTGTGTGCAGCTCACCGAAGGCGCGGCGACCAGCGCGGCAAATTGATCCTTGAGTGAGGGAACGGGCACCGGCTACCTCCGTATCGAGATCGGAACAGAGCCACCAGTGAAACATGAAACGCCTCAAGACGGGACCCATGAACGAATACGCCCCGTCAGATCGACGGGGCGTATGAGGTGTCGCAGCCTGCCGCGCGGTAGATCAGGTGAAAATGGCGCGAAGAATCAGGAAGAACACGATCGCCAGGCCAGCACCGACCGGCAGGGTAACCAGCCAGGACATGAATATCTTGCCGACCACGCCCAGGTTCAGCGCGCCGATACCACGCGCGATGCCCACGCCGAGTACCGCGCCCACCAGCGTATGAGTAGTGGAAACCGGCAAGCCAATCGCCGACGCGCCAACCACTGTGGTGGCGGTCGCCAGTTCCGCAGCGAAACCGCGGCTCGGAGTGAGCTCGGTGATCTGCTTGCCAATGGTGGCGATCACCTTGTAACCGTAGGTGGCTAGACCGATAACGATACCTACCGCGCCCAGTAGCAGCACCCAGCCCGGTACGGCCGACTTGGCAGCGACCGCACCCGCGCCATCGGACTGCAGCACACCGACCACCGCAGCCAGCGGGCCGACGGCGTTAGCCACATCGTTAGAGCCATGGGCGAACGCCATGGAGCAAGCGGTGAAGATCATCAGAACGGCGAAGACCTTTTCCACGCTGGAAAAGTGGAAAGCCTTGTCCGCTTCGACGTCGACCTTGATGCGTGTCAGCAGCGCGATGCCGATCAGCATCACCAGCACGCCGACGCCAACCGCGAGAAGAAAACTCTGGCCACTGCTAAGGTCCAGGCCGATGTGTTTGAGCCCCTTGGACAGGGTCATCAGCGCCACCATGAAACCGGTGAGGAACATGTACATCGGCACGAAACGCTTGGCGTTCTGGAAGGGATTCTCGGTGTCGATGATCAGGCGCTGCACACTCATGAACACACCGAAGGCGATGGTGCCGGACAGCACAGGCGAGACGACCCAGCTGGCAACGATCGGACCGACGCCCTCCCAATGCACCGCGTCCATCGAGACACCCACCGCCGCGAAACCGATCACAGCGCCAACGATCGAGTGGGTAGTGGAGACCGGCCAGCCCTTCATCGACGCCACCAACAGCCAGGTGCCGGCGGCAAGCAGTGCCGACATCATTCCCAAGACCATCAGTTCCGGCGGAATCATTTCGGCGTCGACGATGCCGTTCTTGATGGTTTCGGTCACCTCGCCACCGGCCAGGTAGGCCCCGCAGAACTCGAAGACCATAGCGATCAGAATCGCCTGCTTGATGGTCAGTGCACGCGAGCCCACGGAGGTGCCCATGGCGTTGGCCACGTCATTGGCGCCAACACCCCAGGCCATGAAAAAGCCGAACGCGCAGGCGAGCACCAGGAGTACGAAGCCGTAATCCGAGATAAGAGACATAGAAAGTTACCTGTTGAACCCAGAAAGGAAACTGGCGCTCAACGCGCCAGCAATTGTTCCAGACGGTTACCGACGCGCTCGGCACGGTCGGCCACGTCACCGATCCATTCGATGATCTTGTAGAGGAACATGACGTCTACTGGTGGTAAGTCCTTTTCCAGCTTGAACAGCTCACGGCGAACCGTGATCTGCATGCGGTCGGTTTCACGCTCGATCTCCTCGAGCTCCTCGACCATCTTCTCGACCAGCGTGGCTTCCCGACCGCTGAAGCCCGCTTCGAGCAGCGAATCCAGCTCCTTGAGCGCTTTGAGCGCCTGGCAGCTGGCGTCGACGCTGCGCTGTACGAAGGCCAGCATTTGCGGCTGCAGCGGCACGGGAACCGTCATGCAGCGACCCAGCATCAGGCCGGCGATGTCCTTGGCGCGGTTGGCGATCTTGTCCTGTACACTCAGCAGCTCCAGCAGATCGGAGCGCGGTACCGGCAGAAACAGGCTCTTGGGCAGGTGCTGACGAACACTCTTCTTGAGCTTGTCGGCCTCGTTTTCCAGGCGAGCCATTTCCTTCTGGACCTGCTCGACCCGCTCCCAGTCTTCTGCCGTAATCGCTTGGAACAGCGGAACCAGGTTGGCGGCACATTCGTGGGACTTGGCCATATGCTGCTGCATAGGGCCGATGGGCGAACGCCCGAACAAGCTGACGAATGGATTGATTGGCATAGGGAATACCCCGGCTTCAGAAGGCGGCAAGTATACGGATGACCTTAAACGGCCGCCACCGCGTGATATCAGTCACACTCAAACATAGGCATCACCTGGGCATCATGCAGAAAGAAACCGAAATCAAACTGCGCGCCAGTCGCGAAACCCTCGCGGCGCTACTCGACCATCCGCTGCTGAAAAAGCGCAACAAGAGCGGCTGGCAACGCCACGAACTGTTCAATCAGTATTACGACACACCCGAACGCGAATTGGCTCAGGCGAAAGTTGCATTGCGCCTGCGCCGCGACGGCGACCAGCACATCCAGACCCTCAAGAGCCGCGGCCAGAGCGTGGCCGGGCTGTCCGAGCGCAACGAGTGGGACTGGTATCTGGACAAGGCCAAGCTGGACACCAAGAAACTCACCGACGACTGCTGGCCGGCGGCACTCGCCGAACTGGACAAGAAAACCCTCAAGCCGATCTTCACCACCGACTTCGTCCGCGAGAAGGCCGAAATTGCCTGGGGCCGGGGTAAAGCCAAGGTGGTGATCGAGGCGGCACTGGATCTGGGCAAGGTGGTGGTCGGCAAGCAGAGCGAGGAAATCTGCGAGCTGGAACTGGAACTGCGCCAGGGCGAGCCCGAAGCGCTGCTGGAGCTGGCGGCCGAACTGGCCGCCGACCTGCCGCTGATGCCCTGCGACATCAGCAAGGCCGAACGCGGTTATCGCCTGCACGATGCCGACAGCTATGCGCTGAATCTGCCGACGCCGACACTCGATGCAGTCATGCCGCTGGATGATGCCTTCGCCGCGCTGGCCTGGCACCTGCTGGGCAACAGCCAGCGCCTGGCCGAGCAGTACCGCTTCAACGGTCATTGGAAGCTGCTCAGCCAATGGTTGCAGCAACTGGTCGACCTGCGTGCCCTGCTCGGCAGTCTCGGCCAGGCCGCGCCGCGCGCCAGCAGCCGCGAGCTGCGCGAACTGCTCGATACGCTGATCGGCGACTGGCGCCCAGGCATCGAAGCTGGCCAGAACGACGAAGCAATCCGCCAGAGCGCACCCGGCGAATTTGCCGCAGAACTGAAACAGCCACGCTGGGGCCTGTTCTCGCTGAAGGCCTCGCTATGGCTGCTGCAACGTGGCTGGACCGCGGGGCGCAACAACCGTGGCAATCGCCAAGGTGCTGCCGAGCTGGGCCATTGGTTGCCACGCCTGCTGGGTGAAGAAGCCGAGGCACTGCAACTGTTGCGCTATCAGCAGCAACCCGAAGACCTCGCCGAGCAACGCCCGCGCATGGAGCGGCTGCTGGTCTGGCTGCGCCTGGCGCGCACGACGTTGGAAGTGCCGGAAACAGACCGCCTCTATGGCGAACTGGCCAAGCTCTACGAACTGGCGCAACAGCCGCTGAGCGACGAAACGCTCGACGCCCGTGTCGAGCAGGCTCGTACTGTGTGGACGCTCAAGGCCTGGAAGGCTCTGACGAAGTAAGCTGACGCGACCTGTAGGAGCGAGCTTGCTAGCGATTTGCTACGAACATTTCGCGAGCAAGCTCGCTCCTACGGAAGGCCTCGACCGCGCATGACAGCGCTTTTCGTCCAGTCTTCAGCCTAAGCAGTTCTCCGAGGAGTTTTGATGTCCGCCTTCGCCCCCTCCACCGCCGATCGTCTGCTCGACCTCAACGACCTGTTGCGCGATCTGGTGGCGCAGGGCCGGCTGCAGCAGGACACAGCCGAACAGTGCCTGACCCTTCGACGTAGCACGGCAGCACAGCAACATCCGCTGGAGTTTCTCGCCGAGCAGCAATTCGACGATCTGGCGCGACCCGGCAAGAAGCTGGACCTGGAAACCCTGACCCTCTGGCTCGCCGAACAGGCCGGCCAGCCCTATTTGCGCATCGACCCGCTGAAGATCAACGTCGCCGCCATCACGCCGCTGATGTCCTATGCCTTCGCCCAGCGCCACAAGATTCTTGCGGTGGCGGTGGATAGCCAGAGCGTGACCATAGCCAGCGCCCAGCCCTTCGTGAAAAGCTGGGAAGCCAACCTGACTCACGTGCTCAAGCGGCCGATCAAGCGGGTGGTGGCCAACCCGGTAGAGCTGCAGCGCTTCACCGTGGAGTTCTACCGGCTGGCCAAGTCGGTCAGCGGCGCCACCGCCACGGATCAGAAGATCAGCGGCACCGGCAACTTCGAGCAGTTGCTCAACCTCGGCGCCAGCGACCAGGAACCGGACGCCAACGACTCGCACATCGTCAACATCGTCGACTGGCTGTTCCAGTACGCCTTCGATCAGCGCGCCAGCGACATCCACATCGAGCCGCGGCGCGAGCAGGGCACGGTGCGCTTTCGCATCGACGGTGTGCTGCACAACGTCTACCAATTCCCGCCGCAGGTGACCATGGCGGTGGTCAGTCGTTTGAAGTCGCTGGGGCGGATGAACGTCGCCGAGAAGCGCAAGCCGCAGGATGGCCGGGTCAAGACCAAGACGCCGGACGGCGGTGAAGTCGAGCTGCGCCTCTCGACCCTGCCGACGGCCTTCGGCGAGAAGATGGTGATGCGCATCTTCGACCCGGAGGTGTTGCTCAAGGGCTTCGACCAGCTGGGTTTTTCCGCCGAGGACCTGCGCCGCTGGCAGAGCATGACCGGCCAGCCCAACGGCATCATTCTGGTGACCGGTCCCACCGGCTCGGGCAAGACCACCACGCTTTACACCACGCTCAAGCAACTGGCGACGCCCGAGGTGAACGTCTGCACCATCGAGGATCCGATCGAGATGATCGAGGGTGCCTTCAACCAGATGCAGGTGCAGCACAACATCGAATTGACCTTCGCCAGCGGCGTACGCGCACTGATGCGCCAGGACCCGGACATCATCATGGTCGGCGAGATTCGCGATCTGGAAACGGCGGAGATGGCGATCCAGGCAGCGCTGACCGGTCACTTGGTGCTCTCGACCCTGCACACCAACGATGCGCCCAGCGCCATCACCCGTCTGCTGGAGCTGGGCGTACCGCACTACCTGTTGCGCGCCACGCTGCTGGGTGTGATGGCCCAACGCCTGGTGCGCACGTTGTGCCCGCACTGCAAGACGCCGATACAGTTGGACGCCGACGACTGGCAGGCGCTGACCAAGCCCTGGAATGCGCCGCTGCCAAGCCATGCGCAGCAAGCGGTAGGCTGCATCGAATGCCGGGATACGGGTTATCGCGGGCGCGCCGGGGTCTACGAGATCATGCTGCTCAACGATACGATCAAGCCACTGATCACCGCCGACACCGACCTCATCGCCCTACGCCGCCAGGCCTTCAAGGACGGCATGCACAGCCTGCGCCTGTCCGGCGCGCAGAAGATCGCGGCGGGGCTGACCACGCTGGAAGAAGTGCTGCGGGTGACGCCGCAGAGTGAGCAGAAATAGAGCCGCAGGCGGACTGCTGACGCTTCGTTCGCGTCGCGCTGTCGCCGTAGGGCCGAATTCATTCGGCCGAGTTTTGCGAAAGTCGAACAAGTTCGACCCTACCAGCCTAGCCGCAACACAGCTTGCCGCTGAATCAGCCCTGCTTCGCCGCCAATATCCCCGCCACCCGTGAAGGTTCGCAGTTCAGATACGCCGATGATTGCAGCCACTCCTGGTCCGGATACCAGGAGAACATGAACTGCCCACCTTTCAGGCTATCGACCACCATGCGCGCCACTTCCGGGCGCACCGCCGGGCAGCCCTGGCTGCGGCCGATGCGGCCTTGGGTGGCGATCCAGGCCGGGTTCACGTAATCAGCCGGGTGGATGACGATGGCCCGTTCGCGGGCCAGATCGTTCACGCCGGGTTCGAGCCCATCCATACGCAGTGAATAGCCATGCTTGCCGCTGTAACTCTCGGCAGTACGGAACAGGCCGATGCTCGACTGATGGCTGCCAAGCACGTTGGAGAAGCGCGTGGCGAGGTTCTCGCCGGACTTCATTCCGTGGGCGACGAAATCTTCAAGCAACAACCGCCGCTGCTGCAGGTCGAATATCCAGAGCCGGCGTTCCGACGACGGCAACGAAAAATCGATCACCGCCAGGCGCTTCGCGGCGCGAGCACCGTTGTTCACAGCGCACTGCATGGCCGCCACGGCATGTGTGAGCACCTTGGGATTCAACATGGGCGCCACGCGTGAGAGGTCATTCACGATCGGCTGGTAGGAAGGGCTCGCCGCGAAAAGCGGAGCTGACAGGAGCAGACCCGCCACGAGGGAAAGGCGTCGGAACGAAACCATCATGTAAGAACTACCTCACCGACGCCAAAGCCACAGTTCCCTCACGGCTGGCGTCCATACCCACTGCAGCCCCGAGCAGGCGGCAGCGAAACAGGTCAGACGGGAGCGAAAGGCTCCCACTTCGTCTGACAGAGTCTTTTGTGGTGGCCCGGATGGGTCTGGTTTTCCCAAAAGCCGCAGCCGGATTAGCGGCGGAGTCTAGCAGTCGATGGGTTTGCCGGGAGTAAAGCGTTGTACAAAAAACATGCATTTCGTCTGGTTGGCATCTTGTTGTTCGCACCTGCATTGGCGTTCGCGCAACCTGCCGGCAATCCAGTAAGCCCGATCCAAGGTGCCTTGGAAAACCTCGCCAGCGCCTGCGACAGCCCCCTCGCCGATATCGGCCAGACAGCCACTCAACAGCTGACCGAGTTCTATCGCCGGCAGCAGTTCGAAGCCTTGTGGACATCCTATGACCAGATCGACGCGTTGCTGGCGCAACTCGAGGCGCTGGTCGACGACGGTCTGAATCCTGTTGTCTACCATCCGGCAGCCATTCGCCGAAGCCTGTATACGGCGACGGCCGAACCGCTGCATCGCGAGTGTGGCGACATTCTCGCGACGCACGCCTACCTGCTGGCGCTGCGGCATCTGTCACACGGGCGGCTGCCGCAGGATCGTCTGGAGCCGGTCTGGCGCAGCACCGATGCCGTGGCCCCGCAGCGGGCGGATGCACGGCTATTGGACATCGCCGGTGCCGGCCTGATGAACATCGAACGGGCCTTCGATCAGGCGCGACCGACGTTCGAGCAGTACCACAACCTGCGCAAGGCCCATGCCCGCCTGCGAGCCGAGCCCGCGCAACGCCAACTGCCGATCCCTCCCGGAGAGACTTTGCGTCCCGGTATGTCGGATGCCCGGGTTCCCTTGTTGCGCCAGCGTCTGGTCGACGGCGGCTACCTTCCCGACACCGTCGCCGTGGAAGACCTCCAGACCCGCTACGACCGAACCATCGAACAGGCGCTGAAAGCCTTCCAGGCCCGTCACGGTCTGCAGGACGACGGTATATTGGGCGCCGACACCCTGGCCGCGCTGAACGTCACCCCGAGTGAGCGACTGGACCAGCTGAAGATCAATCTGGAGCGGTTCCGCTGGCTATCCCGCGACATCGAGGCGCGCTCGCTGTTGGTCGACATCGCCGGCGGGCGCGTCGTCTATTTCCGTGACGGGCACGCGCAATGGGAGACACGCAGCCAGGTCGGCCGCGCGACGCGGCAGACGCCGGAGATCAAATCGAACGTCACCCGGCTGACCCTCAATCCGACCTGGACCGTGCCACCCACCATCCTGAGCGAAGACATGCTGCCCAAGATCCGTGAGGATCTCGGCTATCTGGCCGAGCAGAATCTGCAAGCCCTCGACTATGACGGCAACCCGCTGGACCCCGAGCAGATCGACTGGAACGACCCCGGCCGCATTCTGCTGCGCCAGGCCGCAGGACCGGACAACCCGCTCGGGCGTCTGGTCGTCCGGTTCGACAATCCGTTTGCGATTTACCTGCACGACACGCCGAGCCAGGGTCTGTTCGACCGTTCGCAGCGAGCGTTCAGCTCCGGCTGTGTCAGGGTCGAGTCGGTCATGCAGCTGGTCGACCTGCTGTTGGTCGATGGCGAACGCGAACGCTTCGCCCGGCTGCTGGAGACGGGCGAGACGCACGAGTTTCGCCTGACCGAGTCCACGCCGGTGCTGCTGGCTTACTGGACAGCCGAAGCGGACGACACCGGCGAGCCACACTATCGCCCGGACATCTATCAACGCGACCCAGACCTGATCGCCTCGCTGCGGATGGCTGACCAGAAGCTGCTGAAAGATTGATGAAGCCGCGCGTTTCAAACGCCGCCAGCCGGGTATCCGCCAGACCGGACCGGCGGCTCTGGCAGAGTGCCTGCAGACCGAGGTCTACTTGCGACAAACGCCTCGTTTGCAGCGACAATATCTGCAAACAATCAGTAACGCCCCGCCGCATGCAGGTGCTCAAACGCCTTATGCTGGGCACGTCTCAATTTTGCCGCCATGGATAGCCGAGCAGAAACTTTGAACGTTGAAAATAAAGTCGACAGCCGGCTCGAAGCTGACCGAACGACAGCGCTGGCCCGATACCGCATTCTCGATACGCCACCGGAAACGGCCTTCGATGATCTGGTGACGCTCGCGGCCGAGCTGTGCACCTGCGACAGCGCCGCCATCGTGTTTCTCGACCAGGGACGTCTCTGGATCAAGGCCTCGCTCCACCTTGACGATGACAGCCGCACGCTTGCCCAGGCGCTCGATGCCTGCAGCATGAGCGGCGTGGAAACGCAGGTGATCGAAAGCCCGGCCGAGGCATCCGCCTTCTATGCAGCCGCGCCGCTAAAGACCTCGGAAGGCCTGTTGCTCGGCGCACTGTGCGTGATCGGCGACCAGGCACAGACCTTGTCGCAGCGCCAGCTCGGCCATCTGCAGGCATTGGCCCGGCAAGTCATGGCATTGCTCGAGTTGCGCCGCAGCTGCGAACACGAGCAGCACAACCGGCAGATCATCGACAGCGCGCTGGATTACGCGATTCTCAGCACCGACTCCCAAGGCACCATCATCAGCTGGAACCGAGGCGCCGAGCAGATTCTCGGCTGGCATCGGCAGGAGATCATCGGTAGCCCTATCGCCCGGATATTCACCGATGAGGATGTCGCCGAAGGTGTGCCGGAGGGCGAGATGCAACGGGCCGCGCAGGACGGCTCGGCAAACGACGAGCGCTGGCACCGGCGCAAGGACGGCAGCCAGTTCTGGGCGGCCGGCGTGTTGATGCAGCTCCGGAACGAGCAGGGACAGCCGCAGGGGTTCATAAAAATTCTGCGCGACCTGACCGAGCGGCTGCATGAAAAAGCTTCGATTCGCGAGGTCGAGGAACGCTACCGCGCGCTGGTCGATCTCAGCCCCCAGGTGATCTGGCAATGCGATGCCAGCGGTTCGTTGATCTTCTGCAATCGCTACTGGTGCGAACTCACCGGGCTGACGGAAAGCGAGTCAGCTGGCATGGGCTGGCTGGCTGCCGTCGCACCGGACCACCGGGACGCGGTGCTGCAGCAATGGCATGGCGCGTTGAAGAGCGGCAAATCCGGCAGTTTCGAAGTACCGCTACTCAACGCCGCCGGCGAGCCACGCTGGTTCCAGGGCTGCGGCGCACCGGTTTACGGCCACGACGGTCGGCTGCTGCATTGGGTGCTGGTCGCCCAGGACATCCATGAGCGCCGCCGCGCCGAGCACGAACGGCTGGAAAGCGAGGCGTTCACCCGCAGCTTGCTGGATTCGGCCAGCGAAGGCTTCTATTCCATCGATTCCCATGGCCTCGTCACCCTCTGCAACGAGGCGTTCGTCAAGCTGCTCGGCTTCGATAGCAAAGAGCAGGTGCTGGGCCGCCAGCTGCATCAGGTCATTCACCACAGCCATCCGGACGGCTCGCCGTATGCGGTGGAGGATTGCCCGATCCAGCGCACCGCCAAGACCGGCGAACCGGCGCACATCGAATACGAGCTGTTCTTCCGCCAGGACGGCGGAAGCCTGCCGGTCGAGTATCGGGTCGCGCCGCTGTATCGCGACGAAATATTGCAGGGTGCGATATGCACCTTTACCGACATCAGCGAGCGGGCCCGCGGCGATGCGCAGCAGACCTACCTGCTGGAGCTCAGCGACCGCCTGCACGACGCTGGTGACCGCATCGACCTGAGCGAGGTGATGCCCGAACGCCTGGTTCAGCTGATCGGTATCGAATGCCTGGCCTATGGTCATCTTGATGAGCACGATCATCTGGTGATCGTGCAGCAATGGCCATCGGTCAACGATGCGGGTCGATCGATCCGGTATCCGCTGGGCGGCTGCGCCCAGACCCTGCGCCTGCGACTGGCGCAAGGGATGATCGTACCCTTCGAAGACCTGCTGGACGAGGCCGACTGCCGCGACGACTGCGGCGCCCTGCACGAGCGTCTCGGCTATAGCAGCCTGCTATTGGTACCGCTGCTGGCGCAGGCGCCGGATTGCGCATTCATGTTGCTGGCCGATAAACAAGCGCGGCAGTGGAGCCAGGCCGACATCTCATTCGTGCGCGAGATGGCCGAGCGCATTCGTGCCGCGACCGAGCGTGCACGGGCACGTCGCGCCCTGCTCGAGGCTGAACAGCGGGTCAGCCTGGCCAACGAAATCGCCTCGATCGGCGTCTGGGAATATGATTACCAGCGCAACACCCTGCATTGGGACGCACAGCTCAAAGCACTCGCCGGCGTCGCCCCTGACGCACCGGAACTGAGCGTGGGCGAATTTCTCGCACGTGTTCATGCCGACGACCGGACCGCCCTGCTCGACGCATTTCGCAGCGCCCTTGAAGGCATCGGCGATGGTGAGCTGAATCTCGATTACCGGGTCTACGACGAGGCGAACGACCAGTTCCGCTGGCTGACCAATCGCGGCCGCCGCCTACTCGACGCCGACGGCAGGATTCGCCTGCTCGGTACCGCCCGGGAGATCACCGCCGAGCGCAACGCGGCGTTGAAACTGTTGCGCATGAATGCCCTGCTCGAAGAGCAGATACAGGAGCGCAAGAGCACAGAGCAGCGCCAGACGGTGCTCATGGAGCTTGGCGATCTGCTGCGCGGACAACCCGACAGCATCACCATTGTCACGGCGGCCGTACGCGCGCTGGGCATGACATTGAACGTGACCCGCGCGGCATTTCTTTCCGTAGACCCCGGCGGCCACTACGCCACCGTCGAGCGTTACTGGAGCGACGGTGCGCTGAGCGACTACAGCGAGCGCATGTGCTTCACCGACTATGGCGACTTCATCTACGACCTGCAGAACGACGAGCTGGTGGTCGTCAATGACACCCTGCACGACACCCGTACCGCCGCGCAGGCGTCGAGCCTGCGGCTACGGCGTATCCAGAGTCTGGTGTGCGTGCCGCTGCAGGAACAGGGGCGTCTGAGTGCCGCCTTGATCCTGCTGCAGGAGCACCCCCGGCAATGGACCGAGGAAGACATCTCCTTCGTCCGCGAAGTGGCCGACCGTGCCTGGACCACCGACGAACGGATGCGCGCCGAACGCGCGTTGCGCGCCAGCGAAGAACAGTTCCGCACGCTAGCCGACAACATGAGCCAGTTCGCCTGGATGGCCGACCCGACCGGGCGCATCTACTGGTACAACAAGCGCTGGTACGACTACACCGGCACCACCATGGAAGCCATGCGCGCCCTTGGATGGCGCTCGGTACATCACCCCGATCACCATGTTCGCGTCAGCGCCTCGATGAAACGCGCCGTGGCGATCGGCTCGACCTGGGAAGAAACCTTCCCGCTGCGTGGCAAGGATGGTCAGTACCGCTGGTTCCTCGCGCGCGCCGTGCCCATTCGCGATGATTTCGGCCAGGTCACTCACTGGTTCGGCACCAATACCGACGTCAACGCGCAGGTAGCGGCCGAAGAGGCGCTGCGCGAGCTGAACGATAATCTCGAACGGCGCGTTGCGGAGCGCACCCGCGAACTGGCGGAGATCAACCATCTGCTGCACCTGGAGATGGGCGAACGCGAGCGCGCCGAGGAAACCCTGCGCCATGCGCAGAAGATGGAGGCCATCGGCCAGCTCACCGGCGGCCTCGCGCACGACTTCAACAACATGCTGACCGGCGTACTGGGCGGGCTCGACCTGATCCAGCGGCGGATTGCCAGCGGTCGGGTGAACGATCTGGGTCGCTATGTCGACGCCGCGACCAGCTCGGCCAACCGCGCCGCCGCGCTGACACACCGTCTGCTGGCCTTTGCCCGTCGCCAGTCGCTGGATCCGCAACCGGTGGACGTCAACCAGCTGGTGCTGTCGATGGAGGACATGCTGCGCCGCACCATGGCCGAACACATCCAGTTCGAAACGCACCTGCAGCCGGAGCCCTGGCTGGCCTATACCGATGCGCACCAGCTGGAAAACGCCCTGCTCAACCTAGTGATCAACGCGCGCGATGCCATGAGTGACGGCGGCCGGCTGATCATCCAGACCGGCTGCGTACAGATCAAGGACACCCAGCCCGACAGCCCCGAGCCAGGCGATTACGTCACCCTCAGCGTGGCCGACAACGGCTCTGGCATGCCCGCTGAAGTGGTCGCCAAGGCATTCGATCCATTTTTCACCACCAAGCCCATCGGCCAGGGCACTGGCCTCGGGCTGTCGATGGTGTATGGCTTCGTCAAGCAGACCGGCGGCCATGTGCGTATCGACAGTACGCCCGGCCACGGCACTCTGATCACGCTGTTCCTTCCGCGCAATCGAACGCAGGCCGAGCCGCAGCCAGAACACACCGGCGCGCCATCGGCGGTACAGGGCGCGCAGACCAACGAAACCGTGCTGGTGGTGGAAGACGAAGCCGCGGTACGCATGCTGGTAGTCGAGGTGCTGCAGGAGCTGGGCTATCGGGTGCTCGAAGCGGTCGATGGCAACACCGCGCTGCCCCATTTGCACAGCGATCAGCGCATCGACCTGTTGGTCAGCGATTTCGGTTTGCCGGGCATCAATGGTCGGCAGCTGGCCGAGATCGCACGCCAATACAGACCGGATCTTCGTGTCCTGTTCATCACCGGTTATGCCCCGAACGCCGAGGTGCGCGGAGAGTTTCTCGCCCCCGGCATGGACATGCTGGCCAAGCCTTTCAGTATCGAGATGCTTGGGGCCAAGGTCCGCCAGCTGATCGAGCGCAGCGGATGAACCGCAAGGAACTCACAGCAAGGAACTCTGCCAAGCGCCCTGTACTCTCTAAGGAACTCTGCCAAGCGCCCTGTACTCTCTAAAGGAGGATCAAGCGGAGGCACCCATCATGCGCAAATCAATACTGGCGGCAATCACCTTGAGCTGTGTCCCCTTTGGCGCTGCAATGGCCGACGGCGATTTCGTCCGACAGATTCTCTCTTCGGGCGCGACCACTGCCTCTACCTACATGACCTTCCGCGACGACAAGCTGGTCGCCGCCGCACGTGAAGATGCGGGCAGTTTCGTGGCCAGCGATGGCGCCATTCGCGGCCCCTATCTGGAAGCGATGCTGCTGAAGATGCGCAGCGAGCAACCCGAGCTGCAGGCCAGTGATATGCAGCTAGCGAGCGCCATTCTCGCAGCCGAACAGCAGTAGCAAGCAGGCTAGCCGAAAGCCCGGGCGCATTGCCTGACACGGCACCGCGACCGGCATCGCCATTCGTTCAAACTCTAGGCATCCGGAGGAACCCATGAAAAAAACCGCATCCGCCGTCTGGCAAGGTGACCTGAAAAGCGGCAAAGGCACCATCAGCACCCAGAGCGGCGCACTGAAGGACAATCCCTACGGCTTCAACACCCGTTTCGAAGACGCACCCGGCACCAATCCCGAGGAACTCATCGGCGCGGCTCATGCCGGCTGTTTCTCGATGGCGTTGTCGATGATGCTTGGGCAGGCCGGCCTCACCGCCGAGCGCATCGATACCACCGCCGAAGTCACCCTGGACAAGGATGGCGAAGGCTTTTCCATCACGGCCATCGCCCTGACGCTGAAAGCCAAAGTCCCCGGCGCCGATGAAAGCCAGTTTCAGCAGATCGCCAATCAGGCGAAGGAAGGCTGCCCGGTATCCAAGGTCCTCAACGCGCAGATCAGCCTGAGCGCGACGCTGGAAAGCTGATTCGGCAGGTTGAAACGAAAACGCCGCCCATCGGGCGGCGTTTTCGTTTCAGACGGCTTGCGACCATCAGCCACGAATGTTGTAGATGTCCTTCTCGTTCAGCTCGGCATATTCGTACAGACGCTTGAGATAGGCGCTCTGCTGTTCCCAGACCTTGGCGGCAACCGGGTCTGCAGCGGCGGATGCATCGACCACTTCGGCGGCCACTTCCTTCAGGCGCGCCAGCACGTCATCCGGCAGACGGCGAACTTCGACGCCCTGCTCGCGAAGTTGTTCGAGCGCTTCCATGTTCTTCGCGTTGTAGTCGTCGAGCATGTCGCCGTTGACCGCACGGGCCGCAGCTCGAACGATGGCCTTGAGGTCGTCCGGCAGGGTTTCCCAGGCCTTGAGATTGACGTCCAGCTCGAAGGTCACGTTCGGCTCCTGCCAGCCGGGCGTGTAGTAGTACTTCGATGCCTTGTGCAGGCCCAGGGCCAGGTCGTTGTACGGGCCGATCCACTCGGTGGCGTCGATGGCGCCAGTCTGCAGCGCGGTGAAAATCTCCCCGGCAGGCATGTTGACCACGGTGCCGCCCATCTTGGTCAGCACTTCGCCGCCCAGGCCCGGGGTACGCATCTTCAGGCCCTCGAAATCCTGGACCGAATTGATTTCCTTGTTGAACCAGCCAGCGGTCTGCACGCCGGTCGCGCCGCACGCCATGGGCAGAACACCGTACGGCTTGTAAACCTCTTCCCACAGTTTCATGCCGCCGCCGTAATGCAGCCAGGCGTTCATTTCCTGGGCATTCGGACCGAACGGAAGTGCGCAGAAGAACTGCGCCGCCGGAACCTTGCCTTTCCAGTAGTAGGGGGCGCCATGTCCCATTTCGGCGGTACCGCGAGAGACGGCATCGAATACTTCCAACGCCGGCACCAGCTCACCAGCGGCATAAACCTTAACCGTCAGGCGGCCACTGCTCATCTCATTGACCAGCTTGGCGAAGTTCTCAGCACCGACGCCCACGCCCGGGAAGTTCTTCGGCCAGGAGGTGACCATCTTCCAGTTGAATTTCTCGGTACTTGCGCTGCCTTCGCTTGCACTGCCTTCGGATGGGGCAGCGGTCTCGGCTTCCTTATTGCAGCCGGCCAGTGCTGTAGCAGCCAGGCCAACGCCCGCGGCGGCCAGAATTTGACGACGTTTCATGGGTAACTCCTTGTTGTTGTAATGCTGAATATCGGAATGCCGTACTCAGGTGGTTCTAGCTATCATATGGCTATCTTTCGCTCAAGCGCCGCGACTACGTATAGCGACTACGTACGTAGTACTGCTGGTTGCGGCCTTGTCGCGGCGACGCCTAGAATCGCCGGCCGTCTGGGCCATAACAATAAAGGATCTGCCATGTCGAAACATGCCCCTCCCTTGCTCGGTGTCGCACACTTTATCGACGCTGCGAACGCCCGCTTCGGTCAGGCCTGCGCCTGGCTGACCCTGTTTCTGGTCCTCGGCACAGCCTTGGTAGTGGTGCTGCGCTATGGCTTCGGTATTGGCGCAACCGCCCTGCAAGAAGCCGTTCTCTATGCCCACGCACTGGTCTTCATGGGCGCCGCCGCCTGGGTCCTGCAACGCAACGGCCATGTTCGCGTCGACATCTTCTACCAGCGGTTCAGCCCCCGCTACCAGGCCTTGGTCGAAGTGCTCGGAACCCTTCTGTTTCTCTTGCCCGTCTGCCTGTTTCTCGGCTGGGCCAGCTGGGATTACGTCGGCAATTCCTGGGCGACGCTGGAAGCTTCCAGCGAAACGGGCGGCCTGAAACTCGTTTTTCTACAGAAGAGCATCATCCTGGTTCTGGTTGTCAGCCTGGCCCTGCAAGGCATATCGGAAATCATCAAGGCTGCTTACATCGTTGCCGGACGCCTGCCGGAGCCGGAGGTGAAGCATGGCTGAGTTGATGGCGATACTGCTGTTCGTCAGCATTTGCGTGGCATTGATGACCGGCTACCCGGTGGCCTTCACCCTGGGTGGCGTCTCGCTGCTGTTCGCCGGCATTGGCGTCCTCACCGGCACTTTCGATGCCGGCTACCTGAGCGCTTTGCCAAACCGCCTGTTCGGCATCATGAACAACCAGACGATGCTGGCCGTGCCGCTCTTCGTGTTCATGGGGGTAATGCTGGAAAAAAGCCGAGTGGCCGAAGACCTGCTCGAGTCCATGTCGCGGCTGTTCGGCACCCTGCGTGGCGGCTTGGCGATTTCCGTGTGCGTGGTGGGCGCACTGCTCGCCGCCAGCACCGGTATCGTCGGCGCTACGGTTGTGACCATGGGTCTGCTGGCGCTGCCAACCATGCTGCGCCGCGGCTACGATCCGGCCATCTCCACCGGCACACTCGCCGCCACCGGCACCCTGGGCCAGATCATTCCGCCTTCGATCGTACTGGTACTGCTGGGTGACGTGATGTCCAGCGCCTATCAGCAGGCGCAGCTGAAGATGGGCATCTTCTCGCCGAAGACCGTCTCGGTCGGCGATCTGTTCATTGGCGCGTTGCTCCCCGGCCTGCTGCTGGTCGGCCTGTATATCCTCTACATCATCGCCGTTGCCGTGCTGCAGCCGAAGAAGCTTCCGGCCTTGCCGCAGGAAGAACTCGGCCCGATCGAGTGGGGCAAGCTGATCAACGCGTTGGTGCCTCCGCTGCTGCTGATCAGCGCGGTGCTCGGCTCGATCCTCGCGGGCTACGCAACGCCCACCGAGGCCGCGGCTCTCGGCGCGCTGGGCGCGATGATTCTGGCCTTCTACAAGGGCAAACTGAATTTCGGCCAGCTGCGCGATGTCGCCTACGGCACCACCGAAATCACCGCAATGGTGTTTCTGATCCTGATCGGCGCTTCGCTGTTCTCGCTGGTGTTCCGCGGCTTCGGCGGCGAAGCACTGATCGAAGATGTGTTCGCACAGCTGCCAGGCGGCGTGCTCGGCGCGTTCTTCTTGGTCATGGTGGTGATATTCCTGCTGGGCTTCATCTTAGACTTCATCGAGATCACCTTCGTGGTGGTGCCGATCGTTGGCCCGGTGCTGCTGGCAATGGGTCTGGATCCGGTGTGGCTCGGCGTGATGATCGCACTGAACCTGCAGACCTCGTTCCTCACTCCGCCCTTCGGTTTCGCCCTGTTCTACTTGCGCGGCGTGACACCGAAATCAGTGCCCACCAGCACGATTTACAAAGGTGTGGTGCCGTTCATCCTGATCCAGCTGCTGCTGCTGGTGATCGCTTACCAGTTCCCCGGATTGGTCACCTGGCTGCCCGAGCAGATTTACGGCAAATAGCAGCACGCAGACGCCCGTTTCGACGGGCGTCTCGCTTTTCGGCTGAGGGTTTAGGCGCGATCATAGGCGCGAAGCCGTCATCGCCGAGCGCCCATGCCTATTCGATTTTCCAGCTACTCGCACCTTTCCGAACGCTTCGAGCAACTCGACGCGTTCTTGCTGCGACATCAGCCGCTGTGGCAACCGCGACCGTTCACTCAGCACCACCTCGCGTGGGAAACAGATCATCCCGAGCTGGCGCGCTGGCTACGTGGCCGTTCGCTGGAAGCAGCCGAAGCGGCGCACAACCACCCAGCCGATCTGTCAGCGCCCGCGCCGTTTCCGCAACTGGCCGCACAAGCCGTTGCGTTGAGCCACGTGGACGAACTGCCTCATGCACCACATCACCCAATCGACTCACGACAATCGGTCGACGTACCCGGGCGCAAATGGCTGCAAATCCAGGCATTCGGCTCAGCATTGGCGTTCACCGAAGCGCCTCGACACTGGCTCGACTGGTGCGCAGGCAAAGGCCACCTTGGCCGGTGGCTCGCCAGTGCCGACGATAGCTTGACCTGTCTGGAATGGGACCCGGCCCTGGTCGCAGCGGGCAATGTGCTCAGCCAGCGGCTGGGCGTGGGTGCGCAGCATTGCCAGCAGGACGTGATGAGCGATGGCGCAGCCGCATGGCTCGACCCGACCGTAACCCCCGTGGCGCTGCATGCCTGCGGCGACCTGCACGTACGCTTGATCGACCTGAGCATCACCCAGCATTGCCGTCAGCTGGCGATCGCACCCTGCTGCTACAACCGCGTCCAGACCGACCACTATCAGCCGCTGTCGCAACTGGCCGCACGGTCGGCGCTCACCTTATCGCGCGACGACCTTGGCCTCCCTCTGAGCGAAACGGTGACAGCCGGCGCCCGCGAACGCCGTCAGCGCGACCATTCCATGGCCTGGCGCCTGGGCTTCGACCTGCTTCAGCGTGAGCTGCGCGGTGAGGACGCTTACCTGCCAACACCGTCACTGCCGACCAGCTGGTTGAAGAAAAGCTTCGAGCAGTACTGCCGCGATCTGGCAGAGATGAAAGCCCTACCCGAACCGCCCACAATGGACTGGAACGCGCTTGAACGACGCGGCTGGCAGCGCCTTGCGGAAGTACGCAACCTGGAACTGCTGCGTGGCCTGTTCCGTCGACCACTGGAACTCTGGCTGCTGCTCGACCGCGCCCTGCTGCTCGCCGAAAACGGCTATGCAGTATGGCTCGGCACCTTCTGCCCTTCCGAGCTGACCCCGCGCAACCTGATGCTGATTGCAGAGCGGGCCGGTCGCTTGTAGCCCGAGCGGCATCATGCGAACGTCCCGCAACATGGGGCTTCCCGATGAACGCAAATAGCTGAGCCTTCGAGTGATCTTGCATCACCCACGCACCTGTCAGCCGGCCCATCAAGCAGACCGGCGTCGGGAAACCGCTCCGTCGATCAGTAGAAGCCGACGAAGTTGAGGAACCAGCCCTGGTAGCGGTAATCCAGGCGGGTCAGATCGTCGCTGAAGTCGGTGAAGTTGTAGCCGGCACCGACACGGAAGTTCTCGCCAACGTCGCGGTCGACGCCAACCAGCCAACCCTGGCGAGTACCGCCGTCCTTCACATCCAGCCAGCGGTACTCGCCCAGCGCGCTCCAGGCACCTTGCAGGCGGTAGCGGCCCTGCACAGCGCTGAAGCGCGCCCGGCTGTCGAACCACTCGCCCTGATCGCGCCCAGCCCGTGCCTCGCCGAGGCGCTGGGCCATCTTGCCAGCGAATTCCCAGCGCTGGTCGAAGCGGTAGGTGCCTTCGAGCGCGAACACGTGGGAACGCTGGTCGTACTGCGAGGACGAGTCGATCTGGTCGAGCGTCGAGCGGTCGTACAGATAGGTGTACTTGCCGAGCGCGGCCCAGCGCACGTTGTCCACCGGACGCCAGGCGAAGCCGACATTGGATTCGATAAAACGCGCGCCCTGCTGGGCATCCAGCTGATCCTGGGTGTCCGAGTAGTTGAGGCGGCCGGCGATGCGCCAGGACTCGTCCAGCTTGTGCAGCAGGCGGTTGGTCGTCAGCCACTGGCGGCGGCGCTCGGCCCCGGTGTCGCGGCGGAATTCCAGCGCACTGCTCCAGCCAGTGCGGGGCGAGGTATGCCCGCCGCGTACGCACCTTTGCCCTTCCGAACTCACGCCGCGCAATCTGATGCTGCGTGCAGCGCTCGAAAGAGCCGCACGCAATCACCGGATAAAGTCATGCAAAACAACTGCTAACAAACAGTTTACTCGCGGCGAGCAATCGCTATAATGGCGCCCATCTTTTAGCCGGTATAGCTCAGCTGGTAGAGCAACTGACTTGTAATCAGTAGGTCCCGAGTTCGACTCTTGGTGCCGGCACCATACAAAACAAAGGCTTGCAGCAATGCAGGCCTTTGTTTTTTCTGTCGTACGCAAAACGGCGTCGATAAACGGCTAAGCGGAATCATCCCCCGCGCCTCTTCGCTACCGCAGCCGAAACCACAGGTCCGCTCCAGACTTCAGACGAGGCTCCGCATCGTCGAGATTTGTTGGCAGAGCCCTTGAGGGAATCCCGCATGGAAATCAAGGTTAATTTTCTCGACAACCTTCGGCTTGAAGCCAAGTTCGATGACTTCACGGTGGTGGCCGATCAACCCATCCGTTACAAAGGCGATGGCTCTGCACCGGGCCCGTTCGATTACTTTCTGGCCTCGTCAGCTTTGTGCGCAGCTTACTTTGTGAAGTTGTACTGCCAGACGCGCGATATCCCTACGGACAACATCCGCCTTTCCCAGAACAATATTGTTGACCCAGAAAACCGCTACAACCAGATTTTCAAGATTCAGGTCGAGTTGCCGGCGGATATTTCCGACAAGGACCGCCAGGGCATTCTGCGTTCCATTGACCGCTGCACCGTAAAAAAGGTGGTGCAAACCGGACCTGAGTTCGTCATCGAAGAAGTCGACAACCTCGATGCCGACGCCCAGGCGCTGTTGATGCTATACGGACCCTGACGTCAGCACTTATATCGCTGGCAAGGATCTCCCGCTGGAACAGACCATCGCCAACATGTCGGCCATTCTGGCGGACCTCGGCATGAAGATCGAGATTGCCTCCTGGCGCAATATCGTCCCCAACGTGTGGTCGCTGCACATCCGAGATGCGCAGTCGCCGATGTGCTTCACCAATGGCAAGGGCGCTACGAAAGAAGCCGCCCTGGCCTCGGCGCTGGGCGAATTCATCGAGCGGCTCAATTGCAATTTCTTTTACAACGATCAGTTCTGGGGCCAAGAGATCGCCGACGCGCCGTTCGTACATTACCCGAACGAACGCTGGTTCAAGCCTGGCCGCAACGATGCGCTGCCCGCAGAGATTCTCGACGAGTACTGCCTCAACGTCTACAACCCCGATGGCGAACTGCGTGGGTCGCACCTGATCGACACCAACTCCGGCAACGAAGCGCGCGGCATCTGCTCGCTGCCCTTCGTACGTCAGTCGGATGGCGAAACCGTGTACTTCCCGTCCAACCTCATTGAGAACCTGTACCTCAGCAACGGCATGAGTGCTGGAAATACGTTGGCCGAAGCAAAGGTGCAATGCCTGTCGGAAATCTTCGAGCGTGCGGTAAAGCGCCAAATCCTTGAAGGCGAACTTGCCCTGCCCGATGTGCCGCAAGAGGTGCTGGCGAAATATCCGGGCATCTTGGCGGGTATCCAGGGCCTGGAAGAACAGGGCTTTCCAGTGCTGGTGAAGGATGCGTCGCTGGGCGGGGAATTTCCGGTGATGTGCGTCACCTTGATGAACCCGCGTACCGGCGGTGTGTTTGCCTCGTTCGGCGCGCACCCCAGTTTGGAAGTAGCACTCGAGCGCAGCCTGACGGAGCTGCTGCAAGGCCGCAGTTTTGAAGGGCTGAACGATCTGCCACAGCCGACTTTCGAAGGCTACGCGTTAACGGAACCGAACAACTTCGTTGAGCACTTCATCGATTCCAGCGGAGTCGTGTCGTGGCGCTTCTTCAGTGCCAAGGCAGATTTCGAGTTCGTTGAGTGGGATTTTTCGAGCCAGGGCGGCTCCAGTGAAAAAGAAAGCGCCAACGCCGAGGAAGCCGCCACGTTGTTTGGCATTCTCGAAGCCATGGGCAAGGAAGTGTACATGGCGGTATATGACCAGCTAGGCGCAACCGCTTGCCGTATTCTGGTGCCGGATTATTCGGAGATTTACCCGGTCGACGATTTGATCTGGGATAACACCAACAAGGCGCTGTTCTTTCGCGAAGACATCCTGAATCTGCATCGCCTGGGCAATGACGAATTGCGTGCACTGGTCGAGCGATTGGTCGAAAGCGAACTGGATGATTACACCGACATCACTACCTTGATCGGTATCGAGTTTGACGACAACACCGCTTGGGGCCAGCTAACCATCCTTGAGCTGAAGCTGCTGATCTATCTTGCCCTGCAGCAATACGATGAAGCGAAAGAGCTGGTGGAAACCTTCCTGCAGTTCAACGACAACACCGTCGAACGCGGCTTGTTCTATCAGGCCGTGAATGTAGTACTTGAAATACAACTGGACGACGAACTTGAGCTGGCCGACTACGAAGTCAACTTCCGCAGAATGTTTGGCAATGAGCGGATGGACGCTGCAATCGGTTCGGTGAACGGCAACGTTCGCTTCTTCGGCTTGACGCCGACCAGCATGAAACTGGAAGGCCTCGACAGGCACCTGCGCTTGATCGAAAGCTACAAGAAGCTGCATAGCGCCCGGGCAAGTGCTGCGGCGCTGGCTCGCTAACCGCTTGTGGCGCAGTTCATGCACCCTGTTCGTGTATGAGAAAGCCAGGCAGCGCCTGGCTTTTTTGTAGGCCTTCGCCAAGCAGGGCGTGCTTGTGCATCGTAATTGCCCGGCCTGTCAGGCCCGGCATCCGGCGCCGCAGAGTAGCGATTGTCACGGCGCATCGTGAAAGATGATCCCTGTCGCGTAGCGGTTTCCAGAGCGGACCCGGCTGACCCCGTGACGCATCTTGACTCGATAAAAGCCCCGTTTTCCAAGAACCGGTCGATGTTGAACGGCAAACACCACAGCGTCTCCTTGTTCGAGGGGGACGACTTCTACGCGCGACTGCATCCTGGGACGTTGCTCGGTCAATACGAACTCGCCACCGGTGAAATCAATGCCCGGCCGAGACAGCAAAACCGTGGCCTGCAGAGAAAAGAAGTGCTCTGCATAGACGTCCTGATGCAGGCAGTTGTAACCGCCCTGGCCGTACCGCAGTAGCAGAGGCGTAGGCCGCGGCTGTCCAGCAGCGTGGCACCCTGCAACGAAATCGGCCAATTCCAGTGGATAACGTACGCAAAGGCGTAATGCCTGATTCCAGCGGTTGGCTATCGGCACTAAACGGGGATAGAGCGCCGCCCTCAGCTGGGATATGTACGGCACGAGCGGGTAACCAAAATACTTGTATTCGCCACGGCCAAAACCGTGACGCTGCATGACGACTCGGCTCCGAAAACAGTCGTCACGCTCATACAATCCGGCGAGCCACTCGCATTCACTCAGCGACAGTAGGCTACTTAAGACGGTGTGACCGCGCGAATCCAAGTCGTCTATGGCCTGCGGCCAATCGTAACCACAAAGCCGCTGTGCGATCCTCTCAGCGCTCGAGTCGCCTACTGGGTCAGCCATTGTTCTGAGTTCTCCCTGCAGAGTGCTCGTCATGTGCAGCCAAGGCCTGGTCAATTCAACGCTCAGCAACGACGGGGAAACGGCGGTCTTTTCGGCGTAAGGCTTAGATCGCGCTAGTCCACGTTATGCCGGGTTGGCCCTAGTGTGACCAGGTGCGCCTGCCCCTGTATGCCAGTTCTGGCTTTCGAAGCCGGGCTCGATGATGGCATTGAAAGAGGAAGCAGGTACGAAGCCCGCCGGAACGCATAGCCGGCAACGTCGTCAGGATTGCTGTCTGACGCTCCCGGGGGCAACACATACAAAAAAGCCCCGCATCAAACGATGCGGGGCTTTTCTGTTTGGCGCTGAGTCCTGTTCCTTTTGAGCCGCTCCAAGCGGCGATTCCCTACGCCCATCCAGGCGCTTGCGAGATCCTTCGCGGCAGCTTTGCCGACGGCCCGAACGTGGCGGGCCGTGCGCCGTGCTAGGCGATCCATGACGCGTCGAAACGGGTTATGGAGCGGCTAACAAGCGGCGCAGGGTTAAGAGCAGGTGTGATGGCAAAAGTTCAACTTTTGAAATGAAAAGGCCACCAGGATTAAGCGGCACGATAGGCCAGGGCTCGTCTTTGTGACGGTACCGCTGATCGGGGCGCGCTCCGCAGGTCGGCGGAATCCTGTTTTTCCAAGCCCGCACGCCCCGCCAGGCGCTTTAGCCCGCACATGCCGCGAATGCTGGGTTCGGTCGGCATAGCCATTGGCCAGGCAGCAACGGCGCCGAACATTGGTAACGGTCTCGATACATTTCCGTTCCGCACATCACCGGAACATGAGGGGGTTACTGGGGTCAGCTGAGCGTCGCCGCACTCCAGCGCAACAAACCGGGCATATGACTGCCACCACGGAGCCAGCAGCCTTGAGGAGTTAGGCCATTCGATGACAGCGATCCATACTCTTTTCAACAAGCTCAAGCTCTACCTCTTCAACGCCTCCTGGATGATGGCGGAGCGGCTTTTACACATCGGCGTAGGTTTTCTCACGGCGATACTGCTGGCGCGGTATCTGGGACCGGAGCAGTTCGGCATCCTCTCCTACGCGATTTCGATGACGGCCATCTTCGCCTCCGCGGGGCATATGGGCCTCGCCGGGCTGGTGGTGCGAGAGGTGGTCCAGCAGCCGGATAAAATACCGGAAACACTCGGCACCACCTTCGTGCTGAAGCTGACCGGGATGACCATCGGCTTCACGCTGATCCTCATCTATTCGCTGCTGTTCGAAGAAATCGGCGGCACCGAATTCTGGATGCTGTTGATCGTCTCCACGGCGATCTTTTTTCAGACCTTCGATGTGGTCGAGTACTGGTTCCAATCGCAGGTGCAGGCCAAGTACCCGGCGATCGCTAAATCCACTGCGATTTTGCTGTCGGCCGGTCTCAAGCTGTTGCTGGCCCTTGGCGGTGCCGGCGTGGTGGCGTTTGCCTTTGCCCATACCGCGCAGTTCGTGCTTGCCGCAGTGATTCTGGCGATGCTCTACAAGGGCACGACGACCGTCTCGCTGATGAGCTGGAAAGCCAGTTTCGCCAAGGCGAAGGAGCTGCTCAGCCAGGGCTGGATCATTTACCTCGGCTCGATCTTCGCGGTGATCTACATGAAGATCGATCAGGTGATGCTCAAGTGGATGGTCGGCGCCGAAGAGGTCGGCGTTTATGCGGTCGCCGCGCAGCTCTCCGAGGCCTGGTATTTCCTGCCGACGGCCATCGTCGCCTCCTTCTTTCCCAAGTTGATCAAGCTGCATGCGGCCGATGCGGCGCGTTTCAACCTGCGTTTCCAGCAATTGTTGGATGTGCTGTTCATTCTTGCCATCGCCGTTGCGGTGCTGGTGTCGCTCATCGCCGGGCCGATGATCGCACTGCTGTTCGGCGCCGAATACCAAAACTCCGCATCGATTCTCACCATCCATATCTGGGGTGGCGTGTTCATTTTCATGCGCGCGGCGTTCAGCCGCTGGATCCTGATCGAGGGTGCGCTGATGTTTTCGCTGATCACCCAGAGCCTCGGCGCGCTGGCCAATATCGGTCTGAATCTGGTGCTGATTCCCCATTACGGTGGTGAAGGTGCCGCCATGGCGACCCTGATTTCCTATGCCGTCGCCTCCTACGCCGCGCTGCTGGTGCACAAGAAGACCCGGCCGGTGTTCTACATGATGACCAAATCCATGTTCAGTCCATTCCGTTATGCATTCAGCGCCGTAGGAGCCAGTCGATGAGCTTGAAATCACTTGCCAAGGCCCTGCCCGACCCGATCAAGACCACGCTCAAGGCCACCCGAGACAACGCCCGTCTGGCGCTGGTCCGGCTGTTCTCCGCCAATGGCTTCCTGTCTTCTGTTTATTACTGCCTGATCAGCCGCGAGTTCGACCGCGAGCACCGAGCGGTGCTGCTGGGACGCCTACGGTTCGCCCGGCTGATGCGCAGCAAAGGCGAGAACGATGCCTTTCTGCGGCGCAACGTGCATCGCCTGGAGAAGGGCCTGATCATGCGCCCACGCCGCTCCACCTTCGCCGAGGACTACATCGGCCCGACGGTACGCTGCTTCGCCGATGCGACTCAGGCCGGGGTGGCCAACGGTCAACAGCGCTGGGCCAACGATGTGCTGGGCGATTACTTCTCCGCAGTCGGCAGCACGCCGCGCATCGACTCGGCTAAACAGGCCTTTGCCGACGCGCAACGCCCCGATGAATCCAGCCGTTGCGTGCCCTACCCGCATAGCCAGCTGCCGGCGTGCCCGGTCAGTTATGACGAACTGATGGTGCTGTTCCGCCGCCGTCGCTCGGTGCGTTGGTATCAGGACAAGCCGGTCGCCAATGAGCTGATCGAGCAAGCGGTCAGAGCCGCGGCGCTCGCGCCTTCTGCCTGTAACCGCCAGCCATTTCGCTTCTACGTCAGCAACGACCGGACCAAGGCCGCGGAAGTCGCCCAGTGCGCCGGCGGCACCGCGGGCTTTCACGACAACCTGCCCTGCGTGATCGCGGTGGTGGGCGATCTCGGCTGCTATCCCGAAGCGCGGGACCGCCATGTCATTTATATCGACGGCTCGCTGGCAGCGATGCAGCTGATGCTCGCGCTGGAAAGCCTGGGCCTGTCCAGCTGTTCGATCAACTGGCCGGACGTTGAAGAAAAAGAGCGCCGACTGGCGAAAAAACTGGGCCTGGCCTACCACGAGCGCACGGTGATGTTGCTGGCGGTGGGCTATGCCGATCCAACTGGAGGGATCCCCTATTCGGACAAGAAGACCGAGCAAGACCTGATCGTATACAACTGAGGCAAGCGATGATTATCGAGATCCGAAAGGCAGGCTTCGTCAATAAAGGCGCAGAGCTGATGCTGCACGCGACGCTGCAGAAGCTGAAAGCCCGCTATCCCGACGCTACCTACGTCATGGCGCCAACGCCGAAGAAGGCCGAGCAGCCCTTCCGCAAGCTGGTCCAGCTGGGCTTCTATCCCAAGGCGTGGCTGTGGCGCTACGGCATCCAGTGGGGCACGCTGGCCAACTTCGCGCCGCGCCCGCTGCGCGAGATGTACGGCGTGGTGCTGGACAAGGAAGTCGATGTGGTCATCGATGCCGCCGGCTTTGCCTACAGCGATCAATGGGGCGAGAGTCCCTGTGCGGAACTGGCGCAATCGACCAAGCGCTGGAAGAAGAAAGGCACCCGCGTAATCCTACTGCCCCAAGCGCTGGGGCCGTTCGAATCGGAGAAGAACCAGGCGGCGATGAAATCCGTGGTGGACAACGTCGACCTGATCTTCCCGCGCGAGCGCGTCTCCTACGAGCACCTGACCCGGCTGGTCGGCGAGCAGGCCAAGATCAAGCAGTCGCCGGATTTCACCAACCTGGTCACCGGCGTGCTTCCACCGGGCTTCGATGTCGAACAGAACCGCTTCTGCATCGTTCCCAACTGCCGGATGCTCGACAAGACCGACCAGAAGACGCGCGAGGCGTACCTGCCTTTTCTGATCTCCTGCACCCGCTATCTGCTGAAGAAGAATGCCAAGCCCTTCGTGCTGGTCCACGAAGGCAAGGATGACCAGCGGCTGGCCGAACAACTGTCCACGGCAGTGGGCGGCATCCCGATCGTTCAGGAAAGTGGTGCGCTGGAAATCAAAGGCATCCTCGGAGCCTGTAGCGGCACCCTCGGCAGCCGCTTTCATGGCCTGGTCAGCGCCCTGTCCCAAGGCGTGCCGGCGCTGGCGACGGGCTGGAGCCACAAGTATCAGATGCTGTTCGAGGATTACGGCTTCCCCGAGGGCCTGGTCGAAGTAACGACCGACGAGGCGGAAATCGAACGCAAGATCGATCTGGTGACCGACGACGCCGAGCGGATAAGAGCGCTGATTCAGGCCCGCACCGATCAGCTCAAGCAACAGTCCGAGCGGATGTGGCAGGAGGTCTTCGCGGTCATCGACCAGTGCCAGCGCAGCCGCCGGGCCGACCGCGAAACCGCTGGCGCCGCCTGAGCGCGGCAGGCCTGACGAAGCGTCGAACTGCAGCTGAATATGTGGTGGGCTGAGGCGGAAGCCGCAACAAGCCTTGGCGGTGTTAGAACCTGTTTGCACGAGCGAACGGTGGGCTGAAGCCCACCCTACATGGGCGCGTAGGTTGGGGCGGCGCTCCGCTTCACCCTTGTAGGGTGGGCTTTAGCCCACCAGTAACGAAGCCAGCCGCAACAAGCCTTGGCGGCATTAGAACCTGTTTGCACGAGCAAACGGTGGGCTGAAGCCCACCCTACCGGCAGTCTGCAGGGCTTGTGGTGGGCCGGGCGGCGCTCCGCTTCAGCCCGCCCTGCTCAATCACGCCGGGCAGAGCGCTGGCGGATCAGCCGGTACAGGTAAAACAGGACGAACACCACCACCACGCCGGTGGAGATCGGGTCGATGTAATCGGCGACCTTCTCGTACTGCGATTCGAGCAGGAAGCCGGCCAGCGCCAGCAGCGCGGTCCAGACCAGCGAACCCAGCGTCGAATAGAGCAGAAACAGCGCCATCGGCATGCCGACGATACCCGCCGGCACCGAAATGAGGGTGCGCACCGCCGGCACCAGACGGCCGACGAACACCGCACTTTTGCCATGTCGGTCGAACCAGCGGCTCGCCGCATCGACGTCCTCAGGCGACAGCGTCAGCCAATGTCCCCAGCGCTTGGCGAGGCGCTTCATGCGTTCCTGGCCGAGCTTGGCGCCGGCGTAATACCAGGGCAGCGCGCCCGCGACCGAGCCGGCAGTTCCCGCAACGATCACACCGGCGAAATTCAGCTCACCGCGCGCCGCCACGAAACCAGCCAGCGGCATGATCAGTTCGGATGGAATCGGCGGAAAGATATTCTCCAGCAGCATGAGCGCGAACACGCCCAGGTAGCCGAACGCCGAAACGATTTCCACGACCTTATCGAACATCGATTACCTCTGCGGTTGTAGTGTGGCGGCCGGCTCGGCAGTCAATGTCGCCATCTCCGCCGGCGGCAGCGACGCATAGTAATCCGCCAGTGCCTGTATCTGCTCAGGCGTGAGGCGCTGCGCGGCGCTATGCATGATGTGCACGTATTCGCTGCCGCCGCGGCTACCGGCGGTGAACAGGTCCAGCTGCTGCTTCAGATAGCGGGCGTACTGCCCGGCGATGTCTGGATACATCGGATTGCGCGGCGCACGTTTCGGTCCATGGCAATGAACGCATGACGGTACGCCGCGCTCCGGTATGCCGAGTTCGGCCAGCCGTTTGCCATGCGCAAGCACTTCAGGCGCCACGGTGGAGTCGTCTGCGATGGCCGTTACTGACAGCTCGGCATAATGCTTGGCAGCCGCCTTCAATAGCTGAGGTTCGAGTCCGGCAGCGACCGGTTGCATGATGCCGCTGTGGCGCTTACCACTGGCGTAGGCTTGCAACGTGCCGAGCAGATAGGCCTCGCTTTGCCCGGCCAGTCGCGGGACGGCACCGTCGCCGCGCCCGCCGCCATCCGCGCCGTGGCAACGGCTGCAATCAGCCAGCACCGTTTCCAGCGCACCCTTCGGTGATCCGAGGCGTCCTGCGCTGGCGGATTCCCGATTCTCGGCGCGAACATTCAGCGCGAGCTCGCGATAACGCTGCTCGGACATCTCTGGCAATGCCTGGAGAAAAGCCACCATGGCCCAGACTTCATCATCCCGGTTGGCGGCCGGCCAGGCCGGCATGGCAGTGTATTTGATGCCGTGCTTGACGATCCAGAACAGCTCCTGCGGCTCCCATTGCCTGATCCGCGGCGCCAGCGTTGGCGGTTCGGGCGTCATCCCGCGCACGATCGGCGACCGCTCGCGCCCCGGTGCGCCATGGCAAATAGCGCAACCGGTTTCGTAATGCCCGGCGCCCTTGAGCACCAGCGCCGGATCGTCCAGCGGCGGCACCTCGATGCCCATCGACTGAGTGCTCACCGCGCGGCGCATGGCGTAGTGCAACAACCAGCCGCTGGCCTTCCAGTGCCCGGAACTGGCGCTGATCGACACCAGCCCCAGCGAGACGAACACGAAACCGCCCATGCCGGCGAGCGCCGCCATCAATGCCACCGCCGCCAACGTGCGCTTCCAGGACCCGCCCGTCAGCCAGCACAGCCAGCACAGCCAGCGCCGCAGGCGCGACGAACCTAGCCGCAGGATTCGCCTAACTGAGCGAAACGGCATCGCGCTTGTCCTGTAGCAGGCCGAAGAGCAGACACAACCCACCGATCAGGTAGGACGTGCCGCCGAATACCAGCATGATCACGCCGCCGATCTGCTGGTCTTCGAGCGGCGTCAGGCTCGACAGGCCGCTGTGTTCGAACAGCGGTCGGTTGGACATCGTCAGCAGCACGCCGAGCAGCGTCATGTGCATCGAGGTCAGCAGCAACCCGGCGATGCCGGCCAGCGCGCGGCGATGCCGGACGCCACCAAATGCCGCCAGCCACACCAGCAATCCGACGAACAGATAGCTGCCCTGCTCCAGCACCTGCGCGGCCTGCGAAGTGCGGGCCGCGTGGTGCAGCGCCGGCATGTGCCAGGCCCAGACCACGAACAGTTCGATTACCGAAGCCAGGATCGGCGAGAACAGCGCGGGCATGCGGCTGGAAATATCCAGCCGCCCCCCGGCGAGTCCGATCGCCAGCAACGGTGCCGCGACGGCCACCACCATCACGTGCATGAGCATGTGCCCGACGAACATCCGATCCGCCATCGCCGGCAACGGCCCGAGCCAGACCGCCGCCAGCGTGGCCAGGCCGAGCATCGAGGCCAAGGGGCGCCAGATCATTCGCAGCTCCTGACGAAAACCACGCACAGCGCGACGAAAATCGTGGCCACGAAACTCAGGCCACTGAGCAGCAGCGTCGAAAAGCCAAGAAAGCGATGGCGGTCGGCGGGCGTATCGAAATCATGGGGCGCCGTGGCGTGACCGAAGGTATGCATGCGCCAACCGCGCCAGCCGGTCAGGCCGATGCCGATGAGGGCCAAAAGTGTCAGCCCGCCGATGATCAGGCGCAGATCGCCCAGCGGCCCGGTGCGCCCCGCAACCTTGGCGCACCAGACCGCGGCGGCGACATAGCACAGCAGAAAATGCACGGCCCAGATGGTCGGCCCGAAGGTCAACAGCCAGAGCGTGTTGTGCTCGTCAGGCGGCACTTCGGACTGGAGTTCCGGGTGGGTTTCGGCGCGCTCGTTCATGCGACCTCCGGGAAGCCGGCGATGACCGCAACGGTCACGCCAACGGTGATGGCCATGAAATGCCAGTACAACGCGACATTATGGATATCGATGTCGTGCTCGGCAGTCATCCGCCCGGCGGCGCGCCGTGCCAGACCGTAGAGCTGCATGATCAGGCCGACGCCCAAGTGCAGCAGACACCAGAGCACCAGCACCCAGACGGTCGCCGGGTAGACGTTGCTGGTCGGATCGAGCCCGCTGAAATGCGGCCCGGCGAAGAGCGCGCCGGCGCCGGCAATGGTCAGCAGGGCCGCCAGCCCCAGCGCCAGATAAAATTCCGCTGCCTGATCGCGCCCGTTGCAATGGCGCGCCATCAGGGTCAGGCCCCAGGAGGCCAGCACCAGCGCCAGCGCGATCGCCGGCCAGAGCATGCCGGGGCCGGCCGCATCCGCCGGAGGGAAATCCTCGTGCACCGTCCAGAAGAAAAAGTAGCCGAATACCAGGCTGGCGAAGGCGCTCATGTCGCCGATCATGGTGATGAACATGGCCCACCAGCCCACCGACTTGGCGCCCGAGGCGTAGAGCGGCACCGACACGTCCAGGCCGATGTCCTTGCGCGGTTTTTCCGGAATCACCGCAGTGCCGGTCCACAACCAGACGAGGATGGTCACCAAAGCCAGGAAACCGCTGGTCAACGCCGCGACATACCAGCTGTAGGTCGCGAAGATGAACAGCCCGCCGGTGAACACCGCCGCCCAAAAGGCCAGGAAAGTCGGCCCCGGCACCCGCAGGCACTGGATCGGCTCGGCATCGATGATGCTGCTGATCAGCGTCTCGCGCTTGCCTTCCTCGGCGTCCGCCAGATAGAAGCGCCCGGCGTCGACGTCGCGCATCAGGTTGGGCTGGTCCCACAGCGGATAGCGGCCCTTGATGATCGGAATCGAGCGCACGCCCCAGGACTTGCCGGGCATTTCCGCGAGCCATTCGAGGGTGCCGGCATTCCACGGGTTGCGCGGGCTGTAAGGCTGCTTGCCCTTGGGTCGCAGCACGTCCCAGACCAGCACCGCAACACCGGCGGCCAGAATGAAGGCGCCAACCGTGGAGACCATGTTGAGCACGTCGAAACCCATGTCCGGCGCGTAGGTGTAGACGCGGCGCGGCATGCCTAGCAGGCCGGTGAAGTGCATCGGCAGGAAGCCAATGTTGAAGCCGATGAACATCAGCCAGAAGGCGATCCGCCCGAGTTTGTCCGACAGCGTCTTGCTCATCGCCAGCGGGAAGAAGTAGTACAGCCCGGCGATCACCGGAAACAGCATGCCGCCAATCAGCACATAGTGCAGGTGCGCGACGATGAAGTAGGTGTCGTGCGCCTGGAAGTCGAACGGCGCCAGCGCCACCATTACTCCAGTCAGGCCGCCGAGGACGAAGATCGCCAACGCACCGGCGACGAACAGCATCGGCACCGATTTGACGAACCGTCCCGCCAGCGCCGTGGCGAGAAAGCAGAAGATTTGCACACCGGTGGGGATCGCCACCGCCTCGGATGCCGCCGAGAAAAACGCCAGCGAAATGCCCGGCATGCCGGTGGTGAACATGTGGTGCACCCACAGCCCGAAGCTGATGAAGCCGGTACCCACCGCCGCCAGCACGATGAAGCTGTAGCCGACGATGGGCCGTTGCGAGGCGGTGGGCACGATGGTCGCCACCAGCGCCACGGCGGGCAGGAAGATGATGTACACCTCTGGATGGCCGAAGATCCAGAACAGGTGCTGCCACAGCAGTGGATCACCGCCGCGGGTGTGATCGAAGAACGGCCAGTCGAAGGCGCGCTCCAGTTCGAATAGCAGGTCGCCGGCGATCAGCGGCGGGAAGGCGAACAGGATCATTCCCGCCACCACCAGGATGTACCAGCAGTACAGCGGAATCAGGTTGATGCGCATGCCCGGCGGGCGCGTCTTCAGCACGCCGACGATCAGCTCCACCGCCGCCGCGATCGACGCTACTTCGATGAACGACAGCCCGAGCAGCCAGATATCCGCGCCGAGTCCTTCCTGATAGCTGGTGGTCAGCGGCGGATACATGAACCATCCACCCTGGGGCGCGACGCCGAAGAAGATCGAGCCGCAGACGAACACGCCGCCAATGATGAAGCACCAGAAGCCGTAGGCCGACAGTCGCGGAAACGGCAGGTCTCGCGCGCCGAGCATCTGCGGCAGGATGAGGATCGAAAACGCCTCGAAGATCGGCACGCCGAACAGGAACATCATCACCGAGCCGTGCAGCGTGAAGACCTGGTTGTAGGTTTCGGCGGACAGCAGATCGTTATCCGGCACCGCCAGCTGGGCGCGAATCAGCAGCGCCAGTACGCCGGCAAAGAGGAAGAACAGAAAGGACACGCCGGTGTACCAAAGTCCGACCTCGGTGTTGTTTACCGCTGACCAGTAGCGCCAGCCGGTGGGCGTCTTCCAGGCGGCGGCCAGGCGTTCGGCCTGCGCCTTGGCGCGCGTTTCGTCGTGCACGTCCATCGGCTCGCTCATTTCAGTCCGCTCAGGTAGTGCGCCATGGCGTTCAGCTGCTCTTCGGGCAACATGCCGAAGGCGGGCATTCTCACGTCCGGCTTGATCTCGCCGGTATGGCCGATCCAGCGCTGGAAGGCGTCGACATCCGCCGGCAAGGTTCCCGCGCCCAGGCTCAGGCGGCTGCCGACGTGGGTCAGATCGGGGCCGAGCGTGCCGTCGGCCTCCGTGCCACGTACGCTGTGACAGGCGCCGCAGCCGTTGGCGAGAAAAGCCTGCTGGCCTGCTTGCTGCAATTCCGAGTCTGGCGCTCGCGCCGGCTCAGCCTGCCCCGCGAGCCAATCGTCGAACGCCGCCGGCTCCATCACCACAACGGGAAAATTCATCAGCGCATGCGCGGTGCCGCAATACTCGGCGCAGGCGCCACGAAAGGTGCCGGTACGCGTCGGTTCCAGCACCAGTTGAGTGGTGCGGCCGGGAATCATGTCGACCTTGCCGCCCAGCGAAGGAATCCAGAACGAGTGAATCACGTCCGGGCTGGTCAGGCTGAAGGCCACCCGCTGGCCGACCGGCAGACGAATCTCGTTGGCCAGCTCCACCTTGTCGCCGGCCTCGGTTTCGTAGCGCACCCGCCACCACCACTGCTCGCCCGAGACATCGACCTGCAGGTCGATATCGGCCGTCGAGCGTAGCGGCTGAATCAGCATCAGCCCGTAGATCAGCAGCGCGGTGAGCACCACGACAGGAAAGACGATTCCGCCGCCCAGGATCAGCCAGCGCGCGCTGCGAATGCCATGCGCTTCGGGGTGCGCGCGGGTGACGTAGTAGGCGATGCCCATGACCAGCGCCCAGATCAGCAGGCCGCCGCCGCACATCCACCAGAAGAGTTCGGCGATGCGTTCGGCACCGGTGCCGGCGGGGTTCAGCGTCGACTGCTGACCGTCACAGGCGACCAACAGCGCCACGGGCAACAGAGCGAAGCCGCGTCGCCAGGGCCGCATAGGCGGGTTGTCGTTGGTCGGCAGAGGCCACATGGTCCGGCTCGTCGAAAGTCTATTGCGTGTGACCTACGACCATACGGAAAAGTTGATTCAGGGCCGCGTGGCAGTCTCGATACGCTCCGCCGCCTCGGACGCTTCGGGATCGGTGGTGACGCCGATACGCCGCAGATACCAGAGATACGCCAGATGCGAACAACCCCAGCCCAGCAGCACGCCCGCCGCATTGGCCAGCATGTCGCCCGACGATGCCTGGCGATTGGGCAGAAAGCTCTGACCGACCTCGATCAGCAAGGCCGCGCCAAGGCTGGCCAGAACGGTCCAGACCACCCGCCATTGCGGGAAGGCCAGGCGCAGCGTGAAGGTCAATGCCGCAAAGCCCAGCATGTGGTGCAGCTTGTCCTGTTGGTCGAACACCTGCGGCACGGGTTCAGGCCGCAGCCCGCTGAACAGGATGACCCCCAGGACCACGATGAAGGGCAACGCACGCAAGCAATTCATAGGCAAACGGAAACTCTCGCAGTGGTCGGGGTGAAGGGTGAGCAGGACCCGAACGGGAGGAAATGGAGGCCATGTTGGCCGGCGCGTAAGATAGCAGCCGCGTGACGCGGTACGTACCGAGCCTGCTGCCCGGCTCGCACGCTATGGAGGCTGAATAAGGTCGATAGTTCGCGTCCAGTTGCAACTAATTGCTCGGCGGTCGTGAGCATGCGCGGGTCAGCCGGCATTGCTTTTGGGCCATTGCCTTTCATTAAACCGAACCGCGATCGCAGGGTCCCACTGAATAGGATCGTCAAAAGCCGCGGCGCCCGGGCACTTGCCTCTGGCGCCATCGCCTATGGAAAACAATGTTGACTCAACCGACGTCTACGCCCGGCAGATTGCAGCGTCACCCGAACAGCGACACGCTGACGATCGGAGGCGATTGGACGTTGCGGCATTACGCGGCGCTGCGGCGTGAGATCGAACAGGCACGCCATCAGGTCACTGACGTTGATCGCGTCGAGCTCGATGCCATGGGCGATCTGGATACCGCTGGCGCCGGGCTGTTGGTTGAGCTGCTCGGCTCGGCGCGCATCGCCAGCCTGCCGGAATGGGCGCCGCAACTGCCACCGGAACGCCAGGCGTTGTTGCAGACCGTCGCCGCCGCGCTGGATCAACCGCAAGCCAAACAGGAACCAGAAACTAACGGGCTGGCCGACGTGCTGGCGCATATCGGGCGCAGCGTAGCCGGCGTCTGGAACCAGCAACGCACCTTGCTCGGTTTCATCGGCCTGACGCTGCAAACGCTGTTCACCGTCATCTTCAACCCGCGCCGCTGGCGCATCACCGCGCTGGTCGCGCACATCGAGCAGACCGGTCTGGACGCCATTCCCATCGTCGCCCTGCTGACCTTTCTGGTCGGCGCGGTGGTGGCCTTTCTCGGCGCCACAGTGCTGGCCGATTTCGGCGCGACGATCTACACGGTCAACCTGGTGGCCTTTTCCTTCCTGCGTGAATTCGGCGTGTTGCTGGCCGCGATCCTGCTGGCCGGGCGCACCGCCAGCGCCTTCGCCGCGCAGATCGGCGCGATGAAGGCCAACGAGGAAATCGACGCCATCCGCGCCATCGGCCTGAGCCCCATCGAGCTGCTGGTGCTGCCACGGGTGCTGGCGATGCTGATTACCCTGCCGATCCTGACCTTCATCGGCATGCTCAGCGGCATCGTCGGCGGGCTGGTGGTCTGTTCGCTGGCGCTGGATATTTCGCCGGCGATGTTCTTCACCATCCTGCAGCGCGACATCTCCATCAACCACTTTCTGGTCGGCCTGGGCAAGGCGCCGGTATTTGCCTTTCTGATCGCCGTGATCGGCTGTCTGGAAGGCTTCAAGGCCAGCGGTAGCGCGCAGTCGGTGGGCGAACACACCACCTCCAGCGTGGTGCAGTCGATCTTCATGGTGATCCTGCTCGATGCCATCGCCGCGCTGTTCTTCATGGAGATGGGCTGGTGAGAACGGAACAACCCGTCATCCAGGTCAGGGGCCTGGTCAATCGCTTTGGCAGCCAGGCGGTGCACGTCAATCTCGACCTGGATATCCGTCGCGGCGAAATTCTCGGCGTGGTCGGTGGCTCCGGCACCGGCAAATCGGTCCTGCTGCGCAGCATCGTCGGCCTGCGTCAGCCCAACGCCGGCAGCGTCAAGGTGTTTGGCGAGAACCTGCTTAAGCTGTCGACGGAGCGCCGTTCAGAGATCGAACGACGCTTCGGCGTGCTGTTTCAGCGCGGCGCCCTATTCACCTCGCTGAATCTGCAGGAGAACGTTGCCCTGCCATTAATCGAACACGCCGGGCTCAAGCGCGCCGATGCCGAGCATCTGGCCCGGCAGAAACTGGCGCTGGCCGGGCTGCCGCCCGACGCCGCCTGCAAGTACCCCGACGAGCTGTCCGGCGGCATGGTCAAGCGCGCCGCCCTGGCTCGCGCCCTGGCGCTGGATCCGGAAGTACTGTTCCTCGACGAGCCCACCGCAGGCCTCGATCCCATCGGCGCAGCGGCCTTCGATCAGCTGATCCTGACCCTGCGCGATGCCCTGGGTTTCAGCGTATTTCTGGTCACCCACGACCTAGACACGCTCTACACCATCTGCGACCGCGTTGCGGTGCTGGCGCAGAAACGGGTGCTGGCGGTCGATACCCTGGAGGCCGTCGCTGCCACGGACGACGCTTGGATTCGCGATTATTTTCACGGCCCGCGTGGCCGCGCCGCGCAGGATGCCGCGCAAAAACTGGAGATTACTTGAATGGAAACCCGTGCCCACCACGTCCTGATTGGACTGTTCACCGTGCTCGCGGTCGGCTGCGCGCTGCTCTTCGCGTTGTGGCTGGGCAAGTCCAGCATCGACCGCGAGTACAGCTATTACGACGTTGGCTTCAGCCAGGCGGTCAGCGGTCTGTCCAGCGGCAGCTCGGTGGAATACAGCGGCATCAAGGTCGGCGATGTCACCGACCTGTGGCTCGATCCGGAAGACCCGCGCAAGGTCCGCGCGCGCATTCGCGTCTATGGCGGCACGCCGATCAAGACCGACACTCAAGCCCGCCTGGCGCTGGCCAACATCACCGGCAGCATGGTCATCCAGCTGCACGGCGGCAAGCCGGAAAGCCCACGCCTGGAAGGCAACCGGGATGAACCGCCGCTGATCATCGCCGACCCATCCCCACTCAGCGCGCTGCTAGAAAACGGCGAAGACCTGATGAGCAACATCAACAACCTGCTGCTCAGCGCCAACAAGATCTTTTCCGAAGAAAATACCGACCGTCTCAGCCGCACGCTGGAGCATCTGGAGCAGGCCACCAGCGTGCTGTCCGACCAGCGCGGCGACCTGGCCCAGACGCTGCAGCAGTTCAATCAATTGAGCCAACAGGCCAATACCGTCATGGATGAACTGTCGAGCCTGGCGCGCAATGCCAACGGCCTGCTCGACGATCAGGGCCGCAGCGTGCTCGACAGTGCCGCGCAGTCGATGAGTGCGCTGGATCGCACCACCTCCCGCCTGGATACGCTGCTCGAAGAAAACCAGGGTGCGTTGAACAACGGCATGCAGGGTTTCAACGACCTCGGTCCGGCAATCAACGAATTGCGCAGCACCCTCGGTGCGTTGCGCCGGGTAACCCAGCGCCTGGAAGACAACCCGAGTGGCTTCCTGCTCGGCCGCGACAAACTGCAGGAGTTCACCCCATGAGCCTTCGCCAAACCTCGTTCCGCCTCGCCCTGTCCGGACTGATCATGGCGCTCGCGGCGTGTTCGATCCTGCCTGAGTCCGAAATCCTGCGAATCTTCCTGCTGCCGACCGCGACGACCTCCCAGCAGCCCCGCGAGCCGGAGCTGCAGCACGCGCTGCGCATCAATACGCCGCAGGCCAGCCGCATCCTCTCCAGCTCGAGGATCGCCGTGGTGCCGCAAGGCAATCAGATCAGCGCCTACCAGGGTGCTCGCTGGAGCGATGCGGCGCCGATGCTGCTGCGCGATCGCCTGATCGAAGCCTTCCAGCGCGACGGGCGCATGCCTTCGGTGAGCAATGAAGAAGTGAACCTCTACGCCGATCTCGGCCTGCACAGCGATCTGCGCGCTTTTCAAACCGAATACGTCGACGGTGAGCCGCAGATAGTGATCCGCCTCGATGCGCGCCTGTTGAACCTGCACGATCAGCACACCTTATCCAGCCGGCGTTTCGAAGTGCGCCAGCCCAGCGCCGACCCCAGCGTGGAAAGCGTGGTCGAGGCGTTCGGCCAGGCCAGCGACACGCTGAGCCGCGAGGTGCTCGAATGGACCCTTTCCCACGCACGGCAACTGCCGCAAGGCTGAGCGCCTCCGCTACCCCTGCTTATCAAGGCGGGTTGTGCTCCGAGTATGCCCCGCCCGTCCCTACCGTTCATCGCACCAGCTACAGCTCGCGCGCGGCCCGACGATAACAGCCGGTCAGTGCCCCTTTTCAATCGGGGCCGTATCAGCTTTTGAAGGTGTTCCATGTCGCTGTCACTGCGAAAGAAAATCGTGCTCTCCACCTGCGCCGCAGTGCTGCTCGCCGGCGCCAGCCAGTTGTCGCTGAACTTCATCGAGAGCCGCAAAAGTCTGGAGAGCCACATCGCCGAGCAGGTCGCCATCGCCAGCAAGACCTTCAGCGCCAGCGTGCGCTACTGGCTGCAGAGCAAGGAAGCGGCGCTGCTGTCCGTACCGGTCGACGAAACGTCGGCGCTGCACGGTGCGCTGGTGCAGGCGAAGGTCGCTGGCGGGTTCGAGAACGTGTTCTTCGCTCGCGCCGATGGCAGCCAGATCAACGCCGATCAGGTCAGCCTGCCGGCGGACAACAACGATCCGCGCCGCTGGAAGTGGTATCAGCAAGCGCTGCTGACACCGAGCGAGGTCTACATTTCCACACCCAGCGTGGCGGCGGCGACCGGCCAGTTCGTGCTTTCGCTGGGGCGTACCCTGCAGCACAACGGGCAGGCGCTCGGTGTCCTGGGTGCCGACGTCGGCATGGGCGAGATTCTCGATCAGTTGAAACAGATCGAACTTCCGGGCGATGGCCTGGCGTTCTTCATCGACAAGCAGGGCACCGTGCTCGGCCACCCGGATAGCGCTTACCTGGACAAAAAGGTGACGGCGCTTTATCCGGCGCTGGATCAGGCGACGCTCGCCGGCCTGGTTGCCCACAGTGGCACGCGGCACCTGCTCGATGGTGACGGCAAGCGCCTTTACGCCGCGCCGATCGGCCATGCCGATCAGGTGCTGGTCATGGTGTTGGACGACGCCGTACTGGCGGCGCCGCTGTATCGCCAGCTGTGGACGGGCCTCGCCGCCTTCGGCGTGATTCTGATCATCTCGCTGACCGCCATCGGCCTGCTGTGCACCTGGCTGCTGCGGCCGCTCGGCGTGGTCTCCGCGGGCCTGCGGGTAATCGCCGACGGCAACGGCGATCTGACCCAGCGCATCCCCGAAGCGAGCAACGATGAGTTGGGCAGCCTTGCTCGGCATTTCAACCAGTTCGTCGGCAGCCTGCATACGCTGGTCGGTCACATTCGCCGCCACGCCGAAGATATCGGTGGCGAGTCCGGTGACGTGCTGCAGCGCAGCAGCCTGTCGGTCGCCGAGCTCGGGCGCCTGCAGCAGGAGCTGGCGCTGGTCGCCACGGCGGTGACCGAGATGGCCTCGGCCACCCAGGAAATCGCCGGCAATGCCGAGCGCACCGCGCAGTCGGCGCAGCAATCGACGCACAACAGCCAACAGGGGCTGGAACTGGTGCGCAATACCCAGCGTTCAATCACCGGCCTGGCCGACGAGGTCGCGCAGGCTACCGGTGTGATTGCCGAGCTGAGCCAGCACTCGCAGTCGATCTCCGGCGTGCTGGCCAGCATTCAAGGCATCGCCGAGCAGACCAACCTGCTGGCACTGAACGCCGCGATCGAAGCCGCGCGCGCCGGCGAGCAGGGCCGTGGATTCGCCGTGGTGGCCGACGAGGTGCGGGTACTGTCGCAGCGCACGCATGCATCGACGCAGGAAATCCAGGCGACCATCGCCACGTTCCAGCGCATCACCCAGAACGCCGTGGACAAGATGGACAGCAGCCGCGCACTGGCCGAGCGCAGCGTGAACGACGCTCAGCAGGCGTCCGCCGCGCTGGAGGAAATCACCCAGGCGGCGCAGCAGATTTCCGATATGTCCATGCAGATCGCCGCCGCGGCCGAAGAGCAGTCCGCCGTCACCGAGGAGATCACCCGCAACGTGGTGACCATCAAGTCGCTGGGCGACACGCTGGCGACCAACTCGGTGGAAGGCGAGCGGCAGGCGCACCTGCTGCAAGGGCATGCCAGCGAGCTGAACGATAAGGTCGGTCGCTTCATTCTCTGAGACGTTCCTCTTATGAGCGGGCCCGAAACGGCGTCAGACTCCGTCTTCGGGCCGCCTCGGCGAACGGCTCGCCCGGAGCCGGGCGTGCCTTTTGCCATTCATGCCGCCGGCCTTCCTCTGCATCGCCACGCGCGTTGAACGAGCCAGGCGCGCACTTGCGCAGATAAAGGCATCCCCCGCCGCCAACTTGGTCGCTCCGCCGCGTAACGTGCCGACATCGTTGCCTGCCGAAGACGCCGGCCTCAGACTTACATCACCGCCTCACATCTCCAGACCACGGCTGGGAATTTTTGTATTTTCAGCAGGTCTATCCTGCCGACATGCCAAGAGCCTGTTGCTCTGTAGCGCGCCAAGGAAGCCAATCATCATGCGCATTCTCGTAACCGGCGGAGCCGGATTCATCGGCTCTGCACTGATCCGTCACCTCATCCAAGACACCCCGCACAGCGTCCTTAACCTGGACAAGCTGACCTATGCCGGCAATCTGGAGTCGCTGGCAGAAGTGCAGAGCAGCGACCGTTATCAGTTCCTGCAAGCCGACATCGCCGATCGCGAGCGCGTGGCCGAAGCGCTGCTGGAATTCCAGCCAGACGCCATCATGCATCTGGCCGCCGAATCCCACGTCGATCGCTCCATCGACGGCCCGGCCGAATTCATCCAGACCAACATCGTCGGTACCTATCAACTGCTGGAAGCCGCCCGTGCCTACTGGCAGACGCTGCCCGAAGGCCGTCGCCAGGCGTTCCGCTTCCATCACATTTCCACCGATGAGGTATACGGCGACCTGCACGGCGTCGACGATCTGTTCACCGAAACCACGCCCTACGCGCCCAGCTCGCCCTATTCGGCGAGCAAGGCCTCGTCGGATCACCTGGTCCGCGCCTGGCAGCGCACCTACGGCTTGCCGGTGCTGATCACCAATTGCTCGAACAACTACGGGCCGTATCACTTCCCAGAGAAGCTGATCCCGCTGGTAATTCTCAACGCGCTGGATGGCAAGCCGCTGCCGGTCTACGGCGATGGCGCCCAGGTGCGTGACTGGCTGTTCGTGGAAGATCACGCTCGCGCGCTGTTCAAGGTGGTCAGCGAAGGCCAGGTCGGCGAGACCTACAACATTGGCGGCCACAACGAGCAGAAAAACATCGACGTGGTGCGTGGCATCTGCGCCCTGCTCGAAGAACTGGCGCCGCAGAAGCCGGAAGGTTTGGCGCGTTATGAGGACCTGATCACCTTCGTCAAGGACCGTCCCGGCCACGATCTGCGCTACGCCATCGACGCCAGCAAGATCGAGCGCGAGCTGGGCTGGGTCCCGCGGGAAACCTTTGAGACCGGTCTGCGCAAGACGGTGGAGTGGTACCTGAACAATCTGGAATGGTGCCGTCGCGTTCAGGACGGCAGCTATCAACGTGAGCGCCTTGGCGCGCTGGAGAACGCATGAAAGGAATCATCCTCGCCGGAGGCTCCGGCACCCGTCTGCACCCCATCACCCTGGGCGTATCCAAGCAGCTGCTGCCGATCTACGACAAACCGATGGCCTACTACCCGATCTCGGTGCTGATGCTGGCTGGGATCCGCGACATCCTGCTGATCTCCACCCCCCAGGACCTGCCGCAGTACAAGAACCTGCTGGGCGACGGCAGCCAGTTCGGCGTCAATTTCAGCTACGCCGAACAGCCTTCGCCGGACGGCCTGGCCCAGGCCTTCCTGATCGGTGAAGAATTCATCGGCGACGACTCGGTGTGCCTGATCCTCGGCGACAACATCTTCCACGGCCAGCACTTCACCGAGAAGCTGCAGCGCGCCTCGGCACAGCAGAAAGGCGCTACGGTGTTCGGCTACTGGGTCAAGGACCCTGAGCGTTTCGGCGTGATCGATTTCGACGAGAACGGCAAGGCGCTGTCCATCGAAGAGAAGCCGGCGAAACCGAAGTCGAGCTACGCGGTGACCGGCCTGTATTTCTACGACAACGACGTGATCGAGATCGCCAAGTCGATCAAGCCCTCGCCGCGCGGCGAGCTGGAAATCACCGACGTCAACAATGCCTACCTCAAGCGCGGCGACCTAAATGTCGAGCGCTTCGGTCGCGGCTTCGCCTGGCTCGACACCGGCACCCACGACAGCCTGCTGGAAGCCTCGCAGTACGTGCAGACCATCGAGCACCGCCAAGGCCTGAAGGTCGCCTGCCTGGAAGAGATCGCCTACCAGCACAAGTGGATCGACCGCGAGCAGCTGCTGCAGCGCGCCGATGCACTGGGCAAGACCGGCTATGGCCAGTACCTGTTCAAGCTGGCGGGTGAAACCGCATGAAGATCATCGAAACCGAAATTCCCGACGTGCTGATCATCGAGCCCAAGGTCTTCGGTGACGAACGCGGGTTCTTCTACGAAAGCTTCAACGCCGCCGCATTCGAAGCCGCGACGGGACTCAAGCGCACCTTCGTCCAGGACAACCATTCCAAGTCCCAGCGCGGCGTGCTGCGGGGCCTGCACTATCAAATCCAGCAGCCCCAGGGGAAGCTGGTGCGGGTCGTGGCTGGCGAAGTGTTCGACGTGGCGGTGGACCTGCGGCGCAGCTCGCCCAGTTTCGGCCGCTGGGTCGGTACCCACCTGAGCGCACAGAATCAGCGTCAGCTGTGGATTCCGGAAGGTTTCGCGCACGGCTTCGTGGTACTCAGCGAGAGCGCCGAATTCCTCTACAAGACCACCGACTACTACGCGCCGGCCCATGAGCGCTCGTTGCTCTGGAACGATCCGCAGATCGGCATCGATTGGCCATTCAGCGAGCCGCCTCAGCTGTCGCAGAAGGATATTGACGGCAAGGTACTCAGCGAGGCGGAGCTGTTCGCATGAAAATTCTCATCACCGGTAGCAGGGGGCAACTGTCTCGGGAGCTGCAACTGGCGCTCGCCGGTGAGGGAAAGGTACTCGCCCTGGGACACAACGTACTGGACCTGGCCAAACCGGCGGAGATTCGCCGGCAGGTTCGCCTGCTGCGTCCCGACCTGATCATCAACGCGGCTGCCTATACCGCCGTCGACTCGGCGCAGGCTGATCACGAACAGGCCTTCGCGGTGAACGCCGTCGGCCCCGGCGTACTGGCCGAGGAAGCGACCGCTCTTGGCGTGCCGCTGATTCATTACTCCACCGATTACGTCTTCGACGGTCGCAAATCCGAGCCGTATCGGGAGGAGGATCAGCCAGCCCCTTTGAGCGTGTACGGCGAAAGCAAGCTGGCCGGTGAGCAGGCGGTTCAGGCGGTCGGCGGCAAGCATCTGATTCTGCGTACCAGCTGGGTCTACTCATCGCACGGTCACAACTTCTTGCTGACCATGCAGCGCCTGCTGCAGGAGCGCGATTCGCTGTCGGTCGTCGACGATGAAATCGGTGCGCCGACCTGGGCTGGTACCCTCGCCACGGTCACCGCCGAGCTGGTGCGCAAATGGCGCAACGGCAGCGGCGGCCCCAGCGGGCTCTATCATCTGACCGCCAACGGCGAGACTTCCTGGTACGGCTTCGCCTGCAGCATCGCCGAACACCTGAGCCAGCAGGGTCGCCTGCGCGCCAGCCTCGAACCCATCCTGTCCAGCGACTACCCCACCGCCGCTCAGCGCCCGCTCAATTCGCGCCTCAACTGCTCACGCTTGCAGCGCGACTGGAACATCGAATTGCCAGACTGGGAAGACGCCTTGCATCAGTGCCTGAACAGCCCGCGCAACGTGCAGACCGGGCAAGACGCCGTCGCTGCGCAGAACGCTTGATTCCGGATCGAAACCAAGCGACGGCCCTGCGGCGCTGTTCGAGTCCCGAACGCGCATGTCCCAAACGGGCACGGCCCTAACGCGCAAGTTCTGAACGTGCATAATGTCGCCCGGACAACAGGCACGCACGCATGACCGCATCCCTTTCTACTCGCCGCCCACGCTGGCGCAACCTGGCGTTGCTGGCGCTGCTGCTCGCGCCATTGCTCTGGCCATTGCAGCAGCTGACCGAGCGCTACTACCGCAACGAGCTGATCGAACAGAACCGCCAGACGCTGGATCTCTACGTCGCCAACCTGCTTGGCACTTTACGTCGCTACGAAGTCCTGCCGCGCATTCTGGGCGACCTGCCGGACCTGCGCAGCCTGCTGCGTGACAGCCAGAGCCCATCCCTGATCGACCGGGCCAATCGACTGCTGAACCGGCTGCGCCAGCAGACCGGCGCTGATGTCATCTACCTGATGGACACCAACGGCCAGACCCTGGCGACCTCGAATTGGAATGCCGAAGACAGCTTCATCGGCCGCAACTTCGCCTTCCGTCCGTATTTCCGACAGGCCATGGACGGCCAGCTCGGGCGCTTCTACGGCCTGGGCAACACCTCCGGCAAGCGCGGCTACTATTTCGGGGCGCCGGTGCGCGACAGCCAGGGGATTCTCGGTGTGCTGGTGGTCAAGGTCGATCTGGACCACACCGAAACGCTCTGGGGCAATACGCCCGAGCAATTGCTGGTCACCGACAATTTCGGCGTGGTCATCCTTACCTCTCGCCCTGACTGGCGGTTTCGCGCCAGCCGCGCCCTGGATGCCGAAGAGCGCGAGCAGATCGCCTTTGACCAGCCCTACCCCACGATCACGCCACAAAACCTGACGCTGGACATCGAGCGCTGGCTGATCCAGAGCCGCGAGCTGAAGGAAACCGGCTGGACAGTCCGCATCCTGGCACCCATCAACCTGGTCGAGCGCCCAGTGCGCACCGTGGTCGCCATCGGTGGCGCGACCCTCGCCGCACTGCTGCTGCTGCTCGGCCTGTGGATGCAGCGGCGGCGCCACTTGCTGGAACGCATCGCCCTGGATGCCAAGGCTCGGCAGCAGCTCGAACAGCGCGTGCAGGAGCGGACGCGGGATCTGGAAGCGCTCAACAGCCGGCTCAAGCAGGAAGTGCTCGAACGCGAGCAGGCCCAGCAGGAACTGGTCCGCGCTCAGGACGAGCTACTGCAGGCCGGCAAACTGTCGGCGCTGGGCACCATGTCGGCCAGCATCAGCCATGAGCTCAACCAGCCGCTGGGCGCCATCCGCAGCTATGCCGACAACGCCGGTGTGCTGCTCGATCATCAGCGCAACGAGGAGGCTCGCGACAATCTCAGGCTGATCAGCGAGCTCACCGCGCGGATGGCCTCGATCATCGCTCACCTGCGTGCCTTCGCCCGGCGCGACCGCCATGCGCCGGAACGGGTTGCACTGCAACCGGCACTGGACGATGCCCTGGCACTACTGGCCAAACGTCGCCAGGCGATGGGGGTCGAACTGATCCGCGACATGCCCGACGCAACCCTCTGGGTTCAGGCGGGCGAAACACGGCTGCGGCAGATTCTGTCCAATCTGCTGGCCAACGCGCTCGACGCGCTCAACGAGCGACCGCCGGTGCGGCGCATCTGGCTGCGCGCCGAACGCATGGACGATGGCGTGCTGCTGACCCTGCGCGACAACGGCCCGGGGTTTACCGCCGCGGCGCTGGAACGCGCCCGAGAACCCTTTTTCACCACCAAGACAAGCGCCCAGGGCCTGGGGCTGGGGCTGGCCATCTGCGATACCCTAACCCGCGCCCTGGATGGCGAGCTGAAGATGGCCAACCATCCCGAAGGCGGCGCCCAGCTCAGTCTCTATCTGCGATCCGCCGATCCCGGCATCGCCTTCCCCAGCGAGGACTAGCATGACCAGCCAGATCGACCCGCAGTTTCAGGTAGTCCTGGTCGATGACGATCCCCATCTGCGCAAGGCACTGAGCCAAACGCTCGACCTCGCCGGGCTCAAGGTCCTCAGCCTGGGCGATGCGCGCGGCCTGTCGACTCTGTTGCCGGTTAACTGGCCCGGCGTGGTGGTTACCGACATTCGCATGCCCGGTCTCGATGGCCTCGAACTGCAACAGCAGTTGCATGCGCTCGACAGCGAGCTACCGGTTCTGCTGATCACTGGCCATGGCGACGTTCAGCTAGCCGTGCAGGCGATGCGTGCCGGTGCCTACGACTTTCTCGAGAAACCCTTCCCCAGCGAGGCGCTGCTCGACAGCGTGCGTCGCGCCCTGGCGCTGCGTCAGCTGGTACTCGACAACCGCAGCCTGCGTCTGGCGCTGGCCGACCGGCAGCAGCTTTCGATGCGCCTGCTCGGTCAATCGCCGGCCATGCAGCGTCTGAGAGAACAGATCGGTGCGCTCGCCGGCACCCAGGCCGATGTACTGATCCTTGGCGAAACCGGTGCTGGCAAGGAGGTGGTGGCACGCGCGCTACACGACTTATCTAGTCGCCGCGGTGGTCCCTTCGTCGCAATCAACGCCGGCGCACTGGCCGAGTCGGTTGTCGAAAGCGAGCTGTTCGGTCACGAGGCGGGGGCTTTCACCGGCGCGCAGAAGCGCCGCATCGGCAAATTCGAGTTCGCCAATGGCGGCACCCTGTTCCTCGACGAGATCGAAAGCATGAGCCTGGACGTGCAGGTCAAACTGCTGCGCATGCTGCAGGAGCGGGTCGTCGAGCGACTGGGTGGCAACCAGATGATTCCGCTCGACATCCGTGTTATCGCCGCGACCAAGGAAGACCTGCGCCAGGCGTCCGATCAGGGCCGTTTTCGCGCCGACCTCTATTACCGGCTGAACGTCGCGCCGCTGCGCATCCCGCCGTTGCGCGAGCGTAGCGAGGACCTGCTGTTCCTGTTCCAGCATTTTGCCGAGACCGCCGCCAACCGCCACGGACTACCGATCCGCGAACTGCGCCCGGAGCAGCGCGCGCAGTTGCTCAGACATCCATGGCCGGGCAACGTCCGCGAGCTGCAGAACACTGCGGAGCGCTTCGCCCTGGGGTTGGAACTGGGCCTCGATGATCGAGCCCGGCATGCCGACGGCACGGCGGACGCGGCGGGAAATGCGCTCAACGAGCAGGTCGATGCCTTCGAACGAGCGCTGATCGCCGCCGAGCTGGCGCGACCGCACGGCTCATTGCGCAGCGTCGCCGAAGCCCTCGGTCTGCCGCGCAAGACGCTGCACGACAAGCTGCGCAAGCATGGGCTGGTCTTCAGTGATACTGGCGGAACCTCGCCGGACGACGGCGAATAGCTGGCGGATTTCCGCCAGCATGCTGTGCGCCAGTTCACAACGGACATATCCAAGACCGGGTTGCCACGCCGCTGCAACAGTTGCCTGGGCTAGATAACCCACGCCGTCGAATCCGTCCCGAATCGTCAAAAGCTACGAGATAGACATGTCGGCCTGATAAATATTCGTCAGCATTTCGCCTCTACACCAGTAAACTCTCGCACCGCGAGACAAGTGCGTGCTTCTGGCACAGCACTTGCTCTCGCTAATCCATGAGCCGGCAAGCGAGCCTAGCGCGCAGCGATTTTTTCAATGACGCCTAGACTGGTCTTGCTGACTTCACCGAGTTGCCTCGCCAACGCGGCGGCTCAATCCACAACAAGAGGAAACACAACAATGTTCAAGCTGACTGCCACGGCGCTTGCCTGCGCTCTGTCACTGGGTATCGCGGGTCTGGCCCAGGCCGCTGACCCGATCACGATCAAATTCTCCCACGTGGTTGCCGACAACACGCCGAAAGGCCAGGGCGCCAACCTGTTCAAGAAGCTGGTAGAAGAGCGTCTGCCCGGCAAGGTCGAGGTTCAGGTCTACCCGAACTCCTCGCTGTTCGGTGATGGCAAGGAAATGGAAGCCCTGCTGCTGGGCGACGTGCAGCTGATCGCCCCGTCGCTGGCCAAGTTCGAGCATTACTCCAAGGGCGTTCAGGTATTCGACCTGCCGTTCCTGTTCGACGACATCCAGGCGGTAGACCGCTTCCAGCAGAGCGAAGCCGGCCAAGGCCTGCTGCGCTCCATGGAAGACAAGAACATCACCGGTCTGGGCTACTGGCACAACGGCATGAAGCAGCTGTCGGCCAACAAAGAACTGCGCGAGCCGAAAGACGCCCGTGGTATGAAGTTCCGCGTTCAGGCTTCCGCCGTACTCGACGAGCAATTCAAAGCCCTGCGCGCCAACCCGCGCAAGATGAGCTTCGCCGAGGTTTATCAGGGTCTGCAGACCGGCGTGGTCAACGGTGCCGAGAACCCCTACTCGAACATCTACTCGCAGAAGATGCATGAAGTACAGAAGCACATCACCGAGTCCGACCACGGTCTGCTCGACTACATGCTGATCACCAACACCAAGTTCTGGAACGGCCTGCCCGACGATGTTCGCGGCGAGCTGGAAAGCATCCTGGCCGAGGTGACCGTCGAGGTGAACAAGCAAGCCGACGCGCTGAACCAGAAAGCCAAGCAAGACATTTTGGCTGCCGGTACTACCGAGATTCTGGTGCTGACTCCGGAAGAGCGGGCTAAGTGGCGCGAAGCCATGAAGCCGGTCTGGAAGAAGTTCGAGAACGAAATCGGTGCTGACCTGATCAAGGCCGCCGAAGCGTCCAACGCTCAGTAAGCCTGAAGAGAGGGCGGGCACAACTCGCCCTCTCCGTTGCGACAGCTACAACACCGATAGATCAGTGAAAAAAGAACCCGACCAGGCAGTCATCGAGGCAAGGCGATCCCGAGCCTGAGGTCTGGACGAAAACAAGCGTTTTTCATTGCTCTATAAACCGGTCACCACACCGGCTCATGGCGAACGTTCTGTACGCCCGTCAAAACAAAATGCATTCCATCGGGAGATGTCATCCATGAACGCCCTCCGGCGCGTCTGGGACCACTTCGAGGAGGCTTTCATCGCCTTCCTGTTGGCCGCCATGACGCTGGTGACCTTTGTTTATGTGGTCCTGAACAACCTCTACACCATTTTCTACAGCCTCGCGGACAGCTTTCCAGCGGCTGAAGACTTCTTCTTCGCAATCGGCGATTTCGTTATCGGCTTCGCCCAGGCGATGACGTGGAGCACCGCGTTGACCAAGGCGCTGTTCGCCTGGCTGATCTTTACCGGCCTCGCCTACGGCGTACGCACCGCCGGCCATATCGGTGTCGATGCGCTGGTCAAGCTCGCGTCGCGCCCGGTACAGCGTTACATCAGCATCCTCGCCTGTCTGTTCTGCCTGGGTTACGCCGGCCTGATGACGGTGGCCAGTTTCGAATGGATCCAGGCGTTGTTCGTCGCCAACATCGGCGCCGAAGACCTCGGCCATATCGGCGTCAAGCAGTGGCATATCGGCATGATCGTGCCCATTGGTTTTGCCATGGTGTTCATCCGTTTCGTTGAAATCTTCGTGCGCATCCTGCGTAACGAACAAACCGGGCTGGGACTCGCCGATGAGGCCGCCGAGGCACTTAAGCTCGGTGAAGAGGAGCCGAAATAATGACTATCCTGTTCCTCTTCGTGGCGCTGTTCGCGCTGATGTTCATCGGTGTGCCGGTGGCCATTTCTCTCGGCCTGGCCGGCTCGCTGACCATCCTGCTGTTCAGCCCGGACTCGGTCACCTCACTGGCGATCAAGCTGTTCGAGACCTCCGAGCACTACACGCTGCTGGCCATTCCGTTCTTCCTGCTGGCCGGCGCCTTCATGACCACCGGTGGCGTGGCGCGTCGCCTGATCGATTTCGCCAACGCCACTGTCGGTCACATCCGCGGTGGTCTGGCCATCGGTGCGGTAATGGCATGCATGCTGTTCGCCGCGCTCTCGGGTTCGTCGCCTGCGACCGTAGCGGCCGTGGGTTCCATCGCCATCGCCGGCATGGTCCGCTCCGGCTATCCGCAGGCCTTCGGCGCCGGTATCGTCTGTAACGCCGGTACCCTGGGCATCCTGATCCCGCCGTCGATCGTCATGGTGGTCTACGCCGCCGCGACCGAAACCTCGGTAGGCAAGCTGTTCATGGCTGGTGTGGTCCCGGGCATTCTGCTTGGCGTCGCACTGATGGCGGCGATCTACATCATCGCGGTGAAGAAGAACCTTCCGGCAATGCCGCGCGCGACCTTCCGCGAGTGGCTGTCTTCGGCACGCAAGGCACTCTGGGGCCTGCTGCTGATGGTGATCATCCTCGGCGGCATCTACAGCGGCATGTTCACGCCGACCGAAGCGGCGGCGGTGGCGGCGGTGTATTCGGCCTTCATCGCGATATTCGTCTACAAGGACATCACCATTCGCGATTGCCCGAAAGTGCTGCTGGAGTCGGGCAAGCTCACCATCATGCTGATGTTCATCATCGCCAACGCGATGCTGTTCGCCCACGTGCTGACCACTGAGCAGATTCCGCAACAGATCACCGCCATGGTGCTCGAGGCAGGTCTGCAGCCCTGGATGTTCCTGCTGGTGGTAAACATCGTGCTGCTGGTTGCCGGTGCCTTCATGGAGCCGTCGGCGATCATCCTGATCCTGGCGCCGATCCTGTTCCCGATCGCCGTGCAGCTGGGCATCGACCCGATCCATCTGGGCATCATCATGGTGGTGAACATGGAAATCGGACTGATAACACCGCCAGTGGGGCTGAACCTGTTCGTCGCCTCGGCCGTGACCGGTATGCCGGTGACTCAGGTAATCCGTGCAGTCATGCCATGGCTCGCGATGATGCTGGCTTTCCTAGTTCTGATCACCTACGTGCCGTCCATCTCGCTCGGCCTGCCCAATCTGCTGGGGATGTAACCGCTCCAGACGCATCCAGCCCGGCCTTGTGCCGGGCTTTTTTGTGCGCGCTTCAGAGCGCCAACACGTCCGCCGGGCGACGACGGAACCAGCCGGTCAGCGACAGTCGGTCGGTCTGCGTGACCAGCACTTCATGCGGGAAACTCCCCGATAGAAAAACCACCAGATTGCCGGCCAGTGGTGGGATATCCAGGCTCGAACCATCGGCCAGGTACATGCGCAGCTCACCGCCATCGGCCGCTCGCCAATCCGGATTCAGATAGAGCACGGCGCTGACGCAACGGCTGTCGTCATCGCGGAAGCGGTCCAGATGCGTCTGATAGAAGGCGCCGGGCGGATAGAGCGCGAAGTGGCACTCGAACTCTTCCAGGCCGAGAAACAGCTCGCGGTTGAGCGCCTGTCGCAACTCGTCCATCAGCGTCAGGTAGGCATCGCAGACCGCCGCCTGCCCTTCTTCCAGCCAGTGAATGTGGTCGCCGCGAATGCCTTCGCGCACCGCCTGCTCCTCACCGCGGCCAACCCCGGCCGGCGCCAGCGCACCTTCGGCATAGCGTCTGCGGCACTCATCGGCCAGCTGGCGGGTCACATCACTGGAAAGGAAAGCACTCTGCAACGACCAGCCGCGCGTGGCGAGGTCGTCGATGATGGTAGAGAACGGCAAGGACGTGACTCCAATGGGCTGATGGCGTTTCTCTACGGCCTTCGGCAGGCCGGAATAAAACAGCGGATGAGTCTAGCAGCAGCGCTTTCGCTGCTCGACAAGCCCGGGTTGCGACACCGAAAATAAACCGCCGCCACAAAGGAGCTTCCATGCGCGCCCTTATTGCTTGTGTATTGCTTGCCTTCAGTCTGAACGTTTGGGCCGATAGCTACGATGAACTTTACGAGGCGGCGGGCTGGACCGACCAGCGCGCCAACTTTTCCGATGCGCTGACAGCCGCTCAACAACGCTACAAGAACAGCCTGCCGCCAGCGGTTTATCAAGCGCTGGTGACCAACAGCAACCAGCGCTTCGCCGTCGACGCCATCGATCAGCGCGCCAAGCAGGCGCTACGGCAGAATCTGTCCGACCCGCAGCCAGCGCTTGATTTCTTCCAGTCGCCCTTGGGCCGCAAGGTGGTTTCGGCGGAAACTCTGGCGGGCCGTCGCGAGCAGCTGACCCGCTATGAGAATGGCCTGCCGCGCATGGAAGCCGGCAGCAATCGGCAGCTGCTGATCCGCCATCTGGCCCAGGCGTTGCCGGCGGCCGAAGCGGGCGCCGAAGTCAGCCTGGCGTTGGCGGGGGTCGCAGCCGACAGCCTCAGCCAGATGATTCCCGGCCTGCTCGGCGGCGGACAGGCGCAGGGACTGCTGGACAGCCAGCGCGAGCGCTTGCAGCAGCAGGTCGAGAGCGATTTGGACAATACCTTGCTGTACATCTATCGCGACCTCGAGGACGCCGAGCTCGAGCAATTCGTCGAATTCGCTCAGTCGCAAGCGGGCCAGGCCTATTACAAGGCCGCGCTCCAGGCGCTACGTGCCGGTCTGGCGGCCGATACCGGTGGTGCCAAGGTCCAGGCGCAAGCAGCCCGGGACGCTACTTCAGCCGTTCACTGAGGAAATCGAAATACTCGCGGCGCAGCAATTCGCGTTCATTGACCAGATGATGCCGTGCGTCAGGCAGACGCAAAATCTCCGGCGCGGCAAATTTGCTTTCGAGAATCGGCAGGTTGTGCCGCCAGTCGACGGTCATGTCCGCCTCGCCCTGGACGATGATCGGGCTATGGGGGCTCGGCGGCGCACCCTCGATGCGCGGAATCCAGCGTGACAGCGCGCCGACCCAGGCGGTCGGCAGAATGTTCGGCTGCAGCGGATCGCTCGACTGGATGAACTTGAGGAAGGCCGGATCGCCCGAGTTTTCGCTGTAACGTCGGGGGATCTGATTGACGAAGCGGCGCACCACCTCGTAACTGAAGCGGGACCAACCCCAGGCGCGCGGTCGCACCAGCGGCGCCAACAGAATGCCGCGGCCCCGATGCTCCGGCTCGCCGAGCAGATAATCCAGCACGATCGCAGCGCCGGTGCTCTGCCCCAGCAAATGCCAGGGCTGTGGCAACTCTAGCTCGGCGGCTTCGTGCAGCAGGCCCTGCAGCACCGCCTGGTATTCGTCGAACTCGTTGATGCTGGCGCGCGGCCCGCTGGACAATCCATGTCCCGGCAGGTCGCAGGCCAGTACGGCGAAGCCCATTCGCAGCCCCCAATCCACCACGTGCCGATAAAGTCCCATGTGGTCGTAATAGCCGTGCAGGATCAGCAGCGTCGCCACCGGCTGCTCAGGGCTCCAGGCCTGCACGGCTACTTCGTAACCATGTACCGCAAAGCAGCCAAGGCGCCGCCGGACGTTGCGGTGATGAGGCAGATCTAGGCCGTAGTAAGCCTGGTACGCATGTGCATCGGCGGTCAGCTCGGCACCGTGGCTGATAGGGCGCAGCTGAGCGCGCAGTGCATCGGGATCGATTAGCGAAGGCATGACGGGTTTTCTGGCTCGAATTGACGGCGATATTCAGCTCTGCTGCGTGACGTGGCAAGCTGACGCCCCCACCGAAGAGCGCCGCCATGTCCGTACGCCACAAATATCTGATCGCAGCACTCATCGCCCTGCTCTGGGGTGGCGCCATGCTGGCAGCCTTCTGGTGGTTCGAAGCGCGCTATCTGCGCACCTTCGAAGGCGAGCGCGCCGAGCTGTTCTCCGGAGACGCGCTGCAGCTGCCAGCCGAGTTGCAGGGGCCCGGCCCGGTGCGCTTCGTGCATTTCTGGGATCCGGGCTGCCCCTGCAACGTCGGTAACCAGCAGCATCTGCAGGAGCTGCTGAAGCGCTTCGATGGCGCGGGAGCCGAGTTCTATGCGGTGCAAAAACCTGGCAGCACCGGAAGCCTGCCGCAGCAACTGGCGGCGCTGAAACCGCTCGACAATCTCGCGGGTGCCGACCAGCTGCCTGCCAGCCCGGCGGTGGCCATCTGGGACACCCAAGGCCGGCTCGCCTATATCGGCCCCTACAGTGAAGGCGCCGTATGCAGCTCGGACAACAGCTTCGTCGAGCCCATTCTCGAGGCCGTGCTGGCTGGCCGAGAAGTGCGCGCGACGCACTCCCTGGCGGTGGCGTGCTTCTGTGACTGGAAAAAGACATAACCGCCGAATGAGTGAGGATATATCGTCTATTCGTAGACATTTGCAGTGAACTGGATAAAACTGATGGCCATTGGACATAACAACACGGACGCTACCATGGCCAACAATTCCATCTGCAAGCCGACCGCATCATGCTCGGCGTACTCTGGACGATGGCGGTCTATGCCATCGGCCTGTCTTTCTGGAAGGATACGCTCGCCCTTTCCCTGATCGTCGCCGGTGGCACGGCCATCACCATGAGCGTGCTCCGAACGCTGATCGGCGGCACTCGCGCTTATCGTTGCCTGATCGGCGCCGGATTCATGGTGCTTTCCGCGCTGCACATCCAGCAGAGTCACGGCATGGTCGAAATGCACTTCGGCATCTTCGTACTGTTGGCGATTCTGGTGTATTACCGCGACTGGCTGCCGATTGTGGTGGCTGCCTCGGTGATCGCCCTGCATCACGTCGGCTTTTTCCTGTTACAGCAGAGCGGTGAAACCATACGCCTGGTTCACGCGGATGCCGGCTGGCCGGCGATTCTGGTGCACGCAGGTTATGTGGTGGTCGAAAGCATGATTCTGGTGGTGCTGGCCCGTCATGGCGCTCGTGACGCGGCAATCGGCGAGCACCTGCAGCAGACCTCGGCACACCTGCTGCGCGAAGGTCGCCCGATCGACCTCGGTTACCGCAGCCAGGCGACCGATGATTCGGCGCAGCGTTTCAATCAGCTTCTCGGCGAACTTGACGGGCTGGTCAGCCGCGTCGTCGATGCCGGCGCCGAGCTGCACGACACCAGCGGCCATCTGGCGCAAACCACCCGCCGCCTGAACCTGGTCGCCGAAGCCTTGCGGAACAGTACCGATCAGATAGGCCATGCCGTCGGGCAGCTCAGCACTGCGGTGACGCAGGTGTCCGAGGAGACCGAACGGGCGGCGCAAAGCGCGCGGAAGGCCGACAGCGACGTCGCGGCCGGCATTACCGCAGTCGGCGCCGCACAGGCCGGAATCGGTGAGCTGGCCAATGAAATCGGCCTCTGCAGCGACGTCGTACACGCTCTGGCGGCTGATACACAGCAAATCAGCCGGGTGCTCGATGTCATCCATGCCGTCGCGGCGCAGACCAATTTGCTGGCCCTCAACGCTGCCATCGAAGCCGCCCGGGCCGGCGCCCATGGCCGTGGTTTCGCCGTCGTCGCCAATGAGGTACGCCAGCTTGCCCATCGCACCCAGCATGCCACGGAAGAAATCCAGAGCATGACCGGCCAGTTGCAGGAACGTTCGGTCAACGCGGTTCGGGCCATGACCCAAAGCAAGGAAGGCGTCGAGCGCTGTGTCGGCCACACCGAGCAGATTGCCCAGCTGTTGCGAGAGATTGATCGATCCATGGAAGCCGTGCAGTACATCGGCGTCTCAACCCGCGAGCAGCTAGCCAGCGCAAACGAACTGAGTCGGCTCGTCGAGCAGATTCGTGGCATTGCCGCGCAATCCACTGGCGATGCGGCCGAGGTGTCGGCGGACAGTCAACGCCTAGGGCGGCTGGCCGGGCATCTGCTCGACCTTTGCCGACAATTCGAGGTAAGCGGCACGAATCAGCCCGAGCACTCGGCGGTGCCCATCGCCGTCGAGCAACCCGCCTCGATGCCGAGAAACACCGTGCTACGAGTCGATTCGGCGATTCGCGCCAGTCGGTCGATTCAAGCATTGGCGTTGCCCTGAGCGCACCCCACCTGAACCAGGCCGGCGCGCCAGGCTATTGCCCGAGCGCGCCGGATATCCTGTGCATCAGCTATGCGCCGATGGCGGCGCCGCCACCGTGTTGGTGGCCGCCGGACGCCAGTTTTGCGTACTGGTTTCATCCATGGCCTGACGCATGGAGCGTACGCGGCGCTTCTCGGTACGACGGCTGACGTACCAGGCGATGAAGGTCGCGAACGACACCACCAGCAGGATCAGACTGGCTACCGCGTTGATTTCCGGCTTCACGCCCAGGCGCACGGCGGAGAAGATTTCCATCGGCAGCGTGGTCGAGCCGGGTCCGGAGACGAAGCTGGCGAGCACCAGGTCGTCCAGCGACAGGGCGAACGAGAGCATGCCGCCAGCAGCCAGCGACGGCGCGATCATCGGCATGGTGATCAGGAAAAACACCTTCCAGGGCCGCGCGCCGAGGTCCATCGCCGCTTCCTCGATGGATTGATCGAGTTCGCGCAGACGCGCCATCACCACCACCGCGACATACGCAGAGCAGAACGTGGTGTGCGCAATCCAGATGGTCACGATGCCCCGTTGCGCCGGCCAGCCCACAAGCTGCGCCATGGCGACGAATAGCAACAGTAGCGACAAACCGGTGATCACTTCGGGCATCACCAGCGGCGCCGTCACCAGGCCGCCGAACAGCGTGCGACCGCGGAACACCGGAATGCGCGTGAGCACGAAGGCCGCCATGGTGCCCAGCGCCACCGCGGCGATGGCGGTGTACAGGGCAATCTCCAGCGAGCGCATCACCGCACCCATCAGCTGACTGTTATCCAGCAGCCCGACGTACCACTTCACCGACCAGCCGCCCCACACCGTTACCAGCCGCGAGTCGTTGAACGAATAGATGACCAGGATGACCATCGGCAGGTAGATGAACAGCAGCCCAAGCACCAGGATCAGGTTGGAAAAGCTCCAGCGCTTCATAGCTTGCCCTCCAGTTCCTTGGCTTGGTTTCTGTTGAACAGAATGATCGGCACCAGCAGGATCGCCAGCATCACCACCGCCAGAGCGGAAGCCACCGGCCAGTCGCGGTTGTTGAAGAATTCTTGCCAGAGCACCTTGCCGATCATCAGCGTCTCGGGGCCACCGAGCAGTTCGGGAATGACGAACTCGCCCACCACCGGGATGAACACCAGCATGCAGCCGGCAATGATGCCGTTCTTCGACAGCGGCACGGTGATCTTCCAGAAACTCGTGAGGCTGCGCGCGCCCAGATCCGAAGCGGCTTCGAGCAGGCTGAGGTCGTGCTTCACCAGGTTGGCGTAGAGCGGCAGGATCATGAACGGCAGGTAGGAATAAACCACGCCGATGTAGACGGCGACGTCGGTGTTGAGAATGCGCAGGGGTTCGTCGATCAGCCCCAGTCCCATCAGCAGGCCATTGAGGATGCCGTTGCTACTGAGAATGCCCATCCAGGCGTAGACGCGAATCAGGATTGCCGTCCAGGTCGGCATCATGATCAGCAGCAGCAGCACGGTTTGCAGATCCTTGCGCGCCCGGGCGATGGCATAGGCCATCGGGTAGCCGATCAGCAGACACAGCAGCGTGCTGAAGAACGCGATCTTCAGCGAGCCCGCATAGGCCGCCCAGTACAGGTCGTCCTCGCTGAGGAAGATGTAATTGCCGAGGTTGATCACTACCTGCAACTGTTGCTCGGCATAGGCGAAGACCTCCGTGTAGGGCGGGATCGCCACGTCCGCCTCGGAGAAGCTGATCTTCAGCACAATGGCGAACGGCAGCAGGAAGAACAGGAACAGCCACAGGAAGGGTACGCCGATGACCAGTCGGCGCCCGGTATTCAAGCGTGAGCGGCTCATGCCTGCAGCACCACGCCGCTGTCATCCCACCAGTACACGTAAATATCCTCTTCCCAGGTCGGCCATTTCACGTGGCGCTCGGAATTGGCGAGGAACGCCTGAACCAGATGCCCCGACGGCAGTTTGATGTAGTACACCGAGTGCCCGCCGAGATAAGCGATGTCATGCACGATCCCTTTCGCCCAGTTGTAGCCGGGCCGCTGCAATTCCGGTAGCTCGGTACCGATCAGCATTTTTTCGGGGCGCAGCGCGTAGGTAATCTGTTTGTCCTGAGCGCGGGTGCTGATTCCGTGACCCACGTAGATCGGGGTTTCAAGCCCGGGGCAGGCAATGACGGCATGGTCTTCGACGTCTTCGATCAACTCACCGTCGAACAGGTTGACGTTGCCGATGAACTCGCAGACCAGCCGGCTCGCCGGCGTCTCGTAGATATCCATCGGACTGCCGACCTGAGCGATCCAACCCAGATGCATGATGGCGATGCGCTCGGCCATGGTCATGGCCTCTTCCTGGTCGTGAGTCACCATCACGCAGGTCACACCGACGCGCTCGATGATCTGCACCAGTTCCAGCTGCATCCGCGAGCGCAGCTTCTTGTCCAGCGCGCCCATGGGCTCGTCGAGCAGCAGCAGTTTGGGTCGTTTGGCCAGCGAACGGGCCAGCGCCACCCGTTGACGCTGGCCGCCTGACAGTTGATGCGGCTTGCGCTTGGCGTACTGGGTCATCTGCACCAGTGCGAGCATCTCGTTGACGCGCTCCTCGACCTCGGCCTTGGCCAGGCCATCCTGCTTGAGGCCGAAGGCGATGTTCTGCGCCACCGTCATGTGCGGGAACAACGCATAGGATTGGAACATCATGTTGATGGGCCGCTCATAGGGCGGCATATCGGTGATGTCCTGACCGTCAAGGAAGATCCGCCCTTCGGTGGGCCGCTCGAAGCCCGCCAGCATGCGCAGCAAGGTCGACTTTCCCGAGCCCGAACCACCGAGCAGAGCGAAGATTTCGCCCTGGTGAATGCTCAGCGAGACATCATCGACCGCCACCGTTTCGTCGAACTTCTTGGTGACACGGTCGATCTTCAGCAGCACCTGCTTGTTCTGGCTCTCTCCGGTGAGGGCCTTTTTGTAGGCGCTGGAGGCAACGGCCATGCGCGAACTCCCGATTGAAAGAAAAGGGCCCGGACAACGCCGGGGGGTATCGATTCGAGTGAGCGCGGCGCTAGTGAGCCGCCGCGCCCGTGGCCCTTACTGGCCGGACTTTACCTTGGTCCAGCTACGCGTTTTCAGACGCAGCACCTTTTGTGGCAATTCGGCGGAGACATACAGCCGGTCCAGCACTTCTTGAGACGGATATACGGAGGGATCGTTGCGCACTTCCTGATCCATCAACTCGCCCGCGTTCACGTTAGGGTTGGCATATCCCACATAATCGCTGACCTGCGCGATGACCTCCGGTTTCAACAGGTAGTTGATGAATGCGTGGGCTTCGTCGACGTTTTGCGCATCGGCGGGAATGGCCAGCATGTCGAACCAGAGATTGCCGCCCTCTTTGGGAATCGAATAGGCGATGTCGACGCCCTTGCCCGCCTCGTCGGCGCGGGCCGCGGCCTGGAAGACGTCGCCGGAGAAGCCGGCGGCGATGCAGATATTGCCATTGGCCAAGTCGGAAATGTACTTGGAAGAGTGGAAATAGCGCACGTAAGGCCGCACTTCCAGCAGCTTGGCTTCGGCCTTGGCGTAGTCATCCGGATTTTCGCTGTTGGGGTCCAGACCGAGATAGTTGAGCATCGCCGGAATCATCTCGTCGGCCGAATCGAGGAAGGCGATGCCACAGCCGGCCAGCTTCTTGGCGTTTTCCGGCTCGAACAACACGGCCCACGAATCCACCTTCTCGATCCCCAGCGCGGCGGTGACCTTCTCGACGTTGTAGCCAATGCCATTAGTGCCCCAGAGATAAGGCGCCGCGTAGACGTTGCCGGGATCGTTCTTCTGCAATTGCTTGAGCAGGCCCGGGTCGAGATTCTCCCAGTTCGGCAGTTTGCTCTTGTCCAGTTCGCGGAACGCGCCGGCACGAATCTGTTTGCCGAGGAAATGGTTGGAAGGCACTACCACGTCATAGCCGGTGCGACCGGCGAGCAGTTTGCCCTCGAGGGTTTCGTTGGAATCGAAGACATCGTAGACGGGCTTGATGCCGGTCTCCTTCTCGAACGCTTCCAGCGTCGTCTCACCGATGTAATCCGACCAATTGTAGATATGGACGGTGGCGGCCTGCGCAGAGGCGGCGCCGCCAACGGCAGCGGCGATGATGAGCGACTTCAGTGTCGAGTGCATTGGATTGTCCTCTTGTTACAGACCGCGCCTGCCACAGCGGGCGAAAGGCGGGCTGTTTATTGGAAAAACCTCTAAAAATCAACTGACAGAACGCAACTGGCGTGCGTGACCGCCTCAGGATAAGAACGACGCATGAGGCGTGCCGGGCAGAAATATGCGGTTGTATGCATGGCATCCTCCCAAATAAAGCACCGGCACAGCACCCAGGCCGCTCGCGAGAGCCAGCCTGAGCGCCCCAACATCAACGACCCATCAACGGCCGGATTTGATCTTGGTCCAGCTGCGGGTCATGGTCCGCTGGGTCTTTGAGTCCAAGTCGGGGAAGGTGTAAAGCTTCTGCAGCACCGCCTGGCTCGGATAGATGCCCGGATCGGTACGGATCGCCTCATCCACCAATGGAGTCGCCGCTGCGTTGCCGTTGGGGAACTGGACGTAGTCGGTGATTGACGCCATCACCTCCGGCTTCATCAGGTAGTTGAGGAATACATGCGCGCTATCGACATTCTTCGCATCGGCCGGAATGGCCAACATGTCGAAGAAGGTGCCGGCGCCTTCCTTGGGAATGTTGTAACTGACCTTGACCTTGTTGCCGGCTTCCTCGGCGCGCGCCTTGGCCTGGTAGATGTCACCGGAATAGCCGATGGCGACGCAGACGTTGCCGTTGGCGAGATCGGAGATGTACTTGGAGGAATGGAAATAGGCCACGTTCGGGCGGATCTGCATGAACAGTTCCTCGGCCTTTTTCAACTCATCAGCTTTGCTGCTGTCCGGCGCGTGGCCTAGATAGTGCAGCGCCGCCGGGAGGATTTCGGTCGGCGAATCGAGGAACGAGACGCCGCAGGCTTTCAGCTTTTCCATATTCTCGGGCTTGAAGACCAGATCCCAGGAATCCACCGGAGCGTCTTCGCCAAGCACGGCCTTGACCTTCTCGGCGTTGTAGCCGATGCCGATGGTGCCCCACATATACGGGACCGAATAGAGGTTGCCCGGGTCGCTCGGTTGCAGGGCCTTGAGCAGGTCTTTGTCGAGGTTTTCCCAGTTCGGCAGCTTGGATTTGTCGAGTTCCTGGAACACGCCGGCCTTGATCTGCTTGGCCAGGAAGGGGTTCGACGGTACCACCACGTCATAGCCGGAACTGCCCGCCAGCAGCTTGGCTTCCAGCACCTCGTTACTGTCGAAGACGTCGTAAACGACCTTGATGCCGGTTTCCTTGGTGAAATTCTCCAAGGTGTCTTCGGCGATGTAATCGGACCAGTTGAAAACGTGCAGTACCTTTTCTTGGGCCTGCGCAGCGCCAGCGACGGCACCAGCCAGCGTCATCGCGAGTAGGGTCTTGGCAAAGGGTTTCATCCGTGCAGCTCCTGTTGTTGTCATGTATCGGCTAAGGACAGGTCACGCTGAGGCCACCCTCATTGCACCTGGACAGCTAATGGCTGTGCCGGCATCGACACACCCCTCGGTAAGTCAGGCCTGAGCACGCGCGCAGTCTGGCAAGGTCGAGGGCTGTTTTTCAACAGCCCGAACGTTAGTTCACAGCGCTCAGACAAGACCGTCGCCTGCGCGCCCATGGGTCAGCCCAACGCGTCTTTGGCGGTTGCGTCCAGGCACTGCCGAACTTTGCCGATCAGCTCGTCGATCTGCTCTTCGTTTATCACCAGTGGCGGCGAAATGATCATGGTGTCGCCCACCGCGCGCATCACCAGACCGTTGCGGAAGCAGTGCTCGCGGCAGAGCATGCCCACGCCCGGATCGGCGAAACGCTCACGGGTTTTCTTGTTCTTCACCAATTCCAGCGCGCCGAGCATGCCGACGCCACGCGCCTCGCCGACCAAGGGGTGTTCGATCAGCTCACGCCAGCGCGACTGCAAATAAGGTGCCGTCTTCGCCTTGACCCGTTCGACGATTTTCTCTTCACGCATGATGCGGATGTTTTCCAGCGCCACTGCGGCGGCCACCGGGTGCCCCGAGTAGGTGAAGCCGTGATAGAACTCACCGCCCTCGTTGAGCGTGTGCACCACTTCGTCGCGCACGACTACGCCGCCCATGGGCAGGTAACCGGAGGTCAGGCCCTTGGCGATGGGCATCAGGTCCGGCGCGTTGCCGTAATGATCGCTGCCGAACCATTCGCCGGTGCGGCCGAAGCCGCAAATCACTTCATCGGCAACCAGCAGGATGTCGTAGCGGTCGAGAATTTCGCGGATCTTCGGCCAGTAGCTGTCCGGCGGGATGATCACACCGCCAGCGCCCTGGATCGGCTCGGCGATGAAGGCGGCGACCTTGTCTTCGCCCACTTCACGGATTTTGTCCTCCAGCTGCTGCGCGACGCGCACACCGAACTCTTCCGGATCGAGATCACCGCCCTCACCGAACCAGTACGGTTGGTCGATGTGCTCAATGCCTGGAATCGGGCCGTCGCCCTGTTCGTGCATGGCCTTCATGCCGCCGAGGCTGGCACCGGCGATGGTCGAGCCGTGATAGCCGTTCCAGCGGCCAATGACCACCTTCTTCTGCGGCTGCCCCTTGATCGCCCAGTAATGGCGCACCATGCGCAGCACGGTGTCGTTGGCCTCGGAGCCTGAGCCGGTGAAGAACACGTGGTTCATCCCCTCGGGTGCGATGTCGGCAATGGCCTTGGCCAGGGCGAGCGCCGGTGGATGCGCTGTCTGGAAGAACAGGTTGTAATACGGCAGCTCGCGCATCTGCCGGGTCGCGGCCTCGACCAGTTCCTCACGGCCATAACCCAGGTTGACGCACCAGAGCCCGGCCATGGCATCGAGGATCTTGTGGCCTTCGCTGTCCCACAGATAAACGCCCTCGCCACGGGTAATGATGCGCGTGCCCTTGGCGTTAAGCGCCTTGAAGTCGGTGAACGGCGGCAGATGGTGGTCGCGGCTCAGGGCTTGCCATTGCAGGGTTTGCGAATCGCTCATCAGTCACCTCGTTTTGAATGGTTTTATGGTGCCTGCCGTTGCAAACACCTCCAGCGCTCTTATCGGCTTCCGCTTACACCGACAACATCAGGAATTCCCGCTCCCAGGAGCTGATCACCCGGTGATAATTCTCCTGCTCGGCGCGCTTGACCGCGACATAGCCGGTGATGAATTTCGGGCTAAGGTATTTGACCAGCTCGCGGCAGTTCTCCATGCGTTCCAGCGCGGCTTCGAGGGTCAGCGGCAGGCGCAGGTTGCGGCGCTCGTAACCGCGGCCCTTGACTGGCGGACTCGGGTTCAGCCCTTCGACCATGCCGATGTAGCCGCACAACAGGCTGGCGGCAATGGCCAGATACGGATTGGCATCGGCGCCCGGCAGACGATTCTCGACGCGGCGGTTCTGCGGGTCGGAATCCGGGACGCGCAGGCCTACGGTGCGGTTTTCCTCGCCCCATTCGACGTTCACCGGTGCCGAGGTATCGGGCAGGAAGCGGCGGAACGAATTGACGTTGGGCGCGAACATCGGCAGCAGCTCCGGAATGTATTTCTGCAAACCGCCGACGTGGTGCAGGAACAGCTGGCTCATGGAGCCGTCGGCGTTGGAAAACACGTTACGCCCGGTTTCGATGTCCACCACGCTCTGGTGCAGGTGCATGGCGCTGCCCGGCTCGCCGGTCATCGGCTTGGCCATGAAAGTGGCGGCCACATTGTGCTTGAGCGCCGCCTCGCGCATGGTGCGCTTGAACACCAGAATCTGATCGGCCAGGTGCAGCGCTTCGCCGTGACGGAAGTTGATTTCCATCTGCGCGGTACCTTCCTCGTGGATCAGCGTGTCCAGGTCTAGGCCTTGGGCCTCGCACCAGTCGTACATGTCTTCAAACAGCGGATCGAACTCGTTGGCTGCGTCGATGGAGAACGACTGGCGGCCGGTCTCCTGACGCCCCGAACGGCCAATCGGCGGCTGGAACGGCAGGTCCGGGTCCTCGCAGCGCTTGGTCAGATAGAACTCCATCTCCGGCGCGACGATGGGCTGCCAGCCGCGCTCGGCGTACATCTTCAGCACACGCTTGAGGATGTTGCGCGGCGAGATCTCGATGGGGTTGCCCATCTTGTCGTAGGTATCGTGGATCACCTGCGCGGTCGGCTCAATGGCCCAGGGCACCAGGAACACCGCGTCGGCGTCGGGCCGGCAGAACATGTCGATGTCCGCCGGATCGAGCAGCTCGTAGTAGATGTCATCCTCGACGTAGTCGCCCGTCACCGTCTGCAGCAGGACGCTTTCCGGCAGACGCATGCCGCGCTCGTCGAGGAACTTGTTGGTCGGTGAAATCTTGCCGCGGGCAATGCCGGTCAGGTCGCTGATCAGGCACTCCACTTCCGTAATCTTGCGTTCTTTGAGCCAGCCGGTGAGCTGGTCGAGCGTGCTAGTCATGATGACCTCAGAGTTGATGAAACGAGCGCCGGACCGGCCTGCGCTCAGCGCCGTCCCGCGCGTTCCTGGCAAGCGCGGGCAAAGCCCTGGAACAACGCCAGGTAATAAGGGTGCTCATGCACCTTCCATTCAGGATGCCATTGGACGCCGAGCGCGAAGGTCTGCGCCGCCTCGACGGAAAACGCCTCGATCAGTCCATCCGGCGCCAGTGCCTCGATGCGCAGCCCCTCGCCAAGGCGCTCGACACCCTGGCCGTGCACCGAATTGACTTCCATATGCGGCGGCAACCCGAGACGCTCCAGCAAGCCACCGGGTTGCACATGCAGCGGATGACTAAGCCCGTACTGGATGTCGACCGGGTCTTCGGCCCGCTCGCGATGGTCGGCATAGGGGCCGGCCTCGTGCACTTTCTGATGCAGACTGCCACCGAACGCCACGTTCATTTCCTGAAAACCGCGGCAGACACCGAACACCGGAATACCGGCCTCTACCGCCGCGCGAATCAGCGGCAGGGTCAGCTGGTCGCGGGAAGGGTCGTGTGGCATGCCTTCGGCGCTGGCTGCCCCACCATAATGATGAGGCTCGACGTTCGATGGCGAGCCAGTGAAGAACAGGCCGTCTACGCTATCGAGTAGTGCTGCAGGATCGATGAGGTCACCCAACGCCGGGATGACCAGGGGCAAGCCGGCGACCGCTGCGGCACGCAGGTATTTGTCACCGGCGATATGGAAGCTGTGGTGGCCGATCTGCCTGGTACAGGCGGATACGCCGATCAATGGCACGCGAGGCATGTGATACTCGTCTTTCAGAAGGGTGCTCATCGGAGAGTAGTCTTGTTCATTTTTATAGACAATAGCCGACCCGTTGTCCTTCCGAAAGCAACCGCAGCGCCGTGAATTTTTTTCCGGCTGTGCCCTAAAACCGCCACTAATGGGCATTCATGGGGCGTTTTGAGGCGCTATTGACAGCGACTTGGCTTTCCGATTGACTCCAAGTCATGTTGTTTGATGATTGAAATTTTTAACAATTAAGGTGTTTTCATCATGCTTCCGCCGCCGCGTGCCGTTCAGCTCAATGAAGCGAACGCGTTTCTGAAAGAACACCCGGAGGTCCAGTACGTCGACCTGCTGATCGCAGACATGAACGGTGTCGTTCGAGGCAAGCGCATCGAGCGCGCCAGTCTGCATAAGGTGTATGAAAAAGGGATCAACCTGCCCGCCTCGCTATTCGCGCTCGACATCAATGGCATCACAGTAGAAAGCTCCGGGCTCGGGATGGACATCGGCGACTCGGACCGGACCTGCTTCCCCATTCCCAACACCCTTAGCAACGAACCCTGGCAGAAGCGTCCCACTGCGCAACTGTTGATGACCATGCACGAGCGCGACGGCTCGCCATTTTTTGCAGACCCACGTGAAGTGCTACGCCAGGTCGTCAGCAAGTTCGACGAGCTGGGACTGACCATCTGCGCGGCCTTCGAACTGGAGTTCTATCTGATCGATCAGGAGAACGTGAATGGCCGTCCGCAACCGCCGCGCTCACCGATTTCCGGCAAGCGCCCGCAGTCGACCCAGGTCTACCTGATCGACGATCTGGACGAATACGTCGACTGCCTGCAGGACATTCTCGAGGGGGCCAAGGAACAGGGCATTCCCGCCGACGCCATCGTCAAGGAAAGCGCCCCAGCGCAGTTTGAGGTCAACCTTCATCACGTCGCCGATCCGATCAAGGCCTGCGACTACGCCGTGCTGCTCAAGCGACTGATCAAGAACATCGCCTACGACCATGAGATGGATACCACCTTCATGGCCAAGCCCTACCCGGGCCAGGCCGGGAACGGGCTGCACGTGCACATCTCGCTGCTCGACAAGAACGGCAACAATATTTTCGCCACCGACAATCCGTTGGAGAGCGAAACCCTGCGTCATGCCATCGGCGGTATCCAGCAGACCATGGCGGCGTCGATGGCCTTCCTCTGCCCCAACGTCAACTCGTACCGCCGCTTCGGCGCTCAGTTCTACGTACCGAATGCGCCGTGCTGGGGCTTGGACAACCGCACCGTAGCGCTACGCGTGCCGACTGACAGCGCGGATTCAGTACGCATCGAGCATCGCGTCGCCGGGGCGGATGCCAACCCTTACCTACTGCTGGCCAGCGTGCTCGCTGGCGTCCATCACGGCCTCACCAACAAGATCGCACCCGACCAGCCGATCGAAGGCAACTCCTACGAGCAGGTCGAACCGAGCCTGCCCTCCAACCTGCGCGACGCCCTCCGCGAGCTGGATGACAACGAAATCATGGCCCGCTACATCAGCCCGGAGTACATCGATATCTTCGTGGCCTGCAAGGAAAGCGAACTGGCCGAATTCGAGCATTCGATCTCCGATCTCGAATACAACTGGTATCTGCATACGGTTTAACGGCTGAAAGCCGACAGGAGCGCTGGCGGCTGAACGAAATGCACCGGTGTAGGGGTCGTAGGGTGGGCTTCAGCCCACCGCTGTTACATTCGGCGGGCTCATTGGTGGGCTGAAGCCCACCCTACATGCTGGAAGCTGGAAGCTGGAAGCTGGAAGCAAACGTAGGGCGATGTCGTGTTTCCACCGTGACTCCGCTCGTCGGATCAATAAAGCGTGACTCGACCTACGATTGCGCCAGCGGCCAGGCGGACGGGCTTTTTCTTCCGGCTTCGAGCTTCAGGCTTCCAGCTGCTTCCCCGAACCTCATCGCTTAGAATTACTCCATTTTCTAAACGCCCCAATTCAGCGAGGCCGCCATGTCCCGTACCGTTACCGTTGCCGCCACCCAAATGGCCTGTTCCTGGGATCGCCAAGCGAACATCACCAACGCCGAGAAGTTGGTTCGTGAAGCCGCCGCCAAGGGCGCGCAGGTGATCCTGATCCAGGAGCTGTTCGAAACCCCTTACTTCTGCCAGAAGCCCAATCCTGAGTATTTGCAGCTGGCTACCAGTGTGGAAGAAAACCCGGCGATTCAGCATTTCCAGAAGATTGCCGCCGAACTACAGGTAGTGCTGCCGATCAGCTTTTTCGAAGTCGCCGGCCGCGCACGCTTCAACTCCATCGCCATCATCGATGCCGACGGCAAGGTGCTGGGCGTCTACCGCAAGAGCCACATTCCGGACGGCCCCGGCTATCACGAGAAGTATTATTTCAACCCCGGCGACACTGGTTTCAAGGTCTGGAACACCCGCTACGCGAAGATCGGCGTGGCCATTTGCTGGGATCAGTGGTTCCCCGAAACCGCGCGCAGCATGGCACTGATGGGCGCCGAGCTGCTGTTCTACCCCACCGCCATCGGCAGCGAGCCACATGACCCGAATATCACCTCGAGCGACCATTGGCAGCGCGTCCAGCAGGGCCACGCCGGCGCCAACCTGATGCCGCTGATCGCCAGCAACCGCGTCGGCACCGAAGAGCAGGACGGCTACGACATCACCTTCTATGGCTCGTCGTTCATCGCCGACCAGTTTGGTGCCAAAGTCGAGGAAATGGACCAGACCAGCGAAGGCGTACTGGTACATGAATTCGACCTGGACCAGCTGGAGCACATCCGCAGCGCCTGGGGTGTATTCCGTGATCGTCGGCCAAACCTCTACAGCCCGATCAAGACCCTGGACGGCTCGCTCGAGTCCTGACCGAAGATTGACCCATCGTTGTAGGAGCGAGCTTGCTCGCGAATTCGGCTATGCAAACTGTTCGCGAGCAAGCTCGCTCCTACAAAGCGCTCTCACGGAAAACACCGATGACGACCCTCAGCACCAAGCCTCGCGCCGACGACTTCCATATGCCCGCCGAGTGGGCGCCGCACAGCCAGACCTGGATGGTCTGGCCGCAGCGTCCGGATAACTGGCGCGACCAGGGCACCCCGGCGCAGGCGGCTTTCACCGCCGTGGCCAAGGCCATTGCTCGCTTCGAGCCGGTCACCGTCTGCGCCACTGCCGAGCAATACATGGCCGCGCGGGAGAAACTCGATGACCCGCGTATTCGGCTGGTGGAAATCAGCAGCGATGACGCCTGGGTCCGCGATACGGGGCCAACCTTCCTGGTCAACGGCAAGGGTGGGCTGCGTGGTGTCGACTGGATGTTCAACGCCTGGGGCGGCCTCGAGGGCGGGCTGTACGACAACTGGCAGCGCGACGACGAAGTGGCGCGCAAGATTCTCGAAATCGAGCGCTGCGACCGCTACCGCACCGAGGGTTTCGTACTGGAAGGCGGTTCGATTCACGTCGACGGCGAAGGTACTCTGATTACTACCGAGGAGTGCCTGCTCAACCGCAATCGCAACCCGCACCTGTCCCGTGAGCAAATCGAAGCGGTCCTGGCCGATTATCTGGCGATCGATAAGGTCATCTGGCTACCGCACGGGTTGTACAACGACGAAACTGACGGTCACGTGGACAACTTCTGCTGCTTCGTGCGTCCCGGTGAGGTCCTACTGGCCTGGACCGATGATCGCGACGACCCCAACTACGAGCGCTGCCAAGCTGCCATGCGCGTGCTGGAGCAGGCGCGCGATGCCTGGGACCGCGAGCTCGTGGTGCACAAGATGCCGATCCCCGGCCCGCTGCATGCCACCGAGCAGGAATGCGCCGGTGTGGTGCCGCTGATCGGCAGCCAGCCGCGCGACCCGTCGATTCGCCTGGCTGGCAGCTACGTCAACTTCCTGATCGTCAATGGCGGCATCATCGCTCCGTCTTTCGACGACCCGATGGACGCCGAAGCAGAAGCCATCCTCAGCCGGATCTTCCCTAACCATCAGGTGGTGATGGTGCCGGGCCGCGAGATTCTTCTTGGCGGTGGCAATATCCATTGCATCACCCAGCAGCAACCGGCGGCATCGAGCCAAACGCCGGTGTAACGCACCCGCGCTGTCCGTACCGCCGACACGGGCAGCGCCTGAAGGAGTGTGCAGGCCGTGCAATACAAAGCCTTTCTGCTGTGCCTGCTGCTAGCGCCAACTGTGCAGGCCATCGAAGCCTATTCCTGCCGCAACGGCTTCTTTCCGGCGTTCGCCGGTCAGGTACAACCTGCAGAGGTGGTTGCCGGTGCCGACTCGCGAGTGCATTTCAGGGATGACGCCGTTGGCTGCCCCAAAGATGAATCTTGCATACGCAAGGCCTATCTCGTGGACGGCGACAAACTCTTGGTCGGCAATCAGTCCGATGGCTGGGCCTGCGTATGGTACTTCGGCGAAAAGCGCGAATTCGTAGGCTGGCTGTCGGCACGCAATCTTGAAATCGACACCGTATCGACGCCTCCCGCAGCGCAGGACTGGATCGGTCTCTGGCTACCCATTGCCGGCGGCAACAGCATCGTCATTTCTCGCGCCTCGCCCACCGGATCGCTTGCGCTCGTAGGCGAGGCGATCTGGCAGGGCGGTGTGAATAGTTATGGCGAGCCGGTTGTCCACGTCGGCGCCTTCGAAGGTCAAGCACAACCCTCTGGTGATCTGCTGAGAATCGTCGAGGGTGCGGAAGAATATGCCTGTCGCGTCACCCTGCAGTACGTCGCAGCGAACCTCGTGGTGACCGACAACAGCCGCTGCGGCGGTCTCAACGTTCGCTTCGATGACGTCTACCGCAAAGCACCCTGACGCACTATTCGCCGTCTGCCTTCGCTAATTTGAAAGCCGAACGAACTGGTCTAGAGTTGGGTTTTCTTGGCATGTGGCGCAAGCATCAGCGGTAGTCATGCCGTCCACAGCGCTCCAAGCGGAATATTGGTGCTCGCTGCAGAAAGTGCCAATCATGCTGGGCATTACCAACGACCAGGCCATTCAGTGTGCGGTCGCGCTGCAAAAATCCCTTCGAGTACAGATAGCAGCTTAGTCGGAACATATGGCCCGATTGGCAACCCACGACCGCAAGGTCAGCCTTGGCCGAACCGCAGATTTTCGAGTAGCAAAACAACAATCAGGAACAAACATGTCCTTACCAACCAAGTTGCAATACCTGTCCCTCATCAGCGCAGCCATGCTGATCAGCCTTCCGAGCATGGCTCAGCAGCCGACTAATCCAATGATGGCGAACATGAACGCACAGCTGGCGAAGCTGGGCGGGACGATGCAGGTCACGGCAGAGGTCTGTGGCGGCTATACCGACGAACAGCTGGTCGAACATAAACAGCAGCAGAAAGATCACTTGGCGCGCAACGGCATGGATGCGGCCAGCTTCGACAAGGACTTCGATGCCGGTGTCGAACAGGGCAAAGCGAAATGGGACAGCATCCCGGCATCCGAACGGCAGGCCAAGTGTGACGAGTTCAAACAGCAGATGGAGGAACTGGCGCAGCAGTTCACCCGTTGATGGCTGATAGGTGATCGGTCCGATGGCGCCGCCCCGCGCCATCGACTCAGGCCATGATCACCTGGTTCTTGCCCAGACGTTTGGCGGTGTACATAGCCGCATCGGCACGGGCGAACAGCGCCCCGAGATCTGGATCGCCTGCCCTGAGACAGGTCACCCCGAGGCTGATGGTGACGCCGAAGCGCTGACCATCGGAGGTGGTGAATACCAGCCGCTGCACCTCCCGCTGCAGGCGCTCGGCGATCTGCTCGGCAAGGTCTGGCTTGCAGCCGGGCAGCAACAAGGCGAATTCCTCGCCGCCGATGCGGCCGAACAAATCGCCGCGACGCAGCACGGACGAGCCGCACTCGGCGACGCGCTGCAGCACCTGATCGCCCATCTGATGGCCATGGGTATCGTTGATCCGCTTGAAGTCGTCGATGTCCAGCAGCTGAAACGCCAGCGGGGTGGCGTATTGCCGGGCCAGGTCGAACTCGCGCTTGGCGCACTCGAAGAAGTAACGGCGGTTGCTGCTCTGGGTCAGGACGTCGACGGTGGCCAGGCGCTGCAGTTCGCCTTCGAGCTGCTTCTTATCGGTGATGTCCTCGGCGATCCCGACGATGATGGGCCCATGCGCGCTGTCGACGTTACGTGCGATGAAGCATTTGTCGCTCAGCCAGCGCAACTGACCGTCGCCACGAATGATGCGGTACTCACGCTCTTCGATGGCGCCCTTTTCGAGCACGTCGGTCAGGCTCTGCTGTGCATATTCCAGATCGTCCGGGTAGACGCTGTTGCGCCACTCGCCGAAGTCGGCCAGCAACAGCGCAGCCGAGCGCCCGAAGATCTGCTCGTAGGCCGGGCTGACATAGACCATCCGCTGAGCCTGCGAGTCGTACGCCCAGAGCACCGCATTGACTGCGCTCATCAACGTACTGAATAGCTGTTCGCGCTCGCTCAAGCGCTCGACTTCGGCCCGGGCATGCATCAACGCCAAAAGTGTCTGCCCTTCGGTCGGGGGAAGGATGCCAACCCCTTTTTCACTTCGCTGCTTCACCAGAGTCATACCTGCGTTCCCAAACGAGCGCCAGGTACCGGCGGGAGCCCGCTGAGCAGCTGTCGCTATACACCAGAATGCTGTTGAGAGAACGCCGGTAGAACAAAGTTCCAGTTGGCGCAATTACCACTAATTGCGCCGATCAATGGTCATCCGTGGGCGACCGCAGGCCTGAGCGAATAGGTTCGCAGATGCTCGGCGAATTCACGCAGCGACTGGATGCCGCTGGCTTCGGCGTCCTGCACCCACTGCTTGATCGCAGCGAGCATCTCGTGACCGTTGGCACTGGTGCGAGTCCAGATCTGCTGCAGGGCCAGGCGCTGTTCGTAAATAACCCGCAGTGACTGACTCTGCTCGAGGATCACCTCGATGCGCGCCTGTTGCTCATGCTGCAGCAGGCTCGGTTCGCGCGACAGCAGCCGCTTGGCACGGCGGAACTGATGGCGCACCGATGCATCGGCGCATTGCAGTTCCAGACGCACCAGCGGTTTGATCACCAGCTTGCGGTACTGCGCCATGATTTGGAAACGGTTGTTGAGGATCGCCATGGCGCTGTCCATGTCCAGCTGATGCTTGGGCGTGACGCGGTGCGCGATGGGCGCGGTGCGGTTGACCTTCGCCAGACCGAGCAGGCTGAACAGCTTGATCCAGGCCCAGCCCATGTCGAACTCCCACTTGCGCACTGACAGCTTGGCCGAGTTCGGGTAGGTATGGTGATTGTTGTGCAGCTCCTCGCCTCCGATGAGGATGCCCCACGGCACGAGGTTGGTCGCCGCGTCGCGGCATTCGAAGTTGCGATAGCCCACGGCATGCCCCAGCCCATTGACCACCCCGGCGGCCCAGAGCGGAATCCAGATCATCTGCACCGCCCAGACGGTCAGGCCGATGACACCGAACAGCGCCAGATCAAGGGTGAGCATCAGCACGATGCCCAGGTTGGGGAAGCGTGAATAGAGGTTGCGCTCGATCCAGTCGTCCGGGCAGTTCTTGCCGTAGATGCGCAGAGTTTCCTCGTTCTTCGCCTCTTCCATGTACAGCTCGGCACCGCGCCGCAGCACCGTGCTCAGCCCTTTCTGTACCGGGCTGTGCGGATCGTCGGGCGTTTCGCATTTAGCGTGGTGCTTACGGTGGATGGCGGTCCACTCGCGGGTATTCATCGCCGTGGTCAGCCACAGCCAGAAGCGGAAGAAGTGCTTGAGACCCGCGTTCAGCTCAAGCGAGCGGTGTGCCGAATAACGGTGCAGGTAAACCGTGACGGCGACGATGGTCACGTGAGTCAGAAGCAGCGTGGCCGCAACCACCTGCCAAGCCGAGAGGTCGAGAAACCCGGTGTACCACATAGTGTTGAAGCCTCGCGGTGTAAAAGTTCAGATCCGCAGCTGCGAATCTGTTTGCATTATCTACTCTGCCTAACTGGATAAGCGTCCGCCTGTCGTCCGGTGTTTATTTTTCGTTTCGGCATCTGACAGAAATAGGCCACACAGCCGATACATCGGATGGATCCCATCTGCCCGATAACAGATGTAGCATAAGGCCACTATTTGTTTCGCCGCCCTATCCAGCACTGTCTCAGTGCCGGAAAAGTAGCGCGTCGCAGCACGCCCACGCAGTACGGTGCTCAAGAATCATCATGAAAACCATCCCCCACCCCACCGACCCGCGTTGGATACTCGGCCTCGGCAGCCTGCTTCTCGCGTTGCTGTTCGGTGGTCTTGCCATCAATGATCACCAGGCACGCGATGCCGTCTGGACGCTGCAGACGGCGCAGCAAGGCGAACTCCAGGCACTGGCGTTGCGCAGCGCTCAGCAGGGACTGGAAGAGCAGGCCCGGTTGATCGCCAGTGCATTGAGCGCCAGCCCGGAGACGCTTCGGCTGGTTCGCCAGGCTGACCGCGCCGTGAAGGCCGGGGCTCAGTGGGACGGCCCTCGACTGGCCCGGATCCGCGAGCAGCTGTTCAGTTCGCTCACCCCGACCTGGACGGCCATGCAAGCCCACGGCGCGCTCCAGCTACAACTGTATCTGGGCAAAACAGGCATGGCGCTGCTGCGCATGCAGGATCCCGACGCGTTCGGTGATGCGGTCGCCGACCGCCGCCCTATGCTCTATCAGGCATTGATCCATGACCGGATCGTTTCCGGGTTGGATATCGGTCGGCGCAGCGCGGGCAACCGAGCCATCGTGCCAATCCGCGCCAGCAGCAGCTTTGAAAGCGAAGTGATCGGTGCCTTGGAGGTGGGGTTCGGCATCCTTCCCGATCTGACCGAACTGGGTCACCAGCTGAACGCCGGCCTGGGGCTGCTGGTGAACCGTGACGAGCTCAAGAATGTGTTCTGGACGCCTCCAGTCGGGATTCAGCTGCAAGGCCTTCCCGGCTGGCTGCTCGACACCCATTCGGCGCCGCAGATCCTGCAGTGGGCGCAACAGCGTTCGCTACCGGTGCCCGGGTCTGGACAAGCGCTGCGCCTGCTGGAGTCCGGCGGTCGCAGTTTCGTGCTCAATCAGGTGCCGCTGCACGACGTCAGGGCGGAACACAATCCAGGGCGTCTGCCTTTCGCCGTTGCGCTGGTCTGGCGAGACATCACCTTGGCACTGCGGGAGCAGCAGCAAGCCGAACGCCGCATTCTCATCAAATGGGGCCTGGCCTGGCTGATTGCCGAAGTACTGCTGCTGATCCTGGCCTTCATGCTCCACCGCCGTGGTGTCGTTCAGCGCATCCATCTGATCCGCTCGACGCGGCAGGAGCGCAACCGCAAGCGCCTGTTCGAGCGCGGACAGAAAATTGCCAGCCTGCTGCCCGGCATGGTCTTTCAGCTCAAACGCTCGCCTGAGGGCGCCTACAGCATTCTCTACGCCAGCGAGGGCTCGCGTGACCTCTATGGAATAGACCCCGAGCAGTTGGTCCAGAATGCAAACCACGCCTTCGCCGTGGTGTATGACCCTGACCGTCCCGCGTTGCGGGCCGCGATAGAGCGCTCGGCGGCCACCTTGGGCGGCGGCTCCACGCGCTACCGGATCAACCACCGCGAAAAAGGGCTGATCTGGGTCGAAGTCAGGGCGACCGCCGAGCGCCTGCGTGATGGTTCGGTGCTCTGGCATGGCTTCATCGCCGATATCACGCCGTTCATGAATACCGCGATCGCGCTCAGTGAAAGCGAGAGCCGCTTCCGCAGCATGGTCAGCAATCTGCCGGGCGTGGTCTACCGGCGTGACGGCGACGCCAATCGTACGATTCGTTATCTCAGCGACGGTATAGAGCGGCTGACGGGTTACCCGGTCAGCGATTTCCTTGCCCCCGGCACGCGCCGGTTCAGCAGCCTGATCCACCCGGAAGATCGTGCCGACCTGCAAGGCAGTGAAGCGGATCAGTTCGAACGCACCTACCGGCTGATCAACGCCCGCGGCGAAACGCTCTGGGTGCAGGAGAACAGCCGCGCACTGCGCGACGCCGAAGGCCGCCTGCTGTGGTACGACGGCTTCATCTCGGATGTCAGCGCCCGTGCCCTCGCCGAGCGCGAGGCCAACGAGCGTGAACGCTACGTGCGCCTGCTGATCGCCAACGTCGTCGACGCCATCATCATCATCAACCAGCGCGGCCTGATCGAAACCTTCAACCACGCCGCCGAGCGCACCTTCGGCTATAGCGAGGAAGAAATGCTGGGGCGAAACCTGTCGATGCTGATGCCCGAGCCGCACCGCGCCGCCCACGATGGTCATCTCGAAGACTACGAGCGCCGCGGCGAAGGCCGCAGCCTGGAGCAGAACCGTGAATTGCAGGGGATGCGCCGCAATGGCGAGCTGTTCACCATCGAACTGCGCGTCTCGGAAATCAGCCACCGAGGCGAACGCAAGTTCATCGGCCTGGTGCGCGACATCACCGAGCGCAAGCGCATCGAGCAGATGAAGAGCGAGTTCGTCTCCATCGTCAGCCACGAGCTACGCACGCCGCTGACGTCGATTTCCGGCGCCCTGGGGCTGATCAACGGCGGTGCCGTCGGCGAGGTCCCGCCAGCGATCGGACAGTTGCTCAACATCGCGCAACAGAACAGCCAGCGCCTCGGCCTGTTGATCGATGACTTGCTGGACATGGAGAAGCTGATCGCCGGCCAGATGAGCTTCCAGCTGCAGACCCAGCCTCTGGCGCCGTTGCTCGAAGATTCGCTTCGCTCGAATCAGGGCTACGCTGAACAGCACCGGGTGCGCCTGGAAATGGGCGGGCAGGTGGACGTGCAGGTGTCGGTGGATGAGCATCGCCTGCAGCAGGTGCTGGCGAACTTGCTTTCCAACGCGGCGAAATTCTCGCCGGCTGGCGAAGTCGTAGTCTTGAGTAGCAGCCGTCGGGGCGATCAGGTCCGCGTGAGCGTCCGTGACGTTGGCCCGGGTATTCCGCAGACGTTTCGGCAGCGGATTTTCCAGAAGTTTTCCCAAGCCGATTCCTCCGATACCCGCCAGAAAGGCGGCACCGGCCTCGGCCTGGCGATCAGCAAGGAGCTGATCGAGCACATGCATGGACGCATCGGTTTCGATTCCGAATTGGGCCAGGGTGCCTGTTTCTGGTTCGAACTGCCTGTTCAGGATTAGTCTGCTGACGTTTCGTTCGCGACCGTGACGAACGTCCGCAGAACCTGGTGATGACAGGCTATTTTTTCATTGTGCCGCGTCAGTCGGCGGGCAAGCTGGCACACTGCTCGCCTGATCGTTCGCAAGGCGCACTGGCCGACGGAGGCACCGCATGACCGAGCTGAAACGGATACTCCACGTCGAGGACGATCCTTCCATACAGGCGGTGACGAAAGTCGCACTGGAAGCCATCGGCGGCTATCAGGTACGGTCCTGCTCGTCCGGCCTGCAGGCGCTGGAGGAGGTCGAAGAGTTCGATCCGCACTTCATTCTGCTCGATGTGATGATGCCCGGTATGGGCGGCGCCGAAACCCTGACCCGGCTCAGCGAGCGGATCGACCTGACTCAGGTACCGGTCGCCTTCATGACCGCCAAGGTCCAGCCGGGGGAAATAGAACATTTGCGCAAGCTCGGCGCGCGCGACGTGATTATCAAACCCTTCGATCCGATGCGCTTGGCCAGCCAGATTCGCGCGATCTGGGATTCCGGTCGCGCGTGAGTCGACGGCGTTCAGCCCTCAAACCAGTGAGACAGGTCAGCCAGATGGAGCCACCGAAAGCGATGCCGGCACCCTCGCCACCGCGCGAGCTGTCTCGACTCGCCGCGCTGTTGCGTTACGAGATTCTCGACACGCCGGATGAGTCCGCGTTCGACGATTTCACCCAGCTGGCCTCGCATATATGCGACACCCCTATCGCGCTGATCTCGCTGGTCGACGACCATCGTCAGTGGTTCAAGAGCCGTCTCGGTCTGGACGTCAGCGAAACCCCACGCGGCATTTCCTTCTGCACCCACACCATCGAAGGTGATGGTCTTTTCGAAGTCCATGATGCCCAACGGGACCAGCGTTTTCGCCACAACCCACTGGTGACCGGCGAGCCGCACATCCGCTTCTATGCCGGCGCGCCGCTGACCACGCCGGATGGCTACAACCTCGGCACCCTATGCGTGATCGACCGGCAACCGCGCCGCCTGAGCGAAGGCCAGCGCGACGCACTGATGCGCCTGAGCCGGCAGATCATGCGCTTGTTCGAAGAGCGTCTGCAGGGACACCGCTACGCCGAGCAGGCGGCGCTGCACCAGGCCCTGCTCAACAGCGCCGCCAGTGCGATGGTGCTGACCACCGCTGACGGCCGAATTTCGGGCGTCAACCCGACCGCCGAGCGCCTGTTCGGGTATTCCGAGCGGATGCTGATCGACCGTTCACTGACCACGGCACTGTTCCCGCTGGATGCCCTGGTCCGGCGCGCCGCCATTCTCAGCAACGAACTGGGTGAGACCGTCGAGCCGGGATTCGCCGTACTCATAGCGCCACTGCTCGAAGGGCGGCGTGAAATGCGTGAGTGGCGCCTGTTACACCGAAACGGCGACAGCGTGCCGGTGCTGCTGAACGTCTCGGCGATCCATGACGAACACGAACAGCTGCACGGTTATATCGTTAGCGCCTATGACTTGGCCCACCAGGAGAACCTGCAGCTACGTCTGCAGCAGATCGCCGCGCAGGTGCCGGGCCTGCTGTTCCAGTTCTGCTGGCGCCCCGACGGCAGCAGCTCGTTTCCCTATCTCAGCGAAGGACTCGAGGACATCTACGGATTGAGTGCCGCCGAAATGGCACCGAGCATCGCGCCGATCTATTCCCGGGTGCATCTGAATGATCGCGCGCGCGTGCTGGCGAGCATCCGGCATGCCGCCGCTACCCTGACGCCCTGGCATTTCGAGCACCGCATCGACCACCCGCGCAAAGGCGTCATCTGGGTCGAGGCGCGCGCCACGCCGATGCGCCAAGCGGATGGATCGGTGCTCTGGCACGGTCTGGTGACCGACATCACCGAGCGTAAGGCCGAGCAGACCGAACTGGACAAACAGCAGGAAATGAACCGGCGCCTGCTTGAAGCGCTGTCCGAAGCCGTCGTGGCCTGCGATGCCGAAGGCAACCTGACGCTGTTCAACAATACCGCGCGGCTCTGGCATGGCCTGGACGCAGCGCAGCTCTCCCCGGAACAGTGGCCGCAGTATTACCGCCTCTTTCAGGCGGACGGCGTGACGCCGATGCCCTATGACCAGGTCCCGCTGCTGCGTGCGCTGCGTGGCGAACGCATCCGCAACCAGGAAATGACGATCGTAGTGCACGGCACGGCCCGGCACGTGCTGGCCAATGCCGATCCGATGTTCGCATCCGACGGCCATCAGAATGGCGCGGTGGTGGTGCTGCACGACATCACCGAGCGCAAGCAGATCGAGATCCTGCAGCGCGACTTCGTCTCGACCGTCAGCCACGAGCTGCGCACGCCGCTGACCTCCATTACCGCCTCGCTGGGGCTGATCTGTGGCGAGATCGTCGGCGAGGTGCCCGAGCATTTGCAGGAGCTGCTGGACATCGCCCACCAGAACAGCAAGCGCCTGAGTGCGCTGATCGACGACCTGCTGGATATCGACAAGCTCTATGCCGGCAAGATGCGTTTCGAGATGCAGCGGCAGCCCTTGCAACCGTTGCTGGAGCAGGCGCTGCGCAGCAATCAGGGCTACGCCGAGAGCTACACTGTCAGCATTGAGTTGGGGAGCTGCCCAGCCGTGTCGATCGAGGTCGACACGATGCGTCTGGAGCAGGTATTGAGCAACCTGCTATCCAACGCCGCCAAGTATTCTCCGCCCGGCGAAACCATCGAGCTATGGGCCGAAACGGTCGATGATGCCAAGGTGCGTGTCAGCGTGCGCGACAAGGGGCCGGGGATCGCCGATACCTTCCGCGAGCGCATATTTAGCAAGTTCGCTCAGGCGGATTCGTCGGACACGCGCCAGCAAGGCGGCACCGGCCTTGGCCTGGCCATCAGCAAGGAGCTGATCGAGCATATGCACGGACAGATCGGTTTTGACTCGATACCCGGCGCAGGCGCCTGTTTCTGGTTCGAGTTGCCTTGCTATCCGCCGCAGGAGGCTCAGCCGTGAGGCCATTGCAGCGGATTCTCCACGTCGAGGATGTGCCATCCATTCAGGTGGTGACCCGCATCGCCCTGGAGAAGCTCGGCGGCTTCGAGGTGCTCAGCTGCGCGTCCGGGCAGGAGGCGCTGGCGCGAGCCCAACGGTTCGCCCCAGACATGATTCTGCTCGACGTGATGCTGCCGCAGATGGGCGGCCTGGAGCTGCTGCGCCAGCTCTCTTCATTGATCGATCTGCAGCACATACCGGTCGTGCTGCTGACCGGACAGCAGGAAGAGCCCGCCAGCCCTGCCGAGTTGCGCCAACTCGGCGTTCGCAAGCTGTTGAGAAAGCCCTTCGATCCCCTTCAACTGGCCACACAATTAAAAGAAGTATGGAATGCCGATTATGAGTGACAGCGCCCGCGAAGCGCTGCAAAGCCAATTGCAGGCGCTGAACGAGAAATTCGCCGAACGCCTGAGCGAAGAGCTGGCGGAGCTCGAGCACCTCGCCAAACAGCTGTCGCAAGCTGACGAGCCGGAGCAACACCGGCAGCGGATGCTCGACCTCCATGAACGCTTGCATCGCCTTGCCGGCACCGCGGGCACCTTCGGTTTTACTGCGCTGGGCCAGCGGTCACGGTTGCTGGAGCAGAGCGCGGACAGCTGGCTGCAAACCGCCAACCCCGATCCGCAGCTGCTTGTCGAGTTCGCCCAGGCAGTTCGCCAGCAGGCCACCGATGCACCGCTCAGCGACTCGGCCAGCACCCCGCTCGACCAGCCCGAAGCGCACGAACCGCCGGCCGCTCATCGCATCTACCTGCTCGAAAGCGATTCCGCGGCGGGACAGGAGATGTGCCAGACCCTCGGCAACTTTGGCTACGAAGTGCTGCTGTTTCAGGAAATCGCCTTGTTGCGAACGGCCATGAGCGGACAGGCGCCGGATGCCCTCATCATCAGCCGGCACGATGGCGAACTCGAGCAGGTGAGCGCACTGCAGCAGACCCTGGAAACGCCGCTGCCACTGCTGGTGATCGATCATCGCGAGGATTTCGCCAGCCAGTTGGCTGCCGTACGGGCGGGCGCAAAGGGCTACTTCACGCGCCCAGTGGATGTCACGCGGCTGGAGAATCGCCTCGAAAATTGTCTCAATCTACAGCTGAACGAGCCCTATCGCGTGCTTATCATCGACGACGACGTCGATCTGGCCGCTCGTTACAGCCTCGTACTGCGTAACTCGCAAATGCTGGTACAGACCCTGACCGATCCCGGCGAGCTGTTCGAGGTCATGCGCACGTTCAACCCGGAAATCCTCTTGCTCGACGTCAACATGCCCGAGCTCTCCGGCCCGGAGCTGGCGCAGATCATCCGCCTGAACGACGATTGGCTACGGGTGACCATCATCTATTTGTCGGCCGAAACCGACGTCAACCGGCAGATGGCGGCCTTGCTCAAGGCCGGCGACGATTTCATCACCAAACCCATCAGCGACAACGCGCTGATCGCCGCCGTGTTCTCCCATGCCCAGCGCGCGCGATCACTGAGCACAGCGCTTTCACGCGACAGCCTGACCGGACTGCTCAAGCACGCCGACATCAAGGAGCATGTGGCCCTGGAAGTGGAGCGCTCGCTGCGCAGCGGCAATCCCGCCAGCGTGGTGATGCTCGATCTCGATCACTTCAAGCAGGTCAACGACCAGTACGGCCATGCCGCCGGTGACAACGTGATCCGCTCGCTGGCCAATCTGATGCACCAACGGTTGCGCCGGATCGACAGCCTGGGCCGCTACGGCGGTGAAGAGTTCGTAGCGGTACTGCCCAATTGCACCGCGGAGCAGGCATGGCAGATATTCGACGAGATCCGCCAGCGCTTCGCGGAGCTGCGCTTCCACGCGGGCGAGCAGACATTCAACGTCACACTCAGCGCCGGCATCAGCGCCACCGATGGGCACGCCAGCGCCAGCACCTTGCTGGAGCACGCCGACCAGGCGCTCTACGCTGCCAAGCACAAGGGTCGCAACCGGATCGAAATCGCTCAGCCGAAGTGAGCGCTTCGCTGACAGGCCAAGCGAACGGCTGCATCGCGGTCGACTCTAACTACACTGGGTTGGGTATGTTCACGCCCAATGCGGCGAACCAATCGCCTCGACACCAACAACCGTTACCGGCGAAAGGAGCCCCGCTTTGCCTGCAAAGCCCGCGACAAGTTGGCACTCATTCGCTTTCCTGGTCGCTTTCGTTCTGCTCGCCGCGCTCGGCTGGCAAGGCAAGCGCAGTCAGGAAGCACTGCTGGAAGCCAACCAGTCGGTCAACCACAGCCTGGAAGTCATCACGGCTACCCAGGCGATACTGTCGTCGCTGCAGGATATCGAGACCGGCGTACGTGGCTTCGTTCTAACCGGCGAGCCCGACTATCTGGAACCCTACGAGCGCGGCCTGATGCAACTGGAGCAGCATCGCCGCAGGTTACAAATACTCTCCCGCGATCACATATACCCCGCCCCGCAATGGTTCGACCGGCTCGACGAAAGAATGGCCGATCGACTGACGATCGCCGCCGATAATATCCAGACGCGTCGTGATACCGATCTGCAAACCGCCGCCGCCTACCTCGCGCAAGCCGGGGGCAAAGAGGTCATGGACCAGCTCCGCGTCTTGCTCGCTGCGGTGGAACAACACGAGCGGCGTCGCCTCACCGAGGGCAGCCGCGCCGTAGCCGAAACCATCGAGCGTAACCGACAATTCGCACTGATCGGCAGCCTCCTGGTGGCCATCCTGTTCCTCGCTGCCATGTGGTCGGTCCAGCGCAATCTACGGCTGCGTCAAGCGCTGGCAGTCAAGGCGCAAGCCGGCGAGGCGCGCCTGGGCGCGCTGTTGCAAGCGATTCCGGACAACCTCTATGCCATCGACGACGAGCGCCGGGTGTCTGCCCTGTCCCAGCCGAGCGAAGGTCGTGGTCCATCGCCCGGTGCAATCGAGCCGCTGCTGGCAGGGTTACTGCCGCAGGCGGACGACATTTGCAAGCTGCGCCAGACGACTTGGTGCGAACACGAACAACAACGGACATTCGAGGTACGGCTGGCACCCACCGGACTTGGCGATCACCTGGCCATCGCCCGCGATATCACCGAACTGCAGCGCAGCCGAGACACACTCGAGGATCAGAAGGCCTACATGCGGCGGGTTGCCGATACCAATGAGAACCTGATTTTCGTACGCGACGAGCAGGGCCGTTTCGTGCTCTGCAACCGCGCGTTTTCCGCTCTGCTCGATCAATCGCCTGAAACCGTCGAGCAACGCCGGGCCGACGAGATTGCTGGCGCGCAGCTGTTGTTGCCGCTATTGCAGGGTGAAACCGAGCTGTTGAGCGGCGGCGGTGAGTTGCGCATCACCGAAGTGAGCGTCACCGATGTGCATGGCCAGGAGCGCTGGCTGCAGGTGGTCAAGCGGCCCATGACGATGACCAGCGGCGCCTGCCACATCGTGACCGTCGCGGTCGATATTTCGCTGCGCCGACGCGTGGAACAGATGAAGGGCGAGTTCATCTCCACGGTCAGCCATGAATTGCGCACACCGCTGACCGCCATTCGCGGCGCGCTGGGCATGCTGGTCGGCGGCGTGGCCGGCGAGATCGGCGAGGGCGCGCGGCCGTTGCTGGATATCGCGCACAAGAACAGCGAGCGCCTGGTACGCCTGATCAACGACATTCTCGATATCGAAAAGCTCGAAGCCGGGCACCTATCGTTCCACTACAGTCGCTGCGATATACGAGCGCTGGTAGAACAGGCCCTGCTGGATCTCAAGCCATACGGCGATGACTATGACGTTGTCCTGACGTTCGTGGTCCCGGACGACATCGGGCCGATCGAAGCGACCGTCGACCCGGACAGATTCGCTCAGGTGATGGCCAATCTGCTGTCCAATGCGATCAAGCACTCGCCTCGCGGCGGCGTGGTCAGCGTCGACTTGCATCGCGACGGCAGCGACCTGGAGATCGGTATCCAGGATCAGGGCCAGGGCATTCCGGAAAGCTTTCGCTCACGCATATTCGAACGCTTCGCCCAAGCCGATTCGTCCGATACGCGCAAGCGCGGCGGCACCGGGCTGGGGCTGGCGATCACCCGTTCGCTGGTGCAGCAGATGCACGGGCACATCGGCTTCGACTCGCAAGAGGGCCAGGGCACGCGGTTCTGGCTGCGACTGCCGTTGTCGGCGGAACCGCCCGCGAGCCCACCTACCGTACTGCAACCGCTACCGGCGACCGATATGCAGCGGTCCGCGGCGCGTATCCTGATACTCGAACCCGATGCGCCAGCTGCCGAACAGCTGGCCAATGCGCTGCAACAACACGGCTACTCGACCCTGATCGCCGAAACCGCCGCCCAGGCCCGCGACCTGCTGGCCGAATACAGCATCCAGGCACTGACCTTGAGCCCTGCGCTGAACGATGAGAACAGCATTGCCTTCCTGCACAATTTGCGCAGCCAGAGCGCCTATCGCCATCTGCCGGTGCTCATCGTCAGCCTGCAACCCCAGCGACGCGACAACGATGACGGCGCGCTGCGCGGCGGCGCGGTGGGCGTGATCGACTGGCTGCATAAGCCGATCGACCCGTCACGGGTAATGGATGTGGTGCGCGCCTGCCTCGACACCAACGGCACTCGCCCGCGGGTTCTGCACGTCGAAGACGACGAGGATCTGCGCGTGTTGCTGGCACGACAGATCGCACCCCTGGACATCGACCTGCTGGGTGCAGCGACCCTGGCCGAAGCCCGCGAGCGGATTGCCGCGCAACGCTACGACCTGGCGATCATCGACTTGATGCTGCCCGACGGTAACGGCAGCGAACTCTTCGATCAGCTGGCCCAAACCGTCCCACCCCCGCCGGTCATCATTTTTTCCGCGCTGGACTCGCCCGTGCATGACAGTCGCCTAGCGATGCGCCAGCTGATCAAATCGCGCCACGACGGCCACGAGTTGGCCAACCTTATCCAGCACATGCTTCAACACTGGCCATCTGGCCAAACTTCGGATTCTGACGAGGCCCACGCATGAGTGATTCCGGCACCCAGCGCATTCTGATGGTGGAGGACGAGGAGGACATCGCCTTCCTCATCCGTTTCATGCTCGAGCGGCACGGGTTCACCGTCGAACATGCTGCAGATGGTCGCCAGGCCATCGAGAAGATCACTGCCTCCGCGCCACCCGACCTGACCCTGATGGACATCATGCTGCCGTATCACGACGGCCTCGAACTGATCGAACGGCTGCGCGCTCAGCCTGGCTGGGAACGCGTGCCGGTGCTGATGCTGACCGCTAAGGCACGCGAAGTAGACATCGTCCGGGCGCTGGAACTCGGTGCCGATGACTATGTAACCAAGCCCTTCCAGCCGGAGGAACTGCTGGCGCGCATCCGCCGCCTGCTGAGGAGACCGCGATGAACCGATTGGCTCTGGCCTTCGCCGTCTCCCTGCTGCCATCGCTGGCGATCGCCGATCTCGCCACCGCCCAGCGCCAGGTCGAGGCGCAGCAGTTCGACGCCGCCGAGGCATCCCTGCAGGCTCATCTGGCAAGCGAGCCCGATGACAGCGAAGCGCAATTTCTGCTGGCGCGCGTGCACGCCTGGCGGGGCGCGCCCGAGCAGGCACTGCCGCTGTATGAGGGGCTGCTGCAGCGGGAACCAGACAACGCCGATTACCTGCTCGGTCAGGGCCAGGCGCTGCTTTGGGCCGGACGACCGCAGGCGGCATTGATCTCGCTGGAGCGGGCGGCGGAGACAGCGCCAGATTACGTCGAAGTCCAACAGGTGATGCAGCAGGCACGCGCCGCGCTGACCTCACCGGTTACCGCCACTGCGCCAGCTGCTACTGCGCCGACCCAGCGACGCCACGAACTCGAATTGTCGGCCCGCCAGGACTGGCTAGACAGCGGCTTCGACAACTGGCGCAGCCAGCGTCTGGACTACGCATCGACGCAGCCGGAAGGTTTGGGCTGGTACGGCGCGCTGCTGCGCGAACAACGTTTCGGCGAATGGGACCAGGGCGCAGAAGCCGGCGCGGTGATCCCCCTGGACGAAAACTGGACGCTGCAACCGGAGATCGGCTATCAGCCATCGCCTTACTTCCTGCCTGACTGGCACGCCGATGTCCGCCTGCAACGGCGCCTACCAGACGGCTTTCTCGGTGCCGCCAGCGTTCGGCGTACCGAGTACGAAACGACCCGAGTCGATCGTCTGGCTCTTAGCGCCGAGCGTTACTGGAATTCCTGGCGCGCCGGTTACACCCTGAACGTCACCGACGTGGCCAACGCAGGAACGCCGATCGGTCACGATCTGGCACTGGATTTCTACTACGCTGGGCTCAGCTATGCCGGCCTTCGCCTGACGGTCGGCGAGGAAGAAGCTGTCGAGGAACAGCAGCTGATTACCAGCGATGTGCGTGCCATCAGCCTGCAGGGCCGCCATTGGCTGGACCGCCACTGGGCGCTGACCTGGGAGCTCGGCCACCACCGCCAAGGTGACTACTACACGCGCCGTTGGCTGCAATTCGGCCTGCGTCATGCTTTCTGAGTTGGCGGCGAACTGCCCGACCTGGCTCTGCGAATCGCCGCGCCAGGCGTGGCGGGCGGTCTGGCCGGAAGATGCCATGCTGCAATTGGCGCTTTACTGTGCGCTAGGCTTGGCCGGGCTCACCTTGCTAGTGATGGTGCAGGTGCTGCTGCTGGGCGAGGTGGCCCGCCGGCGCTCAGCGCGACGGCACCAGTTCAACGACCAATGGCGCCCTTTCTTCGCCCTTTGCAGCCTCGGCGATACGCTGCCCGAGCCTTTGCCTGTGCTGCCACGCGGTCGCCAGCTGTGGTTTTTGCTGCAATGGAATCGCACCCAGCTGCAACTGCGCGGCGCGGCGCGGGAACGGATGAATCGTGCGCTGGTCGCGCTGGAGATGGACCGTAGGGCGCTGGCGCTGCTACGCGGGCGGGTGCGAAGCAAGCTGATCGGGCTGACCTGCCTGCGCCACCTGGCCGATCCGGGCCATTGGGAGGCGGTGCAGCCATTGCTCATGAGCCGCAACATGATCGTCTCGCTGACCGCGGCGCAGGCGCTGATCGCCATAGACGCCGTTCGGGCGATGCATCTGATCCTGCCCGCTGCCGCGACACGCCCGGACTGGGCACTGCCGCGTCTTGCCAGTCTCTGCCAGCAGGCCGGCGAACAGGCGGTCACCGCGCCATTGTTGATAACTCTGTCCAACTCTGACGGGCCGCGACGCGAGCGGCTAATCCCGCTGCTGGTTCATGGCGATCCACGCCATGCCGCACCCTGGGCACGTGCACGACTCGAAGAGGGCGCCGCGCCGGAGCAGCTGCAGATCGCATTGCGCTGCCTTTGCGAACTGGGCGATCCGCGTGACCGCTCCCTTCTGCTACACGCTCTCAGGCACAGCCACGCCGATGTTCGGCTGGGAGCACTGCAAGCGCTGCACAAGCAGGCGCGCGATGACGACAGCGAGCTGTTCCTGCCCCTGCTTGGCGATCGCAGCTGGTGGGTCCGTCAAACCGCTGCGGACTGTCTGGCAACGCTGCCACGCAACACGCCCGAACGGCTCCAGGCGCTGCTCGCGCAGGTGGGAGATCGCTACGGACAGGACGCACTGCGCCGTGCTATCGCCGAGGTGCGCCGATGAGCATCGACTGGCTGTGGTGGTTGCAGTTGGGCTTCATCCTCTACTTCCTGCTGCTCAACGGCATGTATCTGCTGCTCAACCTGCTGTCGATGGTCAGCCTGATGAGCTACATCCGTCAGCGCGCCGAAACCGGCGAGGCCGCGCCTTATCTCGGCGTTGAGCCTCCGGTTTCGGTGCTGATGCCCGCCTTCAACGAGGAAGCGACCATTCGCACTTCGGTTCGCTCGATGTTGCAGCTGCAGTACCCTGAGTTCGAAGTCGTGGTCATCAACGACGGTTCGAAGGACAACACGCTAGCCGTGCTTATCGAGGAATTCGAACTGGTCCCGCATCCCGAGCCGCTGCGCCAGGCCGTGGCCCATCAGCCGGTGCAGGCTATCTATCGCTCGCGGCGCTACGCCAATCTACGGGTAATCGACAAAGCCAACGGCGGCAAAGCCGACGCGCTGAATGCCGGCATCAATGCCGCGCGGCATGGCTTGTTCTGCGGCGTCGATGCCGATTCCATTCTCCAGCGCGACAGCCTGCTGCGCGTGGTCCAGCCCTTTCTCGAAGATGAGCGCACTGTCGCCGCCGGGGGCACCGTGCGCATCGCCAACGGCTCCGAAGTCCGCGGCGGCTTCCTGATCCGTGCCGGGTTGCCGAGCAACTGGCTGGCGCGCTTTCAGATCGTCGAGTATTTGCGCGCCTTTCTCTTCGGTCGCCTCGGCTGGTCACCCATGAACGCGGTGCTGATCATCTCCGGCGCCTTCGGCCTGTTTGACCGCGAACGGGTCATGGCTGTCGGCGGCTATCGCACCGACACCGTCGGCGAAGACATGGAATTGGTGGTGCGGCTGCATCGTTACCATCGCGAGCGACGCATTCCCTACCGCATCCGTTATTTGCCCGACCCGATCTGCTGGACTGAATGCCCGGAAGACATCGGCACCCTTGGCCGTCAGCGCAGCCGCTGGCAACGCGGGTTGGCAGAGAGTCTTGGCCGTCACGCGCGCCTCGCTTTCAGCTGGCGCGGGGGTACACCGGGATGGCTGGCCTGGCCGTTCATGGCACTGTTCGAATGGCTGGGACCGCTGATCGAGCTGGTCGGTTACGGCTTCATGATCGGCGGGTTCGTGTTTGGGGTCGTGTCTTATGCGGCACTGACAGCCTTCCTGCTGGTAGCGATCGGTATGGGCATTTTGTTGTCGGTGAACGGCCTGTTGCTGGAAACCATGTCGTTCCGCGTTTATGAGCGTCGACGCGACATGCTGCGGCTGTTCCTAATGGCCGTGCTGGAGAACTTCGGTTACCGCCAGCTCAACACCTTCTGGCGTTGCCGCGGGCTCTGGCAATGGTTCTCACGACGCAAGCATCAGTGGGGCGCGATGCGCCGCAGCGGTAGTTGGGGGCAGTAGAAAAACCAAAAAGGCGATGCGATCGTAGGGTGGATCACGCTTCACCGATCCACCAGGGCGGTGAATCAAGGCGGCGCGCAGAAAGTGGATGTGAAAAGCGACATCCACCCTACCTGTATCGTCAGAGTTTGATCCAGGTCGCCTTCAATTCGGTGTACTTGTCGAACGCATGCAGCGACTTGTCACGACCGTTGCCCGACTGCTTGAAGCCACCAAAGGGTGCGGTCATGTCGCCGCCATCGTACTGGTTGACCCAGACGCTGCCGGCCCGCAGTGCCTTGGCGGTCAGGTGCGCCTTGGACAAGTCCGAAGTCCACACCGCAGCGGCGAGACCGTACGGAGTGTCGTTGGCAATGGTCACAGCTTCGGCTGCCGTATCGAAGGTGATCACCGACAGCACCGGACCGAAGATTTCCTCCTGGGCGATCTTCATCGCGTTGCTCACGCCATCGAAGATGGTCGGCTCGACATACAACCCGCCGGTGTCTTCCAAAGTTCGTTGACCGCCGATCAGCACCTGCGCGCCGTCGTTGCGGCCGGCTTCGATGTAGCCGAGCACGGTATCGAGTTGCTGGGTATCGACCAGCGCGCCGACATTGGTCGCGGGGTCCAGCGGGTTGCCCGGCTGCCAGCCCTTGAGCGCCTCGACCACCATCGGCAGGAAGCGCTCCTTGACTGAACTTTCCACCAGTAGCCGCGAGCCGGCGGTGCAGACCTCGCCCTGGTTGAAGGCGATGGCGCTCGCTGCCGAGCGCGCCGCCGCTGCCAGGTCCGGTGCGTCGGCAAAGACGATGTTCGGGCTCTTGCCGCCGGCCTCCAGCCAGACGCGCTTCATGTTCGATTCGCCAGCGTAGATCATCAATTGCTTGGCGACCCGCGTGGAGCCGGTGAACACCAGCGTATCGACATCCATGTGCAGCGCCAGCGCCTTGCCCACGGTATGGCCGTAGCCCGGCAACACGTTGAGCACGCCGGCCGGAATGCCAGCCTCGATCGCCAGTTGCGCCACGCGGATCGCACTGAGCGGCGATTTTTCGGACGGCTTGAGCACCACCGAGTTACCGGTAGACAGCGCCGGGCCGAGCTTCCAGCAGGCCATCATCAGCGGGAAATTCCACGGCACGATGGCTGCTACCACGCCAACTGGCTCGCGAGTGACCAGGCCTAGCTGGTCGTGCGGAGTCGCCGCCACTTCATCGTAGATTTTGTCGATCGCCTCGCCGCTCCAGCGCAGCGCCCGCGCCGCGCCCGGAATATCCACACCCAGCGCATCGCTGATCGGCTTGCCCATGTCGAGGGTTTCCAGCAATGCCAGCTCCTCGGCATTAGCTTCAAGCAAGTCGGCGAAGCGGATCATCACCGCCTTGCGCTTGGCCGGCGCCAGGCGCGACCAGACACCCGATTCAAAAGCCATCCGCGCACTGAGCACGGCGCGGTCGGCATCGGCCTCGTCGCAGCTCGCCACTTGCGTCAGCACGCGCCCATCGACCGGGCTGATGCAATCGAAACTGGCGGCAGCACTGGATGCGGTGTATTCGCCCTGAATGAAGGCGCGGCCTTCGATGCGCAGGTCGCGGGCACGCTGTTGCCAATCGGCGAGTGTCAGGGTGGTCATGGGGCGTCCTCGGTAACAGTCGAATAATCAGAAAGGCACCCTAAACCAGCGGCGCCAGCCCTATCAATATTTTTTACGCAGGCGCGGATTTTGCCTTGTTTTGTTCGATTTATTAAACATAGACTCGCCGAAGCCGCTGTGCGTCTGCAATGACGTCGCGTTACAGCATAGTCGTCAAAACTGCCCTTCCGGAGCTAGTCATGGCTAACGATCTGCACCCCACCGCCTCTGCCGAACATTTCTGGATGCCTTTCACCGCCAACCGCCAGTTCAAGGGCAGCCCGCGCCTGCTGGAGCGCGCCGAAGGCATGTACTACACCGACAGCGACGGTCGGCAGGTGATCGATGGGACGGCTGGGCTTTGGTGCTGTAATGCCGGTCATGGGCGCCGGGAAATCACCGAGGCGGTGAGCCAGCAGATCGCTCAGATGGATTTCGCGCCGACTTTTCAGATGGGCCATCCGCTGCCCTTCGAGTTGGCCGAACGGCTGACACAAATCAGTCCGACGGGCCTGAACCGTGTGTTCTTCACCAACTCCGGGTCCGAGTCGGCCGACACCGCATTGAAAGTCGCCCTAGCCTATCAACGTGCTATCGGCCAGGGCAGCCGCACCCGGTTGATCGGCCGTGAGCTGGCCTATCACGGCGTCGGCTTCGGCGGCATTTCGGTCGGCGGCATGGGCAACAACCGCAAGGCGTTCGGCAATTCGCTGCTACCGGGCGTCGATCATCTGCCGCATACACTGGATCTGCAGCGCAACGCGTTCAGCCGTGGCCTGCCGCAACATGGCGCGGAGAAAGCCGATGAGCTGGAGCGGCTGGTCGCCCTGCATGGCGCAGAAAACATCGCCGCCGTAATCGTTGAACCCATGTCAGGCTCGGCGGGCGTGATATTGCCGCCGGTGGGCTATCTGCAGCGCCTGCGCGAAATCACCGCCAGGCACGGCATCCTGCTGATCTTCGACGAGGTGATCACCGGTTTCGGCCGCGTCGGCGAGGCCTTCGCCGCCCAGCGCTGGGGCGTCACGCCGGACATCATTACCTGCGCCAAGGGCCTGACCAACGGCGCGATTCCGATGGGCGCGGTGCTGGTTTCCGAACAGATCCACGATGCTTTCATGCAGGGCCCGGAAAGCGTCATCGAGTTCTTCCACGGCTACACCTATTCGGGCCACCCGGTCGCCTGCGCTGCGGCCCTGGCGACTCTGGAGATCTATCAGCGGGAAAATCTGTTTCAGAAGTCCATCGAGATAGAAGGCTACTGGCAGGACGCGCTGTTCAGCCTACAAGGCCTGCCGAACGTGACCGATATTCGCACCGTGGGCCTGGTTGGCGGCATCCAGTTCGCCACCCATGCCGACGGCGTTGGCAAGCGCGGCTACGAGGTGTTCCGCCAGTGCTTTGAAGACGGCCTGCTGGCCCGCGCCAGCGGCGATACCATCGCCTTGTCACCCGCGCTGATCGTCGAGCGCGAACACATCGACGCGATGATCGAACGCCTCGCCGATGCGATCCGCAAAGCCAGCTGAAAAAGCGGCACGCCAGAAACGAAAAAACCCGCCGAGTGGCGGGTTTTTCCTTCAAGGGCCGATCAATTACTTGATCTTGGCTTCCTTGTAGATCACGTGCTTACGCACGACAGGATCGTACTTCTTGATTTCGATCTTGTCGGGAGTAGTGCGCTTGTTCTTGTCGGTGGTGTAGAAGTGGCCGGTACCGGCGCTGGACACCAAACGGATCAGGTCACGCATGATAGTTCTCCTTAAACCTTTTCGCCGCGAGCGCGGAGTTCAGCCAGAACGGCGTCAATGCCGCGCTTGTCGATGACGCGCATGCCCTTGGCGGTCAGGCGCAGACGTACGAAGCGGTTCTCGGACTCGACCCAGAAGCGGTGATGCTGCAGGTTCGGAAGAAAACGACGACGGGTTTTGTTGTTCGCGTGGGAAATATTGTTCCCGGTTACCGGACCCTTACCGGTAACTTGACAGACTCTCGACATGCCTCAGCCCTCTAAAACCACATGCCCAACCCGGCATGGGTTGGCCGCTTGAATTCACTTGTCTTTCGGCGCTCAGCGCCACGTTTCATTGGGGTCTTACCGGCTACGCGGCAAGCGAAGAAACCGGGCCCCTAGAAAAGAGCGCTGCTTTATATCAGAAAGCCCCCGGAGCAACAAGCGCGGAGTGACTTTTCCGTACCGGCTCATGCAGCCTTCAAGCGCTCACAGGCCGGCATCTCACGACATGCAGCGATGCACCGTTCGTCGCCTGTTATCCGGTGCCGGCGCAGTAAATGGAGTTCCAGCACGCTACGCGCCTGCTTGCACAAAGCCTCACGGCAGCAACTTGAGCAAGCAAAACAGCGAACCATTGTTTTACTGTGCAGAACACAAGCTCGTTTTATTCGACTACTATGAAACAACGCCATCCACAGCAAGGCGGACTGAGCGCACTGCCAGCCATCAGGGCGATCTGCTATCGTTCGCGCCCGCTGCCACCAACAGACAGACCGACATCACCATGAGCGACGCTGAAGACATCGAGAACCCCAAGGACCGTAAGTTCGTCGAGGCCCTGTCTCGCGGGTTGGACGTACTGCGCGCCTTCACCCACGGCTCGGTGGTGATGGGCAACCAGGACATCGCACGCATCACCGGGCTGCCCAAGCCTACGGTGTCGCGCATGACCTATACCCTGACCAAGCTCGGCTACCTCAGCTACTCGCAGCAACTGGAGAAGTATCAACTCGACTCCGGCGTGCTGGCCTTGGGTTATGCCTACGTGTCCAATCTGCGTGTGCGCCAGCTGGCCAAGCCGTACATGGACGAGTTCTCCCGACGCACCAATACATCCGTAGGGCTGACCTGCCGCGACCGACTGTCGATGATCTACATCGAGAACTGCCGCCCCGCCGAGGTTTCGACGCTGCGCATGGATGCCGGTGTTCGCCTGCCGCTGGCCACCACCGCAGCGGGCCGGGCCTTTCTCGCCGCCACGCCGGAAAAGGAGCGTGAGCACCTGATGGCAGCGCTGGAAACCAAGTACGGCGAAGGCTGGCCAGCGATGAAGCAGTCGCTGGAAGTGTCCTTCGAGGAATTCCGCCAGCATGGGTTCTGCCTGTCTCTGGGCGACTGGGACCGCAACGTTAAAGCCGCTGGCGTGCCGCTGCACCTGGCCGATGGCAGCGTCATGGCGCTGACCTGCGGCGCCCCGTCGTTCCAACTCAGCGAAGAAACCCTCAGAGGCTCGCTGGCTCATCAGCTGGAAATGCTGGCTCGCGATATCGAGAGCCTCGGCGTCTGACCTGGGCCGACGCGCTTTTTAGGCCTTGACGCTCGCCCAGGCAATCTCGGCGAGCAGTTCGCGACAATCGGCCAGGGCGGTGCGTGAACGCCCGGCCAGCCAATTGCGCGCCATGTCGTGACAGGGTCCGATCACCACCGCCAGAAAGCAGTCGCCCGGCATTCGGCGAAAGGCGCCGCTTTCACGGTGGCGACGCAGGATCGCACCGACCCGCTCGCCATGGCCGCGATTGACCTCTCGCAACCGCTCACCCATCTCCCCCGCCTCGACCCTGCCACGGTTGTGTAGAACGAAGCGCGCCCAGTTCGGGTTCTCCACCACCCAGTCGATGTAGCTGGTGACGAACAGCTTGATGCAGGCTTCGGCATCCAGCGTCTCGATCAGCCCTGCTTCCAGCAACGCGGCGTACTCACCGATGCCTTCGAGATAAAGCGCGGCGATGATCCGCTCGCGGTTGCCGAAATGGTGATAAAGGCTGCCGATGCTGGCGCCGGAGCGATCGCGGATCATCTCGATGGTCGTGGCTTCCACGCCGTGTTCGGTGAAGCAAGCCAGCGCGGCCTGAAGGATTTCCTGTTTGCGGCTGCTACGGGCCATTCGGACTCCATTTAGAATATTTTTCTAGAAATACTTTCTGCCGCTCGTATACTGCGCCGATCCAGGCCATACGAAAAGACGGAGAACAAACATGGCGACGATACAGGCTGAGGCACGCACCCTCGACAACGGCAACGGTCATCAGATTTCCAGCTACTGGTACCACCCAGCCGGCACGCCACGTGGTGCCGTACTGATCGCACCGGCAATGGGCGTTAAGCAGCGCTTCTATGCCGACTTCGCCGGCTGGCTCGCCGAGCAAGGGTTTCTGGCGGTCACCTTCGACTACCTCGGCATGGGCCTGTCCCGCCAGGTTCCACTGCGCCAGCTCGACGTGGACGTGCTCGACTGGGCTCGCCATGACGGTAGCGCGGTACTGGCGAAGGTCACCGAAGCGGCTGGAAGCCTGCCGCTGTACTGGATCGGCCATAGCGTCGGTGCGCAGATCCTCCCCTTAGTGAAGGGGCATGAGCGGCTCACCCGCATCGTTACCATCGCCGCCGGTAGCGGTTACTGGCGAGAGAACAGCCCACAGATTCGTCGCAAGGCCTGGTTCCTCTGGCATGGCCTGGCGCCGGTGCTCACCGCGCTGGCCGGATATTTCCCCGGTGGTCGCATTGGCGCGGTCGGCGACCTGCCCGCCGGGGTGATCCGTCAGTGGCGCCGCTGGTGCCTGCATCCCCAATATCTGGTCGGCGTCGAGGGCGAGCCCGTGCGCCGCGCCTTCGACGCCGTGCGAACACCGCTGACGTCGCTGTCGTTCACCGACGACGAGATGATGTCGGCACGCAACACTGAGTCGTTGCACGGTTTCTATACATCCGCGCCGAAAAACCTTTACCGAATCGCTCCAAGCGAAATCGGCGTGGCTCGCATCGGTCACTTCGGCTTTTTCCGTAAGTCCTTCGAACCAACTCTGTGGCTACGCTGGTTGTTGCCGGAGCTGGCGTCTGAGGAAAGCCGAACGGTGGCCTAACGCAGCAAAACAGATGTTTTGCACTGCGGAACTACACGACCATATTTCGAAACATATATAGGGCTTATCGAACTTGCCGGATGGCTGAACTCCGACGACATTGAGGTGGGCTGATTACAGCGATCCCATCAATTCGGAGCCTGCCATGGACAACAACAATAATGGCTACCCCTCGAGCACCCGCGCCTGGGTAACGGTCGCGATTCTGATGCTCGCCTACGTCCTGTCCTTCGTCGACCGGCAGATTCTCAACCTGCTGGTCGAGCCGATCCGCCGCGATCTGGACATCACCGACACCCACATGAGCCTGCTGATGGGCTTCTCCTTCGCGGTGTTCTACACCATCTGCGGCGTGCCGATCGGGCGCCTGGCCGATCGCAAGAGCCGCCGCGGCATCATCGCCGTTGGCGTGCTGGTCTGGAGCCTGATGACCGCGCTGTGCGGCACCGCCCGGACGTTCTGGCAGTTCCTCGTGTTCCGTATCGGCGTGGGCGTCGGCGAGGCCGCGTTGTCGCCCTCGGCCTACTCACTGATCGCTGACAGCTTCCCGCCCAAGCTGCGCGGCACGGCGATGAGTGTTTACTCGATGGGTATCTACATTGGCTCGGGCCTGGCCTTCCTGCTCGGCGGTCTGGTGGTCAAATTCGCCTCGGCCCAGGGCGATGTGCTCCTGCCGGTCCTCGGCATGGTTCGCCCGTGGCAGCTGATCTTCCTCGTGCTCGGCGCTGCCGGGGTGTTGTTCACCGCCGTCCTGCTGCTGATCCGCGAACCGTCGCGTAAGGGCGTCGGCGCCGGCGTCGAGGTGCCGCTAAGCGAAGTGGCCGGCTATATCCGCCAGAACCGACGCACCGTGCTTTGCCACAACTTCGGCTTCGCCTGCCTGGCCTTTGCGGCCTATGGCAGCTCGGCGTGGATCCCGACCTTCTTCATCCGCACCTACGGTTGGTCCGCCAGCGACGTGGGCGTGCTCTACGGCTCGGTGGTGGCGGTAGCCGGCTCGCTGGGCATCATCGCCGGCGGGCGGCTGTCCGATCTGCTGCACCGCCGCGGTTATCGGGACGCGCCGCTGCGCGTGGGAATCATCTCCGCCGCGCTGACGCTGCCGCTCAACCTCGCCTACCTGGCTGGCACTGGCGAACTGGCGCTGGCCTTGATTGCCCTGCATGTTTTCACCATCGCCATGCCCTTTGGGGTCGGCCCGGCGGCGATCCAGGAAATCATGCCCAACTCCATGCGCGGCCAGGCCTCGGCGGTGTACCTGTTCGTCATCACCATGGTCGGCCTCGGCATCGGCCCGACGGCAGTGGCGCTGGGCACCGACTTCGTCTTCGGCGACGACAACGCCCTGCGCTACTCGCTGCTGATCGTCACCGGCATCGCTCTGGTCGGCGCGATCATCCTGCTCGGCATGGGATTGAAGCACTATCGCGGCAGCCTGGACCGGCTGCAGGAGTGGAAGCCGCAAGGATCGGGAGGGGCAGTACAGCCCGCCTGAGCAAGCCTCCAGTAGACAATCCGGCCAGTCGCTGGCCGGACGTCCCCTCTATCGGCCACCCAGCCCCGCCAGCACTTCGCGGAAGCTGGCCAAGCCGGCCTCGATGTTCTCGATAATCTCCTCGGCCAGATCATCCGGCTCGGGCAGGTTATCCAGATCGGCCAGCGTCTTGTCCTTCAGCCAGAAGATATCCAGGCTGGTCTTGTCGCGGGCGAGAATCTGATCGATACCGTACTTGCGCCAGCGGCCGTCGGGGTTGTCCGATTCGTGCCAAGTTTCTTGCCGGTTCTGGCGATTCGCCGAGTTGTAGCAGCTGATGAAGTCCTGAAGATCCTCGAAGCGCAGCGGCTTCTTCTTCAACGTGTGGTGAACGTTGGTGCGGTAGTCATAGAACCAGACCTCCCGCGTCCAGGGCGTCTTGCTCGCCGGATGGTTATCGAAGAACAGCACGTTCGCCTTGACGCCCTGCGCGTAAAAAATCCCGGTCGGTAACCGCAGGATGGTGTGCAGCTCGGTGGTTTCCAGCAAGCGCTTGCGCACGGTCTCACCCGCGCCGCCCTCGAACAACACGTTATCCGGCACCACCACGGCCGCGCGCCCCGTGCTCTTGAGCATGCTGCGAATGTGCTGTACGAAGTTGAGCTGCTTGTTCGAGGTGGTGGTCCAGAAGTCCTGACGGTTGTAGGTCAGGTCATCCTTCTCCTGCTCACCTTCGGCATTGGTGAAGCTCATCGAGCTCTTCTTGCCGAACGGCGGGTTGGCCAGCACGTAGTCGAAATGCTGGTCGCTCTCTGCGATTAGCGAGTCGTTGGGGGAAATACTGCTTTCACCGTCGATCTCGCCGATGTTGTGCAGCAGCATGTTCATCAGGCAAAGCCGCCGCGTGCTGGCGACGATCTCGTTACCGAAGAAGGTGTGATTCTTCAGGAAATCCTTCTGCGCCTTGTCCAGGTTCGGGTTGGCCGCGAGAAAATCGTACGCCGCGAGGAAGAAACCGCCGGTGCCGCAGGAAGGATCGGCAATGGTCCGGTTCGGCTCTGGGCGCATACACTCGACCATGGTGCGAATCAGCGCGCGCGGGGTGAAGTACTGGCCGGCACCGGACTTGGTGTCCTCGGCATTCTTTTCCAGCAGGCCTTCATAGATATCGCCTTTGACGTCAGCGCCCAACGTGACCCACTTTTCATCGTCGATCATCGCTACCAAGCGGCTGAGCTTGGCTGGATCCTGAATCTTGTTCTGCGCCTTGGTGAAGATCTGCCCGAGGATGCCCGGCATGCCGCCCAACACCAGCAGCGTCTTGACGTAATGCACCTCCAGCTCAGCGCCGCGCTTTTCCTTCAATTTTTTCCAGGCGCAGCCCTCGGGAATGCCGATGTCGCGGTTGTAGGGCGCCTGGCTGTACTCATCGGCCATCTTGAGGAAGATCAGGTAGGTCAGCTGCTCCAGGTAATCGCCATAGCTGACGCCATCGTCGCGCAGCGTTGTGCAGAAGCTCCAGACCTTGGAGATGATTGCGTGGGTGTTGCTACTCATGGTGACTGTCCTGCTGAGCGAGATGCGCCTGCCCGGCGGGCGTGAGGCGATATGTTTGCAGCCGGCTATTGGGTTTTTCCGGCAAGGTGTATTCGATGAGGTTTTCCGTCAGGAGCTGGCGCACCGCCTGGTTGAGCGGTCCGGAGACGCTGCGCTGGCCGAGCGCGCGTGACAACGCCGCCTTGCTCAGAGCGCCGCTCTGCAGACAACGCAGGACCCGCAGTTGCAGCGACTCTGGCTGTGACTCTGGCTGTGACTCTGGCTGTGACTCTGGCTCTGCCCAAGGGCTGGGCTCCCGGATGATCATGCCTTTGTCCGACAAATCTGGCCTGTAGGGCAGCATCAGCGTCACGCGAAAGATCGATTCCTCACTGAGGATCGGGTCCTGCCCGCCAAAGGCGCGGGCGTATTTGAACAGGTTGCGCACGCCGGAACCCAGTTCCTCGGCCCACTGCATCTCGCGGAACACCCGGGCGATGGCCGGGTTCTTCGGCGAAGGCGCGAAATCATCCGGGCGCAGCAGGCCCAGGCCGTGAGGGTTGTTGCTGTTTTCCGTGGTCACCCGATCACGCTGGATGATCAGCTTGGCTGGAAACGGGTTGAGGTATTCACGGTGAATCAGCAGGTTGGCCACCACTTCGCGAAAGATCCGCTCACGCAGGCTGACACGCTGGTTGCCCTCCAGATAAAAGGGATCGGCGACGTGCTTGTTCACGAAGGCCATCAGCCGGTCGTAGCTTTCCAGCAGGTTGGTGCGGATATCGTCGCGGTCGTCGTAACGGTCGAGGTCCTTCACCCGCAGAATGGCATCGGTGCGGTGATGCGGCACCACGCCCAGCGCCACCTCGTCGCGACCGAACAGCAGCGCGCCGGCCATGGAAATGCCCTCCTCCCCGGTCTGGTAATCGCGCTGATACAGGCGGGCGCTTTTCAGCAGCTCCAGATCATCCAACTCGGCCCAGGGGTGACCGCTGCGCTGCAGCCGCACGTTATGCCGCACCCGCTCGATCAGGTCGTTGCGCAGGTCATCCAGGCGGAGGAACGGAAAGATGCGGTTCTCGCTGTAGCTGACCTGTTTGCGCAGGTACAGCTCGGCAATCAGCTGCGACCGGCCGGTGATATCGAAGTCGCCGTCCTCGTTGCGGCTGAAGATTCGGCCATTGCAGCTGTGAACCTGGGAGCTTTCCGGCACGCTCAATACCAGCAACACCTGCCCGTCCAGCTCAACCTGCTCGGGCACCAACGGCATCGGCGGGTTGATCTTCTGCGGGTTGTGCAGCGTATTGGCGAGGTCCTTGCGCATTTGCGCCAAGGCCTCGGGCGCGATGCCAGTCACCTGACCATCATCCGCCGCGCCCAGTATCAGCGTGCCGCCGCGCTGGTTGAGAAAGGCGCAGATGGTTTCGTAGATATCGCGATTCAGTGCCTCGCGGGCACGCTTGAACTCGACCGTCAGGCCTTCACCGTCACGTAGTAGGCGCGCCAGATGTTCAGGCGTCACGGCAAAACCTCCGCGGCGGGGTACGCACGCAAACCCTGTAGGAGCGAGGGGGACGCCTAGTCCTTGCTCGCGATGCTTTTGCGCTGTGGCGAATCGCGAGGCCGCAGCAGTTCCCTACCACTGCCGGCACTTCCCACATCCCTGTGGGGCGCAAGCTCGCCCCTACAAAAGCGCTTTGCGGCGTGCGTCCTGTCAGCAGACTCATACCGATGCCTTCGCCTTGCGCCCACGCGCCTTGGGCTGAGCGGCGCGCTCAGCTCGAATACGCTCGAGCAGCACGCTGGCCGGTTCGTCATTCGGGTCTTGCGGCACCAGCTGGCCGGAGAAGGCTTTTTTAAGGATGGATTGGCGCAGGGCGTCGGCTTGTTGCAGGGAGTGGGTGATGGTTTGTTGGAGCTGGTCAACTTCAGAGAGTTTGGATTCGATTTCTTTAATGATCAGGCACTGCTCGAAAGGCGAGCAGACAGGTACTGGAGTGCTCTTGATGTCGTCGCCCGAGACTCCCGACTGCCCTGCTGTTGTCCGAATTTTTGATTCAATAAACTGGCGTGAAGCCCCCGAATTTAATGTTTTTTCCAAGTAGGAAGTGGATATTTTTTTGGAAAAAACTCTCGTTTGTACCAGCTTGTCCGGGAAAAGATATTTTCCGTCTGACCGATACTCGGCACAGACACCTACATAGTGTCGCGACCCGTTATAGCGTGTGAAAACTAGGTCGCCGCGCTGAAGGTAATAACTATCAAACCCTCCGGTTGAATTGTCGATGTACCTAATGTCTGTCATATCGAAGAAGAGTGGGCGAACGGCACTGATTCTGAAAATTGGCGTTCCAGAATCTCCATCGGGCTTAGCTGAAATTCCGTTCCTTACCAGCGAGCACAAATCTCCGTACTTCACCCACGCCCACCCCATCGGCAGTTTCGGCAACTCGACCAACTCCTCGACAGTCAACGGTGGCAATGCTTTCTGCACTTTGGGCTTACTAGGCTTGCTACCGACTTTGCCATTTTCTTCCCATTCTTTCTGCGCGGCCTGCCAGTCCTGCAACAACTGCTGGTCGCGGCCCTCGCGCTCCTGCTGGATATGCGCCAGCAGGGCCTCAGCGGATTCCAGTTTGTCTGGATTCTGCGCGCGCCAGCCGGCGGTCAGCTTGCCCTCGAATGCATGCTTGAGCAGGACCTGGCGGTAGACCTTGAGTTGTTGCTGGGCGGTGCGCAGGTTTTCCACGCCCTTGTCCAGCTCAGAAAACAGTTCTTCGATTTTGGCGACGATGCGCTGCTGTTCGGAGGCTGGTGGGAGCGGTATTTTGCTTTCATTGATATAGCTGGTCGGAACGCGGCGCTGACCAACTGCGCCTGTCATGTTGCGTTCCGCAATCATTCGGAACTGTTTGGATGACACGAAGTAGTAGAGATATTGCGGGCTGATATCACCGTAAACACGTAACACATGGAATTCGGTGGAGCCAAAGCCAATGTCATTTTGCAACGCAGGAACAACGGCCATCTTGCCGTTTTCCATGCATGGCGTGATCTTGGCGAATAGCACGTCACCTTCACGAAAACCGGTATAGCCTTTCTTTACTTCGGAAAATTCGCGCTGCGCGCTTACGTCGATATGTCCTGTTTCGGCTTCCACAGCGGGCATAGGGACAAATGATACCAACAGGTTGTCGTCGATATCCCGCTTGTCCAGTGTTGGGTTTATTTCTGCTATTTCAGGTAGCTGAACCAGTGACCAACTTGTAGGCAGCTCACTTTGTTCTTGCCCATTGTCCACTACTTCATTCCCCATCACGCCACTAACGCCTCATTAATCTCATCCATTACCGCCTCGTACTGCGCGCCAAACTGCTCATAGAAACCACCCAACCCGCCATGGCGGTTGAAAGGCGCGAAGTCTAAAGCATCGCGGTCGATATGGATCGAGGTGGCGATATGGTCGCGGATCATCTGTAGCCACTGCATCTGCGCTTCGTTGAATTTCTCGCCGCCGCCAGCGTGGCGCTTGAATATCCACTGCTTGAAGTTGCGATTGACCGTGTCTTCGAAGGGGGTGACTTTCGCGTCCAGCCCGCAGACGCGCCGGATCAGCGCGACCAGGGCAGTCAGTTCATTGAGGGGGTTCTGGCCGCTGACCTCGTCCAGCCGGGCGTAGGCCTGCCACACGTGCAGCGGCGCCAGATGCGGCTTATCCGTCGTGAGCCGGTCGAACAGGGCGCGAATCTGCTCGTAGGTGACTTCGCGGCGACGCTGTGGCTGAGTGAAGTAGATGCTCAGGGCGTCGATTTCATCGCGGTGTTCCTGCAGGTAGGCGGCAAAGTCCTCGCTGAGGCTTTGTGCCTGTTCGGCGCTGTCGCGCTGCCAGCCGGCATTGAGCACTTCGTCCAGGGTGTCGTGGTCGATCTTCTGTTCCTTGTCGCGGCGAATGCGGTCGATCACCTCGATCAGTTCGCCGTTGAACACCTTGGCCGCGTCCTTGACCAGCTCGGCCTGGGCCTGATCACGCAGAGCCTCGCCGGGGTCCGTGCCGGCGGGCTGGCCGGCCAGCTGCAATGCACGGGCTTCGACCAAGTCAGCATCGATGGCATTGAACAGCCGGCTGACGATCTGCTGCAGGCTGACACCGCCGCTAAGCGCTTCAAGCTTCTTGTGCTCGGCCGGCTCCAGCTGCTTGTTCAACCGCGCCAGGCGTCCGGCCAGGGAGCTGACGCTGTCACTGTCGCTGGCGCCCATCATCACGCCCATGGCTAGGTCCTTGAGCGGCACGCTGGGCTTGGTGATCAGCGGCTGGCTGGCGGTTTTCAGGGATTTGCTGACACCGATGGCATCGACGATGACGTAGTGGGTCTTGCCGGTGATGGCCGCCGAGGAGACCTTCTGCAGGTCGTCTTTTTCCAGCGTGCGGGTGCCGCGGCCCTTCATCTGTTCGAAGTAGTTGCGGCTCTTCACGTCGCGCATGAACAGCAGGCATTCCAGCGGTTTGACGTCGGTGCCGGTGGCGATCATGTCGACGGTCACGGCGATGCGTGGGTAGTAGGCGTTGCGGAACTGGGCGAGCAGGTCCTTCGGGTCTTCGCCGGCTTCGATGATGTTGCCGTCGGCATCCTTGCGGTCCTGGCCGACGCGGTAGGTGATCTTCTTGCAGAAGGCGTTGCCTTCACCGAACTCCTCGCGCACGCAGTGGATGATGTCGTCGGCGTGGCTGTCGGTCTTGGCGAAGATCAGCGTCTTGGGCACCTGATATTTGCCGTCGGCTTCGTAACGGTTCGGGAAAATCTCCGGCAGCTGGTCGCGGAAGGTGCGGATCACCGTGCGGATCTGGTCCGGGTTGACGATGTTGCGGTCGAGCTGTTTGCCGCTGTAGGCCTCGTCTTCGTCCTGTAGCTCCCAGCGCTTGCGACGGGTCAGGCGTTCACGGCGTTCGATCTGCTGTTCGGCGCTCAACGCCCCGCCGCGCTGGGTCACCGCGGTTTCGATCAGGTAGACCTCGTTGCCGACGTTGACGCCATCGGCCACGGCCTTCTCGTGACTGTAATCGCTGACCACGTTCTTGTGGAAAAAGCCGTAGGTGCGGTTGTCCGGCGTGGCGGTAAGACCGATCAGGCTGGCGTCGAAATAGTCGAGCACCTGTTGCCAGAGGTTGTAGATGGAGCGGTGGCACTCATCGATAAAGATGAAATCGAAGAACTCCGGCGAGATCTTCGCGTTGTAGACCACGGGCAGCGGCGCCTTGGGTTTGGTCAGTTGCTCGGCTGGGTTGATCTCTTCGGCGGCGTCATCCAGCTCCTCGCCCTTGAGCGTCGCGTATAGACGCTGGATGGTGCTGATGCACACCGCGCTGTCGCTGGCGACATAGGCGGACTTGAGCCGCTGCACCGGGTAGAGCTCGGTGAACTTGCGGTTATCGTCGATGGGCAGATAACTCATCATTTCCTGCTCGGCCTGTTCGCCGAGGTTCTTGGTATCGACCAAAAACAGGATGCGCTTGGCGCCGGCGTGTTTGAGCAGGCGGTAGATGGCGGTTATCGCCGTGTAGGTCTTGCCGGCGCCGGTAGCCATTTGAATCAATGCACGTGGCCGCGCGGCATGAAACGAGGCTTCGAGGTTGCAAATCGCCACTTCCTGGCAGTCGCGCAGGCGCAGTTCGCTGGCTGGCAGCTGCTCCGGGTTGAGCGGCGGTATGGCTTGCAGACGTGCGCGCAGCGCCAGCGGCTGGCCCAGCCATTCGCGCAAGGTTTCGGGGCGGTGAAAATTGAATACTTCCCTGGAGCGCGGCTTGGGGTCACGCGCATCGGTGAAGCGGGTGATGACGCCTGTGCTTTCATAAAGGAAGCGCAGCGGTTCGCTGGCCTTGATCCACTTCAACTGGGCATTGGCATAACCCAGCGTTTGATCTTCAACAGCGCTGATGCTATGCCCGACTTCCTCCCGCTTGGCTTCGATCACGCCCACAGGCTTGCCATCGACGAACAACAGGTAGTCGGCAGGCCCGACGCTGGTGCTGTACTCACGCACAGCAACACCGGGGCCGGCGCTGAAGTCGATCTTCTTCTGCGCCTGCACAACCCAACCGGCCTGACGCAGTTGTTCGTCGATGCGGTCGCGGGCGAGCTGTTCGGGGTTCTGATTCAGCGTCATGGGGTCATCCAAGCAGGCGGGACGACTGGATGGTAACCGCTTTGCCACGCGTGTCGGCAGAGGGCTGAGCGCCGCGGATAGATATATGGAAAGCAAAACCGGGCCATGAGGCCCGGTCCTGGCGTAGCGACTGACGTGGTTACGCCACCTGCATCAACTTCGCATAGGCCTTCAGATGATGATCGTCGTCACCGAATTGGTGGGCAATCATCACCAGGCGTTTGGCGTGGTGGGCGAGGTTGTATTCCCAGGTCATGCCGATGCCGCCGTGCAGCTGGATCGCTTCCTCGGCCACCTTGCGCGCGGCGCGAGCGCAGATGTATTTGGCGGCGGCAATGATGCGGCGGCGGTCGTCGTTGTCTTCGCCATCGGCAAAGGTCGCGGCGAGGATCGCCATGCTGGTGGCCTGTTCCAGCTCGGTCTGCATGTCGACCATGCGGTGCTGCAGGACCTGGAACTTGCCGATCGGCACGCCGAACTGCTTGCGCGTCTTGAGGTAGTCGAGGGTCAGCTTGCAGGCTTCGTCCATGCTGCCCAGCGCATCGGCGCACTGCGCGGCGATGGCGCGGCCCTGTTGGTAGCGCAGCGCGGACAAGGCATTGCCCACCTCACCGAGCACCGCGTCAGCACCGACCTGCACGTTGTCAAGGAACAGCTCGCAGCCCTTGCGCCCATCAATGGTCGGATAGACGCGCCGGCTGACGCCCTGGGCGTTGGGATCGACGAGGAACAGGCTGATGCCGGCCTCGTCGCGGCTGTCGCCAGCGGTGCGCGCGGAGACGATGATCTGCCCGGCGCTGTGCCCACCGATCACCACGACCTTGCGTCCGGACAGACGATAGCCGCCTTCGACCGTCTCGGCCTTGGTCTGCACGTCGTTGAGGTTGTAGTGGCTCTGCGGCTCTTCGAAAGCCACCGCCAGCTGCAGCGAGCCGGCCGCCACCTGAGGCAGCAGGTCTTCCTTCTGCGTGTCGCTGCCCAGCTGGTTGAGCAATCCGCCGCCATAGATGACCGATTGCAGATAGGGCTCAAGCGTCAGGCCGCGACCCAGCTCGGTCATGACCAGCATGGTTTCCACGCCGCCGCCGCCAAAGCCGCCAATTTCTTCGGAGAACGGCACGGCGGTCAGGCCCAGCTCGCCCAGCTGCGCCCAAAACTCGGCGGAAAAGCCCAGCTCCGACTCGCTGAATTTCTCGCGCTGCTCGAACGGGTAGGCGTCGCGCACCAGACGCGCCGCGGTGTCTTGCAGCATTTGCTGCTCTTCAGTCAGTTTGAAGTCCATTGCGGTGCCTCCTCACAGCTCGAGAATCATCTTCGAGACGATGTTCTTCTGGATTTCGTTGGAGCCGCCGAAGATCGACAGCTTGCGCATGTTGAAGTAGTCGCCGGCCAGCGCCGCGCTGTAGTCGGCGTGCAGCAGCTCACCGTCGTAATCCAGCTGCAACTCTTCATCAAGGAACGGCAGCGCGTAGGGGCCAATCACCTTGCGCAGCAGGCTGGTGATGGCCTGGCGGATCTCGGTGCCCTTGACCTTGAGGATCGAGGATTCGGCACCAGGGACGCCGCCCTCCTTCGCCGCGGCGAGGATGCGCAAGGTGCTCATCTCGATGGCCATGAGCTGCATCTCGACCTCGGCGACCTGAGCGCGGAACAGCGGGTCCTCGAGCATCGGCTTGCCGTCGCAGACTTCCTTCATGGCGATGCGTTTCAGATGCGCCAGCGCCGCTTTCGAGGCGCCAATGCCGGCCAAGCCCGTGCGCTCGTGGGTCAGCAGGTACTTGGCGCAGGTCCAGCCCTGATTCTCTTCGCCAACGAGGTTTTCCACCGGCACCCGGACGTTATCGAAGAAGACCTCGTTGACTTCGTGATCGCCGTCCAGGGTAATGATCGGTCGCACGCTGATGCCCGGCGTGCTCATATCGATCAGCAGGAAGCTGATGCCGCGCTGCTGCTGGGCTTCGGGATCGGTACGCACCAGGCAGAAGATCATGTTGGCGTGCTGGCCGAGGGTGGTCCAGGTCTTCTGGCCGTTGACCACGTAATGGTCGCCGTCACGCACGGCGCGGGTCTTCAGGCTCGCCAGGTCGGAACCGGCACCCGGCTCGGAATAGCCCTGGCACCACCAATCCTCGCCGGAGAGGATGCGCGGCAGGTAATGATCCTTCTGCTGCTGGCTGCCGAACTTGATGATCACCGGGGCGACCATGTTGACGCCGAACGGCACGGTACGCGGCGCACCAAAGGCGGCGCATTCCTCGTCGAAGATGTGCTTTTCCACCGGGCCCCAGGTGGTCCCGCCCAGTTCCACCGGCCAGCCCGGTGCGTACCAGCCACGCTTGACCAGAATCTGCTGCCAGCGCTGATGGTCTTCCTTGGACAGGTGCTTGCCGAGCTTGGTCTTGGCGGCGATGTCGGCCGGCAATTCGTTGGTGAGGAAGGCGCGCACTTCATCGCGGAAGGCGAGCTCTTCGGCCGTGTAGTTGACGTTCATGGATGGATCCTCGTTATCCGATCGGCAGAGTGCAGGCGGGCGGCGCTCATTGCCCGGCCTGCCATTCGGTAAAGGTGCGGCCTTCGGCGGCCAGTTTTTCCAGTAGCGGCGCGGGCTTCCACCAGTCGCCGCAGCGTGCGTGCAGTTCCTTGACCCGCGCCAGCACGGTGTCCAGCCCGACGCTGTCGGCGTAGAACATCGGCCCGCCGCGGAAGGCCGGGAAGCCGTAACCGTTCAGGTAGATCACGTCGATATCGCTGGAGCGCTGGGCGATGCCCTCTTCGAGGATCTTCGCGCCCTCGTTGACCAGCGCGTAGATGGTCCGCTCGACGATGTACTGCTCGTCCAGCTGGCGGCGCTCGATGCCTTTTTCCCGCGACGCTGCTTCGAGCATAGGCGCGAGTTCCGGATTCTCCAGCGGCGTGCGATTGCCCGGCTCGTAGCGGTAGTAGCCCGCACCGGTCTTCTGCCCGAGCATGCCGGCTTCGCAGAGCTTGTCCGAAACCGTGGGGAAATCGCGATCGGCCGGCAGGTCGACGCGCTGGCGCTTGCGGATCGCCTGACCGATATCCAGACCGGAAAGATCGCGCATCGCAAACGGCCCCATGGCCATGCCGAAATTGCGCAGCGCACCGTCGACCTGCTGCGGCGTGGCGCCCTCTTCCAGCAGAAATTCCGCCTCGCGGCCGTACTGAAAGACCATGCGGTTGCCGACGAAGCCGTCGCAGACGCCGACCACCACCGAGACCTTCTTCAGCTGCTTGCCAATGGCCATGGCGGTGGCCAGCACTTCATCGCTAGTCTTCTCGCCGCGCACCACTTCCAGCAGGCGCATCACGTTGGCCGGGCTGAAGAAGTGCAGGCCGACCACGTCTTCGGGGCGCTTGGTGAAGGCCGCGATGGCGTTCAGATCCAGCGACGAGGTGTTCGAGGCGAGAATCGCGCCTGGCTTGCATACGGCATCAAGCTGCTCGAAGACCTTCTGCTTGACGCCCATTTCCTCGAATACCGCTTCGACCACCACGTCCACATCTGCCAGTGCGGCGTACTCGGTGACGCCCTCGACCAGCTTCAGGCGCGCTTCCATCGCCTCCTCGGTCAGGCTGCCGCGCTTGACGCTCGCGGCATAGGTATCACGGGCGCGCTGCAGGCCGCGCTGCAGCGCCTCGTTATTGATTTCCAGCAGCTTCACCGGCACACCGGCATTGGCAAAGCTCAGGGCGATACCGACACCCATGGTGCCGCCGCCGATCACCGCGGCGGTGTTGACCGCACGCGGTTTCACATCGGCCGGCAAATCGTTGATCTTGCTCGCCTGGCGCTCGGCGAAGAATGAATGGATCAGCGCGCCGCGCTGTGGCGAGTTCAGGCACTCGACGAATAGTTCGCGCTCGCGCTTGAGGCCCTCGGCCAGTGGCAGCTGGGTGGCGGCCTCAACCGCCGCGATGCAGCGCAACGGCGAGAACAGCCCCGGCATGCGCTTGGCCACCTCGGCATGCTTGGCGCGGATCAGCGCCTCGTTGTCGGCATTTTCCAGACCGCGGGCCTGTTCGCCGCTGCGGCGCGGCGCGCGACCTTCCTCGACCATGCGATGGGCGTAGGCCAGGCCGGCTTCGGTCACATCGCCGTCGAACAACTCATCGACAATGTGATGTTCAACGGCCTCAGCCGCACCGATCGGCGTGCCGCTGACGATCATGTCCAGCGCCTTGGCGACCCCGGCCAGACGCGGCAGCCGCTGCGTACCGCCGGCACCCGGCAGCAGGCCCAGCTTCACTTCAGGCAGGCCGACCTTGGCGTCCCGCCGGGCGATGCGGTAATGGCAGCCCAGCGCGACTTCCAACCCGCCACCCAAGGCGGTGCCATGGATTACCGCGATACTCGGCTTGCTGCTGCCTTCGATGACCTCGATCACTTCCGGCAGGCTCGGCGCCTGCGGCGGCTTGCCGAATTCCTTGATATCGGCGCCGGCGATAAAGGTAGTGCCCTCGCAAACCAGCACCACGGCGCGCACCTGCGAATCTGCCTCGGCGCTTTGGAAGGCCTGCAGCAGACCCTGGCGCACGGCATGGCCGAGCGCGTTGACTGGTGGATTGTTGACCGTAATCAGGGCGATTTCACCCCGATGTTCGAGCCGTACGACGTCCGTCATGACTGGCCTCCGCTTGTGAAATGATGATTGGACTTGTTATTTCACGGAATCTTGTTTCGCACAGCAGAATAGTAGAGTCATTTCTGTCTGTCGAGGACCCAGCACTTATTCCAATTCATTCAGGCACCCTATGGCGCGCCTGAATGAATTCCGTGGTGAAGAGACAAGGCAGCCTCAGGCCGAAGCAGCGGAGCGCAGTAGGGTGGGTTAGTGGTGCATCAACGCCGATGCCGCCGCAGAACATCAAGCGCCGCGTAACCCACCGCGCGGAGCTCAGCCGTACTTGATAGGTGTCGGCGCACAGCTGAGGTATGAATCAAGACGCTGCCGCGTCGCATCTAACACCGGTAGATGCGACGCGGCGGCAGGACTTACAGCCCCAGGCAGAGATACTTGATCTCCAGATAATCCTCGATGCCGTACTTGGAACCTTCACGGCCCAGCCCGGACGACTTAACGCCGCCGAATGGCGCCACCTCGGTGGAAATCATCCCCGTGTTGACCCCGACCATGCCCGATTCCAACGCCTCGGCGACGCGGAACACCCGACCCAGATCGCGGGCATAGAAATACGCCGCCAGACCGAACTCGGTATCGTTGGCCAGCGCGATACCCTCGGCCTCGTCCTTGAAACGGAACAACGGTGCCAGCGGCCCGAAGGTTTCCTCCTTGGCGACCTTGGCGCTATGCGGCACGTTGATCATCAAGGTGGGCTCGAAGTAGCTGCCGCCGAGCTCATGCGCCTTGCCACCGGTAACGACCTGAGCGCCATTGGCTACGGCATCCTCGATGTGCTCCTTGACCTTCGCCGTGGCGCGGTCGTCGATCAATGGGCCGATATCGACACCCTCATCGAGGCCGTTGCCGATCCTCAACTTTTCTACCGCCGCCTGGAATTTCTTGGCGAACTGGTCGTATACACCGTCCTGCACATAGATGCGGTTGACGCAGACGCAAGTCTGCCCGGCGTTGCGGTACTTGGACTGCATGGCGCCTTTGACGGCCTCATCCAGATCGGCATCGTCGAACACGATGAACGGCGCGTTACCGCCCAGCTCCAGCGAAACCTTCTTGATGCCCGGTGCGCACTGCGCCATCAGCTTGGCGCCGACCTCGGTCGACCCGGTGAAGGTGATCTTGCGCACGATGGGGTTGGCGGTCAGCTCGTCGCCAATGTCGCCAGCCGAACCGGTGATGACGCTGAATACACCCTTGGGAATGCCGGCGCGCTCAGCCAACTCGGCCAGCGCCAGCGCGGAGAACGGCGTCTGGCTGGCGGGTTTGACCACCATGGTGCAACCCGCCGCGAGTGCCGGGCCTGCCTTGCGGGTGATCATCGCCGCCGGGAAATTCCACGGCGTGATCGCCGCGGTAACGCCGATCGGCTGCTTGATGACGATGATCCGCTTGTCTTTCTGATGCCCAGGAATGGTGTCGCCATAAACGCGCTTGGCCTCTTCGGCGAACCACTCGATAAAGGAGGCGGCATAGGCGATCTCGCCCTTGGATTCGGCCAGCGGCTTGCCCTGCTCCAAGGTCATCAGGCGGCCCAGATCGTCCTGGTTTTCCATCATCAGCTCGAACCAGCGACGCAGCTTCTGCGAACGCTCCTTGGCGGTCAGGTCACGCCAGGCCGGCAGCGCGCGCTCGGCCGCTTCGATGGCACGACGCGTTTCGGCGGCGCCCATCTTCGGCACCGTACCGAGGATTTCACCGCTGGCCGGGTTGTTCACCTTGATCGTCTGGCCGCTATCGGCGTCCTGCCAGCTGCCATCTATATAAGCCTGCTGACGGAACAGAGCGGTATCTTTGAGTTGCATGGCAGTCTCCTTCGAGCCGGCAGGTGCTGCCGGGACAGGGCCGTCTGGCCGGGAATAGTGGGTAAGCCGCGTTTTGCATCACTCGACACCCGTAGAGCTGAAGCAACCACAAGGGTTCCTGGCGCCGGCGATGCGTTTGAAATCTCAAACGCATGCTAGGACCCGCGCCTGACGATAGGCAACAACATGTTCGGAAAAATTAACGGACCATAGCCCAGCCTGATAACCGGTCCGGTCATCGACGACGCGGCCGCAACCATGGTCGCACGGCCGCCGAAGCGCCATGGACGACCACGAAGGACATGCGTATGATTGCCCCCCGCAACGCATCCGTAGCTCAGCTGGATAGAGTACTGCCCTCCGAAGGCAGGGGTCGTGGGTTCGAATCCCGCCGGATGCGCCATTTTCCCTAAGTGCTTGTCAGGTATGAAAATACTGATGACCACTGCTCCGGAATCGCTGGTGTGACACTGAGTGGTGCTCGTAGGTGGGGCATCGCAGAGGTGCGAACCCATGCCAGTGCAGCCCGCGTACATCACCCGAAACCGTCACGGGACCTTCTATTTCCGTATGGTGGTTCCTCTTCCCGTGCGCAACGTGCTGGGCATGAGGCGTGAAATCCGGCGATCATTGAAGACAGACAGCCAACGGCTGGCGCTTCGACGTGCGAGACAGTACGCCGCCCGCTTCGATGCTGTATTCGATAAGGTGCTGAACGTGGTTGACCGCAACGACTACATCCCGACCGACGACGACCTCCGGCTGCTCAACGAAGAAATCGAGCGAGCAGATCAGACTGTTGCTTGGGGCGCTTGGGCAAGCGGGCCGGTTGAGCTGGCGCAGCCAACAAAATCGACTTTGTCCGACGACGAATGGCGCGAACTCGATGAGCGGCAGCGATGGGACGCGATTGCGGCGCTTCTTAACGGGGAAGCGAGCAGAGGTATCCAGCCTCACCAGCGGGAGATTGCCGAACGACTGTACGCCAGCGGGCGAAGCTGGCCGTTCGTTAGGTTCAACAAGCGCCTGCCACAAATGCTGTATGACCTTGAACCGACAAGCTCAGGCACCTTGCCGTTCGCTACTGCTGCTCCCCAGACGGGACAGAAGCCGGCGAATCTGGAGCCTGACGGCCCAACAATCTACGAGCTGTGGCAGCTTCAGCGAGAAGCCGAAGAGCGCCTGAACAAAAAGAAGTCACCCAGCGCCCACGTCGATGAGCAAGGGCACGCGCGGCGGTTGAATATCTTGAGTGGAAACAGGCCGTTTGGCTCCCTCTCGTTGGAGGAAATCAACCAGCTGTACCTGCTCACCCAGCAGGTCAAGGCGGTTCCCGGCCAAAAAATCCCGCCGCCAGACTCGCCAATCGAAGCCATCTTGGCTAAGCCGGGCGAAAGGCTGATCAGTGGACCAACCATCGAGAAGCTAATCACTCGGCTGGGCGCGATCCACCGGTTTGCCTACAAGAGAAGCTATACAACCGTCGATCCAGCCAGAACCGAGGTGCCGGCTGTGAACGGTGCTGCCGACCGCATAGACCGGGAGGACAAGCCGTTTTCAACCCGAGAGCTTCAAGCGATCTTCTCCGGCTATCTCTACGCGGGCACCGACACAGGCTCCGCAGAGCTGGTGTTCCCATACCAATTTTGGTTGCCGCTGCTTGCTCTATTCACGGGCGGGCGACTCAATGAGCTTTGCCAGCTCGAATCGACTGACGTCCGCCAGGAAGAAGAAACGGGCATTTTCTTCATTCGCATCGCCAACGAAGGCACCAAGTCGCTGAAGAACCACCACAGCCGCAGGGCAATCCCGCTTCATGACGACCTGATCAGAATCGGATTCTTGGATTTCGTAGCGCAGGCCAAGAACGAAGGACGTGAAAAGCTTTTTTCGGATGGACTCACCTACCAACCAACGAAGGGCTGGGGCGGGATTGCCACGACATTCTTTACGAGGATGCCGAGCGCAAGCACGAAGTATGGCGGGTACTTCCATACCATCGGTATCCGCAAGCGCCTCGCTGATGGGAAGCCTGACGGCAAAAAATTCCATGCCTTCAGGCACACCTTTGTCGACCTTCTGCGCAATACCAGCGACGAGGCTGTACCGCTGATCCCGGTTTTCACTGGCCACGCTGCCAGGAGCAAGAATCAGTCCGATGACTATGGCTCAGGGTTCTGGCTCAAGAAGCTACACAAAGCCTTGCACTCGGTCACCTTCCCGGTGGACCTCGCTGGCATCTCCTACGCCGACTTCGAGCAGCGATTGGGGCACATCATGACGCCGTGCATTCAGGCACATCGTGACAAGCACCGTGTGACAGCAAACAAAGCGAAAGAGGTTACTGAAACCAGCTAGGAAGGCTCGTTGCACCAATGCCCGCGAATCATTCCCTTGAGTTGATCAATGCTAAGGGTTGTTCTGCGCTTCCGGTGGATGACCGCATGGCAATTCGCGCACAAAGTGATCAAGTCGGTTTCGGGATCGACAAGCTTCGCACCATCGAATTCTGAAATCGGTTGTACATGGTGCACGTGAATGTAGCCACGTGCGTACTCGCCGTATGCCTTCTCGAAGTCAAAGCCGCACGCTTTACAGGCAGTACCATGAACTGCGATGGCCTGGCACCTGAGCTTGGGGTCTCGCTCATAGCGGACGCCGTAGTAGCTTGTCGTGCTGCCTTCGACTCCAGACCGGAAAGCCAAGGCATCTTCGCTTTCCTCGGTCTCCGCAATCTGTAGCGATTTGAGCTTGGCTCGCTTCAGAATGCTCTGGTACGTGCTCTGATCGATCGACCGGACACCGTTACGCCAGTAATTGCTCACCTTGGATGGTGGAATGGACTCTAGGTAAGTATCGCCATCTTTAGCGAGAACAGGCCACTCGAATGGCCGAAAATCTTCAACCAAGGCAAACAGATCCCCCTTGGAACTGCTTGGGTCAGGGTAGACCTTGCCTATGCGAGCGACTCCGAAGTAGTGCGGCTCCGGGCTTAGGCGTCTAGCGACGAATGCTTTGTCGGTCAGCCTCCCCTTGTAGTAAATAACTTGAACGCCCGGGGTAAGAATCTTGCTATACCGCTTGGGAAAGTGATAGACCGCCCCCGCCTCGTCACTCCATTTCGATACATCGTTCTCGACAATAACCGCAGGCATGGGTCTTGCTCCAATAACTTCGAACATAGAGCTCCTACCTTAGCGAATCGAACAGCTTATGCGCTGATACGGGTATCCGGTCTATCTGGCCAGGCTGCAAAACCCTTACTGTAGTGCGGCGCTCGCTTCCTTCTACTAGACCGTAAAATATGTAGTAGTTATCCCGCTCATAGTTCTTCCACCCCCGCTCGACCACGATGCGTGGATCGCAATGAGCGCTGACCTCATGGCCGGGTGACTGGAAGTTAAAAAAATGCCGAGCATTGCCGCCCTTGATAGAAGTAGGCATGCCGAATATCAGCAGGCTCCGTCCTATGTATCGAGCACTGTCTTTTTGTACTTTCTCCACTGACACAATGAGGTCACCTAGCCGCACGGCCTCCTGGTCATCGAACTGAACATTGATATCCAACGACCTCTGAGCTAGATAAACGAGCCTTCGGACGGTTCTGAATTCGCCGGCGTTCAGAAGTGACCCGTTTTCATCGAACACAAGCTCGAAACCTCGACGGCCGAGACCTGTCCCACCCTGAACCTCACGCTTCGGCTTTCTTGACTGATCGGAGAAGTCGTCCTCGTCCTCATCGTCATCTTGAAAGTCTTTCCATCCCGCGAACGTTACTAGGTTGATAGCTTTCTTCTCACGGCCGCTGCCATCCCCATCCCCGCCCCGCCCCGATTGCCGATGTGGGCAGGCTACCGTTTCAAATCCTTTGATATGAAAGTAAAACGCATCAACCTGGTCTTTTCGCTTGGCTTCCCTCCGAGGCATACGGCTACACATCACTCCGCAATCTGGGCAATAGACTGCGCCGTGATGATCATCGTCTACATATAGCTCAGGCGGGATGCGAGGAGCATCCTCAAGCAGAGAAGGATCAACTCGTTTTGGCTGATCCTCTAATGGGTAAAGCGCAACGACCGGTATTGAAATCTGAGACATGGCTTCCATTCCGTGCAAATACCTACCGAGCATATACCTATAAATGGCAGGGCCATAGCCTAGCGGCTGGCATGGATAACGCTCTCAAACTCCTATACCCATCTGAGAGACGCCAAGCTCTCGCACGAGAACTATCAAAAGACCTGTAGACGCAGGGCACTTGATCGAACTATCATTCCCCTATCGACTACATAGTTACTTGAGAACGCACCAGCCATGAAAGCCCGCCTGTACCTGAGAGCATCGACAAAGGAACAAGACAGCCACCGCGCAGAGCAAATCTTGCGAGAGTTCGCGGCCGACCGGCGCATGACCATTGCCGGCCTCTACGCCGAGAACATCAGTGGCACGAAGCTGGAGCGCCCGGAGCTGATTCGCCTACTCGATGAAGCTGAGCCAGCTGATGTGCTGCTATGCGAGAGCGTGGACAGGCTGTCCCGCTTGTCTCAGGGCGAATGGAAGCAGCTCCGCAGCATGATCGAATGCAAGGGGCTCAGGTTAGTAGTGGTAGACCTTCCGACCACGCACCAGCTGGCCAACAGCGACGATATCGCTAGCCAGGTTCTAAGGGTCATCAACGATATGCTTCTTGACCTGATGGCAACGATGGCGCGACTTGACCAACAGAAGCGAGTCGAGCGGATCAAGCAAGGGCTTGAGCGCCGCAAGGAGCGTGGCGAGACGATTAAGACCCGTGGCAAGTCAAAGTCATGGGTTGCGGCCCAAGAGATGTTGTTGAAGTTCCCGGACGCCTCGGCAGATGAGATTGCCAGATTGGCAAAATGCGGAGTGGCGACTGTTTATCGAGCCAAGGCTGAACTTCCAAAATCCTTACACACATAAGCAAACCGAAGTCAAGCATAACTCTAGACACAAGACGCCAAACGCAATAAAATATTGGCGCTGAATTAAACAGCGCCTTAACCATCAACCACAAACACTTGGAGGAAGCCCTATCGGGAAGAATTTTTCACAACGTTACTAAGGAGTAACGGATGCAATACCTGGAAACAACTGCTCAGCAGTTCATGCAATCCGACAACGGCAGCTATTCGCGCCTTGCCGATCTACTTAACAAACTCGCTCCCCGCTCTGACGGTTCCTGTTGGACAAGAAACTCCGCTTACCACTTCTGCCGAACACACGGCATTAAATCGAGCCGACGATGCCGCAATCAACCAGCTGCCGGTTGCACGCAACGCGCTAAAACTCGCCAAGCCATCATCGCTGCAACTCTCGCCGCACTCACAGCCGATGGCAAAACCATCTTCGATATAGCTCCGGTCGAGCTGAAAGCCATAGTTAGGCTGTCAGGCGCACCGATGCACAATGTGCGCAACAACTGGCACGAACTTGCCAATGAACTCAACGCACTGGCAGGACTTCCACCGTCCATGCTGATTGTTGAGGAGTAAGCGCAATGAGCACGAAGACCACGCCGGACATTGAAGCTCAGGCCGTCATACTCCGTGAAGCGGGCTATTCCTGCCCCGCCATCGCCGAGAAACTCGACCTCTCCTTATCTACCACCAAACGCATTCTGAAGCGCCGCAGCGCTGTTGCTGGTGCTGCAACCGAAAGTCTTGTCGAGCAAGCACGTCAAAGCATGCTCAACACCGCCTTCGATCTGGACGCGGTACAACAGCATGCCGCCGCGCTGGTGCTGGACGATCTCGCATTGTCCCGCATGATCCGAGGGAAGGTCGTGGAAGTCATAGAGGGTCTCGACCTCAGCACCAGCACGCCTTATCAGGCGATGCGAACAGTGGTCGCAGCAGCCACAGCCCTTGAACTCACGCAGAAGGTGGCGCGGCGTGCCCTGCCGCTTGATCGCTTGGCAGAAGCCACGCACGTTGAAGAGCTGTCCGAGCTTCGCATTCGAATCATGACCGACGATGACGTCCGGGAGATTCGAGAGCAGCAGCGCCGCGAAGCAGCCGAGCGCATCTCTGGCAACTCATTGCTGACCGAAGAAGAAGACAATGGGGTAGTGGAGCTGGTGCAGGACTGACATCTACAACGAACCGACACCGGGCCGAACATGACACCACGAGCCCGGTTGTCGAAACCTTAGAAATACAACGCCTACTCGACCCCATAGCGCTCAATGCGCAGACCTGAAAATTGAAAATCAGTCAGAGGGACGGAGGCGATACAGAGCATTGGACAGATGCGCAAGAAAACAACCCCTACCTTGAGCTTGGAGGAGCGCGAAGCGCTTTTTGACGAGCTTGAAGCGGAAGCAGAAGCTTCACTATCCCCCCGCCCTTCGTTGACTGTCAGAGAGCACGTTAGCGAACCGGAACGCCCGCTCTATGAATATGAGAGCGACCGCACACACAAGACCCCGGAGGAGATAGATCAAGAGATTGAACAGATGTGCGCCGAGCTCCTGGCCGACTGTGGTAAGTCGCCAGCAAGCGAAATGTCGCAAAAAAAACGCAGCTCGAATCCAAGCAAGGAACAACCGAGCAGTGGCAAAAATGCCGCTGAATCTAGCGCCGAATCAGGAGCAAACTCAGGGAAAATTACAAAATTTGGAACCCAACGAAAGAGGGTGGCAAAGCTCTCTACGCCAGACGCCGCGCGGACCTTGGTCGCGATGGTGATGGGGCAAGAGGACCGCTTTGGAGCTATAGGGGGTAATACCCCGTATAGCCCTAACACCGGAGCTTTTGTTAGACGAATGGTTAAAGACTGGCTGAAGTCACGATACTGGGGGCAGGCGATGATCCTTGACTCTACTCATCACCTACCCCCACCTGACAGCTTGCCAGATTGGAATCGACTGCCATCGGACGTGGCTCAGTTCTTCAAGCTGATAGCCGTACTGCACCACCCGGATGCGATATTCGCAACGATTCGCTTAGACATCGACATTGGCGAGCGAGCAATCCACGCGAAGCAAGGCCCATGCAGTTGGCTGGCCGAACGAATCACAAGGGCGCTCGCCTCGGCAGACATCGACTCTACCCACATGGCCTTCAGCATCGAGTTCGCCCCGAAGCAGGCGAAGACGATTCACAAGCTCCACATCCACGGAGCGCTTCACATCCCGGCACACCTACGCGAGCAAGCCAAGGAAGCACTAAAGCAGGCGCTAGCGCCGCTTTACGCGCAGCACGGCACCAATGAAGCGATCCAGCTCGAAGAACCGCACAGAGCGCCCGACGTGGCGCGCTACATTCCGAAGGACGAAACACCTACACAGAACAAGCTCAAGCGCCTGCGCAGAACCAAGGCCGGGAATGGCGCGCACAGATCAACAAGCGAAGCGACGCGCGGCGGGCAACAAAACTACTCCAGCATCAAGCAGTTCATTTCCGGGAACCCGTTTCTGTACACCGGATGCCCGGACTTCTCTTAGAACCCGTGAGAGACAGCACCAGCTCAGCCAAGAAGCCACCTAGAACGCTCATAGCGATGCGATCTGGCAAAAGAAGAGCAGACCTAGCAGCGAATCACGAACACCGCTCTAAACGCTTCCTAGGGGCTCACAGCAAAACAGGCAATATCAAGAAACGCGGGCAAAAAAATCAGTGGTAGTTGAACTAACTAACCACTGACTGAAGTACGAGCTTGGACGGTGTGAATTATACACAGAACTTACCGACACCGGCAGACTTCCCGATATCGCGAACCATCGCTACTGTATTCGCATCAACGAAACAGGAGCGAAACCATGCAGCACAAAGTTATAAGCTACTCAGCAGCCTGCGAACTTATTGAACAGTTAGGCGCTATCGAAGTACACAGCGCCGGATGGGCGCAGACGTTTAGAGCGGAGAACAACGGGAAGCCAATCTACATTCAACTTCCCGGAGAGGGGGACTGTTTGGTGATTGGTTAATACTTGCGAGCCTCGATCTGTTTTGTGATAACTGATTATCTTAGACAGATCGAGGCTTGAGGCGGGTTACTTGCAGTTGCCGGTCTGCAGGCGGTTGAGGAACTCCATAGAGATAGGAGTTTGGACTGTCGCAACCGATCTGATCGTGAGTTTTGTCCCGGCGGCCGTGGGTTCACCAAGAACGTAATCGGCGGGGTGTTCCTGAAAGCTTTGAGTATTGTATCGGACCACAAAGGAATGATCGAACTTGTCAAAGTCGCCGCGCACCGTATAGAAGCGACTGCAATACGGATAAGCAGTCAGGCTCTCATAGACTTCTTTGGCAGGCTTGTTCACTTCAACAACAGCATAGGGCTCGCGATGTTCAAGAGGCACTTGAGAACAGCTGACCAAGACCATCGATGCGATTACCAGTCCAAGGGTGTTTTTTAGGATCATTATTTGCCGCTCCTGATGGCAAAACAGCGGCGCGCTTTGTAGCACGCCGCCATTGGGCTCTCAATCCATGTTGTTCGGCTAACCACCGCGACGCCAGATAACTCCATTGCTTCTCGTGGGTTCGCTGTGTAACGATTCAATGAGCCATCAACCAACCCCATCAACGGCATCCACTCTTAGTGCGACGGGACCAACAGCTCAAAGAAACGAGCCGTGCTTATGGCTCTGAGCTCGAATCCCGCCGGGTGCGCCATATAAAGAAGGCCCTAGATGAAAATCTGGGGCCTTTTTCGTTTCGCGTCCCGCCATTGCAATTTTGGCGGACAGTTCTGCACACGCCACTCGCCAGGGCGAAGGCCTCATGTAGCAAGTGACGCCGCATAGGGTAAAGACTAAACAGCGGCGGGTCGGTATGGCGGCTATCGTGCTCAGCGTGTGGCCAGAAAATAGAGCCGAGGAACGCGGATGATTGACTTCAATAACAAAGGCTTTTTCAAGCTGAAGCAGAACGACGAGTACGCGGAGCGGGTCAGCTCCCTTCTGCTGGACAGCGAGCAAGTTGTCGACGCGTACAAATCGATGCGCGACGGCGTGGTGTTCACGACCAAGCGAATCATTGCGGTAAACGTGCAAGGCCTCACCGGGAGCAAAAAGGACTTCACCTCCCTGCCCTACAAGAACATCGTCGCCTATTCGGTGGAAACGTCCGGAACCTTCGATCTGGATTCGGAGCTGGAAATCTACTTTTCATCGTTGGGCAAAGTTAGGTTCGAATTCACCGGCAAGGCTTCGGTCGTTGAGATATCCAGGCACATATCCAGGCATCTGCTCTGAGGCATCCCGGGCTGGCGTTCACCAGTAATGCCTCAGTCCAGGAGCTGCGGGTTCCATACGATTTCCCAGAGGTGCCCGTCCGGGTCCTTGAAATAGCCTGAATAACCGCCCCAGAACGTCTCGTGTGGCGGCTTGACGATGACGGCTCCGGCCGTCTCGGCTATCGCCATGACGGCATCGACGTCGGCTTTCGACGCCACGTTGTGGCCCAACGTCATCTCTGTCGAACTGGCCGGACCGAGCTCCAGCCCCGTGTCATGAGCGATGCTGCTACGCGGCCAGAGCGCCAGGCGCAGGCCGGGTTGCAGATGGATGAACACTACCGCACCGTACTCGTAGGCCTCACCGGTGATACCTTCGCTCACGAAGCCGAGGCCGTCGCGGTAGAACTGCAATGACGCCTCGAGATCCTCGACCCCGAGGGTGATGACGGTAATTCGTGGTTGCATGAACAGGCTCCGTAGCAGGCTGTACTAACGCGTCCTGTGATAGTAGTGCACGGCAACAACACGGATCTGATCACTTTCCCGACCGGCTTCAGATCCCTTTACTCGACCCCCAGGTTGAATGAGCGTCACGGCAGCGTCACCGAAACCGGCCTTGGTGGAGCAATCCCCGGATCAGCCAGCCCACGGCCTGCGTGCGTGAACAAAACAGGTCCTTATGGACGTAGCGGCCGAAGCTCGGGACCCACAAGCGCTGGCTTCATTCCAGCTAGACAGCTGGGGATTATCATTCTGGCCGAGCGGGTGAAACCCGCTTCTCGGGATACTGCGCGCTGATTGAATAGGTTGGAACGAGTGGCGAAGCCTTAGTCCGACACCATCGGGCCGCAGGCGGCCTATCGGTCGGCCCCCGTGTCATGGCATGAGGCCGTAACCGTCGAGATAACGGCCGGTTCAGGCCGGCCAAGCTCCGATTCCGGGCTGTTTTCGGTGCGAATCCCCAACGCTGTCAGCAGCGTCTCGGTGACTTCCATGAATGAGTACCCATCGGCCCATATCTGAGTCTTAACGTTCAGCCTGTCATCCATTTTTTTGTTCCTAAGCCGAGCATCCGCCGGCCATTAATTCAGTTGTCGTAATTTGCCGAAGTGGCAATACGCAACTATTGCATCAAGCATGCCACTATTTGGATACAGATTTTCTCTTTAATATCAATAAGTTATAGATAAAATAATTTCCAAATGTCTTGCAAGTTGCATGACTGAGTTCGCAATTCCATGCGATGTGCATTTCAGATCATCGTTTCCGTCTGGGACGTTCGTGCGTTGCGATCAGCACAGCAAGCGGCAGCTGACTCCTACTGCCAAGCCCGAAGTTGGGCTGCGTTAGGCATAATCGACTGCCATTGCCTGAGCACCGCCATGCAGATCGACGAAGAACTCACGCTGAAGAAGCTGGAAGTATTCCTGGCATTCATGCGCAGCGGAAACCTGAGCAAGGCGGCGGCTGAGCTCAATACCAGCAATGTCAGTGTGCACCGCGCAATTCATTCGCTGGAAAACGCGCTGCGCTGTCCGCTGTTCAAGCATGAAGGGCGCAATCTGATTCCGCTGGAAAGTGCCTACGTACTCGAAGAAAAGGCCCAGAAGCTGGTGCAGGACGTGCTGGAAACGGTGCGCCAGACACGGGAGGCCGCAGGCTTCTCAGCTGAGCGTTTTAAGCTCGGCGCGCTCTACTCGCTCACGGTGAAAACCGTGCCGCATCTGATCATGGGACTGAAACTGCGCCGCAGCGAACTCAACATCGACCTGATCCTCGGCTCCAACATCGATCTGTTCTACAAGCTGAAGAACATGGAGCTGGATGCCATTCTGGTATCGCTGAACGAGAGCGTCAGCAACGATCCGGACTGTGCGCAGTTGCCATTGTTCGCTGATGACATCTTTCTCGCCGCACCGGCCGATTCACCCTTCGCCCAGCAACCGGAGGTGGATCTGAGCGACTTGCGCGACGCGACCTTCATCACCCTCACCCAGGGCTTCGCCACCCATCAGGACGGCAACCGGGTGTTCCAGCAGGCAGGGTTCGAGCCGAAGGTGGCGATGCAGGTGAACGACATCTTCACCTTGCTGAGCATGGTCAATTCGGGAGTGGGTTATGCCCTGCTGCCGGGCCGGGTGGGGATGGTCTACGAATCCCGGGTCAAGCTGGTGCCGTTGCAGGCGCGCTATCACCTGCAGCAGCACATCGGCGTGGTGTTTCTGAAAGCCAAGGAGCGCGACCCGAACCTGCTCGCGCTCCTCGCCGAATGCCGCATGTACAGTTTAAAGAACCCCAGCTGAACCACGCGGCGGTTCCCCGGTTCAGCCGAGCAGGCCTCGCATGATGAAGAACAGCAGCGATGGGCCGAGCAGGCAGCCCAGCGCGGTATAGAACGCTGCGGTCAGGCAGCCGTAGGGCACCAGTTTCGGGTCGGTTGCCGCAAGGCCGCCGGCAACGCCGCTAGAGGTACCGATCAGGCCGCCGAATATCACTGCCGAGCGAGGGTTGTTCAGGCCGATCAGCGGCGCGAAGAAAGGCGTCGCCACCATCACCAAGATGGCCTTGACCAAGCCTGCCGCGATGGAAAGGGCCATCACCTCGGAGCTGGCGCCGATTGCCGCACCGGTGACCGGGCCGACGATGTAGGTCACAGCGCCGGTGCCGATAGTGGTCAGGCTGACCGCATCGGTGTAACCGAAGGCAACGGCCACTCCGACCCCCGCCACGAACGACGAGAAGACTCCGATGAACAACGCTAGCACGCCAACGAAACCGGCGCGCTTGAGCTCCTCGACGCTGACGCCGAAGCCCGTGGCGACGATGGCAAAGTCACGCAGCATCGCACCGCCCAGAAGGCCGATACCGGAGAACATTGCGATATCCACCAGCCCCTTCTGTCCACCGGTAACCACGCCGCCGATGTAAGACAACAACAGGCCGATGAGGATGGCCACCGCCGAGCCATGCAGGCGGCCCTTGGTGAGCTTGTCCGAGAGCCAGTAGGACAGCCACATGGTGGCGCCGATGATGGCGAAGCCGCTGATCATGCCGTAGCCGGAGATCACTTTCATGAGGGATTCGTACATGGCCGTTACCCCCGTGCGCTGCTGGTGGCGGGCTTGACCGAAGCGACCGGCTCGGCTTCAGGCTTTTTTCGGCCGATCCGGTCCAGCACCGGCACTAGAGCGAAGGCCACCGCCACCGCGGCGACACCGGCGAGAATGGCCATCGGACCGCCAGAAAGCGCGCCGTATACGTTCTGTTGCGCAGCCATGGCGACCACGATCGGGATGTAGACGGCGCTCCAGAACTTGATGCCCTGCTCCGATTCCGGATTGAACAGGCCGCGTTTTTTCAGATAGCTGCCGATCAGGATCAGCAGCACCATGGCGATACCAACGCCGCCGACGTTGGCCGGCACGCCGATCGCTTTGCCAAGCAGCTCGCCGATAAAGATACCGGTGAGGGTACACAAGGCCAGGAAGGCCACACCGAAAATAATCATTGTTATTGTCCTTTTGGATTGCGCTCAGCCTGCCGAAGGCCTGGCGCGTGTTATCGAGGTAGTTGTTGTTATCCGTCGATCAGTAGGCGAGCAAGGCTCCCTCACCCTGATGAAGCACGCGATCTATCGGCTCTGGCTGCCCTCCTGACGCAGCAAGGCGTCCAGTGTGTCCAACCGAGCGCCGTCGAAAGCGATCAGCGTACCCTGTTCGAAAACCCGTCGCGCCAGCCCGGTAAGCACGGAGCCGGGCGGCAGTTCGATATGCAGCCGCACACCGCGCTCGTAGGCAGTGCGCAGGGTGCCGTGCCAGTCGACGACGCGGCACATGTTGAAGGCGAGGTCATCGCGCAGACGCTCGGCATCGAACACCGGGCGCGCCGACGAACCGCTGAGATAACGCAGGCGCGGAGCACGCAGGTTGACCTTGGCGAACGCTTCGGCCAGGTGCTGCGCCGGCGCGTCCAGCAAGGCGCAGTGCGAGGGCACACTCATCGCCAGGCGACGCGCGCATGAGGCGCCGAGAGCCTTGGCCTGAGCGGCAACCGCCGCCATGGCGGCGTCGCTGCCGGCGATGATGATCTGGTTGTCGGCATTGATGTTCGCCAGGTAGGCGGGCTCCGCAACTTCTGCCAGCAGGCTCTCTACGGTGCCCAGCTGGAGGCCGAGGATCGCCGTCATGCTGTAGCCTTCGGGGTAGGCTTCTTGCATCAGCTCACCACGTAGTGCCACCAGGCGCAGGGCGTCGGCGTAGTCGAGCGACTCGGCGACAACCGCCGCGGCATAGGCCCCTATGGACAGTCCGGCAACGTAATCGGGTCGCTGACCGTCGCGCATCAACAGACGCGCACCGGCGACGCCGGCGATCAGCAGGCAGAGCTGAACGGCGCGGGTCGAACGCAGCGCCTCGGCCGAGTCGAGCAGCAGCGCATCCTCGCCTAGCACTGCGCTGGCCTCTGCGAGGGTAGCGGCGACTTCCGGTGCGGAAGGCAGGCGATGGAGCATGCCCGGCTTCTGTGCGCCCTGGCCTGGGAAGGCGAACAGGCTGCTCATGCGGCCCGCTCCTCTAGCCAGGGATTGGCGACCAGGCGTGGTCCCTCGGCAGTCTTGACCAGCACCCGTGCCGCGCCGCTGGCCCATTCGCTGAGCGCGACGCCACCGAGCGGCGTTTCGAGTTGCAGATCAACACGACAGGCGCGACCTTCGAGCAATTGCAGCAGCGAGCGCGCTTCGCTGCGCGGCAGCGGCCATTCGGCTCTGAGCAGCAGGTCCAGATCGCTGTCCGGATGCGCCGCCGGCAGTCCGGTAGCGAGCTGAAAGCCAACGGAGCCCGTCACTCCCCACGGATGGCCGAAGGCTTCGAGCAACGGCCGCAGTTCGGCCAGCACGCGGAACACCGGCAGGTCTTCGCTGGCGCGACGCTCGAGCAGCTGCTCTGGAGTCAGCCGATGATTGACCGCAGCGACCGGCATCAGCGGGGCCAGGCGCTGATCCCGCGTGGCCCCGCGCACGCCGACGGCGACCAACCCCGGCGCGACGACGGCACGACGCACGACCACCGGCTGCCCAGCGGCGAGCACGGCGACCGCCCAGGCCGGAGCATCGGCCGGCAACTGCTCGGGGCGCATGCCCCAGAGCAGGTCGTGGGGGCGCAGATCTTCAGGCTGGTACATGGCTGTCTCCTGCTCGTGATGTCGGTTGCCGGACCACTGAGGCTGATTCACCGCCGCACGCCGTTACCACTGCGCGCGCAGCATCTCCCGCACCCGCGACGACGCCTCGCGATTCGCCGCACCGAGGCGGCCGCGCAAATCGCTGCTACCTCCGATGTCCGCGACGGCCTTGGCGAGACAGTCGCGCACACGCTGCAGGTCGTCCGCCGAGGGCTGCTCAATGCTGTCCACCGAGAGGGTTTCCCAGAGCAGGCCGAGGGTGGAGTAGTTGTCGATGTCGTAAGCCATTGGCGGCACGGACTCGGCCAGCGCCTCGAGTTCCTCGACACTGCGCAGGGTGATGCGGGCCGCGGCGGCCTTGCCCATGGCGTGCACCATCACACCCGGATCGCGCAACGCGATGATCCGCTGGGCCTGGTAACCGTGAGCGAGGAAGGCACCGGACATAGCCTTGCCAACCAGCAGGGCAACTACGGGATGCCCGGCCAGCCGTGCACGGGCATAGCCATCCACTGCACCGGCCAGCGCCTGGTGAATCCCTAAGGCTTCTTCGCGGCGGCCGTAGGCCTGACTCGGCACGTCGACGACGGCGACCAGCACGCGCTTGTCGGCCTTGTCGCGGTCGGCTTCGATGACTTCATCGACCGCCTTGCCCAGGCCCCAGCCTTCGAGCAGGCCGACTTCGCCATTGCGCGCGCGCGGGAATGGATTTTCGGCATCCGGCACCACGGCGATGTAGCGCGCGGTACGGTCACCGAGTGTGCCGTCGATGACCTTCACCGAGGCCGGATAGCCCGCCAATTCCTGGCCACCAGCCAGGGCTTGCAACCAGTTCAGTCCACGGTTCATTGGGCATCTCCTTCATAGAGGGCACGCACCGCGGCGGCGTTGAGCTGGGTGCGGGTGTCGGCGTCGGCCAGGCGCTGCAGGTACCAGGCATGGCGGCGGCTGCGCGGCTGCGCAGGTTTGCCCAAGGCAAACAGCTCATGCAATTGATCGCGGATGGCATCGGTGTCGTCGGCGACATAGGCGTCCACCAGGCCGCTGGCGTAGCGCTGCTCGCCCCCGGTCAGGCTCCAGATGAAGGGGCGGTCGCGGGAGTCGTATTCGTCGAGTCCGGCTTCCTGCTCGATCACTTGCGGGCCATTGAGGCCGACGCGGGCTTCGCGGGTGACGACCAGGTAGCTGCACAGCCCGGCGGCGATGGACATGCCGCCGAAGCAGCCGACGGAACCGGCGACCACGCCGATCACCGGCTGGTAGTCGCGCAGCTCGACGATGGCCGCCTGAATTTCGGCGATGGCCGCCAGCCCCAGGTTGGCTTCCTGCAGGCGCACGCCACCGGTTTCCAGCAAGAGCACGGCGCGGGTCGGGATGCCGTTGCGGTTGTCTTCGGCAGCCAGTTCCAGCAAGCCTGCGATCTTCGCGCCGCCGACTTCGCCCATGCTGCCGCCCTGGAAGGCGCCTTCGATGGCGGCGATCACTGCCGGCTGGCCGTTAATGGTTCCTTTCGCGACCACCACGCCGTCATCGGCCTGGGTGACAATGCCCTGCTTCGGCAGCCAGGGCGAGGTGACGCGGTCGAACGGATCGAGCAGTTCGCGGAAGCTGCCTTCGTCCAGCAGCGCGCGGGCGCGCTCGCGGGCGCCGAGTTCGACGAAGCTGCGCGACTGAAGTAAACGGGCCACATTGTTAGCAGACGAATCAGTCATGGCCGACCTCCTCCAATCCCTGCTCCAGACGCAGACGCACTACGCCGGGTGTGGCCCCAAAATCGTGAATATCGATGTTCAAGGCTGGCGGCATCTGCTCGCGGAACATCCGCTCGAACAGGTGCTGCCAGCGCTGCTCGGCGCCATTGACCGAGGTGACCACCTGGATCGCCAGCTTGCCGGCCTGGCCGGGTTCGAGCAGCACTTCCAGATCGCCCGAGCCGACCACGCCGACCAGGGCTTTGCCGCGGGCGGGTTGGCCGGCGGCAAATTCGAAAGACAAGGTTTCCATGTTCAGTTGCTCCCAGTCGGCGCCGGCGCATGCGGCGCCAGGCGGTCGAGGAAAAGGGTGGCGGCCAGGAGATCGGCGGCGCCCCCCGGCGAGGCGTTGAGGGCGAGCATGTCGCGATCGAGCAGGCGCAGCTGGCGACGACCGGCGAGGCTGGCGGCACCACCGGCCTCGAGCACGGCACGGGCACCGGCCTGCATGCAGGTCAGCCCTTCCAGCCCGGCGCGATGCAGCACGCAGGTGTCGGTCAGGGTGCTCATGATCGCCAGCAGCGCATCGAGCCGGGCGTTCTGCTCGCCAGCACCCGCATGGCGGCTGGCCAGCAGTTGCGGCAGACCGTGCTCGATCACGGCGGGAAAGCCGTGCTGCGCCTGTTCCCGCGCACCGAGCACGCCGTAGCGGCGGCAGACCCGTGCGCCATGGCTATCGGGGTTGTGCGGCGCGGCCGGATCGCTCAGCCGGGCTAGTGCCGCCGCGGTATCGGCGATGCGTCGAGCGTCTGGTGCATCAGCTTCCAAAACCGCCGCCGCGCAGAGCAGCCCCAGCGCCCAAATCGCGCCGCGATGGGTGTTGATTCCGCCGGTGACGCGCAGCATCTCCGCCTCACCTTCACGGCCCAGTCGGCCGAGGGTTTCGCGCAAAGGCTGGCCGACTCCACCAAACATTTGTGCTGCTTCAGCCATCACCTTGAAGGCTGGCCACAAAGCATTGGCCGAAGCGTGCATCAGACCCAGATGCAGGTCGTCGTGCGCGCCATTGCCGCGCCGGTCCACCAATCCAGGCTTGGGTGAAAGGTCCGCTTCGTCGATCAGCACCTGCACCGCCAGATCCGCCAGCCGCTCAGCCAGCGAGGGCTGCAGCTGACTTGCAATGAGTGCACTCATCACCAGCTCCTGAACTTGGCAGGCGGGTTGTAGAGGCCGCCGGACCAATCGACCAACTCGGCAATGCTCTTGGCCGCCAGCAATTCACGAGAGGCATCGTTGCGGCGGATGCCGAGGTCTTCCGGCAGCGCGATCAGCCCTTCGCGGCGCATGCGCTCGGTGTCCTTGGGGTTGTGGCGCAGCCCGATGCTGGTGACGCCCGCCACAGCGGCGATCATTGCCTGGCGTTCCTCCAGCGAGCGCGCCTTGTACAGGTAGGCGATGCCTTCCTCGGTGAGCAGGTGGGTGACGTCGTCGCCGTAGATCATGATCGGCGCCAGCGGCATGCCACTCTTCTTCGCCACCTCCACCGCATCGAGCTGCTCGACGAAGGTGGGTTTGCCGCCTTCCTGGAAGGTCTCGACCATCTGTACCACCAGCTTTTTGCCGCGCTCGAGCATGGTTACCGGGGCTTCGCCGCCGGGCATGGCCATGTCCAGCCAGGCCGGTGTCGGATGGCGACGACCGCGCGGGTCGTGCCCCATGTTCGGCGCGCCGCCGAAGCCAGCCAGGCGCCCACGGGTGACGGTAGAGGAATGGCCGTCGCCATCCACCTGCAGAGTGGCGCCGATGAACAGGTCCACCGCGTACTGTCCGGCCAGCTGGCACATCATGCGGTTGGAACGCATCGAGCCGTCGCGGCCTGTGAAGAACACGTCCGGACGCTGGGCGATGTAGTTCTCCATGCCCAGCTCGGTGCCGAAGCAGTGCACGCTCTCGACCCAGCCGGTCTCGATCGCCGGGATTAGCGTCGGGTGCGGGTTGAGCGTCCAGTTGCGGCAGATCTTGCCTTTCAGGCCCAGGGATTCGCCGTAGGTCGGCAGGATCAGCTCGATGGCGGCGGTGTTGAAGCCGATGCCGTGGTTGAGCGACTGGACGTTGTGTTTCTCGTAGATGCCGCGGATCGCCATCATCGCCATCAGCACGTGCACCGGCTTGATGTGGCGCGGGTCGCGGGTGAACAGTGGCTCGATGTAGAACGGCTTGTCGGCGACCACGACGAAATCGACCCAGCTGGCCGGGATATCCACCCGTGGCAGGTCGCGTGGGTCGTCGACGATCTGGTTGACCTGGACGATGACGATACCGTCGCTGAAGGCCGTGGGCTCGACCAACGCCGGGGTGTCCTCGGTGCTGGGGCCGGTGTAGATGTTGCCCTCGCGATCGGCAGTGAAGCCGGCCACCAACGCGACGTTGGGGATCAGATCCACCAAGAGGCGCGAGTAGAGTTCGATGTAGGTATGGATGGCGCCGACTTCCAGCAGGCCGTCTTCGAGTAGCTGGCTGATGCGCAGGCTCTGCGGGCCGGCGAAGGAGAAGTCGAGCTTGCGGGCGATCTGCCGCTCGAACAGATCAAGATGCTCGGCGCGGCTGACGCTGGGCATGATCATGTGCAGATCATGCAGCTTGCCGGGATCGACCTGCGCCAGGGATCGCGAGAGAAAGTCCGCCTGCTTCTGGTTGTTGCCTTCGAGTACCACCCGATCACCCGGCGCGATCAGCGCTTCGAGCGCCGCGACAATCTTGTCGCTCGGCAGGACCACGCCGTCCGCAAGACTGCGCACCTGGTCGAGACGCCGGGCTTTTTCAGCGCGACGACGCGACCACTGCGGCGGTGGGGATATTGTTGTTGTCATGCTGACTCCACAGGTTTCCGCTTTGTGGAGCGCACAGTAGGGAGATGACCGAAGAGTCATCAATCAAGCTGAGGGGCGTTTCGTTACGCTGAGGTTAACGATGGCTCTGCGGCGCCCTTAGAGCCAGCCCAGCGTAACGCCAGCGAGCAGCAGATAACGGCCACCCTTGGCCAGAGTCACCAATAGCAGGAAACTCCAGAGCGGCTCACGCAGGGTTCCGGCGACCACCGTCAGTGGATCACCGATGATCGGTACCCAGCTCAGCAAGAGCGACCATCGGCCGTAGCGGTGGTAGGCGCGCTGGGCCTTGTCCAATTGTTTCTCGCTCACCGGGAACCAGCGCTTGCCATGCAGGCGTTCGATGTAGCGGCCGATCAGCCAGTTGGCCAGCGAACCCAAGACGTTGCCGAACGTAGCCACGCCCAGCAGCACCCATGGCGAGAACGACTCGCTAAGCAGCAGCCCGACCAACACCGCTTCGGACTGAGCCGGCAGCAATGTGGCAGCGGCAAAAGCCGCAAGAAACAAGCCGAAGTAACCTGACAGCTCGAACATGAGCGCTACAAATCAGCAGAGCCGTGGCGCGAAGCCTGGGCTCAGCGCCCCGGTTGCGGGCGGAAGCCCGGCACAGCAGTGGGACGCTCTACGCGAGCGGCGGGCATGGTGCAATTGAGGTCGCGGAACGGCTGGCCATTGAGCAGTTCCCAGCCATGACCGGGCGACGTTTGACGGCAGATAACGGTGCCGTCGGCCTTGCTCTGCCATTGGTAGTAAGGCGCAGGGCCGGCAAAGGCCAGCAGCGGTAGGAAGAAACTGAAGACAAGGAACAAGAAACGCATGGCAGGGCTTCGGTAGGGAGCTGGCGCCACTTTAGCCGGATCGGCGCTTCGCGCAAGCACCGCTCGGCAAAGCGGCATAGGGTAGTACTTGTAGCTCAAGGGGACGCCTGGTCCTTACACTCGGAAGAAGGTTGATCAGGTCCGCGCGCAACTCGCTCTTACGAAAAGCGAGCAAACAATTCAGTACCAGACCTTCGCCGCCTCGCGCATGAAGATCTCTACCGTCTTCGGCCCGATACCCTCGAACTCGGCAAGGCGCTTTTCCAGCGCCGTACGGCTTTCGCTCTGCTCACGGATGTTGCCGAGCTTGCCGCCGTACTCGCTGTTGAGCTTTCCGCACAGCTTGAGCAGGCGTTCGGCGGTCGATTCGTCGTAACGCACATAGCGCCCTTCGCCGAGCATGCTTACCAATTGCTGCCGGCTGCAGTTGCAGAGCTTTCTCGACGTGTCGCGCTTGTGTTTGTCGACGATGACCCGATAGGCCTCGGCGGCGATATCCTGCTGGATGCGCTTGCCGAACAGGAAGCTGGCGATGAACCATTTGAACAAGTCGCCTTCGCCTTTCTCGATTTCGATACCTAGGTCTTTTGCGCTAATTTCGCGTGCCATTTGGCGCCTCATTTCAGCTGTTCTTCATGATGCGACGACGGCGATGGCGCTAGGTTCGAGATTTATCCATCCAAGTAACCGTCGGCGTGCCCTAGCATCGGCAAGTTTCCGCCTACTGCTTGAGGATGGTGAGCGGTTTATTGCCAATACCCTTCGAATAGACGCGTTAACTCAACGTGGCAGAGCCCTGAGGGTGTATGGCACGGCTCGTGCTTGCTCCTGCCTAGCCCGATGCGATTACCAAGACAAGAAAGCCGCACAGCGCGCCCGCTTTTCCCTAGTGAAAGCTTACCCGCCGCCGTAACCGCCCTTCTTGTCCTTGCAGCCTTTGAAGCTGCGGCCGATCGTCTATCGTCAAGGGTTGCGAAAACCAATAACAACGAAACGGAGTTACATCATGAGACTGACCAAACGCTTTGGCCTGCTTGCTGCCGCTGCAGCCTTCACTGCCAGCACCGCAGCCGTCGCTGCGCCGACCTTCATCAACATCCTCACCGGCGGCACCAGCGGCGTTTACTACCCGATCGGCGTAGCCCTGTCGCAGCAGTACAACAAGATCGACGGCGCCAAGACCTCCGTTCAGGCCACCAAGGCATCGGTAGAGAACCTCAACCTGTTGCAGGCCGGTCGCGGCGAGCTGGCTTTCGCCCTCGGTGATTCCGTGGACGATGCCTGGAACGGCGTCGAGGATGCCGGCTTCAAGGCCCCGCTCAAGCGTCTGCGCGCCATTGCCGCCACCTACCCGAACTACATCCACATCGTGGCCAGCAAGGAGTCCGGGATCCAGACCCTGGAAGACCTGAAGGGCAAGCGCATCTCCGTCGGCGCGCCGAAATCCGGTACCGAGCTCAACGCCCGCGCCATCTTCAAGGCCGCCGGCCTGACCTACGAGGACATGGGCCGCGTGGAATTCATGCCCTACGCCGAGTCGGTCGAGCTGATCAAGAACCGTCAGCTGGATGCCACCCTGCAATCATCCGGCCTCGGCATGGCGGCGATTCGCGATCTGGCGGCCATGGTCCCGATCACCTTCGTCGCGGTTCCCGAGGACGTGGTTGCCAAGATCGGCAGCGCCGCCTACCAGTCGAAGATGATTCCGGCCGGCACCTATGACGGTCAGGACGCGGACATTCCCACTGCCGCCATCACCAATATCCTGGTCAGCCACGAGAAGGTCTCCGATGACGTCGCCTACCAGATGACCAAGCTGATCTTCGAGAACCTCGATCACCTGTCCAGCGCCCACTCCGCAGCCAAGGATATCAAGCTGGAAACCGCGACCGAAGGTCTGCCGATCCCGCTGCACCCGGGCGCCGAGCGCTACTACAAGGAAGCCGGCGTCCTCAAGTGACAGCCGGGCCGGGCGGGTCTGGTACCCGCCCGGTTTGCCTTCAAGACTGCATAGCCTGATGGTCCGCATCCCGGGCCATCACGAAGAACGCCCATGCTCCGCACTGGCGCGACGCTTCAATCTTTCCGAGAGAGCCATCCCATGAGCGAGACCCAAGGGCTGCACAGCAGTCCCAGCGAATGGCCAAAGACGTTGTTCTACGTCGCGCTGCTGTTTTCCACCTATCAGATCATTACCGCCGCCTTTCATCCGGTGTCTAGCCAGGTATTGCGCGCGGGCCACGTCGGTTTCCTGCTGCTGATGGTGTTTCTCTGCTACCCGGCAAAAGGCAATGGCCGCCCCTGGCAGCCGCTGGCCTGGCTACTCGGCCTGGCCGGCATGGCGACGGCTTTCTATCAGTGGTATTTCGAGGGCGATCTGGTTCAACGCTCGGGTGACCTGACCACTACCGACATGTACATCGGCATCATCCTCACCGTGTTGGTGTTCGAAGCAGGCCGCCGGGTGATGGGCATTGCACTGCCGACCATCTGCGCGATCTTCCTGGCCTACGGTCTGTTCGGCGAGTACCTGCCGGGCGACTTCGCCCACCGTGGCTATGGTTTCGATCAGATCATCAACCAGCTGTCGTTCGGTACCGAGGGCTTCTACGGCACGCCAACGTATGTCTCGGCCACCTATATTTTCCTCTTCATCCTGTTCGGCTCCTTCCTCGAGCAGGCCGGGATGATCAAGCTGTTCACCGATTTCGCCATGGGCATGTTCGGCCACAAGACCGGCGGCCCGGCCAAGGTATCGGTGGTGTCATCGGCGCTGATGGGCACCATCACCGGCTCCGGCGTGGCCAACGTGGTCACCACCGGGCAGTTCACCATTCCGCTGATGAAACGCTTCGGCTACCGACCGGCCTTCGCCGGCGCAGTGGAGGCCACGGCCAGCATGGGTGGGCAGATCATGCCGCCGGTAATGGGCGCCGTGGCTTTCATCATGGCCGAAACCATCAACGTGCCGTACATCGAAGTGGCCAAGGCGGCGCTGATTCCGGCCATGCTGTATTTCTTCGCGGTGTTCTGGATCGTGCATCTGGAAGCCCGCAGCAAGGACCTCAAGGGCCTGCCGAAGGACCAATGCCCGAGCGCCTGGAGTGCGGTTAAGGAACGCTGGTATCTGCTGATTCCGCTGTTCGTGCTGGTCTACCTGCTGTTCTCCGGTCGCACGCCGATGTTCTCCGGCACTGTCGGTCTGGCACTGACGGCCATCGTCATCCTCGGCTCGGCGATCATTCTCAAAGCCAGCAGTTTCTGGCTGCGCGCCGCCTTCTGGATTGCGCTGGGCGTGCTCTGCGCCGGCTTCTTCCAGCTTGGCATCGGGGTGATTTTTGGTGTCATCGCGTCGCTAGTGGTGGTCTGCTGGTTCATCAAAGGTGGCCGCGACACCCTGCGCGCCTGCCTGTTCGCCCTGGTGGAAGGCGCGCGCCATGCGATCCCGGTGGGTATCGCCTGTGTGCTGGTGGGGGTGATCATCGGCATCGTCTCGCTGACTGGCATCGCCAGCACCTTCGCCGGCTACATCCTGGCCATCGGAGAGAACAACCTGTTTCTCTCGCTGGTGCTGACCATGATTACCTGCCTGGTGCTGGGCATGGGCATCCCGACCATTCCCAACTACATCATCACCAGCGCCATCGCCGCACCGGCGCTGGAGCAGCTGGGCGTGCCGCTGATCGTCTCGCACATGTTCGTCTTCTACTTCGGGCTGATGGCCGACCTGACGCCGCCGGTAGCGCTGGCCTGCTTCGCCGCAGCACCGATCGCACGCGAGAACGGCTTCAAGATCAGCCTCTGGGCGATCCGTATCGCTGCCGCCGGCTTCGTCGTGCCCTTCATGGCGGTCTACGATCCGGCGCTGATGATGCAAGGCGATAGCTGGCTGGCCACTGTCTACATGGTGGTCAAGGCACTCTTCGCGGTGTGCCTGTGGGGCATGGCGGTAACAGGCCACCTGAGCATACGCATGCCGCTGTGGGAACGGCTGTGGGCACTTGGGGCCGGATTCGCCCTGATCCTGGCGATGCCGATCAGCGACGAAATCGGCTTCGCCCTGGGGATCGCCCTGGTAGCCCAGCACGTCTGGCGCGCCCGCCGCGCCGAGCGTCTGGCGGCAGCGTGATCGGGTTGTGCCTGGGGCTGGCCGGTGTGGTGTGGGCGCAACTGCCCACACCCGCCTTCACCCTGGCGTGGAACCACACCATCGAGAAGATCCGCTGGGAAGAAGACTACCGCGTGACGCCGGACGGGCTGCTGCTCGGCGAAGCGCGGATCAAGGGCACCGGCGCCGGCATGGAAGTTCCGGATGACGCCCAGTTGCGCGACGGCAGCTGGCACTACCAGCGCCAGCTGCCGCCTCTGCAACCGCTGCGTGTGGGGCGAACCCCTGAAGCCGGCGATTATCAGCTGTGTTTCGACCAGCGCTGCCACGCGCTGAGCGAATGGCTCGGCCCGCCCACTTCGGAGCAGCCCACGCTGGAGCTGTGGAGTTGCAGCGTGCCGGCAAACAGTTCCTCTTGATTACAGCAAGTCCGCTCGAGACTCCGCAGTAGGGTGCGCTCCGCACCCCAGCAAAGCATAAAAACCGCGCCCAACCTCGGTGCGCAGAATGAATCGGTGAGAGGCGATTCATTGCACCATGGCCCCGATGGTTCCCACGCTCCTGCGTGGGACTCCTCCAACCGGTGCTGTGATCCAGACGCAAGCCACCAGGCGTGCCCACGCATGAGCGTGGCACGATCAGACATCAGCCTGACGGCAGGTCCGCTCGACAACCGACCCCACGATCAGTGTGGGCGATCCGTCAAACCGCCAGTTCCGCCTCCCGCCTAAGCGCCGCCGCCCTCCTCGCGCGCAGCTTGCGCCACCAGATCACCACACCGGTCACCGACAACACGGCAATCGCCACGCCCAGCACCGCTATTAGAATCCGCCCCGGCATGCCAAGGATGCGCCCGCCATGGATCGCCGGCTGCAGCATGTGGAATTGCTCGCCCAGGGTGCCCTGCCCCGGTATTTCCTGCCCCAGCAACTGCGTCCCATCAGTGCCATGGAAAAACAGCCAGGCATTGCCCTGGTTGCTGTCGTGATCGCCGAAGCCGGCGCCGTAGAAGTTGTATTCAAAACTGTAGTACAGTTCGCCGATGGGCTCACTCAGGCCCAGCTCGGCCGCATGCTGCATGGCGTAGTCATAGGCCTGATGGAAATCGTAGGCCGTGGTGCCCAGCTCTTCTTTAGGCAGCCTGCCTCGCGCCTCGTAGACGCTCGGTTCCACCGCTGAGAACAGTGACACCACCGGTTTGAACACCTGCTCGGGCAGGTTCATCGCAATGCTGCTGACCGCCACCGGTGTGAGCAGCAGCCACAGCCACAAACCGCCGGCACGGTGCACGTCGTGGTTCATGCGCTGGCGCTTGATCTTCCATGACGTCCACCACTTACCAAAGAACGGCCGGCCACGCGGGAAGGTCAGCAACAGCGAGACGAAGCAGTCGAGCGTCCAGGCGATCGCCACGATGCCCATCAGCCACAGCCCCCAGTTGCCCGGCAGCGACAGGTTGTAGTGAAACTCCAGCATGAAAGGCACGAAGTTCTCCCGCGAGAAACAGCATTCGCCCCAGTAGCGTGTCCCCACCGGCTCGCCGGTCACCACGTCGAGGTACTGCACCACAGGTTTGATATCGAAAGGCTTGGCGGTGGCCGGATCGTTGCGCGGCACCAGCGCCATCAACGCAGCGTGACCCGGCTCGTCGGGGAACTCCATGTACCAGACCTGCATCCGCGGGTTGGCCTGCTGTACGCGCTCGACCAGCGTACCCGGTGCCAGCACCGGGCCTTCGCTGGTGGTGTGGTAGAACTCGGGGTTCAGCCACTCGTCCAGTTCGTGGTGAAAGGCCAGGATCGCGCCGGTAATGCCCGCGAGAAACAGGAACAACGCGGTGGCCAGACCGATGTAACGGTGCAGCAGAACAAGGAGGTAACGCATCATCAATTTCCGTATTACAGAAAGCACAAAGCCGCCAGCCCGTTAAAGCCGGCGGCGCGAACGTCAACCTTAGAAATCGTAAGTCAGGGTGGCCATGACGTTGCGCTCTTCGCCGTAGTAACACTGGTTAAGGCTGTTGCAAGCCGCCACGTATTTTTCATCGGTCAGGTTGTTCAAGTTCAGACGTACACCCACGCCGTCCAGCCCGACGCGCGACATGTCATAGCCGAGCATGGCGTCATACAGAGAGTAGGACGGGATACGCAGGGTATTTTCCGCATCCGCCCAGCTCTTGCCGAAGTAACGCACCCCACCGCCGATTTGCAGGCCGGCGATCAAACCCTGATCGAAGGTGTAGTCCGTCCACAACGACGCCATGTTGCGTGCCACTGCGTTGGGCGTATTGCCACGGTTGTTGATGCCCGCCGTACCGATGTAGTCCTTGCTGTACTCGACATCCATGTAGGTGTAGCTGGCTAACACGTTGACGTTTGCCAGCGGGTTCAGACGCGCTTCCAGCTCCACACCACGTGAGGTGATTTCGCCAACGGAGCGGAAAAAGTTCTCGTTGGAATCCTTGCTCGACAGATTGGACTGCTTCAGGTCGAACAGCGAAATCGTATAAAGATCATCCGTACCAAGAGGCTGATACTTCAGCCCGAGCTCAACCTGCTCGCCTTCGGTGGGATCAAGCAAACTGATGTCGTAGGCGCTGCCATCGAAGTTATAGGCGCCGGTGGCGTTGGGATTGAACGACTCGGAATAACTGATGTAGGGAGACAAGCCGTTGTCGAAGGCATAGAGCACCCCGATGCGTCCGGTGAATTGCTCGAGCTTCGACTGATCGGACTGATCACCGTAAATCGATTCGGTCTGATCGAACGAGACGTCGACCCAATCCTGCCGTGCGCCCAGAGAGAATCGCCAGTTGCCCAAGCTGATCAGGTCCTGCACGTAAAGTCCGGTCTGCTCCAACTCACGCGATTCATCGTACTGGTGATAGAAGGTCGGGCTAGCGGCACTCACGCTGCCGGTGTAGGGGTTGATATTGCTCAATCCGCTACCTGCGTCGTAGTCGACCTTGGCTTTTCGACGCTGATAATCCAGGCCCGTTACCAGCGTATGGCTGAGCGCGCCGGTATCAAAAAGAAACTGCAACTGGTTATCGATGGTCCAGGCATGTAGCACTTCGTCGGCACCGGTGTAGTAGCGCACCAGCTCATCCGCCGTGGCATAGCCATACTGGTAGACCTGCCCGGACTCCACCGTCGAATCGAGATATTGGAAATTCTGGCGGGCGGACACCACATCGTTGAAGCGATGCTCCAGCTGATAGCCGATCATCTGCTGGTCGCGCTCGAATTTCTCGTAGTCTTCGTCGCCTTCAAAGAAGCTGCGCGAAATGCGTTGCCCATTGTGCGAAGTGATGGTGCCATCTGCCGGCAGACCGCCATGGTAGCCGCTCTCGGGATCGTGCTGAAGCATGGCAAGCAGGGTCAGGCGGGTATCTTCGGTGAAGTCGATGCTCAGCGACGGCATCACCGCATAGCGCTTTTCCTCGACGCCATCGACCTGGTTATCCGCATCCTTGACGACTCCAACGAGCCGATAAGCGATCCGCTCATCATCCAGCGGACCGGTGAAGTCGAAAGCGGCCTGCTTGTTGTCTTCGCTGCCGTAGGACAGCTGGATCTGCCGGCTGGCTTCGTATTGCGGCTTCTTGCTGGTCATCGCCACCAGACCGCCGGGTAGGCTGCGACCATAAAGCACCGATGACGGCCCCTTGAGGATGTCGATGCGCTCGATGAAATAGGGGTCTACCTGCAGACTGCTGTAGGTACCGCTATCGCCCAGCAGCTTTTGACCGTCGAGGTAGAGGTTGTCCACCGAGCCATCGGTGATGCCGCGCATGGCGACATAATCGTAGCGAGTGGTGGCGCCGTAGGGCGTGCTCATCAATCCCGGCGTATAACGAACCGCCTGAGCGATGGAACGCGAACCCTGATCCTCGATTTGCTGGCGGGTGACCACCGAGACCGTCTGCGAGGTTTCCACCAACGGCATGCTGGTCTTGGTCGCCACGCTGCTGTGGGTGGCGTTGTAGCCTTCCATCTCGCCCAGGGCGTTACCCAGCGCGAAACCTTCGACCACCATGGGCTTCAGCTCGACGGCCTCGGCCTGTTCACGAGGCGGCGATAACGCCAGCGAGTAAGTGCCACGTTCATCGCGCACCGCCTGCAGACCACTGCCCTGCAACAATGCATCGAAGCCCTCCGCGACGTTGTACTGTCCCTGCAGGCCAGCCGATTCGCGGCCCTCGGTGAGACGACCATCGACCGACAGCATCACGCCAGCCTCGCCGGCAAAGCGGCTCAGCGTGCTGGACAGCGGACCGGCTGGGATATCGTAGCCGCGCATCTCCTGCTGACTGGCCGCCTGTGCCAGCACCGTCGGCGAGGCGACGAGCGTTGTCAGCGGCAAGCAAAACATGGCGGCGCGGATGGCGCGGGACAGACTGGAACGGCGAAGCGGAGCGATGGAGCGCATGGGTCATCCTTTTGCGAGAGCAAAAAAATCGTGATCGATGCGGTTATGCCCAGCGACGCCAAGCAAAAGGGAACTGCAGATAAGAATTTTTTACATTCGCGTTTTGTCAGGCGGATGACGGCTCGAGGCTGACCCACCAGGGCAACCGCCGGTTGATGCGCAGCGGCAAGGTACTGGCCAGAGCCTCGAGAATCCGCTCCGTATCAGCCAGCGGATAGGCGCCGACCACCCGCAGGCCGGCGATGCGCGGATCGCAACCGAGATAGCCCTGACGATAGCGCGCCAGCTCGGCGACGAACTCGTCCAGACGCAGATCATCGGCCAGTAGGACGCCGCTGCTCCATGCCTGACGACCCGGCTGAACGGGCCGACCAGGCCTGATTTGCAGAGCATCGAACGCCACCTGCTGGCCTTGCAGGACGGTATGAACACCACTGCGCCCGGCGGGCCTGATATCGATGGCGCCCTCGAACACGCTGAGCTGAGTGCTGCCGTCGCGCTGCAGCACCGAAAACCTCGCAGCGCTGCGTGCCTGAAGTTCGCCTTCGGATGTGCGTAACAGCAGCGGGCGCCGTTCGGCAGAGGCCTGCAGCAACGCTTCGCCACGATACAGCGACAGCTGCCGAGCCTGATCGTTGAACGCGACAGCCAATGCGCTATCGGTGTTCAACCACAGCCGCGAGCCATCATCCAGGCGCCAGTCGCGCACCTCCCCCACCGCCGTACGGCGGTCCGCCGCCCAGCTACGCCATGGCAGCGCACCGCCGGCGAACGCCAGCAAGGCGCCGCCGCATAGAATCGAAAGGGTCTTGAGTGCGTGCCGCCGAGTCGGCTCGCGACGTTGCAGCAGAACCGTCGCTGCGGAGCCGAACGGGTCGCTCGTCAACGGCTGCAACCGTCCGCTGATCTGTTCCACCCGCTGCCAAGCCTTGGCGTGCTCGGGTATGGCGACCCAAGCGCGCCAGGCCTGGCGATCAGACTCGCTGACCGCATCGGATTGCAGCACCGCGAACCACTGGGCTGCGGCTTGCAGTACCTGATAATCGAGGGTCATGGCGCGTCGTCGAGCAGAGTCAGGCAGTGCAGCATGGCCTGCGCCATGTATTTCTTGACCATGCGTTCGGAGACGCCAAGCTCGGCGGCGATCGCCGCGTAGGTCATCCCCTGCAACTGGGAAAACAGGAACGCACGGCGAGCCTTATCCGGCAGCCGCGCCAGCATCGCGTCGACTTGCAGCAAGGTTTCGATGACCAGCGCGTGGGATTCGGGTGACGGCGCGTATGACTCCGGCTGCGAGGCGAGCGCGTCCAGATAGGCCTGCTCGATTTGCCTGCGGCGCCAGTGATTGATCAACAGGCCTCTGGCGACGGTATGCAGGAAGGCTCGCGGTTCACGAATCGCTTCGAGGCTGTGATCTTTGGTCAGGACACGTACGAAGGTGTCTTGCGCCAGGTCCGCTGCCTTCTGGCTGCAGCCGAGCTGACGGCGTAGCCAGCCGTTCAGCCAGCCCTGATGATCGACATAGAGTCGATGTACCAACTGTTGCCGGACCATCCCCTGGGTTGCCATGGCTGCTGCCCTTTGCCGTCGAGATCGTAATGCTAACGCTTCTCAACTTCACAAGCTACGGCAGTATATGTACTGCCGACGTGGGCACGTTCGAGACGAACCCTGCCACAGGAGGAAAGCAAGTGTTTCACGTGGAACGCCCATGAATCCTCAGGGAGCAACCCACTCGCCATCACTGGCCTGCTCGCAGGCCGGCTGAAGGAAGCGCGCATCGCTGGCGATGCCGTAATAGTGAATGTCCTGTCGATAGGGCATGTTGGACACCTGGGCGTTGCGACAGACGCCAAAGGCGCCGCCGGGACACTGCTCAACGAAGCTGACCTCGACCTGCTGCCCTTTGAGTTCAGGCTGACAAAATCCGGAGCGGAACAACTCGGCCGGAATATTACGGTTCTGCTGACAGACCTTCACCTCGATGCGCTCGTCCTGGCTGTGGATGACGCAGCCCTGGGCCGACGCCTGGCCAGCGACACCTAGCGATAGCAGCAGACAACACAATAAACGCATCGATTATCCCTTCATCTGACTGCGGCGACTCTAGCACGCAGGCCCCATGGCCGCTTCCAATCCATCCGCCGAATGAGCACCATGGCGCCCATGCTGACTCAAATACCTACTCACGTAATCTGCGGCCCCCTCGGCGCCGGCAAGACCAGCTTGATCCGATCGCTGCTGGCGCAGAAACCCGCGTCCGAGCGCTGGGCAGTGTTGATCAACGAGTTCGGTCAGATCGGCCTCGACGCAGCACTGCTGAGCACCGATGAAGCGGGCATCAGTCTCGCGGAAGTCTCCGGCGGCTGCCTGTGCTGCGTCAACGGCGTGCCCTTTCAGGTCGGCCTGAGCCGATTGCTACGCAAAGCCAAACCGGATCGGCTGCTTATCGAACCTTCCGGGCTGGGCCACCCGACTGAGCTGCTCACTCAACTCGGCGCGCCGCCATGGCAGGATGCTCTGGCGCTGCAGCCCTGCCTGGCGGTGCTCGACGCCGCCGCCCTTGCGCGTGACGAGCCCTTGCCACGCAGCGTGCAACAAGCGATTCAGCGCAGTGGCCTATTGCTGCTGAATAAAAGCGAGGCGCTGGATCAGGCAGATCGCCAGCGCATCATGGCGGGGCTGCCCTCATTGCCATTGCTCTGGACGACCCAGGGCGAATTTCCGATTACAGCGCTACCGGGTATCGACCAGCGAGCCGGCCCCCGAGCCGACAGCCCGCTTCCTCTATCCGCCTCTGCGGCACCCGTCGGCGATGTCTGGCTGTATCCGCAACAGCCGGTCTGCCAAAGCCAGGCAAGCGCAGACGGCTGGAGCATCGGTTGGCGTTGGCATTCAAGTCAGCGTTTCGATCTGCAGCGTATCGAGCGGTGGCTCGGTAGCCTGGATTGGCGCCGGGCGAAAATGGTGCTCCATAGCCCCGATGGCTGGCGCTCGGCCAATGCCTTGGCCGGCGAGCGGCTGCTATTCAAGCCCAGCGAATGGCGAAAGGATTCACGCCTCGAATTGATTTTCAACGGACCCGCAGACGAAGCGCTTCTGAAAGCAGCAATGGCCGCCTGCCGCCTTTGATCGAGAGATCAGTCATCGCGACGCCAATCGTCCATTTGAATCACCCGCCCCGAATCCGGCGGGGCCTTGAAGGGATGCGCTTGCATCTCGATCGGACCCGGTCGCGGACCGAACATGATGATACTGCCTTGATGCCGCTGCTCGCCCGTCACGGTGAATTCGAAGCCGTAGACGCGCGCAAAGCGGCGTTGTCCGCGCGCGTCGCGCACAAAACCAAGGCGGCGAAACGCGACGTTGCCATCGAGCAGATCGACATCCATCTTTTCGCAATGGCGGCGCACCGCTGCCAGCGCACGCTCGCGTATGCCATGGGAATGCCAGAGCCAGGCGGCCGCTGTCATCAACAGGAGGAAAACGCACAGATTGCCAAGCGTCACCATGACCTTGGCGTCTCCTTGCGCCTGAACACGCGACTCAACTCTCCAGCCAAACGTCGCGCACCCAGTGCCACACGGTTTCCCAGCTTTCATCGGTGAGTTCATGCGCGTCACCATCGAACAGCATGACTTCGCCTTCCAGATCGATCACGTAGTAGTCGGGGCCGTCCTGACAGATCGGCAACAAGTCCCGAGCCACGCCGGCATCCCATGCGTTCGCGGCCACTTCCGGTAGGTAGGTATGCGATTGCGGATCGACGGCGGTCACCGGCTCGAGCCGGCCATAGACGACGTCGCTGACCGTTAGCAGAAATTCGCGCAGGCCGAACGGCAAATTGATCAGCAGCTCTTCTTCGATTTCAACTAAGCGGTCGTCGTCTGGCAGTTCCAACGGAACCGGTACCGGCTCGTTAAGTTCACGCAGCTGTTCAATTACCTCTTCCATGCCGTCCCCGTTCGTGAAGTTCGCGTTCAAAGACGAGTTATACAAGCCCGAACGCACACGAGCCAGCCCCGCGCCAACAACAATCGTCGCCATCATCTGAGCGCTGAGCAGCAGCGCGCGCTCGCCTACGAAGAACCGCGGTTATGGTTGGATACGGAGGCGGCCGGATCATGGCCATCGGTGCGCGCCGATGCGTCCTTCTCGCCCGAATCGGTCGCGATCTGAAAGGGCCAGCCGGCGTTTGCCTGAAGCCCCACCACTCCAGTAGATTGGCCGGCTTTTCGGCCCGACCCTGGTGCCCCGGATATTTGCCATGTCCCGTTCCGACGCTTCCGCTCTACCCGCTTCCGTCTACCGTCAGCCCGGTTTTCTGCCGTTTCTGATCAGTCGAGTGCTGGCCATGTTCGCCGTGCAGATTCTGGCCGTGGTGGTGGCTTGGCAGGTGTACGAAATGACTCGCGATCCGCTGTCGCTGGCCTATGTCGGCCTGGCTCAGTTCGTGCCCATGCTGTTGCTGCTGATGCCTGCGGGAGATCTGATCGACCGTTACGACCGCAAGCGCATCCTGATGCTCAGCTGGGGGCTGGAGGCGCTGTGTGCGGCGGCCTTGCTGTGGTTGTCGCTCAGTGGCGGGGCAATCATCGGCTTCTACATTGTGCTGGTGTTCTACGGCTGCGCCCGGGCGTTCACCGGGCCGGCGCTGTCCAGCCTGCTACCGCAAATCGTGCCGCGTGAAAAACTGGCTGCGGCAATTGCCGCCAACAGCATGATCGTGCGCGGGTCGACCATTGCCGGGCCGGTGTTCGGTGGTGGCCTTTATGCGCTGGGCGGTGGCGGGCTTACTTATGCGGCGTGTCTACTGTTCTTCCTGGCCGGGATCCTGCTGCTGCGCTGGGTGCCGGTTCGCTATGCCGAAGCGATGCAGGCGCTTGAAACCACGGCCTGGGCGCGCTTCACCGCCGGCATCGGTTTCATCCGCTCGCGGCCAATCATCCTCGGCACCATTTCTCTCGACCTGTTTGCCGTGCTGCTAGGCGGCGTGGTGGCGCTGCTACCGATCTATGCCCAGGAGGTGCTGGAAGTCGGCCCCACCGGCCTCGGTCTGCTACGCAGCGCCATGGCCCTCGGTGAGGTGGCGGTGGGACTGTATATCAGCGTACGGCCGTTCAATCGTCACGTAGGGCTGGTCATGTTCGCGGCGGTCGCGCTATTCGGCCTGGCCAATCTGGTATTCGCGCTGTCGAGCCTGTTCTGGCTGTCCTTCGCCGCGCTGATGGTGGCCGGCGGTGCGGACATGGTGAGCATGTATATCCGCTCCTCGCTGATCCAGTTCTCCACACCGGATGCCATGCGCGGTCGGGTCAACGCGGTGAACATGCTGTTCATCGGCTCATCCAACGAGCTCGGCGAATTCCGCGCCGGCACCAGCGCCGCCTGGTTTGGCGCGGTGCCGGCGGCGCTGCTGGGCTGTGCCTGCACCCTGACGGTTACGGGCGGTTGGCTACTGGGCTTCCGGAGTCTGCGCCAGGTCGATCGCTTCGAGGACGCCGCGCCGCAAGCACCGTCGCGCACGGCCTCAGCGAAATAGACGTCAGCTTTCCGCAGCTTCCGGCAGTCTGGCGATGACCTTAATTTCGAACTGAAAGCCGTAGAGCCAGGTCACGCCGACGGCTGTCAGGGTCGGGTGGGGCGCGCTGCCCCAATAGTCCGGCACGACTTTCCAGATCGTGTCGAATTGCGCTTCGGGATCGACGATGAACAGGGTCACATCGATCACGTCATCGAAGGTGCAGTCCGCCGCCTTGAGGATGGCATTCAAATTCTCGAACGCGAGCCTGACCTGAGTTTCCAGCTCAGGCTCGGGCGAACCGTCCTCGCGGCTGCCAACCTGCCCGGAAACGAACAGCAGTCCATTGGATCGGATTGCCGGCGAATAGCGGTTTCGCTCGTAGAGCGCCTGGCGTGCGGGTGGGAAAACTACGTCGCGCTGTGTCATGGAATCTCCTATTGGGGTCGAACCGCCCCGTCATTCAGGGAGACCTGAATCTAGGCGCGCCGTCGCGCGGGATAAACAGGCAAGTCCGGTCATCATTGTTTGTAGAATCCAAACAATTCCTGGAACGGTGGAGCCAAGATGGACCGCTTCGATGCGATGCAGGCATTCGCCCGCGTGGTGGAAACCGGTAGTTTCACCAAGGCCGCCGAGACCCTCGGCACGAGCAGAACCAGCGTGACGCAACTGGTGCAGCAGCTGGAGGCGCGGTTGCGCGTGCGGCTGCTCAACCGCACCACACGCAAGGTCGGGGTCACCGCCGACGGTGCCGTCTATTACGAGCATGTGCTGCGCCTGCTGGCCGATCTGGACGACGCCGAGACGAGCCTGTCCGGCGCCTCGGCATCGCCGCGCGGCAGGCTGCGGGTGGACGTGCCCAGTCCCTTCGCCCGGCTGATTCTGATACCCGCACTGCCAGCGTTCTATGCGCGATACCCCGACATTCAGCTGGACCTGGGCGTAAGTGATCGCACAGTGGACCTGATCGGCGAAAACGTAGATTGCGTCATGCGCGGCGGCGAGCTCACCGATCAATCGCTGGTGGCCCGGCGCGTCGGCGAACTGCAACTCGGCGTGTACGCCGCGCCGGGCTACCTGGAACGCGCTGGCACGCCGCAGCATCCGCGGGAATTGGAAGACTCGCATCACCGCATCGTGGGATTCGTCTGGGCACGTGCCGGCAAAGCCGCTCCGTACGCCATGCGCCGCGAGGGTGAGAGCATCAGCTTGCTCGGCCGCTATGCGTTATCGGTCGATGACGGCAACGCGTACCTCGCCGCTGGCCTGGCCGGCCTCGGCGTGCTCTGGCTGCCGCATTACATGTCAGCCGAGCACGTCGCGCGCGGTGAACTGGTACCGCTATTCGAGCGCTGGCGACTCGACTCCATGCCGATGTACATCGCCTTTCCGCCGAACCGGCACCTCAGTGCCAAGCTGCGCGTGTTCATCGATTGGATGGTTGAACTCATGGCAAAGCATTTCCCTGTCCGCAGCCGGCATATCTTGTGACCCTCGCTGTCAGACCATTACGAACACGACTCGCACGGCGGACTGCCAAGCATTCAAGAAGGAAAGGGCCTACATACCTATCCTCACATGCCCCTCAAAAGACTGGCTTTGGCTAGCTCAGCGCATTGGCGAGCCAGTTCGGTCGGGTTAAAGTGCCTGCCAAACTACACGCTCTGTTGTCGGATCCAAACCTGCCATCGCAATTACGGCGCTGTCACTGGCATTGAATAGCAATTCGCTTTGTGCCTGCCTGTCACTTCGGTCCGAACAGGACATGAACAAGGACCACAATGACCACTACCGAGGCCCACGACCTGCTTAAGGCCATCGACCGATGCGCCGATGAACCCATTCACATTCCCGGCAGCATCCAGCCACACGGTTTCCTTCTAGTAGTCGACGAGCCGCAGCTGCGAATACAGCAAGCCAGCAAGAACGTAGTGGAATGGCTGGGCCTCGAGGCATCGACATTGTTGGGCAAGCCGCTTTCCACACTGCTCAACATCGAGCGGATCGATGCTGGCCTGGCGGCGCTGACCGAAGATGATCAGAACCCTTTCCACCTGAGCGACGTAAGCTTCAGCCTCAACGGCGCTGGGGAGTCTGTGTTCGCGGTGATGGCGCACCGCCGCAAGGGCCAGCTGATCCTGGAGTTCGAGCGAGCCGGCGATCCCCTTGATGCCTATAACTCGCTCTACCCACTGATGCGTACCTTCGTCGTGCAGCTGGAAGAGACCCGCGAGCTGGAAAGCCTTTGCCAACTCGCCGTCAAAGAGGTCAAGCGCATCACCGGCTTCGGTCGGGTCAAGGCTTACCGGTTCGATGCCAATGACAATGGCCTGGTACTGGCCGAAGCGGCTGACCCTGGCTATGCGCAGTATCTAGGACTGTGCTTTCCGGCATCCGATATCCCGCCTCAGGCCCGTCTGCTTTACCAAGAAAACCTGATTCGGGTCATCCAGGACGCCAATTACCAGCCTTCGCCGCTGGTGCCGGCACTGAACCCCTCAACCGGCGAGCCTTTGGACCTGAGTTTCGCGGCGCTACGAAGCGTGTCACCGGTGCATCTGCAGTACATGCGCAACATGGGCACGCTGGCCTCGATGTCAATCTCCATCGTGATCCGCGGGCGGCTCTGGGGCCTGATCTCCTGCCACAATGCACAGCCGCGCCACGTCAGTTACCAGACCCGAACATCATGCGAGTTGCTCGGGCGCATCCTGGCGTTGCAGATCGAGGCACGGGAAGTCGAAACCCTGGCGCAGCGCAAGCTTGAACTGCGTCAACAGATTGTACGCCTCCTGTCAGCGATGGCCGACCACGACAGCGTAGTGGACGGCTTTCGCCAGTTGCCGGATGTGGCGCTCGACTTTGCCGGCGCCCATGGCGCGGCGATTATCTCCGCGGAAACCTGCGAAACCATTGGCGAAACCCCCGACCACGAACAAATCTTGCAGTTGGCCAAATGGCTGGGCGCACAGCGCGACCGGCTGATCTACCACAGCGACTGCGTATCCCTCGATATTCCCGATTTGCCAGAACTGGCCGAGTATTGCGCTGGTGTCATGGCGATCTCTATCTCCCGCCTGCATGCACACTACCTGATCTGGTTCCGCCATGAGCAGATCAAGACCGTCGATTGGGCCGGACGACCGGAGAAAAGAGTCGATCTCGAGAGTGGTGCGCTCAGCCCGCGCCATAGTTTCGAACGATGGCGGGAAACCCTGCGGGGTTACGCGACTCCCTGGGAACGGGACGAAATCGAAGGCGCACTTGAACTGCGCAACGCGGTGCTCGGCATCGTGCTGCGCAAGGCTGAAGAAATGGCCCAACTAGCCGGCGAGCTGCGTGCCAGCAACAAGGAACTTGAGTCGTTTTCGTACAGCGTGTCTCACGACCTGCGGGCGCCGCTGCGGCATATCGCCGGGTACACCGAGTTGCTCAGCGAACTGGAAGGCAGTCGTCTAAGCGAGCGGGGGCTACGCTTTCTGGACAACATTTCGGATGCGGCCAGTTTTGCCGGCACCCTGGTCGACAATCTGCTGACCTTTTCGCAAATGGGCCGCTCCGCATTGCGCATGTCTGATGTGGATCTCGGTGCGCTGGTTGCGTCGATCCGGGAGGAACTCACCCCCGACTGCGAAGGCCGACAGATCGAATGGCATTTGCTGCCGATGCCAATCGTAGTGGCCGATGCGGCTTTCCTCCATATGGCGCTGCGCAACCTGTTAGGAAACGCCGTGAAATACACCCGCACGCGCGAGCGGACAGTGATCGAGGTCGGCGCTGAGCAACGCCACGGAGAGGTGATTGTTTACGTCCGTGACAACGGCGTGGGCTTCGACATGCAATACGCCGGCAAGCTATTCGGTGTTTTTCAACGCCTGCATCGAATGGAGGAGTTCGAAGGCACCGGTATCGGCCTGGCGAGCGTGCGCCGCATCATCGAGCGCCACGACGGCCGTGTCTGGGCGGAAGGTGAACTAGACAAGGGCGCTACCTTCTTTTTTTCGCTTCCTAAATTGACCTATACATCTCTGGACCGAGACACGCGATGCTGAAACCGATACTGCTGATAGAGGACAACCCCCACGACCTGGAGCTGACACTGATTGCGCTGGAGCGCAGCCAGTTGGCGAACGACGTGGTGATCATGCGCGATGGCGCCGAAGCGCTGAGTTATTTGCAGCGCACCGGAAGCTATGCCGGACGGGCCGATGGCAACCCCGCGGTACTGTTGTTGGATCTCAAGCTGCCGAAGGTCGACGGTCTGGAAGTACTCAAGATAGTGCGCGAAACGCCTGAGCTACGTAGCATCCCAGTGGTCATGCTGACTTCATCACGGGAAGAACCCGATCTGCTCAGGGCCTATGAGCTCGGCGTGAACGCATACGTGGTGAAGCCGGTCGAATTCAAGGATTTCGTCGCCGCGATCTCCGACCTCGGTCTCTTCTGGGCCGTTCTCAACGAGCCGCCACCCGGTTCCCTGCGGCTCAAACGTGGTTTTAACGACGAACAGAACTGAACGACCTGCCGCCGCAGAAGACCGGCGTGCTGCCTCGAATCCTGCCTTCCTCGACCGGGTAAAAATGCCAACGCCAAAGAACATTAGCGTCCTGTTCATCGAGGATAGTCCGCACGATGCCGAACTGGCCCAACTGTCGCTGGAGCGCAGCGGCTACGTCCTGGCGCATGCCGAGCGGGTTTATGACCAAGCGGGGGTAGTCGAGGCGCTGCAGCGGCGCGAATTCGACGTGATACTTGCGGATTTCATCCTGCCGGGCTATTCCGGCAGCCAGGCATTGCAGGACGCGCGCAGGCTGGCCCCGCAAATACCTTTCATATTCATTTCAGGCGTATTCGGCGAAGAAAATGCAGTCAACATGATGCGTTCCGGCGCCGTTGACTATGTGCTCAAGCAGAACCTGGGTTTTCTACCGAAAGCCGTCGAGCGGGCGCTGAGCGAGGTCAACGAGCGCCGTCGCCGCCTGCAGGCCGAGCAGGCGCTGCGGGAAGTGGAAGTACGCGCCCGTCTGGCCATCGATGCTTCGCGCCTAGGCATGTGGGACTACGAGCCGCAAAGCGGAACCCTGATATGGGACGAGCGTTGCCGCGCCATGTTCGGCCTCTCGGCCAACGTCCCAGTAGACATGACGCTCTTCGAACAGCTCTGCCATCCAGACGATCGCGAGGCCATGCGCATTCAGATCGAACGGGCCATCACCCTGGAAAATGATCGCGAGTACTGCGCCAAGTACCGTGTGCTCCTTGAGGACAGAAGCATTCGCTGGATGGAAACCCGGGGTCAGGCCTTCTTCGAAGCGGGCGTCTGCACGCGCTTCGTCGGTGTGGTGATGGATATCACCGAGCAGCAATTGGCGACCCAGACCCTCAAGCGCATGAACGAAACTCTGGGCGAGCGCGTAGAGCAGCGAACCCGGGAACGCGACCGCACCTGGGAACTGTCGCGCGATCTGCTGGCGGTCACGCAGCTGGATATGATGCCGATCGCACTGAACCCGATCTGGGAAGACACTCTCGGCTGGCCCCTCGACCAGCTGATGCGCAATTCCCTGATGGAGCTGGTTCACCCCGACGACCTTCAAGAGTCGCTGGAGGAAACCACCCGGATCGGTCTTGGCAAGGTCGCCAACCGCTTCGTCAACCGACTACGCCATCGCGACGGCAGCTATCGCTGGCTGTCATGGTCCGCGGTAGCCGAAGACGGCCGCGTCTATTCGGCCGCACGGGACATCACCAGCGAAATCGCGACCATCGACAGACTGGCCGAAGCCAACCGCGAACTGCTTGCACAGATCCAGGAACGCGAGCGCGTCGAGGCCACGCTGCAGCAGATGCAGCGGCTCGAAGCCGTCGGCCAGCTGACCGCTGGCGTCGCCCATGATTTCAACAATTTGCTGACGGTGATCCTGACCAGCGCCAGCTTTCTAAAGAACGATCTGGAAAGTGGCGCACCGGCCGAGCGCTGCCTGCGCCGCTTGGAATACATCCGCAATTCCGGCGAACGCGGTGCCACATTGACCAGCCAGCTGCTCGCCTTTGCCCGGCGTCAGCAACTGGCTCCCACGGCTGTGAACCTCAACGACACCCTTGTTAGCCTGCTGAGCCTGCTCAAGAGCACCCTCGGCGGTAACGTGAGCATTGTGACCGATACGCAAGCCAACCTCTGGCATGCCTTGGTGGACCCTACACAGATCGAGATGATCATCCTCAATCTCGCGATCAATGCCCGCGATGCCATGGGCGACAGCGGCCAGCTCACCCTTGGCACCCGTAATGTGGTCATTGACCAGCCAGCCTTGCGCGCCGAAGACCCCGGCCCGGGCGAATACGTGGTGCTGTCCGTGGCCGACACGGGGGAAGGCATGAGCGAAGAGGTTTTGAGCAAAGCCTTCGAACCCTTCTTCACCACCAAGGAAGTGGGCAAGGGGTCCGGCCTCGGACTGGCACAAGTGTTCGGTTTCGCTAAGCAGTCCGGCGGCGGTGCCCGTATCCAAAGTCAACCCGGTGTCGGCACTACGGTGATGGTATTCCTGCCACGAACCGCGGCAACGCAGGAGACGCAACCACTGATGCCAACGAGCATGGCCTCGATTGAAAGCAACAGCCGCCACAGCATCCTCCTGGCAGATGACGATCCCAGCGTTCGCGAAGTGACGGCCCAGATTCTGCGTAATCTGGGCTTCGCAGTAACCGAGGCCGATAGCGGCAAACATGCGTTGCAACTACTGGCCGAAGGCATTGATGTCGACCTGCTGTTGGCTGACTTCGCGATGCCGGGCATGAACGGCGGTGAACTGGCGCGGACAGTGCGGGCGCGTAATCCGGAACTGCCGGTGGTCATCGTTACCGGCTATGCGGAACTGAGCGAGCGTGGTCTGGCGGGCTTCCCAATCATCCAGAAGCCGTTTCGCGAGGAGCAGCTGGCGCACGGTATTGAGCTGGCGCTGCAAAAAGGCAATCTGATCGATGTCTGAGCTGCGAGCCCGTCTCAGGAACGCAACCGCTCCTCTGCACGCACGTGTCGAGGCTGCCTATGCCGGCTTTGACTTCGAACGGCAGGACGGCTACTTCCATTTCCTTCGGGCCCACAGCCGGGTCTTGGGCGCCGTGGAAGTCGCGCTGGAACAGGCTGGCATCGTTCGGCTGCTTGATGATTGGCCCGCACGGGCGCGACGTCACACGTTATTGGCGGACCTCAGCGAGCTGGATACCCCGGTGCCGACCGCACTACCACCACCACTATTGCCGGATGAAGCCAGCTGCTGGGGCGCCGCCTATGTGCTTGAAGGTTCGCGTCTCGGCGGAACCATTCTGGCGCGGCGGCGGCGTCAGATCGATCCAGCAGCGCCGGTTAGCTACCTGGAGCATGGTGACGTCGCCAAGCTCTGGCCAACCTTCCTCGCGCGCCTTGAAACCGCCAGTTCCTGCGCATGGGCGCCGATGCTTGCCGCTGCCGAGGCGACATTTACACTTTTCATGGCCGGCGCAGCACTCGAACAGGCGGGCACTGGTGAGAACAAGAAAGGCCCTTGAGGGCCTTTCTGTGGTTCAGGCGTACAACTACCTTTCTTGCGTCAATACCGAATTGTCACTCCACCGTCACCGACTTTGCCAAGTTACGCGGCTGGTCGACATCGGTTCCACGCAATACGGCCACGTAGTACGACAGCAGCTGCAACGGCAGCGTATAGAGAATCGGCGCCAGCACGTCATGGATATGGGGCATGCTGACAATGAAGATGCCCTCGCCATTCTCAATACCGGCTTCCCGGTCGGCGAAGACGATCAGCTCGCCACCGCGTGCACGCACTTCCTGCAGGTTCGATTTGAGCTTTTCCAGCAGCTCGTTGTTCGGCGCCACGGTCACCACCGGCATATCGGCGTCGACCAGTGCTAATGGCCCGTGCTTGAGCTCGCCCGCCGGGTAAGCCTCGGCGTGAATGTAGGAGATTTCCTTGAGCTTGAGCGCGCCCTCCATCGCCACCGGATACTGCGCCCCACGGCCAAGGAACAGCGTGTGGTGCTTTTCGGCGAAGTGCTCGGAGATCTTCTCCACTGTGGTATCCATCGCCAGCGCTTCGCCCAGACGCGTCGGCAGGCGGCGCAGTTCATCGACCAGCTCCGCTTCCAGAGCCGGTGCGAGGGTGCCGCGTACCTGCCCCAGCGACAGGGTTAGTAGTAACAAGCCGACCAGCTGAGTAGTGAAGGCCTTGGTGGAGGCCACACCGATTTCCGGACCGGCCTGGGTCAGCAGGGTCAGATCGGATTCGCGTACCAGCGAGCTGATGCCCACGTTGCAGATCGCCAGACTGGCGAGGTAACGCCCCTCCTCGCCCGTGCGCGCCTTGGCGTTTCGCAGCGCCGCGAGCGAATCGGCGGTTTCGCCGGACTGAGAGATGGTGACGAACAGCGTGTCAGGCTGCACCACCACCTTGCGATAGCGGAACTCGCTGGCAACCTCGACCTGGCAGGGTATGCCAGCCAGTTCTTCCAGCCAGTAACGAGCAACCATACCGGCGTGATAACTGGTGCCGCAGGCGACGATCTGCACGTTGCGCACCTTGGCGAACAGCTCGGCCGCCTGCGGGCCGAAGGCCTGAACCAGCACCTGGCGATCACCCAGGCGGCCTTCCAGCGTGCGTTGCACAACCTTGGGCTGCTCGTGGATTTCCTTGAGCATGAAGTGGCGGTACTCGCCCTTGTCCGCCGCTTCCGCGCCTTCGTGGTACTGCACGCTTTCGCGCTCGACCGCCTGACCGGCGACATCCCAGATCTGCACGCTGTCGCGGCGGATCTCGGCGATATCGCCCTCTTCCAAGTACATGAAACGGTCGGTCACCTGGCGCAGGGCCAGCTGATCCGAGGCAAGGAAGTTTTCCCCCAGGCCCAGTCCGATCACCAGCGGACTGCCGCTACGGGCGGCGAGCAGACGATCAGGCTGTTTGGCGCTGACCACGGCCAGACCATAGGCGCCATGCAGCTCCTTCACAGCGGCCTTGAGCGCTACGGTGAGATCGCCGTATTCGTCGAGCTTGTGGTGCAGCAGGTGCACGATGACTTCGGTATCGGTGTCGGAAACGAAGGCGTAACCCAGTGCTTTCAGTTGCTGGCGCAGGGCTTCGTGGTTTTCGATGATGCCGTTGTGCACCACCGCCAGGTCTTCGCCGGAAAAGTGCGGATGCGCGTTGCGCTCGCAAGGCGCGCCATGAGTGGCCCAGCGCGTGTGGGCGATGCCCAGGCGACCGGTAAGCTGTTCCTGCTGTTGCGCCTGTTCCAGCTCGGCGACCTTGCCGGAGCGGCGCAAGCGATGCAGTTGGCCGCTTGCATCCAGCACGGCCACACCGGCGCTGTCATAGCCTCGGTACTCGAGACGCTTGAGGCCTTCGAGCAAAATTGCGGTGATGTTGCGTTCAGCGACGGCGCCAACGATGCCACACATGGTCAGGTCTCCTGATGGGTTCCGATGGCTGCGCAGATCAGCTTGATGCCGCGAGCCTGGATGCTTGAACGCGCCTCGGCGGTGAGGCGGTCGTCCGTTATGAGGGTGTGGATGTCGCCCCAGGGCAACTCCAGATTGGGAATGCGACGGCCGATCTTGTCGGATTCGGCAAGCACTATGACTTCTCGCGCCACTTCAGCCATGACACGCGACAGGCCGAGTAATTCGTTGAATGTGGTGGTGCCGCGCTGCAGGTCGATACCATCGGCACCAATGAACAGCTGATCGAAATCGTAGGAGCGCAGCACCTGTTCCGCCACCTGCCCCTGGAAGGATTCAGAATGCGGGTCCCAGGTGCCGCCCGTCATCAGCAGGGTCGGTTCGTGCTCTAGCTCGCGCAGGGCATTGACCACGCTCAGAGAATTGGTCATCACCAGCAGGCCGTGCTTGCGGCCCAGTTCCGGAATCATCGCGGCGGTCGTGGTGCCGCTATCAATGATGATGCGCGCGTGCTCGCGAATGCAGCCGACGGCGGCTCGGGCGATGGCCTGCTTCCAAGGGGAAATCGGCTGTGCACTGTCGCCGATGAGTTCCTGCGGTAAGGGCACAGCGCCACCGTAACGGCGCAATAACAGGCCGTTCTTTTCCAGTGCGGCAAGGTCCTTGCGGATGGTGACTTCGGAGGTCTCGAAACGTCTGGACAGCTCATCGACGCTCACCTCGCCCTGCTCGTTGAGCAAGGCAAGAATGGCGTGGCGTCGTTGCGGCGTGTTGCGTTTCGACATGCTTAAGTTTCGATTCGAAAGAAAAGTGCGCGAATCAAAACCTAAAGCAGCGGCTCCGTCAACACCTAGGCATCAAACCCTGAAGTAGCTCATCAAGCTCTGCTGATGGTTGGCCAGCTGATTCAATGCCTGGCTGACGCGAGCTGATTCGTCCGCCTGGCCAGACAGCGATTCGGTAACGTCGCGGATACCAGCCACGTTACGGTTGATTTCTTCGGCTACCGCACTTTGCTGCTCGGCTGCGCTGGCGATCTGCAGGTTCATGTCGGAAATCACCGCCACCGCGTCGCCGATCTTGCGCAGCGCAGCGACGGCATTGCCTACCTGATCGACACTGCCCTGCGCCTGAGCATGGCTGCCCTGCATCGCCGTGACCACGTCGCGGGTTCCGCTCTGCAGACGTTCGATGACCAGACGGATTTCTTCGATGGATTCCTGGGTGCGTCGAGCGAGGTTGCGAACTTCATCGGCCACCACGGCGAAACCACGCCCGGCCTCGCCTGCCCGTGCCGCCTCGATGGCGGCATTAAGCGCCAGCAAGTTGGTCTGCTCGGCGATCGCGCGAATCACTTCGAGCACCGAGCCGATCTGTTCGCTGCTAGCGGCCAGCGTTTCGACTTGTCCCATGGCATGGTTCAGTTCATCGGCGAGGCCGTCGATGCTACGCGTGGTGTGATCGATGACATCCAGCCCTTCGTGGGTTGCCTGATCGGCAGCGCGTGCAGCCTCCGCTGCTTGCGCAGCGTTGCGCGCGACATCCTGCGCCGTGGCGCTCATTTCATGCGATGCGGTCGCCACCTGTTCGACTTCGCGGAACTGTTGCTGCATGCCAGCGCTGGTCTGCGTGGCGATCGCAGCAGACTGGTCGGCGCTGCTGCGCGCATCCTGAACCGAGCGCTGTACATCGGCGATGGTTGGCTGCAGCTTGTCGAGAAAACGATTGAACCAGCCGGCCAGCTCGCCCAATTCATCCTCTCGGGCGTATTCCAGTCGTCGAGTGAGATCGCCCTCGCCACTGGCGATGTCCTTGAGCATCGCCGCGACCCCTTCGATAGGACGGGTCACGCCCCGAGCGGTCAGCCACATCAGTGCCAAGCCCAGCAACACCGCGACAAGGCCGATGGTTAGGGCGATCATGCTGTTCTCCCGACTCTGAGCCTGCAGCGTCTGCTCCAGGCGCGCTGCCGGAGCGAGCAGCACCTGACGTGGCACTTCCAGCAGAATCGCCCAGGGTTCGACTTCCGGCACTGGCTGTACGGGTTGCAGCACCCGCAGCATGTCGCCATCGTCGAGCAACGCCGGCTTACCGGCATCGACCACCCGGTCAATCGCCTCGCTCTGTGCACCGAACGCGGCGCTCAGTGGTTTGCCGAGCAGGCCAGCGTCGCGACTATGACCGGCCAGATAACCGGCGGGACTGATCACGCTCAGATGACCTTCGCCCTGATAAAGAACCTGTTGCGCCTCCTGACTGAGTTGTTGCAGCGAAGCCAGGCTGATATCAACGCCGACGACACCAATGACCTTGTCATTTTCGATCAAGGGAAAGGCGACGCTGGTCATCAGCAGCGGCTTCCCTTCCACCTCGTCGAAATAGGGCTCGAGTACACAGACCCTGGCGCTGTCGCGCGGGCAACTGTACCAGGCGTTATAGGGTGCGCCCGTGATGCTGGATGAGGTATCGGCGAGTTCCTCTTCGCTCATGGTCTCAGCACTGAGTTGGCCAGGCTTGCGCTGCGACCAGTACAGCGAAAATCGTCCGGTGTCGTTGCCGCCCATTTCGGCGTTATCTATGAACATGCCATCCCTGTCGTCCAGCGCGTCGGTCTCGAACACCACGTAAAGGCCGATCAGGTCAGGATTGGCTTCCAACGCCGTCTTGATCTGGTGGTGCAAATCCTCACGAAGCTCGAAGGCATTGGCCATCCGCTCGATGGCCTGCTCGCGCAGAGACAGCACCTGACGAACGAAACCCTTGCCGTACTGATAAGCATCGTTGAACTGTCGCTCGATGCGCAGAGCCTGCGCCAAGCCACGCGCTTGCAGATTGTTGCGCGCGGACTCTTCCAGCATGGCACCGCTCGATGCGCTGACCAGAACTGCGGCCTGACGCGATTGGTAGAGCGAAGCGCCGACCAACAGGCCGACAATAAGCAAAAGACAAAGGCCAGCCAGCAGAGTGAGCTTCCACTGGATGGACAGGCGGGTAAGGGCGGGCATCATCGCTTCCTCGTGACGTTATGCCCTTAAGGATCGACCAGACATCCCATCCCTTGAGTACCGCCTGTAAGAACACCGAAGCGCACCGAGCCCTGGGAGCGCGTCATCGCCCGTTATTTACGCGTTTTCTGCGGCCGTTGCCAGCCTTCGATCAATACCTGCCGAGCCCGCCCGAGTGCCAGGGTGCCGGCCGGTACATCGGCCGTGATCACCGAACCGGCGCCGGTGGTAGCGCCATCACCGAGGCTGACCGGAGCAACCAGCGAGCTGTTGGAGCCGATGAACACGTCCTCGCCCATCACCGTGCGGGACTTGTTGGCACCGTCATAGTTGCAAGTGATGGTCCCTGCGCCGATGTTGGTCCGCGCGCCGATTTCGGCGTCACCTAGATAGGCCAGGTGGCCGGCCTTGGCGCCCTCGCCTATGCGCGAATTCTTCACCTCGACGAAGTTGCCGACGTGCGCCTTGGCTCCCAGCACCGCACCGGGACGCAGGCGCGCGAATGGCCCGCAGTCGGCGCCCTCGCCCAGTTCGGCGCCTTCCAGATGACTGTTGGCCTTGATCACCGCACCACGGCGCAGCGTGCTGTCGCGAATAACGCAATTGGGCCCGATCTCCACACCATCCTCGATCACCACCCGGCCTTCGAGGATTACGTTCACGTCGATCAAGACATCGCGGCCGACACTCACTTCGCCACGCAGATCGAAGCGTGCCGGATCGCGTAGCGTAACTCCCTGCTCCATCAGACGACGCGCCGCACGCAGCTGATAGTGCCGCTCGAGCTCAGCCAATTGAATGCGATCGTTGGCACCCTGTACTTCCATCGCATCCTGCGGCTGCTCGGTAGCGACCGTCAGCCCATCGGCGACGGCCATGGCGATCACATCGGTCAGATAGTATTCGCCCTGTGCATTGCTGTTGGACAGCCGCCCCAGCCAGTCACCCAGTCGCTCACTCGGCACCGCCAGAATGCCGGTGTTGCCTTCCGCTATGAGCTTTTGTTCGGGCGAAGCGTCCTTATGTTCGACGATCGCCTGGACCACGCCCTGGCCGTCGCGCACGATCCGGCCGTAACCGGTCGGGTCGTTCAGGTTTACCGTCAGCAAAGCAAGCTGCTGCGGGCCGACCTTGTGCAGGAGTCGGTCGAGCGTCGCCGCTTCGATCAGCGGCACGTCGCCATAAAGGATCAGCACTCGCTCGGCCGTGAGCTCAGGAAGTGCCTGCGCAACAGCATGTCCTGTTCCCAACTGCTCGGTCTGGACCACGAAATTCAGATCGTCCGCGGCCAGGCGCTCACGCACCTGCTCGGCGCCGTGGCCAATCACCACGTGGATGGCTTTGGGCTCGAGCCCTCGGGCGGTCTCGATCACATGCCCCAGCATGGACTGACCGGCAACCGGGTGAAGTACCTTGGGTAGAGCGGAGCGCATGCGCGTGCCCTGACCGGCAGCGAGAATGACGATATCGAGTGACATGGCAGATCCTGAATCGTGACCCTGGGGCCGACGCAAAAGAGGTTTTTACGAAAAACGGAAAAGAAAAAGGGTAGCCAAGGCTACCCTTTTACTCGCGCACGATGAAGCAGTCAGCGGATCAACCGCGGCCGTACTTCTTGCGCATCGCCTCGATGGTCCGCAGCTGCGCGGCAGCTTCAGCCAGACGAGCAGCAGCCGAGCCGTAATCGAACTCAGCACCCTTCTCGTGCAGGGCCTTCTCGGCGGCCGTCACGGCAGCCTGCGCCGCCGCTTCGTCCAGATCCTTGGCGCGCGTAGCGGTATCGGCGAGCACCTTCACCATGTTCGGCTGAACTTCGATGAAGCCGCCGGAAATGTAGAAGATCTCTTCGGTGCCACCCTGCTTGATCACTCGCACCGGACCGGGCTTGAGATCGGTCAGCAGTGGAGCGTGGCCCGGCAGAATGCCCAGGTCACCCAGGTGACCATGAGCGACGACCATCTCTACCAGCCCCGAGAACAGCTCTTCTTCCGCACTGACGATGTCACAGTGGACTGTCATAGCCATACTTATGCCTCGGTAATCAGCTCGACCCGCGACGGGTGCCGCCGGTCGAGCTTATTGGCGCCCGCGAGCGGGCGCGCCAGTTACAGTTTCTTGGCCTTCTCGATGGCTTCGTCGATGCCGCCAACCATGTAGAACGCCTGCTCCGGCAGGTGATCGTAATCACCGTTGAGAATGCCGGCGAAGCCACGGATGGTTTCTTTCAGCGAGACGTACTTGCCAGGCGAACCGGTGAAGACCTCGGCCACGAAGAACGGCTGGGACAGGAAGCGCTGGATCTTACGAGCACGGGATACCAGCTGCTTGTCGGCTTCGGACAGTTCGTCCATGCCCAGGATCGCGATGATGTCCTTCAGTTCTTTGTAGCGCTGCAGCACGTACTGAACGCCGCGAGCAGTGTCGTAGTGCTCCTGGCCGATCACGTTGGCATCCAGCTGACGCGACGTGGAATCGAGCGGATCGACCGCTGGGTAGATACCCAGGGAAGCGATGTCGCGCGACAGAACCACAGTAGCGTCGAGGTGGGCGAAGGTGGTCGCCGGGGACGGGTCGGTCAGGTCGTCCGCAGGTACGTAAACGGCCTGAACGGAGGTGATCGAACCGTTCTTGGTGGAGGTGATGCGCTCCTGCAGAACGCCCATTTCCTCGGCCAGCGTCGGCTGATAACCCACCGCAGACGGCATACGACCCAGCAGCGCGGATACTTCGGTACCGGCCAGGGTGTAACGGTAGATGTTGTCGACGAACAGCAGAACGTCCTTGCCTTCGTCACGGAACTTCTCGGCCATGGTCAGGCCGGTCAGTGCTACACGCAGACGGTTTCCTGGTGGCTCGTTCATCTGGCCGTAGACCAGCGCAACCTTGTCCAGAACGTTGGAGTCCTTCATCTCGTGATAGAAGTCGTTACCTTCACGAGTACGCTCACCCACGCCGGCGAACACGGAATAACCGCTGTGCTCCATGGCGATGTTACGAATCAGCTCCATCATGTTTACGGTCTTGCCGACACCGGCACCACCGAACAGACCGACCTTACCGCCTTTGGCGAACGGGCAGACCAGGTCGATAACCTTGATGCCTGTTTCCAGCAGCTCGTTGCCACCAGCCTGCTCGGCATAGCTCGGCGCCGCGCGGTGGATGCCCCAGCGCTCTTCTTCACCGATCGGACCGGCTTCGTCGATGGGGTTGCCCAGCACATCCATGATCCGGCCCAGGGTGGCAGTGCCCACCGGTACGGAAATCGCAGCGCCAGTGTTGCTGACATCCAGACCGCGCTTGAGGCCCTCGGTCGAACCCATGGCGATGGTACGGACAATGCCGTCGCCCAGCTGCTGCTGGACTTCCAGGGTGGTTTCGGCGCCAGTCACTTTCAGCGCGTCATAGATGTTCGGTACCAGATCGCGCGGAAATTCCACGTCGATAACGGCGCCGATGATTTGAACGATACGTCCGCTACTCATGTTTGGTTCCTCTGAATATTTGAACCGTTCTTAAACCGCGGCAGCGCCGCCGACGATTTCCGAAATTTCTTGCGTGATCGCAGCCTGACGGGCCTTGTTGTAGACCAGTTGCAGGTCGCTGATCAGCTCACCGGCGTTGTCGGTTGCGTTCTTCATGGCGATCATCCGGGCTGCCTGTTCGGCGGCGCCGTTCTCGACCACGGCCTGATAGACCTGGGACTCGACGTAGCGAACCAGCAAGGCATCCAGCAGAAGCCGGGCATCGGGTTCGTACAGATAGTCCCACTGACCTTTCGGCGCGGTCTGATCGTCACTGGCCGCCAACGGCAGCAACTGAGCTACGGTCGGCTTCTGCGTCATGGTGTTGATGAACTTGTTCGACACCAGGAAGAGACGGTCCAGACGGCCCTGATCGAAGGCATCCAGCATGACCTTGACGCTGCCGATCAGATCGTTGATCGACGGCTCTTCACCAAGCCCGTTGACTGCCGCGACCACGTTGCCGCCGAAGCTGCGGAAAAAGCTCGCGCCCTTGTTACCGATCACGCAGAGGTCGGCCTCGACATTGCTGTCGTGCCATTCCTTCATGTGCTTGACCAGCACCTTGAACAGGTTGGTGTTCAAGCCGCCGCACAGGCCGCGATCGGACGACACGACGATATAGCCGACACGCTTGACCGGGCGCTCTACCATGAACGGGTGGCGGTACTCCGGGTTGGTATTGGCCAGATGACCGATTACCTGCTGGATCCGCTCCGCATAAGGACGGCTGGCAGCCATGCGCATCTGTGCCTTGCGCATCTTGCTGACCGCCACCTTTTCCATGGCGCTGGTGATCTTCTGCGTGCTTTTGATGCTCGCAATCTTGCTGCGAATCTCTTTTGCGCCTGCCATTTGACACCTATCGGGTTAGCAGGCGGGAACCTTGCGGCTCCCGCTGCGGCTTACCAGGATTGGGTGGCCTTGAACGACTCGATGCCGGCCTTGATGCCTGCGTCGATTTCGTCGTTGAAGTCGCCCTTCACGTTGATCTTGTCCAGCAGAGCAGCGTGCTCATGACGGAAATAGGCGATCAACGCCTGCTCGAAGGCACCAACCTTGGCGACTTCGATATCCTGCAGATAGCCACGCTCGGCCGCATACAGAGACACCGCCATGTCGGCGATGGACATCGGCGCGTACTGCTTCTGCTTCATCAGCTCAGTGACACGCTGACCATGCTCGAGCTGCTTGCGGGTCGCTTCGTCCAGGTCGGACGCGAACTGGGCGAATGCCGCCAGTTCACGATACTGAGCCAGCGCGGTACGGATGCCGCCGGACAGCTTCTTGATGATCTTGGTCTGAGCGGCACCACCTACACGGGATACCGAGATACCGGCGTTGACGGCCGGACGGATACCCGCGTTGAACATCGACGACTCGAGGAAGATCTGACCGTCGGTGATCGAAATCACGTTGGTCGGAACGAACGCGGATACGTCACCGGCCTGGGTTTCGATGATCGGCAGAGCGGTCAGAGAACCGGTCTTGCCAGTCACGGCACCGTTGGTGAACTTCTCGACGTACTCCTCTGAAACGCGCGATGCACGCTCCAGCAGACGGCTGTGGAGATAGAACACATCGCCCGGGTAGGCTTCACGTCCCGGCGGACGACGCAGCAGCAGAGAGATCTGGCGATAGGCCACGGCCTGCTTGGACAGATCGTCATAAACGATCAGCGCGTCTTCACCGCGGTCACGGAAGTACTCGCCCATGGTGCAGCCAGCGTACGGAGCCAGGAACTGCAGCGCAGCGGATTCTGAAGCCGAAGCGGCAACGATGATGGTGTTGGCCAGCGCACCGTGCTGCTCAAGCTTGCGCACCACGTTGGCAATGGTCGATTGCTTCTGGCCGATCGCGACGTAGACGCACTTGATGCCGCTGTCGCGCTGGTTGATGATCGCGTCGATGGCCAGAGCGGTTTTACCGATCTGACGGTCACCGATGATCAGCTCGCGCTGACCGCGACCAACCGGGATCATCGCATCGACCGACTTGTAACCGGTCTGTACCGGCTGGTCGACCGACTTACGCCAAATTACGCCAGGGGCGACCTTTTCAACCGCGTCAGTTGCCTGCGCGTTGACCGGACCCTTGCCGTCAACCGGGTTGCCCAGTGCGTCGACGACGCGCCCCAGCAGTTCCGGACCTACCGGAACTTCCAGTACGCGACCGGTGCACTTGGCGCTCATGCCTTCGGTCAGGCTCTGGTAGCTGCCCAGTACAACGGCACCTACGGAGTCCTGCTCCAGGTTCAGGGCCATACCGAAGACGCCGCCAGGGAATTCGATCATTTCCCCGTACATCACGTCGGCAAGGCCGTAAATGCGAACGATACCGTCGGAAACGCTGACGACGGTGCCTTCGTTACGCGCTTGAGCAGACACATCGGAACTACCGATGCGCTGCTTTATGATTTCACTAATCTCGGAAGGATTCAGTTGCTGCATGCCACGACCCTCAAATCAGGATTTCAACGATTCGGCCAACTGGCTCAGTTTGCCGCGGACCGAACCATCGACAACCACATCGCCGGCGCGGATGACAACGCCGCCGATCAGCGCAGGGTTCACGACCTGCTGGGGGTTGACGGTACGATCTAGCCGCTTCGACAAGGCGGCAGCCAAGGTTTGGAGTTGCGCAGGGGTCAGCTCGAAAGCTGTCTGCACTTCAACGTCGAGTGTCTTTTCGGCCTCAGCCTTGAGTTCCTCGAACAGCTCCCGGATGGTCGGCAACACGTCCAGGCGATCATTGTCACCAAGCGTGGAGACGAAGTTACGGAAGGCTTCATCGATGTCGCTACCGAGCAGCTGAACCAGCGTCTTGACCTTGTTTTCACTGGTCAGACGAGGATTCTTCAGCAGTTCGGCAACGTCGGGAACTTCAACGGCGACCGCAGCCAGGCTCAACATGCCCGACCACGCCTCGATCCGGCCAGCCGCGCTGGCGAACTCGAACGCGGCCTTGGCGTATGGCCGAGCAAGCGTCTGGGTATTGATCATCGCTTGCCTCGCTTAGAGTTGGGAGGCCAGTTTTTCGACCAGATCGTTGTGCGCCTTGGCGTCCACCTGGGACTCCAGGATCTTCTCCGCACCCATCACGGCCAATACCGCTACCTGATTGCGCAGTTGCTCCTTGGCACGATTCACTTCCTGCTCGATTTCGGCGCGGGCGCCGGCTACCAGTCGCTCACCTTCGGTGCGCGCCTGTTGCTTGGCTTCCTCAACGATGGCATTGGCCTGCTTGTTGGCCTGCTCAAGAATCTGGGCAGCTTGCCCCTTGGTCTCGCGGAGGGTGTTGGAAACCTTTTCCTGAGCCAATTTTAGGTCTTGCTGCGCACGGCCTGCGGCGTCCAGCCCTTCGGCAATTTTCTTCTGGCGTTCCTGCATGGCCTTGGTGATAGGCGGCCATACGAACTTCATGCAGAACCAGACGAAAATAGCGAAAGCGAACGTTTGACCGAACAGCGTCAAGTTAATGTTCACAGCGATATACCTCGTGCTATCTCGTTCGACGCGGTTGTCAATTCCACGGCAACGGGGCTCGCGGAGCGAACCCCATCAGGAACCGGAATGTATTAGCCAGCGACAACGAAGATGAGGTACATCGCGATACCAACACCGATCATCGGTACGGCGTCGAGCAGACCGGCCATCAGGAAGGTCTTGGTTTGCAGCTGAGGAGCCAGCTCGGGTTGACGAGCGGTGGATTCCAGCAGCTTGCCACCCAGCAGGGCGAAGCCGATGCCAGTGCCCAGGGCACCCAGACCGATCATGATGGAGGCGGCGATGTAGACGAGTTCCATGTAAAGCTCCTGAAGCTAAGGGGGTTAAGGTTTTTCGGGTAAAGCAAAAACGTTTCGAACGATTCAGCTGTTATGGCGTGAGCTCGGCGTGCCCATGATCTTCATGTGCAGAGCTCAGGTACACCACGGTCAGAACCATGAAGATGAACGCCTGCAGCGGGATTACCAGGATGTGGAAAATCGCCCAGGGTACATTCAGGGTCCACTGCACGTAGAACGGCAGCAGCGCAATGAGGATGAACACCACCTCACCGGCATACATGTTGCCGAACAGACGCAGAGCCAGGCTCAGCGGCTTGGTCAGCAGACCGAGGATTTCGAGAAACAGGTTGAACGGAACCAGAGACCAGTGGTTGAACGGGGTGAAGGCCAGCTCCTTGGTGAAACCGCCGACGCCCTTGACCTTGAAGCTGTAGAACAGGATCAGGATGAATACACCCAACGACAGGCCGAAGGTGCCGTTCGGGTCGGCAGTCGGGACGATCTTGAAGTAGGGCAGCCCAAGCAGCGTAGCCAGGCCCGGGATGTAATCCACCGGAATCCACTTCAGGCTGTTCATCAGGAACACCCAGACGAAAATGGTCAAAGCCAGTGGCGCGATAAGCGCGTTGCGGCCGTGGAAAGTATCCTTCACCACGCCTTCGACGAACTCGACGCACATCTCCACGAAGTTCTGCAGGCGCCCCGGAATGCCAGCGGTTGCGCCCTTGGCGGCCATGCGGAAAACCAGGACGAAGATCAGGCCCATGAACAACGACCATCCGAGCGTATCGAGATGGACGGCCATGAAGCCCATGTCGCGGGCTTCGGTGCCCGTCTGGGCGATGGTCCAGGTAGCCTGGTCGACCACCGAGCCGTCTGCGCGAACATAACCTTCCGGCAATTTTCCGTAAGTCAGATTCTGTAGGTGATGCTGGATGTATTCCGCCGGGGTACTCGCCATAAACGCCTCAGTGTTCAATGCTTCGGATTATTTTTCATCAGCAGGAGGGCGCTCGCTCCGGCGCCAAGAACCATCAGATAGCCGGCAAACAACGCTACCGGTTCCAGCGGTTTCACTCCCACAAACACCAGCGCGAATAGCGCTGCTGCCAGAATCTGTTTACCCATCTCGCCAGCCCACAATGACTGAACGATGGCCTTTGCCGAACGCGCGCCGAAATAACGAAACGCCTTGAACGCAAAATATGTATTGCCCAATAGAGCTATCAAACCGCCCAGCAGGCCTGAATAGCCCGCGACCATACCAAAAAAAACACCACAAAAAATGCCGGTGACCGACGCAACGAGCGCCTGTACCACCAGCACACGTACTACAGGCATTCGATGGAGAGGTGTTCTGTTACGTATATTCACCTACAACCACCGCCAAATACCTACGCCATCTGAAATGACGGCAGTCAAAAAAGCGCCGCGAGTATAGGAGCAGCCCCAACGGCGTTCAACCTTCCGGTAGTTATTTCCGATCGGCACTACATATATTTTGTATCAACGAATGTGCGCCAGCACACCTTGCAACTCATCCAGCGAATTGTAGCGGATCACCAGCTGTCCCTTGCCCTTTTCGCCATGCTTGATTTGCACTGGAGAACCCAGGCGCTCGGCTAGCCGTTGTTCCAGGCGAACGATGTCCGGATCGCTCTTCGGCTCGGCTTTGGTGCCCTTGCTGCCATTGAGCCACTGCCGAACCAGCGCCTCGGTCTGACGCACCGTTAGCCCGCGTGCGACAACATGACGCGCGCCTTCGACCTGCTGTTCAACGGGTAACCCCAGCAATGCCCGCGCATGTCCCATTTCCAGATCGCCATGAGACAGAAGCGTCTTGATCTCCTCAGGTAAGGCGATCAGGCGTAACAGGTTGCTGATGGTTACCCGGGATTTGCCAACGGCGTCAGCGACCTGCTGCTGGGTCAGCTGGAATTCCTGCTGCAGTCGTTGCAGAGCCACAGCTTCTTCGATCGGATTGAGGTCTTCGCGTTGGATGTTTTCGATCAGCGCCATGGCGATGGCCGCTTCGTCCGAGACTTCGCGTACCAATGCCGGAATTTTCTCAAGCCCCGCCTGTTGGCTGGCACGCCAGCGCCGCTCGCCGGCAATGATCTCGTAGCGGCCCGAACCGATCGAGCGAACTACGATAGGCTGCATCAAGCCTTGGCTGCGAATCGAATTCGCCAATTCATCGAGGGTCACCGGGTCAATATCGCGACGCGGCTGATACTTGCCCCGCTGGATGACGTCGAGAGGCAACTGTTGCAGCTCGCGCTCGTCGACCTGAGCGGTCTGTTGCTGCGCCGTTGTCACATTGGCGCCGCCGAGCAGGGCATCCAGTCCGCGTCCTAGGCCTCGTTTTTTGGTCGCCATGAAAATTCCTTATGCGGTTACGCTGCGGGCGGCTCGACGCTGACGACGCGACAGTTCGCCCGCCAGTGCCAGATAGGCCAAGGCGCCCTTGGATTGCTTGTCATAGACCAACGCCGGCATGCCATGACTGGGCGCTTCGGCCAGCCTCACATTGCGCGGGATGACGGTGTCGTAGAGCTTCTCTCCGAAATGCGCCTTGAGCTGTTCGGTGACATCGTTGGTCAGGCTGCTGCGCGGATCGTACATGGTGCGCAACAGGCCCTCGATTTTCAGCGAAGGATTCAACGCCTGACCGATGCGCTGAATGGAGTTGACCAGGTCGGTCAGACCTTCGAGGGCGTAATACTCGCACTGCATCGGAATGATCACGCCGTCCGCCGCTGTCAGGGCGTTGATGGTCAGCATCGACAAGGAAGGCGGACAATCGATGAGAATGTAATCGTAGTTCTCGCGTACCGGCGCAAGCGCCTCGCGCAGGCGGTTTTCCTTAGTCGGCAAATTGAGCAGGGCGACTTCCGCGGCCGTCAGGTCACGGTTGGCCGGCAATAACTGATACCCACCGTGCTCGGAAAACTGCATCGCATCGATCAGGCTGCATTCGCCGATGAGAACGTCATAGATCGAGTAGTCCAGACTCAACTTATCCACACCGCTTCCGGTGGTAGCGTTGCCCTGTGGATCAAGGTCGATAAGCAAGACGCGACGGCGTGTCGCAACCAGCGAAGCGGCGAGATTGATGCAGGTGGTGGTCTTGGCGACACCGCCCTTCTGGTTGGCGATGGCAAATACTTTAGCCATGGTCAGTGTCTGTCCGGAGTCATGAAGTGCGGCGCAGTATCAACAGATGGCGTTGCCCTTGGCAACCGGGAACCTTGAGAACCAAACAGCGCTCCAGCTGAAAATCATCAGGCAACGCCTGCAGCTCATCGTCCGGCTGGATGCCTTTCATGGCAAGCCAGCGGGTATCGAGATCGCCCAGGTGGCGCGTCCAGTCGGCGAAGTCACGCAGCGAGCTGAAAGCCCGGGACGTGATACCGGCAAAGGGCTGCTCCGGCCTGAACTCTTCGACGCGGCTGTGGACAACTTCCAGATTTGCGAGCTTCAGCTCGAGCTTGACCTGCGTCAGAAAGCGGGTCTTTTTGCCGTTCGAGTCGAGCAGTGTAAAGCTGCGCTCGGGAAACAGAATGGCCAGCGGTATGCCAGGCATACCGCCGCCGCTACCCACATCGAGCCAGCGCGAGCCGCCCTGCTCTACATGCGGCGCGACGCTGAGGCTATCGAGCAGATGCCGCGAGACCATTTCCGCCGGATCGCGCACGGCGGTCAGGTTGTAGGCCTTGTTCCACTTGTTCAGCAGCCGCAAATAGCCGAGCAGTTGTTCTTGCTGGGTTTCGTTGAGATCGACGCCCAGCAAGGCCGCACCCTGCTTGAGTTCTTCGGCATAGCGGGCGTATTCGGCATCCATCAGGCACTTTGCTCCAGCTTCTGACCGGCGCTGCGTTTTTTCAAATGGATCATCAGGAGCGATACGGCGGCCGGCGTAACGCCGGGTATCCGCGAAGCCTGGCCTAGCGTCTCGGGGCGCGCCAGGGAAAGCTTGTGCTGGATCTCCTTCGACAAGCCGCTGATGGTCGCGTAATCCAGGTCCGACGGTAGCACCACGCTTTCGCTGGCACGCAGGCGGACTATCTCCTCCTGCTGGCGATCAATATATCCAGCGTACTTGGTCTTGATCTCGACCTGCTCGGCGACCTGGGGGTCTTCAACCCCAGCGCCGGTGAGCTGAATCAGGCTTCGGTAGTCAATTTCCGGACGCGAAAGCAGATTGAGCAGGCTGTACTCGTGGGTCAGCGGTGTACCGAAACGCTCGGCGATGGCATCGCCCTGCGGGGTGGCAGGACGCACCCAGGTGCTTTTCAGACGCTGTTCTTCCTGAAGGATACTTTCGCGCTTGCGCTCGAACGCCGCCCAGCGAACATCATCCACCAGTCCTAACTCCCGGCCTTTTTCGGTCAACCGGAGGTCGGCGTTGTCCTCGCGCAGTATCAACCGATACTCGGCGCGAGAAGTGAACATGCGATACGGCTCTTGGGTTCCCAGGGTGATCAGATCGTCGACCAGCACGCCCAGGTAGGCTTCGTCGCGACGTGGACACCAGCTGTCCTTGCCTTGCGCGCGCAGGGCCGCATTGGTACCGGCCAGCAAACCTTGCGCACCGGCTTCTTCGTAACCCGTGGTGCCATTGATTTGGCCGGCGAAAAAAAGCCCGCCGATGACCTTGGTTTCCAGGCTGTATTTCAGATCGCGCGGATCGAAGTAATCGTATTCGATGGCATAGCCAGGTCGGACGATGTGAGCCTGCTCCATCCCGCGAATGCTTTGCACGATCTGCAACTGAACATCGAACGGCAGCGAGGTGGAAATGCCATTGGGGTAAAGCTCATGGGTAGTCAGGCCTTCGGGCTCGATAAAAACCTGGTGGCTGTCCTTGTCGGCGAAACGATGGATCTTGTCCTCGATCGATGGACAGTAGCGTGGCCCGACGCCCTCGATGACGCCGGAATACATCGGCGAGCGGTCGAGATTGGCCGCGATGATTTCGTGGGTTCTGGCGTTGGTGTGGGTGATCCAGCAACTGACCTGCTCGGGATGCTGCGCCGCATGTCCGAGGAATGACATCGGCGGAATGGGACTATCGCCCGGCTGTTCGGTCATCACCGAGAAATCGACGCTGCGGCCGTCGATACGAGGCGGCGTCCCGGTCTTCAGACGACCGACGCGAAGCGGCAGTTCACGCAGACGTGCAGCCAGAGCGATGGATGGCGGATCGCCAGCGCGTCCACCGGAGTAATTCTGCAACCCAATGTGGATAAGTCCGCCAAGGAAGGTCCCGGTCGTCAGAACAACCGATTCGGTGAAGAAACGCAGGCCCATCTGCGTGATGACACCTTTGACCTGATCCGCCTCGACGATCAGATCGTCAGCAGCCTGCTGAAATACCCACAGGTTCGCCTGTTTCTCGAGTGTCTCTCGCACCGCAGCCTTGTAAAGCACACGGTCGGCCTGCGCACGCGTAGCGCGGACCGCCGGACCCTTGCGGCTGTTGAGCACGCGGAACTGTATTCCGCTCTTGTCGGTAGCGGTCGCCATGGCGCCGCCCAATGCGTCGATTTCCTTGACCAGATGACTCTTGCCGATACCACCGATGGCCGGATTGCAGCTCATCTGCCCTAGCGTTTCGACGTTATGAGTGAGCAGCAATGTCTTCACGCCGATTCGAGCGGCTGCCAAAGCAGCTTCGGTACCGGCATGGCCACCGCCGATAACGATGACGTCAAAACGGGAAGGGAAATCCACCACGCACCTCGTGCCTGTTCAGATGAGTTTTGGGAAACGCGCAAGTATAGGGGCTGGAGGTTTTCGAAAGAAGTCCTTTGAACAAAAAATGACCAGCTGCAGCTTCAGGCAATGACGACGGCAAACAGACGCATCATTAGAAAAATAGAGAAAAGTATTTAAAGCTTATTTTTATGTTTATAAATAGGAGCGAAATTTCTGTGGATAGATCCACGGAAGCCCTGTACTTAGAGGATTCCAGCGTTTTAAAAGGTTGTGTTGATGCTGCGCTCTACCCGTGCGCTACCGGTTCATAGGCTGTGTATGAAAGGATAAGTTATGCACAGGGCTATCTGTGAGCTTGTTCTTCAACTGGTTATGGACCGATCTTAGGCGTACTTTTCCACAGAGCTTAGCTGGGATTGGCGAGCTTTGGCGCCGCATTGCGGGAAGCCAATGGAGTCGGTGGGTAGGGTTGAAGGGGCATTTAGCGACGATTAATGACAAGGTTCCCGCAAGCAGCCGCAGAACGAAGCGCGGCTGCGTTCAAGCGCACAGGAACTGGCGAAGCTAAGGAGCCGTCGAGCGAGGCTTAGGGCTACTTACCAATACAGAAGCTGGAAAATATGCGGCCCAACAGATCGTCCGAGCTGAAGGCTCCAGTGATCTCGCCAAGCGCCTGCTGGGCTTGCCGCAGGTCTTCGGCGAGCAGCTCCCCCGCTCCAGCGAGCGTGAGCTGGGCATGGCCATGCTCCAGATGCTCCGCAGCCTGTCGCAGCGCATCCAGGTGTCTGCGACGGGCGCTGAAACCACTCTCGGCGGTCTGGTCATAGCCCATGCAGTCCTTTAGATGCTCACGCAACATTTCGAGGCCGTCACCTGATCTCGCCGAGAGGCTCAGGGTGGTGTAGCCGTCAGGATCGATCGCAAGCGTGGTACCCTCGCCGGTCAGGTCGGCCTTGTTGCGGATGAGGGTGGTTTTGGTTCGGTCCGGCCTGATGGTGAGAACCTCGGGCCAACCTGACTCGCCAGCGTCGCCGGATGCTGCGCTGGCATCCATCACCAGGAGTATCCGGTCGGCATCCTCGATGGCCTTGATGGCGCGTTCCACACCGATGCGCTCCACTTGATCATCGGTATCCCGCAGGCCAGCGGTATCGATGATGTGCAACGGCATACCGTCGATATGAATATGCTCGCGAAGCACGTCGCGCGTGGTGCCTGCGATATCGGTGACGATCGCCGCTTCCCGACCGGCCAGTGCGTTGAGCAGGCTGGACTTTCCAGCATTGGGGCGGCCGGCGATCACTACATTCATGCCCTCTCGCAGCAGTGCCCCCTGACCGGCTTCACGGATGACCTCACTCAGTTCCTGTCTGACACTCTGCAACAATGCCAGCACCCGACCATCGGCGAGGAAATCGATTTCCTCTTCCGGGAAATCGATCGCCGCTTCCACGTATATCCGCAGTTGGATGAGTTTTTCCGTCAGTTGATGCACCCGCCGGGAAAACTCCCCCTGCAACGAGCGCACGGCGTTGCGGGCGGCCTGGGCGGAGCTTGCTTCGATCAGATCGGCGATCGCCTCGGCTTGCGCCAGGTCCAGCTTGTCGTTGAGGAAAGCCCGCTCGCTGAACTCGCCGGGGCGAGCCAGGCGCGCGCCCAACTCCACGCAGCGGCGCAATAGCATGTCCATCACCACCAGGCCACCATGCCCCTGCAGTTCCAGTACGTCTTCGCCGGTAAAAGAATTAGGACCTGGAAAGAACAGCATCAGCCCTTCATCGATGACCTCTCCATCGTCGGCATGGAACGGACCGTAATGCGCATGGCGAGCAGTCGGCTCCCGGCCGCTGAGGGTAATGGCCACAGCTTTCGCCCGCGGCCCGGAAACACGCACGACCCCGATTCCCCCTCTCCCGGGTGCGGTGGCGACTGCGGCAATGGTTTCACGTTCGTGATTCATGCGTCTCTCCAGCGGATCCAAAGCAAAACGCCCCAATCAAGGGGCGTTCTGTTCGTTCAGCAGATCAGGCTGCGGCCTGTCTCTCGATCTTGCGGGTAATGTACCACTGCTGCGCGATCGACAAGACGTTGTTGACGACCCAGTACAGCACCAGACCTGCCGGGAACCACAGGAAGAAGAAGGTGAAGATGACAGGCAACAGCTTCATCACCTTGGCTTGCATCGGATCTGGTGGTGTGGGGTTCAACTGCTGCTGGATGAACATGGTCACGCCCATGATGATCGGCAGGATGAAGAACGGGTCCTTGATCGACAGGTCGGTGATCCAGAACATCCAGGGCGCCTGGCGCATCTCGACGCTTTCCAGTAGAACCCAATAGAGTGCAAGGAAAACCGGCATCTGCACCAGGATCGGCAGACAGCCGCCCAGCGGATTGATCTTCTCTTTTTTGTACAGCTCCATCATCGCCTGGGACATCTTCTGGCGATCATCGCCGAATTGTTCCTTGAGCGCCTGCATCTTCGGCGAAACCGCACGCATGCGCGCCATCGACCTATAGCTGGCGGCCGACAGCGGGAAGAACGCGAGCTTGATGATGATGGTCAGTACGATGATCGACCAGCCCCAGTTGCCCAGCAGCGCGTGAATGTTCTCCAGCAGCCAGAAGATCGGTTGGGCAATGAACCAGAGGATGCCGTAGTCGACGGTCAGACGCAGACCGGGGGAAAGTTCCTCGAGCTTGTCCTGACTCTTGGGACCGGCATAAAGGGTAGCGGCTGCTTCGCCCTGGCTGCCGGGCGCGACCGAAATTGCGGGACCGGTGAAACCGATGATGTAGTTACCTTGGCTATCCTTGCGCGTCTGTACCTGGTTGGTCTGATCGGGCGCAGGAATCCAGGCGGTCACGAAGTAGTGCTGCAACCAGGCGATCCAGCCGCCGTCGACGGTTCTCTTCAGGTTCTGGTCGTCCATGTCGCCCATGGACACTTTGGTATAGGGCTCGTCCTTGGTCCACAGTGCCGCGCCTAGATAGGTTGCCGTGCCGGTTGCCGTGCTCGAAGAGGGATCGCCACTGTCGTCGCGCTTGAGCTGACCAAACATGTAACCAGTCCAGGCCTTCTGGCTCTGGTTGTCGATCAGGTAACGCACGCCCAGGTCGTAATCGCCACGATCGAAGGTGAAACGCTTGGTGTAGTTGACGCCATCTTCGCTGTACTTCAGGTCGACGACGAGCTGATCCTGCCCTTCGGCGAGCTGATAGTTCTGTTGCTCGCTGCTATACAGTGGGCGGCCGCTGGCTTTGTCTGGACCATCGCCAATCAGCCCGCTCTGAGCTTCGTAGGTCCGCTCGGCGCTACGCTCGAACAGCTGGAAAGGAACGTCCGGCCGATCCTGGCGGCGCGGAAACTCTGGCAAGCGCAGGTCGACGATGTCACCGCCACGTGGATCGATCGCGACGTCGAGGACATCGGTACGCACACGGATGAGCTGAGAACTGGCCTGAGTTTCAGGAAGCGCGCTGGCCGACTGATCGCCAGCGACAGCAGGAATGTCACCCTGCGAACCCTCAGCAGTAACGGTGGTTGGCGTCTCGGGTAGCTGAGTGGCTGAAGATTGTTCCTGATTTGTCTCGGCAGGCAGAGCAGCCTGACCATAGTCCTGATTCCACTGAAGAACCATCAGGTAGGCAACGACTGCCAATGCGACAAGCAGGATCGAGCGTTTGATATCCATGGTTACTCGGTCATCGAAGATGAATTGGAGGTGTTGTTGGAAGGCACGGGATCATAGCCGCCCGGATTCCATGGATGGCAACGGCCAAGCCTGCACAGGCTCAGCCAGCCACCGCGCAGCAGGCCATGATTCTCGATGGCCTCTTGTGCGTAGCAGGAGCAACTTGGGTAGAAACGACAATGGCTCGCCATCATGGGGCTGATGGCGTACCGGTAGATCCGAATCGGAATCAAGGCCAGTTTACGCATGGGCGGACTTGCTCTGTTCCGGACTGCCGGCGGTCTCGGAGGGTGTGCGGGACAACCGCCTCCAGAGTTTGGCGAATTGCCGTGCCAGTTCGGGATTATCCAGATCAGCCAATCCCTTGCGAGCGATAACCACGATGTCCCACCCCGTCAGTTCCATCTGGTGGAGACGAAAGGTCTCACGCAGTTGCCGCTTGATGCGATTGCGTTCAACCGCGAGCTTGACGCTCTTCTTGCCGATCACCAGCCCGATTCGAGGGTGCGGCAGTTCGTTTTCGCGCACCAGGAGCAGGACGTTCCTGCCCGGTAACTTGCCGGAAGGGGAGTCGAAGACTGTTTTGAACTGACGCGGGGTCAGCAATCGCTTTTCCCGAGCGAAGTCTCGACTCACTACCTGTTCCGACGTGTTCAGACTGCCAGGCGCTTACGACCTTTGGCGCGACGGCGCGACAGGACGGCACGGCCGTTCTTGGTGGCCATACGAGCACGGAAACCGTGAGTGCGAGCGCGCTTGAGGGTGCTGGGTTGGAAAGTGCGTTTCATGATGCGTTTACCTGGTGATCCGTTGCGGGCCGGAATGGCCCCCTTTTAAGAGACCGGCGATTGTAGAGAAGCCGCGCTGCGAGGTCAATTTCCAACCAGCGCCGTCGAAGACAAATATATATAGATAAAAAGAAATTAAAGCTTTTCTTACTACAGAGCTTATAAATGGTGTGTACCGTTTCTGTGGATAACCATCTACAGCCCAGCACAGCCGCCGTATTAGGCGTTTCTAAACTCTCTTTGTAAACGGTGCGTTCACGGTGGGAACGTTTTTAGTTTCCTGTGGACATTTTTGTAGGTTATCAACAGGTGGGTTCTCCACTGAGCTTTGCACAGACTTATCCGGAACCCTAACGGAAAGTTATCAACAGCGCTTAGGACCTGTGCCAAGATTATTACCGGCTATTTTTATGCCTGACTTTGCCTTAATAGGGATGCTGACTGTGGATAACCGGCCTGGCCATGGCTACAATGGTTGCCGTTTGAAGCTCGACAGCGTCTAGGAGATTCCGTGTCGGTGGAACTTTGGCAGCAGTGCGTTGACCTCTTGAGAGATGAGCTGCCGGCCCAGCAATTCAACACGTGGATCCGTCCGCTTCAAGTCGAGGCCGAGGGGGACGAACTGCGCGTATACGCACCCAATCGATTCGTTCTTGATTGGGTCAACGAAAAATATCTGTCCCGTTTGCTTGAGCTGCTATCGGAACGCGCTACCGGTCCGACCCCTTCGTTGTCTCTATTGATAGGGAGCAAACGTACAGCCGCCGCCGCGCTCCCTTCTGCATCGATGGCCCGCGCTCAACAGCAGGCCACCGTTTCTGCCGTGCCCTCGCAGGCCGCACCTTCGGAACCCGCTGCCGTTGCACCTCTATCTGCTCCGTCACCACCAGCAGCTGCGCCTGCGCGTGCGGAGCGTAACGTCCAGGTCGAAGGTGGACTCAAGCACACCAGTTATCTCAACCGGACCTTTACCTTCGAGAATTTCGTCGAGGGCAAGTCCAACCAGCTGGCCCGCGCTGCTGCATGGCAAGTTGCCGATAATCCCAAGCATGGCTACAACCCGCTGTTTCTCTATGGTGGGGTGGGCCTCGGTAAAACTCACTTGATGCATGCGGTGGGCAACCACCTGTTGAAGAAAAATCCCAACGCCAAGGTGGTCTATCTTCATTCGGAGCGTTTCGTCGCCGACATGGTCAAGGCGCTGCAGCTCAATGCCATCAATGAATTCAAACGCTTCTATCGCTCGGTGGACGCGCTACTCATCGATGACATCCAGTTCTTCGCCAAGAAAGAACGCTCCCAGGAGGAGTTCTTTCATACCTTCAATGCGTTACTGGAGGGTGGGCAGCAGGTGATTCTCACCAGTGACCGCTACCCGAAGGAAATCGACGGACTTGAAGAAAGACTCAAGTCCCGTTTCGGCTGGGGCCTGACGGTTGCTGTCGAGCCGCCGGAGCTCGAGACGCGGGTGGCGATCCTGATGAAGAAGGCTGACCAGGCCAATGTGGATCTGCCACATGATGCTGCGTTCTTCATCGCGCAGCGGATCCGCTCGAATGTGCGTGAACTGGAAGGCGCACTGAAGCGCGTCATCGCTCACGCTCATTTCATGGGCCGCGATATCACCATCGAGCTCATTCGAGAGTCTTTGAAGGACTTGCTTGCTCTACAGGACAAGTTGGTCAGTGTGGATAATATTCAGCGCACCGTCGCTGAGTACTACAAGATAAAAATCTCCGATCTGCTGTCGAAGCGACGTTCCCGCTCAGTGGCGAGACCGCGTCAGGTTGCGATGGCGTTGTCCAAAGAGCTCACCAACCACAGCCTGCCGGAAATCGGCGATGCGTTTGGTGGGCGCGATCACACGACCGTGCTTCACGCTTGTCGTAAAATTGCTGAACTTCGTGAATTGGATGCTGATATTCGCGAAGATTACAAAAATCTGCTGCGTACTTTGACAACCTGAACTGCGGCCAATTAATAGGCAAGGGACCAGACCATGCATTTCACTATTCAGCGCGAAGCCCTGTTGAAACCTCTGCAGTTGGTGGCCGGCGTCGTTGAGCGACGCCAGACCTTGCCCGTTTTGTCCAACGTGTTGCTGGTGGTTCAGGATCATCAGCTATCCCTTACCGGTACCGATCTCGAAGTCGAACTGGTCGGCCGCGTGGCGTTAGAGGATGCTGCAGAGCCCGGTGAGATAACGGTACCGGCGCGCAAGCTGATGGATATCTGCAAGAGCCTGCAGCCCGATGCGCTGATTGATATACGCCTGGATGATCAGAAAGTGGTGATCAAGTCGGGGCGTAGCCGTTTTTCCCTGTCGACCCTGCCGGCCAACGATTTCCCTACCGTCGAGGAAGGGCCAGGCTCGCTTAATTTCAGCGTTAACCAGGGCAAGATGCGTCGCCTGATCGAGCGCAGCAGCTTTGCCATGGCACAGCAGGACGTGCGCTACTACCTGAACGGTATGCTGATCGAAGTTTCCAGCGGAATGCTGCGTGCGGTCGCGACCGATGGGCATCGGTTAGCGATGTGTTCCATGCAGGCCGGTATCGAGCAACCGGATCGTCATCAGGTTATCGTGCCGCGAAAAGGGATTCTTGAACTGGCGCGTTTGCTGTCCGATCAGGACGGCGACGTCAGCATCGTGCTTGGACAGCACCACATCCGTGCAACGACCAATGAGTTCACCTTCACTTCCAAATTGGTGGATGGCAAGTTCCCCGACTATGAGCGCGTACTGCCCCGTGGCGGTGACAAGCTGGTCGTTGGCGAGCGCCAGACGCTGCGCGAGGCATTCAGCCGCACGGCGATTCTCTCCAACGAGAAATATCGCGGTATCCGCCTGCAGCTTGAAAGCGGGTTGTTGAAGATTCAGGCTAACAACCCGGAACAGGAGGAGGCGGAAGAGGAAGTTGCGGTCGACTACACCGGCGGATCGTTGGAGATCGGTTTCAACGTTAGCTATTTGCTTGACGTGCTTGGCGTCATGACCACTGATCAGGTCCGTCTCATTCTCTCTGATGCCAACAGTAGTGCGCTGGTTCAGGAGTACGACAACGACGATTCAGCCTATGTCGTGATGCCGATGCGTCTGTAACGCCCGGCTCTGAATGTCCCTCAGCCGTATATCTGTCACCGGCGTTCGCAATCTGCAGCCGGTGACGCTCATTCCCTCCCCTCGGATCAACATCCTTCACGGCGACAACGGCAGCGGGAAAACTAGTTTTCTCGAGGCCATTCATCTGCTTGGAATGGCCCGTTCGTTTCGCAGTACGCGGCTGAACCCGGTGATTAGCCACGAGCACGTCAGTTGTACGGTGTTTGGCCAGGTTGAACTGGGAGAGGGCCAGTCCAATGCGCTGGGTATCTCTAGAGAACGCTCTGGCGAATTTCGCATTCGTATTAACGGCCAGAGCGCTCGTAGTGCGGCTGAGCTTGCCGAAACCCTACCGCTGCAGCTGATCAATCCAGACAGTTTCCGGCTTCTGGAAGGAGCCCCCAAGCTCCGCCGACAGTTCCTCGATTGGGGCGTGTTCCACGTGGAACCACGTTTCCTCAGGGCCTGGCAGCGTCTCCAGCAGGCGCTGCGGCAACGAAACTCCTGGCTGCGGCATGGTACACTGGACGCCGCTTCGCAGGCGGCCTGGAGCCAAGAACTGAGCGTAGCGAGCGACGAAATAGATGCTTACAGGCGAGCTTATATTCAGGCGTTGAAGCCTGTATTCGAGCAAACGCTGGCGTCTCTTCTTGAGCTCGAAGGCTTTCAATTGAGTTATTACCGCGGTTGGGACAAAGAACGCTCTTTGGGCGAAGTTCTAGCGGCGTCTATCGATCGCGACCGGATGATGGGGCACACCCAGGCGGGTCCGCAGCGAGCTGATCTTCGCTTGCGAATCGCCGGTCACAATGCGGCGGAGATTCTCTCGCGAGGCCAGCAGAAGCTGGTTGTTTGTGCCCTACGGATTGCCCAAGGGCACTTGGTGAGCGAGGCCAAGCGAGGCCAGTGTATCTATCTGGTTGATGACCTGCCGTCCGAGCTGGATGGCCAACATCGGCTGGCACTATGCCGGCTGCTTGAACTACTGAATTGCCAGGTATTCATCACCTGCGTCGATTCGAATGTATTGCGAGAAGGCTGGCGTGACGATACCCCAGTCTCATTGTTTCACGTGGAACATGGTGCAATAACCCAGTCCACGTCCCCTCGGGAGTGAAGGCATGAGCGAAAATCACACGTACGATTCGTCCAGCATCAAGGTTCTCAAGGGCCTCGATGCCGTACGTAAACGTCCCGGCATGTACATTGGCGACACGGACGATGGCACCGGCCTGCATCATATGGTCTTCGAAGTGGTCGACAACTCGATCGACGAGGCGCTGGCCGGGCACTGCAGCGACATATCGATCACTATCCATGTCGATGAGTCGATTACTGTTCGTGACAATGGCCGTGGAATTCCGGTCGATATTCACGAAGAGGGCGTGTCGGCAGCCGAAGTCATCATGACCGTGCTCCACGCCGGCGGTAAGTTCGATGACAACTCCTACAAGGTTTCCGGTGGCCTCCACGGTGTCGGTGTGTCGGTGGTGAACGCCCTGTCTGAAGAACTCGTGCTGACAATCCGTCGGGAAGGCAAGGTCTGGGAACAGATTTACTGCCATGGCGTGCCACAGGCACCGCTGGCAGCCGTTGGTGAAACGGAGGATTCAGGCACCCAGATTCATTTCAAACCATCATCGGAAACCTTTCAGAATATCCACTTCAGCTGGGATATCCTGGCAAAGCGGTTGCGCGAGCTCTCGTTCCTCAATTCCGGTGTGGGTATCGTGCTGCGCGACGAGCGCAACGCCAAAGAAGAGCTGTTCAAGTACGAGGGCGGTTTGAGTGCGTTCGTCGCCTACCTCAACACCAACAAGACGCCGGTCAACGAGGTGTTTCACTTCAACGTCCAGCGTGACGATGGAGTTGGTGTCGAGGTAGCGCTGCAGTGGAACGACAGCTTCAACGAGAATCTACTCTGTTTCACCAACAACATTCCTCAGCGCGATGGCGGTACGCACCTGGCCGGTTTCAGATCGGCATTGACGCGTAATCTCAACAACTACATCGAACAGGAAGGTCTGGCGAAAAAGCACAAGGTGGCGACTACCGGTGACGACGCCCGTGAAGGTCTGACTGCAATCATTTCGGTGAAGGTTCCGGATCCGAAGTTCAGCTCGCAGACAAAGGACAAGCTGGTCTCGTCCGAAGTTAAAACGGCCGTAGAACAGGAGATGGGCAAGCACTTCGCGGATTTCCTGCTTGAGCACCCCAACGAAGCGAAAGCGGTCGTTGGCAAGATGATCGACGCTGCACGTGCTCGTGAGGCCGCGCGAAAAGCCCGCGAAATGACCCGGCGCAAGGGAGCTCTCGATATTGCCGGTCTACCCGGCAAACTCGCCGACTGCCAGGAAAAGGACCCTGCCCTTTCCGAACTCTACATAGTGGAGGGTGACTCCGCGGGCGGCTCTGCCAAGCAAGGACGCAACCGTCGGACTCAGGCCATTCTGCCGCTCAAAGGCAAGATCCTGAACGTCGAGAAAGCCCGATTCGACAAGATGATTTCCTCGCAGGAAGTCGGCACGCTGATCACCGCCCTTGGCTGCGGTATCGGTCGAGAAGAGTACAACATCGACAAGCTGCGCTATCACAACATCATCATCATGACCGATGCCGACGTTGACGGTTCGCATATTCGTACGCTGCTGCTCACCTTCTTCTTCCGTCAGTTGCCCGAGCTGATCGAGCGTGGCTATGTGTACATCGCTCAACCGCCGCTTTACAAGGTCAAACGTGGCAAGCAGGAGCAGTACATCAAAGATGATGAGGCGATGGATGAATACCTCACCCAATCGGCGCTCGAAGATGCAAGCCTGCACGTCAATGAAGATGCACCCGGTCTTTCAGGTGAGGCGCTTGAACGCCTAGTGAACGACTACCGCACAGTGATGAAGACGTTGCAACGGTTGTCCCGACTTTACCCTCAGGAATTGACTGAGCACTTCATTTATTTGCCGCGCGTATCGATCGACCAGCTGGGCGACCAGGCTGCTATGCAAGCCTGGATGGAGTCGTATTCCTCACTACTGAGAGGCGTCGAGCAGTCTGGACTGACCTACAAGGCGAGCCTGCGAGAAGATAAAGAGCGCAACCTGTGGCTGCCGGAAGTGGAGATCGTTTCCCATGGGCTGGCCAGTTACATCACGTTCAACCGGGACTTCTTCGGTAGTAATGATTACAAGACGGTCACCGCGTTGGGTGACAAGCTCAACAGCCTCCTAGAGGAAGGTGCCTACGTTAAACGCGGTGAGCGCAGGAAGCAGGTCAGCACCTTCAAGGAGGCGCTGGGATGGTTGATGACCGAAGGTACACGTCGGCACAGCGTCCAGCGATACAAGGGACTGGGAGAGATGAATCCGGATCAGCTATGGGAGACCACGATGGATCCAGCGGTTCGGCGGATGCTCAAGGTCACGATCGAAGATGCCATCGCGGCTGATCAGATCTTCAATACCTTGATGGGGGACGCGGTAGAGCCCCGTCGGGATTTCATCGAATCCAATGCTTTGGCGGTATCCAACTTGGATTTCTGATCTCTCTCGTTTTCGTTACTTCCTAAAACCCGGCTTTCGCCGGGTTTTTTGTTTCACGTGGAACATAAGAAGTTTCTCGCTTCTTCGATAGCTTTATCCCATGGGCCTTCTTGGTTTTATCAATTTTCGGAATTGCCTTGCGGTGCGTAAGCTTTCTCCATCGAAACTTTCAAGTTCTGACTTCCCACGGAAGCCGACAAATCACTTACGAGGTAATCCAATGCTGGACACCAATCTCAAGACCCAGTTGAAAGCCTATCTGGAAAAGGTCACTCAGCCGTTCGAGATCGTCGCGTCCCTCGATGACGGTGAGAAATCCCAAGAAATGCTCGCCCTGCTGGAAGACATTGCTAGCCTGAGCGACCAGATCACCCTGCGCACCGATGGTGATGATGCTCGTCGCCCGTCGTTCGCACTCAACCGTATCGGTGGCAACATCAGCCTGCGTTTTGCCGGCATCCCGATGGGCCACGAATTTACCTCGCTGGTACTCGCCCTGCTGCAGGTAGGCGGTCATCCGTCGAAGACTGCTGCTGATGTCATTGAGCAGATCAAGAACATCGAAGGCGACTACAGCTTCGAAACCTACTTCTCGCTGTCCTGCCAGAACTGCCCCGACGTGGTCCAGGCGCTGAACCTGATGGCCGTGCTCAACCCGAACATCCGCCACGTCGCCATCGACGGTGCGCTGTTCCAGGACGAAGTCGAAGCCCGGCAGGTCATGTCCGTGCCGAGCATCTACCTCAACGGTGAGCTGTTCGGCCAAGGCCGCATGGGCGAAGAGGAAATTCTCGCCAAGCTCGACACCGGCGCCTCGGCACGTGATGCCGAAAAACTCAGCGCCAAGGGCGCCTTCGACGTACTCGTCGTCGGCGGTGGCCCGGCGGGTGCCGCAGCGGCCATCTACGCAGCGCGTAAAGGCATCCGCACCGGCGTGGCGGCCGAGCGTTTCGGCGGTCAGGTGCTGGATACCATGGCCATCGAAAACTTCATCTCGGTCAACGAGACCGAAGGCCCGAAGCTGGCCCGTGCGCTGGAAAACCACGTACGCGAATACGACGTCGACATCATGAACCTGCAGCGCGCTGCGGCTCTGATACCGGCTACCGGCGAAGGCGGCTTGCACGAAATCAAACTGGAAAACGGCGGCTCGCTCAAGGCCAAGACACTGATCCTCGCCACCGGTGCCCGCTGGCGTGAAATGAACGTGCCGGGCGAGCAGCAATACCGTGGCCGTGGCGTTGCCTACTGCCCGCACTGCGACGGCCCGCTGTTCAAGGGCAAGCGTGTCGCGGTGATCGGCGGTGGCAACTCCGGCGTGGAAGCGGCCATCGATCTGGCCGGCATCGTCGCTC
>NZ_JAMOIH010000010.1 GCF_024448955.1 Stutzerimonas stutzeri
ACGTCACGCTGATCGAGTTCGACAGCCAGCTGCGTGCCGACGCCGTGCTGCAGAAGAAGCTGCACAGTCTGCCCAACGTCACCGTGATCACCAGTGCACTGACCAGTGAAGTCATTGGCGACGGGCAGAAGGTCACCGGTTTGACCTACAAGGACCGCAATTCCAGCGAGTTCCATAACCTGGAACTGGAAGGCATCTTCGTGCAGATCGGCCTGCTGCCCAACTCCGATTGGCTGAAGGGCACCGTCGAACTGACCTCGCGCGGCGAGATCATCGTCGATGCGCGGGGCGAGACCTCGCTGCCAGGCATCTTCGCGGCGGGCGACGTCACCACAGTGCCGTACAAGCAGATCGTTATTGCAGTCGGCGAAGGAGCCAAGGCATCGCTGAGCGCCTTTGACCATCTGATCCGCAGCTCCGTCGAAGACTGAGTCTGACGGGCACAAAAAAGGGGGAGCAGATTTCGGTCTGCTCCCCCTTTTCGTTTTTGTGGTTCGCTACGCTGGCTGAGGGCTGAGGGCTGAGGGCTGAGGGCTGAGGGCTGGCGGCGAAGGATAGATAGCGAAGTTCCGGGGTCTATTTCATTACACCGGATCCGCGTCGGTCGGGTGGAAACGAGCGAAAGATGCGGCAACGCAGACCGTGAAAACGTAGCGAGCGAAGGTTAAGCAAGGCAAAACAGGTGAGAAAGCGGACTGGGCTCGCATCCGAGCCTGTTTTAACGCGGCATAACCGAGCGCAGTAGTTTTCAGTCTGAACGGGTCGCTTCGTCGCACATGTACCAGTCGTCCATGGAGCGAATCCACCTATGAAAAAAGCGGATACGCCGCAAGACGTCCGAGGCGCTGTCGTAACCTTTGCCAATCGATCCAATGAACCTCAACACGAAAGAGTCGTGCACGAGCAACTCGCCAAACGCCTGGCGGAGTTGCAAGGGTTCGCCTTTCTCGGGGAATACGACCGCAGCGTCAGCTATCCACACCAGCTTTACTTCGTTCCATCCGGCACGGTGATCGGCACCGAACAGGCGCGTGAGCTGGGGCTGGAGAGCGAGCAGGATATGTTCGGTGGGGTCGTACCGCATGCGTTCATCGAAACCAAGGCCATCACGCATCCGCTGGTACGGCCGGATGCCGATTCGCCGCTGGGCTGGTCGCGGAGTTTCACCCGGCGCGTCACGGGCGGCGTTCTGCCCGGTTACAGCGTTTTTTCCCTGCACGATGCGCGAGAGGCCGGCCGGCGATTGCTTAACGAAGGCGCGCTGCGCATCAAACCTGTGCGTGCCACTGGTGGGCGAGGGCAGAAGCGGGTGACGACCGAGCAGGAACTCGACCATGCCCTGGAAAATATCGACGAGACCGAACTCAGCCAGTACGGGCTGGTGCTCGAAACGCACCTGGATGACGTGACGACCTTGAGCGTCGGGCAAATTCGCGCAGCGGGGAGGGTACTGAGTTACTACGGTACCCAGCGACTGACTCAGGACAACACGGGCGAAACGGTCTATGGCGGCTCGGATCTGTTGGTCGTCGAAGGCGATTTCGATGCCTTACTGAACCTGAATCTGCCCGAAAAGACCCGTCTAGCCATCTCCCAGGCTCAAATCTACGACGCTGCCGCCTCGGCCTGCTTTCGCAATTTCTATGCTTCTCGGCGCAACTACGATATCGCTCAAGGCATCGATGGCCGAGGGCGCGCCTCTTCCGGCGTGCTGGAGCAATCCTGGCGCATTGGCGGCGCGAGCAGTGCCGAGGTTGCGGCACTGGAGGCGTTTATCCGGGGCGAGGGCGGTCCGGTGGTGCGCGCGTCATCGGTTGAAGTCTACGGGGAATCAACCGTGCCCGAAGGCGCAACGGTGCTGTTTCGCGGCGAGGACGCCGAGGTCGGCTTCATAACCAAATACGCAGTGGTGGAGGCTCATGGCAACCCATAGTGAAAGCGTGGATATCCTCGTAGATGACGAGCACATTGCCGGCACCTTTCTGTCGCCTCCGACGAAATTGCCGGGTGTGCTCTTCGTGCATGGTTGGGGCGGTAGCCAAGAGCGTGACCTGACCCGTGCTCGCGGTATTGCCGGTCTGGGCTGTATCTGTCTGTCGTTCGATCTGCGGGGCCATGCCCAGACGCTGGCGCAACAGCAGACCGTCACGCGCGAGCAGAACCTGCGTGACCTGCTGGCGGCCTACGATCTCCTGGTACAGCATCCGAACATTGATCCTTCCGCAATCGCCGTGGTCGGCACCAGTTACGGCGGTTATCTGGCTGCGCTGCTTACTTCCTTGCGTCCGGTCAAATGGCTGGCGATGCGCGTGCCGGCGTTGTACAGGGATGATGACTGGGCGATACCCAAGCGCCAGTTGAGTCGCGATCTGCTCAATGAGCTGCGTGGTCGGCGGGTCGTTCCAGAGGAGAATCGGGCGTTAGCGGCCTGTGCCGAGTTTCGTGGCGATGTATTGATCGTCGAGTCCGAGCACGATCATCTGGTCCCGCACAGCACGATCATGAGTTACCGGGCGGCATTCCATCAGACCCATTCGCTGACTCACCGCATCATCCTTGGGGCCGATCATGGTCTGACCCATGAGAATTGCCAGCAGGCCTACACCGATATTCTCGTCAAATGGGCCACCGAGATGGTGGTCGGTGGACGTGTCGGCCAGCAGCACGGCGCAGCCGCCGCGCGGTTGGGCTAACCCGGCGGCGTCGGCGGCTCGATGGGGCCGACGAAGCGGCTCCAGCGCCGGTCGAGCACCTGCTGCTTGAGCACTTCAATGACATCGACCAGCAATTCTTCCAGCGCGAGGTCGGTGTTTTCGTCCTGATACACCCAGGCCTCGAAGCACTCGTCAGCAAGGCTCCGAGCCAAACGCCGGAATTGCGGGCCCTGCAGCCCGTCCACAGCCCCTTGGAGAAGCCGAGCCGCGATATCGGTGAGTGCATCGTCCAGGGTATCGACGACCCGGTCGCCAAGCGGCAGGCGACGCAGGCGGATGACCTCCGGATTATTCGCCAGCGCCTGGTGGATCAACCCGTCGACATAGCCTTCGATGGCGCCGCGGTTGTCCCGATAGCCGTTCTCCAGCATGGCGTTCAGGCGTCGCGATAGATCGTCGAGCAGTCGCTCTTTGCGCGGTCTTACCACCTCCTGCAGCAGCCGACGGGAAAGGTCGTCGCTGGCACCGATCTCCTGCTGCAGGCGGCTGAACAGCCGAACCATGACGCGATCGGACAGCTCTTCCAGCAGCAGCGAGTAGTAGCGGTGAACCAGCCCATAGACCGGCCACCGGCGCATGTCGATAAGGCCCAGCCGTTGCAGTCGGATCAGCAGACTGCCGACCCTCAATACGCGAAGCCAGCGGAAACCGCTCAGGGGAATGCAGCCGAGTACGTCGTACCAGTGAGCGAAAGGGTAGTAATACCAGCGTGCGTAGCGTCGCTCGAACAACGCAACGGTCCAGCCAAGCAGCACGTCGAGAATGAATACCGCGACGAAGCCGAGATCGATCAGCTGGAAATTGCGGTGGATCAGCGTGTCGTAGCGCTGATGCAGCTCGGGCAGCCATCCAGCGAGGGCCTGATTGATTGGCTGCACGATGAACAGGCTGTCGAACAGGATCAGCCCAAGATTGATGCACACCAGCAGGACGATGAACGCTTCCCAGGCTGCGTGCAGCCCGTCGCGCAAGCGTGCGTGCTGGCCTGCGGCTAACTCAGGCATCGGCGCTGACAGGTGCGCTGGCGGGTTGCCAGAGGATTTCGGCACAGCCCTGGCGACGTGCGATCAGGCGCGCCACGACGAAGAACAGATCCGACAGGCGATTGAGGTAAGCCAGCCCGACTGGACGTAGCGGTTCGATGGCATTGAGCTGTTGGCAGCGCCTTTCGCTGGTGCGAGCCATGCTGCGGCATAGATGCGCGAGCGCGATCAGCCGGGTGCCGCCAGGCATGATGAAATCTTCCAGCGGTCCGAGCTCCGCATTCCAGCGGTCGATCGCCGCCTCCAGGCGCGCTACCTCGGTAGGGGTCAGCGCTTGATAGTCCGGCATCGCCAGTTCGCCGCCCAGATCGAACAGGCGGTGCTGGCAAGGGCTCAGCACCTCGATAAGTTCAGCCAGATCCGGCCAGCGCGCCTGTGCTTCGGCCAGTTCGGCAAGCAACAGGCCAAGTTGACTGTTGAGCGTATCGATTTCCCCCATGGCTTCGACCCGTGGGTGATCCTTGGGGACGCGGCGGCCATCGGCCAGGCCGGTTTCTCCGGCATCGCCGGTGCGGGTATAGATCTTTGACAGTCGATTGCCCATCTCTAGGTTCCTGGTGGTGCTTCAGTTGGCGTCGGACGCGGATAGTAGCGGCAGGCGCAGGGTGAAGGTCGTTCCCTGGTCCGGCTTGCTTTGCACTTCCATCTGGCCCTTGTGATTGTTGGTGATGATGAAATACGAAACGGAAAGACCCAACCCGGTTCCCTGGCCCACCTCTTTGGTGGTGAAAAAGGGTTCGAAGATTCGCTTGCGGATGTGTTCGGGGATGCCACCGCCGTTGTCTTCCACATGAATTTCAGCCCATGGCGGGTTCAGGCGCGTCCGCAACGTGATCTGCCCACGGCCTCGCTCCGGTTTCTGGTGGATGGCCTGGGCCGCGTTTTTCAGAAGATTCAGCAGCACCTGTTCCAGCTCGTTGCCGATGCAGGGGACTCGGTCCACTTGCGGATCGAAGTCGCGGATAATTTCCAGCGAGCGAAAGTCGAAGCCCTCCATCAGCGCGAAATCGTTACCAGCGATCTCCAGCGCCTGATCGATCAGTACGGGCAGTTGGCATTCGGCCAGTTGCCGGTTGCTCATGCGGCTGAAGCTCAGCATGTGGCTGACGATCTTGGCCGCGCGCGAGCCGGCCTGCTGGATGCCGTCGAGCAGCTGCGGGATTTCTCGCCGTTGCAGGTATTGATTCACCGCTTCCAGTCGAACGCCGGTGTCGTCGGCCGCTTCGCGGTTTCGCTCCAGGTCCGGTGACAGACGTCGACGGATGTTCTGTGCGTTATGCAGGATCGCCCCGAGGGGGTTGTTGATCTCATGTGCCATGCCTGCGGCGAGACCGCCCACCGAAAGCATCTTTTCCGATTGCACCATGATCTCTTCCATGTTGATGCGTTCGGTGATGTCGTCGATGCGAATGACTACGCCACCGCCGCCCATCAAGGGGTAGAGCGTCAGCGCGTAATGTCGGGGCTCGTCGTCGAAGGCCCAGGTGACGCGCTCGATCTTTTCCACCTGATGCCGTTCGGATGCTCGGCGAATCTCGGTCAGGAAGGGCCTTAGCGGTTCGAAGGCGATGAACACGGGCTGGTTCAGCGCATCGTCGATTGAGGTACCCGAGAGCTCGCTGGCCTGCTGGTTCCATTGGGTCACGTAGAGCTGCTCGTCCAGGGCGATGAGCACCGATGGCATCGAGTCGATGATGCTGTTCAGGTAGCTCTGGAATCCGGTGAGCTTCTTCTCGATCTTGCTGCGAACCTGTACCTCCAGTTCCAGCTTGCGGTTGGTGTGCCGGGTTTCCTCTGCCAGCCCCTGGGCATGGTCGAAGGCGTCCTGGGCATCGTCGCGGGCGCGCTTGAGCTGTTGTTCGCGTGCCTCCATGCGCGACAGCATGGTGTTGAAGGCATCGGCCAGATGTCCGATTTCGTCGCGGTTCCTCGGTGTTGCGCGAAGCGAATAGTTTTCTTCGCGCGTGACCTGGCGGGACAGGGCCTCGAGGTCATGGATCGGGCGGGTGATCATCTGCCGGATCTGCCGGGCGACCAGTATCCAAAGCAGCAGGCTGGTCAGAAGAATGGCGACGCTGGCGGTCAGGGTTCCGGTGTAGAAGGCCCCGGGCAATTCGCTACTGGCCACGATCAGCAGGTGGCCCGGAGGCCCTTCGGCTTGCGGTAGTTCCACCAGTAAATTGGCGCGCATCTCAGTCTTTTGCCATGCGGGTAGCTCGCTTACCTGCTGCGGCAGGCCCAGCGAATCGCCGTGATACAGCTGTGCCAGGCTCTGGCCTTCGCTGTCGTAGATCGCCGCTGCGCGCAGCGGGGCATAATCGTTCAGCTTCTGCAGGAGCCCGTCGGCTGCCGCTTCGGATGCCAGGGCGCGGTTACTCAACTCGGGCGTAGCGAACAGCGCCCCAAGGGTATGCATGGCCTGCGGCGCGACGCTCTGGCGGGAGATCCAGTAGGCCGCGCTGATGAAGACGAGATTCGATACCAGCAGCACTGCGGCAAGCAGTACGAGCAGGGCGATCAGCAGCTTGCGGCCGACCGGGAGATTTTCAAGGCGCTGGCGCAGGGTCATGGCAGGCACTGGCTAAGGGTGTTTCAGCAGGGTAGCGGTGCCTCAGTCCGCGGGCAATCTGCGAGCGTGCAGGAATGCCTGGAGCTGTTGCTGCAGGCTGAACAGCGCCGGCACGTGCAGATCGTGCTGCTCGGCGGTCCGGCACGCCTGACCGAGCAGGAAGCTGACTTCGGTCCGGCGTCCGTTTCGTACATCTTGGTGCATCGACGAATAGTTGTTGGCCGTTGCCTCGATGATCGAGAGCACTTCGTCTTCCAGTCCACGAGCCGCATCACGCTGATTGGTGGCCTTGAGCACTTCCGCAAGTTCGTTGCAGAGTCGGTGGAGCTGCTCGGGGAACGCGCGCAAGTCGCCGTTGCGGCAATCATTCAGGACGGTCAGGGGATTGATGGCGCAGTTGATCGCCAACTTGCGCCAGAGTTTGCCCATGATGTCTTCCGTCCAGCCGTGCGGAATGCCGGCGGTGACCAGATCGGCGAGCCAGGATGGCTGGTTGCGATGGCCGGGTTCGCCCAGCCAGTTCTGCCCCTGACCGGCATGGACGATTCGGAAGTCAGCCTGACGATAGGCGCCCTCGGTACTTGAAACGAATATGCAGCGGCTGCCGGGCCAACGTGCCGCAATGGCCTGCTGACTGCCCAGGCCGTTCTGCAACAGAAGAATGTGCGATCCCTTGACCAGACGCGGTGCCACCTCGGCGATTGCGTCTTGCGCATCGTATGCCTTGCAGGCAACCAGTAGCCGGTTTATCGGTGTAGCTGCATCGGGTAACTCTACGGGTACCGGATAGACAGCGGTGACGCCGGCCTCGGTCAGGCTCAGGCCACCCGCGGCTCGGTAATCAGCGAGGCGTTGCGGGTTGCGCAGGATGATTTGCACCGGTACGCCGGCACGGAAAAGGCGCGTTGCCCAGAGCCCGCCGAGGCTACCAGCGCCCAGAACATGCCAGGTGTCGTTCATCAGGCTGGCTGCCGGTAACGCAGGGGCACGATACGTCCTGTGGTGTACGCGTCGGGCAGCAGAGCGGCGGCGCTTTCGATCAGCGTCTGGGGCTCGACCGGCAGGGCACTCGCATCGAGGCTGACCAGACCGATGCCGGCCTTGATCGAAATGAACCCTTCGCTGGTCTTGAACGCTTTGAGGTTGAGCCCTTCGTGCAAACGTTTGAAGCTGCTCGGCGAGCAGCCGCGTAAGTCGTCGACCAGGGCGAGCAGGCCGAAGTGGTGATCATCCAGGCGGGTCAGCGTGTCCAGCGGCCGTACAAGTTGCCCCAGTCGCCGTGCCACACCTCTGAGCAGCTCGTGATGAAGAAGCTCGCCGTAGCGCTCTCGCTGACCGAGGAGTTCCGGCAGACCGATCACCAGGTAGCACAACGCGCCGCCACGGCTCTCGATATGGCTCAGGCTGTCGCCGAGCCGTTGGCGAAGATGACGCAAGTTGCCCAGTCCGGTAATCGGGTCGATCAGGTTGCGATTTTCCAGGCTGGCGATGTTCTCCGTCAGCAGACGGTTTTCCCGCATCAGCCGCTGTAACGAGCCACAAAGCCGGTCGGCGGCATATACCCGAGGTACCAACTGCTCGTTCATCACCGACTTGCCGATGAAATCATCCACGCCATGATCGAATGCCTTGCTCAGCACGTCCTGGCCGTCCCGCCCGGTCAGTAGAATGATATAGGTGTAGTGATGGGACATTTCGTCCTGCTGACGCACCTGGGTGGTCAGTTCCAACCCGTCCATTTCGGGCATCAGCCAATCGGCGAGCAGAACATTCGCCGGGCGTTGCTCAATGAGTTCCAGTGCAGCACTGGCGCTATTGGCGAAGCGAATGTCCTCGTACCCGGCCTTGGACAGGGCGCGGCCGATCATCACGCTTGAAAACTTGGCGTCGTCGACCACCAGGATGCTGAGTTGGGGGTTGGGCATTCATGCGCTCGGTTAAGAAGGGTTGCCGTAACAGGCCGGTGGCCGGGCGTTATTGGCCTGAACCGTTATAATGATCGCGCATTTGAATCGTCAAGCTAAGCGCGCTGGGTCACACCGCAGCGCCCTTTTTATAGGAGGAAAGGCCATGCCTTCGTTCGACGTGGTGTCCGAACTGGACAAACACGAAGTTACTAACGCCGTCGACAATGCGCTCAAGGAACTGGACCGGCGTTACGATCTGCGCGGTAAAGGTACCTTCGAGTTCAAGGAGCTGACGGTCCATCTGACCGCCGATGCTGACTTCCAATTGGAGCAGATGCTGGAGATCCTCAAGCTGAGCCTGGTCAAGCGCAAGATCGATATTCAGTGCCTGGAGTTCAAGGATCCGTACCCATCCGGCAAGTCGGTCAAGCAGGACGTGGTGCTGCGCGAAGGCATCGACAAGGAGCTGGCGAAGAAAATCGTCGCCCATATCAAAGATGCCAAGCTCAAGGTGCAGGCGGCCATTCAGGGCGAGCAGGTTCGGGTGACCGGCAAGAAACGCGATGATCTGCAGGAGGCCATCGCCCTGCTGCGGGCCAAGGATTTTGGCATGCCATTGCAGTTCAACAACTTCCGCGACTGATGCCCCGGGCATCGTTGATGCCTTCCGCTTTAGCCGAGCGGCCGTCTGACGGCACGCTCGGTTTCCCTGAGGAGTTTTCCACTGATGGATTTCAGTGTCGATTATCTGGTCGATCTATCCGAGGCTTGGCTGCCGATCGTCCTGCAATACGGTGCTCAGCTATTGCTGGCGCTGGCAACTTTCCTGATTGGCTGGTGGCTGATCAACAAACTCGTCAGCAATCTTGGCGGCCTGCTACAGCGACGCCAGGTAGACCCTTCACTGCACGGCTTTATCGAGAGCCTGTTGGGCATCGTGCTGAAGGTGCTGCTATTGGTCAGCGTGGCGTCGATGATCGGGGTGGAAACCACCTCCTTCATCGCCATGATCGGCGCGGCTGGTTTGGCCATCGGTCTGGCACTGCAGGGCAGTCTCGCGAACTTTGCAGGTGGGGTATTGATCCTACTGTTCCGTCCGTTTCGAGTCGGCGAGTGGATCGAGGCTCAGGGTGTGGCTGGCACCGTGCATTCGATCCAGATCTTCCACACGATTCTTAAATCGGGCGACAACAAGACCATCGTGGTGCCCAACGGCAGCCTGTCCAACGGACACATCACCAATTATTCGCGCGAACCGCGTCGTCGCGCCGATATCAACGTCGGAATCGACTACAGCGCGGATATCAAGCTGGCGCGCAAAATCCTGCTGGAAATCGCAGGGGACGAGCGCGTGTTGCGTGACCCTGAACCGGCGGTCTTCGTGACAGGGCTGGGTGATAGTTCTGTCAATCTGTCGCTGCGGGTCTGGGTAGCGACCGGCGACTTCTGGCCGGTGACCTTCGATTTCACCGAGCTGCTGAAAGAACGCTTCGACGAGGCGGGCATCGGCATTCCGTATCCGCAGCGTGTGATGCATCTGGTCCAGAGTTGACGCTCAGTAAAGACGCTCAGTAAAAAAAAGAAGCCGGCGATTTCGCCGGCTTCTTTTTCAGCTTCGCTCGGTAGACGGGACCGAATCAGAGGCTTCTGGTGGCCGGCGGCTGCGGGACCACTGCCAGGCAATCAGCACCAGAGTCGGTACGCCGAGCAGTGCCGTGACCAGGAAGAAATCGCTGTAACCCAGGTGCTCGACCATGACGCCGGAGTAGCCGCCCAGCAGGCGCGGCAACAGCAGCATCAACGAACTCAGCAGGGCGTACTGGGTTGCCGAAAACTTCAGGTTGGTGAGGCTCGACAGATAGGCGACGAACGCCGTGGAGGCCAGGCCGCCACTGAAGTTGTCGCAAGAGATGGTGACGATCAGCATGTTCAGGTTGGCGCCCATCTCCACCAACAGCATGAACATGAGGTTGGTGGCCGCTGATGCGACACCGCCAATGAACAGGATCGGCAGGATGCTGAAACGGACGATCAGCAGACCGCCAAACGCCGCGCCGAGCAGCGTCATGATCAGTCCGAACAGCTTGCTGACGCTGGCGATCTGATCCTTGCTGAAGCCTTGGTCGATATAGAAGACATTGGCCATCACGCCCATCACCGTATCCGACATCCGGTACGTGGCGATCAGCCCCAGCAGCAACAGCGCCTGCCAGCGATAGCGCAGAATGAAATCGGTGATCGGCGTCAGCACCGGCCCCATCAGAATGCGGCCAGGACCGGACAGACAGCCCCAGCAGATCAGCAGATACATGGTGCCGCGTGGCCAGTAGCCGCCCCAGTACGACTGGAACATGCCGGTGGTCGAAACCATCAGAATGATCAGCACGATCACCGAGACCGCCTGATGCACGAAGTCGAATCGTGCCGGGCGCTGACGCTGTCCGGCCTGGTGCAGCATCTGTCGAACGGGGAACAACAGCGCGCGGCCCCAGGGCGACAGCGAGCCGATGATGAATAGCAGATACAGCGTTGCGCGGGGCCAGGCTTGTGCGATCAGCGCGTTGATCATCGCCGGTACGGATATCAGCAGGACCAGCAGCAAACCGACTCCCGCCAACTGGTGGTTGAAGCTGTATTTCGAGGGCTCGTTGGGCAGCGGCGCGGCGCCCTCCGGCTCGGGAATCAACAGGCTGGTCACCAGGCCCGGCAGTATCAACAGCGCGAAGGCGATATAGGTCGTAGCCCAGGCGCTCTGGCTGTATTCGAGATTGGTCGAGCCCAGCCATTCGGCGAGAAACAGTGCGCCGGCGCTGGCCAGCAGCATGGCGATCCGGTAACCGGTCATGTAGCTCGCGGCCAAGGTTGCTTGCAGCTTGTCCTCGGCGATCTCCAGCCGATAGGCGTCGATGGCGATGTCCTGGGTGGCCGAAGCGAAGGCCACAGCGACAGCCAGGGCGATCAACATGGTCAGGTTGTGCTGCGGGTTGCACAGCGCCATGCCGATCAGCCCAACGGCGATCACCGCCTGTGACAGCACCAGCCAGGAGCGGCGGCGCCCCAAAGCGCCGATCCAGGGCAGACGCCACTGGTCGAGCATCGGTGACCAGACCCATTTGAATGCGTACGCCAGGCTGATCCAGCTGGCGAAACCGATGGTTTCGCGCGATACGCCTGCTTCCCGCAACCATACCGAAAGCGTGGAAAACACCAGGATTGCGGGCAAGCCTGCTGCGAAGCCGAGCACCAGCAGGGTCAGCGAAGCGGGGCTGGCATAGGCGGCGAGTGCGGCGCGCCATGTTTCACGGGACATATGACGGGACGGACAGGAATATGAAGCGCGCACTCTACCCGCTGTGCTCCGACGAATGCCAGCCGTGCCGACGTATGTCGACGCGGTCGTTGATGATGGTCACGCCCTCGGCGCGTAACCGCATGCGCTGCTCATGCCCCGCGGCGGTGCCTGCTGGCAGGCTGAGCCGTCCGCCTGCGCCGATCACCCGGTGCCAGGGCAGGCTGGTGCCATCCGGTAGTTGCGACATCAGCCGGCCAACCCAGCGCGCGGCACGACCGAGTCCGGCCATGGCGGCCACCTCGCCATAGCTCACCACCTTGCCCGTCGGGATCTGGGCCATGATGAGGTAGACGGCGGCGCGACGCGCTTCGGCGTCGGCACCCGGAGGTAATAAAGGTGGCTGGGCAATCATGTGGAATGCTTCCTTCGTGAGCCGGGACCGATTGAGCGGCGCTGAACTCGTTTCCCGTTCAGCGGTCAGTGCTTGCTGTGACCAAAAGCATAGGGATAATGCCTGCCTTTTAACCGCATCTGCCCAGAATTTCAGTCATCTATGCTCTCTAGAACCCTGCTTTGCGTGTCTCTTTCCGTACTCTCCCTGCCTTCGTTCGCCGATACCGTATGGTTGAAGAACGGTGATCGCCTGACCGGCAAGATCAGTGTGATGGATGGCGGTAAATTGCTGATCGAGACCGACTACGGCGGCTCGATTCCAGTGAAGTGGAGCCAGGTCGCGACGCTGGAAAGCAACCAGCAGTTGCTGATCAAGCATGACGATGTGACCGGAGAAGTGGCCAAGTCGCTCCAGGCTGCTGACGACGGCACGGTCACGCTGAGCAACGGCGGGGTGCCGCGTACGGTTTCGCTGGCCAGCATCACCCAGATCATCCACCCGAAACCGCTGATCCAGGATCTGACCTGGAAAGGCAATATTGACGTGGCGCTGGATTACAAACGCGCAGAAACCGATACGGACGATTACGACGTCTCCTTCGATACTTCGGCACGTCATGGTCTCTGGCGGCATAACGGAACGGCCAATTACAACCGTGAATACCGCGACGGCGTGACCGCGACCGATAACTGGGACGCCGAATACGCGCTGGATCGGTTCATCGACGAGCATTGGTTCTGGCAAGGACGCTTCGAATACAAGCGCGACAAGGTCGAGGACGTTCGCCGTCAGCGCACACTGGGTACCGGTCCGGGTTATCAGTTCTGGGATAACGAGCTGGGTGCCTTCTCCCTTGCCTCGCTAATCAACCGCAGCGACTACGAGTTTGCGAGTGGAGAGACGGAAAATTTCTATTCGTTGGCTATGAAGTGGCAGTACAACCGCTATCTGGTGGGCAAAACGTTCGAACTGTTCAGCAACGGTGAAATCGGCAAACCGCTGGAAAACGTCGCCGATTATGAGCTCGATGCCGAGGTGGGGTTGCGCTACAAGGTGACCGACTGGGCGTCGCTGAACATGAAAGCCGAAAAGGACATCGTCAGCGGCTCAGAAAGCGAGATGGACGAAACGCGCTACAGCATCGGCTTCGGAGTGGGTTGGTAAGCGCCTAGTAAAGACGAAGAGAAGCGCTGAACGCTGGAGGCTTGACGAAAGCTTGCCGGCGTACAGCGCGGAACCTGCAATATTGCCTCCAGCCTCCAGCCTCCAGCCTCCAGCCTCCAGCCTTCTTCCTAGAGGCGCAGCCCGCCATCCAGCTCCAGAATGCGTCCGGTGTAGTAATCGTTTTCGAAGATGTAGGCGACCGAGTGGGCGATTTCCATCGGCTTGCCGAGCCGCTTCAGTGGAATGCCGGCGGCCATCTTTTCCAGCGCTTCGGGCTTCATGCTGGCCACCATCTCGGTCTCGATGAATCCGGGCGCAACGCCAGCGACTCGAATGCCATAGCGTGCCAACTCCTTGGCCCAGACTACGGTATCAGCCGCAACGCCGGCCTTGGCGGCGGAATAGTTCGCCTGGCCCATATTGCCGGCTCGTGAAATTGAAGAGATGTTGACGATCGCGCCCTGACGCTTCAGCTCGATCATCTTCGCGGCCACTTCGCGGGTGCAGAGAAACACGCCGGTCAAGTTGACATCAATCACCGCCTGCCATTGCGCCAGGCTCATTTTCGACAGCTCGCCATCCTTCACCTTGATGGTCAGGCCATCGCGGAGGATGCCGGCATTATTGACCAGGCCGTCCAGGCCGCCGAAGTCGTCGCTGACCTGGCTCACCATGTGGCTGACCTGTTCTTCATTGGCCACGTTGCACACGTAGGCCCGTGCATCGCCACCCGCGCTCTTGCAGGCCGCGACCGCTTCGTCCAGTCGATCCTGATTGAGGTCGACCAGCGCCAGTCGCGCGCCTTTGCCGGCGAGGTATTCGCCCATCGCGCGACCCAGGCCCTGGCCACCGCCCGTAATGATGATGACTTTGTCTTTGAGCTGCATGCGAATCTCCGTCTGTGGTTCTTGTCGCGGGAAACGACGCCCGCAAGTGAAACCGTTATGCTGAGCGCCCCGCCGAATCGAACAAACCTATCGAGGAATCCCTGTGAGCGCTGAAGCCGTCAAGCATGCCCGACAACTCCTGCTCAAGGAATACCGAGGCGTGCTCTCGACGCACTCCGCAGCTATGCCCGGATTTCCCTTCGGCTCCTCGGTGCCCTACTGCCTGACCGAAAACGGCTGGCCGCTGATGCTGATCAGCCGAATCGCCCAGCACACGAAGAACCTCAAGGCCGATCCGCGCTGCTCGCTACTTGTGGCCGAGCGCGGTGTCGAAGACGTACAGGCCAACGGGCGCCTGACTGTGTTGGCCGAGGCGCGTCAGCTCGACGATGCGTCAGCCATCGACGCCGCGGCAGCGCGCTATTACCGCTATTTCCCCGAATCGCGTGATTACCACAATGCACACGACTTCGATTTCTGGGTCCTGCAGCCGGTGCGTTGGCGCTACATTGGCGGCTTTGGTGCGATTCACTGGTTGGACGACGTGGCGCTAGGCAACCCATTCGCGCGTGCGGGCGGCGCTGAGAACGGCATGCTTGAGCATATGAATGACGACCATGCCGCAGCCATCGCCCATTATGTCGAGCGGGCCGGGTTGCCATCCGCGCCTGCTGCGCAGATGGTAGGAATCGACAGCGAAGGCTTTCACCTTCGCATCGGCCAGGCCATTCACTGGCTGGCGTTTCCAGACACCTGCGACAACCCGGGTGCGGTGCGCCAGGCCCTGGTGAGCATGGCACGCAACTGATTCAGCCTGATGTAAGCACAGGGGTGAATAATCCGGTTACAGCCTGCTCTTTGGGCGGGTTGAATTCGGTACAAGCTGCCGTCATCTACACGAGATCGGAAGCCGTTCTTCCGCCAAGGACTATCGATGCGTATTTTCTTACTGCTGTTTCTCCTATTTCCGCTGGCCGAGCTGGCGTTGCTGATTCAGGTCGGCAGCTCGATCGGTGTGCTGCCGACCATTCTGCTGCTGGTCATTAGCGGTATGGCCGGCATTCTATTGTTGCGTCTGGCAGGTTTCGCCACCGCCTGGCGGGCACGCGAGCGATTGGCGCGCGGCGAGTTGCCAGAGCGCGAAATGCTTCAGGGTCTGATGATGGCCATCGCGGGGGGCTTGCTGTTCCTGCCTGGCTTCCTCAGCGACATCATCGCGTTGCTGGTGCTGTTTCCGCCCTCGCGCAAGCTGTTTCTCGGCTTCGTTGGCCGCCGTGTCGAGGCCCAGGCTCAGCGCCGTCGAGCTTTTGCCGATGACCTGCGCCAGCAACAGGAGCGTCAAGCCGGGCCACAACGCCCCAACGTGATCGAAGGCGAGTGGGAACGCCGCGACAAGTGACGCTCGGTGTTCGTGAGAAGGCATGCGCAGGCATGCCTTTTTCATTTTTCAATGCAAAAAATCAACGCTGTGCCCTTGAAATCATTTTTGCCGCCCGCATGTAGCGGTCACCGCAAGGTCGCTGTCGTGTTCGACAGTCCGTCTTCTGCGGCTCGCATTGCGGGCCGCAACCGGCACCGCCGGATTTGCCCAACCCGCCGATGAGAATGCATCGGCATGGAAACCACTGTACTAGGAGAGATCGACAATGAAGCTTCGTCCTCTGCATGACCGCGTCGTGATTCGCCGCAGCGAAGAAGAAACCAAGACCGCAGGCGGCATCGTGCTGCCGGGCTCCGCTGCCGAAAAGCCGAACCGTGGCGAAATCGTTGCAGTTGGTACTGGTCGCATTCTGGACAACGGCGAAGTACGTGCGCTGGCCGTCAAGGTTGGCGATCAGGTCGTATTCGGCCCTTACTCCGGCAGCAACACCGTCAAGGTCGACGGTGAAGACCTGCTGGTGATGAGCGAGAACGAAATCCTCGCCGTCGTCGAAGCCTGATCAGCGCTCGCCCCATAGCGAACTGCGCTCCATCAACAGAATTTGAGGAAGAATCAACATGGCTGCTAAAGAAGTTAAATTCGGCGACTCCGCTCGCAAGAAGATGCTCACCGGCGTCAACGTCCTGGCTGACGCGGTAAAAGCGACCCTCGGCCCGAAAGGCCGTAACGTGGTTCTGGAAAAGAGCTTCGGCGCTCCGACCATCACCAAGGACGGCGTTTCCGTTGCCAAGGAAATCGAGCTGAAATGCCGTTTCGAGAACATGGGCGCGCAGCTGGTCAAGGACGTTGCGTCCAAGGCCAACGACGAAGCCGGTGACGGCACCACCACCGCTACCGTTCTGGCTCAAGCCATCGTCAACGAAGGCCTGAAAGCCGTCGCTGCCGGCATGAACCCGATGGACCTCAAGCGCGGCATCGACAAGGCGACCATCGCCATCGTTGCCGAGCTGAAGAATCTGGCCAAGCCATGCACTGACTTCAAGGCCATCGCCCAGGTCGGCACCATCTCCGCCAACTCCGACAGCTCCATCGGCGACATCATTGCCGAAGCCATGGAAAAGGTCGGCAAGGAAGGCGTCATCACCGTTGAAGAAGGCTCGGGCCTGGAAAACGAACTGTCCGTCGTAGAAGGCATGCAGTTCGACCGTGGCTACCTGTCCCCTTACTTCATCAACAAGCCGGACACCATGGTTGCCGAGCTCGACAGCCCGCTGCTGCTGCTGGTCGACAAGAAGATCTCCAACATCCGCGAATTGCTGCCGGTGCTGGAAGGTGTCGCCAAGGCCGGTCGTCCGCTGCTGATCGTCGCTGAAGACGTCGAAGGCGAAGCCCTCGCCACTCTGGTCGTCAACAACATGCGTGGCATCGTCAAAGTCGCTGCCGTCAAGGCGCCAGGCTTCGGCGATCGCCGCAAGGCCATGCTGCAGGACATCGCTATCCTGACTGGCGGTACCGTGATTTCCGAAGAAGTCGGCCTGAGCCTGGAAACCGCTACCCTGGAGCATCTGGGTAACGCCAAGCGCGTCGTGCTGAACAAGGAAAACACCACCATCATCGATGGTGCTGGCCAGCAGGTTGACATCGAAGCCCGCGTTGCGCAGATCCGCAAGCAGGTCGAAGACACCACGTCCGACTACGACAAAGAGAAGCTGCAAGAGCGTCTGGCCAAGCTGGCTGGCGGTGTTGCCGTGATCAAGGTCGGTGCCGGTACCGAAGTCGAGATGAAAGAGAAGAAAGCCCGCGTCGAAGACGCCCTGCACGCCACTCGCGCAGCTGTCGAAGAAGGCGTGGTGCCTGGCGGCGGTGTTGCCCTTGTACGCGCTCTGCAATCCATCTCCGAGCTGAAGGGCGAGAACGAAGACCAGAACGTCGGTATCGCGCTGCTGCGTCGTGCGGTCGAAGCGCCGCTGCGTCAGATCGTTGCCAACGCCGGCGGCGAGCCGAGCGTGGTGGTCGACAAGGTCAAGCAGGGTGAAGGCAACTACGGCTTCAACGCTGCGTCCGACACCTACGGCGACATGATCGAAATGGGCATTCTCGATCCGGCCAAGGTTACCCGTTCCGCACTGCAGGCTGCTGCCTCCATCGGTGGTCTGATGGTTACCACCGAAGCCATGGTCGCCGAAAGCATTGACGACAAGGCTGCTCCAGCCATGCCGGATATGGGTGGCATGGGCGGTATGGGTGGTATGGGCGGCATGATGTAAGCCAGCCGGCTCCCGCTTAGCTGTATGAAAAGGCCCCGCTTCGTGCGGGGCCTTTTTTTTCGTAACTGAAGCGACATTCATGGCGCTGTCATGCTTCGGTGGCAGCGTGACCACCTTTGCCGTTCGTTGCCCTTGCGAGCGAAAGCGACCATTGGTCGTCTGGCTGGGCGGCAGGCTAAATTGTGATCTATGGTGAGTTTCTCGACTCACCTAATAACAAGGGCTTGCGCGATGAAGCTTGAAATTGCTCGAGGACTTTTTTTAGTCGGCGCACTCAGCGTTGCTTCCTTGTGCGCTGCTGCCTGGAGCGAGCCCGACGCTCGCGTCGTGTCGCGCAGCGATGTCAGTGATCATTGTCCAGTGCCGCGAGTCGCTCGAGTTTCTTCGATCGACGTGCGGCCAGATCACGATCTGCTGCTATTCATGTACGGCCTATCTCAAAGCCTGATCGGGCGTGGTTGACGGACAAGCTCCGCGCTATCGCTGACGGGGCGGTGTTCTTCAAGGAGGCGGTAATGAAACGCGCTGCGCTTATCTCGGTGTTAGGCGCGTTTTTTCTTGGACAAGCCCATGCAGCAACCATGCGCTGTGACGGCGGACTAATTGCCACAGGCGCAGGTTCGTTTGAGGTGCTGACCAAATGCGGCGAGCCTTACGACAAGGAAATCGTGGAGCCTGCAACCCGGCCTGACGGGAATCCGGCAAGGGGATCTGTGACTGTAGAGACATGGATTTATGGTCCAGATAATGGGGCGCATCGCTTCCTGCGTTTTATAGACGGGCAGTTAGTCAAGATCGAAACCCGTCGGTTATAAGCCCCACATCAGGCTATTTACTCAATCAAGCCGCCCTGTCTGGACTTGCCAATAGCGTGTAAACGGCCGGCAGAACGAATAGCGTGAACAGGGTGCCGACCGTCATGCCCGTGGCGATCACCATTCCGATATCGAAGCGGCTGACGGCGCCGGCACCACTGGCCAGGATCAGCGGAATCATGCCGAATACCGTTGCCGCCGTCGTCATCAGGACCGGTCTCAGTCGAATCGCCGCCGCTTCTTCCACGGCTTCGCGGCGGCTCATACCCTGCTCGCGGCGAAGCTGATTGGCGAACTCGACGATCATGATGCCGTGTTTGCTGATCAGCCCGATCAGCGTCACCAGTCCGACCTGGGTATAGATGTTCATGCCCGACAGGCCGAGAAAGAGCGGCACCAGCGCGCCACAGATCGACAGCGGCACCGTGACGAGGATTACCAGCGGATCGCGGAAGCTCTCGAACTGCGCCGCCAGCACCAGAAAGATCACCGCCAGCGCGAGCGCGAAGGTCGTGTACAGGGCGTTCCCCTCCTGAATGTACTGGCGCGACGCGCCGGCGTAATCGAAGGTGAATCCCTGCGGCGCTTCTTCCTGAGCGATGCCGAGCAGCGTGTCGATCGCCTCGCCCATGCTGACGATAGGGAAGCCCTGTATCGTCGCTGCGTTGAGCTGCTGGAACTGCTTCAACTGCGTCGGCCGAGCCCGGTCGCGCACCTTGATCAAGGTCGACAAGGGCACCATCTCGCCCTGGTCGTTCTTCACGTAGTAGTTCTTCAGCCAGCCGGGATTGTCCCGGTAGGCCCTTTCAACCTGGGCGATCACCTTGTAACTGCGACCCTCGATGGTGAAGCGGTTGATCTCGCTTTCGCCGAGCAGGGTGGCCAGCGTCACGCCGAGGTCTTCCATCGTTACGCCCATTTGCGCGGCCTTTTCGCGGTCGATATCGACGACGATTTCGGGTTTGTCGAACGCCAGATCCACGTCGAGGAAGGCGAACTTGCCGGACGCTTCGGCTCTTTCCTTGATGCGCTCGGTGACCTGCAGCAGCGACTCGTAGTCGCTCGCGGTATTGATCACGAACTGAAAGGGAAGGCCTTCGCCAGTGCCGGGCAAGGATGGCAGGTTGAAGCCGAACACCTGCAAGCCAGGAATGCTGTCGAGCTTGGCCTGGACCTCCGGCAATACCTCCATCTGAGTACGCTCGCGCTCATCCCAAGGCTTCATCAAAAACCCGCCAATGCCGCTCTGTACGCCGTCGAACCCATTGATCTGGAACCAGGAGTAGTACTCGGGGAAGGATTTGAAGATTTCCAGAAACTGGTCGGTATACGCGTTCAGATAATCGAGGTTGGTCGTTTGCGGTGCGCTGGCCATCATGAAGATGATGCCCTGATCCTCTTCCGGAGCCAGTTCGCTTTCGGTGAATGTGAGCAGAACCGGAATCAGCCCGAGCACGATCACGGCGAACACCAGTACCACGGGACGGGTATTCAGCGTGCCGTGCAGGGCGCGCTGGTACCGCAGTTTCAGGCGGTCGAACAGATTGTCCAGCCGGTGCGCCAGGCCCGTCGAGCTCTCTTCATGACGCAACAGCCGCGAGCACATCATGGGCGACAAGGTCAGCGCCACAACGCCGGAGATCAGCACCGCGCCGGCCAGCGTCAGCGCGAATTCCTGGAACAGCGCGCCGGTCAGCCCTTGCAGGAAGCCGATGGGCGCATACACCGCCGCCAGGGTGATGGTCATGCTGACCACCGGCATGGCGATCTCGCGCGCCCCGTCGATGGCCGCCTGGAAGGGGGTCTTGCCTTGTTCGATGTGCCGGTGGATGTTTTCGACCACGACAATGGCGTCGTCCACCACCAGGCCGATCGCCAGCACCATGGCCAGCAGCGTCAGCAGGTTGATCGAATAACCCATGGTCTGCATGAAGAACATCACGCCGATCATCGACAGCGGAATGGTCACCACCGGAATCAGTACCGAACGCAGCGAACCGAGGAACAGGAAGACCACGATGATGACGATGACCACCGCCTCGGCGAGGGTTTTAACCACTTCGTCGATCGACGCCTGGATGAAGCGCGTCGCGTCATAGGCGATGGTCACCTTCAGATTCGGTGGCAGTTGCGATTCGATCTCCGGCATCACTGCACGCACTTCGCGGATCACATCCAGCGGGTTGGCACTCGGCGTGCTCTTGACGCCGATGTAGACCGACGGGATGCCGTCGAACGAGCTGATGGCGTTATAGCTTTCGGCGCCCATTTCGACCCGTGCAACATCGCCGAGCAGCACGCGACTGTCGCCCTGGGTTTTCAACGGAATCGCCGCAAAGGCTTCCGGCGTCTTCAGATCGGTGTTGGCATTGATGCTGGTGACGACGTATTGGCCTTTCACCTCGCCGGCAGCAGAAAGGAAGTTGTATTGACGCACCGCCTCGTTCACGTCGCTTGCGGACAGGCCATGGGCGGCGAGTTTCACCGGGTCCAGCCAAAGCCGCATGGCGAAGACCTGATTGCCGAGAATCTCCGCCTCGGCCATGCCGGGCAGGGTGGCCAGCTTCGGCTGAATCACCCGCGATAGGTAATCGGTAATTTGCGGATTGCTCAGCTGCTCGCTGTAGAAGCTGATGTACATGAGCGCGGTCGAATCGGCGGCTTGCTTGTTCAGCACCGGGTCTTCGGCGTTCTGCGGCAGCTGGTTCTTTACCGAGTTGGCCTGGCTCAACAACTCGGTGTAGAGCCGGTCAGTGTCGGCGCCGATGCGGGCGTAAACCGAGATGACCGACAGGTTCTGCCGGCTCACCGAGGTCATGTAATCCACGCCTTCGGCGCTGGCCAGACTCTGCTGCAGTGGTTGAGTGATATAGCCCTGGATCGTTTCGGCGTTGGCGCCGGGATAGGCGGTGGTCACCGTGATCAGCGCGCTTTCCATCTGCGGATACTGACGAATCACCAGGCTGTTGAACGCCTGGAAGCCGAGCAGCACGATCAGCAGGCTGACCACGCTGGCCAGCACCGGGCGGCGAATGAATGGGTCGGTAAAAGCCATGAGGATGTCTTTCCTGTGTCGACGTCAGCGGGCGTCGGACCCGTTGTTCGGCTCGAGTTCGAGCGTGCGCTTGTCGGCGATGGCCACGTGCGTGCCGGTGTCCAGCTTGAGCTGGCCGGCAATCACCACCTGTTCGCCGGCATCGAGCCCGTCGAGGATCACCACGCGGCCGTTGCGCCGCTCACCGGTTTCGACGAAGCGACGTTCCACCACCAGATACGGCTCGTTGCGTTCGGGCGCTTCGTCGCCTTCCTCGGGTTCGGGCGCCTGGCCTTCCTTCACCAGCAGTACCGAATTGCCGTACAGCGTGTAGGTGATGGCAGTCTCCGGCACGACGACCTGGGGCTCGTCGTCCGGCAACAGCACCTGCAGGTCGGCGAACATGCCGGGTAGCAGCCGCTCGCCGGGGTTGGCCAGCTCCGCGCGCACCTGAATGTTGCGGGTGGTGATGTCCACCTTGGGATTCAGGGCGACGAGGGTGCCCGTGAACCGCTCGCCGGGAAAAGCCGGCACCTGGATGTGCACGGGCAGGCCGATGGCGAGCGAGGGAACCTGTTGTTCGGCCACGTAGAAATCGACGAACAAGGTGGACAGGTCCTGCAGCGTCGCGATCGGCGTACCGGCGGCGACGAAGTCACCGACGTCCACCTGGCGAATGCCGATGGTTCCGGAAAAGGGCGCAAGAATGCGTTTCTTCGCCAGGCTGGCTTTCAGCTGCTCGACCGCGGCAGCTGCTTTTTGCGACTCGGCATTGAGCCGATCGAACTCGCTGCGCGAGATGGCCTGAGTGTCGATCAAACTGCGGGCTCGCTTGAATTCCACGTTTGCCAGATGCAGATCGGCTTCGGCCGCCGCAAGGCTTGCCTGCTCGATCTCGCTGTCGAGCAGAACGATCGGCTGGCCCTTGCTGACCTTTTCACCCGAACGAAACTGTACGTCGCTGACGGTGCCGACGACCTCCACGGATAGATCGATGCCCTGGGACGCCGTGAGCGTGCCGATCGCCGAAATTTGGCGCTGCCACGGCTGTCGGCGCGACTCCACGACCTCGACGTTGACGGGCGGCTTCGGGGCCTCGAACTGTTGGATCTGCGTGTATATGGAATTGAACTTGATGGCGGCGAGAATCAATACAACGACGATCACCGCGCCCAGCATGAGCAGCATGCGGCGCAACATTTTCCGTATTCCCTGGAGAGGTGAGCCGGCTGACTACTGCCATGAACGAGGCAGCCGTGCGGGTAAACACTGGATCACCGAATGCCGCCCTGACGGGATGCTCGGCCTTTTACTGTTCCGACCGGTGTGGTCGAGAACAGCGAAATTAGTCCCGAATTGAATGTATGTAAAGCAGTCGATAGACAGGCCCGACGTGCAGTCTTGGGCGCGCAAACAAGAGGGATAGAGCGGTGCGTCCAGCATTCGCCGTCACCGGCCCGCTTTTATGGCGAGGCCGGTGGGTCAGGGCAGGTTTGCGTCAGCCTGCGAGACGGTGGGTCACTTCACTGAGCTGCGCCGACAAGCCGTGCAGGTTCTGGCTGGCTTTTTCGGTGCGCTCGACATTGCTCTGATTGGTGGTGGCGATTGTGGTGATCTCGGTGAGGTTGCGTGAGATGTCTTCCGCCACGGAGGTTTGTTCCTCGGCAGCGGTGGCGATCTGCCGGTTCATGTCACGAATCGCTTCGACTTCCAGCGTGATGCGTTGAAGCATGCTGCCCGCTTCGGTGACCCGCTCGACTCCTTCATCGCTACGGCTCTGGCCGTTTTCTATCGCGCGCACCGCATCCACCGCGCCGGTCTGCACCGTATCGATGATCTGGTGAATCTCGGCGGTGGAATCCGCCGTGCGCCGGGCCAGCGTACGCACTTCATCGGCCACGACGGCGAATCCGCGGCCTGCATCGCCGGCCCGTGCAGCTTCGATGGCTGCGTTCAGGGCCAGCAGATTGGTTTGATCGGCGATGCCGCGAATGACCTCCAGCACCTTGCCGATTCGGCCACTGTCAGCCTCCAGACGGCGAATGACGTCGGCCGTATTGCTGATCTCGCCACGCATGTGAGTAATCGTCTGAATGGTCGAGCGCATCATGCTTTCGCCCTGCTGCGCCGAGTGGTCGGCAGCGTCCGCGGCGCGCGCGGCGTCAGCGGCGTGGCGTGCCACTTCTTGAGCCGTAGCGGACATTTCGTGCATGGCGGTTGCGACCTGATCGGTGCGCGAGAATTGTTCACGGGTACCTTGGCCCATCAACGCCGCGATGGCGTTCAGTTCGCCGCTGGCATTGTCCAGGTCCGAGGTGCTGCGTTGCAGGCGGGTGAATGTATCAGCGAGAAAGTCGCGCAGAATGTTAGCTGCGGCTGCTAGACGTCCTAGTTCGTCGGCACGGCTGCTGTCGACGTGTTCGCTGAAATTGCCCTGGCTGAGTTTGGCGATGTGGTCGATCAGATGACGGATCGGGTTAATCAATTGGCGATTGACTAGCCACAGGCTGAGAAGAGCGACCAGCGCGCCAGCGATCACCATGATCAGCGACCCGGAAATGATGGCCTGGTCGGCGGCGTGGCCGATTTCATCGGAGCTGTGCAGCGCTGACTCACGCAGCTGTTCGACCAGAGCGCTCAGCTGTTCGCTGGTGGCGCGATCGATTCCCTGAACGGCTTCATCGCCGGCTACCGGATCGTTACCGGCGGCGATGTAAGCATCGCGCCCGGCTCGATAAGCGACACCGAGGGCACGATGTTCCGCTCGTAGCGCTTCGATCTTGCTCGACAGGTCCGGTCTGTGGCTGCTCAGTTGTACGAGCGTGGACAGTAACTCCTGGACGTTGCGCTCCTGCTTTTCGAAGCTCTGCCAATACTTGTCCATGGCGTCAGGCGATTTGCCACGCAGCAGGACGTTCTTCCACTCCTGCACCTGCACCTTGAATTCCAGATTGGCTTCGTCAATCAATCGTGACGCCTCGATCGGACCTTTCAGCAGCGTCTGGTAGGCGGAAATGTCCTTGGACAGGAAGGAAAAACTGGCGAGGGCGATCACGAGCATCACCAGCAGGCTGGCGCCGATCAGGCCCAGCAACTGAGCCCGTAGGGATTTTTTCAGAAACATCAGAGCGTTCTCGTATCGAGGAGGTGCGCTTGCACTATTGGCAAGAACTAACCGGGTGCTCACAAGTGTGACCGCCCGGTCGCTCTGTTTTTCGGCGCGTCGTCTCGATACTTGAGAACTTTCAGACCAGGCGCAAATGGTTGTCCCAGAGCCCTGCCGGAAGTTGCAGTGGGGTACTGACGAAGCGCTCGCCCTGGCAGTCGACCAACCGGCAGCGGCCTTGCCCCGAACTCACCACGAAGCCCTGTTCGACCGCCGCGACGCCGGCGCAATCGGGCAGGTGGATTTCTTCGCGCAGCGCAGCGCTGTCCAGATCCCAGATGAAGACCTTATTGCCGCGCGGCGCCGTCACGGCCAGCAGGCGCAGCGGATCATTGATCGCCAGGCTGGCGGTGTACTGGTTCATTGTCTGGCGCTGCGCTTCACCCAGCGGGAACGCCTGGAACGCCTCACCGGGACGCTTGATCGCCAGCAGCGGGACCGCGTCCATCGGATCACCTTCGTACTGCTGGCCCGATACCACGGTGCCGTCTGCGGCAACCGCGAGGTGACGCACGCTATTCATCTGCTCGGGCAGTTGCTCCTTGCTGATTAGCGCGCCGTCGCGATGGAGCAGCACCAGACTCGGCTCCATGGCATCGAGATTCATCATCTCGCGGCTGTCGGCCTCGGTGCGGATGCCGCCGTTGGCAATTACTAGCGTCTCGCCGTCGGGCATCCAGAGCAGCTGATGCGGGCCGATGCCGTGGCTGGAGTGTTCGCCTTCGCGGACCAGCCGGCGCTCCTCGACGCGATATATGCCAATCACTCCGCGACCGGCATCCGTGGTGTCGTTCTCTGTGGCGTAGAACAGGTCGCCGCTGGCATGGAACACGCCATGACCATAGAAGTGGCGGTCGGGTGGCGAGGCGATGATCTGTAGCAAGGTGCCGTCCCTGCTGTCGATCAGATAGCTCTCGCGGCTCGGCCGGCGCCCGACGAATACCGCCAACGGCAGATGGGGATGGACATAGACATCATGGCAGCGCTCATTGACCGGCGTGGCGAACACGCGGCTGCCGTCGAGTCGATAGCCGACCGCGTAATGACGGCCATCGGCATCGTCGCGCGCGGAGAGCAGCAGCGGTTGCTCGCTATGACGGGTCAGTGTCCAGCCACCGACGGCGGAGACGGCGACCAGAGCACTGCCCAGTCCGAGAAAGGCTCTACGTTTCATATCAATCTCCGTCGTGAGCGTTGAAGCCGATCTGTACGCCCAGCGCGCGGGCCAGTTCCGTCTGGTGCAAGCGGTGTAGTACGTCGATGTCCTGGTACAGCGCATTCAGTCTTTCGCGACCGGCCTCGTCGGCGATTAGTTCGCTGAACGGCAGCATGATGTCCGTCAGGTGTTGGCGGGCCGTCGCGTAGGCGACGTCGATGCGTTTGACCAGGTCGGCCTGATCGGCCGGTACCAGACGTTTGAAGCCGTTGTCATCGGCGCCTTGCCACAGTTTTTGTGCACCGGCGAGGGCGGCATCGATACTGCCGAGCGTGGCGTCGCTGCGCCAGGCTTCGGCCTGGAATGGCTGCGGGTAGCCTTTGGTCTGACGACCCAGCGGGGCGCCGAGCTTTTTCTTCAGGCCGTCCAGCGCGGTGACCTGGACGCGCAACAGATCGGCGATCGCCTCTTGCGATTCGGCGTAGCGCTCGTTGGGAAATTCGCTGAGTTGCGTGACCATGCCGCCTTCGGCCTGCCATTCCTCAAGCATGCTCGCGGCGAGCTTCTGCTGATGCTCGCCAATGGCCTCGAGCAACCGGCAATGACGCGCCTTGGACGCGTCGTCCTGCAGGTCGACGGCCTTGTCGAACAGCACGTATTCGTAAGCCGAAAGGCCCTGCAGCACGACGCTGGCGTTTTCCAGATCGGCCTGGGTCAGCTGGGGGTTCTTCTTCAGCAGGGCGGTGACCTGCCGTCCTACCAGGTTCTTTTTGTCGGGCCAGAACTGCACTTGCCAGGCTCGGTTGCCTTCGCCCATCGGCCCGATCAGCAGTGGTTGCAGGCCCGCCCAAGCGAATTGCGCCTGCAGGAAGGCCTTGCGCGCGTCGTCCAGCTCTTCGTTGCCTGCGCAAAAAGCAATGCTGCTCGCGGCCATGCGCCGGTTGGTTTCGGCCCACTGGCTATATGAAGGAAGCAGGACTTCATCGGCCAGGCTCTTGCTCGTTTCGGTAAAAGGATCGGACGGCGCGCAGGCGCTTAGCATCAGCCCCAGTGCGGTGACGGTAATGGCTGAAAGGTAACGGTTGGGATACATGTTGCTCCTCGGCAAAGGCAGGCGCCGGTTGAAACGGCGCTAGAGTGATTCGAGAAAGGCCAGCAGGGCGCTGCGTTCATTGCTGTTTAAACCGAGCACGGCCTGTTTGGCTCGTTCCGCTTCGCCGCCGTGCCAGAGTATGGCTTCGAGCAGGTTGCGCGCCCGTCCGTCATGCAAAAACTGAGTATGCCCGCTGACCGCTTCGGTCATGCCGATGCCCCACAGCGGGGGGGTTCGCCATTCGCTGCCGCTGGCCTCGAACTCGGGACGATGATCGGCAAGCTCTTCACCCATGTCATGCAACAGCAGATCGGTATAGGGGCGAATCAGCTGATTGGCCAATTCAGGCTCGGCGGCATCGCCAGTGGTGAACGTTGGTACATGGCAGCTCTGGCAGCCGACGCGGTGGAACAATGTCTTGCCCTGGAGAACCTGAGGCGCGTCAACGTCGCGGCGCGCCGGTACACCTAGATTGCGAGTGTAGAACGACACCAGATTAAGGATGTTGTCACTGACCTCCGGCTCGCCACCGTGGGGCATGGCTAGGCAGTCCAGCTGTCGATCGGTACAGCTGTTGCCGGTGAACAGGCTCGTGGTCAGGCCCATGTCGTTGAAAAACGCATCGGCATTCTGCTGGTTGAGGTTCGGTTGTCCGGCTTTCCAGCCGAAGCGGCCAATCGCGGTGTCACGCGTGACCTGATCGAACACCCGATTGGGGCGGCCGGAAATGCCGTCGCCGTTGCTGTCGTCCGGGTCGGCGTTGGCCAGTAACGCTGCTTCGGGAATGGCCTCCAGAAGACCCAGGCCGATCATTTGCGGTGCCACACGAACGGAAAATTGTGTATCGGGATGCATGGGGCCGTAACCGAGCTCGGTGATGGCCAGCTTCGGTTCGCGCAGCTCGACTTCGAATCCGTCGGCGAATCGCTCGGTCCGGGTGGCATAGCTAAGACGGACCTTGCCCTCCGGCGCCACGCCCGGAATGGCCATGTCCTGCAACTGACCACCGTAGACGGGCTCCGGTGCGATACCGCGCTCGCGGACAACCTCGGCGTGCTCGGCACCAGCGGGAATCGACAGCCGTACCAGCATGGAAACGGCATTGCCGCGCTCGGCATCCGCGGGATGGCCGCGACCGTCCTTGATGTGGCAGCTTTGACAGGCGTTGGTATTCATCAGCGGACCGAGGCCGTCGCGCGCCGTGGTCGAAGCCGGCGCAATGACCCAGGGATTTCGGAAGAAGCTGTTGCCGACACTGAAATCCAGTCGCCTCACAGGCGATAGATTGGCAGAGGGCATCGAGAAGGCGTTCTGATCGAACTTCATCACGGTCGCGCTACCGGCGGAAAGCGCTTCGCCCGGCTCGGCCTGCTCGAAGCGTGGCGCCTGCTCGTCACAGGCGGCGAGGCTCATGGCCAGCAGCAGGGCGATAGCAGAGCGAGAAAGCGGGTGCATCAGGTGTACCTGGACGTGGCAGGGCGGCAATCTTAGCAGCCTAACGGAGTGTGAATAAGAGCAGTTTGCATTTGGTCTGGCTCTGGTTGCTATAGCTTGGCTGTTAGCGGAAGAGCGCACCATGAAACGGCATTCAGGGAGCGGCCTTGCACCGCTCCCTGAAACACAGGATCAGAACTGATGATCGGCAGTGTCCGGGTTCAGGTCGCTGATACCCAGTGCGGCAGCGGCTTTCTCGATCGAGCCGGTTTGCTGTACCAGTGCCCCGATCGCGGCGCGGACTTTTTCCTGCCCTTCATTATTGTCAGGTGCGATCAGCTGATCGAACGCTTCACCCTCGTTGGCGCTGACGACCAGCACCTGCATTTTGGCTTCGGTGGTTTCCAAATCGGTCTTCAGCGTGGTGTTGACCTGCGGATCGACGCCATCGACCAGCGAGGCCAGGCTCGGCCCGCTGAGCGTGCTGCCATCGACGCGAGTGTACTCGCCGAGGTAGACGTTCCGGATGCCCTTGGCATTGAAGAAATGCGAGTTATGGGTGTTGTCGCTGAAGCAGTCGTGCTCGTCTTCCGGCGAGTTGGCTTCCAGCGCGACCTTCATACGCTCACCTGCCAGTTCGCCGAGCGAAAGGCTGCCCATGCCGAAGAACATCTTGCGCAGGCCATTCTCTGCAGATTCGCTTTCCAGGCTGGCGCGATAGTTATCCGCGACACCGGGCTTCCACTCGTTGACCATTTCTTCGAGATCGGTGACCAGAAGATCGGTCGCGGCTTTCAGGTAGGTGCGGCGACGGTCGCAGTTATCGCCGGTGCAGCCTTCTCCTTCGATATAGTCGCTGACAGGGCGGTTACCAGCACCGGGGCCGGTGCCGTTCAGGTCCTGCCCCCAAAGAAGAAATTCGATGGCGTGATAACCGGTGGCGACGTTGGCTTCCGAGCCGGCCAGTTCGTTCAGGCTGGCGAGCTTCTCGCCCGTGATTTCGCTGACGTCGATCTTGTCTTCACCGATCTGCAATTCCTGGTTGGCGATGATATTGGCGGTGGCGCCAGGGTTGCCCAGGGCATGCTGATAATCGCCCTCGACGTAGTCGATCATGCCTTCGTCCAGCGGCCAGGCGTTGAGCTGGCCTTCCCAGTCATCGACCACGGCGTTGCCGAAGCGGAACACTTCTGTCTGCATGTAGGGCACACGTGCGGCGAGCCAGGCGTCCTTGGCGGCCTGCAGGGTTTGCTCTGTAGGGTCGGCAAGCAGGGCGTCGATGGCTTCCTGGAGCTTCATTGCAGTGCTGTGCGCATCGCTGAAGATGGCATGCGCCATGTCCGCATAATGCTTGACCACCGCCTGTGCGGCTTCTTCGTTCAGGGTCGCTTCTGGCGCGCTCGCTGCTGCCGGCTCGCTCTGGGTGGTTTGCGGAGCGGCGGCCTGTTCGGCTGGCGCTTTGTCTTCGCCGCAACCTGCGAGTGAAATGGCGACAGCGAGAAGGCTGGCGGTGGCCCAGACGGGGGTGCGTAGCATGGCGGGTTCCTTTGCTTGCAGGTGAGTAAAGGGAATGCCGACCGACGAGGTGCGGCTATTCGCTGCAGGGCATAATGCGAAAGATTTGCATTTTGTGCAAAGAAATTGCGTGGAGCAGGTCGCGTCTGCGATTCGGCTGTGTGGCTAGAATGCGTCTCCGAATCCGGACCTTTAATGGAGATATTCGATGAGCCTGGGCGCCGTGCTTTCATGGGTCGTGCTGTTTCTTGTCGTCGCTTATGCGGTGGTGCTTTACAACGGTCTGGTGCGCCTCAAGCACGGCGTAAGCAAGGCCTGGTCGAATATCGATGTGCTGTTGCGTCAGCGACATGAAGAGCTGCCCAAGCTGGTGGAAACCTGCAAGCAATACATGCAGCACGAGCGCAGCACCCTGGAGCAGATCATCAGGGCGCGTAACGCCGTGTCCGATGCGCGCGAGCAGGGCGATGTCGGTGCACTCGGGCAGGCCGAAACCGGGCTGCGTGCGGGGCTCGGGCGGCTGTTCGCGCTGGCCGAGAACTATCCGGAGCTGCGTGCCAACGAGAGCTTCCGGCATTTGCAGCAGCGCATCAGCGGGCTGGAAAGTGGTATCGCTGATCGTCGCGAGCTGTACAACGAGTCGGTCAATCTGAACAACGTGCGCATCGAGCAATTCCCCGACGTGCTGCTGGCGCGCGCATTTGGTTTCCGCGAGGCGCCCTTGCTGCAGTTCAGCGAAGCGCAAAAGGCGGACGTCGACCTGAAACCCCTGTTCGGCTGAGCGGGCTACCGAAGTGCTACTAGCGGGGGTTGGCGTGGCGATGTGTCTGGGCGGCGGTTGGCTGTGGGTCAGCCGATGGTCGAAGGTTCGCCATCTGCTGGACACGCCGACGTCGAAAATACGCTCGGCCGCGCAGGGCTATGTCGAGCTCGCCGGTATGTTGGGCGAGGTTGCCGATCTGCCGGTCATGCTGGCGCCGCTGACCGCCAAGCCCTGCCTCTGGTGGCGCTATCGGATCGAGGAATACCGCGCCGCGGGCAAGCGCAGCAGTTGGCGGGTCGTCGAACAGGGCAGTAGCGAACGCCTGCTGCGCTTGAGCGACGCCACCGGCGATTGCCTGATCGACCCAAAGGGTGCCGAAGTATTGCCTGCGCGCCGCGACGTCTGGACCGGCGACTTGCGTCATCCCAGAGGCCTGCCGCCGACGGGACTTCTCGCCTGGCTAAGCGGAAATCGCCGCTACCGCTACACCGAAGAACGCCTGCACGCGGGCGAGCCGCTGTACGCCATCGGCGATTTCCGGACCACGGCGGGCGGTCGGCAGGGGCTTGATCTTAATGCGGCGCAAGGACAGGTCGTGCGGGAGTGGAAAGGTGATTACGCCGGTTTGCTGCGGCGTTTCGATAACAATCGTGACGGCCAGCTCGACGACGCGGAGTGGGCGCGGGTTCGGCTCGCTGCCGGTCTCGAGGCGGAGCAGCGTCACCGCCTTGCCAGTAGTCGTCCGGCGGAGCATCGGCTTGCACGGCCGACCGAAGCGCTGCCATTCGTGCTTTCCAGCCATGGCGAGGAAGTCCTTGCGCGCCGCTACCGCTGGCAGGCGATCGGTGGCGCTGCGCTATGCGTTGGCGGTGCCTGGTTGCTGACAACGCAGCTGGCGTTTATCTGATCCACAGCTTCGCGATCTCGGCCGCGCATTATCATTGGTTGAGGTTATCCCGGGCTTGTTGGTTGTCCGGCCTAACGAGGTTTTTTCTCTGCTATCCAGATTGTGTGTCGCGTGCCGCGGTTGCCATGGGCGAATACCTGGACTTCTTGGGCCTTGAAGCCCGCCTTGGCCAAGCGCTGCGAGAAGGCTTGGTCCGCGCTGGCTGACCATACCGCCAACAGGCCGTTCGGGCGCAGAGCTTGCGCGCAGGTATCCAGACCCGCTGCTGAATAGAGCCAGCTGTTGTGCTTTTGGGTCAGCCCTTCCGGTCCGTTGTCGACATCCAGCATGATCGCGTCGAACCCTTGAGGTTCACGTCGCAGCACGTCGGCTACATCATGGTTGAGTACCCGGGTGCGTGGATCGTTGATCGGCAGTCCGGCCTTTTCTCCAAGGGCGCCGCGGTTCCACTCGATCACGCCGGGCACCAGTTCGGCGACCTGAACTTCAGCGTCCTCGCCGAGGTGCTTCAGGGCCGAGGCCAAGGTAAATCCCATGCCCAGTCCGCCGATCAGCACGCGTGGACGTGGGCGCTTGGCGATTCGTTCGCAGGGGATCTGCGCAAGGGCATCTTCGGAGCCGTGCGTGCGTGTGTTCATCAGTTGGTTGCCATTGCCGCCCTGAATCTTGATGACAAAATCGTCACCGTACTCAAACAGGCAGAGGGCGCCGCCACCGGGGATATCAGCGGTGTCGATCAATACGAAACGCTTCATGCAGGGCTCATTACGGAAAAAAGGGGAAACGCAGAAAGGGCTGCGCAATGGAGGAATAGCCTTATAGCGATTCTGAATTGAAGCTGCGTTCGAAACGTCTGGATTGGCGTAGTAGGGCGGTCAGCTCGGGGCCAGGCAGGGGCTTGCTGTAGTAATAGCCTTGGCCTTCATTGCAGCCTTCATCGATGAGATAGCGCTCTTGCTCGGCGGTTTCCACGCCCTCGGCGATCACCAACATATTGAGGCTCTTGCCCAGCTGGATGATCGCTCTGACGATGGTCGTGTCGCCATCATCGGCAGACATGTCGCGCACGAAGCTCTTGTCGATCTTGATCTTGTCCAGGGGCAAGCTTTTCAGATAGCTGAGCGAGGAATAGCCGGTGCCGAAGTCGTCGATGGCGATCAGCGCGCCGGAGCGGCGCAGGCTGTGCAGGTTGTGAGTGGCGGCGGCGATGTCTTCCATCAGCCCGGTCTCGGTCACCTCGAGCTCCAGGGTCTCGGGCGGCAGCCGATGGTTTTTGAGCAGGGTGTTGATCATCGTCGGCAGTTCGGCGTGGTGCAGCTGGACCGTGGAAAGGTTGACGGCCATGCGCAGGTCGTTGAAGCCCTGCTGATGCCATTCGCTCAGCTGTTGGCAGGCCTGATCGAGCACCCATTCGCCAATGGCGATGATGCTGCCGTTCTGTTCGGCGAGGGGAATGAAAATGTCCGGCGGAATCATCTTTCCGTTCGGCTGCGTCCAACGCAGCAGGGCTTCGACGCCGGTGATTCGCTTTAGTCGATAGTCGATCTGCGGCTGGTAGACCAGATGAAATTCATTGCGTTTGACCGCTTCGGCCAGGTCGTTCTGCAATTCCCGGCGCGTTCGCATTTCGCTGTCGATGCTCGCCACGTAAAACTGGTAGCGGTTGCGCGAGCGGTTCTTGGCCAAGGTCATGGTCTGTTCGGCTTTCTGCAACAGCTTCTCGGTACTGTCGCCATCTTCTGGGTACAGCGTGATACCGATGGTGGCGCGCAGGCGGATGCTTTGCCGATCGAGGGTGACCGGCCGCTCCAGATCGTCGAGTACTTTCTGCGCCAGTTCCGCGGCCTCGTAGGGTTGTTCGCAGCCGAACAGCACCAGCACAAACTGGTCGCCACCCAGGCGGGCAAGGGCGCCGACACGTCCGCTCAGGCTTCGCAGGCGATCGGCCAGTGCGACCAACATACGGTCGCCGCACTGGTAGCTGAACTGCTCGTTCACACCTTTGAAGTCGTCCAATCCCAGGCAGAGAACGGCCACACGGCGTTGCAGCCGCGCGGCCTCGCCGAGAATATTGTCGAGCTGTTGCTGCAGCTGTTGTCGATTGGGCAGCCCGGTGAGCGAGTCGTATTGAGTCATGCGTTCCAGGCTGCTTTCCGCGGCATGGCGCAGCTGCATGTTGTGCTGGATAGAGGCAAGCAGGCCGTTGGCGGTTTCGACCCATAGGCCCAGCTCGTTTCGCTCGTGCCCCTTCGGCATTGGTAATGAATGCTCGCCAGGGCGGCCTGGATTGATTCGCGACAGGTGCTCGGTGAGCTTGGTCAGCGGGCGCGTCAACAGCCATTCGTAAATCAGGTAAAGCAAAAGACCCAGGGCCAGCGCACGGAGAATGCCGACGAAGAAGATGACGATGGAGTCGCTGACGAATTCTTCTCCGTAGGGAGCGGTATCAAGCGTAATGCGCAAGTCGCCGTAGTACTCGTTGTAAGGAGGGCGGCCGATCAGTGGAATCGAAAAATTCTGACTGCGGCCTAGAATCGGATCGGTTAGCCAGCGTGTCGGCGCCGATATGAGTGGGCGGGTTTTGACAGCGAGAGGCTCCTCGCCAGGGTGGGCAATCGATGCTTCTTGAATCGACTCGTGCTGAAACAGGCCTTCCATGACCTGTGAGCCCATCTCGCGGTCCAGGCTGTAGATCGCCTGTGCCGAGGGGTCGCGCGTCATGCGCAGGATTCGCTGGGCCTCTGCATTGATCAGTTGGCGAGTTTTATAGGCATCGAAAACGATCTGTGCGCAGCTCAATACCAGCCCAACGGCGAGCGCTGACAGCAGAACGATACGGAGTAATTTCCTCGACAGGCTGTTGCGCAATGCAGTCAAAAGAATTTCCTTTTTCCAGGCCGATGCCAGCGCAAGTATTGGTAGTCATGAAGGAAACGTCAAAAGCTGGGCATGCCTATGGGGCAAAACGTTATCAGAACCCTCGATGACCCGCCGAACCTTCCGTCGACCACCTCAGGAATAGTGATATGCCGTGCAAGCGGCATGCTAGAGGCTTTGATAAGCATAGTTGGTTCAGCTGACTGCGGACGTTTCCTTTACCTCGCAACCCTTGATGACCATACGAATGATCGTATCGGCAGCGGCTTCGTAATCTGCATCGTCGAGAGAGGCTTTTCCCGTCACGGTGGATATCTGCCAGTCGAAATCGGCATAGGTCTGGGTCGCCGCCCAGATGCTGAACAACAGATGATTAGGGTCGACCTTCGCCATCAGTCCCTGATCGATCCAGCCCTGGATGCGAGCCACGTTGTGGCTGGCCTGGGCGTTGAGCTGCTCCGCCCGCTCGGCTGGCAGATGGGGCGCGCCATGCATGATTTCGCTTGCGAATACTTTGGAGGCGCAGGCGTGCTCGCGTGAAATCCGGATTTTGGTGCGGATATAGGCGCGTAACACATCGGCGGGTTCGCCGGGCTGATTGAAGGGGGCGGATGCTTGCAGCAGCGGCTCGACGATGCTGTCGAGCACCTCGCGGTAGAGGTTTTCCTTGCTCTTGAAGTAGTAATAGACGTTGGGCTTGGGCAGCCCGGCGCGGTCGGCGATGTCGCTGGTCTTGCTGGCGGCGAAGCCCTTTTCGGCGAATTCTTCACTGGCAGCGCGCAGGATCAATTCTTTGTTGCGCTCGCGGATACTGGACATAGGGCCTGTTCAATTCACGACCACCCGCCTGGTGGCCAGCCGCGGCATGCTAGCACCGGCCTCCAGACTGCCTCAAGGCGGGTCCGTCAATCCGTCTATTTGTGAACAAATGCTTAAGTCTTTGTACACAATTCTAAAAAAACGCTGCTACGCTACTGCCATCAGTGCAGCGTCATGGATATCGCCTTTCGCATTTTCCTGCCGGCTCGCCTCAAGCCTGCCGAGCGGGTCGTCCAACTTACAAGGAGTTCCAAATGAAGAAATTTCTTGCGGTCGCCTTGCTGGCGCTTTCAGTGCCTGTAGCCGCCGAGCAAACCTACGTAATCGGCGTCGAGCAGGCAGCATTCATGCCGCACTACAGCGGCGATGCACAAGGCAATTACGGGGGCTTCGCCCGCGAGTTGCTGGATAGTTTCGCCGCGTATAGCGGTGTGCGCCTGACATACAAGGTGTTGCCCGCGGACGAGCTTTTGCCGGCGCTGCTGGACGGGCGTGTCGATGCCAAATATCCCGATAATCCCAACTGGTCCGGACCCGCTAAAGCCGGGCATCGGCTCTACTACAGCCAGGCGGTGGTCAGCTATGTCGACGGTGTGATGGTGGCGCCGCGGCGTGTGGGGCGAGGTATCGATGAGCTCAGGCGGTTGGCGCTGGTCGATGGCTGGACGCCCTGGGGCTACGAAGACCGGGTCGCGGCCAACCAGATCTTGCTGGTCAGTAGCGAGAATCTGCCGCGCATGGTGCGACAGGCACTGCTTAAGGATAGCGACGGTGCCTATTACAACGTGGTGGTGGCTGCGCATTACTTGAACAACGTGCGCGCCAAGCCGGGAGCGCTGGTCTTCGATGCCGATCTACCGCACACACGTAGCACCTTCAACCTGTCCAGCCTCGATCATCCCGAACTGATCGAGCATCTCGACCGTTACCTCAAAATCCAGCAGCCCGCCGTCGCCGCGCTCAAAGCCAAGCACCAGGTGGAGGCGAACCTGTCATCGGAATACATCGGCATGGAGCAGTGGAAGATCGAGTTTCTGCAGCGACAGAAGGCCAAGGAAGCCGCCAGCAACTAGCGCATCGGTGGCGATGATCAACTGGTAGCTGTGCCCGTTGCGCTGCAGACCTGGTTGCGTCCGCCATTTTTCGCCCGATACAAGGCCCGATCGGCAGCGCCCAGCAGAGACTCCAGGTTACCGCCCGGTGACAGTTGGGCCGCGCCTATACTGACCGTCACTCGCAATGGCGTGCCTTCGAAGTCGAATGTCGCAGCCTCGGTGGCTGCACGGATTTTCTCCGCTAGCGCCAGTGCGGTGGCCAGATCGGTGTCCTTGAACATGATCACGAACTCCTCGCCACCCCAGCGTGATATCAAGTCGCTCTGGCGTATTTGTTGGGCCAGTAGCCTGGCGAAGCTGCGCAATAGAAAATCGCCACCGAGGTGGCCGTAGGTATCGTTGAACGTCTTGAAATGATCGAGATCCAGGATCAGGACGCAAAGGTCGCTACGCTGGCGTTTTGCTTCAAGCATCGCCTGCTCGGCGACCAGGCCGAAGCCGCGCCGGTTGAGCAAGTCGGTCAGCGCATCGTGGATGGCCATGGCTTCGATGCGTTGCAGATAGCGGCGACTGATCGAACCCACCAGCCCGAGCACTATCAGCATGACGCTGAATCCGATCAGCAGATTGATCCAAAGGGTGCGCTGTACCGGCGCCATGACGTTGCGTTCGCGCTTGTCCACCATCAGATACCACTTCAACTCGGGGATGTAGCGGATATTGATGAAATGCTGCTCGCCATCGCTTCGGTAAAGAAACGAGCCGGTCCGCAGCTCGGGTAACTGCTGCTTGAGGTCGTGCAGTGCGGGGATATCGCTCAGATGAGCACCGCGCGGAATCTCTTCCGAGCCAGCTTCGCTACCGGTTACGACGACGTTCTGCTGGCTGTCGACGAAGTAAATGGTGCGCTGATAGCGCCGTTGATAGGTATCCATCAGATGACGCATGCGATCCAGACTCATACCGACCCCGGCCACACCGAGGAACGAGCCATCACTTGCTGTCATTCGATAGTTGAGAAACAGGGTCAGACGCCGGACATCCACGACGACTTCCCAAGGCGTCCCGGCACCTTCGAAACGGTAGAACCAGTGGTGCGCCGGCTCATCGGGGCGCATGGGCTGGTGTGCATCATCGGTGTAGTAGATCTGCGAGCGATCGGAGGCGAAGAAGGCGTTTGACGTGTCGTAACGCTTCTTGATGGCTTGGAGGTAACGAGTGATCAGCTTCGTGTTGCGCTCACCCTGATCCACCCAGTCGAGCAGCAACGGATCTTCGGCCATGGCCGAGGCGACCTGGACCAGCTTGACCAGATCCTTTTGCAGCTCCAGGGAGATCACGTCTGCTGTCAAGGGAAGCTCGGTGCCGATGATGCTGTGGCGGATGGTGTCGCGTGACGCGAAGTAATTGGCGATGGTCGCGATCAAGAAGCCTAGCCCGATGATGAAGGCAAGCAGCGTCAACAGCGTGGTCTGCTTCAGATTCGGTTGATACATCCATTCCCCTTGTAGCCCGACTAATGCTGGCGAGGCGCTTTGCCTGAGCGCGATTGCCGAGCCGCCGGACGGTATCTAAAGGCATCGAAAACCTGGCCGATAGCCATTTAAGCTCTAGAAGCTAATATTTCGTATACATTTCGGCAATGAAATGTGTACGTTAAGAAAAAACAAAAGCGAGATACCTCCATGCCTTTCATGCGACGCAGTATTCAGTGGCAGTTGATCGTGAGTATGGGGGCAGCCCTGCTCACAAGCATTCTGATCGTCATCGCCGTTTATTCCTCGGCGGTCAACCGTCTGGCGGAACGCTATCTGATCGGAGAAGCGCTGCCAGCCAACGTCACAGCGATCCGTAACGATATCCAACGCACCTTGGCGGAGCCGATCACCGCGACGAGCGGCATCGCCGGCAATACCTTCGTGCAGGAGTGGATGCGCGATGGCGAGAGCGCGGACCAGGCGGCCGCGATCAGCCGCTACCTCGACGGTGTGAAGATGCAGCAGAACGCGCTAACGACCTCGGTCGTGGTGCTGGAGAGCGGCAACTACTACTCCGAGACGGGCTTGTCGCGCACGCTCAACCGCGGTGCTGCTGCCGATGGCTGGTTCTACAGTCTGATCGACGGCAACATCGAACAGCGCATCGAGATCGATATCGACAAGGCCTCGCGCCAGCCAACGCTGTTCATCAATCAACGCATCAGGTCCGGCGGCAAGACGCTCGGCGTGGCGGGGCTTGGATACAGCCTGAAAAGCATGTCCGAGCTGATCAGCAATTTCCGTTTCGGCGAGCGTGGGAATGTCTATCTGGTCGGCAGCGATGGCCGGGTCAAGGTCCATCCGGCTACCGAGCACAATGATCGTACCGAGCTTCGCACCTTGACCAGTGCGCAAGCGGCCCAGGAACTGCTTGCCGGCGCCAACAAGGCGATACGTTTCGAGCGTGACGGCGAGGTCATCCTCGCAGTGGCTCAACCGATCGAAGGCTTGGGCTGGTTACTGGTAAGCGAGGTTCCCGAGGCGGAGATCTTCGGTGAAGCGCGACGCACGCTGTGGACAATCAGCCTGATCGCCGCCTGTATCGCGCTGTTCTTCCTGGGGCTGGTGGTGGTGCTGGCACGCGGGCTGGTACGGCCTATTCGCCAGGTGACCTCGGCGCTGGTGGAAATCGGTGGCGGTGGCGGCGACCTGACCCGTCGGCTTGACGAGAGCCGTGCCGATGAGCTGGGTGATTTGGCGCGTGGCTTCAACCGTTTCATTGGCAGCCTGCGCGGTCTTATCGGCGACGTGCTGAGTACCAGCCAGCAGCTGCGTACCGCAGTGGGACAGGTGGCGGAAGTCGTCGATAACACCGCAAACCGTGCCGAGCGCCAGAACGAGATGACCGACATGGTCGCCACGGCCGTCAACGAAATGGGCCTGACGGTGCAGGAGATCGCTCGCAACGCCAGCAGCGCCGCACACGCTTCGCAAGGTGCGCGTGAAGAGGCGCTGCAGGCGGGCAAGGTGGTTGGAGAGTCCATCGCGCACATCGAGAAGATGTCCGGTGAGATTGGCCACGCCGCTGAATCGGTCACCGATCTGGCTCAGCAGGTGGCGTCCATTGATAAGGTGCTGGCCGTGATCCGCAGCATCTCGGAACAGACCAACCTGCTTGCGCTCAACGCGGCCATCGAAGCGGCACGTGCCGGAGAAATGGGACGTGGCTTTGCGGTCGTCGCCGATGAGGTGCGCACCCTGGCCAGCCGCACCCAGGCATCGACCGATGAAATTCAGCAGATGATTCAAGGCCTCAAGAGCGGCGCGGACAACGCGGTCAGCTCGATGCATGCCGGGCAGGCTGCCACCGGTACCGGTGTGCAAGCCAGCCAGCTCACCGGCCAGTCATTGAACGCCATCACCGAGCAGGTCGAAGCGATCAGCGACATGAACGCCCAAGTGGCCGCAGCGACCGAAGAGCAGAGCAGTGTGACCGAAGAAATCACTCGCAACGTCCAGGGCATCGCCGACCTCGCCCAAGCGACCGCCAGTGACGTACAGGGTTGCCGCGAGGACTGTCATGCGCTGAGTCGCCTGGCGGACGACCTGAGCCGGCAGATGGGCAGTTTCAAGTTGTGATGAGCGAAGGGCGCCGGGGAGAACTGGCGCCCTTCATTTACAGGATGAGTATGTTCGGCAACTGAATCCTGCAGAAACGAAGAAGGCAGCCATTGGCTGCCTTCTTTGTATTCATCAACCTGACCGTATCGTCAGAAGTGCGCTTTCACCAGCAGGCTGAAGGTGTTCTGGTCGGTTGGGCCAACGAAGTTCTCACTAACGAACCCGCCGTCCTCGATGCCATATTTGTTGGACCAGTAGTCGTACTCGATACCCACGTAGAGCTTGCCGGGCTCGCCGTCGAGCGCCTTGCCCAAGTCATATTTGATCTGCGGGTTGATGTGCAGGTTTTTCGAGATGAAATCGCCGCGGCTCTCGGAGCCGGCATCGTTGACTACCCAGTCGATATAACCATCGAAAAGAATGTCGGATTTGCCTACCGGGAAAGTCATGGCCCAGGTCGGCGTGACCTGCCATTGGCCGGACGGTTTGCCTGTGGTGCCGTCGGGCTTGCGGTAGTAGACGTTGATCGCCAGACGATCGAAGCCTGGCACATCCAGGTCGACGGCCGGGCCAAGCAAGTAGTTCTGGTTCGGGACCCCGTCGGTGCTTTCGCCGCGCTCGTAAGTGGCTGCCAGGAGAACATCCTTGATCGGGCCGAACGACATTTCCTGGCCGGTAATCTTGCCTAACGACAGGCGCGGGCTGAACTCGCCGTAGTAGGTATGCCCATCACTGCCACTGACGCCGTTGTACCAGATGTTATCGACGAACAGGAACATGTCGCCCCAACTCCAGCCGCTGGCATGTTCGAACGTGATCGTCTGTTGGATATCTGGGTTGATCTTGAAATCCTTGCCGTACAGGTACGTCAGGCTGTTGTTCTGCCAATGCATCTCTGCGAAGGCCGGAGCGGCAAGCAGACTGCCGGATAGCGCCAGCGAAAGAGGAGCGAGTTTGAAGTTCATGCGGAGTGCCCTTTGGTTTTGTTGTTGTGAATGCAGTGCTGCCAGGGCACCGTTGTGCCCTGGCGCAAGGGCTGATCAGCCCGTTGGTGTCAGGTGCGCTGAGGGATCGTTGCTGGTCGCCTTCGGTGCGACCTTCGAATAATCCGGGATGTTGACCGCCAGGGTATTGGTGCCGACCGAATCCTCGATCAGGTTGTCGGGGTCATAGTCGTCCAGTTCCTCCGGTTCGCGGGGCAGGATGAAGTTGAGCAGGATTGCGCTGAAGGCGCCAATGGTGATCGGCGACCCGAAGATGTTCTTCAATACCTCGGGCAGATTGTTCAGCACATCCGGTACCGCAGCCACGCCCAGCCCGAGACCCAGCGAGATGGCGACGATGAGCATATTGCGACGGTTCAGGCCTGCTTCGGCGAGGATCTTGATCCCGGCGATCGCGACGGTACCGAACATGATCAGCGTGGCACCGCCGAGGACCGGTTTGGGCATCAACTGCAGTACGCCGCCCACTGCCGGGAACAGCGCCAGCAGAATCAAGATGCCAGCGATATACAGCCCGACATGGCGGCTGGCGACGCCGGTCAGTTGGATCACACCGTTGTTCTGGCTGAAAGTCGTCATCGGCAGGCTGTTGAAGGTTGCCGCCAACAGCGAACTGCAGCCATCGCCCAAGATGCCACCCTTGATGCGCTTCATGTACAGGGGACCCTTGACCGGCTGGCGCGAAATCATCGAATTGGCTGTCAGGTCACCCGCAGTTTCCAGAGGTGTGATCAGGAAAATCACTGCGATCGGAATGAATGCCATCCAGTCGAAGGCGAAGCCGAACTTGAACGGCTGCGGCACGCTCACTGCCGGGAGCGCCGCGAGGCTGGAGAAATCCACCATGCCCATCATCCAGGCGGCAAAGTAGCCTACCGCCAAGGCGACGATCACTGCCGACAGCCGCAGCAGTGGCATACCGAAGCGGTTGAGCAGAATGATGGTGCCAAGCACTAGCCCAGCCAGCGCCAGGTTGTGTAGCTCGCCTGGATTTTCAACCCCGTAGCCGCCGGCAATATCCGTCATCGAAACCTTGATCAGCGACAGGCCCATCAGACAGATAATGGTGCCGGTAACCACCGGCGTGATGATCCTACGTAGCCGATGGATGCACTGACTTACCCCAATCTCCACGAAGGCGGCGCAGAAACCGACACCGAACAGCGTAGCCAGGATTTCTTCGGGGCTGCCGCCACGACCTTTGACAATGAAGCCTGCCGCTAGGATCACGCTGAGAAAGCCGAAACTAGTGCCTTGCAGGCAGAGCATGCCAGCGCCGACTGGGCCAACCCGTTTGGCCTGGATGAAGGTGCCGAGGCCGGACACGAACAGCGCCATGCTCACCAGATAGGGCACGTATTCGCCCAGGCCAAGCACGCTGCCAATGATCAGGGTCGGAGTGATGACACCAACGAAACTGGCCAGCACGTGCTGGATAGCGGCAAATGTGGCGGGAAGCGGACCCGGGCGATCCTCGAGTTGATAGATCAGGTCCTGGTTGGGAGCGTCACCGCTCCTGGATTCGGTTGCGGTCATGGTCAAGCCTGCCATTAGTTATTGTTCGGTCATGGGCTTTGGGGCTGCACGGACCCCGATCGCTGGTCGCCGAAAAGTTGTTCCGGCGGTCAGGATGAGCTGACTATAACAACCTGTGAACATATGGTTAAACAATTAATTTCAATATTGTGCACAATTGCGACAGGCGCAAATAGAAGGTGAGCGGCGCCCGATCGGGTGGGTAGTGCGGTTGGCTGGCGTTGGTGTCCGGCAGGGCGGTGACAGTTTGGTGGCGAGCTTTCGTCGGCGGGGCGGACGCAGCGGAGTCGGTTCGGCGCCGCGTTCCGTCGCGGCGCGCTCCGTCATGGATCAGTGTTGAGCCGCACCGGTCAGCGCATTGCGCTCCGGCCCGCCGAGCACGTTGAACAGCAGGTTCAGCGTCACAGCGCTGATGGTGGCTACGGCGATTCCGCTGTGGGTGATGGGCTCCATCCAGTGCGGCAGGTGCGCGAAGAATTCAGGACGGACTACCGGCACCATGCCTAGACCGATGCTCACCGCGACCAGCAGCTGGTTGCGACGGTCACCGATATCGGCTTCTTGCAGGATCTTGATGCCCGTGGCTGCGACCATGCCGAACATGGCGATGCCGGCGCCGCCCAAAACCGCCGCGGGAATCGAGGCGACCATGAACGCGGCCTTTGGCAGCAGGCTCAGGCTGATCAGGAACAATCCGGCAACGGCGGTCACGTAGCGGCTGCGCACGCCGGTCATCTGCACCAGACCGATGTTCTGCGCGAACGACGAATGCGTGAAGGTGTTCATGAAGCCGGCAAAGAACGTCGCACCGGCATCGCACAGCAGGCCGCGGCGCAGCTGTTTGGGGTCGACGTCCTGTCCCGTGATCTTGCCCAGCGCGAGGAACATGCCGGCGGACTCGACAAATATGATCACCACCACCAGACACATCGACAGGATTGGCGCGAGGAGGAATTGCGGTGCGCCGAAGTGATTCGGCGTGACCACCTGGAACGCCGGCGCCGAGTTGATGCCCGACAGGTCGACCATCCCCAGGCTGGCCGCCAGCACGTAACCCAACGCCATGCCCACCAGTACCGAGACGTTGACCCAGAAGCCGCGCATGAACTGGTTGATCAGCAGGATTACGGTCAGCACCGCAGCTGCTACGCCGAGGTAGGGCAGGGCGCCGAACTGGCCGGTGGTGCTGCCGCCACCGGCCCAGTTCACCGCTACGGGGAACAGCGATAAGCCGATGGCGGTGATCACCGTGCCGGTCACCAGCGGCGGAAACAGGCGAACGATCTTGGAGACGAAGGGTGCGATCAGCAGCCCGAAGAAGCCGGCGGCAATGGTCGCGCCGAAAATACCCGTCATGCCCACGCCGGGCATGCCGGCCATGACAACCATGCTGCTGACCGCAGCGAAGCTGGCGCCCATCATCACCGGCATGCGAATGCCGACCGGACCGATCCCCATGGATTGAACGATCGTGGCAATACCCGCCACCAGTAGATCGGCATTGATCAGGAAAGCGATTTCCTCACGAGAAAGACCGGCAGCCTGGCCGACGATCAGCGGCACGGCGACGGCCCCGCCATACATCAGCAGTACGTGCTGAAAACTCACCAGCAGCATCTGCAACAAAGGCAGCTGCTTTTCTGTAACGGGCGCGGTTTCCCGCTGGGTTACATCGTTCATGCAAAACACCTCGGACGCTTTTGTTATTGGATGTCGCGTGGCCCCGCTGAACGTGCGGGGCTGATATTCGAGCTGGGATTCTGCTAGGGCAGAACCCTGTTACGGCTATTCATGAGGTAGGTAATGGACAAAAAAAAGCCGCGCTCGAAAGCGCGGCCTGCGGGCACGATCAGTTGATCTGCGCGCCCTTGTCGATCCAGGCACCGAGCAAGTCGCGCTCTTCCTGAGTCATGTTGGTCATGTTGCCCAGCGGCATGATCTGGCTGGCCACGGTCTGAGCATGAATCTTCGCGGCTTGCAGTTTGATCTGCTCAGGCGTGTCGAACATGACCCCGGCGGGTGGCGCGCTGAATAGCGGGCTGCTCGGCTGGGCGGCATGGCACACGGTGCAGCGCTCGTCGATCACCTGCTTGACCGCGGCGAACTCGCTATTACCGGCTTCGGCGCTCGCGGTGCCGCTTTGCTGCGCGGCCATGCTCGCTTGCTCCGGGGAGGTGGCGGCCAGGTTGGGTGCAGCGGGCTGACGGTTAGGCGACAGTACGAAAGCCAGGCAGATCATGCCGACTGCCGCGGCGGGCAGGGCCCAGGCGAAGCGGTTGCTGTCGTGGCGGGTGTTGAAGTAGTGGCGTACCAGTACTGACAACGCGCCGAGTGCGGCCAGGATCAGCCAGTTGTACTGGCTGCCGTAGGTGCTCGGGAAGTGGTTGCTGATCATGATGAACAGCACCGGCAGGGTGAAGTAGTTGTTGTGACGCGAGCGCAGCAGGCCTTTGGCGGGCAGCACCGGGTCCGGCGTGCGGTTCTGCTCGATGGCGGCGACCAGCGCACGCTGGGCCGGCATGATGATACGGAACACGTTGCCGACCATGATGGTGCCGATCAGCGCACCGGTATGGATGTAGGCGGCGCGACCACTGAAGATCTGCGAATAGCCCCAGCACGCGGCGATCACCAGAACGAACAGGACCAGACCGAGCAGCGCTGGTTTCTTGCCCAGTGGCGAGTCGCAGAGCAGGTCATAGACGAACCAGCCGACGATCAGCGAGCCGAAGCCGACGGCGATAGCGGCGGCAGGCGAGAGGCCGCTGCCAGGCAGGATCAGGTACAGGCTGGGGTTGAGGTAGTAGACCACCATCAGCAGGGCGACGCCCGACAGCCAGGTGGTATAGGCCTCCCACTTGAACCAGTGCAGGTTCTCCGGCATTTGAGGCGGTGCGAGTTTGTATTTTTCCAGGTGGTAGATACCACCGCCGTGGATCGCCCAGAGATCGCCGGACAGGCCTTCTCGGGGGTTGGCACGGTTAAGGTTGTTTTCCAGCCAGACGAAGTAGAACGAGGCACCGATCCAGGCGATACCGACGATCATATGAATCCAGCGAATACCCAGGTTCAGCCATTCGGTCAGATGTGCTTCCACGATAATTACCTCTTGCACGGCTGGCGCACCAGCCGGTTATTTCTTCTTATTCGACTCGTTGCAAGTGTTCCGCTTGTTCGGCGGCGCGTATATCCGGCGTCGGTTGTGCGCGGCAACCGTGCCGGCGTGGCGCTTGGTCGATCAATCGGTCGCTTGCTCGGAGTCCCGGTGGGGGTCGAGGAGAACCAGTTCGTCCTCGGTGAAAAAATGCTCGTCGCAGTTGTTGCCAGAACCGCTGCGATCGACCACCAGGAATTCATCCCGCTTTTCGATCGTCAGCACCGGGTGGTGCCAGACGCCGCGGTGGTAATTGACGCCCTGCCTGCCGTTGCTGCGGAAGGCGCGGACGTGTCCCGGTACAGGTGCATCGCCAAGTGGCGCGACCACGACCAGAAAGGGGTTGCCGAGCAGCGGAATGAACGCCTGGCTGCCCAGCGGATGTCGTTCGAGCATGCGAATGGCCAGCGGCATCTCCAACGCATCGGCGGCGAAGATGCTGATGATGGCCTGATCTTCCGGCTGCGCGGTCTCTACCGACGCCAGCTTGTGATAGCGGCGGGTGGAACCGTTGTTGATCATGAAGTAATCGCTGCCTTCGGTTTCGATCACATCACCGAAAGGGGCGAAGGCTTCCTTGGTCAACGGTTCGATCTTGAGTGTTCGCATGGCTGGGTTACTCGTGTGTTCGTTGTTATTCGAGTGGGATGAGACTCTCACCCCATCCCTCGGCGCATGGCAGAGGGCTTGCTTCATTCTGTTGCTTGGCTACGCGGCGGCTTGCCGCGAAGCCAATGGTTTCGCCTCCGACGCTTTGCTCACATCGTCTGCAGACGGAACAGCGCGATCTTGTTGATCTCGCTCACTGCCCGGTCGAATTCCTGCTCCGGGGTGTTGTGCAGACGTTCCTCGAACGCCGCCAGGATCTGGTGCCGGTTGCTGCCCTTGACCGCCATGATGAAGATGAAACCGAACTTGTCCTTGTAGGCCTCGTTCAGCTCGGTGAAGCGTGCGAATTCCTCGGCGGTGCATTCATGGATGCCGGCGCCGGCCTGCTCCGAGGTGCTGGAGGCTGTCAGCTCGCCACGCACGGCGGCCTTGCCGGCCAGATCCGGGTGCGCGTTGATCAACGCCAGCTGCGTTTCACGCGGCGCGCTCAGGAGAATGTCGGCCATGCGTGCATGCAGCGTCTCGATGTCGTCGAGACTGGCATCGACACCCTTGTCATAAGCCTGCTCCGCGACCCACGGCGAGTGCTCGTAGATGTCGGCGAAGGCAGCGACAAATGCGTCACGGTCGAGGCTGGAAGGCTGCAATGTCTGAAAACGGCTCATGCGGCGGGTTCCTGTTTCAAAGGGTGAGTGGCGTGCCAGTGGCGTGCGATATCGACACGGCGGGCGAACCATACCTGCTCGTGACTCTTGGCGTACTCGACGAAGCGCTGCAGTGCGGCCAGACGTGCCGGGCGACCCAGCAGGCGACAGTGCATCCCGATGGACAGCATCTTGGGCGCGCCCTCGGTGCCTTCGGCATAGAGCACATCGAAGGCATCCTTCAGGTACTTGAAGAAGTCGTCGCCGGTGTTGAAGCCCTGCACCTGGGTGAAGCGCATGTCGTTGGTGTCCAGCGTGTAGGGGATCACCAGATGCGGCTTGTCCGGAGTGGATTCGGGGTCCCAGTAGGGCAGATCGTCGTCGTAGGTGTCGCAGTCATAGAGGAAACCGCCTTCCTCGCGTACCAGACGGCGTGTGTTCGGGCCGGTGCGGCCGGTGTACCAGCCCAGCGGACGTTCACCGGTGATATCGGTCAGGATGCGGATGGCCTCGAGCATATGCTCGCGCTCTTCGGCCTCGTCCATGTACTGATAGTCGATCCAGCGATAGCCGTGGCTGCAGATCTCGTGGCCATCGGCGACCATCGCCTTGATCACGTCCGGATGCCGTTGCGCGGCCATGGCCACGGCAAAAATGGTCAGCGGAATATCGTGTTTGCGGAACAGCTTGAGCAGACGCCAGACACCGGCGCGGCTGCCGTATTCGTAGAGCGACTCCATGCTCATGTGACGCACGCCCTGGAACGGCTGGGCAGAAACCATCTCGGAAAGAAAGGCTTCGGACTCCTTGTCACCATGCAATACGCAGCGCTCGCCGCCTTCTTCGTAATTGAGCACGAAGGACAGGGCGATGCGGGCATTGCCCGGCCATTGCGGATGGGGTGGGTTTTCGGCATAGCCGATAAGGTCACGAGGGTAGTCGGCGCTCACTTGTTATTCCTTATTTGAATACGGGTCGCCACCGTGAATTGCTGTACGACCGTCATGGATCAATTGTATACAAAACGTTTTGCAGTTTGTAAATCACCAATCTTTAAATTTTCTCGCGCGCCGTTCGGTGGTAGCGATTGCCACGCTCGTCCTTCAAGGACGTACGCTCTGGATAGGGCGTCTGCAACGGGCAGGGTGGTAGGTAAGATGAAAAGGTTTTAGATTGTGTACAATTTTTATTGAAACTGTCTTTCAAAAGCCTGTACGCATGCTATGCTCGAACCCAGTCCACACCAATCACAAGAGGAGGCGGGCATTAGCGGTTTATCCGCGATGCCAGAATCTATGGGACGTTTGACTACTCATGTACTGGATGCCGCGCACGGCTGCCCCGGCAGCGACATCCGCATCGAACTCTATCGGGTTGAAGGCGAGCGCCTCGAGCTGATCACCACGCGCCAGACCAATGCCGATGGCCGTTGCGATTCACCATTGCTGGAAGGGGACGACTACCGTTCCGGCGTTTACCAGCTGCAGTTCAGTGCCGGCGATTACTATCGCGGTCGTGGCGTGCAACTGCCCGAGCCGGCGTTTCTGGACGTGGTCGTGCTGCGCTTCGGCATCAGCGCCGAGCAGGATCATTACCACGTGCCGCTGCTGATTTCTCCGTACAGCTACTCTACTTATCGCGGTAGCTGAGCGGCAGTACGCGCTCCCATGCGTAAAACTTGACTCTCTTTGAGTCTTCGCCCCGCCTCTATGGCGGGTTTTTTTTGGGCTTAGGAAAGGGCCTGTGCAGGTGAACTCGCCTTGCTGTTCGCGAGCAAGCTCGCTCCTACAGACAGAGCATGGAGCTTAGGATCGTATAGGAGCGAGCTTGCTCGCGAACAGCAAGGCTAGAGCACAACCCGCACGCAGCGGAGTGGTTAGGGGCAAGCAGCGATGCCGTCCGATATCCACCGAACAAGGCGGTTTGGTGCGGTTGAAAGGCCTGGTCTTAGCAGTACGCGATAGCGCGCCGAGGCTGTACACCGGCTCGCAGCATAGATCCGGCACGGCTACAGATCATGCTGGCAGCTGCGGAGCGATGGGCAGGTCGGCGCTGAGAAGCTGCCGCAGAACGGCGGCGAAGAACAGACTAACTTGGCGCCCAAGCCGAAGAGCTGCCAGAGCAAGAGCGCTTGGCGCAGCCAAAACATAAAAAGCCCCACCGCCGAAGCGATGGGGCCGCTCGATTCGCCAGGCTTAGAGGAAGGCGAACTTGGCGATGAAGATCACGCAAAGTACATACAGGCTGATCGACACCTTGTCCCGCTGGCCAGTCAGGATCTTCAGCGTGGCGTAGGTCAGAAAGCCCAGGGCGATGCCGTTGGCGATGGAGAAGGTCAACGGCATCATCACCACGGTCACGATCGCCGGGATGGTATCGGTGTGGTCCTTCCAGTCGATGTGCGCCATACCACTCATCATCAGCATCGCTACGTAAATCAGCGCGCCGGCAGTGGCGTAGGCGGGAATCATGCCGGCCAGCGGGGCGAAGAACATGGCCGCGAGGAACAGCACGCCAACAGTGATTGCGGTCAGACCGGTGCGGCCACCGGCCGCCACACCCGCAGCGCTCTCCACGTAGCTTGTGACCGGCGGGCAGCCGACAAAGGCCCCGGCGACGCTGGAGGTACTGTCGGCTTTCAGCGCGCGGGAGAGGTTCTGGATCTGACCGTCGTCGTCGACCAGGTTCGCCCGATGTGCGACGCCCATCAGCGTGCCGGCGGTGTCGAACATATTGACGAACAGGAACGCCAGAATGACGCTGATCATCGCCACGTTGAAGGCACCGGCGACGTCCATCGCCAGGAAGGTCGGCGCCAGGCTCGGCGGCATCGACACCAGCCCGTTGTATTCCACCAGACCCATGGCCAGGCCGATGCCGGTGACTACGAGCATGCTGACCAGGATTGCGCCGAACACATTGCGATGACTGAGCACGGCGATCATCAGGAAACAGATCGCTGCCAGCAAGGCGTTGGGTTCGCCGAACGACCCCATGGTCAGCAGCGTGGCAGGGTTGTCGACGACGATACCGGCGGTCTTCAGGCCGATCAGACCGAGGAACAGCCCGACCCCGGCGCCCATGGCGAAGCGCAGGCTCATCGGAATGCTGTTGAGCAGCCATTCGCGTAGCCGTGACAGGCTCATGATCATGAACAGAATGCCTGACAGGAAAACCGCTCCCAGCGCAATTTCCCAGCTGTAGCCCATCTCGCCGACCACCGTGTAGGTGAAGAACGCGTTCAGGCCCATACCCGGCGCGAGACCCACCGGCCAGTTGGCATAGAGACCCATGAGCATGCAGCCCAATGCGGCACCGACACAGGTTGCGACGAACGCCGCGCCGTGGTCGATGCCCGCAGCCGCCATGATGTTCGGGTTGACGAAGATGATGTAGGCCATGGTGACGAAGGTCGTCAGGCCAGCGAGCAGTTCCGTTTTGACGCTGGTGCGGTGTTCGCTGAGTTTGAAGAATCGGTCGAGCCAGCCGGGGTTGTTTGGTTGCAGCGCGGCGGTCTGCTGTTCCTGCTTGGTGGTGTCCACAAGGTGTTCCTCATCGTTCTTGTTGTCTATCACCCAGAGCGCGGTACTCTCGAGGGCAGGTGATGGTTAGGCTCGTCCTGTTCGGTTTTTTTGACCGAGAGGTCAGGAAGGCTTGACGCGATTATGCTTTTGTATACAAGAATTGCAACTCGATTTGCAGAATTTCCGCCTGTTAATCGTCGCTGCAGAATTCTTCTCAGCCGTGCGGCGACTTTGCTGCTGGCAGAGGGGACTTCCCAAGAGGCGATGTTTCTTCTTGATTGTGCACAATAAATAGCTATTTATTTGCCTGTTTGACTATCTGACTACTGCCAGCAACGTCCCGAAGGCAGTAAAGTTCGGTCTGCCGAAATTTCTGACGCGAGTCACCATGAACGAACAGCTGCAGCCTCTGAAAAAGCCGACACGAAATGGCAAGGCCCGGACCGGAACCCAGGACGACATCGTTTACGCTCATATTTTCGACGCTATTCTCGAACAACGGCTGGCACCGGGCACCAAGCTCAGCGAAGAAGCGCTGGGGGAAATTTTTGGCGTGAGTCGCACCATCATCCGGCGCGCGCTGTCGCGGCTGGCTCATGAAGGGGTTGTGCTGCTGCGCCCGAACCGCGGCGCGGTGGTCGCCAGTCCGAGCGTCGAGGAGGCCCGGCAGATCTTCTTCGCGCGGCGCCTGGTGGAGCGGGCAATCACCGAGCTGGCGGTACAGCATGCTACTGACGAACAACTCGCCGAATTGCGACAGATGGTGCTCGATGAGCAGGATTGCTTCGCTCGTGGTGACCGTGGCGCCGGTATTCGACTCTCGGGCGAGTTTCACTTGAAACTGGCAGAGGCGGCGAAGAATGCCCCGCTGGTGAGCTTTCAGCGCAGCCTGGTGTCCCAGACCTCGCTGATCATCGCCCAGTACGAAAGTGGCAATCGCTCGCATTGCTCGTACGACGAACACAACCAACTGATCGACGCCATTGCCGCTCGCGACAGCGAGAAGGCGGTGAGCCTGATGCTGCACCACATGGATCATATCGACAGCAAGCTCAATCTTGACGAAGACAGCGCCTCGGATGATCTGCATGCGGTGTTTTCGCACATCTTAGGAAAGGCCGGGAAAGCCGCAAAAAAGCGCTGAACCCAATTTCACAGCGCTGTCGTCGTACATACGTAGGGTGAGCTAGCCCACCAGTAAGTTAGCCCTTGGTGGGCTGAAGCGGAACGCCGCCCGGCCCACCTGCCATCCTGGGGAAGTGGGAAAGTCGAAAAAGACGCTGAGGCTGGAACGGCTTATTCAAAGCCAAAGGTGCGCGGAGCGCACCCTACGGTGCTGACTCAGCTTCACAGCGCGGTCGTCGGATGCCAGCGTGAATAAGTAGGGTGGGCTTTAGCCCACCAGCAGAATAGTTCTTGGTGGGCTGAACCGGAACGCCGCCCGTCCCACCCTGGATTGCTGGAGAAGGCGGGAAAATCCGCGAAAGCGCGAAGGCTGGACGAAAAGCAGGCCCTACGGCGTAGCGCTTTTCTCCTCCAGCCTCCAGAGTTTCTATCGTCTTTACGCTTTCTTGTGCACCGAAACGCCAGCGGCGTAGGTTTCCTTCACAGCGCGGTCGTCGCCGAGGATCATCAGGGCGAAGAGCCGCTCTTCCAAACTGCGTGCCTGGTTCAGGCGGTACTCGATCAGCGGCGTGGCCTTGTAATCCAGCACCACGAAGTCCGCATCCTTGCCCGGTTGCAGGTTGCCGATCCGGTCGTCCAGATAGAGCGCGCGGGCACCGCCCAGGGTGGCGAGATACAGTGACTTGAACGGGTCCAGTTTCTTGCCCTGCAACTGCATGACCTTGTAGGCCTCGTTCAGCGATTGCAGTTGGGAGAAGCTGGTCCCGGCGCCGACGTCGGTACCCAGGCCCACGCGCACGCCAAAGCCTTCCACTTTCTCCAGATCGAACAGGCCGCTGCCCAGGAACAAGTTGGAGGTCGGGCAGAAGGCCACCGCCGAGCCGGTTTCGCCCAGGCGCCGACATTCGTCATCGCACAGGTGCACGCCGTGGGCGAACACCGAGCGCGCGCCGATCAGGCCGTGATGGTCGTAGACGTCCAGGTAGCCCTTGCGCTCTGGGAACAGCTCGCGCACCCATTCGATCTCCTTGCGGTTCTCGGACAGGTGGGTGTGCATGTACAGCTCCGGGTATTCCTTGAACAGCTTGCCGGCTAGCGCCAGTTGCTCCGGTGTGCTGGTCGGCGCGAAGCGTGGCGTGACGGCGTAATGCAGGCGGCCTTTGCCGTGCCAGCGTTCGATCAGTTCTTTGCTGTCGGCGTAGCCGGATTCGGCAGTGTCGGTGAGGTAGTCCGGTGCGTTGCGGTCCATCAGTACCTTGCCGGCGACCATTCGTAGGTTGCGCTTTTCACAAGCCTCGAAGAAAGCATCCACCGATTCCTTGTGCACGCTGCCGAACACCAGCGCCGTGGTGGTGCCGTTGCGCAGCAGTTCGCTCAGGAACATCTCGGCGACTTCGCTGGCGTGAGCCTTGTCGGAGAAGGCGCGTTCGGTTGGGAAGGTATAGGTGTTGAGCCAGTCCAGCAGCTGTTCGCCATAGGACGCGATCATGCCGGTCTGTGGGTAATGAATATGGGTGTCGATGAAGCCGGGGGTGATCAGCGCATCCTGATATTCGATCACCTCGGTGCCGGTCGGCAGGGTGGACAGCAGGTCGGCAGCCGCGCCGATACGCGCGACCTTGCCGTCCTCGACGACCAACAGGCCATCTTCGAAATATTCGTAGGAAGATTCGATGTCCACCTCGCGCGGGTCGGCGAGAGCGTGGAGTAGGGCGGCACGGTAGGCTTTGCGGGACATGACAATTCTCGGTACAGGATATTTTGTAGGGTGCGCTGCGCGCACCGTGACGGTGGTATTGATCGGTGTGCGGAGCGCACCCTACGGTCAGCCCCGGCGTGACGCGGGCACTAGCATCGGTACGGGCTTTTCGCCGTCTACGCTCTTTTCGCCGCTTTTGTCACCAAAATGGGCGTTGTAAGTGGCGATTACTTCGCCTGCGATGGAGACAGCGATCTCCACCGGCAGCTTGCCTTTCACCTCGGCGATGCCCATCGGGCAACGCATGCGCTGGACGGTTTCGGGCTGGAAGCCGCGGTCGCGCAGGCGGTGCTCGAACTTGGCTCGCTTGCTCTTCGAGCCGATCAGACCGTAGTAGGTAAAATCGTTGCGCTCGAGGATCGCCGCGGTCAGCTCGAGATCCAGCTGGTGATTGTGCGTCATAACGATGAAGTAGCTGCCGGCGGGCATGTGCTCCACCTCGTCGACCACTTCGTCATTGACGACCTTTTCCACGCCGGCGGGAATCTGCGCGGGGAATTCGTTATCGCGCGAATCGATCCAGCGCACCTTGCACGGCAGGCTGGCCAGCAGCGGCACCAACGCACGGCCGACGTGGCCGGCGCCGAACACGGCGATGTGCGCCTGCGGTTGGCCCATGGGCTCGAACAGCAGCACCGTGGCACCGCCGCAGCACTGCCCGAGGCTGGCGCCGAGAGAGAAGCGCTCCAGACGGGTGTCACGCACGCGGTTTTCCAGCATTTCGCGGGCGATCTTCTGGGCCTTGTATTCCAAATGACCGCCGCCGATGGTGTCGTACAGGCGCTCGCGGCTGACTACCATCTTCGAGCCGGCATTGCGCGGCGTCGAGCCGCGCTCCTCGATGATGGTCACCAACACGCAGGGTTCGCCGCGTTGCTGCAAGTCGGCGAGTGCTTCGATCCAGACCGTGTTGCTCATGGTTCTGTCCTTCGTTGTCCGGGTGGAAGGCCGCAAAGCGTCTTCCACCAAACGATCATGCTGCGACTTATTGTAGGAGCGAGCTTGCTCGCGAAAATGCGCTCGCCAACTGCTTCGGCGTTACGTCAAAAAGCTTCGCGAGCAAGCACTGGGCGTCCCCCTCGCTCCTACAGGTCAGTGCGCGGTTTCCACTGCGGGTTCGGATATGGACGCTGCCTGCTGCTTGAGCTTGCGCATCTGCTCGACGCCCCAGAGCACCCGCTCCGGCGTGGCCGGCGCGTCGATCTTCGGCTGTGCCTTGTAGTCGGCCAGGCTGGCCACGGCATCCTTGATCGCGCACCAGACCGAGATGCCGAGCATGAACGGCGGCTCGCCAACGGCCTTGGAATGGAACACCGTGTCCTCGGGGTTCTTGCGGTTTTCCACCAGCTTGACCCGCAGATCCAGCGGCATGTCGGCCACTGCCGGCACCTTGTAACTGGCCGGGCCGCTGGTCATCAGCTTGCCCTTGTCGTTCCACACCAGTTCTTCCATGGTCAGCCAGCCCATGCCCTGGACGAAGCCGCCTTCCACCTGGCCGATGTCGATGGCCGGGTTCAGCGAGGCGCCGACGTCGTGCAGGATATCGCTGCGCAGCATGCGGTACTCACCGGTCAGGGTATCGACGATCACTTCCGAGCAGGCGGCGCCGTAGGCGAAGTAGTAGAACGGCCGTCCACGCGCCTGGTCGCGGTCGTAGAAGATCTTCGGCGTGCGGTAGAAGCCCGTCGAGGAAAGCGACACCTGGCCGAAGTAGGCCTGCTGGATCAGCTCTTCGAACGATACGAACTGGTCGCGGATACGCACCTGGCCGTTCTTGAATTCGACATCTTCCTCGGTGACCTTGTAGTGCCGTGCTGCGAATTCGACCAGACGCTGCTTGATGATCAGCGCGGCGTTCTGCGCGGCCTTGCCGTTGAGGTCGGCACCGCTGGAGGCGGCGGTCGGCGAGGTGTTGGGCACCTTGTCGGTGTTGGTGGCGGTGATCTGGATACGATCGATATCGACCTGGAACACCTCGGCCACGACCTGCGCGACCTTGATGTTCAGCCCCTGGCCCATCTCGGTGCCGCCGTGGTTCAGGTGGATGCTGCCATCGGTGTAGACGTGCACCAGCGCGCCGGCCTGGTTGAGAAAGGTGGCGGTGAAGCTGATGCCGAATTTCACCGGCGTCAACGACAGGCCCTTCTTCAGGACCGGACTTTTGGCGTTGAACGCGCGGATTTCCTCGCGGCGCTTGGCGTATTCGCTGCTTGCCTCAAGCTCGGCGGTCATCTCCTGGAGCATGTTGTGCTCGACGGTCTGGTAGTACGGCGTGACGTTGCGCTCGGTCTTGCCATAGTAGTTGCGCTTGCGCACGTCCAGCGGGTCCTTGCCGAGGTGACGCGCGACGGCGTCCATGATTTCCTCGATGGCGACCATGCCCTGTGGGCCGCCGAAGCCGCGGTAGGCAGTGTTGGAGGCCAGGTTGGTCTTGCAGCGATGACCGTGGATCGTGGCATCGCCCAGGTAATAGGCGTTGTCGGAGTGGAACATGGCGCGGTCGACGATGGAGCCCGACAGGTCCGGCGAATAGCCGCAGTTGCCGGCCAGGTCGATCTGGATGCCACGTAGTAAGCCATCGTCATCGAAGCCCACGTCGTATTCGACGTAGAAGGGGTGACGCTTGCCGGTCATGGTCATGTCTTCCATGCGTGGCAGGCGCATCTTGGTCGGGCGACCGGTCAGGTGGGCGATCACCGCGCACATGCAGGCCGGCATCGAGGCTTGGGTTTCCTTGCCGCCGAAGCCGCCGCCCATGCGGCGCATGTCGATGACGATCTTGTTCATCGATACGCCAAGGACTTCGGCCACCAGCTTTTGCACCTCGGTGGGGTTCTGCGTCGAGGTGTATACGATCATGCCGCCGTCTTCGGTGGGCATCACCGAGGAAATCTGCGTCTCCAGGTAAAAGTGTTCCTGGCCACCGATGTGCAGTGTGCCCTGCAGGCGACGTGGCGCGGCAGCCAGCGCGCTGGCGGAATCGCCGCGCTTGTGGGTGTGGCTGTCGAGCACGAAATGCTTCTTGCGCAGCGCGTCGACCACATCGAGCACCGGCTCCAGATCTTCGTATTCGATGATCGCGGCCATGGCAGCCTTGCGCGCGGTTTCCAGGCTGTCGGCGGCGACGGCGATCACCGGCTGGCCGATGTACTCGACCTTGCTGTCCGCCAGCAGCGGGTCGCCAGCGACTACCGGGCCGATGTCCAGCTGACCGGGCACATCTTCGGCGGTAATGGCGATGGCCACACCGGGAATCTGGTAGCAAGGCGAGGTATCGATGCTGACGATGCGGGCATGAGCGCGATCGCTCATGCGTGCATAGACGTGCAGCTGATTGGGGAATTCCAGGCGGTCGTCGACATATACCGCTTCACCGGAAACGTGCTTGTCCGCGCTGTCGTGCTTGACGCTCCGACCGACGCCGGTGACCAGGTCCTGCTTGAACAGGGCGGCGATCTCTTCCTGGGTCTTGGCAAGGCTGTGGTTAGACATAAGCGGTCACCCTCGTTTCGGTTTTCGGTGCGTGCTGTTCCAGGAAGCACTTGCGCAGCAGGTTCTGTGCGACGAGCAGACGGTATTCGCGGCTGGCGCGGAAGTCGGTCAGTGGCGTGAAGTCCTGGGCCAGGGCTTCGCAGGCGCGCTCGGCCGTCTCGATGGTGAAGGACGCACCATTCAGCACGGTCTCGCAGGCAGCGGCCCGCTTCGGGATCGCCGCCATGCCGCCGAAGGCGATCCGTGCGTCGGCGATCACGCCATTCTCGACACGTATATCGAACGCCGCGCACACTGCGGAAATATCATCGTCCAGTCGTTTGGACACCTTGTAGGCGCGGAATATCTGCTCCGGCCGGGCGCGCGGCACGATGATCTTCTCGATGAACTCGCCTTGCTCGCGGGCGGTGACCTTGTAGTCGATGAAGTAATCCTGCAGCGGCAGGGTGCGGCTGTTGCCACCCTTGCGCAGTACCACCTGGGCGCCGAGAGCGATCAGCAGCGGCGGCGAGTCGCCGATGGGCGAGGCGTTGCCGATATTGCCACCCAGAGTGCCTTGGTTGCGGATCTGCAGTGAGGCAAAGCGGTGCAGCAGTTCACCGAAATCCGGGTACTCGTTAGCCAGCGCTTCGTAGCAATCGGTCAGCGCGGCAGCGGCACCGATTTCGATGCTGCTGTCTGTGACTTCGACTTTCTTCATCTCGGCGATGTGCCCGACGTAGATCATCACCGGCAGTTCGCGGTGGAACTGAGTGACTTCCAGCGCCAGATCGGTGCCGCCAGCGAGCAGGCGGGCATCAGGGTTGGCGCTGTAGATATCGGCTAGATCACTTACTGTGAGCGGCGACAGGCAGCGCTTATCGCCGCTGTTTAGCTCGGCGGTTTCGCGCGGTTCGATGGCTTTCAGCTGGGCGATGGTTTCGGCTTCGCGCGCGTCGAACTGGTCCGGCTGCTTGCCGCGGCAGGCTTGTTCGGCCGCTTCGAGAATCGGGCGATAGCCGGTACAGCGGCAGAGATTGCCGGCCAGTGCTTCGTGAGTCTGGGCCGGATCGTATTCATTGACGGCACCTGACGCGGCGCGACTGATCGCAGCCCGATTCTTCTGCAGGGCAAACAGGCTCATTACGAAGCCCGGCGTGCAGAAGCCGCATTGCGAACCGTGGCAATCGACCATCGCCTGCTGGACGCTGTGCAGCTGGCCTTGATCCTTCAGGTCTTCGACGACGATCAGTTGCTTGCCATGCAGGGCGGAAACGAAGGTCAGACAGGAGTTGAGCGTGCGATAGCGCAGCCGGTCGCCGTCCAGCTCACCGACAACGACGGTACAGGCACCGCAGTCACCGGAAGCACAGCCTTCTTTCGTACCGGACTTGCCGCGGTATTCGCGAAGGTATTCAAGTACGGTGGTATTCGGATCGAGTGTCTGCTCACGGCGCAGTTCTCGATTGAGTAGGAACTGGATCAAAGAGGGCCTCCGGGGATTTTTGTTCTGGGCTCTGGCGTGGAAATTATCCTTATCTGACTTTTCGGTCAAGAAATTGCTGACTGAAAGACAAATCGCCTGACAGGCGCGCCTGCCGGCAGAATTCTATGAATGCGCCGGGTTACCTCGTGTTTGCAGTAATGCCTGTTCAGGCCGTGTTGGCGTCGGCTTCGCGGCGGTAGGCATAGGTGTCGGCGAAGCGCGACAACATATAGGCCTCGCAGGTGGTTGCCGGGTATTTCGGTGGGTTGTCCGCATCGTGACAGCCGGGTAGGCAACTGATCGTCGTGTCTGGATGCGGCTCGGCGAAGAATGGCATCGAGTAACGATCCACGCCCAGCGGGCTGAGCACTCGATGCGGGGTGGATTTGTAGCGGTCGTTGCTCCAGCGCGCCATCATGTCGCCGATGTTGACCACGTAGGTGCCCTCGATCGGTGGCGCGTCGATCCAGTCGCCGTTGACGCTCTGCACCTGCAGGCCGCCGGCCTGGTCCTGATAAAGCAGGGTGATGCAGCCGTAGTCGGTATGGGCGCCGGCGCCCTGTTGATCGGGCCGAGTGGCGGTGAGCCGCGGCGGATAATGGATCATGCGGAACACGCTGATCGGTTCGACGAAGCGCTTGTCGAAAAAGCTCCGCTCGATGCCCAGGGCAAGCGCGATGGCGCGCAGCAAGGTGCCGGCCAGTTCGTGCATGTCGCGGTAGTGATCTTCCATCAGCGTGGCCCAGCCGGGAATCTGTGCCGGGTGCCGATTGGGACCGCGCAGGGATCTGCCGGCGAGCACGTCCGGATGCTCGGCGCTCATGTGAAACCCCATGTCGAAGGTTTCCTTGAGGTCGCACGGCTGATTCGGGTCCAACTGCTCGGTGGCAATGGCACCGTAGCCGCGATGATGCGGGCTGCGGGTGATGTCGATGTCGAGCTTCTGCTCGTCAGGCAGAGCGAAGAAGCGCTGGGCATGATCGCTCAGCTGGGCGATGCGCTCTGCGCCGATGGGATGGCCTTCGATATAGAAGAACCCCCACTCGCGGCATGCGCGGTCGATCTGCCGGGCGACCCCGAGATGCGCAGCCTCGTCGGCAGTGTAGAGCGGGGAAATGTCGATGATGGGAAGGGTAGTCATTCTGCAGACTCGTGCGTGTGCGTTTCGATACCGGCGCTGGAAGCTGAAGGCTGAACGAAAGACCGCCTCGTTCAGCCTGGAGCCTTCAGCCTCCAGCGGCTTCTCGTTTTACTTCGGCAGCTCGGCCTTCACGCCTTCGACGTAGAAGTTCATCGATGCCAGGTCCTTGGTGGTTGCGGTCTGGCCGTCGGCGATGCGCACCTGGCCGGATTGGTCCTTGATCGGGCCGGTAAAAGGATGGAAGGCACCGCTGCGAATGCTGGCGATGATTTCCTCGGCTTCTCTCTTCACGTCAGCGGGGACCAGGTCGCTGATCGGCAGGCTGATGCTCTCCTCGGCGAGGCCGCCCCAGAAATCTTCCGGCTTCCAGGTGCCGGCGGCGACCGCTTCAGCGGCCTTCACATAGTGAGGACCCCAGTCGTTGACAATGGAAGTCAGCACGGCCTTGGGGCCGAAGTGCTGCATGTCCGAGGCGTAACCGACGGAGTAGGCCCCGCGGCGCTCGGCGGCCTGGATGGGTGCTGGGCTATCGGTGTGCTGGAAGACCACGTCGACACCCTGATCGATCAGCGCGTTGGCGGCGTCGGCTTCCTTGCCCGGATCGAACCAGGTATTGACCCAGACGACCTTGATCTCGGTGCCCGGGTTGTACTTATCCAGGGCCAGCTGGATCGCATTGATGTCGCGAATGACTTCCGGAATCGGGAAGGAGGCGATGTAACCGACCTTCTTCGTTTTGGTCATCTTCGCGGCAAGGAAGCCGCCGACGTAGCGGCCTTCGTACGAGCGGGAAAGGTAGGTGCCGACGTTATCGGCCTGCTTGTAGCCGGTGGCATGCTCGAAGGTGACATCGGGGAATTGCTTGGCGACCTTGATCGTGGGGTTCATGTAGCCGAAGGAGGTGGTGAACACCAGGTCATAGCCGCCCTTGGCCATGTTGCGGATCACCCGTTCGGAGTCGGCGCCTTCCGCGACGTTCTCGACGAAGCTGGTCTGGACCTTGTCGCCGAGCTTCTCTTCCAGGTACTTGCGTCCCTGTTCGTGCTGGTAAGTCCAGCCGTGATCGCCGATCGGGCCGATGTAGACGAAGCCGATCTTCAGCGGATCGGCCGCCGAGACGCAGAAGGCGGTGCTAAGGCCGATGGCTGCGGCGAGGGTACGCAGCAGGGGTTTTCTTATCTTGGCTTGCATGGGTGACGCTCCTGTTGTCGTGATGCGAAAAGCCGTATGGCTACCGTTGCCAAGTGCAAAAAGCTGACCAAATGGACAGTTCCCCTCGGAGGTCGCGCTAAATCTGGGAACGCCGGCCGTTTGCCTGTCGCAGCGGGTGCGCAACTGGTGCGCGTCTCGCTGTGAATGCCCTGCGGCAGTGCATTCAATGCCCGGCTTTCCACGGCTGACTCAGCGACACCGGCGCGAACAGCCGGGTGCGGATGGCATCGCGCGACAGCAACACCAGCACCAGGATCGTCGCGACGTAGGGCAGCATCGCCAGCAGGTTGCCCGGGATTGCCAGACCAATGCCCTGGACCACCAGATGCAGGATGCTGGCGAGACCGAACAGGTAGGCGCCGAGCAGCACCCGGCCAACCCGCCAGCTGGCGAACACCACCAGCGCCAGGGCGATCCAGCCGCGTCCGGCGGTCATGTTCTCGGCCCACATGGGCGTGTAGGCCAGCGACAGGTAGCCGCCGGCGAGGCCGGCCATGGCGCCGCCGAACATCACCGCCAGGGTGCGCACGCGCAACACCGGCAGGCCAATGGCGCTGGCCGCGTCAGGGTTCTCGCCGACGGCCTGGATGATCAGGCCGATGCGGCTTTTCAGCAGCACCCAGGCGATCCCCGCGAACAGCGCGAACGACAGATAGACCAGCAGATCCTGGGCGAACAGCATGCGGCCGATCAGCGGGATCTCGGCCAACAGCGGGATGGCGACCGGCTCGAATCCGGCCAGCGGCTTGCCGACCCAGCTGGCGCCGACGAAGGACGACAGGCCAACGCCGAAGATGGTTAGCGCCAGGCCGGTGGCCACTTGATTGGCCGCCAGGCCGAGGGCGACAAAGGCGAACAGCAATGACAGCAGCACCCCGGCCAGACAGGCCAGCAGCACGCCCAGCCAGAGATTGCCGGTGGCGTAGGCGACGATGAAGCCGATCACCGCGCCGAACAGCATCATCCCCTCCTGGCCGAGGTTGAGTACGCCGGTCTTCTCGCAGACCAGCTCACCGAGCGCGACCAGCAGCAGCGGTGTACCGGTGCGGATCATGGCGTAGAGGATGTTGGTTAACAGATCGAGGTCCATGGGAAGTCCTTAGCTGGAAGCCAGAAGCTGGAAGCCGGAAGAAAAAGCGGAAGTGGAGGTCATGGCTGCGTCACCGACTTCAAGCTTCCAGCTTTCCGCTTCAGGCTCCGCGCGATGCGCGGCCGATAAAGAATCAGCACGTCGCAGGCCAGCAGGAAGAACAGCACCATGCCCTGGAACAGCTGAGTGATGGACTGCGGCAGGTTGGCGGCCATCTGGGCGTTTTCGCCGCCCAGGTAGAGCAGCGCCATCAGCAGGCTGGCGAAGACGATGCCGAGCGGGTGGAGGCGACCGAGGAAGGCCACGGTGATCGCCGCGTAGCCATAGCCCGGCGAGACTTGCGGCACCAATTGGCCGATGGGGCCGGTGACTTCCGCCACGCCGGCGAGCCCGGCCAGGCCGCCACTGATCAGCAGCGCGAGCCAGATCAGCCGACGCTCGCGGAACCCGACGAGGCCGGCGGCCCTTCGATCGAGTCCGAGCACCTTGATCTGGAAGCCGAGAAAGCTTCGCTGCAGCAGTACCCAGACGGCCACCAGTGCCAGCAGTGCGAACCAGAAACCGGCGTGCACGCGCAGGCCGTCGATCAGCTCCGGCAGGCGGGAGGCGTCGCCGAACATCGCCGACTCGGGAAAGTTGAAGCCGTCCGGGTCCTTTAGCGGACCATGCACCGCGAACAGCAGCAGATTCAGCGCGATGTAGTTGAGCATGATGCTGGTGAGAATTTCATTGGCGTTGAAGGCCGTCTTCAGCCAGGCGCAGAGGCCGGCCCAGGCGGCGCCGCCGAGAACGCCCGCGCCCAACGTCAACAGCAGCGCCAGGCGGGAATCCCAGTCGATGAAGTTGACCGCCAGCGCACTGCCGGCCAGCGCGCCGATCAGCAGCTGGCCCTCGGCGCCGATGTTCCAGATGCGGGCGCGATAGACCACCGCCAGCCCCAGGGCGCAGAGCAGAATCGGCAAGGCCTTGACCAGCAGCTCGGACAGCCCGTAGAGGTCGCTGACCGGATCGATCAGCAGCACCTTCAGTGTCTGCAGCGGCGGATGGCCAAGCAGGGCGAACAGCAGGGCGCCGCTGAACAGGGTCAGCAGCGCGGCGAACACTGGCGAGAGCCAGAGCATGGCGCGGGATTCGGCCCCGCGTGGTTGCAATGTGAACAGCATGGCGAGGGCTCGTCAGGCAGCGGTGGACAGGGAGGGTTGGTCGAACTGGCCGGCCATCCAGCGGCCGACGTCGCTAGGGGCGCAGGCTTCAGTCCGGTGTTGCGGCGAGAGACGGCCGTCGCAGAGCGCGGCGAGGCGGTCGCTGATCTGGAACAGCTCGTCCAGGTCTTCGGAAATCACCAGAATCGCCGCGCCCGCGTCGCGCAGCTCGATCAGCGCGCGGTGGATGGCTGCCGCGGCGCCGACATCCACGCCCCAGGTCGGGTGCGCCGCCACCAGCAGCCGGGGCTGCTGAAGAATCTCGCGGCCGAGGATGAATTTCTGCAAATTGCCGCCGGAGAGGCTCGCCGCCGCGGCCGCGCTGTCCGGCGTCTTCACCGCGAAGCGCTGGATCACCTTTGCCGCGAATTTCTGCACGCGCGTGCGCTGGATCAGCCCGTGCCGGAGCATGCCCCGCTGCTGGAAGGCGGTGAGCAGACCGTTATCGGCCAGGCTCATGCCGGGCACCGCGCCGTGGCCAAGACGCTCGGCGGGCACGAACGCCAGTCCCTGGCGGCGGCGTGCATCCGGGCGCAGGTGCGCCACCGGCTCGCCAAGAAAGCGGATGCGTTCGGCATCGCGCCCCTGCAGGGTGCGCTCGCCGGACAGCAGCGCGAGCAATTCGTCCTGGCCGTTGCCGGCGACCCCGGCGATGCCGACGATTTCGCCGGCACGTACGTCCAGGCTCAGGTCCTTGAGCGAAACGCCAAAGGGATCGACATTTCGCCAGGACAATCCCTCCACCTGTAGAAAGGCCGCGCGGCCTTCGGCCTTGCGGTACTTCGCTTCCAGACCCTCGGCGTCGCCCACCATCAACCGCGCCAGATCCAGGTCGCTGCACTGGCTTGGCACGCAGGTACCGGACACCTTGCCCGCGCGCAGCACCGTGGCCTTCTGGCAGAGGGCGCGCACTTCGTTCAGCTTGTGGCTGATGAACAGCACACTGCAGCCCTCGGCGGCCAGACGCCGCAGCACCACGAACAGCTCATCGGCTTCCTGCGGAGTCAGCACCGAGGTCGGCTCGTCCAGGATCAGCAGGCGGATGTCCTGCATCAGGCAGCGCACGATCTCCACGCGCTGGCGCTCGCCGATGGACAGGCTGTGCACCAGGCGCTGCGGCTCCAGTGGCATGCCGTAGCGCTGAGAAACCTCACGAATTCTCGGCTCCAGTTGCTTTGGCGTACCAGCGCCCGCGCCTAGCGCGAGGGCAATGTTCTCCGCCACGGACAGCGTTTCGAACAGCGAAAAATGCTGGAACACCATGCCGATGCCGCGTTCGCGCGCCTGGGCCGGGTCGCGCATGACCACCGGCTGTCCTTCCCAGACGATGCGACCGGCATCGGGCTGAACCACGCCGAAGATGATCTTCATCAGCGTGCTCTTGCCGGCGCCGTTCTCGCCGAGCAGTGCATGTATTTCGCCAGGGGCGATGGCCAGGTCGATGCCATCGTTGGCGACGGTTCCGGGGTAGCGCTTGGTAATGCCGCGCAGCGCAAGCCGCGTGGGAAGGGAAGATGTGGACATGATCATCGCTCATCGGGACGTTGCCAGGGAGGAAGCAAAAATCTGGCCATAAGGTCAGGAATTCGCTCGCAGCGCCCGCCGGGTGAGCTTGCGGCGCGGGGGCTTGAGCCACCCTGCACGCCGCTGTGTTGTCTCGTGGTGCATGGGCAGCCAGAGGGGAAGGGCTGCGCACCCCTAAGGTGCTCTGGCGAGGGTTTCTGTGGGTTACCAGATGCCCTCGTGCAGTGCAGCGGCTTCCTCTTCCAGCAGTGGGCCGAGCACCTCGACCTTGCGCTGGCCGGCTTCGAAGACGATGCGGCAGGGCAGGTCGAGTGTGGGGTTCTCCGGATGGTTGCCGGTGATTTCCTTCAGGCTGCGCTCGGACAGGCCATAGACCACTCGTCCCAGGCCCGCCCAGTAGGCGGCGCCGGCGCACATGGCGCAGGGTTCGGCGGAGGTGTACATGCTGCAGTCGGCGAGAAATTCCGGGCTGTAATGCGTCGAGGCGCGGGTCATCAGCACCCGTTCGGCGTGGCCGGTCATGTCGTGGTCGGGCATGTAGGCGTTGCCCTGTTCCAGCAGCACTTCGCCGTCCGGCCCGACGAGGATCGCGCCGAAGGGATGAGTGCCGTTTTCCAGCGCGCGGCGGGCCACGTCGAAACTCTTGCGCAGCAGGGTGAGGTCTTGTTCGTTCATGGGTATCTCATCGTTGGCAATGTTTTAGGTGAGCCGTTCTTGTAGCGCGGTCTGCAATCGCGCTTTTGTAGGGGCGAATTCATTCGCCCATGGGCCGCCAATACGGGCGAACACGTTCGCCCCTACAGCATTACGCTCATGACTGCTGCGTCTTGGGCAGGCTCCAGGGAAAGCACAGCTTCTGCAGCAGGCCGATCAGGTGAAACAGCACCAGGCTGATCACCACCAGCATCATCAGCGCGGCGAAGGCCTGCGGCACCTGAAACATGGAGGTTGAGAAGTTGATGAAGTAGCCCAGGCCCTTCTCCGCGGCGACGAACTCGGCCACCACCGCGCCGATCACCGCGAGGGTGATGGAGATGCGCAGCGCCGAGAACAGGTGCGGGATGGCGTAGGGCAGGCGGATATTGCGGTATTCGCGGGCCTTGGAGGCCCCCAGCGAACGCGACAGTTCCACCAGTTCCTCGGGCGTCGCCAGCAACCCAGTGACGCAGGACACCACGATCGGGAAGAAGGCGATCAGGAAGGTGATGAACACCCGCGGCAGGTCGCCAGCGCCCATCACCACCACGATGATCGGCGCCACCGCGACGATCGGTGTCGACTGCACGATCACCAGCAGCGGGTAGAGCGTGCGCGACAGCAGCCGCGAGGATGCCAGGGCGATGGCCAACGGAATGCCGATCAGGATCGACAGGCCGTAACCCATCAGCGTCACCCGCAGGGTGGCGAAGAGGTGTTCCGACCAGGCGGCGAAGCCGACCTTCTGTGTCGCGGCGAGAATGGCGCTGGGCGAGGGCAGCACGAAGCTCGGTAGCTTCAGCAGGCGGCAGGCTGCTTCCCACACCAGCAGCAGGACGAGCAGGGCGAGCCAGGGCGCGAATCGCTCGACCCTGGCCTTGAACCGCGGTGCCTTGAGCTTAATGGTTGGCATGGCGCGAGAAGACTTGGCGGCGGATATGGTTGGCGAGCTCATTGAAGCGGGGCTCCGTCAGGGTTTCCATGGACCGCGGGCGCGGCAGGTCGACGTCGATGATTTCCTGCACGCGGCCGGGGCGCGCCGACATCACCAGGATGCGGTCGGCCAGCAGCAGCGCTTCGGGAATCGAGTGGGTGATGAACAGCACCGTCTTCGGGCGCTGGGTCCAGATGTTCAACAGTTCCAGGCTGAGTTCGTCGCGGGTCAGGGCGTCGAGGGCCGAGAACGGCTCGTCCATCAGCAGAACCTCAGGGTCATGCAGCAGCGCCCGGGCGATCGCCGCGCGCTGCTGCATGCCGCCGGACAGTTCGTCCGGGCGCTTGTTGCCGAACTCCTTGAGCCCTACCAGTTCCAACAGCTCCTCGGCGCGGATGATTTCCTGCGCGGTGACGCGGCCGTACTTATGGCGCATGGGGAAGGTCAGGTTGTCGCGGATGTTCAGCCAGGGCAGCAGCGTCGGCTTCTGGAAGACGATGCCGATCTCGTCGCGCGGGCCATCCACCGGGCTGCCGTAGATGCTGACCTGGCCGTGGGTCGGTCGGACCAGCCCGGCGAGGATGCGCAGCAGGGTGGACTTGCCGCAGCCGGATGGACCGAGCACGGCGATGAACTCGTGGCGGCTGATGTCGAAGCTGGCATTGTCCAGCGCCACCACCTCGCTGCCATCGGAGGAGGTGAAGACCTGGCTGACCCGGTCGAAGCTGATGTTGGGGCGCGATGTGGCATTCAGGGCGGCGCTCATCAGCATCACTCGCTCAGGCTGGAATCGACGGCGCTGGCCGGATCGAGACTGTCGACGGCCATTCCCTGCGCCTTGGCGACCCATTCCCAGGTGGTGGCCAGGCGCTTGGCATCGAAGCTGCTGCCTTCGGCGGCGCTGATCTCGTTCTGCATCAGCGACACCGACGCGGCGAACTGTTCTTCGGCCTGCTGCTCGTCGACTTCGGAAACCATCTTCTTCAGCGCAGCCGCCGCCGCGGCCGGATCGGCGATGGCATTGGCCTGGGCCTGCTGGTAGGCCTTGACGAATTTCTTCGCCACTTCGGGGTTGTTCTGCACGAAGCGCTGCGAGGCCACCAGCGACAGGCCGTAGCCTTCGAAGCCATATTCGGACCAGGGAATGGTCGTCAGCGTCTTGTCCGCTTCGCCGAGGGCGCGGACGAAACCAGGAGCGACGGTTAGCCAGTTGATGGTGGCGTCGACCTTGCCGGTGGCGAGCATCGGTGCCAGCGCGCCGGGGTCGACCTTGAGCAGCCTGACACTGGCCGGATCGATGCCGTTGCGCTCCAGCAATAGCGGCCAGACCACGTTGGAGGCGGAGAAGGTCGGCGTGGCGACCGTCTTGCCGACGATGTCCTTGAAGCTGGCGATGCCTGAGCCTTCGGCGGTGAAGAAGGCGTCCGGCTGCTTGTTATAGATCGGCGCGACCGCCACCACCGGCACGTCGCCCTGGGCCTTGGCCTGCAGCAGCGAGGCCAGGCCGGCGGAACCGAAGTCGGCGCTGTTAGTGGCCAGCTTGGTCACCACGTCGCTGCCGCCGCGGGCGCTGGCGATCTCCACCTCGATGTCTTCGGCGGCGAACAGGCCCTGCTCGACACCGAGGTAGATCGCCGCCTTGTCGCCGGCCGGCAGCCAGTCATTGAGCCAGCGCACCTTGTCGGCGGCCAGGACGGAATGGCTGAACAGGGCCAGCAGGGCACTGGCGATCAGGGTTTTCTTGAACATGGGGAAGCTCCTTGAGAGTGGCCGCGAAGGGCCATGCAATAAACGCGTCAGAGAACGGGGTTTGGGTGGCGGGCGAAGAAATCCAGCAGGGCGGCAAGCAGCGCTTCGGGCGCAGCCAGCTGCGGTGCGTGGCCGCAATCGAGCGCTACCCGCTCGGCGCCAGGAACCAGCTGCTGCATGCGCTGCTGCACCCGCGGCAGCACCGAGCGGTCCCGCGTCGCCTCGATGTACAGGCGCGGCAAACGACCGAAGCGCCCGGCCGTCCAGTGCGCGGCGATATCGCGGCCGCCATCGGGTTGCACCGTCAGGCGGCGCGCCGCATCGACCGCGGCCCGTGCCGGTGCATCGTGGAAGAACACCGCGCAGGCAGCGTCGCTGGGTACGCGGTTGCCACTGGGCACGGCTTCGAGATAGGGGCCGATCCCGCTGACTTCAGGAAAGTCGCGGCTCATTTCGGCGCACAACTCGGCGAAGCCCATGCCGCTGGGCAGCATCATGCCGGCGACGTAACTGACCCCGGCGATGCGCTCGGCATAACGTTCGGCCAATGCCGTGGCCGTGACGCCGCCGCCGGAATGGCCAACCAGCTGCACCGGGCCGTCTAGCGCCTCGATCTGAGTGCCGACGTGCTCGACGTAGCGTTCCAGCGAGACCTCGGCGAGCGGCGTGGCGTCGCTGCCATTGCCCGGCAGATCGACCGCGTGGGGACGGTGCCCGGCGTTGCGCAGGCCGTCCTGCAGCGAATCCCAGACCCAGTTGCCGGCCCAAGCGCCGTGGATGAGGACGATGTCAGCCATAGGTCCTCCGGTACATCTCGCGCAGGTGCTCTTCCACGGTCACGGCGGGATAGCGTGGCGTCTCGCCCGGCCCCAGGCAGACGGGCAGGCACTCGACGGCCAGATCTAGGTTGCCGGTGTAGAAGAAGGGCACCGAGTAGCGTTCGCGCCCGGAGCGGTTGATCACCCGGTGGCGGTTGGAGTGGTAGCGGTCGTTCGTCCAGCGGCTGATCAGGTCGCCCAGATTGACCACATAGGTGCCTTCGATGGGCGGCGCGTCGATCCACTCGCCGCTGTCGATGGCCTGCACCTGCAACCCGCCGGCATCATCCTGGAGCAGCAGCGTCAGGGCGCCGAAGTCGGTGTGTGCGCCGCAACCTTTCTCGCCGGGTGCGGACTGTGGTGGCTGGGGCGGGTAGTGCAGCAGGCGCAGGGTGGCCGCGGCGTCTTCGAGCAATGGGTCGAAGTGATCGCCGGGCAGCTCCAGCGACAGTGCCAGCGCGCCCATCAGCTGCTCGCAGACTTCATTGACGGCCCGGAAGTAGCGCTCCATGACGGGGCGGAACTCGGGTAGCTCCGCCGGCCACTGGTTCGGCCCCTGGTTGAACTTGCCGGCCAGCACGCGTGGATCATCCTCGGCGACCTCGTTGCCGATGTAGAAGCCTTCCTTCAGATCGGGCGGGCTACCGGCTTCCAGCGTCTGGCCACGCAGCGGCTCGTAGCCTCGGTTGCAACCCGACAGCGCCTTGTCCAGCGCCAGCTTCGCCGCACTCGGCAGGGCGAAGAAGCGTTCGGCCTGCTGCTGCACGGCGGCGATCAGTTCGGCGTCGATGCCATGGTTGTGGATATAGAAGAATCCGCAGCGCTGGCAGGCGTCGCGAAGCTGTTGCGCAATCTTCTGGTGGGCGGCGGGATCGTCGTGGCGTAGGCCGCCGACGTCGATCAATGGCAGGCTGGGGACGGGGCGCATCGGGCTCCTCCTGTGGGGTGTGAACCCATCCTAGTGAGGCGCTCGCTGCGCTCGATAGCGCTGATTTTGTGCCGGGCCGATGCCGAAACGGCATCAACCCAAAAGGGTGCGCCTCATGCGTCGTACAGGTGCGTTTCGGCGCTCACGCGCTGCGCCAGTTCGTCTTCCACCAGGCGAATGAAGGCATCCAGCGCAGCAGGCAACGAGCGGCCGCTGCGCACGTAGACGCCCAGCTCGGAAACCACGAATTGCGCGGCTTTCAGCGGCACCAGCTGCAGCTGTCCGGCAGCCAGCTCCTCTTCGATGCCGAGACGGGTCTGGAACGCCAGCCCCATGCCACGCATCGCCAGGCGCTTGGCCAGGTCCACCGATGCACTTTCCAGGAGCACGGTCAGCGGCTTTTTCGGGTTGAGTAAAAAAGGCTGCAGATGGCGGCGGATCGACAATTCCGGCCCCGGCAGGATCAACGGATAGCGTGCGCATTCGGCGAAGCTGACATTGGCCTGCGCCGCCAGCGGGTGCTCCGGCGGCATGATTGCGCCCAGGGCGAAACGCCCGACGGCGTACTGGCGCAATGACTCGCTGCGTTCCACCGCGTAACCCAGGGCGACATCCGCATCGCCGTCGGCCACCGCACACGCCGCTTCCGCGGAGCCGGCCGAGCGCACGCTGACCCGCAGCATCGGATAGCGAGTCAGCAGCTGTTGCAGAACAGTTGGCAGGAAGCTGCTGTTCAGACCTTCCACCGAGACGATGGACAGCTCGCCGCGGCGCAGTCCCTTGAGTGCATCCAGTTCGCTGACCATGCGGTGCTCGTCCTGCAGAACGGTGATCACATGCAGCGAGAAGATTTCTCCCGCTGCGGTCAGCCGCAGCCCGCCGGGTAGGCGCTCGAATAAAGGTGAGCCGATTTCCTCTTCCAGCTGCAACAGCTGGCGGTTGACCGCCGAGGAGGCGACGTGCAGCCGCCGCGCCGCTTCGCGGATGGAGCCGCAGCGGCGGATCATGTCGAAGTACTTCAGCGCCCGGGCGTGAATATGCATGGCGATGTCCTGGTCGTGGAGCAGGCTTCTTGGTGGTGAAACTCAGCCCGCTGTAGCCGGAAGCGCCAGCCCGCAGCCCTTGAGGATGATCCGCACGAGGTTGTCGGTGGCGCGGGCAAAGTCGCTTTTGGTCATGCGCTTGCCGTTGATGCGCAGGATCTGGTCGGAGAAGTCGGCGTAATGCTGGGTGCCGGCCCAGATCAGGAAGATCAGGTGCATCGGGTCGACCGGGTCCATCTTGCCCGCCTCGATCCAGGCCTCGAACACCGCCGCGCGGCTGCGGAACCAGTTGCGGTAGTCCTGGTTGAAGTGCTCGGACAGGCATTCGCAGCCGCTGATGACCTCCATGGCGAAGATCTTCGAGGCCTGCGGGTGGCGACGGGAGAATTCCATCTTCATACGGATGTAGTCGGCCAGTGCGGCGGCCGGGTCGTCATCGACGGTGAGGTCGTCGAAGGCGGTGTCCCACAGATCGAGGATGTGCCGCATCACCTCGACGTACAGCCCCAGCTTGCTGTTGAAGTAGTAGTGCAGGTTTGCCTTGGGCAGGCCGGCACGTTGCGCGATTGCGTTCATGCTGGTGCCTTTGAAACCGTAGCGGGCGAATTCCTCGGCCGCCGCATTGAGGATGGTTTCCTCGTTCTGCTGGCGGATGCGGCCGGCGGGTTTGCCGTCGCAGTTGTAGAGCGGCGCGCAAGCGGTGTTTTTCATCGTCCTTGTCCTGAGCGGGCGGGCCCGCCGTTGCGTAAGAAACCGCCAGCCCAACGGGCGTGGCGGTCGATGTCGGGGTGCGTTTCGTCGATGACACGACCGGTGTGACAGACCGGGGCAGGCACGACGGCGGATGCTCAGGCGCTACGCACGCCGATTCAGAAATGCGCCTTGACGATGAAGTTGGTCACGTTGTTGTCAGTGTTAAAGGCGTCGCTGTCCTCGATGCCGTACTTGTTCGACCAGTAGTCGTACTCAATGCCCACGTAGAGCTTGCCCGGCGTGTAGTCGAGCGCCTTGCCCAGGTCGTACTTCACCTGCGGGTTGAAGTGGAAGTTTTTGGCGAGGTAGTCGCCCCTGGCTTTGGAGCCGGCGTCATTCACGACCCAGTCGATGTAACCATCGAAAAGGATGTCGGATTTGCCCACCGGGATGGTGATGGCCCAAGTCGGGGTGATCTGCCACTGGCCGCCGGGCTTGCCGGTGATGCCGTCGGGCTTGCGGTAGTAAGTGTTGATCGCGAGGCGGTCGAAGCCGGGCGCCTTGAGGTCGACGGCCGGGCCAAGCAGGTAGTTGCGATTGCGTCCCTCGCCGCGCTCGTAGGTTGCCGATAGCAGCACGTCGGTAATGGGGCCGAACGACAGGTTGCGACCGCTGATCTTGCCAAGAGACAGACGCGGGCTGAATTCGCCGTAGTAGGTGTGGCCGTCATTTCCGGACAGGCCGTTGTACCACTTGTTGTCGACGAACAGGAACATGTCGCCCCAGGTCCAGCCGCTGGCATGTTCGAAGGTGATGGTCTGCTGGATTTCACCCGCGTCGACGGAGAAATTCTTGCCGTACAGGTAGGTCAGGCTGTTGTTCTGCCACAGCATGGGGGAAGCCAGGGACTGGCCGGCGAACAGCAGGCCAGCGGCGAGGCCGGCGAGGGTGAGGCTTGCTTTCATCAATCTCTCCTTGAGGTGTATCCGCTGGCTTTAAGTTGGCCGAACGGTCAGGCATCGATGCCATAGCAAGCGCCGGGCCAGCTCTCGGAGAGGGCTCTCTTTAGAAGGTAAGCCTTTGAATCAATTGATTTTTAATAGACGAGAAAGTCTATGCTGATGGGTAGGAGTCAATACGCAAGCTGACCAATCGATCAGGCTGCCTCAACCTGGCGCACCGCTACGCTGCGTTGCACGCTGGTGTGGCAGCCGAATCGAACCGAGGCTCAGCCGCTGATCAGCTGCGCGGCCGCCTGGCGATGGTCAGCGATCAACCCTGCCACATCCAGCCCCTCGATCTGCCCGTCGACTACCTGCCAACGACCGCCGACCATCACCCGATCGGCACGGTCGGCACCGCATAGCAGCAGTGCCGAGAGCGGGTCGTGGCTGCCGGAGAAGCGCAGTTCATCCAGTTTGAACAAGGCCAGGTCGGCCTGTTTGCCAACCGCCAGTTGGCCGAGGTCGTTGCGGCCCAGCAAACGTGCAGAACCCTTGGTGGCCCAGCCCAGCGCGAGTACTGGGGTGATCTTTTCGGCACCGTAACGCAGGCGCTGCAGGTACAGCGCTTGGCGCGCTTCGAGAATCATGTTGGATGCGTCGTTGGACGCCGAGCCGTCCACGCCCAGGCCAATGGGTGCGCCAGCCGCTTCCAGCTCCAGCGTCGGGCAGATGCCGGACGCCAGGCGCATATTAGAGCTTGGACAGTGACAGATGCCGGTCCCGGCCTGGCCGAGGCGGGCGATTTCATCGGCGTTGAAATGGATGCCGTGGGCCAGCCAGGTGCGGTCGGAGAGCCAGCCGACGCTGTCGAGGTAGTCCACGGTGCGCAGGCCGAAGCGCTGAAGGCAGAAATCTTCTTCGTCGAGGGTTTCCGCCAGGTGGGTGTGCAGGCGCACGTCCAGCCGCTCGGCCATGGCGGCACTGGCGCGCATGATCTCCGGGGTCACCGAGAAGGGCGAGCAGGGCGCCAGGGCGATCTGGATCTGCGCACCGTCGCCGCGCTCGTGGTAGCGACCGATCAGCCGTTCGCTGTCGGCCAGGATCACCTCGGCTTCCTGCACCGTCTGTTGCGGTGGCAACCCGCCGTCGGCTTCGCCCAGGCTCATCGAGCCGCGGGTGAGCATCGCGCGCATGCCCAGGTCGCGCACGGCCTGCACTTGCACGTCGATGGCTTCTTCCAATCCTTCGGGGAACAGATAGTGGTGATCGGCTGCGGTGGTGCAACCGGACAGCAGCAGTTCGGCCAGCGCGACCTTGCTCGCCAGTTCGAGCTTTTCCGGCGTCAGCCGTGCCCAGACCGGATAGAGCGTTTTCAGCCAGGGAAACAGCGGCTGGTTGACCACCGGACCCCAGGCGCGGGTGAGTGTCTGATAGAAGTGGTGATGGGTGTTGATCAGCCCCGGCAGCACGACGTGCTCGCGGGAGTCGAAAGTGCTGTCAACCGGCGCGGCGGGCGTCTGGCCGGCGGCAAGCAGTTCGGTGATGACGCCATTTTCGATGACCAGCCCGCCGGAAGCGTCCTGATCGTTGGCGGTGAAGATGGCGAGAGGGTTCTTGATCCAGATGCGGGTAGCGGCCATTGCCGGCTCCTCCTGAAATGATGAGTTCAGAAAAGCCAGCTCAGTTATGCCCTGTCTGCTGATCCAGGGGGACGCCTTGGGCGCGAGGCGTACGATAATATCTGGCTGCTGGGTTGTCACCTTTCCGCCCATGCGCATTTTCCAAGAGGCGATGGGCTGCATCCATCCTATGCATGGCGTCGGGCTCGGGTTCCATGCGTAGGGTGAAGCGGGCGGTGCAGCTGTAGGATGGGTGAAAACCCATCAATCATGGCAATGGCATCGCATTGCATCCACAAGCGGATCATTCATGGTGACGGGTCAAGGTGAGCAGGCGGAGCCCATCAGGCACATTGATGGGTTGCACCCATCCTACGACTGCGGGTGTTGGGCATGAAAAAGCCGGGCGGGTGCCCGGCTTTGAGGGGCCCTCCGATCAGCCGCCCAAATAGGCGTCGCGGACCTTGGGGTTGCTCAGCAGCTCTTCACCGCTGCCTTGCATGACGATGCGACCGTTCTCCAGCACGTAGCCACGGTCGGCCAGCTTGAGCGCCTGGTTGGCGTTCTGCTCGACCAAGAAGACGGTCACGCCATCCTCGCGCAGCTGCTCGATGATCTCGAAGATCTGCTGGATGATGATCGGCGCCAGGCCCAGCGACGGCTCGTCGAGTAGCAACAGCTTGGGCTTGCTCATCAATGCGCGGGCGATGGCGAGCATCTGCTGCTCGCCGCCGGACATAGTGCCGCCGCGTTGCTGGTAGCGTTCCTTCAGTCGCGGGAACAACTGCAGCGCTTTGTCCAACTGCTCCTGGAAATCGCCCTTGTTGGTGAAAAATCCGCCCATGGCGAGATTTTCCTCCACGGTCAGGCGGGCAAAGATGCGCCGCCCTTCAGGCACCACGGCGATGTCCTTGCGCATGATGTCGCAGGTCTGTTTTCCGACCAGTTCTTCGCCCTCGAAGCGGATGCTGCCTTCGGAGGCCATCGGCGTACCGCAGAGGGTCATCAGCAACGTGGATTTGCCTGCGCCGTTGGCACCGATCAGCGTGACGATTTCGCCCTTGCGGACCTCGACGTCGACGTTATGCAGCGCCTGAATCTTGCCGTAGCAGGTCGAGACGTTTTCGAAATACAGCATGGTTACGCCTCCCCCAGATAGGCTTTGATCACGTCCGGATTGTCGCGAATCTGCTCCGGAGTGCCATCTGCCAGCGGGCAGCCCTGGTTGATCACGACGATATGGTCGGAAATGCTCATGACCAGCTTCATGTCGTGCTCGATGAGCAGCACCGTCACGCCATGGGTGTCGCGCAGCATGCCGATCAGCGCCTTGAGGTCCTCGGTTTCCCTCGGGTTGAGGCCAGCCGCCGGCTCGTCGAGCATGAGGATGCGCGGGCGCGTCATCATGCAGCGGGCGATTTCCAGGCGGCGTTGCTGACCATAGGCGAGCGTGCCGGCTGGGCGGTTGGCGATATCCGTCAGGTTGACCTGCTCGAGCCAGTGCGCGGCGAAATCCATCGCTTCGTGCTCGCTCTCGCGGAACGCCTTGGTCTTCAACAAACCGGAGATGAAGCCGGTGTTGAGGTGGCGATGCTGGGCGACCAGCAGGTTTTCCACCGCGGTCATGTCCTTGAACAGCCGGACGTTCTGGAAGGTGCGAACCACGCCCTTGCGTGCGATCTTGTGGCCGGGCAGGCCCTGGATCGCTTCGCCGTCCAGTAGGATCTCGCCCGAGGTCGGCTGATAGAAGCCGGTCAGGCAGTTGAATACGGTGGTCTTGCCCGCACCGTTGGGGCCGATCATCGAGACCACTTGCTTATCGTGTACGGTCAGGCCCACCCCGTTGACGGCCAACAGGCCGCCGAAGCGCATGGTCAGGCCGCTTACTTCAAGAATCGGGCGGCTCATCGCTTCAGCTCCAGGTGTGGACGTTGCATGGGCAGAAGCCCCTGCGGACGCCAGATCATCATCAGCACCATCATGGCGCCGAACATCAGCATGCGGTACTCGCTGAACTCACGCATGAGCTCGGGCAACAGGATCATCACGATGGCGGCGAGAATCACCCCTAGCTGCGAGCCCATGCCGCCGAGTACCACGATGGCGAGGATGATGGCCGATTCGATGAAGGTGAACGACTCCGGTGACACCAGGCCTTGGCGTGCGGCGAAGAAGCTGCCGGCAAAACCGGCGAACGTCGCGCCGATGGTGAACGCGGAGAGCTTGATCACCGTGGGGTTCATGCCCAGCGCGCGGCAGGCGATTTCGTCCTCGCGTAGTGCTTCCCAAGCCCGGCCAATGGGCATGCGCAACAGCCGATTGATCACGAACAGCGTGAGCAGAACCAATAGCAGCGCGATCAGATAGAGAAAGATCACCTTGTTGATCGAGGCGTAATCGACCCCGAAGAACTCGTGGAAGGTCTGCATGCCTTCGGCCGCGCGACGGTCGAAGCTCAAGCCGAACAGCGTTGGTTTGTCGATGCCGCTGATACCGTTTGGTCCACCGGTAAGCTCGGTCATGTTGCGCAGCAACAGCCGGATGATTTCACCGAAGCCCAGGGTCACGATCGCCAGGTAGTCGCCCCGCAGCCGCAGCACCGGAAAGCCCAGCAGAAAGCCGAACAACGCCGCCATGGCGCCGGCTATCGGCAGGCTGAGCCAGAACCCGAAGCCGTAGTAGTGCGAGAGCAGCGCGTAGGTGTAAGCACCGACGGCATAGAACCCGACATAGCCCAGATCGAGCAGGCCGGCCAGACCCACTACGATGTTCAGGCCCAGGCCGAGCATCACGTAGATCAGGATCAGCGTGGCGATATCCACCGCGCCGCGCGAGCCAAAGAATGGCCAAGCGAGCGCCACCAGCACCAGGCCGATGATGATGTAACGCTGAGTTGAGGGTAGGGTGAAGAAGTTGCCGGCGCCAGCGGGTATGGTCGGCAGGCTGGGGCTGGCCGCCCATCCAGCTGCCAGACGGGTGCGAACCAGCTGCCAGAAAAACATGGCCACGGCGCAGGCGGCGATGATCCAGAAGGTGGAAGCTTCAGCGCCATGGACCTCGACCTTGATACCCACCGTGGTGAGCTTCAGGCCGAATACCGGCACCGCGACGGCGATGACCAGCAGGGCACTGAAGAAGGCAGTACGCAGATGCAGAGTCATACCTTTTCCACCTCCGGACGACCAAGAATGCCGGTGGGGCGGAACAGCAGGACCAGGATCAGCAGGGTGAAGGCCACCACGTCCTTGTACTGGTCGCCGAAGATATCGGCGCCGAAGGCCTCGGCTACACCTAGTACCAGGCCGCCGAGCATGGCGCCCGGGATGCTGCCGATGCCGCCAAGTACCGCGGCGGTGAACGCCTTGATGCCGGCCAGGAAGCCGATATGCGGGTTGATCACCCCGTATTGCATGCTGATCAGTACGGCTGCGACCGCCGCTAGCGCTGCGCCGATGACGAAGGTCAGGGCAATGATGCTGTTGGTGTTGATACCCAGCAGGTTGGCCATTTTCAGGTCTTCGGCACAGGCGCGGCAGGCGCGACCCAGACGCGAGCGTGAAATGAACAGCGTCAGGCCCAGCATGGCGAGGATAGTGACCACGAAGATCAGTATCTGCATGTAGGAAATGACCACACCGTTCATTGCACTTTCACCGAAGATGAAATTGCCAGGCATCAGGTTAGGAATCGCCTTGTCCTTCGAATCCTGGGACAGCAGGACGACGTTCTGCAGAAAGATCGACATGCCGATCGCGGAAATCAGCGGGATCAGACGGTTGCTGCCTCGCAGTGGCCGGTAGGCGACTCGCTCGATGCTGTAACCGTAAGCGCTGGTGACGATCATGGCGGCGGCGAATGCACCGATCATCAGAATCGGTAGTGCATCGAGCCCCATCATCGTAAGCCCGACGATGGCGATGAAGGTCACGTAGGAGCCGATCATGTACACCTCGCCGTGGGCGAAGTTGATCATGCCGATGATGCCGTAGACCATGGTGTAACCAATGGCTATCAAGGCATAAGTGCTGCCAACGGTCAGGCCGTTGATCAGCTGTTGGAAGTAGTGGTAAAGCTCAGGCATTACATTCTCCTGAACATCCTGCGTCCGTGCTCGCTACCAATGCAGGCCTGCTTCGAACACGCTGCATGGAGAATGCAGCGCCAAGGGCTCAGTGCGGATCACACACCTACCTGTTCGACGCGGGCCAGCTCTGCAGGCTGCTCGCTTGGTTAAGGATGTTGCTGGGGCGGCCCTGTGCTTGTGGCCGAGTCAGCCCCGATCAGCTAAAACAAAGCCCACAGCGGATGCCGTGGGCTTCGGTTGGTGGTTACTGGCTCACTTGGCTTCGGTCTTGGTGCCGTCCTGGTGCCATTCGTAAACCACGAAGTTGAAGTCCTTGAGGTCTCCCTTCTCGTCGAACGAGAGGTTGCCGGTCGGAGTATCGAAGGTGTTGCTGCGCAGCGCTTCGGCCACCTTGTCGGTGTCGGTGCTACCAGCTTTCTCGATACCCTCGGCAATAACCTGGACTGCGGCGTAAGCGGGGAACACGAACGGGCCGCTCGGGTCCTGCTTCTTGGCCTTGAAGGCTTCGACCAGTTCCTGGTTGCGAGGATCTTGGTCGAAGGATTTCGGTAGGGTGACCAGCATGCCTTCGGAGGCAGCACCGGCGATGGCGGAAATTTCGGAGTTGCCGACGCCTTCAGGCCCCATGTAGCGCACGTTCAGGCCTTTTTCTTTGGACTGACGCAACAGCAGGCCCAGCTCTGGGTGGTAGCCGCCGTAATAGACGAAGTCGACACCGGCCTGCTTGAGCTTGGAGATCATCGAGGAGAAATCCTTGTCGCCGGCATTGATGCCCTCGAACACGCTGACCTTGACGCCTTTCTCTTCCAGCGTTTGCTTGACTGCGGTAGCGATGCCCTCGCCGTACTGCTGCTTGTCGTGGATGACCGCGACGTTCTTCGGCTTGACGTGGTCGGCGATGTAATTGCCGGCGGTCGGGCCCTGCAGGCTGTCCAGGCCGATGGTGCGGAAGATCATTTCGTAACCGCGCGAGGTGATGTCCGGGCTGGTCGAAGCCGCGGTAATCATCAGAATGCCTTCGTCTTCGTAAATGTCCGAGGCCGGCTGGGTCGAGCTGGAACACAGGTGACCGACTACGAAACTGATTTCGTCATTGACGATCTTGTTGGCCACCGCGACCGCTTGCTTCGGGTCGCAGGCGTCGTCGTACACCACGCCCTCCAGTTGTTGCCCGTTGACGCCGCCCTTCTTGTTGATCTGCTCGATGGCCATCTGGGCACCGATGAATTGCATGTCCCCGTACTGCGCGACGGCCCCCGTGACCGGACCGGCCAAACCGATCTTGATAGTATCGGCGGCAAGCGTATAGCTCGCGGCTCCCGTCAAAGCGATAGCCATGAAAAGTTTGGACAGACGCTGCTTGGTCATCATTTGCGCTCCACTTGCATATTATTGTTTGAATCCTGCTGGCTGCAGTGTCGTTAAGGGGCAAACGTCCCCAAACGGTACGGCAACTGTACCGGCACAGTGTAGAAGCGTCAGCCCCTATTTGCACAGCCAGGAATTCGAACTCATTTGATGAGATTTACCCGGGCGCTATCATTGCGCCCTTTCGAATCGGGTGAGTCTCATGAGCGAAGTACCAAGCACTCTCTATGCCAAGCTGCTGGGCGAAACCGCGTCGATCTCGTGGCAGGAATTGCAGCCTTTTTTCGCTCGGGGCGCACTGCTGCGCGTCGCCAGCGACTTCGACCTGATCGAGGCCGCTCAGGCCGTGGCACAGGATGACCGGGAAAAGGTGGCTGCGTGGCTGGCTTCAGGCCATATCGCCAAGCTCGAGGCCGGGCAAGCGCAGGACTGGCTGGAGCGTGACCCGTCATTATGGGCTGTGGTCGTTGCGCCCTGGGTGTTAGTGCAGGAACGTGAGCGTCCGGCGCTGCACTGACCTCTAGGCTACCGGAAAGGTTCATGGCCTTCCCGTCAGCTCATGCAACTTTCTTGCAGGTGTCCTTGCGATTGGGCATCTGTTTGCACTTCTCGCCGAGTGTTCGCAGTGTGCTTTCATCCTGCTTCAGCTTGTTGGCCAACATCTTTTCGACAATGAACAATTCCTCCGAGCCCAGGTGCCGCTCGGCCTGTTCGATGGCGGCGAGCGCAGCGGTCGGGTTGCCGTTGCTCAAATGGTAGTTCACCAGCAGTTCGTACACGCCGGGGCCCGCCAACGACCAGTCGCCGATGGCTTTCAGGTGAGTCAATGCCTGACGCTTCTCACCTGCAGCCATGTGCACGTTGAACAGACTGCGGCGGATGCCAGGCTGGCTTGCAACAGGTGACTTGAGCGCGCGCTGGGCCAGTATCCGGGCGTCCTTGAGGTTTTTGCTGCTCAGCGCTTCGTTCGCTCCGTAGGCGTTTCTATAGGCATCCATGGAGGCCTTGACCGTCGGATTGTCGCGCACGCTGCGCCAACTTCGTTTATTGACCCTGTTGTAACGCGCCTCATCGTATTCGCGCTGCAGATACTGTCGCAGGTCGGTATCGCGGCGCTGCACGGACATGTGTGAGCGCGTCAGGTGCTGACCGACAGCGCTGACGGTGGTAGTCAGCCCTTGATTGACGAAGACGTTGATCTCCTGGGCGACGCCGTTGAGGTCGAATCGCTGCAGCGATTCCTGCATGGCGCCTTTGCGTGCCTGAATGAAACTGGCAAGGATCGGTTCCTGCTTGCCTTGGAAGTCATCGAGCCGCTGCAGGCTATGGCTTGCGGCTCGGGGGGCGTAGTTGGCTTTGACGAGCAGGTCGGTGCCGAGCAGATCGGCCTGGTCTTCCTGGACTCGACCCCACGCCGTGTTCCATACATTGTCGGAGAAGGTATTGGCCAGTGCGGTGTAAAGCACCGTATCGCCAATCATCTTCTGGGTGCCTTGAGGATCCTTGCTCAGCAACTTGAACTGGGAGGCGCCTCGGTCCACCCGAGCATCCGCGACCACCGCGGCGATGACTGCGGTGCTGGCCAGAGTGGTCAGGAGTTCGCGCTGCTGATCGAAGGCCAGCCGCCGGTCATGATGGCGTAGCAGCACATGACTCATTTCGTGAGCCAGCATCGATGCGATTTCGTCCTCGCTTTCCACGCCTTCGAGCATGCCGAGCGGTACGAACAGATTGCCGTAAGGATCGGCCGATGGTCCGAAAGCATAACTGTCGACGACCTTCACCTGCAGGTCAGGCAGCTCGCCTGGCCAGCCTTTGCCAAGCTTGTCGACGATACCTTGCAGGTAGCTCTGCAAGACTGGAATCACGACAAGGTTCTGCTGGCGGATTTCGGTGGCCGGCAGGTTACGTCCGTCGTAGCTGAGGCGTAGATTCTGCCTGTGCTGCGGATCGAGCTTGAAGTGACTGTGCACCTCCTGTTGCGCCAGATACTTTCCTTGAAAACCGTCATGGGTGCTTCGGCCGGCAAGGTTGATCAGGGCATCCGGCGCACCTTTGAGTGTCGTGCAGCCGCTCAGAGCGGCTATCAGCGAGACGAATATCAGTGTCGTGGGTTTTAGTGGCATGACGTCAGTTCCTTGCGCAACCGGCGCCGTATCCAATCGTGGACAGGTTGGTGGCGCCTTCAGCCTTGGCTCTTGGCAGGGATGCGCAGGGCATTGGAACGGTTTTGCCTTCGCTCAGACGCACGTCGACGCCGTCGAGCCATACCGGTCGGCCACCAATTTCGACCTGTACCAGCTCCATGTCCTCGTTCCACTGCTGTGCGGCAAGCGGGGTCGGGGGCAGCTCGGCGCGCGGAACCCTTTGTAGAAGTCGGCCAGTTTCGTCGAGCAGCGCGATCGGGTCGCTGGTGTACTCCTCCACGGTCAGGCCGGCTGCATGGGAAACGCTGCTGAACAGCAATACGCAGAGCAAGGTGAGAGGTTTACGCATGGTGACTCCTTTCGCTTGAAGTGGATCCGGAATGGCCGTCACACCCTTCCTTTGGTAGCAGCAGGCCTATCAGCAGTAACAGGCCCAAAATGTTCACGGGTGTGATTCGCAATGCGTAGAGCACACAGCTGAGCAGAACCAGTACGGCGATTGCGCCAATGGGAACTGCTTTGCGCAGACAGGGGCGGGACTGGTTCTGGCGTGCCTGGGCAGCCAGCAGCAAGACCACGAACGCCACTTCGAACAGGTCGAGAATGTCCATTTCGGTGCCGAACAATCCAGGTGGTGCGGTGAAATAGTGCATGCCGTATTGGATAAGGTTATCCAGTGCCATGGCGTGAGCGTAGACACCCGGCAGTTGGCCGTGGACGGGGGAGCTGGTGAGATCTTCGGCCGAAGCGATGGCGGCCCCCACCAGCACCAGGCGATCAGCCAGTAGGTCCCTTAGGAGGGCGCGCTCCTCTGGCACGTTCGTAGCCAGAGCACTTGCAGGAATGGTCAGGTGATAGGGGCAACGCGTCTCGCTGGGACCGGTGAAACGCCAAAACACGGCTTGTAAGATTCGCTTTCCGGCCTCCGCCCAGGCGCTATGTTCGGTTGGGCATTGGCTGGTATCGCTGACGTGGCGCTGTGCGTAGGCCTGACCTCGGCCCCACTGCAGAGCCATGGCTGGGGCTGCCGCGGCCAGCTCAGCCGTTGCCGGTAGCGACTGGCAGCGGTGCTGCTGGCAATAGGTCCGGTACAGTGCGGTAGCGGCAGTGTCCATCCAGCCGTCCGCAGTTTCGGCCGCCAGCGGGTAGTCGTTGTGAAAACCACTCCAGCTCACCAATGCTGGCTGGCTGACCGAGACGAACCGTGGCAGCGTGTTGGATATGGAAACACCGGAGTTTGCCAGGTACAGCGGTATGGAGGCCGCGCTATAGCGTTCGAAGACGTTGGCGAGCAGCTGGCTGCTGTCGTTGCTGCGACCCACTGCGTGGTCATAGCTGTACATCAGATCCACCATCACGGCCGCTGGTCGATAAGCCAGCAACTGGCGGAACAGTTTGCTCTGTTCGGCGTACGGAAGCGGCCAGTGGCTGCTGCGTTGGTGTAGGTAATCGTCATCGATGATGACTACCGCGATCTGCTGCTGAGGGCCATCGTCATAGACATTGGCCAGTAGCTGATTCAGTAGGCGGGCGGAGGCTTCGTCGGTTGCGGTAGTGAGGCCAAATGGGTCCAGAGCGATGGCGAGCAATGCGCCGATGCTGGCTATCCTGGAAAAATGACGCATAAGCCCTGGCACTCAACTCGTCCCTGATGATTGCAATCTGATATCACGCATGTTCGGTGACGAAGGACAACAAAGTCAACGCCGGTTGCTTGTTTCGCGCGTCAGCCACGCACCCAGCGCATCCTCGCCCAGCCGCTCAATGCGTCCACGGCCAGTACCATCAGCAGCATTGCCAGAATGACCGTCGACGCCTGAGCTTGCTGGAACAGGCTGAGGCTCATGTAAAGCATCTGCCCCAGGCCGCCGGCGCCGACGAAGCCGAGCACGCTGGCCATGCGGATGTTGTTCTCCCAGCGATACAGACTGTAGGCCATCAGTTGTGGCCATAGGACGGGCAGGGTGCCGTAGCAGAAGGCGCTGATGCGATCGCTTCCTGAAAGTCGCAACGCCTCGGCTGGGGCGCTTGGGGTGTTTTCCAGGGCTTCGGCAAACAGCCGCCCAAGCACGCCGGCCGTGTGCAGCGCCAGCGCCAAGGTGCCAGCGTTTGGCCCCAGACCTGCCGCCAGCACCATCAGTGCAGCCCATACAAGCTCGGGAATGGCCCGCAATGCGTTGAGCAACAGCCTGGCGAGTCCCTTGCCGAGCCATCCAAAACGCCCGGATGCCGGCAAGGCCAACGCCAAACCGAGCATTGCGGCCAGCAGCGTGCCGATCGCCGACATCGCCAGGGTTTCCATCGCGGCATAGCCCGTCGCGCGCAGGTGGGCAGGTGATAAATCCGGATCGAGGAAGCCCGACGCATACTCGGCCATCTGTCCCAGCCCGTCGCGGCTGAACAGTGCACTGGCTTCGAGCTGCAGAAAGACGAACGAGCCGATCACCGCTGCGATCAGCAACAGCGGCAAGGCATAGCGTGACAGTGCCTTCACACGAACCTCCGGCGCAGCAACTGGCTGATCAGGTCCGCCATCAGCACCAGCGCCAGGAAGGTCAACAGCATGCTCGCGACTTCGCCTCCAGCGAACATGCGCATCGATAAGTCCAGCTGCTGGCCCAGCCCGCCAGCGCCGACGAAGCCCATTACCACCGAAGCGCGAATCGCGCATTCCCAGCGGTAAACGGTGTACGAGAGCATTTCACCCGCCGCCTGTGGCAGCACGCCGTAGGCAAATGCCTGCAATCGCGAACCTCCAGCACCGAGCAACGCGCGCGTCGGCAGCGGATCGACGGATTCGAAGATTTCCGCATAAACCTTGCCGAGCATGCCGGCATAGGTGATGGCAATGGCTAGTACGCCGGCAGTCGGGCCGAGCCCCACCGCACGGACGAACAGCAGTGCCCAGACGATCTCTGGCACGCTGCGCAGCACGATCAGTAGACCACGCACCGGCCAGCGCAATGACTGCGCCCACCAGTGCGGGCGCCCGCCGCGGCTGATGGCCGAGATCGATAAGGCACGCGTGGCCAGGATGCCGCAAGGCAGCGCCACGACCAGCGCCAAGGTCATGCCGGCAGTTGCGATGGCGAGCGTTTCCCACGTGGCGCGCCACAGCAGGAGCAGAAAGTCCTCGTCGTGCGCCGGCGGCCAAAAGCCGGAAAGGAATACCGCCATGGTGTCGGCGTTGCTGCCGTCGAACAGCACGCCGAGGTCCAGCTCGCTCAGCGACAGGCCTGGCCATAGCAAGGCCAGTGTCAGCAAGGTGACCAGCAGACGCGGCCCGGCGGCCGGGTCGCGTTGTGCGATTGCAGGGTTCAGCATCGGGGGACGTGCAACGGCTGGCCGGGCAAGGGCAGAGGCTTTTGTTCATTGCCCAGCTGCTCGTTGGCGTAGAGCGCTTCGAGCTCGGATGGCGTCACGTCCGTCGAGGCTTTGTCGAACAGGATGCGTCCGGCGCGCACGCCGATAACGCGCGGGAAGTGCTCAAGCGCCAGCTCTACCGCGTGCAAGCTGGCGACCAAAGTCGCCTGGCGGCGCGTGGCTTCGCGGTTGAGCACATTCAGTGAGTACGCTGCGAGCACCGGGTCCATCGCCGAGACGGGCTCGTCGGCGAGGATCAGCGTCGGGCTCTGATACAACGCACGGGCAATGCCAACGCGCTGTAGCTGGCCGCCGGAGAGTTGATCGCAGCGCTCGTAGAGTTTGTCGGCCAGATCCAGTTGAGCCAATGCCTGTGCCGCGCCTTCCTTGTCCAGCGGATAGAGCAGACTGAGCAGGCTGCGGCCCAGCGACCATTGCCCGAGGCGACCGGCCAGCACCGAGGTGATGACTCGCTGGCGCGGCGGCAATGGTGGCGCCTGATGAATCAGTCCGATCCGGGCGCGGAGCGTCTGGCGGGCGCCGGCCGACAGCGACCAGGGCTGACATCCGAGCAACTCCAGCCGGCCAGTACTTGGCGGTAGATGAGTCGCGAGCAGACGCAGCAGCGTTGTCTTGCCCGCACCGGAAGGTCCGATGAGGGCAATCCGCTCGCCTTTGACGATCTGCAGGTCGAGATCATGCAGCGCGACATGGCCGTTGGCGTGGCGATAGCTCACGCCTGATAGCGTCAGGACAGGTTCGGCGCTGCTCGTGCATGCCGCCGGCAGCGCCGAACTCGATGTTGAATAGCTCATCTCGACCTGCCTGCTTGCCGCTCTCCAAATGCCCACCGGGCCGTTGCAGAACGGCCGGCAAGGCTCACTTCAACAGGCCAGCGGCGCGCGCGGCTTCCTCGATGCCCTTGTAGTTTTCCGGGCGGGTCTCGATGAAGCGGCTGGCAGCCTGCAGGTCGAGAATTTTCTTGTGCTCCGGATTTGCCGGATCGAGTTCGAGGAACGCGGTCTTGATCTTCTCGACCAGCGTTGGATCGAGGTTGCCGCGCACCGTCCAGTTGTAGTCGTAGTAGGGCGGCGTCGTCGAGATCACGCGGACCTTGTTGGTATCGACTTTCCCGGCGGCGACCAGTTTGTCCCAGACCGAGGCGTTGAGCACACCGGCATCGGCTTTGCCCGCCTCGACCCAGGCGGCTGTGGCATCGTGCGCGCCGGAGTAGGCGATGCGCTTGAAGAACTGCTCGGGATCGATACCGTCCTTGATCATGAAATAGCGCGGCATCAGGCTGCCGGACGTCGAAGACACGGAGCCGAAGGCGAACGTCTTGCCCTGCAGATCCTGCAAGGTTTTCACCTCGGGATCGGCAGTGATGAATTTGCTGGTGAATTTCTCGTCCTGCTCGCGCTGTACCAGCGGGATCGCGTCGCCAGTCTTCAGGCGGGTCTGGACGAAAGTGAAGCCGCCGAGCCAGGCCAAGTCGAGGCGGTCGGCTGCCAGCGATTCGACCACGGCGGCGTAATCGGATACGGGGGTGAACTTCACCGGCATGCCCAGCTGTTCCTCGAGGTACTGGCCCAGCGGCTCGAATTTGCGGATCAGCTCGGTTGGCGCTTCATCGGGAATCGCCGATACACGAAGGGTCTCGGCGGCATGGGCGGTGGCAAAAGACAGGGAAATGGCAAGGCCGGCGACGGCTGCCAGGGAGCGCTTTAGCATTGTGGTTCTCCGGTTCAATAGCGGAAAAAGCGCGCGGATTATAGAGCTAGACCGGTGCGACGGGGCAAGTGGCTGGGTGGCGGCAGGTTTGGCGGCCCGTTAGGGGCCGTTTCTGCTTCGTACACGGCCGCGTCGGAGCCAGATCCCGTTTCAGGCTTGTTCAGTAAGCGAATTAGTTGGAATCACTCAAGTCCGTAGGGCCGAATTCATTCGGCAGCAGATTGTGAAAGCAGGTCTCGGAAATTTTGTGATTCAGTTCGCCGTTGTTCTAGAATCCGCGCCCTTCTTGGGTGATGGCCTATTGCTATGGAACAGCAGCGAGACAAACGTACGCTTCACTCTCTTCGCAAACACATCGACGAATTGCTGGCAGCTGGCGCGACGATTATCGCGCGCGATCCGGTGACGCTGGTCAGCGACGGCCAGACGCTCAAGGTCAAGCACGGCATGCTCATCGGACATTCCGGTTTGCTCGATCTGGTCGAGCCGCTCACCGATCACCAGTGGCCGGATGCCTTGCGGCAGATGGCGATCGATCTGTGCATACAACAGCTGGACGAAGCGATCCGTGCATTGGAGAACAAGCCCGTCATGATGGCGTCGGAATCGGCGAACGACGGCTAGACTCAAGAAAATGTCCAGGCGAGGAAACGCAGCGGACGGGACCTGATCAGATATGCACGGATGCAGCCTGCGTTCGTGTCGTATTGAAGGGGGTTTTGCATGTTCGCTCGGAACTCGCACCACGGCTTCATTCCGCCCTATATCCTCAAGCGCATCATCGATAACGGCTCGCAGCACCAGCGCGACCGGGCGCTGGGGACGCTGGCCCACGTGCGCAACCTGTTGCCCAATCCGGGGCCGCCCAATCGCCAGCCGATGGCCAGCGTATTGCCCGAGCGTGGCCGGCCAGGCGAGCCGCGGCGCAGCGTTCACGATGCCCAGCAGCAGATGGTGCTGCCAGGTGTGCTGGCGCGAATCGAAGGCCAGCCGCCGGTCGCCGATGCGGCGGTGGACGAAGCCTACGATGCGCTCGGCACGACCCATGAATTTTTCTGGCAGGTGTTTGGCCGGGACTCGATCGACAATCACGGCTTTCCGCTGATCGGCACGGTGCACTACGGCGTGGATTACGAGAACGCCTTCTGGAACGGCGCGCAGATGGTGTTCGGTGATGGCGACGGCGAAATCTTAAACCGCTTCACGCTCTCCTTGGATGTCGTGGCCCATGAGCTGGCCCATGGCGTGACTGAAAGCGAGGCGGGGCTGGTGTACTTCAACCAGTCGGGGGCGCTGAACGAATCGGTTTCGGACGTATTCGGCGTGCTGGTGCGGCAGTTCAGCCTGAAGCAGACGGCGGACCAGGCCGACTGGCTGATCGGTGCCGAGCTGCTGACCGATAACGTGCAGGGCGATGCGCTGCGCTCGATGGCCAATCCCGGCAGCGCCTATGACGATCCTTTGCTGGGCAAGGACCCGCAGCCCGGGCACATGCGCGATTTCATCGACACCCGCGACGACAACGGCGGAGTGCATCTGAACTCCGGCATCCCCAACCGCGCGTTTTATCTGGCCGCGACCGCCCTGGGTGGCTACGCCTGGGAAAAGGCCGGACGCATTTGGTACGACACGTTGTGTGATCGCCGCCTGGCTAACGACGCGGATTTTTCCGCATTTGCCCGGTTGGCCGTGGACAACGCTATCGCCCGCTTCGGCGCGGGCAGCGATGAAGAGCGCGCCGTCGCGCAGGCCTGGGCAGATGTGGGCGTGAACCCATGATCGAGGAGACTTGCATGAAACAGTTACCGGCCTTGGATTCGGACGCGACCATTCGCCTGTCGCGGCAAGGCGGCTTTGCCGCGATACAGGCGCTCAGCCGTCCGCGAGAAATCGATTTCGCCAGTTGTAACGAACGACAGCGCCAACAAATTTGCTCGGTACTTGAAGGCTGCCTGCCGTTGGCAACTTCTCCCAGCGGGCAAGGCGACCGCCGCTATTACCAGATCGAATTGCGCTTTCGGCAACAGGAACGCGACGATGAAATGGTGCTCCAGGTGCCAGAGGAGCAAGCGCCCGGCGAGCTGGTGCGGCTCTGGGATAAGGGTGAGGTGCTATGAGCGCGACTTGGTCGCACGGGCCGCTGCAGCGCTAGAATCTCACTCTTTATCGAGGAGCCCTCTCATGTCTGAGTTGCCATCCATTGCCTTTGCCGGTATCGGCCTGATGGGCCTGCGTATGTGTCGTCGGCTGATTGCCGCCGGTTATCCGCTAACGGTATGGAACCGTTCGCCGGACAAATGCGCGCCGTTGGTCGAAGCCGGTGCGCGGCAGGCGAGCACGCCGGCCGAGCTCTGCGCCGTTGCTGATGTGGTGTTGCTGTGTCTGGCCGATACCGCAGTGGTGCGCGAGGTGGTATTCGGCGCGGGCGGTATTGTCGAAGGCGCGCGAGCGGGGCAAGTGCTGGTCGATCATTCCAGCCTGGAACCGGCGGCCACGCGCGCCATGGCCGTTGAGCTGGAGTCGCGCAGCGGCATGCGCTGGGTCGACGCGCCGGTATCGGGCGGTACCGCTGGCGCCGAGGCGGGCAGCCTGGCGATCATGGCCGGCGGGCGGGTCGAGGATGTGGAGCGGGTCCGACCGATATTGATGCAGCTGGGGCAGCGGCTGACGCGCATGGGCGAGGTCGGCGCGGGGCAGGTGACCAAGGCCTGCAATCAGATGATCGTGGCCTGCAATGCCCTGGTCATCGCCGAAGTCGTGGCGCTGGCGGAGCGCTCGGGCGTCGACGCCAGCCTGATCGCGCCGGCGTTGGCCGGTGGTTTCGCCGACTCCAAGCCGTTGCAGATTCTCGCCCCGCAGATGGCCAACAGTGAATTCGAGCCGATCAAATGGCACGTGCGCACTCTGCTCAAGGACCTAGACACCGCCGTGCAGCTTTCCCGCGAAGAAGGCAGCGCCACGCCGATGACCGGGCTGGCAGCGCAGCTGATGCGCCTGCATGGCAGTCAGGGTCATCTCGAGCAGGACCCGGCCACCTTGGTGCGGATGTACCGGGAGCAGGGCCAATGAAGATCGCCGCCAATCTATCCATGCTGTTCAACGAGCTGCCGCTGGCCGAACGCATCATGGCGGCGCGCGTCGCCGGTTTCGATGGCGTGGAGATCCAGTTTCCCTACGAACTGCCGGCGACCCGCCTCAAGGAATTGCTCGAGCGTGCCGGCTTGCCGTTGGTGCTGATCAATCTTCCGGCGGGCGATTTCATGCAGGGCGGCCCGGGTCTGGCCGCGGTCCCGGCGCGTCAGCAGGAATTCGATGCGGCGCTGCAGGAAGCGCTGACCTACGCGGCGATGACACGACCGGCCTGCGTCAATGTGCTGCCGGGGCGGCTGGCCGAGGGCTTCACCCGCGAGCAGGCGCTTGAAACGCTGGCCGATAACCTGCGCAAGAGTGCCGAAGCCTTCGCGTTGCTCGGCGTGCGCGTGGTGTGCGAGGCGATCAATCCGCTGGACATGCCGGGCTTCCTGATCAACACCCCTGAGCATCTGCAGGCCTTGCTGGAGCGCGTCGATCATCCCAACTGCCAGGCGCAGCTGGATCTGTACCACATGGCGCGACAGGGGCTCGACATCGCTGCCGGGATCAGGCTTCTGGGTTCACGCATCGGCCACGTGCAGTTCGCCGATTGCCCTGGACGCGGCGCACCGGGTAGCGGCGGGGTGGCATTCGTGAGTCTGATCGAAACGCTGCGGGAGGCGGGTTACGACGGCTGGTTGGCCGCTGAGTATCGGCCCGATGGGCAAGATACCGAAGCGAGCCTGGGCTGGCTGGCGGAGTGGCGGCAGCGTTGATGCCATCGCCCGGCATAAGCGGGAATGATGTTGACAGACAGAAGCGTGAAGGAGCTCTAGAGTCATTCGCAGGAGAGCCGATTGACTCCATGGTCGGCCTATAACAATAAATCGAGAGCGACGTCATGCAGCCATCCAACCAAGCCGCGAACGCCTGGCGCGTCCTGTTCCTGCTATTTCTGGCCAACCTGTTCAATTTCTTCGACCGCACCATTCCCGCCATCATCGCTGAGCCCATACGCCTGGAATGGAACCTCAACGACTTCCAGCTCGGCCTGATCGGCACCGCGTTCACTATCGTCTATGCGATAGCCGGAGTACCGCTGGGGCGCATGGCCGACATTGGCTCGCGCCGCAAGATCATGGGCTGGGGCCTGACCGCCTGGAGCGGCTTGACGGCAGTCAACGGCTTGGCCTGGAACTTCTGGAGCTTTCTGCTGGTGCGCATGGGTATCGGCATCGGCGAAGCCAGCTATGCCCCGGCGGCCAACTCGCTGATCGGCGATCTGTTCCCGGCGCACAAACGCGCTCGTGCCATGGGCATCTTCATGCTCGGCCTGCCGCTTGGGCTGCTGCTGGCCTTTTTCACCATCGGCTCGATGGTCGAGTATTTCGGCAGCTGGCGCGCGCCGTTCTTCATCGCCGCCGTGCCTGGATTGGTGCTGGCGGTGTTCATCTTCTTCGTCAAAGAGCCGCAGCGTGGCGCCGCCGAGACGGTGAAGGTGTCCCAGGAGCGGGTGCAGCAACCGGTGCGTAAGGTGTTGGCGATCCGTACCTTCTGGTGGCTGGTGCTGGCCGGTCTGGCGTTCAACTTCGCGACTTACGCCTGTAACGCGTTCATGGTGCCGTTGCTGATGCGCTATCACGCGGTGCCGTTGGTCGAGGCATCGATTGCCACCGGCGTCATCGTCGGTCTCACCGGTCTGGTCGGGCTGACCTTTGGCGGCTGGGTTGCCGACAAGATCCATCAGCGTTTCGCCCGTGGCCGGCTGATTTTCGCGGCGGTGAGCATGTTCATCGCTACGCTCGCCACCGGTTACGCGCTGCTGGCGGGGCGCATCGAGGTCGGCGTGTTCGTCGCGGTCTTCAGCATCGGCTGGCTGTTCTCCTACAACTTCTACACCTGCGTTTACACCGCCATTCAGGATGTGGTCGAGCCACGTTTGCGCGCCACTGCCATGGCGCTGTTCTTTGCTGGTCTGTACCTGCTCGGGGGTGGCATGGGCACGGTGGTGGTGGGGCTGTTGTCGGATCATTTCGCCGAGTCGGCAATGCTCGCCGCGGGCGCCAGCGAGATGAGCGAAGCGTTCCGCGCCGAGGGTCTGCACGGTGCGATGTACCTGATCCCGGCGTCATTGCTGCTGACCATGGCCTTCCTGTTCCAGGCCTCACGGACCTTCTGTCACGACGCCAAGCGCATGACCGACGGCATGAGTCAGTCTGCCAGCGAAGCGGAAGCGGCACTGGCCTGATTCGCCTCCCCATCGACAGCGCAGCCGCGCTGTCGATGGGCCCAGCTATCCCCCCGACGATTGGCCTGCATTTGCCGGCAGGCTCGCATAAACTGCGCGGCCGTTTTGGCAGTCCGGATCGCATATGCACACCTCGTCTCCCGCCCGCGCCTGCGGCATCGACTTCGGCACCTCCAATTCCACTGTCGGCTGGTGGCGCCCCGCCTGCGAGCCGCTGATTGCACTCGAGGACGATCAATACACCTTGCCTTCGGTGGTCTTCTTCAATGTCGAAGAACGTCGTCCGGTATATGGCCGGCTGGCCTTGGCCGAATACCTGGAGGGCTACGAAGGGCGGTTGATGCGCTCGCTCAAGAGCCTGCTGGGCTCCAAGCTGCTGAAGAGCGAAACCACGGTGCTGGGCAGCGCCATGCCGTTCAAGGACATCCTCGGGCTGTTCCTCGGGACGCTCAAACAGCGCGCCGAAACCAGTGCCGATCGAGCCTTCGACGAGGTAGTACTGGGCCGTCCGGTGTTCTTCGTCGACGACGACCCGCAGGCGGACAAGGAGGCCGCCGACACCCTGGCCGCAGCGGCGAAGAAGATCGGCTTCAAGGACGTCTCGTTCCAGTACGAACCCATCGCCGCGGCTTTCGACTACGAATCGCGCATCGAACGGGAAGAGCGCGTATTGATCGTCGATATCGGCGGCGGAACGTCGGACTTTTCCCTGGTGCGCCTGTCGCCGGAGCGACGTCAGATCGACGATCGACAGGGCGACATTCTCGCCACCTCGGGCGTGCACATTGGCGGCACCGATTTCGACAAGCAGCTCAGCCTGCAGGGCGTAATGCCGTTGTTCGGCTATGGCAGCCGGATGAAAAGCGATGCACCGATGCCTACCAGCACGCACCTCAACCTCGCCACCTGGCACACCATCAACGCGGTCTATGCCCAGGCTTCGCTGCGTGCGCTGCAGAACATGCGCTACGACATTGTCGACCCCACCGGGATCGACCGGCTGTTTAATCTCATCGAACAACGCGCCGGGCATTGGCTGGCGATGCAGGTGGAGCAGGGCAAGATCGAGCTGACCGAGCAAGACCGCTATCTCATCGACTTCGCGCGGATCGAAGCGGGGCTGCAGGCGAGTCTGACTCGCGACGGCTTCGAAACGGCCATCGACCCGCTGCTCGAACGAATCCGCAGCAATGTCAGTCAATTGCCGGCCAGTGCCGGGCTCAAGCACGATGACATCGACACGGTGTTCTTCACCGGCGGCTCCAGCGCGATACCAGCACTGCGCCAGCGCATCGCCGCACTGTTGCCAAGCGCCCGTCATGTCGAAGGCAACCGCTTCGGCAGTATCGGCAGCGGCTTGGCCATCGAAGCGAAGAAACGCTACGGTTGATTTCCCCGTGAGCCCCTGTCCGGCACTCGCGGGCCTGTTGGGAGCTTTCATGGTTTACACACTTCGTCCGCAAGGTCCCGCCGCCGAGGTGCGCAAGGTCGCTCGACAGCGCATCGATAAAGCCATCGAGGCACTGAGCGTGCCAGCTGCCGAGCGAGCCGAGGGTGTGCATCAGGCGCGCAAGCGCTTCAAGGAATTGCGCGCGTTGCTGCGATTGGTGCGAAAGCCCTTGGGTGCTGAGTTCAAGCGCGAGAATCAGCGCCTGCGCGATCTTGGCCGCGCGCTGGCCGAATCTCGCGACGCCACCGCCATGCTGGAAAGCTGGGATCTGCTGAGCGAGCGGTTCCCTAAGCTGTTTGCCGAGGCGCGCTTCAAACAGATCCGTCGGCGCCTGCAGGCAAGAGCCAGGCAGGGCGAAGGCGATGCCGTCGACCTGGATGCCCGTATTGCCCAGGCGATCGATGAACTGCGCAATGCCAGCGCCTGTATCGACAGCTGGCCATTGAGCGCCGAAAGTTTCGAGCTGTTGGCCGCCGGCGTGGAACGCACCTACGCTGACGGGTGCGCCGAGCTGGCCAAGGTCAAACTCGAACCGAGCGACGAGCAGTTCCATGAATGGCGCAAACGGGTCAAGGATCACTGGTATCAGACGCGGCTACTGGCTCCGAGCTGGCCGACGCTAATGCAGCTGCGCAGCGACTCGCTCAAGCGTCTGGCCGATCTGCTCGGCGACGATCATGACCTGGCCATGATGCAGCAGTTGATTCAGTCGCAGCCGCCGCTCTTCGGTGACCAGGCGCTACGTGAGCGGCTCGGCGATTTGATCGTTCAGCGGCGTAGTGAAATGCAGCGCGACGCGCTGGCGCTGGGTGATGAGCTCTATCTGGAGGCACCGCGAGATCTGGTGGCGCGCTGGCAGCGCTACTGGGAAACCGCCGAGGCCTGACTGCACCAGGCGCCCGGCCATGAGGCCGAACGCCGGCAGTGGAAGGGGGAATCGAGGTTAGAGCTTCTTCGCGGAAACGATCGTCACCGGCTGCAGCGGGACGTTCTGCATCATGCTGCGGTTGCCGGTCGGCACCTGGGCAATCTGATCGACCACATCCATTCCGCGCACCACCTTGCCGAACACCGCATAGCCGAAATCGCGGCCGCCGTGGTCGAGGAAGTCATTGTCGCGGTGGTTGATGAAGAACTGGCTGGTGGCCGAGTTGACGTTCTGTGTGCGGGCCATCGCCAAGGTTCCGCGAACGTTGTGCAGACCGTTGTCGGCTTCGTTCTTGATCGGCTCGCCGGTCTTCTTCTGGCCCAGGCCTTCGTTGAAGCCACCGCCCTGGATCATGAAACCGGGGATCACGCGGTGGAACACCGTGCCATCGTAGAAGCCGCTTTCGACATAGCTGAGAAAGTTCTTCACGCTGATCGGTGCCTTCTCGGCTTCAAGCTCGATTTCGATTTCGCCCATGCTGGTGTTCAGCAGCACGTGTGGATTGTCTGCCGCCAGGAGGTTTCCGGCGAGCAACAGCGAGCAGGCGGCGAGTACGAGTCGTTTCATGGTGTAGTCCTGTTGAGGGTGGAAGCCTGGGCCGGTCGGCCATTGGCAGACGGCGATTGCGCATCGTACGTCTTGATCAGGTCGATGAGAATCTGCGTTGCCGGGCCGAGCGACTTGTCGGGGTTAGTGTAGAGATAGAACAACGGGCGGCGAATGCTGCCCTGGATCAACGGCAGCGGCTTGAGCACGCCTTCGGCCAGCTCGCGGCCGATCATGTGTCGCGGCAGCCAGGCGAAACCCAGGCCGCTGCTGACGAAGGCGACCGAGGTGGCCAGGCTGCCGACGGTCCAGCGTTGCTCGGCGCCCAGCCAACCGGCGTCGCGCGGCTGACGTTGGCCGGAATCGCGCACCACCACCTGCATCTGATTCTGCAGATCCTGCACGCTGAGCTTGCGCTGCAACTGGTGCAGCGAATGGTCGGCATGGGCGACGGCAACGAACTCAACGCTGCCCAGTTCGGCACCGAGGTAGCCGGTGATGTCCAGACTGGTGATTGCCAGGTCGGCGGTGCCATCCCTGAGCACGTCTTCGACGCCCGACAGCACCTCTTCGCGTAATCGCACCCGGCAGCCCTGGCTTTGCGGCATGAAGGCGGTCAACGCGCGGATCAGCTTGGCGTTGGGGTAGGCGGCGTCCACCACCAGGCGCACTTCGGCTTCCCATCCCTGTTCCATGTGATGCGCCAGCTCTTCGAGCTGTCCGGCCTGGACCACCAACTGCCGCGAGCGGCGCAACAGCACCTCGCCGGCATCGGTGAGCACCGCCTTGCGACCATCGATGCGCAACAGCGGCACGCCGAGCTGTTCCTGCATACGCGCCACGGTATAGCTGACCGACGACTGCGAGCGATGCAGCATCTCCGCCGCCTGGGCAAAGCCGCCGTGATCGATCACCGCCTGCAGGGTTCGCCATTGATCGAGGGTCACGCGTGGCACTTTCATTCCATTATTTTCCTGTCGCGTCTGTCTGGTACGCTGCACGTCTTCATGAGGAGCCCGCATAAATGAAAAAAATACGCTTCGCCGCGCTCGCTTCGCTCGCAATCATCCCACTGAGCGCCCTGGCCGTCAGCTATCCGGTGGAACTGGAGCAGCAGCTCAATGGCGCCGAAGTGCTGGCTACCACCGAAACCATCGACCGGGACATGGCCGGTCTGCTGTTGCAGAACTTCGGCGAGCGCCCTGTGAGCTGCTCGGCTGTGTTTCGCAACGGCCCGGAAGCACCGCGTACCCGTCGTACCACGCTCGAGGCTGGCGAGCGCAAGCCGCTGACCGCCAAGTTCAAGCGCGATGTGATCCGCTTGCGTATCAAGCTGACCTGCGAGCCGCAATGAGGTTCGCACGCTGAGCCGATCGGGACGCGGCCGGCTTCCGAGGCTCGGCTGAGCGCGCCCCCAATGTTCACTCCTTAATCGCGTTCGCGCGGGCGCATCCGTCCGCGACGGGCTCGATCGAAGATCCGGTCGATCGTCGCGCTGCATAAAGCCGCCTTTCCACCGGCCGGACGCGTTAATCTATGCGACGTTTTTCGACCTTGAGGTGTCCCCCTTGTTTGACCAATTCGCCCTGCATGAACGCCTGCTCAAGGCGGTCGCCGAACTCAAATTCGTCGAGCCGACGCCGGTGCAGGCCGCGGCCATCCCCCCGGCGCTGGAAGGGCGCGACCTGCGGGTGACGGCGCAGACCGGCAGCGGCAAGACGGCGGCGTTCGTGCTGCCGATGCTCAACCGGCTGATCGGCGATGCGGTGGTGCGCACCGACGTGCGCGCACTGATTCTGCTACCGACCCGTGAACTGGCCCAGCAGACCCTCAAGGAAGTCGAGCGCTTCTCGCAGTTCACCTTCATCAAGTCGGCGATGATCACCGGCGGCGAGGACTTCAAGGTCCAGGCGGCAATCCTGCGCAAGGTGCCGGACATCCTCATCGGCACGCCGGGGCGGATGATCGAGCACCTCAATGCTGGCACGCTGATCCTCAAGGACGTCGAACTGCTGATCCTCGATGAAGCCGACCGCATGCTGGATATGGGTTTCGCCGACGACGTGCAGCGGCTGGTGGGCGAATGTGCCAAGCGCCAGCAGACCCTGCTGTTCTCCGCCACTAGCGGCGGCGCGGCCCTGCGCGAGATGGCCGCCAGCGTGCTGCGCGATCCGCTGCACCTTCAGCTCAACCGCGTCAGCGAGCTCAACGAAGGCACTCGCCAGCAGATCATCACCGCCGAAAGCGTCGAGCATAAGGAAAAGCTCGTGCACTGGCTGCTGGCCAACGAGACCTACAAGAAGGCCGTGATCTTCACCAATACTCGTGTGCAGGCCGACCGTCTTTATGGGCGCTTGGTGGCCGAGGGTGTCAAGGCCTACGTGCTGCACGGGGACAAGGACCAGAAGGACCGCAAGCTGGCCATCGACCGCGTCAAGGAAGGCGGCGTGAAGGTGCTGGTGGCGACCGATGTGGCGGCGCGCGGCCTAGATATCGAAGGCCTGGATCTGGTGATCAACTTCGACATGCCCCGCTCCGGCGATGAATACGTACATCGCATTGGCCGGACCGGGCGCGCGGGTGCCGAAGGGCTGGCGATCTCGCTGATCTGCCACAACGACTGGAACCTGATGTCGAGCATCGAACGCTACCTCAAGCAGCGCTTCGAGCGCCGCGTGATCAAGGGCCTGAAGGGCAGCTACATGGGCCCGAAGAACCTCAAGGCATCCGGCAAGGCGGCCGGCACCAAGAAGAAAAAGGACGAGAAGAAGAAGGCCGCCGACAAGAAAACCAAAGTGGCATCAAAACCGACGGCCAAGCGACCGAAAAACGCCAAACGCGAAGCGCCGGCCTCGCAGGTCGTCAGTCAGGACGGCATGGCACCGCTGCGGCGCAAGAAGCCCGCCGCCGAGTAAGACCTGCACGCCGGGGCGACCAAGCCCCGGCCCTTCGCATGCCCGTCAGCGTTTCTCCGCCGGTGCGATATCGGCCTTTTTCTCCGCTTCCTCTACATGCTGCAGGCGTCGGTCGTACGCCTGACATTCATCGCCCAGTTCGTCGGCGGTTCGCTTGACCTCCATCTCCCGCAATTGCTCATTGATCTCCGCAGCACGCTCGGGATCGTTCTCGGTCAGCTGGTTGACGCGCTCGGCCAGCTGTTCGGCCTTGGCATTTATCTGATCCGTGGTGCATTCGGCCAGTGCCGGCTGGCTGGCCAGCAGGGCGGCGGCGAGGGGAATCATCAGGTATTTCATGGCATGTGCTCCGTTGCGACCTGTTCGGTGGATGCCATCCGAGCGCTTTGGTTCAGCCCTTTCCGATGTGCTGGTGATCGAACCATGCCGCCGCCGGCAGGGTCCGTATTAGCAAGAGCCGCGTGCGATGCGGTGCAACGGGAGAACGGACATGACCTACAACTGGGACCTGATGCTGCGCCTGCTGCGCGAAGCGCAAAAGCCCGGCAACGAGGCCTTCGCGCCGCGCCATTATGCCGACGAACATGCGATCGCCATGGCGGATGCCGGCCAGCCGCTGCCCAATATCGATTCGCTCAAGGCAGACGCGCAGAACTATGAAAGCCTGCTGTTCGAAGGCGGATTCATGGTGTCGCGTCCGGAAGAGCAGGGCGGCAATGGCGAGAATTTCGTCCTGACCGAGCGGGGCTCGCGGCTCCTTGAAATGCTCGAAGGCGAGACTGCGGCGGCTGCGCATCGCCAGCGCCTGGATGACAAAGGCGAGGCTGCGTTGACGCCGGAAGTCTTCGACGGGTTGGTTGGCTAGCACCAGATGTACAACGCCCCGCTGATGCGGGGCGTTGTGTCGAGCGCTACTGCAGCGGGCCGATGGTCCCGCAGGATTTGTTTGCAGCGTGCTTCTGCAGAACCGGCAGTTGCGGGCGTGGCTTGCCGCTTTTCACATCCAGCGACAGTGCGTAGTCGCCCCACCATGGACCGGCGGCCCAGTAGGTACTTGGGATGCAGTGCTGGTTGAGATACTTCAGCAGGTTATCGGTCGCTACGATTGCCGAAGGCGAAAAATCCGGCGCGCCGTGTTCACCGATGAAACCACGCAGCTTGTTTTTGCTAAGCCACTCGACGAAGGGCTTGGCACGAACCACCCCGATCATCGGATCGTAGACCTCTTTTCTGTTGGTGTAGTAGCCCGAATAGTCCTTGTCGAAGTACAGGTGGGCTTCGAACACCAGATTATTTTTCGAATCACGCATCCAGGGGTCGTTAACCAATTGGGTGTTATAGGACGGCCAGTGGAAAGCGCTGGACCAGCGGTCACCGGCGACAACCACCCAGCGAGTCGAGTCGATGGTGCGGATGCTCTTAGCCGCGGCCAAGGCTGCGGCGGGCCATTTGCCGTTTGTGGTGTGTGGCTCGTTCATCAGTCCATAGCCATACACTGCTGGGTGGCTGGCGACCTTTTGTGCAATGCGTCGCCAGGCGTCGGCAAAGGCGCTGACGGGTACTTCGTTGGAACCGATCATCTTGCCGAAGTAGCGGTAGTAGTTATGCATGTCGAGGATGACCTGCATGTTGTACTTCTTTGCATGGTCAAGGGTCGCCATCATTCGTGCCAGCTCGACGCTGTTCAGTTCGCCGTTGAGCCTCGGTTGAATCCGTTCCCAACGAAATGGCAGACGTACCAGCTTCAGGTTGCGTTCGGCGTAGCGCTTGAAGTCAGCTTCGCCCGGATAGATGTAGTGCTTTAGGTATGTCCCGGGCAGGGCGACGTCAGCACCAAACTCGGCACCGGCCAGGTTGATACCGACCAGGTTGATGGGGTTTGCCGGAGGTGTGTTCGTGGTGGGAGCGGTACTACCGGTGCCTGGGCTTGCCTGGCTGAAACCGGTGCTGCTGACCGACACGGTTCGCGGGTAACCCACGGCCTTCCCGTTGATGGCGCCACCGTCCATCATCACGGTCATATCGCCGCCCGAGTAATAGATCAGGTTGATGGTGCGTACCTGACCATCGGCAAACCTGACCTTTGCGCCCTTGTGGAATGCCGCCTTGTTCTGTGCATTCGCCTTGACCGAAATGCCTACGAACTTGCTGGTGTTGTAGACGCCGTTAACGAAGTCGCCGCCGTTGAAGGAATTCAGCGCGATCGTCAGGGAAGAGGATGAACTGTTAGAAGGCGCGGTGACGACGGGTCCGGAGGGCTGGCTGGGTGCAGCCGGAGTCGGAGCCGGAGCCGGAGCGGTGCTGCTGGTTACAGAGAACAGTTTGTTCGGATAGCCGAGTTTGCCGCTCAATGCCGCGCCTGAGAGCATCACGCTCATATTGTTGCCGGACACATACACCGCATTGATTTTGCGTACCTGTCCGTCCGCCAGCTTCACCGAGGCGCCAACCTTGAATGCGGAGCGGTTGGCACTGCTTGTTGGAATCGATAAACCTGCCGACTTGCGCCACACGCCGTTCTGCCAATCGCTGTTGGTGTAGTTGTTGATGGCGCTGCTATGCGCAGCCGTGCTGGTCGAGGGCGCCGGCTGCGGTGCGGTGATCATCTGCGAGCTTGCATCCGAGCCCAGGGCTGCGACGGTTTTCGGATAGCCGGTGGCCGCAACGTTGAGCGTTGCGCCCGACAGCATCACGCTCATGTGGGCGCCGGAAAAATAGACGACCTTCACGCTGCGAATCTCACCGTTCGCCAGCTGCACCTGTACGCCTTTCTTGAATGCGGCCTTGTTGGCCGTTGTCGCCGGGATGGAAAAACCGGCCGATTGGCGCCAGGTTCCCTTGTTCCACTCGGGACTGGTGAAATTGTTGACCTGCGCGATGGCGACGGCCCTCGTCGCGCTTGCAGCGGAAGAAGAAGCTGCGTTGGCATCCTGGATCACCGAAGTGAAGCCGAACATCGCGGTCAGCATGAAGGCGCCGAGCATGGTCCTTGGTGCGCCCGAGACTGCTTTGAGGGACATTGATATCTCCGGAACTTAATACGACAAAAGGCACGGGTGCCCTTTAAAAAATTGCGGAGGCATTCATAGGGGATGCAACAAACGAAGCACTGCCGACGACGCCGCCCACGCACAACAAAGCAGCGAAACGGTTAAACCGTTGGCTCGCTTTGCATGGATAGGCTTTATATAGAAGGAAGTTCAGATAGCCAAATTATTTTGGCGCCGACAAATCGACGTTAACCTTGTTTTTTGTTATGTGCTGCCACATTGATATTATTTGATATCAATAAGCTAGTATTTTATTAAATAGTTAAGTTATTGATTTATATGTCTTTTAGTTAAATTGAAAGTATCGACTTTAGATAGACACGTGTTTTATCGCTTCGCTTGTTGTTTCACCGCGGCATGTTCGTGCTTTATTGGTCTATTGCAGAATATTTCTGTCGCGCACGGGCGGTTAACAAGCGAGACGCAAGTAGTCGTTATTGATCGGCAGGTGAGTTAAGAAAAAGCGAATCAGCCCAGGGCGGGCTGACTCGCTAGATTGGGCGGCGACTCAGCGCACCTGATCCAGGCTGTCGACAGTCAGCTCCAGCGCCTGGCGCATGTCCAGGCGGGCCGAGCGGCCGACATCCTTATTGTTCATCTGATAATTGCGCTCAGAAGGCAGAATCGGCGCGGTCAGGTCGTCGGCTTCGACTGGCTCGAAATCGCTGTCGCGGCCAATGGTCAATGCGCTGCGGCGCAGCAGCTCGCGCACCTGATCCGGTTCCAGCTGCGGATTGATCGACAGCATCGTCGCCACGATGCCCGTCACCATCGGGGTGGCGTACGAGGTGCCGCAATGCACTTCGCCGCGCTTGCCGGGTTCCAGCGTTGCGGCGCGCGTGCAGGCCGAGGCGGTGATGTCGACGCGCATGTCGACGTTCGATGAAGGCCGCTTGGTGACGTATTCCGGATGCTCCACCGGTACGTCCTGCTTGGCGTTGCGCTGGTGGCCGCCAACTACCAGCAATTGCTCCGTAATGAACGAAGATGGCAGGCGGTAATCGTCCAGGCTGGAGCGCGCCGAGCCATTGCCAGCGGAGTTCACCACCAGCACGTCGGGGTGTTCGCGGCGCAACCAGAGAAAGAATTCTTCGAGCAGTTCTTCGTAACCGCTCATGGCGATGCCCGAACGAATCAGCGAGCCGACTTCCTCACCGTCCACGTCCCGCGTGCCGATGCGGTGGATGCCCCAGCTCCAATTCAGCACGCGCACGCCATCCTCGACCAGATTGACCGACGCGGCGATATTGGCGGTGATGCCGGCATCGGAGTTGCGCTCGACGATCACCTCGAAGCCGGCGCTGGCTGGCTCCAGTGCGCTGAGAAAACCGCTGTCGCTGGGCTCGGTGCTGCGCGCGGCGAGGATGCCCGTGACGGTTGTGCCGTGTTCGTCCGGCGCCTCGGCGTCCCTGGCGTAGAGGCATGTGCGCGGCTTGCGTGGGTCGCAGTCGCCCAGGTAGCTCGCGAACTCGGGCGCGTCGAAATCGACGTTGCGCTCGATGATGCCGATTCGCACGGGGTGCGTCTGGATCGGGGTTTGTTTGGATGGCAGGCGGTGCTGGTAAAAGTCGACGGCGTCCAGGTATCGGTTGGCGACCCATTCACTGTGGCGCGGCTTGGGCTGCTTGTCCTGTTCCAAGGGCTCCTCGGCGCCAGACTCCTCGATTACCACCGCGTCCACGCCGACTTCGTTACCCAGGCGCAGGACCATGGCGTCTCGCTCGGTCAGGTTCTTTACCGGTAGGCGTAACTGATAGGTGTTGAGCGGTGCGATGGCGCCGACCACTTCGGCGCCATATCGCTTGGCCAGGCGCTTCGATGCGTCCAGGCCGTCGAGATCTTCCTCGATGATCAGGCTGATCAGATCGACATAGGTGTTCAGCCCGTCCATGTTCTGGGTCACTTCGTCAGGTCCGGCCGCCAGCACGTGGCTCCCGTTCATCGTCAGCCACACCGGATTGCTGCGGCGTTCGCCTTGCTCCAGCCACAGCGGCCCGCTCTCGTGCTCGGACTTACGCAATGACAGCCGCAGCTTGCCGTCATCCGAACGGGTGGCTTCGACCGGTTTGCCGCGCAGCATCAGCCTGACGTCACCGTCATCGAGTCCGGTTGCGCGCAGACAGAAGGTCAGCTGATCGACCGAGAAGAGGTCGCCGCAACGCTGCATCTCCTTGAGTCGCAGCGCAGCCGTTTCCGCCATTGCCAAGCCTGGATTCAGCAGGCCCAGCGCAAGCCCGATCGATACGCAGAGGTGAGCTGCCTTCATCGTTGACGCTGCAGATAGTGAACGCTGAACAGCTCGCCGGAATCGGTCCATTGACCGCTGCAATCGAAGCCGGCGCTGTTGGCGAGGTTGGCGAAGGATTCGAGCGTGTATTTGTAGGAGTTCTCAGTGTGCAGACTTTCGCCGGCATCGAAGTGAAACCGCTGGCCTTCGACGGTCACATCCTGCGCCTCGCGGCTGATCAGGTGCATTTCGATGCGCGAGTCGCTTTCGTTGAAGAAGGCGCGGTGAGCGAAACGTGAGGGATCGATATCGCTGCTCAGTTCCTCACGGATACGTCGCAGTAGGTTGAGGTTGAAGGCCGCGGTGACATGCGCGCGGTCGTTGTAGGCGGCTTCGAGCACGTCGCGGTCCTTGACTAGGTCGACGCCAATCAGCACGCCGCCTCCGGGCGGAAGGATGTCGTGCAGATGCCCGAGCAATTTGCGTGCTTGCAGGGGTGTGAAGTTGCCGATGCTGGAGCCGGGAAAGAACACCAGCGGGTGATGAATGGTGAAGTCGTCCGGCAGTGTCAGCTCATCGGAGAAATCGGCGCAGGCGGCGTGGACTTCCAGCCACGGATAGTCGGCGGCCAGGCGCTGAGTGCTGGTCAGCAGGAACTGCTCCGAGATGTCGATGCCCAGATAACTGACCGGCCGCAGCCCTTCGAGCAGCAGGCGCACCTTGCGGCTGGCACCGCTGCCCAGCTCGATCAGGTCGGTCTGAGGGCCGGCGATCTCGCGGATGTCGTTCGCCGCGTCGGCGAGAATGCGCTCCTCGGTACGGGTCAGGTAGTACTCGGGCTGCAGGCATATCTGCTCGAAAAGCTCCGATCCGCGCCGGTCGTAGAAGAACTTCGGCGAGATACGCTTCGGCGAGGCGGCGAAGGCGGCCAGCGTTTCGTCACGCAACGAGGCCTCATGAGGTTGCTGGGTCTGGTCATGGAAATGCACGGCAAGTGCCATCGTCATAGCTCCCTGGCCAGGCGCAGCCCGGCGAATTGCCAGCGCATGGCCGGCTGGAAAAAATTGCGGTAGGTGGCGCGGATATGGGCCTGCGGCGTAGCGCAACAACCGCCGCGCAGCACCATCTGGCCGGACATGAACTTACCGTTGTACTCACCCAGGCTGCCTTCCAGCGGGCGGAAGCCGGGATAGGGGCGATAGGCGCTGGCCGTCCACTCCCAGACATCGCCGAACAACTGCGCTGGCCCCTCATGGGGGCGGCTCGCTGCGACCGGTTGCAGGTGGTCGTTTTCCACGAAGTTGCCGCGCAGTGGCTGATCCACCGCGGCGATCTCCCATTCGGCTTCGCTGGGCAGCCGGGCATCGGCCCAGCGTGCATAGGCATCCGCCTCGTAGAAACTGACGTGGCAGACCGGCGCCTCCAGATCCAGCGGCCGCAGCCCGCCAAGGGTCATTTCGTACCAGGCGCCGTCGTCGCGGTGCCAATACAGCGGGGCGTTCCAGCCGTGCTGTTGGATATGTGCCCAACCGTCGGACAACCACAGCTCACTGCGTGCGTAACCGCCATCGGCGATGAACGACAGGTATTCGCGATTGCTCACCGGTCGATCGGCCAACTGGAAATCCTCGACGAACTGCCGATGCCGCGGCGTCTCGCAATCGAAGGCGAATCCGTTGCCCTCGTGGCCGATATGGCGCACCCCGCCGCCATAGTCGTGCCAGCGCAGGCGGTCGTTGTGCAGCTTCGGTGCCGGTTTCAGGTCGTTCCGATAGATCGGATGCAGAGGGTTTTGCGCCAGGATGTGCTTGATGTCCATCAGCAGCAATTCCTGATGCTGTTGTTCATGCTCCAGGCCTAGCTCGACCCGACGCAGGATTTCAGCGGCATGCTGCTGGGGTGGATTGGCCAGAAGCTCGCCCATCGCCTGATCGACGTAATGGCGAAAGCGGTAGACGTCGTCCACGCCGGGCCGTGAAATCAGCCCGCGCTGAGCGCGTGGGAATGGTGTGCCATGGGTTTCGTAATAGGAATTGAACAGGTGGTCATAGACCGCATCAAGCGGCTTGTAGCCAGCCAGATACGGCTTGAGCACGAACGCTTCGAAGAACCAGCTGACGTGCGCCAAGTGCCATTTCGGCGGGCTGACGTCGGGCATGCTCTGGATGACGTAATCCTCGATCTGCAAGGGTGCGCAGATCGCTTCGCTGGTGGCGCGTACCTGCCGGAAGCGCTGCAGCAGGTGATCCGGTTCGGCGAGCGCCAGTTGCTGGTTTGGCCGTTCTGCCAGGTTGCCCATAGGCGTCCCCCTTGTTTATGCCCGGCTAATCGAGACCGGGGACGGCAGAAAACCGCCTCTATAGCGACCCGAAGCGAGGCGCAAAAGTTTCTGTGATGCGGATGCGAGAGCGCTGCCGCGCGCCTGCCGTAGGGCCGAACCTATTCGGCCTTCGCCAACATTGCTCGCCTTCGCACATCCGCGGCCGAATGAGTTCGGCATTTGGTGTAGGTCTAGCACTGGCGCCTCCGTTCGATCGAACGAACGGGCTCCGGCTAGGCTGTTGCCGTTCTATTGCGCGCCTACCGTAGGGCCGAACTTGTTCGGCCTTCGCAGATTGCTCGGCCTCCGCAAAACTGCGGCCGAATGAATTCGGCCCTACGCGTTCAGCATTTGGACAATCCCCTAGCCTTCTTCGACCGGCGGAGTAGGGCGGATAAGGATCTCGTTGACGTCCACATGCGCCGGTTGCGACAGCGCGTAGACCACTGCCCGGCCGATGTCCTCCGGTTGCATCGCGTACGCTGGCGGTTCGTCGAACAGTGGCGTGTCGACCATGCCCGGCTCGATCAACGTGACCCGCACGCCAGTGCCGCGCAATTCCTCGCGCACGCTGAGGCCCATACCGGTTACCGCCCATTTGCTGGCGCTGTACATCGAACCGGGAATGACGAAGCGCCCGGCGGCCGAGCCCGTCAACAGCAAGTGGCCGCGGCTGGCTTTGAGCGCCTCGATGCTGCAGCGCAGGGTGAGCCCGACGCCGTAGACGTTTGTCAGCAGCATCTCGCGCCAGACTTCCGGGTCGGCGCCGCTGAAGCCGCCTTCGCTGCCGGGTATTCCGGCGTTGGCGTAGACCGCGTCGAGCTGGCCGAAATGCTCCAGCACCTGCCGCACCATGGCTTGCTGTTCGGCGTATTGCTTCACGTCACAGCGGATCGCCAGGGCGCGTTCCGGGCCGCCGAGTTCGCCCACCAGCTTCGCGAGCTTGTGTTCGGAGCGGGCTGCCAACGCAACGCGGTAACCGGCTTCGGCGGCGAGCCGCGCGGTGGCCGCGCCGATACCTGAAGACGCGCCGGTGATCAGTAGAACCGGATCGCTCATGGTCACCTCCGGCCCTATTAATAATTCGGTGGGGTTTCCGGAATGCCGGTGTCGTCGGTCAGCACCGGCATGGTCCAGGGTTCGAGGCGCTGGTCCTTGTCTTCGACGTCGAGCCGCGCCTGCTCGATGACGCTGCCGAGTCGCTGCGCGCTGCTGTATTCCTCACGCGGCACGCTGGGCACGCGCAGCATCTCGGCACCGCTGCTCGACATCACGGTAAAGCCGAAACTGTCGTCGTCCGGGTTGGCACTGGTCACGCAGCCGCACGGCAAGAAGGCTTCGGTGACCAGCTGCATCGCATCGTCGAGTGTCAGGGGTTGAGTGTTCATGGTGCTCTCCATTGGCGGGCTGTCTCCAAGTTGACCGCTAGGGTCTGTTGACGTTTCGTCGCGAGCCGCGTTGCTGCGCCAAATGGCGCCAGGCCGGACGGCGTTCCGCCAGGCGCGGGACAAAGGTAACGGCCTGGGCCGGCCGCGTCGTTCCCCAGCCAAATCCCGCAACGCCGCATGGCGCCATTTGCTGCGCAACCTTCTGGCCGGGCCTTTTTTTTGCGCGATGCGGCGTTTCTCGTCGTTTATTTGGAACGACCAAACTTCACTCCTCGTGCGATCTCCATGGATGGAGTGAATGCCGCAAGCCCGCCGGGAGCGGGCGCTGCCTTGCCTCGCGCAAAAACAGGCTCCGGCGCGGCCGCGTACGAAACGTCAACAGACCCTAGGGCGAGCGGCCGTTTCCGAGCAGGCGACGGGCTGCGGCCGTCTGCTCTTGTAGCCGCGCCGCGGCGCCAGCATATTCAAGCGCATGAATCCAACTTCTCCTCTGCACGACGCCGTTACCGCGTTCCATCCAGCGGTAGCTGGCTGGTTCGGCCGCAGCTTCCCTTCACCGACGTCGGCTCAAATTGCCGCCTGGCCCCTGATCCGTTCCGGTCAATCGACGTTGATCGCCGCTCCCACCGGCTCGGGCAAGACGTTGACGGCCTTTCTCGCCGCGATCGATCAACTGGTTCGGCAGAGCGTGGCCGAGGGCGGCTTGGCGGACGAAACGGCCGTGCTTTACGTCTCGCCGCTCAAGGCGCTGTCCAACGATATCCGGGTGAACCTCGAGCAACCGCTGTTGGGTATCTCCGCCGAACTGGAGCGTCTCGATTTGCCGACACTGCAAATCCGCACCGCCGTGCGCACCGGCGATACGTCGCAGGCCGAGCGGGCGGCGATGCGCAAGCGGGTGCCGCACATTCTGGTGACGACGCCGGAGTCTCTCTATGTGCTGTTGGGTTCCGAATCCGGTCGGCAGATGCTGACGGGCGTGCGCAGCGTGATCGTCGACGAGATCCATGCCATCGCCGGCAACAAGCGTGGCAGTCATCTGGCGTTGTCGCTGGAGCGGTTGGAAGCGCTGTGCCAGCGCCCGCTGGTGCGCGTCGGGCTGTCGGCTACGCAGAAACCCATCGCAGCGGTAGCGGACTTCCTGGTCGGCATCGGGCGGCGCTGCGAAATCGTCGATATCGGCCATGGCCGCGCGCGTGACCTGGCGCTGGAGGTGCCGCCGGTGCCGTTGGAAGCGGTGATGAGCAACGCGGTATGGGAGTTGGTGTATGACCGACTTGCGGCGCTGGCCGGCGAACATCGCACGACGCTGGTCTTCGTCAACACGCGGCGAATGGCTGAACGCGCCGCGCGACATCTGAGCGAGCGTCTCGGCACTGCCCTGGTCGCCGCCCATCACGGCAGCCTGGCGCGCGAGCAGCGGCTGGACGCCGAGCAGAAACTCAAGCGTGGCGAATTGCGGGTGTTGGTGGCCACCGCCTCGCTGGAGCTGGGCATCGATATCGGTGATGTGGAACTGGTCTGCCAGTTGGGCTCGCCGCGCTCGATATCAGCTTTTCTGCAACGCGTCGGCCGTGCCGGGCATCAAGTTGGCGGCGTGTCCAAGGGTCGTCTGTTTCCCAGTTCGCGCGACGACCTGATCGAATGCGCCGCCTTGCTAGACAGCGTGCGCCGTGGCGAGTTGGATACGCTGACGATTCCCGTAGCGCCGCTGGACGTGCTGGCGCAACAGATCGTCGCCGAGGTGTCGTGCCGCGAATGGCAGGAGGATGCGCTGCTGGCGCTGATTCGCCGAGCCATGCCTTTTGCAACGCTTAGTGAACCGAGCTATCAGGCATTACTGGCGATGCTCGCCGAGGGCTACACCACGCGCCATGGCGCGCGCGGGGCCTATCTGCATCGCGATCTGGTCAGCCGCAGCCTGCGAGGCCGACGCGGCGGGCGCCTGACTGCGTTGACGTCGGGCGGCACCATTGCCGACAACGCCGACTATGCGGTGCTGCTCGAACCCCAGGGCTTCAACATCGGCACGGTGAACGAAGACTTCGCGGTGGAAAGCCTGGCCGGCGATGTCTTCCAGCTGGGCAACACGTCCTATCGCATTCTCAAGATCGAGTCTGGCCGGGTACGGGTCGAAGACGCCCAGGGCCAGCCGCCGAACATTCCGTTCTGGCTGGGTGAAGCGCCGGGGCGTAGTGATGAGTTGTCGTTTGCGGTGGCTCGCCTTCGCGGTGAAATCGACGAGCGCTTGGCTGACGTCAGACCTTGTAGGAGCGAGCTTGCTCGCGAACCTGACGCAGCCGAGGCCTCGATATTCGCGAGCAAGCTCGCTCCTACTAAAGCGCAAATCAGCGAGGCGCTTGGGAGTTCGGTGGCCGCAGGCTTGTCTCCCTCTTCCCTTGTGGGAGAGGGCCGGAGCGAGGGGGAAGCGGCGCGCACGCTGGACCTGACTCCCGCCATTGACTGGCTAACCGACACCCTCGGCCTGCCAGATCCCGCCGCCCGGCAGATAGTCGAATACCTGGCCCGCGCGCGTGCCGCTTTGGGCGCGCTGCCAACGCAAAACCGGCTGATCATGGAACGCTTCTTCGATGAGTCAGGCGGCACCCAACTGGTCATCCATTCGCCCTACGGCAGCCGGATCAACCGCGCCTGGGGCCTGGCCCTGCGCAAGCGGTTCTGCCGCACCTTCAACTTCGAACTGCAGGCTGCAGCGACGGAGGACGCGATCATCTTTTCGCTTTCCACCAGCCACAGCTTTCCCCTTGATGACGTCTGGCGTTATCTCCATCCGAACAGTGCCGAACATGTACTGATCCAGGCGCTACTCGACGCACCGCTGTTCGGCGTGCGCTGGCGCTGGAACGCCACCACCGCCCTGGCGCTGCCGCGCATGGCCGGCGGGCGCAAGGTAGCGCCGCAGTTGCAGCGGATGAAGAGCGAGGATCTGCTCGCCACCGTCTTCCCCGATCAGGTCGCCTGCCTGGAAAACATCGTCGGCGAGCGCGAGATTCCCGAGCATCCACTGGTGGCGCAGACCCTGGACGACTGCCTGCACGAAGCCATGGACAGCGAAGGCTGGCTGGCACTGTTGTGGCGCATCGATGCGGGCGAAATCGAGCTGCTGGCGCGTGACCTGCCGGCGCCGTCACCTCTGGCCATGGAGGTGCTCGGCGCGCGTCCCTACGCCTTCCTCGACGATGCGCCTTTAGAGGAACGGCGCACCCAGGCGGTGCTCAATCGACGCTGGACCGACCCGGAATCCAGCGACGACCTCGGCGCGCTGGATGCCGCCGCCATCGAAGCGGTGCGCGAGCAAGCCTGGCCGCAGGTGCGCAATCCGGACGAGTTGCATGAGGCGCTGGTCGGCCTTGGTGGTATCGCCGAGAGCGAGGCATCGGCCGAGCAGGATTGGCCCGCCTGGCTGGATGAACTGGCCCAGGGAGGCCGCGCTACTCGACTGCGGATCGCACAGGATCGCGCGCTCTGGCTGCCGCTGGAACGGCTAACGCTCGGCCAGGCCATCTACCCAGGCGCGTCACCTGTACCGGCCTTGCAGCCCTTGCCCGGCTTCGATGAAGTGCCGACCGAGGACGCCGCCGTATTGGAGCTGGCGCGCGCCCGGCTGACCGGATTCGGACCCTTACCGGTTTCGCTGATCGCCAGGCCGTTGGCCTTGCCGGCCTCTGCCGTAGCCCACGCCCTGATCCGTCTGGAGGCCGAAGGCTACGTGCTCCGTGGTCGGTTCACACCTGGCGCGAGCGAAGATGAATGGTGCGAGCGGCACCTGCTGGCGCGCATCCATCGCTATACCGTCAAGCGCCTGCGCCGCGAGATCGAACCGGTAGAGCGCGCGGATTTCATGCGCTTTCTGTTCGACTGGCAGCACCTGTCCGAATCGACGCAAATGCAGGGCCGCGACGCGCTCGGCACGCTGGTCGAGCAGTTCGAAGGTTTCCAGGCCGCCGCCGGGGCTTGGGAGAGCGACCTGCTGCCTGCTCGGTTGCAGGACTACGGTCGAACCTGGCTGGACGAACTCTGCCGGTCCGGGCGCATCGTCTGGACGCGCCTGGCCGGGCGGGTCAAAGCCAGCAGCGGCCCGGTACGCGGCACACCCATCGTGTTGTTGCCGCGCCGGCACCTTGCTGCCTGGTACGCGCTGGCTGGCGACGCGCCGCAGCCGGAACTTTCGTCACGGGCGCAGCGGGTCTTCGAGGCGCTGCAAGCGCAGGGCGCGCTGTTCTTCGATGAATTGCAGCAGGAGGCGCATCTGCTGCGCAGTGAACTGGAAGATGCGCTCGGTGAGCTGGTCGCGGTCGGGCTGGTCAATGCCGACAGCTTCGCTGGCCTGCGCGCCTTACTGACGCCCGCCGCCAAGCGGTCACGCGGTGCTCGGCAGAGCCGCGGCGGCGCGTTCATCGGCGGCATGGCTGATGCCGGACGCTGGGCACTGGTTCGCAAGGGGACGAAACCACCGGTCGAAACGGCCACACCGCGCCCGCCTGCGCTGGATCCCGAAGCGCTGGAACACATCGCCATGACGCTGCTGCGCCGCTACGGCGTGGTGTTCTGGCGGCTGCTGGATCGGGAAGCGGACTGGCTGCCGCCGTGGCGTGAGCTGCTGCGCGTGTACCACCGACTCGAAGCGCGTGGCGAGATTCGCGGCGGGCGCTTCGTGGCGGGCGTACCGGGTGAACAGTTCGCTTTGCCAGAAGCGGTCGGCCTGCTGCGTGAAGTTCGCAAACGACCGCTGACGGGTGAAATGATCGCCGTCTCGGCAGTCGATCCGCTCAACCAGGTCGGCACCTTGCTGCCCGGTGAGCGCGTGTCAGCGGTGGCGGGCAACCGCATCCTCTATCGCGACGGCGTGCCGCTGGGCTTGTTGATCGCCGGCAAGCCAGAACTACTGACGGAACTGGACGAAGAGGATCAGCGCAAGGCGCGGCAACTGCTAGCGGTGGCGCGGCGCTAGCGGTATTGGAAGCGTCAAGCCGCAAGCTTCAAGCGGCAGTCCTGCGGCCTGCATTCGCCGCGGGTCGCGCCTTCTTGGTGCTGTATGCACGGCTGCTTTTCGTAGGAGGCCCGCCCTCGGGGCGAAGCGGCTAGATCAATGTGGACGGCAAGGCCTACTGTGAGCTTGAAGCTCTCAGACTGCAGCCTCAGGCCTTCAGCTCAACGCCAAAGGCCTGAGTCTCCCAAGACCATCACCCAATCACCCAATCACCCAGCAACCAGCACGCGTATCGCCTCCAGGCGCAGCGCTGCTTTCTCCAGCATCGCCAGACCTTCTTCACGCTGCTTGCGCAGGGCTTCGATTTCGCTGTCACGCACGCTGGGGTTGACCGCTTGCAGCGCGGTCAGGCGCGCCAGTTCTTCGTCGAGACTGGCTTTCAACCGGCGCTGCGCTTCGGCGACGCGCTCGGCATGGCGCGGGGTGATCTTGGCTTCGGCGCCAGAAATCTGCGCCGACAGTACGTCGCGTTGGGCCTGCACGAACTTGTTGGCGCTGGCGCGCGGCACGCTTTCCAGCTGATCGGTGAGGGTTTCAAAGGCCACTTTCGGTGCCAGGTCGTTGCCGTTGGAATCGAGCAGGCAACGCAGCGCCAGCGGCGGCAGGAAGCGGTTGAGCTGCAGCGCACGCGGCGCCACCACTTCGCTGACGAACAGCAATTCCAGCAGCACGGTGCCAGGCTTGAGCGCCTTGTTCTTGATCAGCGCCACGGCGGTATTGCCCATGGAGCCGGACAGCACCAGGTCCATGCCGCCCTGCACCATGGGGTGTTCCCAGGTGAGGAACTGCATGTCTTCGCGAGCCAGGGCCTGCTCGCGGTCGTAGGTGATGGTCACCGCTTCGTCGTCGCCGAGCGGGAAGCTGGCGTCGAGCATCTTCTCGCTGGGGCGCAGGATCAGGGCGTTCTCGGAATGATCTTCGCTGTCGATACCGAAGGCGTCGAACAGCTCTTCCATATAGATCGGCAACGCGAACTGATCGTCCTGTTCCTCGATGGCCTCGACCAGCGCTGCGCCTTGTTCGCCGCCGCCGGAATTGAGCTCAAGCAAACGGTCGCGACCGGCATGCAGTTCGGCTTCCAGGCGTTCGCGTTCGGCGCGGGCTTCGTCGATAAGCTGTTGAAACTCGTCATCGTCGCCTTCTTCCAGCTGGCTCAGCAGGCGCGGGCCGAACTGGTGCTGCAGGGCGTTGCCGGTGGGGCAGGTGTTGAGGAAGGCGTTCAGCGCCTGGTGATACCACTGGAACAGGCGTTCCTGCGGACTGGTTTCCAGATAGGGCACGTGCAGCTGAATGACATGCTGCTGGCCGATGCGGTCGAGACGACCGATGCGCTGCTCGAGCAGGTCCGGGTGCGCCGGCAGGTCGAACAGCACCAGATGGTGGGCGAACTGGAAGTTGCGACCTTCACTGCCGATTTCCGAGCAGATCAGCACCTGCGCACCGAACTCCTCATCGGCGAAGTAGGCAGCGGCGCGGTCGCGCTCCAGGATGCTCATGCCTTCATGGAACACCGTGGCCGGAATGCCGGAGCGCACGCGCAGGGCGTCTTCCAGGTCCAGCGCGGTCTCGGCGTGGGCGCAGATGACCAGCACCTTGAATTTCTTCAGCATTTTCAGCGTATCGATCAACCACTCGACGCGCGGGTCGAAGGTCCACCAGCGATTCTGTGCCTCGGGCTCGTCCTGCTGGTTCTGGAAGGCGACTTCCGGATACAGCTCGGCGTGCTCGCCCAGCGGCAGCTCCAGATATTCGGCGGGGCAGGGCAGCGGATAAGGATGCAGCTGACGTTCTGGGAAGCCACGGACAGCGGCGCGGGTATTGCGGAACAACAAGCGCCCGGTGCCGTGGCGGTCGAGCAGCTCGCGGATCAGGCGGCTGCTGGCTTCTATGTCGCCGTCGGTAGCCGCTGCGAGCAGCGCTTCGCCCTCGGCGCCGAGAAATTCGTGAATCGTCTGGTGCGCCTTTTGCGACAGGCGGCCTTCGTCGAGCAGTTCCTGCACCGCTTCGGCGACCGGCTGGTAGCTGGCGCTTTCGGCGCGGAAGGCTTCCAGATCATGGAAGCGGTTCGGGTCGAGCAGGCGCAGACGGGCGAAATGGCTTTCCTGGCCCAGCTGCTCGGGCGTGGCGGTCAGCAGCAGCACGCCCGGGATGACTTCGGCCAGTTGTTCGACCAGCTTGTATTCGGGGCTGGCGTTCTCCGGATGCCAGACCAGGTGATGCGCCTCGTCCACCACCAGCAGGTCCCAGCCGGCGGCGAAGGCGGCGTCTTGGGCGCGTTCGTCGTCCTTTAGCCATTCCAGCGACACCAATGCCAACTGGGTGTCTTCGAAGGGGTTGCTGGCATCGCTTTCGATGAAGCGTTCGTCGTCGAACAGCGCAACTTCCAAGTTGAAGCGCCGGCGCATCTCCACCAGCCACTGATGCTGCAGGTTCTCCGGGACCAGGATCAGCACGCGCTTGGCGCGACCGGAGAGCAGCTGGCGATGGATCACCAAGCCCGCTTCGATGGTTTTGCCCAGGCCCACTTCATCAGCCAGAAGTACCCGTGGCGCGATACGGTCGGCGACTTCGCGGGCGATATGCAGCTGGTGCGCGATAGGTTGTGCACGCGCGCCACCCAGGCCCCACAGCGAGGAGGTCAGCTGTTTGCTCTGGTTTTCCAGGGTGTGGTAGCGCAGCTTGAACCAGTTCAGCGGATCGATCTGGCCGGCGAATAGGCGATCGCTGGCGAGGCGGAACTGGATGAAATTGGACAGCTGGGTTTCCGGCAGGGTGCGGGCTTCGTTCTGCGCGGTCAGGCCGTGATAGACCAGCAGACCGTCGACGTCGTCGACCTCGCGCACGGTCATCTTCCAGCCTTCGAAATGCGTAACTTCATCGCCGGGGACGAAGCGCACGCGGGTCAGTGGAGCACTGCGCGCGGCGTACTGGCGGGTTTCGCCGGTCGCGGGGTAGAGCACGGTGAGCATCCGCCCATCCTGCGTGAGGATGGTTCCAAGGCCGAGTTCCGCTTCGCTGTCGCTGATCCAGCGTTGCCCCGGTAGATACTGCTGCGCCATGCTGCCTCCCGCTGTGAAAAAAGCGCGCTATGGTAACGGAACACTGTCGCGAGAGCGACGACAGATGCCCACTGGAGTGTAGCTCTGCTGCTAAAGTCGGCAGCGGTTCAGCCGATGAACCGGTACAGGCCCATCTCACGGGTAACCGATTGATCCCGGGGCTGCTTATGGAGAGCGCAGATGCTACCAATCATTCCGCCAGGCACCGTTCAGGTCACCGCGCAACAGGATGTGGTCAAGCCGCGCCCCGACATCGCCCCGGTTACCCCGGTAGAGCCGAGCGCCGATGAAAGCTCGGTCGAGCTCGATCGCCGACATCCGCAGGAAGCTGAGCAGATGTTGCGCGACGAACAGCGCCGCCGTCGGCGCCGTGGTTATACCGCGCAGGAGCTTGCCGAGGGCGAAACCGCCGAGGAGGATCAGGACGCCCTCGATGAGTTGCCGCGCCAAGGGCTTTGGGTGGATGTCGAGGTTTGACACGTTCTTTAGCCGGTTCCGCGATGATTGACCTGCCGCATGCCGAATTGGTCTACCTGCCGCAATGGGTCGGCGTGGATATAGCCGACCACTGGCTGCACGAGCTGATGCTGCAGACGCCCTGGTCGCAACCCCGGATAAAGCTCTACGGCCGCAGTTTCGCTGTGCCGCGATTGGTCGCCTGGTATGGTGATGCCGGGGTGGGCTACCGTTATTCGGGACTGGTTCATGAGCCGCTGTTGTGGACGCCGCTGTTGGCCGAGATCCGCGAGCGGGTGCAACGGCAGATCGGCCAACGGCTGGACGGCGTACTGCTCAATCTGTATCGCGACGGGCAGGACGCCATGGGCTGGCACAGCGATGACGAACCGGAGCTTGGCGCGGAGCCGCTGGTGGTCTCGCTCAACCTGGGCGCGACGCGGCGCTTCGACTTTCGTCGCAAGGGCACCAGCCGCATCGAGTATTCGCTCGATCTGGGACATGGTTCGCTGCTGGTCATGGGCGGCCCGACGCAGCATTATTGGCAGCACCAGATCGCCAGAACGCGCAAGGTATCCGAACCGCGCATCAACCTGACATTCCGCCAGATCATTCGCGAGCCAGCCTTATGAGCAACGAAGTAAAACTGATCGACTTCAGCGCCGAACGTGAAAAGCGCATTCATGACATCAAGGAAAAGCGCCTGGCTGAAATGCGCGATGCATTTGAACAGGCGCTGCCGTTGGCCAAGCCGAAAAAGAAAGTCAAAAACAAGCCGAAGAAGCGCTAATAGGGCTAGCCACAACGAGCTGCCAGCAGAGCTATTTACGTCCGTTCGATACGGCGCCTTCCGCATCCCCCTCCGATACGCCCCTTTTTCTTGATCCAGATCAGCTCGTACGGCGCCTGCTGTGCCCGGCGTCGCGCCTATTGATTCCCGTCAATTTTTTATTCGGGCGAGAAGGCGACTATGCAGCCATCAGACAGCGCAACACCTTGGAGGCAAGAAATCATGTTCGTCGATAATGTGGTGCTCGCAGGGGTGGTCACGGTCGGCCTGATGGTCGCCTTCCTTGGCGGTTTTGGATTTTTCATCTGGCGGGACGCGCAAAAGAAGCGGTGATCCGGCCGGTATTACAGAGCACGCAAGGCATTTGGGCGACTTAGGTCGCCCTTTTTTATTGCCTGCGGTTCAGCGACGGCTCTGGGATTGCACGAACACCGCGCTGGTGAAGGGCGGTACCTCGAACTCGTCGGACGTCACTTTGGCCTGACGCGCAATCGGATCGCTTGATTCCCGCAGCACCGGATGCAGCTGGTAACCGCTACCGCCGGGCAAGCGAACACGCTCGGGCGAGGCGTTGAGCACCACCATCAAAGACTGATAGCGCCGGTCGAGATCGTGGCCGTCGCGCGGGCCGTCGGCCAGGCTGAAGGCGATCACGCCCGGTTGCTGCTCCGGACCCGTGTTGTGGAACTGCAAGCGGCGTTGCACCTCGCGGGCGCTGTCGAGCTGAAACAGCGGGCTGTCGCTGCGGATCGTCAGCAACTCGAGAAAACGACGCTTGGCGGCGACGATGTCCGCCGCGCTCGGTCTGGCATGAGGGTCGGCGATGACCTGGCGGATCAGCGGCCAGTTGTCGCCATCCTTGTCAGCACGCGGCAGGCCTTTGTTCCAGTTGTTGTCCTGGTAACTGAAATCCACCGCGTTGAACCAGTCTCCCGAGTCGTAACTGTCACGCTGCATGGATTTGGAGCGCAGGATGTCCGAGCCGAGATGGATGAAGGGCAACCCCTGGCTGAACAGCGGCACGGACAACGCGACCAGTTGCAGGCGGACGCGGTCAGCAACCGGGAGGTTCGCCGGGAGCTTGTACTGGTTGTTGTCCCATAGCGTCTGGTTGTCATGCTTGGAGACGTAGTTGATGGTTTCCTGCGGATCGAGCGTGTATCCGGCGGGTTGTCCGTTGTAGTCGATTTCTCCGCCGCTGCGCAGGCTGCCGTCGGCGCTGATGAACTGGAAGTCGCGCAGACCGCCGGCAATGCCGACGCGGATCAGATCCGCCGCGTGCAGCAGTTGCGCCTTCTCCTGCGCGCCAGCGCTGGACAGCTCATTCGGTCGGACATAGAGGCCATTGGCGAAACCCTGATTGCGACGGATGCTCTCGCCGCCGTCGAATGGGCTGCCACCGCGCACTGCATCGCGCTGCCGATCGTTGAAAGTGCCGATGCCGGTGCCGGCCATGTTCAGCTGCGTGGCGTTGACGCCACGGGCGTTGCCTGCCACTTCACCGAAATCCCAGCCTTCGCCGTAGAAGTAGGTGTTCCGGTCGATTCGGCGGACCGCCCGATACGCATCGACCAGGTTTTTGCGCAGGTGGTGCCCCATCAGATCGAAGCGAAACCCGGCGATCTTGTAATCGCGCGCCCAGACTTCCAGTGAGTCGGTCATCAGCTTGGCCATCATGCGATGTTCGCTGGCGGTGTTCTCACAGCAGGTCGAGGTTTCCACTGCGCCGGTAGATGGATTACGGCGGTGGTAATAGCCGGGCACGATCTTGTCGAGCACCGATTTCTCGGCCAGGCCGGACGCGTTGGTGTGGTTGTAGACCACGTCCATTACAGTGGCAAGGCCTTGACCGGCTAGCGCCTGGACCATCTGGCGGAACTCGATGATGCGCTGCACGCCTTCGGCGTCGCTGGCGTAGCTGCCCTCCGGTGCCGTGAAATGGAAGGGGTCGTAGCCCCAGTTGAAGCCGTCGAGGGCGCGCAGGTCGTTGTACAGCGATTGCGCCTGCCCACTGGCCGGATCGAAGCCCTGCAACACTTGGCGAATGTTCGTCGCGCCGCAGTATTGCGCCCAGCGCTGGCGAGCACCGGAAGACAGCTCGCAGAGCTTGGCGAAGGGATCGTCCAGGTCGACGCGGCGAGCGGGGTCTTCGTCAACGGTGGCGATGTCGAACGCAGGCAACAGCTGCACATGAGTTAGCCCGGCCTTGCGTAGATCGCGCAGGTGGCGCATGCCGTAGCTGTCCGGCCGGGTGAAGGCGCCGTAAGTGCCGCGCAGATCGGCCGGCAGGCTGGCATCGCTGGCGCTGAAATCACGGATATGCGTTTCGTAGATGACGCTCGCTTCGGGACGTTCCGGATGCGGCGTACGCAATGCGTCCCAACCGGCGGGCTTGAGGTCGCTGGCATCCAGATCGACGACCTGGGCGTACTGGCTGTTGAGCGACAGGCTCAGCGCATAGGGATCGCTGACCAGCGTCGTCTCGATCTTGCCGGTGCTTGGCCGATAGGCCGTGACTTCGTACTGGTAATACTGCCGGTCCAGCGAAGGCGGGCCGTCGAAGCTCCACACGCCAAGGCGTTCATGCATGGTCTTCGGGTAGCCAGGCAGCAGGCGCTTGGCCGCGTCGAACGCATGCAGGCGGACCCGCTGCGCCGTCGGCGCCCAGAGTTTGAACGACACGCCGTTCCCATCGACTCGCGCGCCGAGGTCGCCGTTGTAGGCGAATAGCTGATCGAGAACGCCCGCCGTCTGCACCTCGGTGGCGTCGATTACCTGTTGCTGCGCGTCATAGGCGACCACCACCAGCTGACTCATGACGGCGCGACGTAACGCCTGTGCGCCGGCCACGAAGCGGAAGGCCTGCGCTTCGGCCAGATGCGGATGCTGGCGTTTGAGCCCTTCGCGAAGCGTTGCGGGTCGCAGCGCGAGTACGGTGCCGCCGCTGACCGTGCGTGTCTCCCCGTCGATGCGGATGCTGGCGTCGGTGGAATAGCGCAGTTCGAGCCGGCTGGCCGCTGGCGCGCCGTCAACCAGCGCCAGCGTGAACGGATCGAGCCAGTGGGCGCGTGCGCCCTTGATCGCGGCTTTGGGCCCGCTCAAGGGTGTGCTGGAAAGTTGCGCGGTGCCGCTAAGCGTAAAGACACGACGGCCCAGGTCGTCGAAGCGCCAGGTCAGGTCGCCGCCCCCAAGGTCCTTTTCGTCGCCCTTGTGCATGATCAGGTTCAGGCAACTGGCGTCAGCGGTCAGCGCTATACGATAGTAGGCGCCGTGCTCCGGATCGGTCCCGGCCGCTTGCAAAGGTTGATCCCAGCCGGTTTCCGTTTGGCTGCCATTGCATGCGGCGGTGTTCCACAGATGCAGGCCCCAGCCGGCGTAGTCGCCGTCGGCTCGTTGGTAATACAGCAGGGCCTCATCGGGGCCAGGGTCGAGCGGTGCGGCCGATGCTGGCTGGAAGGCCAGCGAGAAGCCGCCGAGAACGAGCGCCGCCAGGCGCCGATAAGCGATCGAGCGTATGAGCATGGTTGAGGTCCCGGTGTTGTTATTGTTGTACCGCCTGCTCGATGGTCGACGCCTAGCGGTCGCTACGCATCCTCCGTGGGGGTTGCTCGCGGGGCGTAGTCAGGGGCCGTAATAGCCTTCTGCTTGCCCCACCATGCCGAGAACGTCTGGCTGAGAAATACGGTGATATTGCACGGTCCTCGCTGCGGTGGGCTGAAGCGGAACGCCGCCCGGCCCACCCTATAACTGGTTGAGCTTGGGGTAACCGGGTGGGGAACTGATCGAGGCCGGCAGGTGGCTCGTCTTTCGGATAAAGATGGATACGGCTAATGGGGCCTAGAAAGCCCGACTGTTAAACCAACGTCGTTCACTTAGGCGTTCGCCCCGGGCTCGGCCTCCCACGAAAGCGACAAACGCCACCCGTTCTGTAGGAGGCGCGACCTCGCGGCGAAAGTGTGCTGAGCAGCAAAAAAGCAAAAGCTTCGCCCCGGGGCGAGCCTCTCACGAAAGCTCAGCGCCCTACTTTTAGGTGGTGCGCCCTCGCGGCGAATACCGGCCGCGGGCCTGTCCAAACGCACCTGTTTCGAACTCGCTCAATGGCTCAGCCGAAGCTGATCGGCGGCAGGTCCTTCAGCTCCACGGTTTCCTCCCGACGCGGCGCGAGGACTTCGGCTTCGCCATCCACGACCTGTTCATCGTTCTGGTTGAACACGCGCGTGGCTATGCGTACGCGGTTCTTCGGCAGTTTTTCGAGAATTTCCAGGCGCACGGTCAGGGTGTCGCCAAGCTTGACCGGCCTGGTGAATTTCATTGTTTGGCCGAGATAGATGGTGCCCGGGCCGGGCAGGGTGCAGGCAACCGCCGCGCTGATCAGTGCACCGCTGAACATGCCGTGGGCGATACGCTCCTTGAACGGCGTGCCGGCGGCGAATTCCGCGTCGAGGTGGACGGGGTTGCGGTCGCCCGACATGGCGGCGAAGAGCTGGATGTCACGCTCCCCGACGGATTTCTCGAAGCTTGCGGTCTGGCCGACTTCCAGAGCGGAATAGGGCGTGTTGCTGATGGTGGTCATCAAGTTTCCTCGGGCGCAGTCGGGGCTGGAGCCGTCCGACGATAGGGAAATGCGCCGCGCCGATGAGCGCTGCGCCTGCGATGCGGCTGCATTCTAGTGAGATGTCGCGGTCTTGTCCCGGCGAGAGTCACAGCATGACTCATGGGTTCCCGCGAGGCGCGGTACGTCTTCTTTCACTATTACGTATAGCTGACGTGTGCGCCTCGGAATCGTGGCTTGCCGTGACGAAAGATTCACAACAGTGATTTGCGCTACGCAACGCTGTTGCGCTGTGCGGTCGAACTGCTAACTTCGCCGCAGCCCACTCTCAGGTAACGAGGCCAATAACAATGCAACCTGATTTCTGGAACGACAAACGACCCGCCGGTGTGCCCAATGACGTCGACATGGGAGGGTTCCGCTCGGTGGTGGAGGTGTTCGAGCGCTCCTGCAAAACCCATGCGAACCGCCCCGCATTCAGCAATATGGGCGTAACGCTCACTTTCGCTGACCTCGATCGTTACTCGGCGGCCTTTGCGGGCTGGTTGCAGAATCATACGGATCTGCAGCCGGGGGATCGCATCGCGGTGCAGATGCCCAACCTCCTGCAGTATCCGATCGCCGTTTTCGGTGCCCTGCGTGCTGGGCTGATTGTGGTCAACACCAACCCGCTGTACACCGCGCGGGAGATGCGCCACCAGTTTCAGGATTCCGGCGCGCGGGCGCTGGTTTATCTCAATACCTTCGGCAAGCTGGTGCAGGAGGTGCTGCCTGATACCAGCATCGAGGTGCTTATCGAGGCGCGGATCGGCGACATGCTGCCTTCCTTGAAGGGCCTGCTGGTCAATGCCGCCGTCAAGCATGTGAAGAAAATGGTGCCGGACTACAGCCTGCCGCAGGCGGTGTCGTTCAAGCATGTGCTGCGCGACGGTGCCCGCCACAGCCTGAAGCCGGTTCCGCTCACGCTCGACGACGTCGCGGTACTGCAATACACCGGCGGCACCACCGGCGTCGCCAAGGGCGCGATGCTTACTCACGGCAATCTGGTCGCCAACATGCGGCAGGTGCATGCCAACATGCAGCAGCTCGGCGACGACGGTCATCCGATCATCAAGGAAGGGCAGGAGGTGATGATCGCGCCGCTGCCGCTGTACCACATCTATGCATTCACGGTGAATTGCATGTGCATGATGGTGACCGGCAACCACAACGTGCTGATCACCAATCCGCGGGACATCGACGGCTTCGTCAAGGAGCTGCAGAAGTGGCAGTTCACGGCCTTCCTCGGATTGAACACCTTGTTCGTCGCGCTCATGTCGCATCCGGAATTCAAGAATATCGACTTCTCCTCGCTCAAAGGCACCAACTCCGGCGGTACCGCACTGGTATCGTCCGTGGCCGAGCGCTGGAAGAGCCTGACCGGCGTCACCGTGACCGAGGGCTACGGCCTGACCGAAACGTCTCCTGTGGTTTGCGCTAACCCCCACGGAGACAAATCGCGTCTGGGCACTGTCGGCCTGCCAGTACCGGGCACGGCGCTGAAGGTCATCGACGACGAGGGCATCGAACTCCCCACCGGGGAACGCGGCGAGTTGTGCGTTCAGGGCCCGCAGGTAATGAAGGGCTATTGGCAGCGACCGGAAGCCACCGCCGAAGTGCTCGATGACCAGGGCTGGCTGAAGACCGGCGACATCGCGGTGATCGACCCCGATGGTTTCGTGCGTATCGTCGATCGCAAGAAAGATCTGATCATCGTTTCCGGTTTCAATGTCTATCCGAACGAGATCGAAGACGTGGTCATGGCGCATCCAAAGGTGGCCGCCTGTGCCGCGATCGGTGTCCCCGACGAGAAGTCAGGGGAGGCGGTGAAGCTGTTCGTGGTGCGCAGCGATACCAGCCTGACGGTCGAAGAGCTGCAGGCCTACTGCCGGGAAAACTTCACCGGTTACAAGGTGCCCCGGCATCTGGTCTTCCGCGACGCGCTGCCGATGACGCCGGTTGGCAAGATCCTGCGCCGGGAGTTGCGTGAGCAGGCCTGAGATCACGACTTCGTGCTACGCAGCGAGTGACTGATCGTTCATGATCAGTCACTTTGTGTCGTTTTATCCAGTCGCGGCCACTGTTCGGCCTGTGCCAAAGCTGCTAACCTCGGGCCGCTTTTTGACCGGAAAACCGGGTACAAAAATTAACAAAACACAACAAAACAGCTGCTATATGCAGTGAAGCTGTCGCTGAGGAGTGGGGTCATGACCGATAACTTCTGGAAGGATAAATATCCTGTCGGGGTCGAGAGCGAAATCAATCCCGATGAGTTCCAGAACATCCAGGCAGTGCTGAAACAGTCCTGTGAGCGTTTCGCGGACAAACCGGCCTTCAGCAATCTCGGCAAGACCCTGACCTACGGTGAGCTGTACGCCCTGTCCGGCGAATTTGCCGCCTACCTTCAGCACAACACCGATCTGCAGCCGGGCGACCGGATAGCGGTGCAGCTGCCCAACCTGCTGCAATATCCCGTCGTGGTATTCGGCGCCATGCGCGCCGGGCTGATCGTCGTCAACACCAACCCGCTGTATACCGCACGGGAAATGGAACATCAGTTCAACGACTCCGGCGCCAAAGCGCTGGTCTGCCTGGCCAACATGGCTCATCTGGCCGAAGAAGTGCTGCCCAAGACTGGCATCAGACACGTCGTCGTCACCGAAGTCGGTGACATGCTGCCGACGGTCAAACGCCTGCTGGTCAATGCCGTGATCAAGCACGTGAAAAAGATGGTGCCCTCCTACAACCTGCCGAAGGCGGTCAAATTCAACGACGCCATGGCCCTCGGCCGTGGTAAGGCTGTTCGCGAGTCCAATCCTGCCGGTGACGACATTGCCGTGCTGCAGTACACCGGCGGTACCACCGGCGTTGCCAAGGGTGCGATGCTGACCCACCGCAACATTGTCGCCAACATGCTGCAGTGCCGCGGTTTGATGGGCACGGAGTTGGGGGTCGGCTGTGAAACAATGGTTGCGCCGCTGCCGCTGTATCACATCTACGCGTTCACCTTTCACTGCATGACGATGATGCTGATCGGCGCGCATAACGTGCTGATCACCAATCCGCGTGACTTGCCGGCTTTCGTTAAGGATTTGGGCAAGTACCGCTTCAGCGGCTTCGTCGGGCTGAACACTCTGTTCGTGGCGCTGTGCAACAACGAAGATTTCCGCAAGCTGGACTTCTCTTCGCTGAAGGCAACCTTCTCCGGCGGTATGGCGCTGCAACAGGCAGCCGCCGAGCGCTGGCAACAGGTGACTGGCTGCTCCATCTGTGAAGGCTTCGGCATGACCGAAACCAGCCCGGTGGTATCGGTCAACCCGTTTGGCGGTATCCAGATCGGCACCATCGGCATCCCGATGCCTTCCACCCTGTGCAAGGTCATCGACGACGAAGGTAATGACCTGCCGATCGGCGCGACGGGCGAGCTGTGCGTGAAAGGGCCGCAGGTGATGAAAGGCTACTGGCAGCGCCAGGAAGCCACCGACGAAGTTCTTAGCGCCGACGGTTGGCTGAAGACTGGCGATATCGGCATCATCCAGGAAGACGGCTATCTGCGGATCGTCGATCGCAAAAAGGACATGATTCTGGTGTCTGGCTTCAACGTCTATCCCAACGAACTTGAGGACGTACTCGCGACTCTGCCGGGCGTGATGCAGTGCGCTGCGATCGGGGTTCCGGACGACAAGTCCGGTGAGGCGATCAAGCTGTTCGTGGTGGTCAAGCCAGGCGAGAGCCTGACCAAAGAGCAGGTCATGCAGCACATGCATGACAACGTAACGGGCTACAAGCGGCCCAAGGCCGTCGAGTTCCGCGACAGCCTGCCAACCACCAACGTCGGCAAGATTCTGCGTCGTGAATTGCGTGACGAGGAGTTGCGCAAGCTCGGCAAGAAGTAACGCATTCCGCCGGATATTAAGCCCCGCCGTTGCGGGGCTTTTCTTTATCCGCAGCGCTCGTTCGAACTCATCTATTCCGAGCCCGCCGGGTTCGAGATCACGCAACCCGACAAGCGGTGCTGCCGTCTGGCGCAAAGTTCGAACCGGCTCGATGTCGCTCCGGTCTAGGAGGCTATGGCCGCGTCCCGCTTTCCGGTCGTTGAACCCCAACCTGCCTCGCTATGTAACGCTGAAGCTGCAAGATCGTTTTTGTAGACACGGTCTTGCAGGCGGCTTCGCTTTGCTATTCGCTGCTCGCCGGGTTTCAACGTCGGTCGTGCCGTAAGGGGACGATGGCGCACGCCATTTCGCGGCCTGCCCATCAATCTCGTTGCAAGGATGAGTTACCCATGCAGAAAAAAAACAATGCACGTCGGGTAGTTGCTTCTCTCGCTCTAATCGCTTCCGCTTCAGCCCTGGCTGCGCCTTCCGCGGAAACAGCACATTTCGATGAGTTATGGTCGCCCGGCAAGCCTGATTCCAGGGCGTGTCGGTCCCCTCTGCTGGTTGGCACGCCGCTGGGTCTGCCGCGCTGCATGCAGGCCAGCAACATCATGAAGCACCTGGAGAACCTGCAGGACATCGCCGCGCTGAATCAGGGCAACCGGGCCTCTGGTCAGCCCGGCTACCAGGCCTCGGTGGATTACGTGCGCACGCACCTCGAGCGCGCCGGTTATGAAGTCAGGGTGCAGAGCTTCCCGTTCCTCGCTTTCTATCCGGCAGGCCCCGGCTCGTTGAATGCCGTGACGCCGCAACCGGTGCAATACACCTGGGAAGAAGACTTCACCTACGCCGACCAGACCGACCCGGGCAACGTCACCGCGCCAGTGGTTGCGGTGGACCTGTCGCTCGGCGCCGGCAATACCTCGACCAGCGGCTGCGAGGCGGCGGATTTCGCTGGCTTCCCGGCTGGCGCCATCGCATTGATGCAGCGTGGCACTTGCCCGTTCGGCGACAAGGCGACCAACGCGGCAGCGGCGGGCGCGTCCGGCGCGATTATCTTCAACCAGGGCGATACAGAAGATCGCAAGGGGCTGATGGCTGCCACGCTCGGTGAGGACTATCAAGGCGGTATCCCGGTCCTGTTTTCGACCTACGACCTCGGTGTCGCCTGGGCGGGTACCGAAGGCCTGCAGATGAGCATGAACGTTGACGTGGTGCGCGAGCAGACCGAGACCTTTAACGTGCTGGCCGAGACTCGCCGTGGCAATCCCAACAACGTCATCGTGGTTGGCGCGCATCTGGACTCCGTATTCGAGGGGGCCGGCGTCAATGATAACGGCTCGGGCAGTGCCGCCTTGCTGGAAATGGCAGTATTGATGGGCAAGGCGCATCCGTTGAACAAGGTGCGCTTCGCCTGGTGGGGCGCGGAAGAATCGGGCCTGGTCGGTTCGACCTATTACGTTAATCAGTTGCCGGACGAGGAGAAACAGCGAATCAAGGCGTACCTGAACGTGGACATGATCGGCTCGCCGAACTACGCCAACTTCATCTACGACGGTGACGGCTCGGATTTCGGCCTGCAAGGCCCGCCCGGCTCGGCGGCGATCGAGCGTCTGTTCCGCTCCTACTTCCAGCTGCGCAACGAGCCGTCCGAAGGCACCGAGATCGACTTCCGTTCCGACTATGCGCAGTTCTTCGATGACGGCATCGCCTTCGGTGGTTTGTTCACCGGCGCCGAAGACATCAAGAGCCAGGAGCAGGCGCAGCGTTACGGCGGTACGGCGGGGCAGTCGTTCGATCCGTGCTACCACACCGAATGCGACAACCTCGGCAATATCTCCACCGAGGCGCTGGAGCTGCACGGCGATGCGCTGGCCTTCGCCACCAGCTGGCTGTCGCTGTCGACCAAGATGGTCGACGACGAGATTGCTGCCGCAGCCGAGCAGAGCATAGGCACCATGCGCATTCAGCAGGTTCAGGAAAGGTCTCGCTGGGGCCTTTGGATCAAGTAAGTGCGTAACCCCGCGCCGATTCGTCGGCGCGGTTTCTCCCGTTCGGTCATCCAGCGCCCGATCCGCCTACGGCCAGCCGGCCAAATCTGCGACAATCGCCGTCCTCACGAAATCGCTTACGGCTGTCCATGACCGACGCAACGCCCGCTTTCGACACCCTGCACAAAAATCTCGACCAGGCCTTCAGCGCCGACCGCCATCGCCTGCGCCGGCAGTTGCATGAACTGAGAAAAAAGCCAGACGAGGGCAAGCTCGCGCAGTGGCTCGAACGCTTTCAGGCCTCGGCTGCCAAGGTCGAGGCGCGGCGGCAGAGCGTGCCGGCCATCCGCTACGACGATGCCTTGCCTATCGCTGCCAAGCGCGACGAGATCAAGGCTGCGCTGGAAAAGCATCAGGTGCTGGTGATCGCCGGCGAAACCGGTTCGGGCAAGACCACCCAGCTGCCGAAGATCTGCCTGGAAATCGGCCGTGGCGTGCACGGGCTGATCGGCCATACTCAGCCGCGCCGCCTTGCAGCACGCAGCGTTGCCACGCGCGTGGCCGAGGAAATCGGTACGCCGCTGGGCGAGCTGGTGGGCTATCAGGTGCGCTTCGAGGACCAGAGCACCGACAGCACCCTGATCAAGCTGATGACCGACGGCATCCTGCTGGCTGAAACTCAGCACGACCGCTTTCTGGAAAAGTACGACACCATCATCGTCGACGAGGCCCACGAGCGGTCGCTGAACATCGACTTCCTGCTGGGCTTCCTAAAGACGCTGCTGCCGCGCCGGCCGGACCTGAAGGTCATCATCACCTCGGCGACCATCGATCTGGAGCGCTTCAGCAAGCACTTCAATGACGCCCCGATCATCGAGGTTTCCGGTCGCACCTACCCGGTGGACACCTGGTACCGCCCGCTGGCGGCCGAGACGGATGAGGACGGCAACCGCGTCGAGGACGACCTGACCGTCGACCAGGGCATTCTCGCCGCGCTGGATGAAATCGAAGCCCACGAGAAGTCCATCGGCAAGCGCCCCGGCGACGTGCTGGTGTTCCTCCCCGGCGAGCGCGAGATTCGTGATGCCGCCGAGATGCTGCGTAAGGCCAACCTGCGCTTCACCGAGGTGCTGCCGCTGTATGCGCGCCTGACGCCGGGCGAGCAGCAGAAAATCTTCAAGCCCGCCGCTGGCCGCAAGATCGTGTTGGCCACCAACGTCGCCGAAACCTCGCTGACCGTGCCGGGCATCCGCTACGTGATCGATTCCGGCACCGCGCGTATCAGCCGCTACAGCTACCGCGCCAAGGTCCAGCGTCTGCCCATCGAGGCGGTATCCCAGGCCAGCGCCAACCAGCGCAAGGGCCGCTGCGGGCGGGTCGAGCCGGGTATCTGCATTCGCCTGTACAGCGAGGAGGATTTCCTCAGCCGCCCGGAATTCACCGACCCGGAGATCCTACGCACCAACCTCGCCGCGGTGATCCTGCAGATGTTGCACCTGCGTCTGGGCGACATTCAGGATTTCCCCTTTATCGAGCCGCCGGACGGCAAGGCCATCAGCGACGGCTTCAACCTGTTGCAGGAGCTCTCGGCGGTCAATCGCGAGAACCAGCTGACGCCGCTGGGCCGGCAACTGGCGCGCCTGCCCATCGACCCGCGGCTGGGCCGCATGCTGCTGGAAGCCGCCCAGCAAGGCAGCTTGGCTGAGGTGCTGATCGTCGCCAGTGCGCTCTCGGTACAGGACGTGCGCGAGCGTCCGGCCGATCGCCAGCAGCAGGCCGATCAGGCGCACGCGCAGTGGAAGGACCCGGATTCGGACTTCGCCGCGCTGATCAACCTCTGGCGCGGCTTCGAGGAGAAGCGTCAGGAACTGGGCTCCAACCCGTTGCGTACCTGGTGCCGGAAAAACTTCCTCAACTACCTGCGGCTGCGCGAGTGGCGCGATGCCCACCGCCAGCTCACCCTGATCGCCCGTGAGCTCAAGCTGGGCGCGAGCAAGGCCCCGGAAGCTGCTGTGCCATCACCCGCCAAGGGCCGAAAAGCAGCCGAGCAGATCACGCCGACTACCGATACCAAGGTCAACGTGGTCCTCCGCCAGCAGGCCGAGGCTAGCGAAGCCGCACAGAAGGCCAAGGGCTACGCCGCGGTGCACAAGGCGATCCTCTCCGGCCTGCTCAGCCAGATCGGCCACAAGACCGAGGAGGGCGATTTCCTTGGCGCGCGCCAGCGGCGCTTCTGGGTGCATCCATCCAGCGTGATTGGGCGCAAAAAGCCCAACTGGATCATGGCCGCCGAGCTGGTGGAAACCACCAAGCTGTTCGCCCGGATGGTGGCAAAGATCGAGCCCGAGTGGATCGAGCCGCTGGCCGGCCACCTGATCAAGAAGAACCACTTCGAGCCGCACTGGGAAAAGAAGCGTGGCCAGGTGGTGGCCTACGAGCAGATCACGCTCTACGGTCTGATCGTGGTTGGCAAGCGCCCGGTGCACTACGGCCCGATCGACCCGCAGGCGGCGCGCGAGCTGTTCATCCGCGAAGGCCTAGTGCGCGGAGAAATTACCAGTCGCGCCCGCGCGCTTTCCGCCAACCGTGAACTGCTCGAGCGCATGGACGAACTGGAAGCCAAGGCTCGCCGCCGCGACATTCTGGCCGACGAGGAAACCCTGTTCGGCTACTACGATGCGCGGCTGCCCGCCGATATCTACCAGACCGCCAGCTTCGACAACTGGTACAAGCGCGAAAGCCAGAAGAACCGGCAATTGCTGGTCATGCGCGAGGAAGACGTGCTGGCCCGCGAGGCCCGCGAAGTCACCGCTGCGCAGTACCCCGACACCCTGCGCATCGGCGAGCTGCAATTGTCGTTGGATTACCACTTCGAGCCCAACCACCCGCGCGACGGCGTCACCCTGCGCGTGCCGGCGCCGCTGCTACCGCAACTGCGCCGTGAGCGGCTGGACTGGCTGGTGCCGGGCCTGATCGAGGCCAAGGCCGTGGCGCTGGTGCGCAACCTGCCCAAGGCGATACGCAAGAACTTCGTGCCGGTGCCGGATTTCGTCGGCGCGGCGCTGGCGAAGATCACCTTTGGCGAGGGTTCGCTACCCGAGGCGCTGGGCCGTGAACTGCTGCGCATGACCGGCGCGCGCGTGCCGGAAGAAGCCTGGCACGACGCGGCTACCGGGCTCGACAGCCATTTGAAGATGAACATCGAAGTGGTCGATGCCCGTGGCAAATTCCTCGGTGAAGGCCGCGACTTGGCAGAGCTTACCGCTCGATTCAGTGAGGCCAGCCAGGCCGCACTGGCGCCGCCCCAGCAGAAGGCTGAGCAGAAGCCGGTCGAGGCCAAGGGCTTTGCTCAGGTGGCGGAGAAGACCCAGGCGAAGATGGCCGGGTTGTCCATGACCGTTTACCCGGCGCTGGTGGAAGAGCGTGGCGTGGTCAAGGAGGGGCGCTTCCCGACCCAGGCCGAGGCCGACTACCAACACCGCCGTGCCCTGCAGCGCCTGCTGCTGCAGCAACTGTCCGAGCCGGCCAAATACCTGCGCAACAAGCTGCCAGGTCTTACCGAGCTGGGCCTGCTCTATCGCGACATGGGCAAGGTCGATGCGTTGGTTGAGGACATTCTGCTGGCGAGCCTGGACAGCTGCGTCCTCGACGGCGAAACCCAGCTACCGCGCGAAGGCGCTGCCCTAGCCGCGCTGGCCGAGAAAAAACGCGGCGAATGGACCGGCCACGCCGAGCGCCTGGCGCGCCTGGTGCTGGATATCCTCAAGCTCTGGCACGGCCTGCAGAAGCGCTTCAAGGGCAAGATCGACCTGGCCCAGGCCGTGGCGCTCAACGATATCAAGGCGCAACTCGCTAACCTGATTTATGCAGGTTTCGTCCGCGAAACGCCCGCCGAATGGCTGAAGGAATACCCGAGGTATCTGAAGGCCATCGAGCAGCGTTTCGAGAAGATTGGCGCGCAGCTACAGCGTGATCGCGTCTGGTCTGGCGAACTTGCAGGGTACTGGGAGCAGTACCAGGCGCGGCTGAAGAAGCACCAGCAGGAAGGCAAGCGCGACCCGGAGCTGAGCCAGTATCGCTGGATGCTGGAGGAATACCGCGTTTCGCTCTGGGCGCAGCAGCTCGGGACGAAGATGCCGGCTTCGGACAAGCGGCTGAGCAAACAGTGGAGCCAGGTCGAGCCGTAGCCGTAAGCCAGCGCGGCTTCCGGCGCGGTCCCAACGTAGGGTGGGCTCCGCGCACCGCATGCAAGAGGCCCGGCGGTGCGCGGAGCGCACCCTACGAGAGGCCAGCCGGCCTCAGTGGAGCGGCTGCTCCCTGGCTATTCCCGTATCGTCGTGACCCGCGCAGTTTCGGCTTGTGGCGGAGCTCAATAAACCTATGGCTGCGGCGCCGATACTTCGAGATTTTGGGGACGTTTATGCAAAACCGGAACAGTCTGTTGGGCGTGGCTTGCTCGGTTGGGGCGTCGGTGCTCTTCGCCACGCTGTACTACTACACCTCGCTGCTTGAACCGCTGGACGGCCAGCAGATATACGGCTGGCGCATCCTGCTTACCGCGCCCTGCCTGGCGGTGCTGCTGATCGGCTTCGGGCGCTGGGGCGAGGTTCGCCAGATCCTTGCGCGCCTGCCGGCAGAACCGCGGCTGTGGCTCGCGCTGCCGCTGTCTTCGGCGCTGGTTGGGTTACAGCTCTGGCTGTTCATGTGGGCGCCAATCAACGGCCACGGGCTGGACGTTTCCCTCGGCTACTTCCTACTGCCGCTGACCCTCGTGCTGACCGGCCGGCTGGTGTTCGGCGAGGCGATCAGCCGCCTGCAGCGCCTGGCCTGCATACTGGCGGCCGTTGGCGTCGGTAACGAACTGCTGCTTGCCTCGTCTCTTTCCTGGCCGGTGCTGGCGGTCGCGCTCGGCTATCCCTGCTACTTCATCCTGCGCCGCCGGATCGGCACTGCCAACCTCGGCGGCCTGTGGCTTGATCTGGTCATCAGCCTGCCGGTCGCCGCCACCTTCGCTCTGGGCGATAGCACCACCCTGCAACAGGTCATTGAAAGCCCACGGCTCCAGCTGCTGATCTTCGGCCTCGGTGCACTCAGCGCCCTGGCACTGGCCCTGATGATCATCGCCACGCGCCTGAACCTCGCGCTGTTCGGCCTGCTCAGCTACGTCGAGCCGGTGCTGCTGGTTGTCGTGGCGCTACTGCTCGGCGAAAGCATCGCACCGGACCAATGGCTGACCTATGGCGCGATCTGGGGTGCGATTGCAGTGCTGGTAGTCGAGGGAGTGAGGGCGTTGCGGAGGGGGAGGGGATAGTTGGGGGCAGATGCGACCGAGCGGCCGGCCGCGATAAGCAAATATCTTCGTCTCAGACAAAGCCGATCCAGCGGCCAGCTATGAGGATCGAAAGCCAAAGAACAGCGGATGCGGCGGCCAGGACGCGAACTCGGACAGTTGGCTGGCCGCCGCACAGGGCCGTATCAAAGCGCTCGCCGCGATGCTGAAGTGCGATGTTGCAGATCGCCAGCACTAGCAGCGCGGCCTTGCAGAGAAAGGCTGGGTTCTCTGCGTACTCCGCTGGCTTCACTGAGAACAACCAAAGCCCCGTCATAACCGCCAACGCAGCCCCCGTTGCTGCAGCGCGTACCAAAAAGCGTCCAAGGACAGCCAGATCCCGTCTGTGCCTTGAACGCAAAAGGAGCAGATCGAGCGGCAGGATCGCGCCCAGCAGCAGCCCTATGCCAAGGATGTGAGCCGCATTTACGACCAGATAGGCGATCCAGTATTCCTGCAGGAAGACGGCACCGGGCCAGCCGGCAATTGATTGCAGAAAGCCTGTCATCGCCGTGTCGTCATTCCTCGATGCGTTCCGGATACATGTCGTATTGCTTGCCGCCGACCGTAATGCGCACGGCTTTCATGTGCGCCTTGTTCGGCTCTTTGGTGCGGTTGCCGAGTACGGTGATCTCATCCCCCACCTTGGCGGAATCGCTGGTGAAGCCGGAACGTTGCGTCTGGTTCGGATTCCCCAGGTCGACTTGCCATACACGGCCGTCTTGAGCCTCGACGCGCAAGGCGGGGTGAGGTGGCGCCATCGAAATCTTGGTAATCGTACCTGTCAACTCTGACTGCTCTTCTTCCGCCCAGCCCCACCCATGGTGAGCGAAGGCCTGTGTTGTAAACAGCACCATTGCCGTGACACAAAGCATCAAGACCATACGCTGCGCGACATCGCGCGCCGTGACAGTGGTTAATCGGGTGATGGTGCGGCTTTCGCTTGATACCAACATAACCATGCTCCTTTGCGCGAATAGATAACTGAGAGTCGGCACATTGGGCCCAGTTCCCGTTTTTACCGTAGAGGAACTGCCAGCCCTGCGTTCCTGAAGTGATGTGTAGCAGCCTTCTTCGAACGGCAGCTTCTAGCCGATAGCAGTTGTCATCACTCGCAGCAACGGATGCCTGGTGCAAGGCCGGTAAGAGGAACCGCTTACATCCGATGGTTCTCTGGTAAGAGTTCCACGAACACCCGTGCCCGCTCCGGCATTGCCACACCGCCGACGACTCCGCATGGATCGGCTTCCGGTCGCCGGGGTTCCAGGCCTCTGGCAGCGGCACTAGATCGCCACGCCGCAAGTCCCCGGCCACGGTGAACTTACTAATGCGCGCGATACTGGCACCTGCCGGGGCCAGTTATGCCAGTGCATCGCCACCGCTGCAGTCGATGTTGCCGCTAGACTTCAGGGAAAATCCGCTTCCATCACGGGTAAAAGAGCTGTATTGCACAGCTGGTGATGGCAACAGGTTACGGGCAAGTGTGCAAAAGCCATGCGGTTAACAAAACAGTGCATCGATACGTGAATTGGCCCGTTTAAAGGCTTCATCGAACTGACCGCCGCCGATAGCCGTGTATTCCAGGCTGACCATCGTCACGTCGTGGATGCCCAGCATGCCCAATGCTGCGGTCAGGTAGGGCTCCTGGAAGTTCATGTGTGCGTACGCTCCGCCTTCTTCATAACCATGGCCGCCTCGCACAAGCAGCAAATACGCTTTCTTGTCGTTCAGCAGGCCAGCATAAGGGCTTCCGGGTGTGCCGGGTACCAGGCGGGTCGTGATTCCCATGCGGATAACCTGGTCGATATAGGCCTTCAATGGACTGGGCACCGACAGGTTGTGCATGGGGCAGCCGATCACTATCTGGGTGGCTTGCTTGAGCTCGCTCACCAGTTCGTCGCTGAACGCCAGGGTGTTTTTTTGTTGTTGGTCGCGGTCCTCGGGCCGCGTGAATGCGGCCTGAACCCAGCGCTCATCGACGTGTGGAATTGGCTGGTTGCCCAGCTCCCGGTAGATGATCTCGCCGCTCGGGTACCGAAGACGCCAGAGTTGCACGAAGCGTTCAGTCATTTGCCGGCTGTACGACGCGCTGAGCTGCGGGCTGGTGTTGATGACGAGCAGTTGTTCCATGAACGACTCCTTGGTACTTCGATAGTCAGAATTACTGTTGCACCAGTTCGAGCAGCGAGCCCGGTCCGAGGATCTGGGGCAACAGCCGTGGTTCGGCTTCGCCCGCTCCGTACCACAGGTACAGTGGAACGCCTGAACGACCGTGGCGTTCGAGAAATGAGGTGATGGCAGGATCGCCATTGGTCCAGTCACCCCGCATCATTTCAACCCCGGCAGCGGCAAAAGCCTGTGCGGTCGCTTCACGGTTGATGGCGAGTTGCTCGTTCACCTTGCAGGTGATGCACCAGTCGGCGGTGAAGTAGAGAAACACCGGTACCTTATCAGCGCGCAGTTGAGCTAGTTGCTGCTCGTCGAATGCGCGTCGCTGCACATCCAAGGTGGGCGCGGTTTGCCCAGGGACCTGGCTCCAGCCCAGGCCGAGCGCCAAAATCAATGCAAGAGCAGCGGGTAACCATGCGTTGCGTCTCTGTCTTTGCTGCCGCAGGCCGGTCAGCCAGAGCCCGAGTGAAAGCAGCATGGCGCAGCCCAGGGACGCGACCAGCGCATTGACCGGGACCTGATGGCTGAGTACCCACAGGAGGGCGAGCGCGGTGAGGAACATCGGCACCGCGAGGAGGCGGCGCAGGGTACCCATCCAGGGTCCGGGTTTGGGCAAGCGTCGTTGCAGCGCGGGGATGAGCCCCAGCATCAAGAAGGGTAACGCTATCCCCAAGCCAAGCCCGGCGAATACCAGCATGGCTGCGGCAGTCGGTAATACCAGCGCTGCGCCTAGGGCCGCAGCCATGAAAGGCCCGGAGCAAGGCGTGGCGATGAAGGCAGCGAGCGCGCCGGTCCAGAATGCGCCGCCAGCGCCGCTTTGGTTGGTTAGCTTGGTACCGGCATCAAGTGCTGCCAGCTCGAACAGCCCGGCCAAATTGAAAGCGATGGCAGTGGTGAGCAACATCAGGGTCAGAATTACCGCCGCGTTCTGCAACTGGAAGGCCCAGCCCACTTGAGTGCCAGCGGCTCGCAGAACGAGCAGGACGGCGCCCAGCAAGACGCACACCAGCACCACACCGCTGGTGTAGGCCAAGGCGTCGCGACGAGCTATCGCCGGGCTGATGCCAGAGCGCGCCAGGCTCATGGCTTTGAGGCTGAGGATGGGAAAGACGCACGGCATCAGATTCAGCAATAGCCCGCCGACAATCGCCCCGGCCAGGGCAAGCAGGATGATGCTCAAGCTGTTGTCGGATGTGCTATCGAGCGCGCTTGCCGGGCCGACGCGTTTCGCATCTATATCCAGACCTAAGCTGTCGCTCAGTTTCAGCGTGGCCTGGAAAGCATCGGGTACCTGATCCCCCACGCTCGTTTCAATGATCAGTTCATCGCCGCGTCGCTCGACGCGTTGGGGAGCGGCATTGTCGATCGCCCCCTTGGTTGCGGAAAACAGATGGGGGTTTTGGATCGATACGCTGGCCGGAAGGGGCACGCGAAGGCGTAGGAGATTGCCTTCTACGTCAAAGCTGGTCGGCGCGGCCAGCGGCCGGGGCAGAGCCTGACGCCAACTGGCAAAACGGGCCGCAACATCCGGCAACTGGTGACCATCGCCTACGTGCAATGTCGTGTCCAGTGAGGCGCGCTCAGGAACGCAGGCGTCATACCGACAGGCCAGATATTGCATATCCACTCGGATCGGCAACGGGGTTCCGTCTGGCAAGTTGTCGTCGAGGGTCAGGTCTACCAGCAGCGCATAAGGGTGCTCGTAGACATGGTTCATCAAACCTTCGATCAACAGCGTCTGCGGCAACGGATAGGCTGGTTCGCCCACCGTTATACCGTCCGGCAGATGCCAGGTGAACTTAGCCGGGAGGCCGACATCGCCTGGCTGCTTCCAGTAGCCGTGCCACTCGCCCTGCGGTTCCATGTAGATCGCCAATGTCGTGGTCGATCCAGATGAAGGCGCCTCGGTTGAAGCGATCAGCGACGAGGCGATCAACACCTCGTCAGGACCAGGCATCTCGGCGGCCATGCCAGGCAGGTTGATCATGCACAGGCAGCAGCAGAGCAGGAGCCTTTTTAGCGATAGCAGCGGCATGCGGGTCCTGAGGGAGGTATCGAGTAGGTAAAGAAGAGAAGGCGTCATGGCGCCTCCTCCCGGAACCACGGGGCGAAGCGGGTCAACGCAGCGCCTTGACTGCCTCTACGAGATTGCTGTCCTGAGGTTTGAGAATATTGGCGACACGGCCTTGCGCATTCAGGAGGACCACCGTCGGAATATCCCGAATGGCGAAGGCGCGAAACAGTTCATCCTGCTCGTCGAGCGCTAACGGCAATGCGGTAGGTGTGGTGGTCTTGTAGTCCTGCAAGTCGCTGGCCGAGACCCACAAACCTGAGGAAACGCCCAGCCACTCGATATCGCTTTGGCCCATCAAGCTATCCACGTCCTTGCGTACCCGTAGGCAGGCCTGGGAGGTCTCGGGGCGGCTTTCCTCGAGGTAGGACTCGCACCAAGGCGCGAAGAACACCAGTGCGCGCGGCTTATCACCCTTGCCCAGCTTTACCTGATCACCGTCGAGGGTTTCGATGTTCAGGTCGGTCACGGTGTCGCCCACGGCAAATTGCGGTGCTTCGGGTGCTGCATCAGTCTTTGAGCGGCTGACAGCGGCTGTTTGCTCTGATACGGCGCTCTCTAATGCGGCATGTAGCGCCTGGTCATCAAGATGGCCGATGTGTGATATCCGCCCATCCCGGCCGATCACCACATGCTGGGGCGTGACCCGCAGGTTGAGATCCGCCGCCAGGCCGCCGTCATCGATCACGATCGGCATGGTCAGCTGATGCTCCTTGCGGTATGCGCGTATCGAGTCAATGTCGTCGCTGAAGCCGGTGTTTACCGCAATGACCTCCACCTTGTCGCCCATCGTCTGTTGCAACTGCTCGAAGCCCGGCATCTGCTGGCGGCAGGGCACGCACCATGTGGCCCAGAACTTCAGGTAAACGGGCTTTTCCCCGTACAGCTCAGCCAGGTCGATCTTTTGTCCATCAATGGTTTCGAGCACGGCAGCCGGCCCAGGCTGCCCGATCAGCGAAGCACCAGCGGTGCGTGCCCGTCGCTCGCCCTCATCGTCCAGGCTGTCATCGGCGTGAGCCAAATGGAGTGCGCTACCGAGCACGAGCAGCGCCGCGAATTGCTTGATGAATGAGAGGAGGGACGGTGATCGCAAAGGAAACTCCTTAGCCTGGATGTGCATTAATAGATCGTTCTAGCGCTGCATCATATTGATTGAAGGTTCAATAAAAAGGCCCATGAATAGCGAATCCGACTGTACCATCGGTGCGCCTGATGTTGATTTCCTCTTTTTCATTAATGCCAGCGAGTGAAGGCTGCATGAAAGATCTGCGTATTGAACTCAACCGCGAGGCGGGGATTTCGCTGGTTGAACAAATCGTTGGAGCCATCGGCAGATCGATTGGCGAGGGGCATCTATATGCGGGTGCCCGCTTGCCATCCTGGCGGGACCTCAGCGTTCAGCTGGGCGTTGCTCGTGGCACCGTGCGTGCGGCTTATGAACGACTGATCGACGAGCAACTGATCGTCTCCCGTGGCGCTGCGGGTACCTTTGTCGCGCAGCCGTTGCCTGCGGTCCGACCGACTGAAGCCAGCAGTCTGCGCTCGCCATTGCCGGACTTCTACCAACATCCATTCAGCAATTCGCCCATGGTGTTTCAGGTCGGCATTCCCGCGCAGGACGTTTTTCCCTACAAGGTGTGGTCACGCATCGCCGCGGGCGCAGCCCGTGAGGCTGCGATGGCACCGGTCAGCTACCCGGACCCTCGCGGGGAGCCGGGATTGCGAACCGAGATCGCCGCCTATCTTGCAGTGGCGCGAGGCATCATCTGTGCGCCAGAGCAGATCGTCATCACCTCGGGCTACTCCGGTGGTCTTGGGCTGATCCTGCATGCGCTCGGTTTGCGAGGGCAGACGGCGTGGATGGAGGATCCCGGCTATCCGATGACGCGAACGTCGCTTTCCATGGCGGGGGTTGAATCGATACCGGTCAGGGTTGACGCACATGGGCTGGATGTCGAAGAGGGAATCCGACGAGCGCCAAATGCGGCGTTGGCAGTCGTCACCGCTGGACAGCAGGCACCTCTTGGGGTGACGTTGTCGCTGTCACGGCGCCTTCGCCTGCTGGAATGGGCAGATAAAAACGGTAGTTGGATTATCGAAGATGACTACCTGAGCGAACTTCAACTTGCCGGTCGGGCGGCGCCTGCGCTTGCCTCTCAGGATCGGTCAGGCCGTGTCATTCACATCGGCACTTTCAGCAAGACCATCAATCCGGGCCTGCGTCTGGGGTTTGTCGTAGCGCCAGCATCCTTGGCCAACCGGGTCGCGGACACAGCGGCTGCGCTGGCACCCGCTGCGTCGATCGCCAGCCAATGGGCACTCGCAGAGTTCATGCGCAAGGGGCACTACCTGCGCCATCTGCGCAGAATGAAGCGCACCTACAGCGCCCGGTTGGTCGCTTTACAGCGTGCCTTGAGCGTTCCAGCCACGACCGAGGTGATGGCGGGGTTGGCTTTGCTGCTGCACTTGCCTCAAGGCGCCGACGACGTTGCCATTAGCCAACAGGCATTGGCATTCGGGCTTGCACCCTTACCGTTATCCATCTGGTATGCCGATGCCGCGCAGGCCCGAAGCGGCTTGCTGCTCGGCGTCACCAACGTTCCAGACGAAGGCATCAAGGACTGCTGCAGCCGCCTGGTTCAGCTCACTGACGCGCTTATATAGAAACGGAAAAGCCATACTGTTGCAGCGTGTTCGGCCTGTGCAAGACTATTCCAATGACTGGCCGTGCTCGCTTCATCGACGGCGAGGGGAAACGGATGACCAGTGTCGGGCGGCACCTGGAGTGGCGACAGAGCTGGGTATGTACACTCAACTTGTTTAGCGTTGTTCAATACAGACGCGCATGGGAGGCAGCTCCTGGCCGAAATCACCCCGTCATGCGGTGATGCGCCCGGAACAGCAGTTGTGGGCTGCCGGTCGGTTTCTAGGCGTTGCACTACAGCCCAGCACTGCAGCACATCAGTCTCAGACGACTGACTCTTCGCCCACCGGAACCCACTGCGCCACACGGCGTCCATGAAACATGGACAGACTCGACGAAACCACTTATCCCGAAGCCCCCTGGCATTTGACCGGCACCGCTTGTGTGTCGGCCTGGCGGGTGCCGACGCGGGAGTTACCGCCAGCGCCGAAGGGGCTGGGCTATGCCACATTGGGTGACAACGCTCTGTTGTTGACGATTTGGGCCGCCTATCTGCCAGGCGGTACGTTGGCTTACAACGAGCTGGCGGTAGCAGCGGTGATGCGGGGGCACGGCATGCTGGCGCCGGCCGGTACGGTGACGCATATCTGGGTCGACGAGGAGCGCTCGGTTGCTGGTGGCCGCCAGCTGTGGTCGATCCCCAAGCAAATGGGCGATTTCGTCATCGAGCCAGGTACCGGTGAGCGTGGCTTCGCTGGGCAGTTGAGCGCCGACGATCAGGCGGTGGCCTCGGTGCGCTTCGCGCCGAACATGAGCTTGCCAGGCCGGCCGAGCGCCAGTGGTTTCGTGATTCAGCAGAACGATTGCGGGCTGTTGCGTACCCGCTGTCGTGGCTGGGGACGGATAGTCACCGGGCGCGCCGAGTGGGATTTTTCCACTACCGGCCCGCTGGCCTTTCTGCATGGCCGCGCGCCGTTTTTCAGCCTGTATCTGCGCGATCTGCAGGCCTCGTTCGGCATCTGAACGATCAGAAATCTTCTCCGGGTTCGCCCGTTCTCAACCAGCGACCGAGGCCGCCCGGCTTGGGCGGCGGTAACGCGAGTGACCGACCTAGGCCGCGCTCGGCAAGCACCGCTTCTGCGGCCAGCGCGCCGGCTCGGGTGGCGCTCTCCATGCAATACGGCAAGCTGGTATCGACCCAATCACCTGCTACCCATAAACCCGGCTCTACCGCCGTGTTAGGCCTTGCCGTTTCGGTGCCGGGGAAGGCAGCCGGAATCGCCATGGGAATACGGTGTACCGAGGCCGACAGCAGCGCCGCGCGTTGTGCCTCAGGCGCGAACTCGGCGATCTCCCGACGAGTGGCTTCGATGATCGCCGCGTCAGACAGGTGCTCGACCCGCTGACTCCAAATGATGTTGCTGGCTATCAGCGCACCGCCGCAGGTCGCCGGGCGGATATTAGTCAGGTTGTAGAAATCGGTGTTGAGGCCCTCCGGGTTCCACGGCCGAGCCCAGAAGCGCGAGGCGGTGATCGGCCGGTCGAACCAGAGGTAGCAACTGATATAGGGGCTCGGCTGGAAGCGGCGCGCAGTCTGCGTCAGCGCATGAGTTTCGGGCAGCAGCGGGGCGATGGCGGTCGGTTGCACGGCCAGCACCACCGCCGACGCCTCGACCTCTGCGCCGTTGCGCACGCGCACCCCGGTGACTTTCCCTTGCTGGCGCAACAGCCCGTCCACCCCGCAGCCGAGCCGCACCTCGCCGCCATGGCGACGGATGAATTCGATCGCCGGCCAGGCATAGAGGTCGCTTAGCCCGACCTTTGGCATGCCGAAGGCGATGTCGTTGTGGCCGAGCGCCTGGGCCAGGAGACGCATCAGCGATGCCGCCGAGCAGCGTTCCACCGGGACTGCGAGGACGGCGACGGCCGCCGAGGCCCAGAACCAGTCGATGAAGAAGCCGCTGACACCGCAGCGTTCCAGGTGCTCGCGCCCGCTGCGATCGTCCAATTGCATCAGTTCCGGCCCGCTGCTGCGTTGGGTGCGCCAGGCCAGTCGTGTGTTGCTCAGCAGATGACGCAAGGGCACGCTCGGCAAGATGCGCGGTAGGTTGCGGATGTAGTGCAGCGGGGCCGGCAAACCGCCGACTTTGAAGTGCATCGAGCGGCCGCGATCAAACACGGTCAGCAGCTCTTCGGTCTGCCACAGCACCTGATCCGCCGTGCCCAGCCGCTGGAGCAGGGCGCACATGTTGGCGTATTTGTTGAGCAGGATATGGGGGCCGATATCGACGCTGTCGCCCATTACCGGATCGGCCCAGCTCCGAGCCCGCCCGCCGGGCACGCCGGATGCCTCCAGGACGCTGACCTTCAGGCCTGCCTCGGCCAGCCAGACCGCTGCCGACAACCCGGCGATACCGGCGCCGATGATGACGACGTCGGGCTTCATCCGGTGGTTGCGCCGCAGCGGGAGGGTTGACAGGGCATCGGCAGCACTCTTCGGGACTCGGGTCTGCTTGTGACTCCGCGCGCCGTGGAAGATGCCGAAGCGGGAGCTTTCGACGCTCGCCGGAACCGGCTGAGCCGCCTTTCGACGGCTCGTGGACCGGATGGCTCAGAGCGTCCAGTTCACGCTGAACATCAGGTTGCGTGGCTCGCCGTAAACAACGCTGGCGTTGCTGGTGATGCTCGAGTAGTAAGTCTTGTCGAACAGGTTGTTGAGGTTCAGGCGCGTATCGATGTGCTCGTTGACGCGATAACCCAGCATCAGATTGACCAGGGTGTAGGCGTCCTGATCGATGCGATAGCTCGAAACCTCGCTGTAGGTACTGTTCTGGCTGTTCAGGCTGCCGCCGATGCGCCATTTTTCGAGCGTGCCCGGCAGGTGGTAGACGGTGGTGGCTTTGAACAGGTGGCGCGGCTGTTTCGGATCGAAGAGCTCGCCTTCGTTGGTCGGGTCGGCATCCTTGCGGTACTTGGCTTCGACGTAGGTGTAACCGACGCTCGCTTGCCAGCGCTCGCTGAGCGAGCCGGCGAGCTCCAGATCGATGCCCTTGCTTTCCACTTCTCCGGCAGCCTCGTAGCAGCTGACGGCGGGGAAGCTGGGGCACGTGCTGGCCTGGTCGTCGAGGAGTCTGGCGCGATTTTCCTGAAGGATGCGGAAGACCGCCGCCGAGGCGTTGAGCCTGCCGTCGAAGTACTCGCCTTTGAGGCCGATCTCGTAGTTGATGCCGGTCATGGGTTCGATGACGCTGCCGCTAACGTCGCGGCTGTCTTGCGGCTTGAAGATGTCGGTGTAACTGGCGTAGACCGAGTAGGTCTCGTTGAGGTCGTAGACGATGCCGGCGTAGCGGGTGACGTTGCGCGTGACCTTGTAGCTGCCGGTGTCGGTGCCGTCATCGTAGTCGTACCAGTCCAGCCGCCCACCGAGGATGACTGTCAGCGGGTCGGTGATGCTTAGGCGGGTGGCGCTGTACAGGCCTTTCTGCTGCGCCTCGAACTTCAGGTTCCAGAGGTCCATGTCGTAGCTCGGCTTGGGAACCGCGCCGCTGTCCCAGTTGCCGGGGTCGATGTCCGTGCCCGTATCGCCCCAGCCGCCGTGGCCGTCGAAGATTTCGGTTCGGGTGCTGGCGCCCACCACCAATTCGTGGCGCCGGCCGAACAGCGTGAACGGGCCCGAAAGGTTACCGTCGTAGGCGTCGTAGTCGTTGACGTAGGTGTAAGCGCCCGTGCCCTGATTGAGTTCGTCCGCGTTGAACCAGAAGTACGAACCGAGCATGTTGATGCGGCCCCACATCTTGTTGCCGGCCAGGCGCAGCTTCCAATCGCTGTCGAAGCGGTGCTCGAGCTCGGCGAACAGGTGCCGGGTATTGGTATCCCAATAGGCCCAGTCATTGCCCAGGTAGGTCGAGCGAGAGAGGTGCAGGTCGCTGCCATCCGGTGCGGTTGGCAGGCCGCCCCAGTCCGAGTCCTTGTTGTCGTTCTGGTACGACGCGCCGAGCGTGAACAGCGTTCTGTCGGTGATGTCCGCTTCGACGATGCCGTAGGCAAAGGCATGTTCGCTGCCGCCGTAATCGATATAGGTGCCGTTATCTTCGTAGGCCGTGACGAAGCGCCCGCGCAGGGTCCCTGTCTCGTTGAGCGCGTTGGAGGCGTCCACCTCGGTGCGGTAGCGATCCCAGCTGCCGGCGCTGGCGCCGATGCTCACGTAGGGCTCGGAGGTTGGGCGCTTGCGGATCATGTTGATGGCCGCCGCCGGGTTGCCGGCGCCCTGCATCAGCCCGGTAGCCCCGCGAACCACTTCAACGTGGTCGAACATGGCGCTGTCGGGGGCGGTGATGACGTCCTGCGAGAATCGCGACAGGCTCATCGGTAACCCGTCGTACATGATGTTGTCGACCTGAAAGCCGCGCGCGAAATAACGCTGACGTTCCGGACCGGACTGTTGGATGGTCAGTCCGGGCGTGCTCAGCACCACGTCGTGCAGGTTGCTCAGCCCCTGGTCTTCGATCTGCTGACGAGTGATCACGCTGACCGATTGAGGCGTCTCCCGCAGCGACATGGGCAGCTTTGTCGAGGAGTTCACCACGCCGGTGGTGTAGGAGCCGGTGCCCTCGGTGGTGCCATCGACCGGCGCGTGTTCGGCGACGATATTCATCTGCCCGAGATTCAATTCGTCCTCTTCACTGGCGGCGCTGAATACCGTTGCGGTGCCGGCTCGTAGCTCGGCCTCGTATCCCGTCCCCGCCAGTAAACGCCGCAGTGCTTCGGCTGGCTCCAGCGCGCCTTGAACGGCTGAAGAGGTTCGGCCCGCGAGCGCGTCGGCGCCGAACACCACCTGCACACCGCTCTGGGCCTGGAATTGCTGCAGGGCATCGGCCAGCGGCTGTGCCGGCACGTCCAGCTCGATGGGAGCCGCATATGCCCCAGCACAGGCACCGAGCCAGGCTGAAAGCATCAGGGGTTGGATAAGTCTAGGTTTCACCGTGGTCTGTCCTTGGCATGCGTGAGTACGAGCGCGGCCGTATCGCCTGCTGCAGACGATGATGAGCGGCGCTTGAAGGCGGCATCGGTGCGGCATGGAAGCAGCGGGAACGACGCCGACAGCAAGCCTAGGCAAGGATCGAATGCTTGTAAATGAGAAATATTCGCGGATGCATGTGGATACTAAATGCGTGTTTGTCGCGTTTGTCGTGATTTCATAATCACCGAGCTTGGTAGCGCACGCGCTTCGGATCGGCGGCGGTAAGCCCGCTACAGCGCCTAGGCTTCGTCGGAGATTGTCCTGTTGTCAAAGCCCAACACCCCGTCTTTCCCCAGCCTTAACCTCAGGAAGTCCTTCGCCAAAAACAGCTCTCCCTGATAGCGCTCGGCAGCCTCCGCTCGGATATCGTCCATCGATAACCCTCGCCCTGGAACGTTCTGGTAGCGCGCGCTGAAGTGCGTCAGCACCAGGTTCGGTAGCCCGACGGCCTGCGCAAAGGCTGCAACCTGTGCCGCAGTGCTGTGGCCGAAATCGTTTTTGCCGGCGTCGGCGATGGGCTGGGTGTAAGTGGCTTCGTGAACGAGCACGTGCGCGTCCTGGCAGGCGTCACGTAGCAGCTCGGGGCGGTCATTGTCGCCAGCGATGACGACGCGGCGGGGCGGGCGGGTGGACAGCAGATAATCCTCGCTGCGCAAGGAGTGACCTTGGAATTCGACGTCATGGCCGCGCACCAGTTGCCCCCAGAGCGGGCCACGAGGGATGCCGTCGCGGTCGAGCTTTTCGGTATCAAGGCGCGGGTCGGGCCGCGCTTCGGTGAAACGGTAGCCCCAGCTCGGCACGCGATGGGAGAGGGCGATGGCTTCGACGCGCACCTGCGGGTTGCGCCAGCCTTCGAAGGTCTCGATGGCGTGAAAGCGGAGCTCATAGGGCAAGTGGCTCTGGCTCATTTCGAGCGTGGCGCGTACCCAGCCTTCAATTGCCGCGGGCGCGATGATCTCCAACGGCTCCTGCCGGCGCGCCATGCCGGCGCTGGCGAGCAGACCGGGCAGGCCAAAGCAGTGATCGCCGTGCACATGCGTGATGAAAATCGCGCGCAGCCCATGCAAGGTCAAAGGTGTGCGCAGCAGCTGGTGCTGAGTGGCCTCGCCGCAGTCGATCAGGTACCAACCTTTTCCGCTGTCTTCCACCAACGCCAGCCCGCTGACATTGCGGGCCTTGGTCGGTGTGCCGGACGAGGTACCGAGAAATAGCAGATCCACACCTGTGCTCCCTGTTCTGCAATGTTTGTGATTCGTGACGGCAGCGCCCTGATCAATGCAAGCAGATACACGGGTGATCGCCATTCTTGAGCCCGACATATTTCCTCACAGTTGCCCAGCGTTTCGTTTGGTGGGTTAAAGGTTGCTGAAAGCTTTGCTTCGTAGCCTGCCCGGCTCACCTGTTTCAGCTGGATAAGAATAAAGAGGAGATTAGGCTTGTTGACTCTGATTGGTCTGTTGACCATCGGCAGCTTGGTAGTACTGCTGCTCGTCGGGCGCATGGCGCCGATTCTGCCGTTGATCGTAGTACCGCTGGTAGGCGCATTGCTGGCCGGCTTTGGACCGGAGGCGATCTCCGGTTTTTTCACTGACGGTCTGGAGCGTGTGATATCCATCGCCGCCATGTTCGTCTTCGCCATCACCTTTTTCGGCGTGCTGCAGGATACCGGGCTGTTCCGTCCGATCATCGGCGCCATGGTGAAGATCACTCGCGGCAACGTGATCGCCGTGGCGATGGCCACCGCTGTGATCGGCATGCTGGCGCACCTCGACGGCGCCGGCGCGACTACCTTTCTGCTGACCATTCCTGCACTGCTGCCGCTGTATCGTCAGCTGCGTATGAGCCCGTACCTGATGCTCATGCTGCTGGCCCTCGGCGCCGGCATTTTCAATATGCTGCCCTGGGCTGGCCCCTTGGGCCGCGCGGCGGCGGTGACCGGCATTGAAGTGACTGAGCTGTGGCGGCCGCTTGTTGCTGTGCAGGGCGTCGGCGTGGTGTTGCTGGTGGCACTGGCCGCCTTGCTGGGCTGGCGTGAACAGCGGCGCATCGCGTCAGGCAACGTACCGGCAGATGTTGGCGTGTTGGTCGAAACCCACGCGGGTCTTCACGAACCTACCCCTGAAGAGCGCGCATTGGAGCGCCCTGGGCGTCTTTGGGTCAATGGCGGCCTGTTCCTGCTGGTGTTGATTGCGCTGTTCGCGGGAGTGTTACCGGCTGGCTACATCTTCATGATTGGCCTGTCGCTTGCGCTGTTCATCAACTACCCCGGCGGTAAGACACAGATGCAGCGTATCGCGGCGCATGCGCCGGCGGCGTTGAGCATGGGCATGATTATCCTCGCGGCGGGCTCGATGCTGGGGATGCTGACTGGCACCGGTATGCTGACGTCCATCGCGCAGGATCTGGTTCAGGTGCTGCCTGCCTCGATGGTGTCGCAGCTGCACATCGTTCTCGGTGTATTTGGTCTGCCGATGGAGCTGATGCTGAGCACCGACGCCTATTACTTCGGTCTGCTGCCGGTCACGTTGGAGGTGGTGACCAATCACGGCGTCGAGCCAGCCAGCGTCGTCTACGCGATGACCATAGGCAACATCATCGGTACGTTCATCAGCCCGTTCTCGCCAGCACTCTGGTTGGCCCTCGGGTTGGCCGGGCTGGATCTGGGCCGGCATATCCGCTACTCCCTATGGTGGATGTGGGGCTTTTCCTTGTTGCTGTTCATCGCCGCTTGGATGCTTGGCCTGTTCTGATGATCCGAGACGTAGCAATCCGCTTATATCGTTTAGCTACTAAAAAAGAACAAACTTATATTAAGGATTGCTAGTTCTCACCGTTATGCTGCTTCCCTTTGACACGGCCCAGGCGGGCCTCAACGGGAAGCGAACGATGGAATTAGGTGTTATCGGCTTTGTAGTGGCCGGCCTGCTGGTGGGGTTCATCGTTGGCATGACAGGCGTTGGCGGTGGCTCGCTGATGACGCCTATTCTCCTGTGGTTTGGCGTCAACCCGGCTGCCGCCGTGGGTACCGACCTGCTTTACGCGGCGATCACCAAGGCAGGTGGCGTCTGGGTTCATCAGAAGAATCGCAACATTGACTGGAGCATCACCGGCTGGCTGGCCCTTGGCAGCGTGCCGGCAGCAGGCCTAACGCTCTGGGTGCTGAGCGGGCTGCACTCCGATCCGGAAGTGCTCAACGCGATTATCAAACAGTCGTTGGGCGTCGTTCTGGTGCTCACCGCGCTGGCGGTGCTGTTCAAAATGCGACTGCTCGCATTCGCCGCTCGTCTGTCCGGGCCGACGCCTCGGCTTTCGCCGCGCGGGCTGAATGTGCTGACCGTTGTGGTCGGCGGCGTGCTCGGTGCGATTGTGACGCTGACCTCCATCGGTGCCGGCGCGCTGGGTACCGTGGCGCTGTTCTTTCTCTACCCGCTATTGAGCACGCGCCGTCTGGTCGGAACGGAGATCGCCCATGCCGTGCCACTTACGCTGGTGGCAGGGCTGGGCCACGCCGGCATGGGGAATATGGACTGGACCATCCTGGCCTATCTGCTGGTGGGTTCGCTGCCGGGCATCTACCTGGGCAGCAACCTGGCCGGCAAGGTCCCGGATACCGTCCTGCGTCCCTGCATGGCGGTTATGCTGGCAGCCATCGGCTATAAGCTGATCTGACCCATCGTCGGTCGGGCGGCCTGTTACCCGGCCTGTTCGCAGTTGATCATCCAGGAGACGCCGAAGCGGTCCGTCAGCATGCCGAAACGCTCAGCCCAGAAGGTTTTCTCCAGCGGCATCACGACCTGTCCGCCTTCGGCCAGCCCGTTGAACAGGCGTTCGCACTCGGCAACGCTTTTTGGATGCAGGGATATCGAGCAACCCTTGATCCCGTCGTATGGGCCGCCACCACAGGCTGCGTCGCCAGGCATGGTGTCGGAGGCCATGAGCTGGTAATCGCCCAGGTTCAAACAGACGTGCATGATTCGCTCGCGGTGCTCGGCAGGGAAGTGCTCGGCTTCGGGCGCCTGAGCGAAGGTCATCATTTCCAGCGTGCCGCCCAGTACTTGTTGATAAAGCGTAAAGGCGTCGCGTGCCTGGCCGTCGAAGGTGAGATAAGGGGTTATCTTCATGGTCATTCTCCTGTTCCGATCAGTGGGAAATCCGGGCGCGCAGTCGTTCTTCCTGCTCGCGCAATTCGGGCGTGAATTCAGCGCCGAAATCCTCGGCTTCGAACACCTGACGGATCTCGATTTCCGATTCGCCAATGGCTGATGCCGGGCAACGTTTCACCCAATCGATGGCCTCCTGCAGCGACGCGGTCTGGAACATCCAATACCCGGCAATGAGCTCCCGCGTTTCAGCGAACGGGCCATCCACCACCGACGTTTGCCCCTCGCTGAAGCACACCCGCGCGCCCCGGCTGCTCGGGTGCAAGCCTTCGCCGCCCAACAGTACACCGGCGTTGGCCAATTCCTCGTTGTACTGGCCCATGGCCTCAAGCACTTCCTCACTGGGCATCACTCCCGCTTCGGTATCGCGGTTGGCCTTGATCATCACCATGAATCGCATCGTCTGACTCCTTCATTTGATGGGTCGAATCAGCCTAGACGGATCTGCACAAATTTCCGCTGGCTCTGATCATTGGTCGAGTGAGAGAGGCAAAATTCGACATGGCATTTGCAGAAAAAACGAAATCACGGAAAGGCAAGCGCCGATGCGTGCGATCAGGCGTCGACCAGAGACGCCAAAATTATTTTCGAAAGGCCTGCATCCGATTCGATTTCTCGCGGGTAGTACAGGTAGCGGTCTCTGTTGCCGCCCACCTGATCACTACCGGAGATTCAAAATGGACGCGAAAAAGATCCTTTGCCTGACCGGACTTTCCCTGGCGCTCGGCTGCTCGGCCGGTGCCTTCGCCAATATGGACGTACCCGACGCCGTCAAAGTCCCGGATGGCCACACCGTCAGCATGGAAACCCGCGGCGTCGGCAAGATCACCTACGAATGCCAAGCCAAAGCGGATATGCCCGAAAAAATGGAGTGGGTATTCATCGGCCCCCAGGCCGCGCTCAATGATCGCAGCGGCAAGCAGGTCGGCAGCTATTACGGCCCGCCCGCTACCTGGGAGGCTGCGGATGGTTCCTCGATAACCGGCACCCAGGTTGCGGTGGCTCCGGCTGGCGATGGCAACATCCCGTATCAGTTGGTCAAGGCCAACCCTGCCAAAGGCAACGGCGCGATGAAGGGCGTCAGCTACATTCAACGTGTGGCGACCAAGGGCGGCGTAGCGCCGGCGGCAACCTGCGATGCAAGCAACAAGGGCGAGCGCCAGATCGTGGATTATCAGGCCGACTACCTGTTCTGGACCAGTAAGTGAGCCCAGCACAGCGGGCGAAAAGACGCTCGATATGAGCGTTAAACGCCTCTATGCTTCACAGATGCCCCGGCCTGCGCGCCGGGGCAACTACAATCAGCCAGTGGCGGATCAATTGTCAGCAGCGCCTCCATCCCCGTTCGACTACGAAGCAGCCTTGCGCGCCTGCGCTCGCGGCGAGCGCTCGGCATTACAGAACCTTTATGAACAGGAAAGCCCGCGCCTGCTCGGCGTGGTTCAGCGCATCGTGCGAGACGCCGCGCTGGCGGAGGACATCGTGCATGACGCCTTCATCCGCATCTGGAACAAAGCGGCGACGTATGACCAGGCGCGCGGCTCGGCCCGTGGCTGGATCTTCAGCGTGACCCGCCACCTCGCACTCAACGCCGTGCGCAACAATGCCCGGCAGATGCAGATGGATCCAGACGAGGAGGGCGAAACCAGTCACGCAGCCATTGATGGTTGGCAGGAACAGACCGACGCCTTCGATTGGCGAGTCAATCCCGGCCGGATCGAAGCCTGTCTAGAGCAACTGGAACCGGTACGCCGCAACTGTGTATTTCACGCCTATGTCGACGGCTATTCCCATCAGGAAATCGCCCAGCGCCTGGGTGCTCCGCTGGGCACGGTAAAAGCCTGGATCCGCCGCAGCCTGACTGCTTTGCGTGAGTGCATCGGATGAATACCGAACTCAACGACAGCGGTGAAAGCCTGCATGAATTGGCCGGCGAATACGTTCTCGGTACCTTGTCCGCGCCGCAGCGAGAGGAAATCGAACGGCGTTTACCGGTCGATCCCGAGCTGCAAGCCGCCGTGGATTATTGGGAAGCACGCCTGCTGCACCTGACCGATCTGGTTGAGCCACAAACGCCTTCGCCGCGCCTGTGGGCTCGCATACAACGAAGCCTGGACGAATCCGCTCGACAGACCGTACCGGTGTCGCGGACTCGTCAATCGAAATGGTGGGACAGCCTGTCGCTTTGGCGAGGGTTCGCCGCCGCTGGGATGGCCGCGACACTGGTGTTGGGCTCGTTGCTGCTTACGCGCACCATCTCGGATTCATCGCCGACCTGGCTGGTGGTACTCGCCACGCCACAGAACCTTGCCCCCGGTTGGGTGATGCAGGCCAGCAACCAATCGCGGGAAATCGAACTGATCCCCCTCGGCGTTACCGAGTTGCCGCCCGACAAGGCGCTGCAGCTCTGGACCAAGGCTGAAGGCTGGCAGGCACCGGTTTCGCTCGGATTGGTCAAGCCCGGCGAGCCAGTGAAGATTCGCCTCGACGAGCTTCCGCCGCTACAGCCCAATCAGCTGTTCGAACTCACGCTCGAACAACCGACTGGCTCGCCAACCGGCAAGCCGACCGGGCCGATCCAGTTCATCGGCCGCGCGGCGAAGGTGATCTAAGCTTCCACGTCTCGGCGCAAAAATCTCTGGCTTGCTTGCAGCAATCCATCCAGAACCACTCGCAGCAACATCCAACATGTACCCAACCCTCTCCCTCCGGGAGAGGGTTGGGGCGCCCGGCATAGGGGTGAGGGCTGCTGTAATAAGCACAGAGCGCTCGAAAGAAAGTCCGTTTCACCCCCGTGGCGGAATGTTCAGCCCCTTGGCTACCGCAGGCCGCGCGACAAAAGCATCCAGCACGCGCTGCACATTGCTGAAGCGCTCGAATTCCACCAGCTCGCGCGCCTCGTAGAAACCCACCAGGTTGCGCACCCAGGGAAAGGTGGCGATGTCGGCGATGCTGTAGCGACCGCCCATGAGCCACTCGCGGCCTTCCAGACGCTTATCGAGCACGCCCAGCAGCCGCTGGGATTCTGCGACGTAACGATCACGTGGACGCTTGTCCTCGTACTCCTTGCCAGCGAATTTGTGGAAGAAGCCGAGCTGGCCGAACATCGGCCCAACGCCGCCCATCTGGAACATCAGCCATTGGATCGTCTCGTAGCGGGCCGCCGTGTCCTCGGGCATGAGCTGGCCGGTCTTATCCGCCAGATACAGCAGAATCGCCCCGGATTCGAACAGTGCCAGCGGTTTGCCGTCCGGTCCGTTCGGGTCGAGGATCGCGGGGATCTTGTTGTTCGGGTTCAGCGAAAGATATTCCTGCGACAACTGATCGTTGGTCTCGAAGCTGACCAGGTGCGCCTCGTAGGGCAGGCCGGTCTCCTCCAGCATGATCGACGCCTTTACTCCGTTGGGCGTGGGCAGTGAGTAGAGCTGCAGGCGTTCCGGGTAGCTGGCAGGCCATTTCTGGGTGATGGGAAAGGCAGATAGATCGGACATGCAGCATGCTCTCCGTACGATGGGGAATTGAGGATAGCTCACCCGTTGGCGCAGTTGGGTCGACTGGGGAACGAGGGCGCGGTTCTCAGTTGGTCGGGCCAGCCATTGCGCGGGCGCCTCGATGGCTTCGGCGTCGCCGACAAGCTGCACTATGCTCAACGCAGCGTAGGCGTTGCCGCCTGTCGCGTTCTGGAACCATCACACGAGGCGTTCGACCATGGTGCTGATCCTCATTCTGTTGCTGCTGATTGCCTTCATCGTGTATTCCACGGTGAGCTGGAAGCTGCATCCTTTCCTGGCCCTGCTGGCAGCCGCAATTCTTGCGGGCTTCGCCTATCAGGTGCCGACTGCGGAAATCCTCAAAACGGTCGCCACCGGCTTCGGTGGCATCCTCGGCTACATCGGCATCGTCATCGCCCTGGGCACCATCATCGGCGTGATCCTCGAACGCTCCGGCGCGGCGATCACCATGGCCGAAAGCGTGATTCGCCTGCTGGGCGAACGCTTCCCGACCCTGACGCTGTCTATCATCGGCTATCTGGTGTCGATCCCGGTGTTCTGCGATTCCGGCTACGTCATCCTCAACTCGCTGAAAAATGCACTGGCGGCGCGAATGAAGGTCTCGGTGGTGGCGATGAGCGTGGCGCTGGCCACCGGCCTGTACGCCACTCACACCTTCGTGCCGCCAACGCCGGGCCCGATTGCCGCCGCAGGCAACCTGGGGTTGGAAGATTCGCTGGGGCTGGTGATTGCCGTCGGCCTTCTGGTGTCGGCAATCGCTGCGCTGGCCGGGATGCTCTGGGCCAACCGCTTTCTCAAGCAGGACGATCGCGAGCTGCTGGACGAAGCGCCGAGCGAGCTGCTCGCCGAAGACGTGGACTTCGACAGCCTGCGCGCCCGCTACGGCGTGTTGCCCAGCACCTGGCAGGCCTTTGCGCCGATCTTCATTCCCATTGCGCTGATCTGTATCGGCTCGATCGTCGCGCTGCCGGGCAGGCCGCTGGGCGAAGGCGTCGTGTTCTCCGTGCTGAGTTTCCTCGGCCAGCCGGTGGCCGCACTACTGATCGGCCTGGGCTTCGCCTGCACGTTGCTCAAGGGCGAGAACAAGCGCCAGCAGTTCCATGATCAGGTTGCGGCTGGCATCGTCTCCGCGGCGCCGATTCTGCTGATCACCGGCGCTGGGGGTGCCTTTGGCGCAATGCTGAAGATCACGCCGCTAGGCGATTACCTGGGCCAGAGCTTGTCGGCGCTGGGTATCGGTTTGTTCATGCCCTTCATCGTCTCCGCCGCACTGAAGACTGCGCAGGGTTCCACCACCGTTGCGCTGGTCACCACCTCGGCAATGGTCGCGCCGCTGCTGGGCAGCCTCGGTCTGGATAGCGAAATGGGCCGGGTGCTCACGGTAATGGCCATTGGCGCGGGCGGTATGACCGTGTCCCATGCCAACGACAGCTTCTTCTGGGTCGTCTCGCAGTTCAGTCGGATGAAGGTATCCACCGCCTACCGCGCGCAGACCATGGCGACGTTGGTTCAAGGCGTGGTGGGTATGACGGTGGTCTGGCTGTTGGGGCTGGTGCTGCTCTAAGGCTTCGCGTTGACGAGCCAGACCGGATGCAAGTGGCTCCGGTCTGGCTCGAGCTTCCGACTAGCGGGACTCGTTCTCGCCGGACAGTGTTTTGATCATCGCCACCGTCAAATACAGGCGCGGCGCGATGCTGGCAAGTTCCAGGTATTCCTCGTCCGAATGCAGGCCAGCACCAACCACACCCATAGTTTCCAGCACGGCTGGCTTGTCGCTGTCAGGCACGTAGGCATAGCCGGCATCGGTGCCGAAGCGCATGGCGATGGGCTCAATGGTCTTGCCTATTTCGCCGTAGAGCTTCTGCGCCGTCTCGGCTAATTGATCCGAGCCGGCGTTCTTCGCCAGCGGCGGACGACCCTTGTCGATGCGCAATTCCACCGTGGTGTCGTCGATCAGCTTGTCTTTGATGATGCGCTGGGCATCGGCCAGGACGCGGTCGTACTCGCTCAGGTCCGAATAGCGCATGTCGGCTTCGGCGGCGGCGCTGTCGGGGATGATGTTGCGCTTCTCGCCGCCTTTGATCATGGTCCAGTTCACCGTGGTGCCTTTGTCCGGATCGCCCAGATCCTTGAGCTGAACCAACTGATGCGCCAGCTCCATTACCGCATTGCGGCCTTCCTCGGGGGCGGAGCCGGCATGGGAGGATTTGCCCTTCACCTCCAGCATCACGGCGTTGATGCCGTTGGTGGCGATGGTCACAGCATCCTTGTCCGGCGGCTCGTAGGAAAAGACGTAATCATGCTTGCGGGCGAGCTCGGCGATGATCTTCTTCGAGCCCGACGAGCCCATTTCCTCATCTGGATTGAACAGCACGGTGATGGTGCCGTAGTCATCGAAGTTCTGCTCCTTCAGCAGCTTCAACGAGTGCAGGATCATCGCGACACCGCCTTTGGCGTCCGCGACGCCTGGCCCGTATGCGCGCTGTTCATCCATGCGGAAAGGGCGTTCGGCGGCGGTGCCTTCGGCAAATACCGTGTCGTAATGGACCATCAACAGGAAGTTCTTCGTGCCCGAGCCTTCCAGCGTACCGACGATGTTGTCGCCAGCTGAGGGCGTTGCGGGCGTGGCCGTAACCTCGGCACCCAGCGCTTCGAGCCGTTCGACCAGCATTTGGCTGACCGTGGCGAGCCCTTGTTGCTGGCCGGTCCCGGTATCGACCGCCACAAGCGCTTTCAGAGTTTCCAGATAGGCCGGCTGCTCCGTTTCGGCCTGCTTGAGCAGCTCGCTGGGCTGAAAATCGGCCGCGAGGGCAGGAAGGGTGAACAAGCCGAGCGCGAGAGCGGCGGCGATGGACGAGCATCGTGCGGACATGGAGGGCCTCGTTCATTTTTGTGGTTATCGAGGATGAGAGGCCCAGCAAGCGCGCATGTTCCGCCAATCAGGCGAGTCGGCTTGGTCAGGTTTCGGTGTTGGCGCCGTACAGCCGCTTGCTCCAGTCCTCCACGGTGCGCTCTTGCAGACGGCGCTCCACTAGCTTGCGCCAGGACGGTACCAGTGGCAGCTCGCTCAGTTCATGCAGGGCCGTCTGGTCCAGCGTGCGCTGATAAAGCACTTCCAGCACCCGGGTCAGCGACCAGCGCGGGAAAGGGCGGTGTTCGAGTATGAGCAGCTGCCCGGCTTCGAGCGCGCCGGGTTCGAGCACCTTGTAGTACCAGCCGGTCATGCCGCTCTGTTGCATACGCAGCGCCATGTCCGGGATGCCGAAGCGATCATTTAGCTTCCAGCAGGGCTGGCGCGTCTGCACCACTTCCAGCCGTGCGTCGCCGCAGCGCAGGACATCTCCGAGGCACAGATCCGCCTCGCTGAGCCCCCGGGTGCTGACGTTCTCGCCGAAGGCGCCTGGTTGCTCCAGCAGCTGCAGGGCACCGAGCTGCTCGCGCCAGAGGGCGTAGTGTTCGTATGCATAGTGGTGCACGGCTTTGTTCACGCCGCCATGCACCTTTAGGTCGCCCTGCTCATCGCCTTCCAGTCCTTCGAAACCCACCGGGACCGGGCCGGCGACCGCGTGCTTGGCGATGGCGCTGCGGGTGCCGGGGCGGGTGTAGGGGACGGCCTTGCCGACCAGTAATTGCTCGATCCTTGCCAGCTGCATTGGCGCTCCGGACGTTCATCGTGAAAGGCGCGATTGTGCCTCAAACGTCGGCCCGGAACGCTCCTATCAGGCCTTCCAGATGTAAGGCGGTTCCGGCTCTTCAGCAGGACGAACCACACGTTCGCAGACCAGCCCGGTTTCGGCCGTCATCTGCCGGGCGGCTTCGGGATCGTCGGCGAAGGGCAGCAGGGCCGTCTGCTCCGCGTCGTGGCTGGATAGATTCGTCAGGCTCAGCGCCGCGCCCAGCAGCGCTATCACGGTGAAGAAGATCAGCATCGCCATGGTTTACCCCGCCGTGACCAGATTGGGAATTGGCGCCTGAACGGCATTGTCGCCAGCGCGCACAGTGCGCCAGGTGTTATAGGCCATCAGCAGCATGCCGAAGGCGAACAGCCCGCCGCCGATCATGCGTACCACGTAGCCGGGATGGCTGGCTTCCAAGGCTTCGACGAAGGAGTAGGTGAGGGTGCCGTCTTCGTTGATCGCACGCCACATCAGGCCTTGGGTGATGCCGTTGACCCACATCGAGGCGATGTAAAGCACGGTGCCGATGGTGCTTAGCCAGAAGTGCGCGTTGATCAGGCCGACGCTGTGCATCTGCTCGCGTCCCCAGAGCTTCGGAATCATGTGGTAGAGCGTGCCGATGCTGATCATCGCCACCCAGCCGAGCGCGCCGGCATGCACATGGCCGATGGTCCAGTCGGTGTAGTGGGACAGCGCGTTGACGGTCTTGATGGCCATCATCGGACCTTCGAAGGTCGACATGCCGTAGAACGCCAGCGATACCACCAAAAAGCGCAGGATCGGGTCGGTGCGCAACTTATGCCAGGCGCCCGAGAGGGTCATCATGCCGTTGATCATGCCGCCCCAGCTTGGCGCGAGCAGGATGATCGACATCACCATGCCCAGGCTTTGCGCCCAGTCCGGCAGTGCGGTGTAGTGCAGGTGGTGCGGGCCGGCCCAAATGTACAGGCTGATGATCGCCCAGAAATGCACGATGGACAGCCGGTAGGAATAGATCGGCCGCTCCGCCTGTTTCGGCACGAAGTAATACATCATCCCGAGGAAACCCACCGAGAGAATGAAGCCCACCACGCTGTGCCCATACCACCACTGCACCATGGCATCGGTGGCGCCCGAATATATCGGATAAGACTTGAGCAGTGTCACCGGCACCAGCATGTGATTGACGATGTGTACCATCGCCGTGACGATGATGAACGCACCGTAGAACCAGTTGCCGACGTAGATATGGCTGACCGTGCGCTTGGCGATGGTGCCGAAGAACAGCCATGTGTAGGCGATCCACACGAAGGTGACCAGCAAGGCGATGGGCCATTCCATCTCAGCGTATTCCTTGGAGGTGGTGTAGCCCAGCGGGTAGCTGATCAGCATCGCCACGATCGCCGTCTGCCAGCCCCAGAACACGAAGCTCGCCACGCCGTCGGAAATCACGCGCACCCGGCTGGTGCGCTGCACGACGTACAGGGACGTGGCAAACAGCGCGTTGCCACCGAACGCGAAGATCACCAGATTGGTGTGCAACGGTCGGATGCGGCCAAAGCTGGTCCAGGGAAGGTCGAAATTCAGTTGCGGCCACACTAGTTGGGCCGCGATGAACACACCCATGCCCATGCCGAGGATGCCCCAAATCAGGGTCATCAAGGTGAACTGGCGGACGATGCGGTAGTTGTAGGTTTCGCCAGACGAGCCGGCAGGAATCACTCGGGACATGAAATTTCCAGATGCACGCAAGGAGGTTTGCAAGGTTTCGTTCAGCCTTTACGCCTCGTGGGCTTCCTCTGCGGGGGCCTCGTTGCGAGTCGTACCTGGCGCCATGCGAGCGCTGAAGGTGAACGCCAGGCAGTGTGATCTTCCTGTTTGGTCTAGGCAAAGGAATAATAATGAACGTTAAATGCATTTATTTTTATTTATCATGTGGCCGGCCTCGGATGCTTTAAGGGCAATCCAGCGGCGGCGAAGCAAAAAGACTGCACCGTCGCGGCAGGATTTTTCATTGTTGGTCGCTGTTGACATGCCGCTAGCATGGTTCCGGCCAGCTGCAGGCTGATCACCGAACAAGGAAAAGAAAGAGATGACTGTGGAATCGTTAGGAATCGAGCGGGAGCGCCTGATCGAGGCGCTCGATGAGCTGTTGAGCGCTGAGCGGGCCGGGGCACAGGTTGCCCATGCCAGCCTCGCGGAAGCCAAGGGAGACCTGCAGCGTAGTGTGCTGGCGCAGGTGCATCGTGGCGAAGCCGATAGTTGCCGGCGATTGCGAGATTGCTTGCTGATGCTGGATGCCGGGCCGGGGCACGAGCGCGGCGCCTTCTACGAAAAATGCATGGCGATCGCCGATCTGGGCGAGCGCCTGGCGCTGGTCGACCGAGGCCAGAAATGGGTGATTCGAAAACTCGAGGCGCTGCTTCAGGACGTCACTCATCCGCAGATTCGTCAGGAGCTGGAGGCCGTGCTCCGCACCCATGAAATCAACAGCGATGACTATGCCGCCAAGGCGGAGGAATTGCGTTAGGCGTCTCGCAGATTTTGTCGAGGCGCAATGGCGGTGCTGCTCCGGCGGCGCACTACTCATTTCAAAGCTCGCGGTGCGCGGAGCGCACCCTACAGACTTGGCGGGTGCAGATGCTTTTGTAGGATGCGCTTTGCGCACCAAGGTGATCCGAGTTCTGGCTGTTCTGGGCACGAGGTAGACGTGGCTTTGCTATCGGACATCGGCCACGATTCGGTTTACTACTTCTGACCGGTATGGTCTGCCTTCCCATTCGTCCTGGAGAAAATCGGTGTCCCTGATCACGCCCTACGACCCGCAGAACATCTTTGCTCAGATCATTCGGGGCGATGCGCCTTGCTACAAGCTCTACGAGGATGACGACGTGCTCGCCTTTCTCGATCTGTTTCCGCAATCCTTTGGCCATACGTTGGTGATTCCAAAGCGCTCCGCTGCCTGCAACATCCTCGATGTGGATACCGAGGCGTTGTGCAAAGTGATGGCGGTTGTGCAGAAGCTCACCCGTGTGATCGTCGATGAATTGCAGCCCGATGGCGTGCAGATCGCGCAGTTCAATGGCGCGCCGGCGGGGCAGACGGTGTTTCATATTCACGTGCATATCGTTCCGCGATACACGGGCGAGGGCTTGGGCATCCATGCAGCGGGCAAGGCCGAACCGGAGGCGCTGGAGAGATTGCAAGCGCGGCTGGTGCAGCGGTTGGCGCAGCGAGCGTAGGGTGGGCTGGGCGACTCTTCGCTTAACACCACTACGACCGAGGCGCTTCTGTGGTGGGCTAAAGCCCACCCTACGGCCCATCGAGAGATAGCAGCCATCAGGGTCTCAATGCGTGACCAATGTCGGGTGGGCTTCAGCCCACCACAGGTAGCTTCGCTGGTGGGCTAAAGCGGAGCACCGCCCGACCCATCCTTCAACCTACCTAGCCGGCCACCAGCTGCGTCAGCGCATGCAGCACCAGCCCGACCAAGCCGCCGACCAGCGTGCCGTTGATGCGGATGTATTGCAGGTCCTTGCCAACGCTCTGCTCCATCTGCTCGACCAATTCGCGGCTTTCCCAGTTCTCCACGCGCTGGGCAATGTAATGGCCGATCTTGCCGCGATAGCGCTCGAGCATTGCCGGTGCGGCCGTCATTAACTGCTCATTGATCCAGCTACGCATGGTGGCATCCGCTGCCAGGGAGTCACCGAGGCCTTGGGTCAGCTTGACGATACGCGTGCCGATGCGTGAGTCCGCGCTCTCCAGATCGGCTTCCAGCCAATCGGTCAGCTCTCGCCAGAGCGTCCGGATGTAATCGGTGGTGGCTGGGTGTTCCAGCAATTGAGCGACGACGCGCTCGACTTCCAGGCGATAGCTCGGATCGTGCTTGAGGCGCTCGATGTATTCCCCGACATGCTCGTCGAAACGCTCGCGCAGCGGGTGTTCTGGATCGCCCGCGACCTCAGCGATCACGGCCGAAACCCCGTCGACGAACTTATTCGCCGACCAGCCCCCGACGGCCTTGCCTAACCCCAGATAACGCAGGGTTCGCACCTCGGCGGTGATGGCCTCGGCCACCAGCGCACGGGTGTCGTCGTCCTGCAGCAGCGCATCGAGCTTGATCAGCGCCTCGTCGAGCATCGCCTGGTGCTTGCCCTGGCGGGTGAGCATCTCCAGCACTTGCCCGCAAACTGGCGCCAAATCGACCTTGCGCACACGGTTGATTAGTTTGGTCTGTACGAACGTCTGCACGCGCTCGTCATGCAGGGATTCGACACCGAAACGTGCCATGCCGGTGAGCTGCCGGCCGACCGCAGCGGCGTTGTCTGGATGGCGCAGCCAATTGGCCAGGCGCCCGCCAAGATCCAGCGCTTCCAGCTTGGCCAGTACCAGTGGTGTGGACAGGAAATGGGTGGTGATGAAGGTCGACAGGTTCTGCCCGATGCGCGCCTTGCTGCGCGGGATGATCGCTGTGTGCGGAATGGGCAGGCCGAGCGGATGGCGGAACAGGGCGGTGACGGCGAACCAGTCGGCAATGGCGCCGACCATCGCGGCTTCGGCGAACGAGGCGAGATAGCCCCAGGCCGGATGACGTGGTTCCATGGCGGTGGCGATGATGTAGAGCAGGGCGGCGAGCAGCAGGAGCAGGCCCGCGACCAGCTTCATGCGCGCGACCGGTGATTGCCAGCGGCTGTGCAGAGGGCTCATGCGATTCCTCTTGGTGGCGGCGGATGATGAAACGAGGCGGTGTCGGCCGAAGGACCGACGGGTCTGCCCATACAGCACAGACCCGTTTGGGCGGGAGCGGGTTCGATGAGCCCGCTTGCTGCGCGTGGTGAAAGGAGCGGCTTATTCCTCGTCATCTTCCTCGCGGAGCAGCACGTAGGTGCCGTCAGCCAGGCGCTCGCAGATATAGAACATGGAAATCGTACCGTCCTGCTCGGTCACCGCGGCGTAATCGTCCGCCTCGACGGTGAAGTAGCCCTTGGAGTCAGAACCGGCTTCGCTGGCGAATACGGCGGTGAAGAACGCGTCTTCAGGCATGCCGTCGAAATAGTCGGCGCGTTCCTTGGCATCCCACTCGGCCGGCGGTTCGAAGTTGCCGGTGATGATGACACGGGCGTCGCCCATGTCCTGCTCTTCGCCGTCCGGGTCCGATTCGTGGGCGCGGTAGATGGTGCAGCTCAGGGCATTCGCGTCGGCCAGAATGCTGTCGCGCGTGTAGTGATGGTTGGCAGGCATGGAGCGGCTCCGGTGCAGGTGGGATTGCGGGGAGTGTGGTGGAGTCCTTGGGCGGCTGCAATCGCAAGTTGAGCGGGGCGGCGGATTCTTTTTGTCACGGCGTGATGAGCGACCGCCGGCAAGCGCACGGATGAACGCCCTCCGGCTGGGATGGCTCCAATCGATAGAACCCATCGGGCCATACAACGAGGTCGCCATGAACCAGAACCATCAGGGTCACTCCGAGCACGAGATGCCCACCGAGGAATCACCAGACATCACCATGACTGACAGCGGCGAGAAGGAGCCGGGCGAAGATCCGGATTTCGACGACAGCGAAATCGACGGCGGCGAAGACCGCGGCTGACCCGATCCTCCGAGCGTAGCTGAATCTGCGCTCGCTACCAGGAGCGTTCCATGGACAAATATCACGTGAACCCGACCCCGATGGGCTGGGAATTGACCGATCCGCAATCCCAGGAAACGTTGCTACGTACCCTGACCAAGGATGAAATGCTGAGCGAACTGGACCAGTTCATGGCAGGCAAGACCGCTTCGGTCGAGGTTTACAGGCGAGACGGAGGGATCGAGGAAGAGCGGCCTTATCCCGGTAGCAGCCATCCGATATCGACCCGCTAGCAGACCGTTAAAGAACTACCCAACGGCCTGCTAGATAGCGATCGCAGTATCTTTGCGCACGGTGAGCGAGCAAACCTGTCATACCATCACCGCTTCGCTTATCTGGAGAGTCCCGTATGCGCTTGCTCCTTGTCCTCGTTCCTCTTCTGGCTCTGGCCGGCTGTTCGTCCTGGCAGGCCGACCCGGAGGACATCAAACCGGTGCCGCAAGAACGCTTGCGCGGCTATCAGACGCCCATCGCCAATGGCGGTGAGCTGGTGGTGACGCGTGATTTCGGCTTGCGTGGGGGCGGCTGCTACGTGGCGCTGATGGTAGATCGCAAGATCGCTGCACGCATCCATGTCGGCGAGCAGGCGCGTTTTCAGGTGCCGGCGGGGATGCGCATCGTCAGCATCGAGTCCGACCCCGAGGACGATACCCTGTGCGGCAAAGGCAAGCTGCTGCGCGAAAAAGCAGCACGGGTCGAGTCGGGCGAGACGCTGCACTTTCGCATCAGCGCCGACAATCGTATTGGCTTCGACATCCAGCAGGTCGAGGTCAAATAGCAACTCCTCGCCAAAGCGGTAAACGTCCAGGTTGCCGCGTTTCACATGGTGAAATAATCGCTCTGTAGCCTCGACGAACCCTTACGCGGCTTTGCGCTCCATTTAGCAGAACCGTTGTGCTTGAGCCTTTGCAGTCCAGCTTTGCTGTCGCTACGGCTCCCAGCGACTATCCCAATGACCTCGCGGCCACGCTGCCGCTACAAGGAGTGATGCGTGAAGAAAGTCCTACCCTCGTTGATGTGTGCCGCCGGCCTCGCGCTGGTCCCCTCGCTGCATGCCGAACAACGACCGGCCTATGGACCGCAGCTGGAAGGCTTCAGCTATCCGCATCCCATCGAGCGCTACGAGTTCTCATCGCAGGAGAAGGCGCTGTCCATGGCCTATATGGATGTCGAGCCCGAGGGAAAGGCCAATGGCCGAGCCGTTGTGCTGCTACACGGCAAGAATTTCTGCGCCGCGACCTGGCAAGAAACCATCGCGGTGCTTTCGCAAAATGGTTACCGGGTGATTGCGCCAGACCAGATCGGCTTTTGCAGCTCCAGCAAACCGCAGGGCTATCAGTTCAGCTTCGCTCAGCTGGCGCATAACACCCAGGCGCTGCTGCAATCACTGGACGTGGATCGGGCCACCGTCATCGGGCACTCCATGGGCGGCATGCTGGCGGCTCGGTTTGCGCTGAACTATCCGAACATGGTCGAGCAGTTGGTGCTGGTCAATCCGATCGGTCTGGAAGACTGGCAGGCCGAGGGCGTGCCTTACGCGCCGATCGATCAGCTGTACCAGGGCGAGCTGAAAACTGACTTCGACAAAATCAAGGCCTATCAAAAGAAGTTCTACTACAACGGCAACTGGAAGCCCGAGTACGACCGTTGGGTGAACATGCTAGCGGGCATGTATGCCGGGGAGGGCAAGGAGATCGTTGCCTGGAACCAGGCGCAGACGTCAGAAATGCTCTTCACCCAGCCGGTCATCCATGAGTTCGAAAAGCTCAGCATGCCGACGCTGTTGCTCATTGGCGGCAAGGACCGCACCGCACCCGGCGCCAACCGCGCGCCCGAGGAAGTGGCGCAACGCCTTGGCAACTACCCGGAACTGGGCCGACGGGCGGCCGCACTGATTCCCAAGGCTACGCTGGTCCCATTCCCCGAGCTTGGCCATTCACCGCAGGTCGAGGCACCGCAGGTGTTTCACAAGGCGTTGCTGAATGGGCTCCGGGCGCGCTGATTGATTGTTGCGCTGGCAGCGCGTCGTGCTGCCAGCGCTGGCAAACGTTGCGGCCATCGCGACTGTGCCTGGGTCAACGGCATTACTGAGTAACCGCTACGCTGTCGTCCCGCGCTCGGCGCTCAGTAGGGAAAGCTGATGGTGACCTGGGCGCCGTTCTGGTTGCGCCGGGTGACGGTCGCCTTGAAACTCCGCGCCAGCGCCCCGATCAGCTCCATGCCCTTGGCTCCGCCGCGTGGGGCGTCGTCGGCGAGGGCTTCTTCGCTGAAACCACGGCCTTGATCGGCGACGCAGATTTCAGCCTTTCCCGGCCCGGTCTGCCTGATGGTGAGAAACACGCGATCCACTCCGCCGTGTTTGATGGCATTGATCATCAGCTCGTTGACGATCAAACCGAGGTTGGAAGCAGTCTGGAACGGGACCTTGACGGTCTGTGCCTCGGTCACCAGTGTGGCGCTTTCGCCGCTCTCGATGCTCAGTACGTTGCGTGCCAGATTGGGCAGGTATTCGGCGAGGTCCACCGTACCGCTGCTATATTTGTGCAGCTCGTTCTGCACCGCGCCGACACCGTGAATGCGGCTGATCGCACCTTGCAACAGGGTCTTTGCTTCATCCCCGTGGGCGCGGTTCTTGGATAACTGCAGGAAGGAAATGATCAACTGCAGGTTGTTTTTGACCCGATGGTTGAGCTCCGCCAGCAATACCCGCTGATGCTCTTCGAGGTCGCGCTGCTCGGTGATGTCGATGCAGCTGCCGAAATAACCGGCGAATTCGCCATTGCGAAAGAAGGGCGCGCCGTTGTCCAGAAACCAGCGGTAAACGCCATCGCTACGGCGCAGCCGGTAGGGCATGGTGAGGGATTCACGGGCATCGAAGGCATTCGTATAGGTTGCCACGCAGCGGTCGAAATCGTCCGGGTGGACGTCTTCTGCCCAGCCATAGCCGAACAGTTCTTCTTGGGTCTTGCCGGTAAAATCCTGCCAAGGTTTGTTGAACCAGTCGCAGAGTTTGTCAGTGCGTGAACGCCAGATCATGACCGGGGCATTGTCTGCAAGTTCGCGAAACTCGCGCTCGCCCATGCCATCGATCTGCCCGCTCCCAATGCTGTCCGTCTGGTTCATGTTCCGGGTCCTTAACAATCGTTGGCTTGGCCAGGGGAAAAGATTTCCAGTGACGCCGGCACGCGTATCGGCAACACCGGCCGGCCATTGAGCAACGCCTGCGCGATGCTTACGCTAAGCGCCAGGTCGCCTGGCTCGTACGGCTTACGCAACAAGCCTAGCGCGGCATCGGCGTTACTGCGCGCCGCCTCGAGCTGACCACTGACGAACACCGAGGCAATACCGTGCCGCTTTAGCAGGCTACGGGCGAGCGATATGCCTTCATCATGTCCGGCAAGGTTGATATCGACGAGTGCAATGTCGGCGCTCTGGGTTTCGGCAAGAGTCAGGGCTTGCTCGTCGTCGTAGGCGGGACCGACGATCTGGTGACCCTCGTCCTCCAACGCTGAGGCGGCTATCAGCGCGAGAATGGGATCGTCTTCAACCAACAGGATACGCATGGCTTCCTTTTTCGATATCGAAGGAGAGTGGCACCGTCCTGTGGCCTCATGGTGCTGGCAGACGGCAGGGCGCGAAGTGTAGCAACGACAGCGCGCCGGACGTGACCGCTGGCTGCTGCGATGATGGCCACTTAGAGGGTGGATGATGGCACCAGTTCCGTGAAAGGTTTGCTAGCTGGTGATGTTTGCCGTGTGCGTGGATTTGGAAGTTCGTCGGCGTCCCCGACAGCCTTCTATAGCCGCGTTCTTTGCCAGAGGCCCCGGCCATGCTTTGCTTGCTGTGGTGGGCTGAAGCGGAGCGCCGCCCGGCCCACCCAACTGGCATCGTCACAAAGAGTAGAGTGGGCAGCGCCTTGCTTAGCCCACCAAAATCTCTATCTCGCCATCTCGTAGCGGCCGGTGCGGTGAGAGGCGGCTGTCGTCCCTACACGTTATGCAGCTGTGCTGGCCAAAATCCGTCCGAGCGGGCAAGGTTGCGTGAGGCCCACGGAGCGACGATCAGCTATGCCTAAGCACATTCTTCTGCCGTGCCGCGATGGTTATCAGCTCGCTGCGCAACTCTGGCTACCGCCGGGCGAGGCACGCGGCTCGGTGATCGTCAGTAGCGCGACCGGCGTGCTGGCGCGCTACTACGCCCGGTACGCCAGCTTCCTGCGCGAGCAGGGCTACACGGTGCTGACCTATGACTACCGCGGCATCGGTGGTTCTCGGCCGGCCAACTTGCGCGGCGCCGGCATCCGCTGGCGCGACTGGGGCGATTACGATTTCGATGCGGCCGTGCGCTGGATGCGCCAGCGCGACCCGGACGGTCTGCTGGTGGCGGTGGGGCACAGCATTGGCGGCTTCATGCCGGGTTTTGCCTGGGCCGCAACCGAGGTCGATCGCTTTCTCAGCGTCGGTGCGCAATATGCCTACTGGCGTGATTATGCTCCCGCGCAGCGCTGGCAGATGTTCGCCAGATGGCATCTGTTCATGCCGGCTGTAACCGCGCTGTGCGGCTATTTTCCAGGACGGCGGCTGGGATGGCTGGAAGACCTACCCGCGGGTGTCGCTCAGGAATGGGCGTTTCGCCGGGCGCGGCTGGAGGCCAGCTATCCACCGAACGAGCGCGCCGAGGTGCTGCAACGCTTCGCGGCGATCCGTGCACCGATTCTAGCGGTCAGCATGAGTGACGATGAATATGGAACCCCGCCGGCCATTCGCCGAGGCCTTGATTACTACCGCAACAGCCACCGGCAGCACGTTCAGCTCAGCCCGGCGGCGTTGGGTATGCAGAAGGTCGGGCACTTCGACCTGTTCCGTGAGCGCCACCGCGACGGCTTCTGGCAATCGACGCTGGAATGGATCGGCACGGGCCACAATCCCTGGCCGCTGTACGAAGCCCTTGCGCCTGAAGCACCCGCGGCCGTCGAGCTCGCTGCCGATCCCGGTTGATGCGTTATTCCGACTGCTCTCGTGCGGCCTCTTCACGCGCCATGCGTTTTCGCACGCCACCTTCGATAGATGTGCCGGATTCCATCGGTTGATAAAGCGAACCCTTGGTCGGCGGCGCCGGCGGTGCTTTTTCGATTTGCCAGCGATGCGCGATGTTTGCCGAAATCCGCTCGGTGAGCGAGGGAAGCAGCGAATGCGAAATCACCGCGCCGCGAGCCTTCCAGCCCACCGGTAGCCGTTTGCGCGGATTGATCGACACCCAAGCGATGGCCTCGACAACTTGCTCCGGGCCGTCCATTGCGGCCATGCGTGGGGTGCCGCCGGTGTAGTTGGCCGCATGTTCCCAGAACGGCGTATCCACCGCCCAAGGCATGACGGTGGCGACGTTGATGGTCTCGCTACCGCTCAGGCGAATTTCCTCGGCGATGGCCGCGCCCAGGTTCATCACGCCGCCTTTGGTCGCGGCGTATGAAGCGTGATAGGCCAGCGGCACCTCACTTTCGACCGAGCCGACGTTAACCAGCGTGCCGAAGCCCTGCGTTCTGAACTGTCGTATGGCCGCGTGGCTGCCGTAGATCACACCCTTGAGATTGACGTCGACGATCCGCGCATGGTCCTCGACGGGAATCTCCTCGAAGCGACCCAGCGCGCCGACTGCGGCGTTGTTGATCCACACGTCGATCCTGCCGAAGCGTTCGATGGCGGCCTGAGCCAGACGCTGTACGTCGTCCGGGTTGCTCACGTCGGTCGTGACCACCAATGCCGATCCGCCTGATGCACGTGCTTGCGTGGCCACTTCTTCGAGTACGTCGGTTCGGCGGGCCGCCAGCACCACGTTGGCCTGCAGCGCCGCGAGCCTGAGCGCTACGCCGCGACCGAAGCCGCTGGAGGCGCCCGTGATGACATAGGTCTTGCCGGCAACGTTTGGCTGGTCGCTTGGCTTGAGGCTTGGGGAAACGGCGCAGCCGCCAAGTTGCAGCACGGCAAGCAGCGATAACAGCAACGCCAACCCAGGCGATGGGGACAGTCGCGACACCTTCATGTTTCCTCCTGGCGAGGTTCGATATCGGTCGGATCGGCTAATGCTGCGCGAACGAGCACAACCCGCGCAGGGCAGATAGAAAGTCGACCATGCCAGCGCCGTTTGGTGCACGGCGCCGGCAGATTCGGCCCGATTCCGTCAACGATGCTGCGGCGCTTAGCCTGCCGCGCCTTGCGCTCCCATCGCCGTGTCGCCCAGCTGGCTGCGGCTGTCATCGAGCAACTCGTCCAGCGCCCTGCGATAGGCCTGCCGACCAAGACGCATGCTGTTGTTGTGGGTACCGCCCTCGATTAGCAGCAGGCGTTTGGGCTGCTGGGCGGCGTCATAGAGTGCTTCGCTGAAGCGTGCCGGCACGTATTGATCGGCCGTGCCGTGCACCACCAGCAGAGGCATGCCGACCTGGTCAATCTTGTCGATGGAATCGAACTTCTGCGAGAGAAGCCAACGGATTGGCCAGGACGTGTCGGCCACCTCGGTGGCGATGTCGGCCAGATTGGTGAAGGTGGACTCGATAATCAACGCGCGCGCGGCCGGAGCCTCGTCGTGGCGTTCGGCCTCGCGGCCAAGCTCGGCGGCGAGGTCCACGGCTACCGCTCCGCCCAATGAATGGCCGTAGATCAGGCGCTTGTCAGCGTCGGGCTGAAGCGTTTTCAAGTGATCCCAGGCGATGCGCGCATCCTGGTAAACACTCGCTTCGGACGGCAGCTCGCCGAGGCTTTGGCCGAAGCCGCGGTAATCGATGGCCAGTATCGAAAAACCCAGCGAACGAAGCTGCTCGAGGCGAAACAGATGGCCGGTGAGATTCCAGCGCGAGCCATGCAGATAGAGCACCGCGGGCGCGTCGGCGTGCTCGGCCGGCCACCACCAGGCGTGGATGTTCTGGCTGTCGCCGAAAGCAGGCGTGGTCAGCTCCAGCTCCTCGACGCCATTCGGCAAGCCGCGATACCAACTGGCGGTGCCGGGCTCGATGCGAAACACCAGCTCGCGCTCCTTCTGTTCGAGCATGGAGCAACCGACTGGCAGCAGGGCCAGCAGTACTGCCATGAGCAACGAGGCGAACGTTCGGGTTCGGGTGCGGAACAACGGGAATTTCGACATAACGGCTCAGGTTCCTCCTGCTGAGCCGGCATTGAGCGTGCGGTCTGCCGGCTGCGCAAGCGGCGGGCGACAAGAAGTCTTTACCGCAGATTACGGCGCCGTTCGGGTTGATCGCCGTGCCAGTGATTTGGCCGCTCAGTCACAGGCCGCTGCCACGCCAGCACCATGTGCGGGTTCGTTCCGTGCCGTCCAGGCCCACCAGAACACCAGCAAACCGGCCGCTCCGGTCGCCGCGCCGATGTAGCCAGTCGAGGTCCAGCCGAGACCAGCGCTGATGGCCAACCCGCCAAGCCAGGGACCGAGCGCGTTGGCGATGTTGAAAGCGGCATGGTTGGAGGCCGCAGCGAGCGTCTGCGCATCGGCGGCGACGTCCATCAGATGCGTCTGCAGAGCTGGCGACAGAGAAACCATGGTGCCCACCGCGAAGGCCGCCGGCAGGATGGTCCACAGCGAGTGCGTGGCGAAGGGGAAGACCAGCAGCACCGCGATACTCCAGAGCAGCAACAAGGGAATCGCCTTGAAGCGCAACCGATCGAACAGCCAGCCGCCAAACAGGTTGCCGATGATTCCACCCAGGCCAAAGGCGGCCAGGCCCACGGGAATCCAGTTTTCGCTGACGCCGGTGACCTCCAGCAGCGTCGGTGCCAGGTAGGCGAATACGCAGAACATCCCGGCAAACCCGACGGAGCTGATCGCCAGCGCCAGCCAGACCTGCTTGCGGTTGAAATCACGCAGCTCGCGCATCGGGTTGTTGCGTGGCTCGCTGCGGTCGAGCGGAAGGAAAATCGCCACAAGCAGCACCGTCAGCAGCGCGATCAGTCCCACCAACCCGAATGCCCAACGCCAGCTGAGCCATTGCCCGAGCCAGGTGGCGATGGGGTTGCCGATCAGCATGGCGATGGTCAGGCCCGCCAGTACGCGGCTGACTGCCTTGGCGCGCTGATCTGGCGCCACCATCGATGCGGCAACCAGCATGGCCACGCCGAAGTAGGCACCGTGAGGCAGGCCGGCGATGAAGCGGAACAGCAACAGGGAGTGATAGTCCGGCGCCACGGCACTGGCGAAGTTACCCAGCGCGAAAAAGCCCATCAGCAACAGCAGCAGATGCCGACGAAACAGCCGCGAGCCGAGAATCGCCAGCAGCGGCGCGCCGACCACCACGCCCAGCGCATAGGTGCTGATCACGTGGCCGACCTGCGGCTCGCTGATGCCGAGGCCCAGTGCGACGTTGGGCATCAGCCCCATGATGGCGAACTCGCCGGTACCGATGGCGAACCCGCCCATGGCCAGCGCCAGTTCGATCAGCAGGATGGCGCGCGGCGAAAAGCGCTGCGTCGACGGATTGGCGTGCGCCGTCATGGTTGGCCTCGGACGTTTTGGGGAAGCGCGGGATTATCCCGATAAGGCGGCCGGAAGGGCAGTGCTACCGGCGTTCGATTCAGAACACAGAGATCGAGCGGCGGCGTGATGGTTCAACGGCGCGCCACGGTTCGTCGTTCCGGCGACCCGCGGGGAGCATGAATACCCGTGTCGTCAGCTGTTGAGTTTGCTCAGCAGCGCGTGGGTATCGACGGCACCCATCAGCGCCGCGGCCGCGAGTGGCGTGGCGCCGTTGTTGTCGGGGGCGTGAGGGTTGGCGCCCTGGGCAATCAGGTACTCGACGATCTCGGTGCGGTTGAACATGGCGGCCATCATCAAGGCGGTCTTGCCATCGGGCGATGCGCCCTCGACGTCTGCGCCATGTTCGAGCAACAGCTTGATCATCGCCAGATCGCCCTTGAAGGCCGCGCCTGCCAAGGGTGTCTGGCCCTTGTCGTTGCGCAATTGAGGATCGGCTCCGTTCTCCAACAGTACGCGTGCCGCATCGCGATGCCCGTGATAGGCGGCGAGCATCAACAGGCTGTCGCCGTTGTGGTTGCGAATGTTCGATGGCAGGCCCCGGCCGAGCAGGTCGGCGAGGCGCGCGGCGTCTCCTTGACGGGTGCTGTCGAACACTTGCTCGGCGAAGGCGAGGGCGGCGTCGTCCAGTTGGGGCTTGGGTTTGTCGGCTTGGCTCATGCTGGCTCCTCGAATGGTGTGCGGCCGCCGGCCTGGATCGGCCAGCGGTCGCCATTGTGCCAAGCGCCACGCCGGTTGGCGTGCTTGCATCGGCTATCCGGCGCATAGACCGGTTTTATCGATGGGTGTTCAAAGGGTGCGCAGGAACGCCACCAGATCGGCCTTCTCGTCTTGGTTCAGACCGCGTTGCAGCACCAGATTGAAGAACTCCACCGTATCGTCCAGCGTCAGCAGGCGCCCATCGTGCAGGTACGGCGGCGAATCCTTGATGCCGCGCAGCGGGAAGGTCTTGATCGGTCCGTCGCCCACCGCCATCACCCCGTTGTATTCCTGCGGTTCGTAAAAGCGCTCGGTCTGCAGGTTATGCATCAGATGGTCGGTGTAGTAGGGCGGCACATGACAGCCAGCGCAGGCGCCCTTGCCGTGGAATATCTGCTCGCCACGCAGTTCCTGCTCGCTGGCCTTGGCCGGATCGAGACGGCCTTCGACGTTGAGTTTAGGTGCCGGCGGGAAGTCGAGCAGGGCCTGGAACTCACCCATGAAATGCACCTGGCTGCCGCGCTCGAGCACGTTCACGCCTTTCTTCGCAGCCATGACGATATCGCCGTCGAAGTAGGCCGCGCGCTGCTCGAACTCGGTGAAATCCTCCACGGTCTTCAGCGCCCGCTGCGAGCCGAAGATTTGCTGGACGTTCACGCCGCGCAGGGTCGGGGTGTCGATGCGGTGGCGGAATTCCTGTGGCCGAACATCGCCCGCCAGGTGGGTGGAGGCGTTGGTGTGACCGTTGGCGTGGCAATCGAAGCAGGCGACGCCCGTGTGCGGGTGCTCGCTGCGACGGTCGTCGGTGGCGTTGAATTGTTGTTGCGGAAAGGTCGTGACCAGCAGCCGCAGGCCTTCCAGCTGCTTGGGATTGAGAACTCCGTTGAACATCTCGAAGTAGTTGCGGATGTTCACCAGCTTGCCCTGGGACACATCTCCCAGATCCGGCCGAGTAGTGAGGTAGATCGGTGCCGGGAACTCCGGCAGGAAATGATCCGGCAGATCGAAATCCAGATCGAAGCGGGTGAGGTCTCGGCCTTCGATTTCATTGACCTCATCGATATGGAACTGCGGGAAAACCATGCCGCCTTCGGGATGGTTGGGATGCGGCAGAGGCATGAAGCCGGCCGGAAAGCGTTTCTGCTGGCGAATCTGCTCGGGGCTGAGCTTGGCCAGTTCTTCCCAGCTGCCGTCCGCCAGCTTGACCCGCACGCCAGTCTGGATCGGCTTGCCGCGAGCCATGGTGATCTCATCGTCGGGCGTGTCGCTGAGGTCGTAGCGCTGCTCGAGCAGGCTCATGTGGGTTTCGCGGATGGCCGGTTTTTCGGCCTTCATGCGCCGCATGATCGAGTCGAAGTGCTCGGTGATCCTCACCGGGTTGTAGCTGGACGGCTTTTCGCCCTCGGCCCCATGTACTACGCAAGGCAGAACGAGAGTGGCGCCGAGCACAATGGCCAGGCGCCAGGGAACGCTGCAGGTTTTCATTATTGTTTTCCTCACGGGCTGGTAGGTACTAAAGGCCTAGAAGCGAATCGCAGCATGGGAAAATAGGCTCAGGCTATCGCGCCGATAGTCTCTTCGCTATATAGCAGTCATTTATCCGCCCAGCGCACGGCTGCCGTGAACAAGCGCATTTTCGATAGCGCGTTGCCTTATAGCCGGATTAAGGAAAATCGCCGCTTTTATGTAAAAACGATCCAAGTCGAAGGTGCCGTAACGGATCTGTCGAAGCCGGGTGGCTGTGGCAATATTCCGCTCCCGCTGAAGCGAATGCCGCACATGAAACCCGAAGACCTCGAACGCTTGGTGACCCAGACCATGCCCTACGGCAAGTACAAGGGGCGATTGATCGCCGACCTGCCGGGCAACTACCTCAACTGGTTCGCCAGGGTGGGTTTCCCGCCAGGAGAGATCGGCCAGTTGCTGGCGCTGATGCAGGAGATCGATCACAACGGCCTGTCGCCGCTGCTCGATCCGCTACGCCGACGCTAAACCCGTAGAGCCGAATTTATTCGGCCGGTTCTGCTGAGGGCCGATAGATAGAAAGCGGCATCCCGTTCCACCAAGGCCGAGCAAGTTCGGCCCTACGGTGTTATGAGTTATTCGCCGAGTTCCGCCTGCAGCGCAGCCAACGCAGGCGTGGCGTAGAGGCCGACTTCCACTGCCAGCGCCATCACCCGCTCGACGTCACAGCTATAAACCAGCACCGCTTGCAACTCGTCATCCAGCGGTTCGCTGAAGTCCACCAGTACGTAGCCGCCCTTCTCGGGGTAGAGCGCGCCGAGTTGCGTCTGGATGCGGTTGAGCGCCTTCAAGGGCTCGGTCTTGGCCAGCTGTTTGGGTTGCAGCACGAAGTTGACGCTCTCGCCGAACGAGGCGCGAATCTGCTCGAACAATGCCTGATAGTCGTCGGCCTGGAACAGCACCGTGTCCGGCAGGCTGCCGACGACGACCCATTCGCCCAGTGGAATGGGGAAGTCGTCGTCGTAGTTGATATCCGGATTGGCCTGCAGAAAGCCCTGGGGATCGGCATAGGCCTGCGCGGCTTCGTCGGCGACGCGGTTGATTTCCTCATCGCTCATGCAGCCGGAACTGATCAGGCGGATCAATTCGGCGAGTGGGTCTTTCATCGGACAGTCCTGGCTTGTTGGGCGCGCAAGAATAACGTAAGCCGGTTGCGGCCGGCAGCAACCGCCCTGATGAGCGATATGGAGCGGCACCGGGGGCCGACAGCGTGGCCTGCGCTACGATTGCTGACCTGTGATCTGCTTGTACGCTTTTCAACGCGCGGCTGCAGCTTCTGCCAGGTTTTCGTGCACAATAGCCGCCATATAAAACAGATGCGGGATGACGCTAGCGATCGGCGCTGCCGGCATCGCTCTGTTCCTACGCCAGACAACGATCAGCCAATATTCAAGAGGAACGACTGTGCATAACGTCGTCATCAGCGGTACCGGCCTTTATACCCCTGCCCAGAGCATTTCCAACGACGAGCTGGTGGAGTCCTTTAACACCTACTCGCTCCGCTTCAATACCGAGCATGCCGCTGCCATCGAAGCTGGTGAAGTGCAACCGATGCCCGAATCCAGCTCGGCCTTCATCGAGAAGGCGTCCGGTATCAAGAGCCGTTTCGTGACCGACAAGGCCGGCATCCTCGATCCCGACCGCATGGTTCCGCGTATTCCCGAGCGCAGTAATGACGAGTGGTCAATTCTTTGCGAAATGTCGGTGAAAGCCGCCGAAGAGGCACTGGCCAGAGCTGGCAAAACTGCTGCGGATATCGACGGGGTGATCGTGGCGTGCTCCAACCTGCAGCGTGCCTACCCGGCTGTTGCCATCGAAGTGCAGGCGGCACTGGGCATCAAGGGCTTCGGCTTCGACATGAACGTGGCCTGTTCCTCGGCCACCTTCGGTATCCAGAACGCCGCCAACGCGGTGCAACTGGGCCAGGCGCGGGCGGTGTTGATGGTCAACCCGGAAATCTGCACCGGCCACATGAACTTCCGCGATCGCGACAGCCACTTCATTTTCGGCGACGCCTGCACCGCAGTGATCGTCGAGCGTGCCGACCTGGCGACCTCCAAGCATCAGTGGGATGTCATCAGCACCAAACTGGTGACCGAATTCTCCAACAACATCCGCAACAACTTCGGCTTCCTCAACCGCACCGCCGAGGAATACATGACAAACCCGGACAAGCTGTTCGTCCAGGAAGGTCGCAAGGTGTTCAAGGAAGTCTGCCCGATGGTGGCCGAGCTGATTGGCGAGCACCTTAAGGAAAACGATATTGAGGTCGGCTCGGTCAAGCGCTTCTGGCTGCATCAGGCCAACCTCAACATGAACCACCTGATCGTGCGCAAGCTGCTGGGTCGCGACGCCAGCGCGGAAGAGGCACCGGTGATTCTCGATACCTATGCCAACACCAGTTCGGCCGGCTCGGTGATTGCCTTCCACAAGCATCAGGACGACCTGCCGGCTGGCAGCCTTGGTGTGCTCAGCTCTTTCGGTGCCGGTTATTCCATTGGTAGCGTGATCCTGCGTAAGCGCTGATCCCCGTGTTCGCTGCCTCTCGATCCGGGAGGCGGCGGGCAGCATTTCCCTTCTCGTCTGCTTTCAGCGGTTCGCTTGAAGCGCTCTGCAATGCCCATTGCAGAAAGTTCCCACAACTTTGAACTGTCATATTGCGGCAAATCTTCTGTCACATCGGCTTCCCATAATCGCCTCCGTCGAACAAGACGACGTCATGTCACTCGCAGGACGACGTTTCATAACCGAAGGAGCTTTTCCGATGAAGAAGAAGTTGATTGCGATTGCTGTTGGTGCTGCGATGGCGGTGCCTGTTGTAGCAATGGCCGATGTTAATTTCTATGGCCGTGCGCATGTGTCGGTGGATTACCTGGATGATGGCGCCGATTATTCCGAAACCAACTTGTCGAGCAACTCTTCGCGCCTGGGTTTCAAGGGCGATCATCAGATCAACCCGGATCTGAATGCTTTCTTTCAGATTGAACAGCAAATCAACTTTACTACCGGCAGCAGCGATAGCGGCAGCACAAGTTTCGCTACCCGCGACACCTTTGTCGGTCTGGGCGGCAACTTCGGTGCGGTACAGCTCGGTCGTTTCGACAGCCCATTCAAGGTCGCCCGTGGTCCTGCCAACCTGTTCGGTGACCAGGTCGGTGACATGCGCAACCTGACTCGTTTCGGCAATGGCCGCTTCGACGAGCGTTATGACAACACCATTCAGTACACCACGCCAACCATGGGCGGTTTCAACGCCAAGCTGGCCTACTCGATGTATGAAGGCCAGTGGGCTGTTGAAGATACAGACAGCGATGCCATCAGCATGTCGCTGAACTACGCCGGCGGCCCGCTGGAGGCCTCCCTGGCATACGAGAAGGTCGAGGAAGATCAGGAGCGCGGCGAGCGTGACGGTATCCGTGCCGCTGCCGCCTACAAGCTGACCGATGCCTTCAAACTGGTGGGCTTCTATCAAACCGTTGATCACGACTCCCCGATTGAAGCCAGCCGCGATGCGTGGTCTTCCGACGTCTATGGTCTGGGTGGCGAATACGCAATTGCCAAGAACACCGCTCTGAAAGCCATGTGGATGACCCGCGATTCCGACGCTGACGATGCTGATGCCGATATGTGGGTAGTAGGTGTTGAGCACAAACTGGACAAGGCTGTTCGTGTCTATGCCAACTATGCTGTCCTGGATAACGATGACAACTCCGCACAAGTTCCATGGGAACAGGCCCGTTCGGCAAATGTGCGTAATAACGCAGCACTTGGCGTGGCTGCAGCGGGTGAAAAGGCTTCCGGTCTCTCTGTAGGTCTGCGCTACGACTTCTAATTACGCTTCGCGGAATTAATAAAAAACAAACCGGGCTGCTCCTAGAGGACAGCCCGGTTTGTCATTTAAATGAAATTTTTCAGTCTTATTATCGTTTCCAGAGTGTCATCTAACCCTTACGCCAATAGTTGGCGAAACCTTGCACTAGGAGTTTTCATGCGCAGTTTGTTCGTTATCGCCATGGCGTGTCTGTTGGCCGCCTGTGCCCAGCAACCTCACGTTCAGCTGTATTCCGGTGCGCCCTTGCCTGAAAGCCAGATACTAACGCTGGTAGTCCCCAGTGAACTGGAAATCCGCAGCATCAATGGCCAGCCGCATTCTGCCGCCAACTCCATGTTCGGTGCTTCGGACAAGCGTCTGCATCTGCAACCCGGCGCCTATCAGGTGCATGCCTTCTACAAGAACGGGTTCGACATCGACGGTGGCATCAGCCACGAAGTGGTGCGCAGCCGCACGGCCATCTTCAATTTCGAAGGGAAGGCCGGTGAAACCTGGCGCCTGGAGTTCGACCGCCCGCAGAACCTGGCCGAAGCCAAGGCGTTTGAAACCGACTTTCCCGCCTGGGCGCTGAACACCCGCAGCGGCGAGCGCATCGAGGCCCAGGCCGGCAATCGCAATACCTCGGTTTTGAGCGCGATGCTGGGTTCCAGCGAAGTGGCGCCGGAAGCCACCAGTGTTACCCCGTTGGGCAGCGCAACCGCAGCACCCCAGGCCGTCTCGCTGAATCCGGCTCCTGCCGCCATGGCAACCCTGCCGCACAGCGATGCGACCCTGACGACGTTGCAGCAGATGTGGAACCTGCTGACGCCGGAAAGCCGCTCGGCCTTCCTCAAGTGGGCCCAGCAGTAATCTGAATCGACATTGCAACTTGCTGGCGATCTGTAGAAGCTTCGCTAGCAAGCTGTGCCTGCTTTCACCCTTTCCTTGTGGTGCCTGACGCGCCAGACTGGCCCGCATGCCTATCCAGACAATTACCCGCCTCGCCGGGCTTGCCCCGCAGCAATGGGACGCTTTGCTGCCAGATAACCAGCCATTTCTACGTCACGCCTTTCTCGCGAGTCTCGAAGACAGCGGCAGTGTTGGCGGATCGACGGGCTGGCAGCCGGAGCATCAGCTGCTACTCGACGCCACGGGCGCCGTGCAGGCAGCACTACCGCTATACCGGAAGACCAACTCAAACGGTGAATACGTGTTCGACTGGACCTGGGCCGATGCCTGCCATCGGGCGGGCATCGAGTATTACCCCAAGTTGCTCTGTGCCGTGCCTTTCTCGCCAGTGACGGGCGCGCGCCTGCTGGGCGATCGCGATGCAGCCGGGCAACTGCTTGATCAGCTCACCAGTGAGCTTGAGGAGGAGGAACAGTCCAGCCTGCATGTGAATTTCACCGAGCCGGATGCAGATGCGGTATTACGCGACCGCGATGGCTGGCTGGAGCGCATCGGCTGCCAATTCCACTGGCACAACCGTGGCTATCGAGACTTTCAGGACTTTCTCGACGCGCTTACCTCGCGCAAGCGCAAACAGTTGCGCAAGGAGCGCGAACAAGTGACGGGGCAGGGGATCGAATTCGACTGGCGCGAAGGGCACCAGCTTGACGAGGCGGAGTGGGATTTCGTCTACGCCTGCTACGCCAATACCTACCATGTGCGCGGTCAGGCGCCCTACCTGACGCGCAGCTTTTTCAGCCTGCTGGCCGAGCGCATGCCCGAGGCGATCCGCGTGGTGTTGGCCAGGCAGGGCACGCGCCCAGTGGCCATGGCCTTCAGTCTGCTCGACGCGAGCGGGCTCTATGGCCGCTACTGGGGTTGCTTGGCCGAATTCGATCGGCTGCACTTCGAGACGTGCTTTTATCAGGGCATCGATCAGGCGATCGCCGCCGGGCTGTCTCGTTTCGATGCCGGTGCGCAGGGCGAGCACAAGCTTATTCGCGGCTTCGAGCCGGTGATCACCCGCTCCTGGCATTACCTGTTGCATCCGGGGTTGCGCGCGGCGGTGAGCGACTTTCTCGCTCAGGAGCGCCAGGGTGTGCTGCGTTATGCCGAAGCGGCACATGATGCGCTGCCCTATCGGCAAGACTCGGTGGACGCTATCTCCCCTTCGGCGCCGCGCTGACCCCTTCAAGGGTGGCGAAGGAGGTGTCCTTGGCGGTCAGCAGGAAGTCGCGCATGAAAGGTGAATCCAGCATGTCGGCGCGAATGCCGGCGAACAACGTGGCGAACAGGCCTTTCTCCCCCAGGCGTTTGGCGGTGACGTAGCCGCGCGTGCTGTACTCATGCAATGCCCAGTTCGGCACGCAGCAGACACCACGCCCCGAGGCCACCAGCTGCATCATCATCACCGTTAATTCTGAGGTGCGGACCTGTGCCGGCTCGACATCGGCCGGTTCGAGAAAGCGGGTAAAGATGTCCAGCCGGTCGCGCTCCACCGGATAGGTGATCAGGGTCTCGCTGGTCAGATCTTCAGGGCGTACGTAGGGCCGCGTCGCCAGCGCATGCTGGTTGGCCACCGCCAGCAGGGCCTCGTAGGTGAACAGCGGAACGTAGGTGATCCCCGGCAGCTCGATGGGGTCGGAAGTCACCACCAAATCCAGATCGCCGCGCGCCAGCGCCGGCAGCGGCGCGAAGGAAAACCCCGACGCCAAATCCAGTTCGACTTCAGGCCAGGCATCGCGGAACTGGTCGATGGTCGGCATCAGCCACTGAAAGCAGCTATGGCATTCGATGGCCATATGCAGACGTCCAGCGGTGCCACCAGCCAGGCGTGCCAGATCGCGTTCGGCGCTGCGCAGCTGCGGCAACAAGCTATCCGCCAGTTGCAACAGGCGCAAACCGGCGCTGGTGAAACGCACAGGGCGGGTCTTGCGCACGAAGAGCTGCAGGCCCAGGCGCTCTTCCATCTCTTTGAACTGATGCGACAGAGCCGATTGGGTCAGGTGCAGGCGCTCGGCCGCTTCGACGAGGCTGTCCGTTTCGCGCAATGCATGAAGCGTTTTCAGGTGACGGATTTCCAGCATTTGCGATCCCCGCATTATTCGCTGCCCAAGCCTCAGGCTCAGATGACGCTTGGGATGAGCGGCTGACTTGAACGCTACTCATCGTGATGGCGAAGTGTGTATCAGCGTGATATCGCTGTCGAGCCGAACCCTTGAGAAGTGAATGCAGTTGTTTGCTGAATAGCTGGGTGAGTAATTCTAATCTTTAACTTCAAATTCGTGAGTTTGTTTCATTCGGTGCGCATGGCCACAATCCGCTCAAACCAAAAGCGAGACGAATTGGAGATTGTTATGGCTGTGGCGCATTCCCTGGGCTTTCCGCGCATCGGCGCTGACCGCGAATTGAAAAAGGCGCTTGAAGCTTACTGGAAAGGTGATCTGGACGAGGGCGAGCTGCGCCGTGTGGGTCGCGAGCTGCGAGCTGCACACTGGCAACTGCAGACGGACGCCGGCATCGAGCTGTTACCGGTCGGCGATTTTGCCTGGTACGACCAAGTGCTGACGCATTCGCTGATGTTTGGCGTGGTGCCGGAGCGGTTTCGTCCGGCTGATGGCGCGCCGACTCTGGATACGCTGTTCGCCATGGCGAGGGGCGTCGCCAAATCTTGCTGCGGCGCGGGACAGGCGCAGGAAATGACCAAGTGGTTCGATACCAACTACCACTACCTGGTGCCTGAATTCACGGCGGGCCAGCAATTCAAGCTGTCCTGGACGCAGTTGTTCGAGGAGGTCGAAGAAGCCAAGGCGTTGGGGCATGCGATCAAGCCGGTGCTGATCGGTCCGCTGACTTATCTCTGGCTGGGCAAGGCCAAGGGCGAGGCGTTCGACAAGCTGGACCTGTTGGAACGGCTGCTGCCTGTTTATGGCGAAATATTGGATCGGCTGGCCGAGCAGGGCGTCGAGTGGGTGCAGATCGACGAGCCGATTCTGGTGCTGGACCTGCCGCAGGACTGGAAGAATGCGTTCGAACGCGCTTACAACCTGTTGCAGCGGGCTCCGCTGAAAAAGCTGGTCGCGACCTACTTTGGTGGTCTGGAAGACAATCTGGGCCTGGCCGCTGCGCTGCCGGTGGACGGTTTGCATATCGACCTGGTGCGCGCACCGGATCAGTACCCGGTGATCCTCGATCGGCTGCCGGCCTACAAGATCCTCTCCCTCGGGCTGGTTAACGGGCGAAATGTCTGGCGCTGCGATCTGGACAAGGCGCTGAGTGTGTTGCAGCACGCTACCGAGCGGCTCGGCGAGCGCTTGTGGGTCGCGCCGTCCTGCTCGCTGCTGCACGCGCCAGTCGATCTGGCGCGGGAGGATCAGCTGGACGCCGAGCTGAAAAGCTGGCTCGCCTTCGCCGTGCAAAAATGCGCTGAAGTTGCGGTTCTGGCGCGTGCTGTGAGCGCACCCGATGACGCTCAGGTACAGGCCGCGCTGCAACACAGCCGCGCGGTCCAGGCCAGCCGCGGGCAGTCACCGCGTATTCACAAGCCAGAGGTGCAGGCGCGCCTGGCGGCCATCGAGCCACAGGATAGCCAGCGCTCGTCGCCCTTTGCCGAGCGGATCGATAAGCAGCGTGCACGGCTGAATCTGCCGGCATTCCCCACCACTACCATCGGCTCGTTTCCGCAAACGCCAGCCATCCGTATTGCGCGTCAGGCGTTCAAACAGGGCAAATTGGCACTGACTGATTACACCGAGGCGATGCAGGCCGAAATCCGTCATGCAGTAGCGGTGCAGGAACAGCTGGGCCTGGATGTGCTGGTGCATGGCGAGGCCGAGCGTAACGACATGGTCGAGTACTTTGCCGAGCAGCTCGACGGCTACGCCTTTACCCGTTTCGGTTGGGTGCAGAGCTACGGCTCGCGCTGCGTCAAACCGGCGGTGATCTATGGGGATCTGAGCCGTCCGGCGCCGATGACGGTGGAGTGGATTCGTTACGCGCAACAGCAGACAAGCAAGATCATGAAAGGCATGTTGACCGGTCCGGTGACGATGCTGATGTGGTCCTTCACTCGCGACGATATCAGCCGCGAGCAGCAGGCGCGTCAGCTCGCGTTGGCGATTCGCGATGAAGTCTGCGATCTGGAGGCGGCGGGCATCAGGATCGTGCAGATCGACGAGGCCGCGTTTCGCGAGGGCCTGCCGTTGCGTCGTGCTCAGTGGCAGGGTTATCTGAACTGGGCGGTGGACGCCTTCCGTCTGTGCGCCAGCGGCGTACGGGATGAAACGCAGATCCATACGCATATGTGCTACAGCGAATTCAACGATGTGATCGAGTCGATCGCCGCGATGGATGCCGACGTCATCACCATCGAGACCTCACGCTCGCAGATGGAGCTGCTCGAAGCCTTCCGTGCCTTCGACTATCCCAACGACATCGGTCCGGGCGTCTACGACATTCACTCGCCACGGGTGCCGGATACCCAGGAAATGGTGCAGTTGCTCCAGAAGGCCAGTGAGCGGATTCCGGTCGAGCGGCTCTGGGTGAATCCTGATTGCGGCCTGAAGACCCGCGGCTGGCCGGAAACCGAGGCGGCGTTGGTGAACATGGTCGCGGCGGCGCGGCAATTACGCGTCGCCCAGCAGGGCAGGGTGGCCTAAGGCCTCTCGGTGGGAGCGTCTGCCATTGTTCGCGAGCAAGCTCGCTCCTACGAAGCATAAGCTGACGTTTTTTTGTAGGAGCGAGCTTGCTCGCGAATGTGTCTCGGTGCGCTGCATCGCCAACAGCTCACTGCGGGCCAACACTGAGACGACTGTCGTGTCCCGCCACGTGCGGTTTGTCGCATTTTTCAGCTAATGTATCGGCCCCTATCCGACTTGCTCCCCGTCATGACTCCCGCCATCGATCTGCTGAAAAAGGCCAAGGCCGAACACCGTGTTCACGGCTACGAACACGATCCGAAATCCGCATCTTATGGGCTCGAAGCGGCTGAGAAGCTCGGCCTGGAGCCCGCGTGCGTATTCAAGACACTGCTGGCCTGTAGCGAGAAGAACGAACTGCTGGTCGCCGTGGTGCCGGTCGCCGGCACGCTTGATCTGAAAGCGCTGGCGCAGGCGGCCAAGGTGAAAAAGGTCGATATGGCCGATCCCATGGCTGCGCAACGGGCGACGGGTTATCTGGTCGGTGGGATCAGCCCGCTGGGCCAGAAAAAGCGTCTGCGCACCTTTATCGACAGCTCCGCGCTAGCTCTGCCGAGCCTGCATGTCAGTGCGGGACGGCGAGGTCTGGAGGTGGAGTTGACAGCGCAGGTACTGGCCGAGCATACCGCCGGCACCTTCGCTCAGATCGCACGATCGTGATGAACCGCCATTTTCTCCCTTCGCCACCTTAAGGCCGAATAAATTCGGCCCTACGTGAACAGCCCTCACGGCGGCAGTAACTCGCCGAGGTCGGTGGAGTGACGCCGGGGGATGTGGCTCTCGCTTTGGACCCTAATGGTCGAATGAATCGCCCCACGTGAACAGCCCTAAAGCGGTGGCAGAATCTCGCCGAGCTCGGTGGCATTGATGCCGGGGATGTGAATCTCGTGCTGCACCAGTTGCTGGCCTTCCATCTGCGGCTGGGTCACCCAGGTCAGGATGTCGTAATAGCGGCGGATGTTGGCGACGAAATGCACTGGCTCGCCTCCGCGCGCATAGCCATAGCGCGTCTTGGTGTACCACTGTTTCTGCGACAGACGTGGCAGCATCTGCTTCACGTCCAGCCATTTGTTCGGGTCCAGTCCTTCGCCTTCGGCCAACTTGCGCGCGTCTTCCAGATGACCGCCGCCGACGTTGTAGGCGGCAAGGGCGAACCAGGTGCGGTCCGGCTCCTTGATGCTGTCAGGCAGATTGGCGTGGACCAGTGCGATGTATTTGCCGCCGCCCTGAATGCTCTGTACCGGGTCGAGGCGATTGGTAACGCCCATGGCTTTCGCGGTATTGAGCGTCAGCATCATCAGCCCGCGCACGCCGGTTTTCGACGTGGCTTCCGGTTGCCAATGGGATTCCTGATAGCCGATCGCGGCGAGCAGACGCCAGTCGACGCCATGCGTCTTGGCCGTTTCGCGGAAGTGCTTTTCATAGCGCGGTAGGCGCTGTTGGAGATGTTTGGCGAAGGCATAGGCACCGACATAACCGAGCACATCGACATGGCCGTAATAACGTTCGCGCAGCCGCTGCAGCGTGCCGTTCTCCTTGGCCTGGTCGAGGAACTGGTTGGCCGCAACGAGCAGGCTGTCGTCTTCGCCTTTGCCGACGATCCACGACAGGCTGTTCTGCTCGCCCAGATCGAACGCCACGCGGGCATTGGTGAAATACACCTGGTTGAGCGCCAGTTCGTTCGACTCCACCAGCGTCAGATCGACCTGGCCTTCATCCACCATGCGCAGCAGATCTACCACTTCCACCGCGTCGGACTCCTCGTAGCGCAGTTCGGGCAACTCGGCCTGCAGCGCCTTGAGTTTTTCCGCCTGGCTGCTGCCCTTGAGTACCAGAATGCGCTTGCCGATCAGGTCTTCGGGTTGCGTCGGGCGGCGTTGCCCTCTGCGATAGACCACCTGAGTCGTGACGTCCAGGTAGGCGTTGGTGAAGCGCGCCAGGCTCTGGCGTCCTTCGCTGGCAACCAGCCCGGCTGCGGCGAGGTCAGGGCCACCGGGACGATTCAGGCGGGTGAAAATCTCATCGATGCTGTCGGCGGTTTCGAGCTGAAGCTCGACGCCCAAGTGGCTGGCGAAGCGTTTGACCAGTTCGTATTCGAAGCCGGCTTCGCCATTGCGATCCTGAAAATACGTGGAGGGGCTGTTGCGGGTGATCACGCGCAGTACACCTTCCTCCTTAATACGCTCGAGTGCGCTGGGCGGTTCAGCGCAGCTGCTGAGCATCAGGAAGAGTCCGGTCGCCAGCAACCAGGCGGTGCAGCGCTTGCGGAACGCAGTTTGGGCAAACATCGGCGCAGTATACGCAAAGGCGAACCGCCACCATATCTCGACAGGATCGACGGACTTTGCTAAGCGAAGCGGCTAGCGCATGGCTTACCGGATGACGTGGCCTGTCCGATCAAGCGCCGGAGGCCATCGTTATTTCGACGCAGCTCCCCGCCGAGCGGCCGTGCGAGCTTGCCCTGATGGTGGCTGACCGGGACAATCCGACGCTTATTTTCGGGCGCGTTTCTGCATGCCACATTCCATCTTGCCGTGAGATTTGGTCGCATGAGCACTGTTGCTTCAAAGCCCTGGTTCGTCTATCTGGTGAGAGCGGCAAACGGCTCGCTGTACTGCGGAATCAGTGACGACGCACAGCGCCGCTTTGCCGCGCACCAGAGCGGGCGAGGGGCGCGCTTCTTCCATTCGAGCCCGGCGGTGGCGCTGGTTTATGTCGAGCCCTGCGAGAGCAAGGGGGACGCATTGCGCCGCGAGCGTGCCATCAAATCGCTGAAAAAACCGGCCAAGGAGGCGCTGGTCGCCACGTACCGCATCAGTGACCCGGTGAATGCCTCGGCAATCAGGTGAACGGGTAGGCTGCCTTCGCCGTCGCGAGTAAGCTGCCGGTCTACCTACAAGACTGGCGGAGCCTGCAATGTACGACATCATCCTGCACCACTATCCCACCTCGCCGTTCGCCGAAAAGGCGCGGCTGATGCTGGGTTTCAAGCAACTCTCCTGGCGTTCGGTGACGATTCCGCCGGTGATGCCCAAGCCGGATCTCACCGCGCTGACCGGTGGCTATCGGCGTACGCCGGTGTTGCAGATCGGCGCCGATGTGTATTGCGATACCGCATTGATGGCCCGCCGTCTGGACGCCGAGAAAAACACGCCGGCGCTGTTTCCGGAAGGGCGGGAGTTCGTGGCTGCGACCTTGGCGCAGTGGGCCGATTCAGTGCTGTTCCTGCATGCGGTGAGCCTGGTGTTCCAACCCGAATCCATGGCGCTGCGCTTCGCTCAGGTCCCCAAGGAGTTCGTCCAGATTTTCAGCAAGGATCGCGCCGAGCTGTTCAGCAGCGGCTCCGTGACACGCATCCCACTAGAACAGGCCAAGAGCCACTGGCCGGTGCTGATGGCGCGTCTGCAGCAACAGTTGTCGCGCGAAAGCGGTGGGTTCCTGCTGGGCAGCGCACCTTGCGTGGCCGACATTGCGGTTGCGCATTGTCTGTGGTTTCTCAAGGGCACGCCGGTCACTGCGCCTTTGGTAGATGATTATCCGGACGTTGCCGCCTGGCTTGGTAGGGTATTGGCTGTCGGCCATGGCTCGCTTTCCGAGCTGTCTGCCGAAGAGGCCGTTGCCATCGCCCGCAGCTCCACTCCGGCTGCGTTGCCAGACGAGGCCTTCTTCGAGCCCAACGGCTTCCAAGTTGGCCAGTCGGTGACCATTTCCGCGGTGGACTACGGCACGGATCCAGTTGCTGGCGAGCTGGTGTTCGCCGGTGTCGAGGAGTTGATCCTGCGCCGTGAAGATGAGCGCGCCAGCGTGGTCCATGTGCACTTCCCGCGCATCGGCTACCGCATCGACGCCCGTTGATGCCTCAGGCCCGCGAACGGCGCAACGCCGTTCCGCGGGTCGATCATGTTCCGAGCGTCAGAGCGCGATGAACAGCAGCGCGACGCCCAACAGCAAGCGATAGATAACGAAGGGCAGCATGCCCAGCGCATCCAGGGCCTTGAGGAACAGCTTGATGCAGAGGAAGGCAGCGACGAAGGACAGGGCTGCACCGATGAAAATGTCGTTCCATTGCGCAGCTTCGCCGGATTGGGCCAGTTCGACCGCTTTCAGCCCACCCGCAGCAAGGATCAGCGGTATCGACAGCAGGAAGGAGAAGCGCGCGGCGGTCTGCCGGGTAAAACCGAGCAGCAGGGCGGCGGTCATGGTAATGCCCGAGCGGGATGTGCCTGGAATCAGCGCCAGCGCCTGGGCGAATCCGATAATCAGCGCGCTTTTCCAGGTCAGGTGATCGATTTCAGCGACCCGCCGGCCCTTGATGTCGGCGTACCACAGCAGCAAACCGAAGATGATGGTGGTGGCGGCAATCAACAGCATCGAACGGGTGTACTGCTCGATAAAGTCCTCCAGCAACAATCCGATGATTGCCGCCGGCAGGGTACCAATGATGATCGCCCAGCCCAGACGGCTCTCTGCGCTGACCTGTCGTCTGAATACGTGAGCCAGCCAGCCGCGGCTGGTGGCAATCACTTCGTGACGGAAACAGATCAATACGGCTAGCAGCGTGCCGACATGCACCGCGACGTCGAACGCCTGGCCCTGGTCCGGCCAGCCGAGCACCTGGGACGGTAGGATCAAGTGAGCGGACGAGGAAATCGGAAGAAATTCGGTGATGCCTTGCACCAGGGAAAGAATAATCAGGTGAAACCAATCCATTGCGAGTCCTTACCAGAACGGGTCGTACGAAGTTGCGGCTCCAATCGAGCAGCCATGTGACTGATAAACGGGCATTTCATTCGGCGACAGTCGGATTCGTTCCGCTCATGAGTAGCGGGCGACCTCAGCCGGGCGGAGCAAGCCGTCCAGACCGAACATGCGCTCAGTTGATGAACGTCCGACACTGTCAGCGCAGCGCTACAGCCGCTAAGGCGAGACGCTGTCGTTAGCTGCGTCGGGCCAGCCGGTGATCAATCCTTGCGGCGCTTGAGCTGATCGGTCAGCTGTGTCGGGAGTTGGCGGATGATCAGCATGTTGCGGGCTTCGTCATATTCGATCTTCGAGCCCAGCAGGTGCGATTCGAAGCTGATCGACAGCCCTTCGGCGCGGCCGGTGAAGCGCTGAAACTGGTTGAGGGTGCGCTTGTCCGCCGGGATCTCCGGCGAAAGGCCGTAATCTTTGTTGCGGATGTGATCGTAGAAGGCCCGCGGGTGCTCCTCGTCAATCACGCCGGACAACTCTTCCAGCGACATGGGCTCGCCAATCTTCGCCTGGCTGCTGGCGTAACCGACCAGCGCGCTGGTTTTCTCGCGGGCCTTTTCTTCCGGCAGGTCTTCGCTTTCTACGTATTCGCTGAACGCTTTGAGCAACGTGCGGGTTTCGCCGGGCCCGTCGACGCCTTCCTGGCAGCCGATGAAATCGCGGAAATACTCCGAGACCTTCTTGCCGTTCTTGCCCTTGATGAAGGAAATGTACTGTTTGGACTGCCGGTTATTCTTCCATTCGGACAGATTGATCCGGGTGGCCAGGTGCAGTTGGCCGAGATCAAGGTGCTTGGCTGGCGCGACGTCCAGCGAGTCGGTGACGGTCACGCCGTTGCTGTGGTGCAGAAGGGCGATAGCCAGGTAATCGGTCATGCCTTGTTGATAGTGGGCGAACAGCACATGGCCACCGGTGGAGAGATTGGATTCCTCCATCAACTTCTGCAAATGCTCGACGGCTTGGCGGCTGAATGCGGTGAAATCCTGGTTGCCTTCCATGTACTGACCCAGCCAGCCACTGAAAGGGTAGGCCCCCGACTCTTCGTGGAAATAGCCCCAGGCCTTGCCCTGCTTGGCGTTGTAGCTTTCGTTGAGGTCGGCCAGCAGATTCTCGATGGCCTGTGATTCGCCAAGCTCCGAATCGCGGGCGTGAAGCACGGCAGGCGTGCCGTCGGGCTTTTTCTCAATCAGATGAACGATGCAGTGGCGAATCGGCATGGGTTACTCGCGGGCGGGTGAGGCGGACAGGCGGCAGTTTACCCGAGCAACCGTGCCCGTCGCAGGGCAAAAAGTGGATGTGGTTAGCTCGGGGTATGCGGGTAAGATGGCTTCCCCTTGTTTTACTAAGTGTGTCGGCGATGAATGCGATATGGCGCAACAGTGCTTGGATCCTGTTGGGTGGCTCTCTGATCCTGGCCGTTTCCCTGGGGACACGGCACGGGTTTGGTCTGTTTTTGCCGCCGATGAGCGCGGAGTTCGGCTGGGGACGTGAGGTCTTCGCCTTCGCCATTGCCTTGCAGAATCTGATCTGGGGGTTGGCGCAGCCGATCACTGGCGCGCTGGCGGATCGCTTTGGCGTTGCCCGAGCGGTATTGCTTGGCGGGGTACTCTACGCGGTCGGCCTATTATTCATGGCTGGCGCGGATTCGCCGGTCTCGCTGTCGCTGAGCGCCGGCCTGCTGATCGGGTTAGGGCTATCCGGTACCTCGTTTTCGGTGATTCTGGGCGCGGTCGGACGCGCCGTTCCGGCCGAGAAGCGCAGCATGGCGATGGGCATCGCCAGTGCCGCGGGCTCTTTCGGCCAGTTCGCCATGCTGCCGGGGACGCTCGGTCTGATTGGCTGGCTGGGTTGGTCATCAGCCTTGCTGGCGCTGGGACTGTTGGTCGCGCTGATCATGCCGCTGGCGTTGATGTTGCGCAGCGGTCCGCCGGCTCCCGTGACCGGCCCGCAGCAGTCCTTGGTCGAGGCGCTGCGTGAGGCTGTTAGTCACTCCGGCTTCCGCCTGTTGGCGCTGGGCTTCTTCGTCTGCGGGTTCCAGGTCGTATTCATTGGCGTGCATCTGCCGGCGTATCTGGTGGATCAGCAATTGCCGGCGATGGCGGGCACCACGGTGCTGGCGCTGGTCGGGCTGTTCAATGTGGTGGGTACTTATACCGCCGGTTGGTTGGGCGGCTGTTACTCGAAACCCAAGTTACTGACGGCGCTCTATCTGCTTCGGGCTGTTGTGATCAGCGCGTTCTTTTTCGCCCCGCTTACGCTCTGGACAGCCTATGCCTTCGGCATCGCGATGGGTCTGCTATGGCTGTCCACGGTGCCGCTGACCAATGGAACGGTGGCGACGTTGTTCGGTGTGCGCAACCTGTCGATGCTTGGCGGCATCGTCTTTCTGTTTCATCAGATCGGCTCATTCTTCGGCGGCTGGCTGGGCGGGTGGGTTTACGACCAGACCGGCAGCTATGATCTGGTCTGGCAAATATCCATCGCTCTCAGTCTGATGGCCGCGGCGCTGAATTGGCCAATTCGTGAACAACCGGTCGAGCGGGTGCGTCTGGCCGGAGGCGCTGCGTAATGCGCAGGGGCTGGTTGTGGGCAGGCAGCGTTGTTCTGGCGCTGCTCCTGGTTATGGCTTGGTGGGGCTGGCAGCAGGGCGGGCTGGCCCTGCTGCAACTGGGCGTTGGCATTTGCTGATCTAGGGTCTGTTGACGTTTCGTCGCGAG
>NZ_JAMOIH010000011.1 GCF_024448955.1 Stutzerimonas stutzeri
TAACTCGTTCCTGGCGTTGAATACAATGAGCTTTGGTAAGACGGTATTGTTCTTTTAATGGATATTAAGCAGCTTAAATTTCTTGTGGCCCTCGACGAGGCCCGCCATTTCGGACAGGCGGCTTCGCTCTGTCATATCACTCAGCCTACGCTTTCCATGAGGCTGCGCAGCCTAGAACAGGAGCTGGGGTTGTCCCTAGTGGACCGAGGACAGCGCTTCGAGGGTTTTACTCCCGAGGGCAAACGTATCCTTGCGTGGGCCCGCACGCTTCTCGCAGCGCACGATGGATTACAGGCGGAGGCCTCCGCCTGCCGTGGGCAATTGGTAGGCACCTTGCGTCTAGGGGTCGTACCGTTGTGCGGGTTCGATCCGATGCGGTTAATCTCAATCTTTACTGCAAAATACCCGCATCTCCGTTTCCAGCTTTTCGCGTTGAGTAGCGAACAGATTCTTGAACGTCTCAGCAGCAACCAGCTAGAGCTGGGTCTGTCGTACCTCACCTCACTTGACCGGACCCATTTCACCAGTCTAGAGCTGGCTGAAACGCGTATGGGATTGCTCTATGACGACCGTTATTTCACTTTCGAAACGACTGAGCTCGGCTGGGAAGCGCTCGTCCGGTTACCGTTGGGGCTGCTATCGGGCGGCATGCATTTTCGCCAATCGATTGATCACGGCTTTCGTAGCCGCGGTCTTGCGGTCAGTCCACTACTGGAAACCGACGCTGTGCACATCCTCCTACAGTCTGTTCAGGCTGGCTTATTCTGCGCAGTGATACCGCTGAACAGCGGCTTGGAAGGTCATCATCAGCATCTTCGCCTGGTTACCATTGAAGATGCTCAGACTTTGGCCCCGCTAGGCCTTATTCTCCGGCGAACCGCACCTCGCTCGGCGCTTGGCGACGCTTGTTTCGCTGAAGCCCAGGCGCTGCTAGGCAGGAGTCAGATCCCATGACCCGTAACCCATGGTTTGGCTGCTGATCTTAATAGATATGCTCGATCAAGGGATCAAGCGTAACGATTAGACGCCGTTCAAGCAGCCGCATAGGCTAGGGGTTCGGTCGCCAGCAGCTAATCGGTATGGTTTATCGATTTGGAGCGAATACTTCGAAAGGCAGCCTGGGCCCCGCGATCGTGTTTCCTATCGATCACGTTCGATGGGCCGTTGGACTTTGCGTCGCTTTTGTTGGCCTCATTGGAATCCCCGGCGCGGCAGGGCGTACTTTGATAATCCGACAGACAAACCCTGGTTACGACGGAGTGCGCCATGAGCCTACAACCTGAAGGACCTCGTTATCGACCGTATGCTGGCGCAGCCGCTGGTTGGGGGGCGTTGCGCAGCGTCGGTCGCGCCTGGCTCGAAAGCAAACAACCGTTCAAGAATCTCCGTGCGTTGCTCAAGACAAACCAGCATGGCGGTTTCGACTGTCCTGGCTGCGCCTGGGGTGATTCGCCTGAAGACGGCCGCATAAAGTTCTGCGAGAACGGCGCCAAAGCGGTGAACTGGGAAGCCACCAAGCGTCGTGTCGATGCGGGTTTCTTTGCCCGCTATAGCGTCAGCCAGTTACGCGCGCAGAGCGATTACTGGCTCGAATACCAGGGCCGCCTGACCGAACCGATGCGCTACGACCGGGCCAGCGACCACTACGTGCCGGTGAGCTGGGACGCCGCGTTCAACCTGATCGGCGAACAGCTGAAGCGTCTCGACAGTCCGCAACAGGCGGAGTTTTATACGTCAGGCCGGGCCAGCAACGAGGCGGCGTTTCTCTACCAGCTGTTCGTTCGCGCCTACGGCAGCAATAATTTTCCCGATTGCTCGAATATGTGCCACGAAGCCAGCGGCGTCGCCCTTGGCCAGAGCGTGGGCGTCGGTAAAGGCACCGTAACCTTTGCCGATTTCGAACACGCCGACGCCATTTTCGTGCTCGGTCAGAACCCCGGCACCAACCATCCGCGAATGCTCGAACCGCTACGCGAAGCGGTTAAACGCGGCGCGCAGGTGGCCTGCTTCAACCCGCTCAAGGAACGTGGTCTGGAGCGCTTCCAGCATCCACAGCACGCGCTGGAAATGCTCAGCAACGGCTCCGCACCGCTCAATACCGCATTTTTCCGACCGGCCCTGGGCGGCGACATGGCCGCCTTGCGCGGGATCGCGAAATTTCTCCTGCAATGGGAGCGTGAGGCGCAGGACCAGGGAGAGCCAGCGGTCTTCGATCATGCGTTCATCAACGAACATACCGATGGCCTCGACGCCTATCTGGCGGTGCTGGACGCAACACCTTGGGCGCAGCTCGAAGCACAGTCGGGACTGAGCCTGGCTGACATCCAACAGGCTGCACAACTGTATCGGCAGGCCGAGCGGGTGATCATCTGCTGGGCCATGGGCATCACCCAGCATCATCACTCCGTGGCGACCATCCAGGAGATCGCCAACCTGCAGCTGCTACGTGGCAACCTCGGTCGCCGAGGCGCTGGGCTCTGTCCGGTGCGCGGGCACAGCAACGTGCAAGGCGACCGCACCATGGGCATCAACGAACGGCCGCCGGCCGCGCTGCTGGACGCACTGGAGAAACGCTTTGCTTTCAAGGTGCCCCGCGAGAACGGCCACAACACCGTCGAGGCGATCCAGGCCATGCTCGAAAGTCGCGCCAAGGTCTTCATTGGCCTGGGCGGCAATTTCGCCCAGGCCACGCCCGACAGCCGACGCACCCACCTGGCGTTGCAGAATTGCGATCTGACCGTCCAGATCAGCACCAAGCTCAACCGCAGCCACCTGACCATCGGGCGCGATGCGCTGATCCTGCCGTGCCTTGGCCGTACCGATATTGATTGGCAGGCCAACGGCCCACAGAGCGTCACCGTGGAAGATTCCTTCAGCATGATCCACGCCTCCTTCGGCCAGCTGCAGCCGCTGTCGGCGTTGATGCGCTCGGAGCCAGCGATCGTCGCCGGCATCGCCAAGGCGACAATCGGTAATCATCCGGTGGACTGGGAGGCGCTGATCACCGATTACGACCGCATCCGCGACCTGATCGCCGATACCATTCCCGGCTTTGCCGACTTCAGCCAGCGCCTCCAACATCCGGGCGGCTTCTATCTGGGCAACATGGCCGGCGCACGACGCTGGAATACTCCGACCGGCAAGGCGCGTTTCAAAGCCAATCCGATCCCGACGGATCTGCTACCGGAGCAGGTTCGCCTGAGCGGTCAGCAGCCCGATCTGATCCTGCAGACGCTGCGTTCGCATGACCAGTACAACACCACCATTTATGGTCTCGATGATCGTTACCGCGGCGTCAAAGGCCAGCGCCGCGTCATCTTCGCCAACGAGGCCGACATACTTCGCCTGGGCTACACATCAGGGCAAAAAGTCGACTTGCTGTCCCTCTGGAGCGACGGTGTTGAACGGCGTGTGAACGACTTCGCTCTGCTCGCCTTCGACATCCCGGCAGGGCAGGCAGCCGCTTACTACCCCGAAACCAACCCATTGGTACCTCTTGAGAGCATTGGTATCGGCAGTCACACCCCTACATCGAAGTTCATAGCCATCAAACTTATGCCTAGTACGGCTTCGAATCATAACCGGCGTATCGAAGCCATTGCTCAAGGATGATGCATGAACGCATTGACTGCTTCATCTCGGTTCGATTTCAGTACGGTCACGGTGCTTGTACTTGCGGCTGGTAAAGGAGAGAGATTCAGGGCCTCTGGGGGCACTTGCCACAAACTCGAAGCGCTTATAGCTGCTAAGCCAATGCTGTGGCATGTAATGAAGGCTGTGGATGAGTCCGGGTTACGAGCACTACTGGTACGTCCTCATGGTGGGACTGGCGGTATGGGCGAAAGCATAGCGCTAGGTGTCCGGTCGACACCTGATGCGGCTGGCTGGTTGATACTCCCAGCAGATCTGCCGCTAATTCAGGCCGGCACGTTACACCTCGTCGCGAATAGTCTGAGCCAGAACTTAATTGTTGCCCCTCACTGCGATGGGCGACGTGGTCATCCTGTGGCGTTTAGGCGTGAGCTTTACCACGATCTTGCAGCGCTCTCAGCTGATTATGGCGCCAGTTCTATCGTGCGTGCCAATCAGTCGCTTGGTCATGTCCTCGACTTGGCGGTCGAGGACATAGGCATTGCTGAAGACGTAGACACAATCACAGACCTTGTTCGCGTTGAGAAGATTCTTCGTCTCCGCGAGCATGCCGAACAAACACAATGAGGCGCTATGGAAAGTATTGACGTCATGGTGCTTCGCACCGCGCGGGACTGGCTGGCAGAAGGGCACAGAGTGCTGCTAGCCACGGTAGTTAGAACATGGGGATCATCTCCTCGTCCCGTTGGCTCCATGATGATCCTACGCGATGATGGTCGTGCAGTCGGAAGCGTATCCGGCGGTTGCATTGAGGATGACCTAATTCACTGCTACACGAAGGCATTCGGCGGACGAGGCATTCCGAATTCGATCCCTCAGGTAGTTCGATACGGTGTCAGTGCTGACGAGGCGCACAGATTTGGATTGCCGTGCGGAGGAACTCTCGAACTAGTTTTGGAGTTCATACCACCGCTCAGCTCGTTAGGCGACTCGTTAGACGAGTTGGTCAGCAGACTGGAAACTGGTCAGTTGGTGAAGCGAATTGTCCAGCTCACTGATGGCTCCGTTAGGCTTGTGAATACGGCGGAGCCTGAGTCTCTGAAATTCAATGATGCCCAGCTAATAAATACATTAGGCCCAGGTTATCGAATGCTTATTATCGGAGCTGGTGCCTTGGCGGAGTACCTCTCCACAATGGCTCTGTTCAATGGATTCAAAATAACTATTTGCGATCCACGAAGCGAGTACATCGATACTTGGTCAGTCGCGGGCGTGGAGATTAGCACCGCTATGCCTGACGATGCTGTTTATGCGTTTCGACCAGATATTAGGACTTGCATTGTGGCGCTGAGCCATGATCCGAAGCTAGATGACTTGGCACTGCTACAAGCACTTCAGAGCCCAGCATTTTACATTGGCGCAATCGGCTCTAGGCGCAACAACCGAAGCCGTCGTGACCGGCTCATAACCCATTTTGGCGAGACGGAGCATTCGCTGAAGCGGCTTCGAGGTCCCGTGGGTATCTACATTGGTAGCAAAACCCCTGCAGAAATTGCGGTCAGCGTCATGGCTGAAATAATAGCAGTCAAAAATGGCGTTGCGCTGCCCGTAGAAATGTCAATTCATCAGGCCAAGCTTGCCCAAGAGGCCGCCGCAACTGAGTAAAAATTAATGACATTTGTATATCGGCATCGACGGGTGCGGCGGGCGATAACTTTGTTTGAATCTGGGCCGCACGCTACGTGCTTTAAGATCATTGCTTCGCCCACTTTCACATACTTAGCATAGTTACCGCGTCCTGCTTCGCCACTTTCCACATGCGCGTAACTATGTTTAGGCCGTTAATTTTTGTACCCGCTCAGGCGGCTCAGCAGAAGACAAGCCCACATTGATACGGCGAGCAAAGCTGTGGCGATTGCACCCGGCGCGGTAGGCTAAATGCCAACAAAAAAGCAGTTGATAGCTGTGGCGTAAGAAACACCGATAAAGACTCAGCCGAGACAGCAGCGCGAGCGGGACCTTCATGTCCCGCCAAAGGCGCGCGGCCTACCACAAGCATATGTAAAGCTGTGCCGATACTAATTTACGCTTGGCTGTTCAGCCAGATTTAGCTCAGGCGTAACTGAGGTCGACACCTCAACTCTTCTTTGCCGGTTCTTCGGCCTTCTGCCCTTCCACGTTATAGGTAAAGCTCTGCTTTTCCACGCTTGGCTTATCCTCACTCGCTCCCATTGAATTGCGAAATCCTTTTATCGCCTCCCCCATGTCTGAGCCTAGCCCTTTCAAACGTTTACTGCCAAAAAGCATAACCACGATGAGCAATACGATGAGAAGCTGCCAGACGCTAATTCCACCAAGACCCATGCTGTGTTTCTCCGAAATGCGATGTCATAAACTTGGGCAGGCGACTCGGACGCTGACCCTAAGCTTCGCTGTTTTCGACTATGAGGTGTTACGCACTGCTAGCGGTAGTCGAACCCTTACGGTACAGGCTCGCTACAGTGAATGCCATCCGCAGCAGCCTTTTTTTTCACTTATTTCGGCCGGATGGCGAAGTCTCGTTGCCGCGGGCTTAACGGGCCGTCACACTGATCAATACAGGCGGGGTTGTTCAGTGGTCCGGTGTTTCTAAACGCAACTTTTTTGTTATGTCTATGCAGTATTAAACGCCAGCACGAACGTGGTTCTGTATATCGAGTTACTAAACTTGCTAAACCAAAAAATTAAATGAGCAAATTGTGGCTATGCGCAATTTAACTAGTGCGTATGGAGTAACTTGTTGAAATTTGAATTTTTAATTGCAATCTCTGTTGGTTTATTAACCCGGCCTCTGCTCGGGTCGTAGTGGTTGCTGGAAGAAAAATATTCAGTTTTTCATTTGTCGGAGGTATAATGAACGATTAAAGGTTAAGTGTTCAGCTAGGGTGCAGTATGTCCGGATTGAAGGCGGGTGCAGAAAAAAAACAGGTTAGCCGGCTCGGTAGGAGAAGGTTCTCAGAGCTCGGTGAAGTCGAAAATAAAGAGCTTATTCTAAACGAGGCCGAAAAGCTTTTTGCTATGCAAGGGTACTTGGGGACTAGCCTCAAACAAATAGCTCAGCAAGCTAACGTAACTCAAGCGCTTATCACATATTATTATGGAACGAAGCAGAATCTTTTTTTAGAAATTTATAGGAGGGGCCTGGCGGATATCGCTAGAAATCGTCAGCAATACCTCGATGATTTGAAAGCGGGGGGATCCGATTATGAGATTTCGGATATAATTAGAACTTACCTTAAGCCGCAATTCGAACACAGAGATGGGGGGGAGGCATGGAAGTACTTTGCGCGGTTGCAGTCCCGTTTAGTAAGTGAGCCTGACGAGGTTACTGTGCCGTTAAGGAAGGAGTTATATGATGAAGCCATTAAGGCTTATATAAAAGAGATGATGGCTTGCGAAGGTAAGGAGCATCGCGTCGCTATTAGCTGGGGGGCTGTGTTCATGATCTCAATGATTCTTTATATGCTAAGAGGTGTCGATCGTATCGGTGAGCTTACGGACGGAAGCGTCCACGCAGAATCAGAAGATGACATGATTGAAAAAATGACGTTGTTTATAGCCGGTGGAATCAACGCGCTCAAGTAAAGCGCGCCTGAGGTACCGATATGGTGGAGAATTCCCGTGATCGATGGTGTCAGGCAATTCTCTGAAGAAGCTACTTTTATAATCTGTAGCGGCGACTACATGCAATGCACTTTTTTGGCTCGCCGACCGGGTCGGCGATGAACGCTGTCACCCGGTTTTCGGTGTCGCTCGGCCGCCGTTGGACCTGTAAAAGCGCCGCGTTAGTGTTAAGCCATATTGAATTTGTAGGTGCGCTGCAAAAAAGCATCTAAACGGCGCATGGCGGAGCGATTGACTAGTTGCAGCGGCTTTTGGGCTTGCGGTTTTGTTAGGCCTGGATCAGCCGTTGACTGATTGTTGCGGGTGTGTAAGGCAGCGGCGCACAAACTCAAAGATCAGCTCGACTTTGAAAGACAGATGTTTCCGGGGGTTCTACCCCGTTAGCACGGACACTTTCAAGTAAGCTCACACCGAGCTGAAGGAGTGTTCATGAAGCGCAAGAAATACAGTCCCGAGTTCAAGCGGGAAGCCATCGAGCTGGTTCGTCGTTCAGGGGCCAGCTGCCGACAGGTGGCCCTAGAGATTGGTGTGGCTCCCAACCTGCTCACCCGCTGGGTTCGGGAGGCGCAACCAGGCACTGAGAAAGTCTTCCCTGGAACGGGAAGTCCGCTGGATGAGGAGCTTGCCCGTCTCAAGCGCGAGTTGGCCCGAGTAACCAAGGAACGTGATTTTTTAAGAGACGCGGCAGCGTACTTTGCCAAGGAGTCATCGAGCGGTACACGGTGATCCAGCGCTGCCGCAACGAGTACCCGGTACGATTGATGTGCCGTTGCCTGAAGGTTTCTGCCAGCGGCTATTACGCCTGGCAGGATCGTGAACCAAGTGCGCGAGCTCAGGAGAATGCGCGCTTGGTGAAGCGCATTCGGGAGATTCACGAGGACAGCCGGGGCGTGATTGGAGCGCCACGAATGCACGAGGATTTGCTCGACGAGGGCGAAGTCGTCAGCCTGAACCGAGTTGCTCGCCTGATGGCGGCTGAGCGAATTCAAGGCTGGCCACGCCGGAAACGACATGGCTTTGGAAGAGCCGTCAGTGGCCGCCCAGCAGGCGTGAAAAACCTCCTGGAGCGCGATTTCACTGCACAGGAACCGGAGCGCAAGTGGGTCACGGACATCACGGAAATAGCCACACTGGAAGGCAAACTCTTCCTGTGCGTAGTGCTCGACCTGTACAGCAAGCTGGTGATCGGTTGGTCGATGCATCACCGCCAGGATCGGCAGATGGTGATTCGAGCAGTGGAGATGGCGATTTGGCAGCGCCAGGGTGACTGGTCAGTAATCCTGCATTCGGATCGCGGTAGCCAATTCACCAGCACCGACTACCAGCGCTTTCTGAATCGCAACACGCTGGTCTGCAGCATGAGTGCCGTCGGGCATTGCGGCGACAACGCAGCCTGTGAAGGCTTCTTCGGTCAGCTCAAACGGGAGCGCGTTGTCCATCAGTCGTATCGAACTCGTGATGAAGCACGGGCGGATTTATTCGACTACATCGAGCGGTTTCATAACCCACGAATGCGTCGTAGAGTCGCCAGGCAAGATCTGAAGTTTTCAGCCCTTTTCAAACCGTCCGTGGAAATGGGGTAGAACCCCTTCATGTCCAAACGGTAGACTGAGACACAACACAGCAGCGTCGTTCTCAGAAGGGTACTCATGTCCAAACTCGCCGAATTCAAAGCTCTAGAAGCCCAGCTCGCAGCCCAGCTCAAGCAGCTTGATGCTCTTAGGAATGACGACAAACTCAAGCGCGAAATAGAGTTCGAGGAAAAACTCCGCAATTTGATGGGGAAATATGACGTAGGCCTGCGCGAAATTATTTCAATACTGGATCCGCAGTCCAGCCGCACCAGCACCACGCTGGTGTCTCAAGCACCTCGCCGGCAGCGTCAACTCAAGGTTTACAAGAACCCAGAAACTGGAGAAGTCGTAGAAACGAAAGGTGGCAACCATAAGATTTTGAAAGCCTGGAAAGAAAAGCACGGCGCCGACAAGGTGGAGGGTTGGCTTCAGTAAGCTATCCCGTCCAACACAAGAGGCAATGCCTGGCTTTTATCTATCCGCTTTCAGCGCCAAGCAAATCGCACTACAACCGACACTTGGAAATTCACCGGCCGTCGCATCCACTCGGCTAGTTGCAACGCACCACCCATAACTGATCCAGCCTGGTTGTGAAACTTTGGCTCATCATCTCCCGTCGCATGCCCCAGTCCGGCGCGGTGGTTACACGGCCTGGCCGGAGGGTGTTGCGGCCCCACTTGGCGTTGATTGCATCGAGCACCCCCATAACGCGCTCCGAGGCAGCAGGTTGAGTTTGGGAGAATAGATCACCGGTGTACTCGCCACGCTGGCACAGGTCCATTAGCAGGACCTCGGCCTTGCTGAACGAAAATCCCTCGCGATAGATGTGCTCCAAACCGGCGATCGCCGCTCGGACGATGTATCGGGTGTCGTCGGTGGGATACGGCAGCTCACACACCACGCCTTTCGCAAACTTAGGCTCGTCGGGATTGAACATGCCGGTCCGGATGCTGATTCGGACACGCTTGCACAGTGACTGCTGGCCCCTCAGCTTCTCGCTGGCCCTAGCAGCGTATGCCGCCACTGCCTCCTTGATTGGCTCCAGCTCGCGCAAGCGCTTGCCGAACATCCGCGAGCAGCAGATTTCCTGTTTGGATGGCGCGAAGTCCTCCAGATCGAGGCACGGCGTCCCGCGCAGTTCGCGTGCGGTTTTCTCGATGACCACGCTGAATTTTTTGCGCAGGGTCCAGGCATCCGCGCTGGCTAGATCCCAAGCAGTACGTATGCCCAACCTGTTCAGGTGCTCGGTCATCCGGCGACCGACACCCCATACATCGCCGACGTCAGTCACGCGCAGCACCTTGTCGCGCCGCACCGGGTCGAGAAGGTCCACTACCCCACCCGTCTGCTTCTGCCAGCGCTTCGCTGAATGGTTCGCCAACTTGGCGAGCGTCTTGGTCCCCCCAATGCCCACCCCGACCGGGATACCCGTGCTGCGCAGTACCTCAGCGCGGATCCGCCTGCCGAGCACTTCGACGTCTGGCACACCGGTAAGGTCGGCAAACGACTCGTCGATTGAGTACACCTCAACCGCAGGCACCAGGCTCTCGATGACCGTCATGACGCGCTCGCTCATATCGCCGTACAGTGCGTAGTTGCTGGAAAACACCACAACGCCCAAACGCTCCAGGTCGCGCCGGATCTGAAAATACGGCACGCCCATCTTGATACCGAGCTGCTTTGCCTCGGTTGAGCGCGCGATTACGCAGCCGTCATTGTTCGAAAGCACGACGATAGGCGTACGGCGCAAGTCTGGTCGGAAGACACGCTCGCAGCTGGCGTAGAACGAGTTGCAATCGATGAGGGCGATTGCCCGCTCAGTACTTGCCATGGATTCGGATGCTGTATGACACCACGCCCCATACGTAGAGTTCTTCGCTTTCGAGGAGGTACCGCGGCGGGAACTTCGGATTGGCCGAGCGCAGAATGACCTGGCTGCCGGCTCGGTCGAAAATCTTGACCAGAGGCTCGTTATTCAGCGCCGCGATGATCACCTCCCCTTTCTCGGCCTCTCGTCCCCGGTCGATGATCAGAATGTCTCGGTCGAAAATGCCGACCTGGATCATGCTCTCCCCGTCTGCACGCGCCAGGTAGGTATGCGGAGCTCGGATGTTCATCAGCTCGTCGAGCGAGATGCTCCCCTCCATGTGGTCCTGCGCTGGGCTCGGGAATCCCGCGGGCACGCAGAAACTGAAAAACGGCAGTGCAATTGTGGTGGGAGCAGCAGGTCCCAATATGTGGACGGGCATGGTACAGACCTCATAACTGTATGCGCATACAGTATTCTGAGGCTAGAGCCCGGTCAATTGAACCAGATGTGCGGGGGCACCCATGTGTGGACGTTTCGCTCAGTACCGAATCGCTTATGAATATCTGGACAAGATCGCGGTGCAGCTACCTTTGCCCTTGCGTGGCGGCGTGAATCCTGAGCCGATCGGACGCTACAACGTGTGTCCGCAATCAATGGTTCAGCTCCTGCACCAGGACGATGATGGGCTGCGCATGGAGCCAGTCAAGTGGGGTTATGCCCCGTCGTGGGCACAGGGGAAACGACCATCAGCGATAAATGCCAGGGTGGAAACGGCCGCAACTAGCAGGTTTTTTCGCGACATCTGGCAAACCGGTCGCGCAATAGTGCCCGCTGATGGTTGGTACGAGTGGAAGAAGGACGCGGCCAACCCGAAGATCAAGCAGCCCTACTACATCACGCTGCGTAGCGGCGAGCCGATGTTCTTCGCAGCGCTTGGGCGGTTTCAACGAGGCGGCTCGCTGGTACCGCGAGACGGCGACGGCTTTGTTGTCATTACGTCATTCAGCGGTGCCGGCATGCTCGACATTCACGATCGGCGTCCTTTGGTTTTATCGCCGCAGTACGCCGCGCGATGGATAGACCCGCATTTGCCGCCGCGCGAAGCAGAAAAGCTCGCGCTAGAGCATGGTTTGTGCGCGGAGGAGTTCGAGTGGCATCCGGTGGGCAAGGCCGTCGGGAACGTGCTGAATGAGGGGCCCGAACTTATCGATAGGATCGACCAGCCACTGGTATAAATTAGCCAGGACGCTTTTCGGCGAGATGAAAGGCGTTTCGCTCCGATGGCCGTTAGTGACGACCAAATCAAATGCCAGCTTTTTTCTAGCTCGCCACTGCATGGGCTAAAGCTACGGTGAGGCGCCATAGCTTAGAAAAGTGAGCTAGGGAATTCGCTAAATTCCGAACAGCGAACTTGAACCCACCGCTCTAGGGGCAGATAGCCCAGCTTCCGCTTACGGCCAAAAGCGGACATTTTTAACTTCTTAGTAGCGCCCAACTGAAAGGCCACTCCAATCTGAGCATTTTTTGTATGGCGTATCCGGTTAGGCTGCCCAATTCGCAGTTTGCTCGCCACAAAAACCTCAGAGTGAATGATAATACTGAGGTGTTTCTTGGCTATCAGCTTTGCAAGTGCGAGGCTACCTGTCAAAAGGAGGTGATATGAGTCTTGCTGGCATACGATCTAACCGTGGCGACGGCTATCAAACCTTGGTTGCGTTTGATTGGGCATTGACCGTCCTATCCGACGAAAACTATCAGTGGCTCGAAATTGATTCGATAACTTATCTAGTCGACGATATTGTCATTGGAAAAGCTGATGGCACTGTTATCGCATGCCAATGCAAAAAAATCAAATCGACTTCAAAGAGTGGTCTACTATTGATCTCGCGGGCGAGCTTGATAAAGCTGCAAGACTGATTAGTCAGAATGAAAATTCTAAAGTTTATTTTTATTCGAGAAACAACTTCGGAAAGCTAGGAAAACTAAAAGAACATAGCGAGACTCAGCAAGATGCGAACGGCTATGAAAGTAGCTTAAGCAACGAAAACCACAAGACAGACACCACCCTGTCAACATTGCTCAACTCCTGCGCTCCAAGTCTATCAACCTATGAGTTTCTTCGTTGTACAGAGTTTGAAACTAGCGGCACTCTAGAGCGTATGCAAGACCAGTTACGAGAGCGATTACGTAATATGGTCAGTAACCTGGATGCAGCATTTAATGCACTCTGGGTTCATCTAGATCACTTGGGCGCCCGAATGAGTAGTGAGGGATCGCTCTCAGTCGCTCAGCATCGGTTCACCAAATCCAATCTTGAAGCTATTCTTAACAAGGCAGGAGCGCTATTAGTTCCTCCCGTAAATATTGCGGAAGTTCGTGCATCATTTTCCAGTGTTTCAGCTATCGGAAGATCATGGCGACGCGATGTAGCAGGCCAGAGAATACCCAGCCCCGTGGTGGATGATCTGCTGGATGCAATCAACTCGGGGCAACGCGCTATCTTGCTTACCGGTTTACCTGGTTCGGGGAAAACCTGCGTGATGCTGGATGTACAGGAAACCTTGGAGCGAAACGCACAGCATTGCACGAGTATCGTGCCGCTCTTCATCCAGTCTCGCGAATTTGCTGACTTGGCTACCTTTCAAGATCGACATGCTTTTGGACTTTCTGATCAGTGGGTGAATCAAGCTGCACGTATTGCAGAAAGTGCGCATGTTGTTGTGATAATCGACTCCCTGGATGTGCTGTCTATCGCACGAGACCATCGTGTGCTTACCTATTTTCTATCTCAGATAGATCGTCTCCTATTTATTCCAAATGTGAGCGTAGTGACCTCTTGTCGAGACTTCGACAGGCATTACGATCGCAGAATTGCGGAAAGAAAATGGGATTGCGAATTAAAATGTTTACCCTTGAATTGGGATGCTCAGATAGCACCATTACTGGACGCATTGGGGATTATTTCCGTTGACATTGATGCTGTTACGCGAGAACTAATTCGAAACCCTCGGGAGCTTGCATTATTCGTCGATTTAGCACTGCGGGAAGGAGGCTTTAACGTCATCACCAGCCAGGCGTTGGCACAGCGTTATCTTGATGGGATTGTGCGAGCCGATGCCTCGCTTGGTGATACTGCGATACGAGCAATTGAAAGCATTGCCGCAGAAATGCTCGAATCACGCAGTTTAGTTGTACCATATCAGCGCTTTCCTGCATCGCCGGAAATTCTACGATCATTGTGTAGCTTAAATGTTTTGCAAGAAACTCAGGATGGCAAGCTAACCTTCGGGCATCAGACACTACTAGACGTTCTAGTCATCAGTGGAGCCCAGAGAGCCGGTGTTACGCTGAACCAATTCATTCAGAGTTTGCCCCCGGTACCCTTTGTTCGCCCCAGTATTCGTAGCTTTGTTGCGCAGTTGGCTCTTGGGGAACGGCGTGAATTCAGAAAACAGATACGAGCAGTATTAACAGGTAAAGCAGCCTTTCATATCCGGCGCTTGGTTGCTGAGTCTTTCGCAGAACAGCTGCCCGTCGACGAGGACTGGCCCTTAATACGCGAGTTACGAGGAAATCACCGCGATGTTTTTCAGGTGATATACACCTCCGCCAATGCTGTCGAGTGGCATCGATTTTGGCTTAAATATCTGGTGCCCATACTTAAGGCAGGGCGAGATATGGAAGGCTACGTGGGGCATGTGCATCAGATATCTCGCTGGAAGAATGAAGATCCAGCATCAGTTGTTTCATTCTGGCATGAAGCACTATCTCTAGATTGGGTCGATCATAATCAATTAGTTCAGCAGTTGCCACTGTACTTATCTGAAATTTCAGCAAAAAACGTAATCCTAGTTGTTCCGTTGCTTAAGTCGCTTCTGGATACGCCCTCAACCGACCACTACTTCTTAGGGCGCTTGGTCGCTTGCTGCGTAAATGCTGGGGTTATAGGAGATGATCTGCTTTGGCGTTATGTGGCTGGTGGCATTGAGGAAAAAGATCTTCTGGAGTACCGGTTCGATAAAAATTTGCGCTGCCAATCCCATGAGTTCGGCGATCGTCAGGATAATTTTGTCCAACAACGTATGCAGCAATCTACGAGATTGCTTGATCTGGCTCTGGCGTCGATTGAGCATTGGAGTGAAATACGCAGCTCACGTTATGGAGAAACCCGTGTAGGCTACCGATATGGATTTCTGAGCGAGACATCGTTCGAACAGACACATAGTCGGCGAGACATGCATCACGTAGATAACATTGATGCTCTACTCGATGCAGTAGAGGCCTCAATTCTCCATCATGCAAAAACGCATTCACGCTGGTGGCAAGATAATCGAGCGCGTCTTTGTTTCAATAAAGAAGGGGCATTGCTGTACTTTGGGATACAAGCTTGCACTGCGACACCTGTAGCTAATATTGATCTGATCGGTTGCATGTTGCGTGACCAGAACATCCTTGAGTTTCAACTGAACTACGAATTGGGCACGCTAATTCGATCAGCATTTATGCTTCTAGATGAAGCAATACAAGATGCTGTGGCCGCTACCATATTAAATATATTTGATGAGTACGCATCAGAATACTGGGTGCTAAAAAAACGTGCGGAACTAATTCTTGCAATCCCTTGCTACCTGCGCTCACCAGAGGCGCAAGCAGTGATTGACGAGTATGGGAAAACGGTTGGAGTAACTGATCGTCAGCCGGATGTTCGTTCGTGGGGTGGCGTAGTCATAGCGCCGTTTTCATTCGATGTATTTCTAGAGGCCAGCGATAGCTCGGTGATGCACCTACTAGCGCACTACAGCGGCTATTCAGATTGGCACGGGGTTGATTTTCTGGTCGGTGGTGAAAGTGAAGTTGGCATGCAACTTCAAGAGGCTGCCTCTCGGCATCCCACTCGATTCATGAGGCTTTTGCCAAACTACTGGTCTGACATTTCAGCAAAGTTTCGCGATGACATCATGGATGGTGTGGCCAATTACTTGGCCCATCGGCATGGAAACCTGCGAGCGGGCGAACATTGGATACCTATTGAGGAGCCAGAGGCTACAGCTCTAGCTAGTCAAATTCTCGATGAGCTTGAAAGACACTCTCAGCACTGGCGGCTCCGGCGTCCCGCAGCCAAAGCATTGGAAGCCTGTGCCAATGTTGTAAATAACCTGATTGACGCCGAACGACTTGTATTTTTAGCCATAGCTTTTCTGCGCCTTGAGGAAGACGACCCGTACAGGAGTGATAACGTTTGCTTGATCTCGCTGGGGATCAATATGGCTAAGGGCGATGTAGCCGAAGCCTTAACAATATTAGCTAGTGACGTTCAAAAAATTGGCGGTTCGTTCCCCGAGCTATTACTTCCCACATTACGTCGTTTTGCAGGAGATGAGCATCCTGCGATTCGCGCAGTAATTCTTCGACGACTGCCTTATTTGCAGAGCAAGAATTTTGAGCTGGGTTGGAGCCTATTTCATGCTGCTATGCAAGATGCAGACGGGCTCTGGAAGATCGCCGAACCTTGCCTCTATTATGCTTATCACAATAATTTTGCCGTAGTAGAGCCTTTACTTAAGCGCCTCCGCTGTGAAGGCAAAGGAAAAGATTTAGAAACATGGGGGCGTATTTCAGCTTTATGCGCCCTGTCTAAACACATCAACATTGCTGATGTTATACAGGACTTGAAGGCTCTTGATGCTACAGAGGCATGGCTGGGTGCTGCATCAGTCTGGGCACATACTGAAAATATTCAGCAGCAAGGTGAGGGGTGCTTTGCTGGGTTGAAAGCAGGGTTAAATGCCAGCGGCGCACATGCATTGGCTGTTGCCGAAAAGCTTGAGCGTATTTTCGGAGATCAAACACCCCCTATTTTTGCGCCTATAGAGCTTATTCGAAAATGTTTTTCAATATTCGAAAATGACAGTCATAGTGAGAGAAAACACCATAGACTTTACGGTTTTCATAAGTGGCTCAACACGATTGCGGAATATGACACAGAGCTTGCCCTCGAGGCACTCAGAATCTATCTGGCATACGTAAAAAAGAGCCAACCATATCTTTACGACCACGAAAACAGCCTCACCCAACTGATGACGAGGCTCTTTGCAGAAGCAGAAGAACTAGAAGAGTCCGACGAGGGTTTGATGCTGAGAAGTGTTGTGGAGATACAAGACACTTTACTTTCGCTAGGAGTAAATGGTGTAACCGATTGGCTGAAAGCTGCCGAGCGCCCCTGATTTGGCTTAGATCCAGTAGCTATCTCATAGGGAATTGATTGACAGCTCCTGGCCGGAAGCTGCCCGTGGGCCTCCACTTTCGTAGCCCAGCCACCCAACAGGTACGCAAGAATTCCGGCGTGAGCGCGGCAAAGCGCTCAAACTATAGGTAGCTACAAGACCACTCCTATTGCCTCACAGGCCATCAGCCGAGCTGCATCTGAACGGTCAAACCAACAGGAGGTACCTCAGCCGTCGGCTATTTCAGACCTACGCTCTCTGTCTCGCTTAACACTAAGGGCCAGCTCAACCGCACGCATTCGCGTGGGCACTGTATCTCTCACCTTTGAGAAATCAGCATCGCTTGCGGGCTTCACCTTAACAGCCTCTGCTCGTCCGGTTCGTTTATCGCCGTACCGGCTAATCGAATCGGTCGCCTGGTGACCCATGACATACGCCATCTCAACCGCAGACATGCCTGAAGCTTTCAAATTTGCTCCGAACTGGTGACGAAGCGTGTACATGCTCGGCACCTTCCTCCTACCGAATAGCTCAGTAGCGACTTGGTGAAGCGCAACGCGTATTGAATCCATACTGCGCGGCTGACATTTAAAAGCAGCGAGAGCATCTCTCAAGATGTTACAGACACCATCGTCAGCCTCGAGCGCTCGGCTAGCGCCGCGTAAACCGTTGTGGCTAAGCTTTGCACCGGATATATGGACGCGCCGGCCATCGATGGAAATGCCGTTAAGCTCGCATGGTCGCGCTCCGGTAAGAGATATCACCATTAAAGCTCCCGCTTCGACAGGCATATCTCGTTCAGCCAGACACCGTAGCCACGCCTCGAAATCAGCGGTAGAAAGCTTCTGCGGACGTCGCTGCTTTTTCTTTCGCGGCAGATTTAACACAGTGACCGGATTGAGCGTCCGATTGATTTCTTGGGCAGCCCAGAAATTTCCTCGACGCTTTTGATCAAACGCCAAAGCGTTACGTAGGCGCCGGTAATAATCCGGGCGGTAATCAGGGGCCGCCCGTAGCAAAGCACCAATAATATTGAGCTCATCAAGCTCAACGCCCTGCATTCGAGTCGCATAGAAATTACTGGCCAAACTAATGTAGGCGCTTTGAGTCTCTGCATTCATACTACTCTTCTTATTATTATTTGCGTGACACATGCCACACAATCAATTATTGCAAATACGAAAACAAAAAAACAACAGCCAGAACATTATTTTTTATATAACCCCAAAAGCCAAATATTGCAAAAATGCAAAAATGCAAAAATGCAAAAATGCAAAAATGCAAAAATGCAAAAATTCTATTCTTTCTATATTGCATTCCGGACTTTGGTTCGTTGGCCAAGGACGCACCATGCTACCTGATCCCACAAGACGATCCACCGGGAGCAGCACATTGGCCGACTGGATAGCGCTGAACATGAGCAGGTGCTTCCGCTCTTTCAGTCGATTTACATTTTAAAATGTCAGAATGAGAGGAGTAATTTTAAATTGCGCACACAGCCTGTGTCGGCAAGACGGACTGGCGCGATCGCTTACCGAGATACCACTGCCCATGACATACGTCTTGTACCACTTTAAATTATGAAATCATGGGCCGGACACCTCTACGAGATAGGTAGGTCGAACGGGTTTCGGGGCATCAACCAGGAGCTGTATAAAAACACAGTATAGCCTATTGCTTTTTTTAAACGGAGGAACTTAGAATTATGGACAGAATAACAACCTGAGGAAAAAACATGTCTATCCTAATTCTTAACTGCGAGTGCGACGAATTCGGCGGTCAATATCTAGTAGTCAGCATTCACGGTGTGGAGCACTGCGTATCACTTGATGATGACTATCCGGAGCAAATCCCAGATTCAGACGATATAGTCCACCGCATTAATGCAGATGACTTCAATGAGCTTTCAGATAAGGTACGCTCCTACGTGCGCAAGCACAGCATCGCCCCCATTCATTCTCTCGATGACGTTAGGCTGCTTGCGATGCGGCTCGGCGATATTAAAGCAAAGACCTACGAGATCTACGAAGAAGGTCTTGGCCTCACGCTCCGTGACTGTAACGTAGATAAAGGTGTACGCACCCTAGCTCGTAAATTTCAGAGCACATATCAGGCACATCGCTGGTTGACCGAGCAACTGGATATTTTGGGTTTCAATGCGTCACGGTAAGCTTGCAAGCGCTAATTTCCAGCTATTGCATTCCTAATCAAAAGCCGCATGCAACCGCAGGTGTGTTATAGATAAAGACGTTTAATCGACTAAATTGACTTCAATGCGACTCGGTTAGACGTTGGCTTATTGGTAGACCACCTGATTAACTTGAAGCTGCTCACTTCAAATCTTTACTGTCTCGGTAGCCTTTCATTTACCAACGCCCGGCAACCGACGCGCGCTTTATAGATTGAACCAACAAAGGCGCATGGATCATGGTTCATCTACAGCAGACGAACCGTAGTGCAACATTCGGAGATCGCAATACCGCTAGCGTATAAACCACACGCAAAGTATAGAGATAGCGATCACAGGGAACGTAGCGGAGGAAGCGCTTCATCTCATCCTTGAGATGGCGAAGAGCGTGCCTTATGGCGCATCGTGTTTCCATGGAAAAACAGCTCTCACTACACCGTTGTCGCCCTAGCCAATGATTCCTGCATCCGCAGCAATTCTGTTTGCGCCTCAGCCAAGAGCCGATCCCAGTCGTCAGGCGGGTGCCCGCTTTCCAGCATTTTTCGAAACACCCGATAGGCATCGTCGCTACTTTGATAGGCGCGTTTTGTGTCTTCGTCATTCACCCAAGCGAAGACGATCACCTTGCTCGGGGCGTGGTAGCGAAAAAATAGTCGGTACTGCTGAAAGAACTTAGCGCGAAACCAGTGCTTGTGATCGTCACCGAGCGTCCCGCCCTGGCGGTATTCCGGTCGAGTCGGATCTTGTGGGATGACATCAAACGCCAGCTTGATGACCGCAGCCAGTCGTTTACTGGCATTCTTCTTCACATACCCGACGGGGTCTTTTTGCTTAAAGGTCTCGACTTGCAGCGCCAGCGCTTCCATCTGTGCGATGAAAAGTGGATGAGCAAAAACCGTCCAGCCATGAATGACAAAAGGCTCGGGCTTTCCTGCGCTCATTCATCATCCGCCGACAGGACATTATCGAGATCGACATCGACGCCGGCTACCAATGATTGGAGCCGTTGGACGAGCCCAACATCCACAGATTGCAGCCGCTCGGGATGGCGTGTGATGTCAGCAGCCAGAAAGCCGAGGAACTGACCGAGCACTGGGTCGTCGCTGTCGGATGCTTCGACGCGCGTTAGCACCACTTCTCCGCTGGGGCGAATGGTGTAGTGAATCTTGTCGCGCTTGCCCAGCTTGAGAGCACGACGGACGGTTTCCGGCACCGTGGTCTGGTAGCGATCGGTAAGGGTGGATTCGACTTCGAAGGTGGCGGCCATGGCAGTCTCCTGCGGATCGGGTTTGACGCCCGCATGGTAATGCAATCGCATTGCCAGAGCAATACGAAGCATTGTTTTCCTACAGAACTCGTGTGCAACGGATTCGCTGGTCGCCTAGACATCACAGCCGCTGGAATCAACTTTTTCATAAACAACAGCGTCAGATCAAACCGCCCGGCCCTTGGAAAAGCCCGCCGTATCAGCTCAGGCAGCTTTGGGCCGAAGCCAGACCGCGGTCCATCTTGACCAGATGAACCAAAGTCGGCTTTCAACAAAGCAGGCACCACACGAATAAGCTAGATATCAGGCCGTCTCCGCAGGCTGGCTCACTAGAGCCAATGCCAAGGCCTTTGCTCCACCCAAGTCCAAATGCATCGTGGCGTAAGACTGCATGAGTAATGCTGGCGGAAGCACCCAATCCCATTTTTCTTGAGCCATGTTCTGTACGTCCGCCAGAACAGCGGATTCATCAATACCGTCCCACTCGGCGATCTCACGCAGCTTGCTTTCAAGCGACGTCCGATCTCCCTCAACCTCGATGACCAACCCGCTGTTCTCACTGGCTAGTCCGGTGTGCGTCAACAAGATGGCTAGGGCATCGTTTGTCCAATCGCCTCGCCAGCTGAAAAGGTAAGTCTTACCTCCGCTTTCGGTCATGCTCGAATGTGCCAGTCCAAGGTCCGAAAAAGCGCTACGTGCCTGAGCTAGTAGCTCTTGTGCCGTAGTATCAAGATAGGGGTAGACGTCCGCCTCCAACAAGACGCTCCTCATCTCTTGCCGAACCCGATCATGTACACGGGCTCCAAGCCCGTCAAAGGACGGGGGAGCACCACCGGGATCGGATCTCACGACAACGACCTTGGCCTCAGTGTCCACGCTCGTTACCCGCCAGCGGCGCCCAGCAAAGATGATTCGCTGATCGACGGTCAATGGCCTGGAGACGGGCAATGCGCCAAGTGGTTTGCCATCGCATACCAGGCGGAACTCTTCATTACTGACAAATGCACTGTAGAAGTCGTAGTGGTTGATCAGGCGTTCCCCCACTACGCCGGGTAGCAGGAGCCCCGATGTTTCCTGGGTTATCAAATCGCGCTCACCGAAGGCACGAAGCAAACTGAGGAAGCTGCCCTGCTCCACCCCAGTGAACGGACCACTGCGTATCAAGGTGCTCCAAAGCTCTGCAGCTGTAGCTCCACCCCGCTGGGCTATCACCGAGAGGCACTGCTGTACCAGCGTCGATAAATGAAGGCCATGAACACGAGGAGGCTCGAACCAGCCCTGCATCAACAACCGGATCATCGCGATGCTTTGCAGCAAACCCTGGCGAAGTCGATCTGACAGGGGCGAGCCATCGTCTAGCTGACGCTCCTTGCAGTAACTTCGGAGAATGGCTGCCTCTCCCGGACGGCGTCCGGATCGCCCCAAGCGTTGACGCAAGCTAGCTACCGATGGCGGAGCCCCGATCTGCACTACCGTCTTGATGCTGCCGATATCGACCCCAAGCTCCAGCGTGGTAGTGCAGACTGCGGTGGCAGGCCGGTCACCGGCTTTCAGCGCTTTCTCGGTTTCCTCTCGAATGTCCTTCGCCAAACTGCCGTGATGCGGCCAGAACTCGTTCGGTACACCATCCTGCTCGCAACGGCGCCGCAGATTGTCAGCGAACCACTCAACCTGAGTTCGACTGTTGGGGAAGATCAAGTTATTGCTGCCCCGTAGCACCTGAAAGAGATGCTCTGCGATGGCATGGTCCGGAGAAAAAACATCGTCACCTTCAGGCTGTACCGGGAGCGTCTTCTTGGACTCCACATACCCTCTGATCTGAACCTTAAGTATCTGGCCACTACCCTTGGATTCGATCACCGACACATGATGAGGGGCATTGGGACGTAAGAAGGCAGCAGCCAGCGTCATGTCGCCCAACGTGGCGGAAAGACCAACCCTGGGCAGGGGGCGATCAATGATTGTTTCAACACGATGCATGAGTGACTGCAGCTGCTTGCCTCGCTCACTACCGATAAAGGCATGGAGCTCATCCACCACCAGGTACCGCAGGTTGGCAAACAATCCCGCTAGGCTGGTTCCCTTGTTCACGAACAGAGCTTCGAGCGACTCCGGCGTGATCAGCAGAATGCCTTCCGGGGACTTGAGGAAGCGATGTTTGCGGCTCGCTGAGATATCCCCATGCCAAGCAATGACAGGAAGCTCAAGCTCATCGCAAAGCCTCGCCAAACGATCCCACTGGTCATTGATGAGAGCCTTCAGCGGGCTGATGTAAAGCACCGCCCCAGGCTTTTCCGTGTCCTGCAGGAGATTGGTAAGGATGGGCAGAAACGCGGCTTCGGTTTTGCCTGCAGCTGTAGCCGCCGCGATGATGACATCCTGGTCGGCCCCCAAGAGCGCAGGGATAGCACGCTCCTGGGCGTCCCGCAGGGAGGTCCAGCCCTCGGTCCATATCCAGCGCTGGATTCGCGGTTCAAGGAGTTCGAAGCCAACCGATTCAGAGCTGGAAGGTGGCAAGCTCATCGTCCGCATCCACTTGGATATCGGCCTCACCGCCTCGATCCGGTGCAATCTCCACGGCACCCAACAGGGTCCGCCAATCAGCGTCAGGATTCTGCTCCAACACCGCTAGCAGGCTGATGAATGCGGTAATGGTCGTCCGCGGGGTACGGAAGTAGGCCTCACCCATCCGCTGGTTGCAGTGGGCCATAAACAGCGGCAATGCTTCGTCGGGTAGCAAATAGCGCTCGCTCACGCCTGCCGCGTATACATGACGCAGTTTCTGCAGCAGCACGTAGAAATCCTCAGGTGTCAGACTAGTGAGGCGTATGACAGGGCCGGACAGATCTACCAGCCCGGACTTGGCGAAGTTATTTTCAGCCAGACGCGACTGCAGCGCCGGATAGCTGTAGAGGCCGCGGCGCGTATCCATGAGAAATTCGGGTGTACCGCCCAGCACAAAACCAAGCCCCTCAGCAGAGCCCTGCAGGGAGTCATTGAGGATACGAAGAATCTGCTCGTAGTTAGCGTTACGAGCTTGGGTGTTGGAAAGTTTGTACAGGTTCACCAGCTCATCGAGACATACCATCAACCCGCTAAAGCCGGCCAACCGAACAAATCGCGCAAGCAGCTTGAGCTGATCGTAGACCGAACCATCGTCGACGATGGTTCGCACCCCCAGTGCGGTGCGGGCATCTGTCTTGGTAGTGAACTCGCCACGCAACCAGCGGATAGCATCAGCCTTGAGCTGCTCGTTACCCTCTTCGAAGCCTCTGCAATAGGCCGCGATTACATCAGCAAAGTCATAGCCGTTGACCATCTCTGTCAGTTGGTCTAGATGCTCGCGAATCACAGCCTCGCTGTCTTTGCCGGACGCTTTGGCTTCCTTTTTGGCCTGTGCCACGAATTTCTCGACTATTCCTTGCAGAGCGCCGCCATCAGGCTTAGTTCGGGTGGACATATTCTTGGCCAATTCGGCATACAGCGAGCGAGCCTGCCCACCAGTAGCATGGAGACGACGATCCGGGTTCAGATCGGCATGCATGGTGACGAGCTTGCGCTCCATCGCGATAGAGCGAACCAGGTTGAGGAAGAATGTCTTGCCTGCACCATACTCACCGATCACTACGCGGAACGCGGAACCGCTTTCCGCGAGGCGCTCCACATCACGGATGAGTGCTTCCAGCTCCCCGACACGCCCCACTTGAATCAGGTGCTGGCCTGCACGGGGAACGACGCCGGCGCGCAGGGACTGGATGACCGCATCGCGGTCCTTGGCTCTGATGCTGCTCATAGCGGTAGTTTGTCCATAATGTCAGGGTTGACTTCGAAGGGGTCTTCCCCTTCGGTGACTGGCATATCGAAATGCTCAAATGCCATGTCGTTGATCTGCTCCAATGCTCCGTCGAGCATGAGTTCCATATCGCTTGCTACGGCCCCCAACTCGTCACGAGACCACTCGGTACGGGATACGAGTACACGCAGGAAGGCTGAGTGATCGGCGTCTAAGCCACAAACGGAGGAAGTATCCTCAACAGTCTCTTCCACAACTACGTCATCTGGCTCAGCAGTCTTGTCGTCAACGAAAACCTGAGCCAGCAGCGCAGATACCTGTTCCGTTTCACGCTGCAACTGAGCGATGCGCTCCTTGTCCAGAGCAAATCCGCCAACGGGCTTGGACGGAGTTGCTCCGGGTATGGAAGGCGTTGTCTGCGATGAGCCTACGGGGCTGCCACTAGCGGCCACATGAAGGTCGCTGTACAGCGATTGCGGATCCAGCTGCAGGGTCTTGTAGACGCGCTCCAGCAACTTCACCTCTGCGGGGCTAACCTCGCCGTCGACCTGCGCCAAGTGAGCGAGAAAAGCCGCCACAACCCTCTTCGCCGGCTCGGCCAGGGGCTCCAGTTTCTTCTTCAGGCTTTGCAGGGTTGGTGGCTGGTTAAGCTGCAGACGCAGGTGGGCCTTCAGGCGTTTCCGATGAGCACCGCTCAGGTGACTCCAGGAGTCGATATGCTGGGATAGCAGCATAATTTCCTGCGGCGACGTGTCACCATCGGCCGCCGCCACAGCACAAGCAAGGTCCAACGTAACAGAGGCGGCGCTATAAGCCGGCGAAGAACGCAGATCACCATCTTCAGCCTGGGTCGCAAAGAGCGCCACATTGTCCTCTGCCTTGGGTGTTCGGCTGCCTGTCAGCACATCCGGCTCGATACCGATGTGTAAAGACTCCAGAGCGCGGGCGAGCGTCAGAACCTTGTCTCGCGACAGGCTACTTGCACTCTGCAGTCGCCCTGCCAGCTCACCGAAGCTCATGACCACCATGCCGTCACCGATGCGTTGCTTTAGCTCGGCGAGCGCTGTTCGAGCTGCTGGCGGCCACAGGTTTACGGGCAGCTGTAACAGCCCTTCTAGTGCATCAGGAGTGCCGGGGTTGCGGCCGAGATAACGACTGTAGGGCTCCAACTGCACCGTGCATTCGTCAACCAACTGCTGCAGCTTCTTCCGAGCTGCGCTAGTCGCAGTGACATCAGGGATACCGGATAGGCCATCCAGCTCTTGGGGTGGTAGACCCGCAGAAGCGGTGTTGTATTGGAGTCTCAGACGGGTCTTGTTCTGAGGGAGCACCATACCGGCGCCATAACGTTCCTCGTAGCGCATGCAGAACAACTGGGCGAACGCTTCTTTACAGCGGGTTACGGGTGTCCGCTTCCCGATGTTGTGATCAGACAGCACCCAGGCCAACGCCCAGTCAGCCGGCATTGGTTGCTTGTCAGCCGCCAACTGACCCAGGCCAATACGCAGCTCTACAGGCATTTCGTAGCCGTAAGGTAACGGTGCCGGCGGCGCCTTTTGATAGCGCCTGGCGAGTATTTGGCCTTGGCGGAGGAAGTCTACGAAGCGACTGGCGTAGTTATTGAAGGAGTTATTCTTGCCATAGATCGAGAGCAGCCGCTCCACCTCGGCAATTATGATAGGTATGTCGGCCGCGGCAGCCTGATCCGTCTTGGCGTCGACAAAAACCCTACGCTCAAGACCGTAGAAGAATAGGAACACGTAGCCGATGTTGGCATGCGGAGCCTTTCGACCACTGGATAGCCATTGCAAATATGCGCGGCGGGCCTCAGGAGAGATGCTGTCGTAACTGGGCCAGTAAGAGGTGAGACGCTCAGATATATCGACGATGCCCCGTGCGACCTTCAGTTTCGGGTTGATCAGTGACGGTTCCGAAGGTCCATTGCGCCTGTTTTTATCTTCGCCGACGTAGATCAGACCAATTGGGATATTTTCGCCCGCCACTTCGATGGTTTCGCCAGCAGAAAGCCACCGCACGTTGGCACTATTCAGGTTCGCCGGCGCGCTCGGAATTCGGTGGGAAGGCCGCTCAGTGGCCTCCAAAGTTACGGTAAAAAAGCCAGAGTCGTCTCGCTTTGCCGAAACCTGCCGGGGCGACGCCGAGACTTGCGCAGGAGCAGAGGGCTCACTTAGTGGCGAGACCTCATCCAATGAAAACGTCAGGCCGGTGCTTATGCCGAGGTCCGAGGAACTTGAACGAGCTCCCCCTTGGGGTGGCCGCATAGTTGTTGCCGAAGACATGACTGACGGTTTGCTGAAGGCCTTTATTACTAGCCACCCGCCTATGCCGACAATGAGTGCTCCGCCCAAGAAAACCCAAACACCCTTGGGAACGGAAGCAAGCCCCCCAATCACTAGGGCACACAGAACCATCGCTCCAGATACACCAGACTTGCTGCTGCGCTTACGCTTCCCTGCCATCGCTTCGACTCCCTATACAAGCATGCTGGCCATTTAGCAGTATCGGCAATTCGGGTGCATCAGCCAATACCTCGCGCCAAGCTACGTGTTGAATCTCTTTATGATGTTATCCAGATGTGTTCCGTATGCACTGGTGAGATGGCGGCTCGATGCGAGCCGGGCGGCCACGGGGTTGAATTGATGAGCAGGCTCAGCGCCGTCCGCCCTACTACGTCGGTTGCCTCGCGCTGAGCAGTAACTGCGCTAACCGTGCCTGATTACGCGCATCGTCGATGGCCCTGTGATGCTCACCCTCCCAGGAAAGGCCTATGCTTTCCACTGCACACTTCAGCCCTAGCGCACGGCAAGCGAAAATCTTCCAAAAGCACTTCTTTAGATTGATATGACGCGCCGGATCCAGCAATACATCTACCCCTGCTCTGAAAGCGTCCTCCTTCAGCTGGTTTCGGTCGTAATCGCCCCAAGAGCACCAGCGCCAGCCTTCTGTATTTCGCGGCCTCAGCCAGTCACCAAGCTGATCTTGTACCTCCGCGAAACGCTTTGCAGTATCGACGTCAGATTGAGATATGCCGGTCAGCCCCGTGCAAAACTCAGTTAGCGTGGGGCGAAGTAGCGGCCGGACAAACTGTCCGAAATGATCGACAATCCTGTACTCCGACTGAACATCCAACAGCGCGATGCCGATTTCGATCGTCTCCATCTCGTCGCGCTGGACCTCCAATACGTGAGCGTTCCGGGCCGCCTCGTTTAGGCCAGCAGGGTAGTCATCGCAAGTCGCTTCCAGATCCACGCAAAGTAACCAGCGACTTTCTCCAAGTTGTTGACGAAGCGCATCAAGCTGCCCCCAACGCTTTACCTGCATGACACCCCGCTCTTCTTTTCCAGAGGATATAAACCTACGAGCATCAGCACGGACCGTCGGCTCAGTTTTATAGTAGTGACACGAGAAACGGATCACTGAATCGTTACTGGGGTTGCGTGTATGCCTTTTGCCCTCTGTGCCAACAGCCAATCCAGTGACAGGCGCCCGCCGTCTTCTTTGAAAGTCACAATAACGTACAAGCTGCCCGTGGCGGTAAACAGCGCCCAAAACCCGCCATGCTCATGAGCTTTCAGTACATCGGAGGTCCGAACCCGGTGACCGTCCTGGAACCTTCCATACACATCCGCCCGCACGTGACGATGAACCACGCCGATACAACAGCCTGCGATTAAATAAGCGTCCGTGAGATACGCCGTAACTTCCCTACCAAAAGACATATCCATTGCTCGCGACAACGCGTCAGATACATCACGTGTTTGGTCGATACTTCGTTTAGTTGAACTCATCACGTCAGCACCCAAATTCGGATCAAAACTCGTTGCCTCCCCCCACTAACGGCTAGCTGTCCAACCAATAATCGTCTCGACCAATACGCCCAAACTTATAGTCTTCATGCTGCGGGGCGTCGCCAAACAAATGATGTATGCGTCGCTCCTGTCGCAGGTACGCCAAGGTCATGAAGAAGCAGGTTTCACACATCCGTACGCGATAACGCTCACCGTCATGTCGCGCGCCGTATCCCCAGTGCGCTTGCAGCACACCGAACTGTTCGCCGTACCCAGGCACTCGCATGGAGGTACCACAGACGTCGCAAGACACATCGGGGTGTCGGTTGTCTGGTACGTCCATGCCCGCCAATATCTGACTACGCATCAAAAAATCCTCAACACAGTAGTGAGCTCGGCGCTTTTGCGAGCCCCCGGGCCAACAAGCACATATCGCGTATTGCGCGTTCTGAATATGCACCCATCGGCAAACTCAATCAGTTGCGTTGTTCGCAGCCAGTCACCCTCTTGGAAACGGTGGGCACTGTCGTACAGCACGCGGCCGGCATACACCATCGCGGGCTGTTGCCCGGACGCGAGTAACGTTTCTCGTATCGCGTCAGGCATGATGAGATCGATCCATATCCAGTCACGCACAACACAGAACGGCACCTCGTCAAACAACGCAGCCACTGAGCCGCGCGCGCACGCCTCTGCTAACGACATCTCGATACCAGGCATTACCTCACCCGGGGCGTATAACAAATGAGATACTTTCTTTAAATCGTCCATACCATCTCTCTATCTGAGCCATAGATGTCTAGAGGCAGAATCTGGGCAAAACGTCCCTACCTTGACGAACCTACCAAGTATGAAAAGCTTGTTTTCCAATGAGCGTCAGTTCTGACTATTAATATATGGCCTGAAGATCTTAAAGGCGAGCAGCGCAACCCCATCAACCTTCATCATTAAACTACGTACTTTATTCATCGATGCAGGTCTAGAGCATCGCCCCACTACGCTCAGCATTGGACAAAAAACAGCAAACTGAAAACTAAGGCAATGAAAATAATCCAATTCCGACCACTGCTCGTCAAGCACTTTTAGAAAACAAAAAGCCAACCACCGACCACTGGTATTTGTAATACATATATATTGACAAATATCGCCAACACTCACGCACCAGAAAAGCACGAAGATAGCTCTATCGGACGCATCTTGAACTCGGTCAATGACTATTAGGGATCGACACCTATCTCCACGGTCGATGGGAGACTTATTCAACCGGTCCGGAGTCGCCCTTTCGAATTTTGAAATTTCGCACCGGCGGTTATCACCACAAGCGAGGCGCGTCTGTGACGCGGAAGGGTACTGCGAATCATCACGACTACTTAAATGGCAAACGGAAGCAGATGATCTTAGTAATTTGTTGCAAGGGGCAGCTTTAAGAAAGTCGGTGTGCGCTGAGATCTGATTAGTATCACTTAGCCACCTATCTCATGCACGCATGAAGCGCGTCACGTGTCGCAAGACGAACGGCGGCGCCACGAAAATAATTGGAATTATGGCTCAGCAATAATTATGGCTTGTTCATAATTTCACATAACCGCAACGTTACGGAAAAAAACGCAATTAATTACGGTCTGTAGTTGACTTCGACAGCTGCCCCACGCCCCCCCCAGCGAGGGGATAGACTAAGCAGGTTAGCTAACTTAAGGTGACAGGCAGTGAATCTGAAAGTGATCCAGCCAACACGCCATTACGGCTGCGGCCCCTCTCCTTCACAGTGACCCTTGATCGGATGCTCATCGGACAAGCAGCTTCGGAAAGGCTTTATCCTCGTAACCAGTGACCATGCTGGAGCGAGGTATTCGGGGCCAATCAAGCACGTCGGTTGAATGCGCCAGCCTACGATACCCTGTCGTAACGGGATGTCTAATGACCATACAGGCCGTCATTTTTGATGCTTTCGGGACACTGATAAAGATTCAAGATGGGGCGCATCCGTATCGACAGTTGATGAAGATCGGAAAGGCGCATGGGCGGCGCCCCCGAACGGACGACGCGTCTGTCCTGATGAAATCTGCGATAACGTTGACGCAAGCCGCAGCGCATTTAGGGATCACTGCAAGCCCTGAACAATTGAGCAGTCTGGAAACTGTCCTGGCAGATGAGATTGCAGCCGTTGAGGCATATCCGGACGGACTCGAAGCAGTGAAACTGCTCCAAGAACAAGGCATTCGAATCGGTGTTTGCTCGAACCTGGCTTTCCCGTACCGGCAAGCTGTCCTGCGTTGTTACCCCACGCTGGACGCGTATGCATTTAGCTGTGACTTAGGCGTAATGAAGCCGGAACCCGCTATCTACAGTTGGGTTTGCGATCAGCTTGGGGCATCCCCAACCGCATCATGGATGGTCGGTGACTCCCAGCGTTGCGACCGAGATGGGCCAACCGCAGTAGGCATCCGAGGCTTTTTTGTCGACCGAACCAGCAACAACGGTGACTGCGCTGAGCTGGTTACCTTCGCCCATAAGGTACTGGCAAGCACGCCTTGAGCGAACGCTGTCAGCCCCCATCCTTTTTCGCGCCGCTTCGCAGCTCGCGATTGAAACCCAGAATCAGGCTCGCCCGCGATACAAGCTGACCGACGCTTTTTCAGTCCCTCCAAGCAAGGCCACTCCATGAACCTCGAACCGCAGTCGAGATAAGACCGAGAGTTGAGTTGATCATGATCGAGTGCCCATGAGAACACCTTTGAAACCCAAGACGCCTCGCTAGATCATTGGTAACTTCAAACCCAGGTAACGTTTGGCTTCAACGCAGCCTAAATCCAACCGACGTCGGATTGCTCTACTCGCCAATGCATGCAAAACCGCTCTCACAGATAGGTTAATGCCATGCTTGACAAGACTCGAAAGGTTCATATACTCGCGCTCACTGTGAGCAATCCAACAAATCAAAATTTCTTGCACAATGCGCTGAAGCCTTGATTTGGCCGGGATATTGAAGTTTGGGATTCAAATCCCCCCGGCTCCACCAAACAAGCCCCAGAATACGGGGCCTCTAGCGGAAAAGGTTGCTGAGAGTAGCTGAAAATATGTCCCGGTTAGTCGGGGTTTCAGCAACATTTCAGCAACCTTTATTGCTATCCCTCTCAGCCCGTCCGGGCAACCTCAATTCCCCTTCACTGCGTCATACGATTTCTCGCACGCAGTACCCGCTATTCCTCGGTCGTCGGCGACAGCAGCATAGAATTGAGCAGCCGCTCCAATCCTGCCGAACACGTCGGCTCGCACTCGGGCGGCGTCTTCGGCTGACGCGCTGAGCTGGGCAGTGATGGCATTGCCGGCGTCACGACTGCGTTGCTCAGCTGCTGCGAGGCGCTGCTGCAGGCGCTCAAGAGCACTGCCAGCGCGATGAGCATCGATACGCGCTGCAGCCAATTGTTCCTGTGCCTCTGCATCTGCTTTCTCCGTCGCGGCCTGGCGCCGCTGGTTTTCCTGAATCACGAACAGCGCAGCGCGGCGGTCGCGCTCGCTGACTTCGGTGCGGTAGGAGGCAAGATCAGCCTGCGCCTGCGCGGCGTCAGACTGCGCCGATAGCACCCGGATCTGCTGCCCGCCAGCCACAACAGCCAGAGCCAGCACCCACCAGGCCCAGCTGGGCACGAACTTCAGCCAGGCCGTCATCGCATCACCTCACGCACGGCCGCGGCGTAACGAGCCGGCCAGCGCTCCGGATGTGGTTTTCCTGGGCGCCAGGTCCTGGCGTACAGCTCCCAGCCGCCAGTCGCGTCATGTTCACCCGGCAATGGCTTCGGATCGGTCCAGAGCAAAAGCCGGCCGAAGGCAAACGCCAACACATCATCACGCTCGAGCGCTGCCCATACGGCCGCAGGCTCCGGCGCAACACCGCGCGCTGCACACACTCGGCGGGCGTGGTCACGGCTGGACGGGTGATTCAGCACGCCGCGCACGCCGCCGCCCTGCTCGAACTGGAGCAGCCCGCGCGCCGGGCCGGCCGGCCACTGACGGCGCCGCTGCTCCGGGTCTTCCTGCTGCGTGATAGCCAACAGCATGATCTCATCCTCTCGGCTCGACATCCGCGCAGGAAGCAGCGCGAGAGCGGGCGCTATGGCTCGCTCCCGGATTTCAGAGAGGGTCATGGGAACTCCAGGCAGAAAAAAGCCCCGACTGGCGGGGCTGTTAGGTTCGACGCGCCGCTCTCGTGTAAGAAAGGAGAAGGCTGCGATATGATGATGCGCATATCGGAGGCTGGAACCCCTATGACATCCGCACGGATTGATTCTATTCAAGTGCTGCGCGCAATCGCTGCACTGGCTGTCGTGATTTTCCACTCGCATTATGCAGTGGACATATTCGGCAAAGACGCTGCTTACGAAATTCCGTTTTTAGCCAAGTGGGGTTATTTAGGCGTTGACCTTTTCTTTGCAATAAGCGGCTTCATTATTGCCCACATTACGATAGGAAGAAATTTCTCCTTAAAGGAATTTGCCGTACGTAGATTTTTCAGGATTTATCCTATATATGCTTTTTTCTGCCTGATTTCTTTCTACCTATTCCTTACCAAAAACTGGCGCTTCGGCCCTCACGATTTCACGCTTGAAAATCTCGCACTGTCGATCGCGATAGCCCCTATAGATGGATCCCCCGCGTATGGGGTTGGATGGAGCCTGGAGCATGAAATCATTTTCTATGCGACAGCAGCGCTGTGTCTTTCGTTTGGAAATCTAAAGCTCCTGTGCTCTGTAATTTTCGGTGTTGCTGCCGTTGGCTTTGCCAAAGATCTGGCTGTGGCCAGGGGTGTTATTGAACCCTTCTGGGACTACCACCTGCTATCTCCGCTAAATATTTTCTTTCTGACCGGAATGCTTTTACGGTTGTTTTTATCAAAGATAAAAACGCTTGGATGGGCCGCGCCTGCAATGTTATCAGTCGTAACGTGCGCGATCTCTATCAGCCTTATGAAGAATGCCAACGTTGAGCTTCGTATGATTGGGCGCTACTTGGTTTTGGCTGCGGCCATTGCCGCTATGATTATCGCATTCCTGAATTTCAAAATAGATAATCCATCCCGCCTAGACCTAGTCATATACAAGTTCTTTACAGAAATAGGAAACGCATCTTACTCGCTTTACCTTGTTCACTGGATCGTATTGAAAGCGGTCGGGCTACGGTACTTCGTTGAGATGTTCGGCGTTCAGCCATGGGCTGCTGAACTGTGGCGATATTCTTGGATTTTAGCCTGCGTAATAATTTCCCTCCTAATGTATAGGTTCATAGAAAAACCCATCATAAGATTCGGCGAACACGTTTTGCAGCGCAGCAAAAAAGTAACTGAAGTAACGGCGCCCGCTGGATAGGCGCCGTTTGCACAGAATTTATGCCTGAACTTGCCCAAACCCTTTCCAGCCGGAAAGGGTGTAGACCGATCCAGCATAACCCCCAGCGGCAGGAGTGGAGTAAAAGCACTTGTCTCCCTGCTGCCAGGTGCCGCTGGCGGGCGCCGCCGATCCAGAGATAATGAACTGCTTTCTACCGAGCCAATCAGTCTGGAAGATGGGGGCTCCGCCGTACCCGTTGAGGCCGCTTGCAACGGTATTGTTTTCGCCACTCGTACCTAGCGCGTAATTGGTCGAAGACCCATTGACATACGCCGCCCCACCAGCGACCAGCCCGAAAGTATGATTGTCGCTAAGCTTACCGTCAGGCGCGGTGTCCTCGACCCGTACGCTGTACTGTTGAGTCTCTCCGCTTGCGACTCCGAACTTGCATCCCTTCACTGCCCATCGGCTGCAGTTTTGAATGAAGATTGCAGCGGCTCCGCCAACGCCGTTATATCCTGCCTGGTTGTTCGAATAAAGCTCGACGCCGTCAACTTCGCAACCAGTTACACCGCCTGCGGATGACCCGATAGAAACACCGCTCCCGCGGTTGCCCCATATCTTGCCGCCAGTGATAGTCAGGTTTTTTGCCTCCTGACCGGTGGCAACCCCAGTTTGGAAGCCAGAGATGTTCGGTTTTACTACGCGCACGCCGTCCGAAAACTCGCAAAGGATTCCGAGAGCATCTGCAATTGTCCCGTCTGCCTTCAGTACTGGATTTGTTATGACCACACTCTGCGGCAAAACATTAACGGAATCGGAGCCCTTACCGTAACAGCGGATGCCGTATTTCTTGACGTTCCCGCAGGTTATGTTATCGGCCGTGATCCCAAGTCCTATCTGGTTCTTGTAGCGCAGCGGTGCGAAATCGTTGGACTTGTCGCCCGTAAAAACTCCGAGAACACCGAAGGCAGAGTCGGCATATACGTTACTGACAGTTATATTGAACGCGCTGCTGAGCCATACTACAAAGGCGTTCGATCCCGCAGTAGCCCCAAACGAAAGCGTCTCAGCTCGAATATTCTCGATCGTGCAGTTATGCGGGTGCCCTGTTCCAGAAGAACTACCGCCCCACTCCAGAGCCACGACTCGACCGATTGTTGCACTGCTCGGCGCGGTAATATTCTTGATTTCGCAGCCAACACTTTCACCAAACAGAACAACGCCGTTTCCGTTCGACCTGTTAGTCGATACAACTAGATCGTGGATTTTTGCCCTTGATAGGCCTACGCCTGTAGCCTGGTCACCACCAGATACTGGCGCTTGCTTGTCACCGCCGCCCGAAGGGCTTGTCCCAACAACGGTAACCGTGCCGTTATACAGCTGCGACTTAGAGTTGAGGGAGAACGCCCGTAGTCCACCGGTCAACTGGAACTCTACAGTCGAGCCATTCAGGTCAAGCGCCACTCCTTTCGGTACTTCGACAGTGAACGGTAGGACGGTGGAAAGCTCGAACGGCAGGATAGCCAACCGGCCGCCTTGAACTTTCAAGGAGTTCAGTAGAGCGCTCAGCATCCAGCGATCCCCACCGGACGCCGTGTCAATCATGCCGGACTCATAGCCGCTGCGCGCCAAGGCCCACACTTTGACGAAGACACCGGTTCCAACGCCTGCGGTTAGCCAGGTGTTGACTTGTGCAGTGTCGTTGAAGTCCGAAGGAAACGTTCTCGACGGATCGATAACAGCCACGCCGTCATGCAAGGATTTGCTGAGACTTGCTCGCCGATTAGTTCGCCGCCACAGGCCTGCGTATCGTCGATATCGATGACCAACGGAGGCGTCCCCAGCATCGCCAACGCCTGGCGCACGGTGGCGCCGAACTCGCGGTCGCAGATCAGCACCTTGGCGGCCGAATGGCGAAGGATGAAGGCGATGGTCTGCGCCTCCAGACGAATGTTGATGCTGACCAGTACCGCACCGGTTCCGGGCACTCCGTAATGCGCCTCGAGCAGCTCCGGCACGTTGGGCGCGAGGACTGCCACGCGGTCGCCAAGCTGTACCCCGACGCGCTCCAGGGCGCTGGCCAAACGGCGGCTGCGCTGGTGCAACTGGCGGTAGCTGTAGCGGCGCGCACCGTGGATGACCGCGTCACGCTCCGGGTAGATGTGCGCGGCGCGTTTGAGGAAGGACAGCGGCGACAGCGGCACGTGATTAGCGTCATTGGGCGCCAGCTCCGCCTCTAGCATCGAAGGCGTCATGGCTTTCTCCTCACTGCCAGAGCGGCAATCTCGGGGCCAATGGGGCGCGCAGTACTGTGACCTTGAAACATGCAATCCTCCTGACCGTTATCGGTCTGTTGTTCTCTTCGCGGAGCGAAGCTCCGACTGTTCGAAACGCACGCTGCAAACGTTTACAAGCTGCTGCAGAGATGCCCTCCGTCGACCACGATTTCCGCCCCGTTCATCGCCCTGCCGGCATCCGAAGCGAGCAGCAACAAGGCACCATCGAGGTCAGCCGGTAGGCTGAAGCGCCGGTTCGGAATTCGTGCGCGAAGCTTTTCCCCGGCCTCGCCCCGGAGAAATTCCTCGTTCAGGTCGGTCATCACGTAGCCCGGGGCCAAGGCGTTGACACGGATGCCGTAACGCGCCAGTTCCAGCGCCATGGCGCGGGTTAGCTGAGCTAAGCCCGCTTTCGCTGCCAGGTAGGGTGTTACCGCACCGGCGACGCGGCTGGCGGAAATTGAGGTGACGTTGATTAGGCTGCCGCCGCGCTCCGCGGCGACCATCCGCCGCGCGGTTTCCTGGGCAACGATCCAGGCGCCCGAGAGATTGGTATCGAGGATGCGCTGCCAACTTTCGTCGTCGTAATCAAGAAAGGCGCGGCTGTCGCTGACGCCCGCATTGTTGACGAGGATATCCAGCGGCCCGACTTCGTCGAGACAACGACAAACATCCTGGCGCCGGGTCACGTCGAGGGCGAAAGCCTGTGCGCGACCACCCGCGGCTTCGATATCGGCGACCAACTCGCGCAGCTGCTCGGTGCGCCTCGACGCGACGGCAACCTCGGCGCCGGCCGCCGCCAGCGTCAGGGCAAAATGCCGGCCCAGGCCACTGGAGGCGCCGGTAACCAATGCACGGCGACCGTCAAGATCAAACAGTCTGGCAATAGGCGGTTGCATCAGTGTTCTCCTACGCGGCGGTCGAGGATCTTCTTCGCCAGGCTCATGCGGTGCACTTCGCTCGGACCGTCGTAGATGCGGAACGGGCGAATGTCACGAAAGATCCGCTCGACCACGGTGTCCCGAATCACCCCACGGGCACCGAGCACCTGCACACAGCGATCTACCACCCGCCACAGGGCTTCGGCGCTGATCACCTTGGCCATGCTCGAATCGACGTTTGCGCGCTGGCCTTGATCGAGCACCCAGGCGCAATGCCAGACCGCCAGACGAACAATGTGCAGATCCATCATGTTGTCCGCCAGCATGAAGCCGACGCCCTGGTGCTCGCCCAGCGGTTTGCCGAAGGAGTTGCGCGTACGTGCGTAGTCGCAGGCGATGTCGTGGGCACGCCGGGCGGCGCCCAGCCAGCGCATGCAGTGGGTCAGCCGTGCGGGCGCCAGGCGCACCTGGGCGTAACGGAAACCCTTGCCGATCTCGCCGAGTACATCGCTGGCCGGCACGCGCAGATTGTCGAAGCGCAACTGCCCGTGGCCGCCGGTGAAGCAGCTGTCCAGCGAGTCCAGCTGGCGCTCGTGAACGATGCCTTCGCGGTTCATGTCGGAAAGGAACATGGTCGCGCTGCCGTCCTCCATACGCGCCATGATGATCACGAAGCCGGCGCCGTCGGCCCCGGTAATCAACCATTTGGTGCCGTTGATGAGGTAATCGTCGCCATCGCGGGTCGCGGTGGTGCTGAGCATCGACGGATCGGACCCCGAGCCCGGCGCCGGTTCGGTCATGGCGAAGCAGGAGCGTGTGTGGCCCTGTACCAACGGACGCAGCCAGCGATCCTTCTGCGCTTCGGTGGCAACAACGTCCATCAGGTGGATGTTGCCCTCGTCAGGGGCGTGGATGTTCAGCGCCACTGGCCCGAGTGGCGAATAGCCTGCCTCCTCGAAGACTATGGCCTTAGCCGCATGGCTCAGTCCCTGGCCGCCCATTTCGCGACTGGCGTGAGGCGTCAGCAAACCGGCCGCACTGGCGCGCGCCAGCAACTCCAGACGCAGGGCTTCGCTGGGACCATGGGCACTCTGCCGCGGGTCGCTCTCCAGCGGGATTACCTGCTCGGCAATGAAGATGCGGGTCTTCTCTTGCAGGGCAAGCAGTTCATCGGGAATGGTGAAGTTCATGGCTGTACTCTGTTCTCGGCTCGGTGCGGTTCTATAGGCGCGGCGAACAAGGCGATCTGCGCATGGATACGCTCCATCACTGTTCGCGGCTCGCTGGTCTTGTGCAGGTCATAGGGGGTCAGATTGACCACACGGACGAAGCGCTGAAGGACGTGCTCGCCCTGCATGTCGATGTCGATGATGTTCAGGCACGCGTTATCCTGCTCCAGTGCAGCAGCGCAACCGCGACTGCCACCCAACGCCCAGCCGAGCAGCAGACGATTGACTGCGTCGTGGCTGACGATCAGCAGCTGCTGCCAGTCCGGCTCGTGAAGCAGTCCCCGGAAGCGCTGCAATATGCGTGTTTCGAAGGCATCCCAGCGCTCACCGCCGAGGAAGTCGCCACCCACATCGTCGAGGTTGGCGTAGGCCTGGCAAACGCGCTGCTGCAACTGCTCTAAGGCGATTTCGCGCAAGCGCCCGGCGCGCACTTCACGCAACGCGGCGCTTTCCTCAAGCGTCGTTCCCCGGCCATCGAGAAGCAGCTCGGCGGTCTGGCGCGCGCGTGGGTAATCGGAGCACAGCGCCCGGTCGAAGCTCAGCGGCGCGAGAAGCTCTGCCAGCGCTTGCACTTGCCTCGTGCCTTCGGCGGAGAGCGGCACGCTGCGTGGATCGAGAGGCTGACCGCTGGCATCGAAGTAATCGACATGGCCATGGCGCACCAGGTAGACACGGCGACGGTGTATGGGCAGGACGTCGGCGGTGAACGATACGCTCATGGCAACGCCTTCGGATTGCTGATCGCGAGTTGCGCGACGGTGGTCTGCCGCAGCGCATCGAGAAGCGCGCCCTGCGTTTCTGGAGCATCGTAACGACCCGTACGGATGGCCTCGCCCAGCGCTCGGCGAGCGGCATTCGCAGACGGCAAATGCTCTCCCAGCAACAGCTGCAGGCACTCTCTCTCCTGCGCCTCAGCCTGGGCGCAGGCCTGGCACTCACGCGCCGCGATGGCCATGGCGTTGGCCACCATCAGCGTCGTGTAGCGCAATTCGCTGGGCAGTGCCGGCAGCAACTCCTGAAGTAGCGTCTGACGGGCAACTTCCAGCAGTTCTCGAGCATCGGGCTGACGGCTCATCGTGCGCCTCCTGCGGTCAGGCGGAGGATGTCCAGCTCCAACTCGGGTAGCAGACGTCCGGTGAGTGCGAGCTCCAGCGACGGCTCTTCACCGGAAAGATGGCGTTGCGCCTGCTGCAGGGCGATCACCGCCCAGCGCAGAGTTGCCATCACCTGCCAGTAATCCAATTGCTCGCGGTCGATATGCAATGCGGAAACCTCGCGGTAACCGCGCAGGAAATCCTCAAGTTTGCCGATGCCGCCGGCTTCCAAATCCGGCCGGGCGAAACGCCAGCAGCGGGCGGTAAACCAGCCGATGTCCTCGCGTGGATCGCCCCAGCCGGTGAACTCCCAATCGAGGACTGCCTGCAGAGCACCTTCACTGGCCAGGTAGTTGCCGGTGCGGTAGTCGCGATGCAACAGGCAGACGACGCTATCGCGCGGCGCGTTGAGTTCGCACCAGCGCAGGCCCCACTCCAGCACGGGCTGGGCTCGCGCCTGGCTGTCGAGGAATTCGCGGTAAGTGGCGATGGCCGAGAGCGCTGGCGTGGCGCTCGGCGGCGGCAGGAAGTCCAGTTCGGCACATGGCGGGCGCAGGCGATGCAGCCGCGCCAGGTTGGAGCCAAGCTCGGCGGCCAGTTGCGGATTTCCGTTGGCCGCACCCTTACCGCTGAGCAGATAGCCCGCAGCGACGCCGGGCAGCATTTCCATCAAGAAGAAGGCGCGGCCGATCACATGTGTGTCACGGCACAACCATAGCGGCCGCGGCACCTTCACACCGGCGCGGTGGACCAAGGTCAGCACGGCGAACTCTTCGGCGCGACCCAGGCTGGCCGACAGCGCCGAGGCGGCGTCGCTGCGCAGCACCCAGCGTTGCACGCCGGCCCATGGCCCTCCTTCGACTTGCAGTTCGAACAGCCAGTTTTCCTGGATCGCCCCGCCGGAAAGCCGCTTGCGCTGCAAGATGACTACCTGCTGTGCTTCGGCCTGGCGGCGAATGAACGCCAGCAAGTTTTCGTCGTTCGCCGCATCGCTGTGTGCGCCAGCGACTGGAGATGCTGCCTTGAGACTACTCATGGGATCGATGCGCCCTGCCCTTTGAATTTTTATCGAGATTTGCATATGGCGACGTAGCTGGAGCAACTGTCGGGCCAAGTGCACATAAGGATTGCGTGATCATCTGCAAAACCGCGCCGTTCGAGGCCTGCGACGAATCGGCCAGCCTCGTCAGCGAATTGCACTGACCCTGGCTGTTTCACTTGCGCAACGAATCTGTTCAACTCTGAAAATTGATTTCATTCTTGAATGAGGTTGGCGTCATGCCCTTACCCCGCGCGCAAATCGTCGTACTCATTAGCCATCTGCAGCGACCGAGCCAGCAAAGCCGTCTGGCTCAGGTTGTGGGTGCGCTGATGGCGGATTATTCCGACGAAACGAGTATCCAGGTACTCGACACTTCGGTGAGCGAATCGCTGCAAGTTGCACGCGAGCTGGAACGACGCGGTGAGGTCGACGTTTTCGTCTGCGCCGGGGCCACCGCCGCCTACCTGCGCAAGCACCTGACCCGCCCGGTACTGTCGATGCGCGTCGGCGGTGCCGACCTACTGCGCGCGCTGGATCAGGCGCGGGCACATTCCTCACAGGTGGCGGTCGTCAGCTACAACCGCATCAACGCCGAACTGGAAGCTATGGCCGCGCTGTTCACCGTGCAGGTGCACCAAGCCTCCTACACAACCCTAGATGGGGCGCGGCTGGCAGTAGAACAGATGGCCGGGATGGGCTGCCGCAGCATCATCGGCTCCTCGACCGTACTCGAACTGGCGGAGCAAGCAGGCTTGCAGGGCGTTTTGTCGCTGAGCAACGACACCGTACGCAAGGCTTTGGAAGAAGCGCTCGGCATCCTCCACAGCCAGCGCATCGAAATCGCCAAGCGCCAACACCTGAACGGAGTGCTGCGACACATTCCGGCCGGTGTCGCGGCGGTGGACAATCAGGGCATTGTGCAATCGATCAATCCGGCGCTGGCGTTGCTTCTGGACCTACCGGCGGACGTAGCTCTTGGTCGACCATTGCAGGAGCTCTGTCCGGACCTGGACCTAGGGCAGGCGCTACGCGATGGTGCCGGCGAGGAGAACCGAATAATCCGGCTAGGCGCCCACACGGTCGTCAGCAACCTGCTGCCGATTCTTGAAAATGGCCAGCGCACGGGCATGGTAATGACCTGCCAGGACACCTCGGCGGTGCAGCGCGCCGACCAGCGTATTCGCTCCTCGCGGCGCCCCGGGACCTTCGTCGCCAAGTACAGTCTGGAACAGATCAGCGGCGGCAGCCTGGCCAATCGCGAACTGCTGCGCCTGGCCGAACGCTATGCACGGACTGACTCCACCATCCTCATTACCGGCGAGAGCGGCACCGGCAAGGAATTACTGGCCCAAGGAATCCATAACGCAAGCCGTCGCCCCCACGGCCCCTTCGTGGCGATCAACTGCGCGGCATTTCCCGAGTCGCTGCTAGAAAGCGAACTGTTCGGTTACGAGGAAGGGGCCTTCAGCGGCTCGCGCAAGGGTGGCAAGCCAGGTCTATTCGAGGCGGCGCACCGCGGTACGCTGTTCCTTGACGAAATTGGCGATATGCCGGTGTCGCTGCAGACTCGCCTGCTGCGCGTATTGCAGGAACGCGAAGTGCTGCGCCTGGGCGGCACCGAGCCGACCTCCATCGATGTGCGGGTCATCGCCGCCACCCACCAAGACCTGCGCGATCGCATCGAAGCCGGGCGTTTTCGTAACGATCTTTACTATCGACTGAACATCCTTCGGCTCCAGACCATACCGTTGCGCGAACGTCGTGAGGACATCGCACTGATTGCACGCGGCATAGCCCAGCGTTTGCCGGGTAGCGGCCAACCGCAAGGCGCCGGCACCCTGCCCGAAGCGTTTTTGCCCTACCTGATGGCGTACGCCTGGCCGGGTAACGTGCGCGAATTGGAAAACATCGTGGAGCGGGCCGTGCTCTCGGCCGACGAGTTGTTTTTGCATGGCGCGATTGATGAACATCGCCTGGTGCGCCTGATTCCCGAACTCTTCGAACAACGCGAAGCACCGCCAGCCTTTACGCAAACGCCCGCGAAGGACCTACGCTCGCTGGGCAAAGAAGCGGAACTGCACCACGTGCGACAAACACTGGAGGCGTGCCAGGGAGACATGGAGGAAGCAGCGCGCAGGCTCGGGATCAGCCGATCAACACTCTGGAGGCGACTACGCCATGAGCACAGCAGCAGATGACTTACCCTAATTACCGAACAAACAGCTAACACGTACGTTCGTATTAGTACTGTCCGGTTAGTTGCCTGCTAACGATCTCCGCACTTACAGGCCTGCTAGGCAGCGAATAGTTACGCTGCAATTCCACAGGTGTTAATAAGGTTCCGACACAGCACTGAAATCCGCTTCAATAGAAACAGCCCGCTAACCTTGGCACGATAATTAGTCGCTGAGTATTTAAAGGTCAATTACTTGCTCAATTCGACCTTTGCCCCAACACCGATGGAAGTCCCGCGCCATTCCCGCTGAACAGAGACAGGACCTTCTACGTAGCATTCGATTGGTGACTACTTGCCTCTAGCCAGACCGGAAAGTTGTGAACGGAAGCTACGCAGTCGGCTCCTGGGCCATCATGAAACGCTCGCGCGGATCGGCGATCTGGATGCCCAGCTCGCGGAAGTGCTCGAAGATGCGCCGGTTGACCTCGCGTTGAACGCCCCAGCGCCCCTTGTCGATACAGCGCATCTGCCCGGCCAGCGTCACCATCGAGCCATCCACCGAATCGACGCCCCATACGGCCAGATCGTCGATGATCAGGTCGGCGAACGCTGGGTCCGCACGCAGCTCGGCGCCGATTCTCTTCAGCTCGGCGATCGCCTGGTCGATGTCGGTGTCGTAACCGACACTGATCCGTACCGCCGCATTGCCAATGCCGCGGTTGGTGTTGTTGACCGTGGACACCGAGCTGAACGGGACGATATGCAACGAACCGTCGCCCGCGCGCAACCGCACGGTGCGGATCGACAGATTTTCTACCGTGCCGGAGACGCCCGCGACGGTCACCCAGTCGCCCACCTGCATGGCGTTTTCCATCAACAGGAAGATGCCGGTGATGAAGTCTTGGACCAGCTTCTGCGAGCCGAAGCCCAGGGCGACGCCGATGATGCTCGCGCCCGCCAGCAGAGGCGTCGTATTGATGCCGACCTCGCTGAGCGCGGTCAGGCCGACGACCAGCAAAATCACGATCATCAACCCCGTACGCAGCATCGGCAGCAGCGTGCGCAGCCGCGCGGCCCGCATCAGCTCCCCGCTTTCGCTCCAGCGGGTGATACGCCGCTCGAGCACGGCATTGGCCAGTTGCCAGACCACCAGTGCCAGAATCACCGCAATCGCGATGGTCATCACGGCGCCGGCCAGACTGCGGCCGATGGTTCCCGCTGCGAACCAGCTGATCGCATCGAAGCCCCAGGCCTGAAAGAGCGCGACCAGAACGCAGACTGCGATCAACGCCGACATGAGCCAGCGCACCAGCGGATACAGCTGCTCGACCAACCGGCTGCGCACGCCATCTGATGTTTGCGCAGCATCGGTATCACCATCCTGGTCACCGACGAATGCCCGCTCCAGGGCACCGAGCGCCAGTACCGCGGCCAGGCGGCCGAGCACCACGATGCCACCGGTCAACCCGATGAACTCGATCAGCTTCGGAAACCCGTTCTCAACGCCGAGAGCCCAGACGACCCACAGGCCCATCACAAACGCGGCGGCGGCGATGGCCCAGACCTGCGCGGCCCACTGGCGGAGCATCACGAGCGGCCCGCTGCTGCCCGCCTTGGGCGCGATGGCGTCGCGCACCGGCCGCCGAAGCTTGAAGATGAGCATGACGATCATCAAATGGGCGAGTAGCGAGATGAATTTCAGGATGGCAGCACGCCCCGCCGCACCACTGCCGAGGTGCTGCAAGGCATCCGCCAGCGCGATACCGAAAGCCGCCAGGGCCACGAAGTACAGCGCCCAGCTGTTCAGCAGCCGCGACGTCTCGCCGCTTACCCTGAAAACCCGCAGGCCATAGCCGCTCGGCGATATCAACAGGCGCACCACCGCCATGGTCAGGCGGGTGAAGAGGTAGGCGAGAACGAACCCACCGGTGATATCGCGGGTCCGCTCGTCGAGGCTGGGGTACAGGTGCGTGACCAGAGCGGCCACACTGAAAAACAAGACCAGCGGCAACAGGTCCAGAAGAAAGATGCCAAGCGCGAACGGCAAGTGCCGCAGTGCACCGCGATGGTCGCCAAAGCTGCTGTTGTGCCGGCCCCTGGGCTCTGCCGTAGCGGGTTTCGACTCTTCGCTTTCACCGGCTATCGCCGGCCCCGCCTCAGCGGTCCCCGCCACTTTCTGCTCGGAACCGCCTAGAGGAATAGCCTCTACCCTTTCGACTCCGTCTCGAATGGTTTGCATCAGTGCGACGCCAGACTGCTCGGGCTGGGTAGCGGCCGCTGCGGCGGTACGCTCGGCGTCCATCTGCTCGGGCTGCTGCCAAGCACGTAAAGAAGGCTCAGCCGCCCCGGCAGCGCTCGCACGCACCTCAATCTCCCGCGCGTGCTCCTGCAAGGCCATGCTGGGTCTACGCAGTAAACGTCGCATGCCCCACTCGACAAGCAAACCGAGGGAAAACACCACGGCCAGGGCGATCAGCGCATCGACGAACAATGCCCGTCCCGCCTGGGATCTGAAAATCGAATCGAACCACGCGGGCAGTTCCAGCAGAGCATCCCTGACCTGACCCACCTGCTGGCCAAGGCCATCGGCCCAACGAGCGACCTGCCCCAACATCTGCGCTATCAGACCACCCTCCTCCAAAGGCGTTATCACCGGCTCCGGCTCCGGCTCTGGCTCAGCCGCAACCGGCGCCTCGGCCGGCGCCGCGTCACCATCGGCATCGGCATCGGTACCACCTACTGCCGCAACCACGGTTTGGTCGTTCGCAATGACCCTGAGCGTCGCCAGAACATCGGCGCGCCGCCGCTCATCCTGAAGCACCTCGGCAGCACGCCGTGCATCCTGAGAAGAGACCTCGTCGGACAGAGGCGACGGATCACTCTGCGCCTGCACCGGCGCAGCCAACTGCAGCAGAACGGCAATGAGCGGAACACAAAGAAATCTTGAACGTGAGCTATGCATGAGTCGAATGAGACCTTGGGGCAGGCTGAAGCGAGACTGGCGTTCCAGACAGGAACAGATCGGTAAGCCCAGTGGCCGTTTCGCATTGGGCATCTAGGGAGGCACTGAGTTTCAAGCAATGCGTACACCCCTCCGTTCAGCGTAGTCACGGTGCGTAAGCAGCTGAACAGCAACAGCCCAGTACTTGTCAGGATGAAATACCTTGCAATGAGTGATTGCTTGAGCGGCACACGGCGCCTGCTAGATTAGCGCCGCGACGCCGGGCCCCTCTGACAGCTACCCAGCTGCCATGTCGGAGTTGCAGTTTGTACAACTCGACTTAGGAGGGGCTCATGAGCACCCTAGAACCGTTCTTCATGGCCGAGTTCCTCGGCACTGCCACTTGGTTGTGGCTCGTTTTCATCACTATCGTGATCGGCTTGCTGGTCTTCGACCTCGGGGTGCTTCACCGTGAGCACCGGGAAATCGGGGTCAAGGAAAGCCTGCTGCTATCCGCCGGCTACATCACGGCCGGCCTGCTATTTGGCCTCTGGGTCTGGCAGGTCAAGGGCGGCGACGCCGGCATGGATTTCTATACCGGCTTTCTGATTGAGAAGTCGTTGTCCATGGATAACGTATTTCTCATGGCGATGATCTTCAGCTTTCTGGCCATCCCGCGTAAGTACCAGCACGAGGTGCTGTTCTGGGGCATCCTCGGCGTGATCGTGCTGCGCGCAATCATGATCGGCCTCGGCGCCGCGCTGATACACGAGTTCAGTTGGATTCTCTACGTGTTTGGCGTCTTCCTGCTGCTGACCGGGGTGAAGATGCTGTTCAGCAAGGTGGATGATCACCCCGACTTGGCCGAGAACTCGCTGGTCAAATTCGTGCGCCGGCACATGCGCGTCACCGACCGTCTGCACGAGGGGCGCTTCTTCGTGCGTCAGCCGGATGCCAGTGGCCGCGCAGTGGTCTGGGCCACGCCGCTGTTTCTGGCGCTGGTGCTGATCGAGTGTGCCGACCTGGTGTTCGCGGTGGACAGCGTACCGGCGATCTTCGCCATCACTCAGGACCCGTTTATCGTCTACACCTCGAACATCTTCGCGATCCTTGGCCTGCGTGCGCTGTACTTCGCCCTGGCGGCGATGATCCATCGCTTCGCCTACCTCAAGTACGCCCTGGCTCTGGTGCTGGTGTTCATCGGCTGTAAGATTTTCCTGGTCGGCATCATTGGCAAGACTCCGCCGGCGATCTCCCTGAGCGTTACGGTCGGCCTGCTGGTCGGTGGCGTGCTGCTGTCGCTGTGGAAAACCCGCAACGACCCGCCCCTCGTCGATGCCGAAACGAACCGCCATTCATAACTCTATCGCCCCGGCTTGCCGGGGCTTTCATCACCGTTGGAGATGACCCATGAAACCAGCATCCATTGCTGCCCTGACGCTAGTGGCCTTGATCGGCTCAACCCTGGCCGGCTGCGAGGTCGCCGAGGAATCGGCGCAGAAGCTCACCGAGAAGGCCGAGCAGGCCGTGCAGGAACTGGCGCGCGAGGCTGTCAGCGATACCGTCAATGCGTTCAACGAGCAGATCGATCAGGTACAGAAATCGGCCAATGAGTTGCTCGGCCAGCCCGAAGAAGAGACATCGAACGACAAGCCCGAGCGCGAAACCGAGACGCCGCCGGCTTGGTCCGGCGAAGGCGTCGAGACATGAGCCCGTTCAATGGCTCTGGCTGCTCATCCGCCAGGCAGTGACACATCAACCGTTCAGCGGATGACAACAGGAAGGCGATGAGTGGGCGCTGTGGTGAAGCCGTTAGCTGTCAGAATGACATCACCGCTGCAATGGCGCAGCCACTGTCCCGAATCGAGCGCGAGCCTGTTGATCATGTCTGCTGAAAAACTCTATACGATCGTCCTGGAACACAGCCTGAAGGTCCTTCTCGAGGCCGCCACGATGGAGCAGGTCGAAGCGTTCTGGGATGCCAACGACACCCGTTACGTCGGCCTGCGCATGGAGGACGAAGATGGCCACCACGCGCGCGTGATCGTAACGGACGAGATGCCGGAGGAAGAGGAAGCCGATCTGTGCATTGGTTGATCTGACCCTCCGTCATTCATCATCAATGAGTCGGGCGGCCATGACTCGCTTGCTGTCTAGCTGAGAGAACAGCGATGCAGCCAGCATCGACATCGCACCGATGCACAGAAAAGTCAGATGAAATGCCCGCAGCACGGCCTCCCCATCGGCTCCGGGCACGGTGAAGCCGCCCAGCAGCGCACCCGCCGAAGCGACCCCCAGGCTCATCGACAACTGCACCACCACCGATAGCAGGCTGTTGCCGCTGCTGGCGTTCTGGTTGCTCAATCCGACCAGGGTCACGGTGTTCATGGCGGTGAACTGCATGGAGTTAACCATGCCGATCAGGCTCAGGTGCAGCAGCAGAAGCGCCGTTGGAGTGTGTGCATCGATCGTCGCGAGGCTGGCGATCAGGCTGCCCAGCAGCAGCGTGTTGCCGATCAGAATGCGGCGATAGCCGAGGCGATCTATCAACGGCTTGGCCAAGGGCTTGACGAGCATGGCGCCGAGCGCCAGTGGGATCATGAGCATGCCCGCCTGCGCCGGCGAATAGCCCAACGCCACCTGCAGCAACAACGGCAACATGAAAGGCAAGGCCCCACTCCCCAAACGCGCGAACAGGTTGCCGAAAATGCCCACGGCAAAGCTTCGGACGCGAAACAGTGCCGGGCTGAACAGCGGCTTATCGACATGCCCGGCGCGCAACCAGTACGCGGTCAGGCAGGCCGTGCCGATCACCATGAGCAGCAGGACGCGCGCGTGCGGCATGTGCATGTCGCCGAGCCCTTCGAGCGCGATGGTGATCAGCACCATTGCGCTACCGAACAGCAGGAAGCCGAAGGTATCGAAGCGTATTCGCTCGTCGCTCTTCAGATCGGGCATGAAGCGAAACGCGGCCATGCAACCGATCAGGCCGACCGGCAGGTTGATCAGGAAGATCCAGTGCCATGACGCGTATTCCACCAGCCAGCCGCCGAGCGTCGGGCCGAGCAATGGCCCGACCATGCCCGGTAGGGCGATGAACGTCATGACGCGCACGAACTCGCTGCGTGGATAGGCACGCAACACGACCAGCCGCCCGACCGGCAACATCAACGCGCCGCCAACGGCCTGCACTACACGCGACATCACCAACTGGTTGAAGCTCACGCTCATCGCGCAAAGCAACGAGCCAAGCGTGAACAACAGGATCGCCGAGAAGAATATCCGCCGGCTGCCGAAGCGATCCGCCAACCAGCCCGACGCCGGTATCAACAGCGCCACAGTGAGCATGTAGGCGATGACCACGCCTTGCATGCGCAGCGGGTCTTCGGCGAGGTCGCGCGCCATGGCTGGCAAGGCGGTGTTGAGGATGGTGCCGTCGAGGGTCTGCATGAAAAACGCGATGGCGACCAGCCAGGGCAGTACACGGGCGGTTCGGGCGTCCAGCACAACGGTTTGCATAGGCTCCCCTGACTCGAAAAGCACATGGTAGGCCGCGCCTCGGAGAGCACGTAGAAATTTTTCGAGCGCGAGCTCAGCGGCCAGCGCGAAGCATTGAATGTCGGCCCGCATTGGGTGTGACAACTCAACGCAGCGGGATGCTGTTAGCCCACGTCACCTGCGCGCTTGAGCCTTCCGACCAGCGTGACGGTAACGAAACCGGCCTATACGTAACAAATAATTTCGTTCAAAATTGACGCGAATCATTATCGTTAACCGCCGCAAATGCGAACCTTGGGCTGTCCATCTTTACGCCCTTCCGGAGGCTACATGCGTATTCCCGTTACCCTCGCCATCGCATCGCTGATGCTGACGCCACTCGCCCAAGCCAAGGAATATCCCATCGGTGAACCGCAGCAATGCGGCGGCATGGAAGTCGGCGCGGTGTACCTGCAGCCGGTGGAAATGGAGCCGGCCGGCATGATGCGCGCCACAACCGAATCCGACGTCCATTTGGAAGCCGACATCGCCGCCACCGAAGACAATCGCAACGGCTGGCAGGAAGGCAGTTTCGTGTCCTACTTGAACATCAAATATTCGCTGAGCAAGAAAGGCTCGGACGAGAAGATCGAAGGCGACTTCCACCCGATGGTGGCCAACGACGGCCCGCATTACGGTGACAACGTCAAGCTGATGGGGCCCGGCAAGTACCAGCTGACCTTCACTATCTTGCCGCCGGGCGGCGGTCACGCCATGTTCGGCCGCCACGTCGACAAGGAAACCGGCGTCGCGCCCTGGTTCGAACGTTGCGAGCTGCACTACGAGTTCACCTACGCCGGCATCGGCAAGAAAGGCGGCTATTGAGCCATGCGACGCGTTCTGCTCTCCGCCCTCGCCCTGCTCGCCGCCGGTTTCGCTGGTGGCGCCCAGGCCGGCCTGCCCACCTACGAGCTGACCATCCGCGACGGCCATTTCGAGCCGGCGACCCTTGAGGTGCCGGCTCGGCAACGCTTCAAGATCATCATCAACAATGCCGGCAGCGGCCCGACCGAGTTCGAGAGCACGCCGCTGCGGGTGGAAAAGGTCCTCTCGGCCGGCGTCACCTCGTTCGTCGTGATTCACCCGCTGAAACCGGGCCGCTACCCCTTCTTCGACGAGTTCCACATGGATCTTCCCGAAGGGGAAATCATCGCCAAGTAGTCCCTGTGGTCTGCACGGCTGCGGTCTCGATAGCGAAACCGAGCCCGCCTTCAGGCCACCCAACAGGAGAAGCGCCATGGGCCAATCCATGTTCATCGTCTGGCGCGAAAGCGTCGAGGCCCTGCTGGTCATCGGCATTCTGCACGCCTGGCTGAGCCAGCAACCGGATAATCGCCATGCGTTGCGCATGCTATGGGGTGGCGTGGCCGCCGGGCTTGGCCTGGCGACGCTGCTGGCCTGGGGCATTCTCAGCGCTGGCGACTGGCTGGCCGGCCCGGCGGGCGAATGGTTCCAGTGCGCCATGCTGGTGGTGGCCAGCCTGCTGATCCTGCAGATGGTCGGCTGGATGCATCACCACGGGCGCGACCTCAAGCGCAGCTTGATCGACAACGCCAACGCACACCTGAGCCAGGGCAGCGGCATCGGCCTGCTGGTGCTGGCGATGCTTGCCGTGGCCCGCGAGGGGAGCGAGACGGTGGTGTTTCTCTACGGCATCGGCCATCAGCAGCAAGGCACGGACCTGATGGGCTTCGCCATCGGCGGCGTGCTCGGCTTCGTCCTGGCGCTGCTCAGCTACGCCGCGCTGCAAGCCGGCAGCCGGCTGTTTTCCTGGAAGCGTTTCTTCAAGGTCAGCGAAGCCCTGTTGCTGCTGCTCGGCGCGGCCCTGCTGATGGCCGGGCTCGACCGCTTCAGCGGCCAGCTGATGGGCATGGACATTCCGGAAGTGTTCTACAGCCTCTTCGGCGATCCGCTCTGGGACACCTCCGCCCTGCTCGATGACGGCGGCACCCTGGGCAGCACCGTCGCGGGGCTCACCGGCTACCGCGCCATGCCATCGCTGGCCGCCGTGGTGCTGATGGGGCTGTACTGGCTGGCCGTCTGGGCCTGGTTGCGAGCGAAACCGGAGGCTCGTCTGGAGGCTCGCGTCGCATGATCACCAACGCTCCCTGGCTGGCGCGCATTGGCGATCTGCTGCGCCAGCATGCCAAGGCCATCCGACTGATCCAGTGGCTGGTGGTCGGCTTTTATCTGATCCTGCTGCTGGTGCCTGCCGTTCTTTCGCTGCCGCCTTCCGAGGCGCGCATGCTCGATAACGTTACGGTGTTCGCCCAGTTCCTGTTCTGGGGGCTGTGGTGGCCCTTCGTGCTGCTGTCGATGGTGCTTTTCGGCCGCCTCTGGTGCGGCGTGCTTTGCCCGGAAGGCTCGCTCAGCGAGTGGATCAGCTGGCGCGGGCTGAACAAGCGCACCCCGCAATGGATTCGCTGGAGCGGCTGGCCGACCATCGCCTTCGTGCTGACGACCGTCTACGGTCAGCTGATCAGCGTTTATGACTATGGCCGAGCCGCGGCGCTGATTCTCGGCGGCTCAACGGTCGCGGCGATGCTGGTCGGTTTTCTTTATGGCCGCGGCAAGCGCGTCTGGTGCAAGCATCTATGCCCGGTGAGCGGCGTGTTCAACCTGCTGGCGCGTCTCGCACCGGTCCACTACAAGGTCGACGAAGAGCGTTGGCAGGCCAATCAGGGACCGCGACTGGCCACGCCCAACTGCGCCCCGCTGATCGACATCCGTCGCATGCGGGGCAACAACGAATGCCATGCCTGCGGTCGTTGCAGCGGCCAGCGTGGCGCTGTCGCCCTCGCCGCTCGATCGCCCAACGAGGAAATCCTTATCGTCGGCAACCAGGCGCAGCACGGCCACTGGGACAGCACGCTGCTGCTGTTCGGCATGATCGGACTGGCGATGGGTGCCTTCCAGTGGACGGTCAGCCCTTGGTTCATCACGCTCAAGCAGACCGCCGCCGAATGGCTGGTCGATCGCGACATCTTCTGGCCGCTCGAAGCCAACGCGCCCTGGTGGTTGCTGACGCACTATCCGCAGGCCAATGATGCCTTCAGCTGGCTGGATGGCGCGGCGATCCTGGCCTATATCGGCGCCAGCTCGCTGGTGATCGGCGGTGCACTCTGGTTGCTGCTGCGCGGCGCGGTACGCCTGATGAACCGGGGCGACAACCTGTTCCACCACCTGGCGCTGACATTGACGCCGCTCGGCGGCGCCGGGCTGTTTCTTGGCCTGTCGGCGACCACCATCAAACTGCTGCGCTACGAAGGCTTCATCCTCGCCTGGGCGCAGCCAACTCGCGCACTGCTTCTGGCCGGTGCCATTGCCTGGAGTCTGTACCTGGCCTGGAACGTCATCAGCCGCCACGGCGCCAACGGCCTGCGCCGCCTGACCGCCTTTGCCTGCGTGAGCCTGGGCACCGCGGTCGTCGGCTATGGCTGGTATCTGCAGTTCTGGGGCTGGAGCTGAGCTCGGCGCGGGCCTGTGCGCCCTGGCATAGAGGGGTGGGCTGAAACGGAACGCCGCCCAACCCACCCTACTTTGCCGCTAGGTGCTCACCTGTAGGGTGGGCTTCAACCCACCGATGCCGCAACGGTCAGATCTCCTTCTCACCCTCGCAGAACAAAAGACGAAAAGCTGTCAGTGCACGGTGGTGGGGCATTCGGAAGACGCGCATCGCATGTTCGGATGTCATGACTCAACGTCACGCAGAAATTTCTCGAGCACCTTGCGGGTTTGCATCAGCTTCTCGGTCTTCTGATCGACGAGATCGATTTGGTCACGTAGCGTTGTGCGCAGCTCATCGCATGGTTCGAAGACCAGACCCTCTCCTCGCAGGCAAGGCGCGAACTGCCTGATCGTCGCAAGCGTCATCCCTGCAGAGCCCAGCAGCTTGATCCGCTCAACCGTTTGCTCGTCAACCGGACCGTATTCGCGGAATCCGCCTTCCGTGCGGTGGGGCTTGAGAAGGCCCTGCGCTTCGTAATAGCGAAGCATTCGAATACTCACGTTGCTACGCCTGGATAGTTCTCCGATCTTCATGGGCCCTTGACTCTAACAGTGCTGTCAGGTTCTAGACTGCGTGCTCCGAATCAAAACCGCAGGAGCAACGCGATGTCTGTCCAAGCCGCTATTTACCCGACACTGATCAACAGTGCGCCAGCAACTGCTGATGACATGATGCCTCTGGCTTTCTCGGGGTTTGCGCATTTTACCGCGATGCAGGTCCGAAACCGGAAGATCAAGGGGCTGGACCTTCATATGACCCGCCTGAAGCAAGCTACGCTCAGGTTGTTTGGCATGGAGCTGCCCGATGAGCACGTGCTTCGGAGTATCCGCCTTGCGATTGCAAATGGCCCGGCGGACCAGTCGCTCACCGTCACGATTTACTCTCCAGAAGGGGAGTTCACCGCCAAGAGCATGGAGGCGGAGCCCGCCATTCTTGTGCGCACAGGCCTGCCGTTCAACGGCCCGTCAGGCCCGGTGCGCCTTGGCATCGTGGAGCATGAAAGGTTTCTCCCATCTATCAAACACGTCGGCGAGGGAGCGAAGACCTATTACTTGCACCGGGCTGTCGAGCAGGGCTTCGATGACGCCGCGTTTACCGATCGGCACGGCAGGTTAAGTGAGGCGACGATTTGGAATCTTGTCTTTTGGGATGGCCGGTCCGTCGTTTGGCCCAAAGCGCAAATATTGACAGGGACCATGATGGGAATAATTCAGCGCCAGTTAGCCCGCCTTGATGTTCCGCAGCGTCACGAAGAAATCAGCCCCGCCGATGTGGCGAATTTTTCCGGGGCTGCAATCATGAACTCTTGGACGCCCGGGGTAGCGGTTACGGCTATTGGATCCAGCACCCTCGAAGAATCGAAGCCGCTCATGGATTTGCTTCACAACGCTTACCAGGCTGAATCGGCATTCGGTGTTCCCTGACCCAGCCCGCACGGCAACGAAAGGTGTTCATATGATCATTCCCAGTGCCTCCGAAAAGCGCGAATCGTTTTGGAAGCTGCATGAGTCCGGGTGCTTCGTACTGCCCAATCCCTGGGATGCCGGCAGCGCGCAGTTGCTTACAGGCATGGGATTCAAGGCATTGGCGACGACGAGTTCTGGCCATGCCTGGTCCTGCGCGAAACCGGACGGATATATGAAGCGCGATGCCGTTCTGGAACACATACGGAGTATGGTGCAGGCCACTCATCTGCCAATCAATGCGGACTTCGAGTGCGGGTTCGGCGAAGCACCCAGCGACGTTTTCGAAAGCACACAGCTCGTAGTGGCAACCGGTGTGGCCGGTTTCTCGATCGAGGACTCGACGGGCGATACGCGGGCGCCCGTTCGGGATGTTCAAGAGGCGGTGGAGCGCGTCCGCGCGGCACGCAAAGCAATCGATGCAAGCGGCACCAACACGCTTTTGGTCGCTCGTGCGGAAAACTTCTTCGTCGGGCGCCTCGATCTTCCGGACACGATCAAACGTCTGCAAGCCTATGCCGAAGCAGGTGCCGACTGCCTGTATGCGCCAGGGATCAGAACCCGCGATGAGATCGCGACTGTCGTCTCGGCCGTGGCGCCAAAGCCCGTCAACATACTGATTGGTTGGAATAGTGAACTAACGGTGAGCGAGCTATCGGACCTGGGCGTCAGACGAATCAGCGTTGGCGGAGCTTTGGCACGCGCGGCATGGAATGGCTTTCATAACGCAGCTCAGGCTCTGGCAAATGGCCGGTTCGATGCTTTTCCAGACTCACCAACGGCCGCGGCACTCAATCAGGTTTTCCTTGGCGCTGCTCCGACGGATACACGCTGACATCCGATTGCTCATCGTCGGCGATCAGCCGCAGCAGGGTCGTTGGGACAGTACGCTGCTGTTCAGCATGATCGGGCTGGCGATGGGCGCTTCCAGTGGACGGTCAGCCCCTGGTTCATTTCGTTCAAGCAGACCGCCGCCGAATGGCTGGTCGATCGCAACATCTTCTGGCCGCTCGAACATGTGGTCAGCCGTCACGGCGCCAACGGCCTGCGCCGACTGACCGTCTTTGCCTGTGTGGGCCTGGGCACTGCTGTCGGCTATGGTTGGTACCTGCAGTTCTGGGGCTGGAGCTGAGAGACGAGCCGGCCTGTAGCCATTATTTGGTGGGCTGAAACGGAACGCCGCCCGGCCCACCCTACACTGCGGAAGCCCGCCTGCTGTAGGGTGGGCTTCAGCCCACCGATGCCTTGCGCTCCGCCAATAAGCTTGTACGAGGTGGCGGTGCGCGAAGCGCACCCTACGCGTCATACACCGATAAGGCGCTCGCTCAACCGCGCAATACGAATGAGGGGAACAGCTTTCCCATGCGCTCCCACAGACGCAGCTGATCATGGGGTGCGCGGCTGTCCGGCAGACTCCCGTCGAGCATCCGTGCGGTGCGCACGCATTGCACGGCGAAACGATCGACGCCCAGCGCCCTCAAGCGTTGGGCCATGTCCAGCAGGCGCTCGGCATCGAACAGGTGCCAATGCACCGTGGTACGGCATTCATGGGCGACCTCACTTTCCAACAGGTGCTCAAGACTTTTCCAGTTGGCTGCACCACTGCCTTCGACACCCGTGATCAACGGGCCGTGTTCGGGCAGCGCCTTGATATCGAATCCCACCCAATCCACCAGCGGCAAAACCTGACGGAACAGCTTCGGCTTGATACCGGCACTGTGCAGGCCGACCTTGAATCCCAGCGCGCGGACCTGATCGATGGCATCCGGCAGCGCCAATTGCAGGGTAGGCTCGCCGCCGCTGAAGACCACCGCTTCGAGCAATCCGACACGTTGTTCGAGAAACCCCAGCACATCATCCCAGCGGTGTTCATCGGCGCCGCAGGTCGGGATCAGCTGCGGGTTGTGGCAATAACGGCAGCGCCAGCCGCAGCCCTGGCAGAACAGCACGCAGGCCAGGTGATCGGGAAAATCCAGAGTGGTCAGGGGGACCATCCCTCCGACCCGCAGGCTTGCCGTCACTCCGCGGCTACCCGGGCGGCCGCCTCGGTGAAGTGCTGACGCTCATGGTGCTCGGACTGCTTGCCCGGATTGAATGCGGCAACCGGACGGTGATAACCCATGACGCGGGTCCAGACTTCGCAGCGCTGGCGTTGGGCTTCGGGCAGTTGGGTGGCTTTCATGTATCTCTCCTTTTTCTAACGGATGGGTGAACGTTGTTGTAGGAGCGAGGGGGACGCCCAGTCCCCTGCTCGCGAACCGCAGATGCGTTGATCGCGAGCAAGCTCGCTCCTACAGGAATCAGGCCGGGCAGCCGCAGCTGGTCTGTTTGGCCAGCTGCGCCTCATCGCATTTCGGGCAGAACTCATGCTCGCCGCTCAGGTAGCCGTGCACCGGACAGATCGAGAACGTCGGAGTGATCGTGAGATAAGGCAGACGGAAACGCCCGAGCGCCTTGCGCACCAGGTTCTTGCAGGCCTGGGCCGACGAAATCTGTTCGGCCATGTACAGGTGCAACACGGTGCCGCCGGTGTACTTGGTTTGCAGCTCGTCCTGCAGTTGCAGCGCCTCGAACGGATCGTCGGTAAAGCCCACCGGCAGCTGCGAGGAATTGGTGTAGTACGGTGCCTCGGCCGTACCCGCCTGCAGGATGTCCGGGAAGCGCTTGCGGTCTTCCTTGGCGAAGCGGTAGGTTGTGCCTTCGGCCGGCGTCGCCTCCAGGTTATAGAGGTGGCCGGTTTCTTCCTGGAAGCGCACCAGCACCGCCCGCACATGGTCCAGCAGCTCGATGGCCAAGGTGCGGCCGGCTAGCGTGTGCAGACCTTCAGCGTCCTCGGTGAAATTGCGCACCATCTCGTGCAGGCCGTTCACGCCGATGGTGGAGAAATGGTTACGCAGGGTGCCGAGGTAACGCTTGGTGTAGGGATAGAGTCCGGCATCCATGTGATGCTGGATGACCTTGCGCTTGACCTCGAGACTTTCCTTGGCCATCTCCAGCAGCGCATCGAGGTGCTCGTACAACCCGCGGCGGTCACCCTGATGCAGGTAGCCCAGGCGCGCGCAGCTGATGGTCACCACCCCCAGCGAGCCGGTCTGCTCGGCGGACCCGAATAGCCCGCCGCCACGCTTGAGCAGCTCGCGCACGTCCAGCTGCAAGCGACAGCACATGGAACGCACCTGGTTGGGCTGCATGTCCGAATTAAGGAAGTTCTGGAAATACGGCAGGCCGTAGCGTGCCGTCATCTCGAACAGGCGATCGGCGTTTTCGCTGTTCCAGGGGAAATCGTGGGTGATGTTGTAGGTCGGGATCGGGAAGGTGAACACCCGGCCCAGGCCATCGCCAGCCTGCATCACTTCTATATAGGCGCGGTTGATCAGCTCCATCTCAGCCTGCAAATCACCATAGGCGAACGGCATTTCCTCGCCGCCGATGTAAGGGATCTGCTCGCGCAGGTCTTCGGGGCACACCCAGTCGAAGGTCAGATTGGTGAAAGGCGTCTGCGTACCCCAGCGCGAAGGTACGTTGAGGTTGTAGATGAACTCCTGAATGGCCTGGCGGATTTCGCCATAGCTCAGGTTGTCCTTGCGCACGAAAGGCGCCAGATAGGTATCGAAGGAGCTGAACGCCTGGGCGCCGGCCCACTCGTTCTGCAGCGTGCCGAGGAAATTGACCATCTGCCCCAGCGCGCTGGACAGGTGCTTCGGCGGGCCGGCCTCGACCCGCCCGGGAATGCCGTTGAAGCCCTCGTTGAGCAACGAGCGCAGCGACCAGCCGGCGCAGTAGCCGGCGAGCATGTCGAGGTCATGGATATGCAGGTCGCCCTCGCGATGCGCGGTGCCGATCTCGGCGCTGTAGACCTCGTCCAGCCAGTAGTTGGCAGTGACCTTGCCGGACACGTTGAGAATCAGCCCGCCCAGCGAATAGCCCTGGTTGGCGTTGGCCCGCACCCGCCAGTCCTCGCGAGAGAGGTATTCGTTCATTGAAGACGCGACATCGACGATGGCCTTGCGGTCGCGCCGCAGACGCCCATGCCGCTCGCGATAGACGATATAAGCGCGCACCGTTGCGTAATGCCCCGCTTCCATCAGCACATGCTCGACGGCATCCTGCGCCTGTTCCACTTCGACCACGCGTTGCGACAACCGCGTCAGCACCTGCGCAGCCAGCGTCTGGGCAACGGCCGAATCGAACTCACCGGTTGCGAGGCCCGCCGCCATGATGGCTGCGCCGATCTTGTCCAGTTCGAACGCCACCAGCCGCCCGTCACGCTTGCGTAGCGAGACTGGATGATTCCTTCCCTCGGGCCTGAACATCATGCCTTCATCACCATATGTAGTTAACCGCAAACAAATAAACACAACATGATGTGAAATCTAAAGAATCCTCGATCGAAACGAATTGACCATCGTCAATTCGTGACAAGTGTTTTTCAAAGCGCCGCTGAGTCACCTACAGCTGGCGATCTTGTCCGCGATCAAGGAAGGGGCATGACCCAGGCTCATAGGATGCAACCTCAAACAATCCCGGACTCGTACCGGCGGAGGAACCATGCTCAGCGAAACATCACTTGTTGCGGAGCTTCGCCGCCACCACTTGTTCAGCCGTTTACCGGAGGCGGCTTTGCAGGAGGTTTGTGCATCGGCCAATCTCAAACGGCTGTCGGCCGGCGCCTCTCTGTTTCACCAGGGCGACAAGGCCGAGCGCTTCTATTTCCTGTTCAGCGGCCAGGTGAAGCTGCATCGCGTGGTCTGCGACGGCCAGGAAAAGCTGGTGGAAGTGATCCGCGGCGGTGAATCCTTCGCCGAAGCGCTGCTGTTCACCGGCACCCCGAACTATCCGGTCAGTGCCACGGCGCTCAAGGCCAGTCTCGTCGCCAGCCTGCACGGCCAGCATTACCGCCGGATGCTCGAAGAGCACCCGAGCATCTGCCTCGACATCCTCGCTACCCTGAGCATCCGCCTGCACCAGCGCATGAACGAGATCGACACCCTGACGCTGGCCAACGCCAGCCACCGCGTGGTGCGTTTTCTCTACCAATCGCAGGAAGACGACAGCGGCGTGGTCACCCTCGACGTGCCCAAGCGCCTGATCGCGTCCAAGCTGGGCATCCAGCCGGAGACCTTTTCGCGCATCCTGCACCGGCTGATCGAGTCGGGAATGATCAGCGTGCAACGTCGGCGCATCGAGATCCTCGACAGTCGGGGCCTGGCCGCCTATCAGGAGTGACCTGCGGCCAATCGCCTCAGGTCTTGATGATCGTCAAATGCGCTGGCCGCCCCAGCCGCGATACTGCCAATCGCCTTACCGAAATGGAGAACGCTATGTCGACGCCGCTACTTCCGCTGGTCTACTCCTGCTCGGGTTGCTCCAACGTGGCGCAGCTGGCCAATACCCTCGCGGTGCGCCTCGATCGCGCCGGGCTGGCGGAGATGTCGTGCATTGCCGGTGTCGGTGGACGGGTCAGTTCACTGGTCAACAAGGCCAACTCGGGCCGACCGATTCTGGCTATCGACGGCTGCCCGCTGCATTGCGCACGCGCCTGTCTGGCGCAGCACGACGTGATCGCCAACGTCCATATCACGCTCAGCAGCTACGGCCTGCGCAAGCGCTATCGCGAAGACTGCTCCGAGGCCGAAGCGGACGCGCTGTTCGAAGACATGTGCAGCATCATCGCCAGCGACCGCATGAAACCGCGCCCCCGGCTGTATTCGGTCTAGCAGAACTCGTTCGGCCTTTACAAAAGCTGCGGCCGAATGAATTCAGCCATACGAGCTTGAGCGCCGGCGCCTTGCAGGACTTTCCACAGCCAGGGCGGCAGCATGTCCGGGTCCAGGCTGTCGATCAGATTCTTGATCGCTAGCCCCAGCTCGGTGTCGCCCTCGATCACCAGCCGACGACGGAAGAACAGCGTGTCCGGATCTTCCTGACGGCTAGCCAGCAGCAAAAACTCCCGCCAGTTACCGCGAATAGTCACCTGCACCGGCGCCTGTTCGGCAATGCGCAGCTTCTGCCGGTCGCAGCTCAGGCACCAGGCGAGCTTGAGGTCGACGACCTCCAGGCGCATCCAGCGACCCTCCAGTGCCTGGAAGGCGTCATCAGCCAGCGGCTCGGCGAAGACCTGATTGAGGCTGCGTTCCAACGCGATGCGCTGCAGCAAAAACGGCGTCCGTGCGGCCAGTGGCAGCAGGCGCTCGCCCAGTTTCAACAGGTGCGCGCGCGGCTTCAGCATAGTCCGGCCTCCTCTGCGCGCAGCATGCCCGGCTGACCATGCCAGTAGCCGTTGCAACCATCCAAGGCCAGCGGTGGAAGGCCGCCCTTGCGCACCGTATCGAAGGCCGCAATCACCTCGGTCATACCCGAAGCGCGCGGGCTCAGACGCAACAGGTCAGCGCCGCTTTCCACCAATGCCGGGTAGTCCGCCAGCAGATTGCTGACCGATGCCGACATGGTCTGGATGCCATTAATGGTGAACAGCGCCTCGCCTTCCTGGCTCAGCAACGGAATACCTTCGGGGTAGTTCTGGCAGCAGAACTGGCAGTCATCCTTCGGCCGGTTTTCCGCGCGGGCGGTGAAGCAGCGCGCCGAGTAAGCCAGCGGCAGGTGGCCGTAGGCGAAGATTTCGATTTCTGGAACTGGCACATCGAGCCGCGACAGCTGCGCGCGCGCATCCCGGATCATCGCCCCGGAGATTTCCACCGGCGGCACCCAGCGCTGCATGCCGCTCCTGACCAGTTCGGCCAGGGCATGGCCGTTATAGAGATTCAATGCCGGACCGCCGACGAAAGGCAGGCCCTTTTCGGACAGGTAATGCACCGCGCCCAGGTCGTTGGCCTCCACCAGCAGCTCGCCGTTGTCGCAGAGCCGGCGCAAGCTGGACAGCTCGGACGCCGCCTCGACCAGCGTGAGACCGGACAGCACCAGTTGCGCCGTCGACTGCTGGGCCAGTTCGCGCGCCAACCCAATCCAGTCGTCCAGCCCCATGTCGCGACGCTTGGAGCAGACGGTCTCGCCCAGATAGATGACATCCAGCGGCGCGCTGGCCATGTCGGCATAAAATTCCAGCGTGCGCTGGCGATCCCAGTAAAACAGCACGGGGCCGAGGCTGAGTTTCATGGTTGGCTCCTCGTTCATTGCCAGGCCCGGTGGTAGGCGCCGAGCGTCGTTTGCGAGCCCTCGGAAAGCCCATCGAGCACCTCGCGCCACCCAGATTGGACGGCATAACGCTGGGGGGCCTGCAGGTAGGAGTCCAGCGCCGCGCGCCAGACCCGGGTGACCTGCTCGACATAAGCCGGGCTGCGCTGGCGGCCTTCGATCTTCATCGCAGTGACGCCGATGCTGGCGAGTTCGGGAATCAGGTCGAGGGTGTTCAGGCTGGTGGGCTCTTCCAAGGCATGGAAACGCTCGCCATTGACCATGAAGCGGCCCTTGCACAGCGTCGGATAACCGGCCGATTCGCCTTCGGCGTAGCGATCGATCAGCACATTGTTCAGCCGCGAGGTCAAGCCTTCGGGCTCCTCGCTCCAGCGCACCGCCTTGGCTGGCGAGCAGACCCCGCACAGGTTCGGCGACTCGCCGGTGAGGTAGGAGGACAGATGGCAGCGCCCTTCGGCCATGATGCACAGGCTGCCGAAAGCGAAGACCTCGATCGGTACCGGACTGCTGGCGGCGACCTGCTTGACCTGTTTGAGCGACAAAACCCGCGGCAGCACGGCGCGCTTGATGTTGTAGCGCTGTTGGTAAAAGGTCAGCGCCGCGGCGTTGGTCGCTGAGCCCTGAACAGAAAGATGCAAATTGAGCTGCGGATGACGCTTAGCGGCATAGCCCAGCACGCCGGGGTCGGCGGCGATCAGCGCGTCGACGCCCAGGTCCGCAGCCTGGTCCACCGCACGCTGCCAGCGCGGCCAGCCTTCCGGCTGGGCATAGGTATTGACGGCGACATAGAGCTCGCGGCGCTTCTCGCGAATCAGCTGCAAACCCTTGTCGAGCTGCTTCTCATCCAGATTGAGACCGGCGAAATGGCGGGCATTGGTGTCGTCTCGAAAACCGACATAGATGGCATCGGCGCCCTGCTGGACGGCGGCCTTCAGCGCGGGCAGGCTTCCTGCCGGGCAGACCAGGTGCATGGCAACTCCTAGACATTCGAATACATGCGCGCCGTGCCAGTGGCTATGGCGCCCGCCCAGGGAGGACGGAAAGCCGGCAGTCTAGGTAGCCGACCGGAGGTCGGCATTGATGAAGGTCAAGGTGGCCGCGGCGCGGCAGTACGGATGATTCATCGGCATGTGCTTTGTAGGGCGGAATTCATTCCGCCTTGGCACCGCTGGTGGGCGGAAGCCCACCCTACAAGGCAGTGGCTCGAAGTCTGCGCTGTTCCTGACCCGTAGGGTGGGCCGGGCGGCGCTCCGTTTCAGCCCACCAAACAGGTGTGTCGACCGGCTGTCTAGTACACGTGCATACGGCTTGCGCGTGGCATACCAAATCGCAGGGCGGATGAAACCGCTAGATTCAAGGGACTTTAATTCTGCTCGGCGGATTGCACCCGCCTACGGCTGACCGGTAGGAGCGAGCTTGCTCGCGAACGGAACTCAAGGGCTTCGCGAGCATGCCCGTTCCTACATCCGGGCGACGCGGGTGTGACAGGGCGCGCACATGCAAGTGCACAGTTCAGCCTCGTGCTTCGCTAGATCCCCTCGTCGCCCTCGAACTCTTCGGTGGCGCGCGCCACCATTTGCCGCCAGGCGCCGGACTCATCGGCCAGCAACTGCATGGCCTTGAGGCTGGCTTCGAAGGCGGCGCGGTAGTGCTGAGGGTCGTTTTCGCTGGCCGCGCGATCAGCATGCACCCGTACTTCCGACAGCAACGCTTCGAACGCTTCTTGATCCAGAGCCATGTCGTGTCCTCGTCTCGTTGAGTGATGGGTGGTAGACCCTTGTGATGGCTCACCCATTCACACCAAGCGACACACGGCTTTCAAATGTCTTCAGTCCCCTGCGCTTACTTCAGTTTCAGCCGCCTTGCCAGCTTGTGCAGGTTGCTGGAATCCACTTCGAGCAGCCGTGCTGCCTTCGCCCAGTTCTCACCACTGGCTTCCAGCGCGCGAACGATGGCTTGGCGCTGGGCGTTATCGACCGCTTCGCGAAGCGAGACGATCTCGGCTTCGGTTGGCAGCGGCTGCGGATCGGCGACCGGCGTGAGCGAGGCGGACTGCGTGCTGTCCAGGTCCAACAGGTCGGGCTCCAGCGTGAGAATCTCGCTGCGCGACGCACCCCGGCTAAGCAGCCGCAGCGCCGCGCGGCTGATCACGTGCTCCAGTTCGCGCACGTTGCCCGGCCAGGCATAGCCCAGCAGGGCTCGTTCCGCGGCGGGAGACAGACGCATGCTGCGCAACCCCAGCCGGGCACGATTCAGCTCGAGGAAGTAACCGGCCAGGATCAGCACATCGTTGCCGCGCTCACGCAGCGGCGGGATCGGCGCCGGATAGACTGACAGGCGATGATAGAGATCGGCGCGAAAGTGCCCATCGCGCACGCTTTCACGCAGGTTGCGGTTGGTTGCGGCAATGATCCGCACGTCGACCTGACGCGGCTTGTCAGCGCCGAGTCGCTGAATCTCACCGTTCTGCAGGGTGCGCAACAGCTTGGCCTGAACGACCAGCGGCAGCTCGCCCACTTCGTCGAGCAACAGGGTGCCGCCGTTGGCTGCGTCGAAACGGCCAGGCCGATCGGTAGTCGCGCCGGAGAACGCGCCTTTGACATGACCGAACAGCTCGCTTTCAGCCAACGATTCGGGCAATGCAGCGCAATTGACCAGCACCAGCGGCTTGTTCCGGCGCCGCGAATGGCGATGCAGCCAGCGGGCGAACAGCTCCTTGCCGACGCCGGTCTCGCCCAGCAGCAGCACCGGCAGCTCGGAGTCGGCCACCACTTCCAGCTCGCGCAGCAATTCGGCAATCACTTGGCTCTGCCCCAGAATTTCGCCGTCGCCCGGCACTTGGGTGGTTTCCAGCACATCGCTGCGGGACAGGCGCAGGCCGCGATTTTCATGCTCCAGCCGGGTGATGCGGATCGCCGCCTCGATCACCAGCGTATAGCGCTGCAGGTCGCGTCGCGCCTCGTCATCGAAGGTGCCGGCGTGCAGCGCATCGAGGGTCAGCGCGCCCCACAGCTTGCCCTCCACGAACAGGCTGACGCCCATGCAATCGTGCACTGGCAAGGGTTCGCCGACATGCTCGTCGAGCAGGCCATCGTAGGGATCGGGCAAACGGCTGTCGGGCTCGAACCAGGCGGGTTCGCGTTGCGAAAGGATGGCGGCGAGCCGCGGATGCTGGGCCACGACGAAGCGCCGGCCCAGAGCTTCCTGCACCAGCCCCACCGCCGCCAGCGGGCGCAGCGTGTCCTCGTCCAGGCGCAGCAGCACCACCGCGCCACAGCGAAAACGCTCATGCAGCGTGTGCACCAGCCGTTGCAGTCGAACGGCGTTCGGCAATTCAGTGACAAGGTCGGCCAGTAGCGCTTCTTCCATCATGGTTTCAAATACCCTCAAGGTTTTTTCAACCCTAAACTGCTTGGGTAACTTTCACCAGCAGGGATTTTTTCCGATTAATAATCAATGGGTTGCGTATGGCACAAGGCTTGCGCTAGCTGAATCAACCTAGTCGGCCAACCCAAACCACGGAATTTCCCATGACCACCGCGCTTACCGAGCAAACCCTGGGCAGCCTGGCCTGCCTCATTCCTGGCGCCACACGCGTGTTTCGCCAGTACAAGCTGGATTTCTGCTGCGGTGGCAACACCCCGCTACGCGATGCAGCCCAGCAGCGCAGCCTCGATGCAGAGGCCATCGCAGACGAACTCGCCGCGCTGCAGAGCACTCCGACGGACGAACCGGATTGGCGGAGCGAGCCGGCCGACACTCTCATCGATCATCTTCTCGAACGCTTTCATGAACGCCATCGCGAACAGTTCCCCGAATTGATCCGCCTGGCCAGCCGCGTTGAGCAGGTGCATGGCAACAAGGCGGACTGCCCGACCGGTCTCGCCGAACACCTGTGGACCATGCAACAGGAACTCGAAAGCCACATGCTCAAGGAGGAGCAGATCCTCTTCCCGATGCTGCGCCGCAATATTCAGCTGCCGCAGACTCAGGGTCCGATCGCTGTGATGCGCTACGAACACGATCAGCACGGTGCCGCCCTGGAGCGCCTGGCCGAGCTAACCCACGACATCACCCCGCCGGCGAACGCCTGCACCACCTGGCGCGCGCTTTATCGCGGGCTGGAGGAACTGCGTGGCGACCTGATGCAGCACATCCATCTGGAGAACAACATCCTGTTCGTCAACGCAGCGGCGCACTGATTCAGCGGCATCGGAGGCGATATGAAAGCAGTTATCCAACCTTTGGCATGGGGCCTAGCGATGGCGTCGATGCTGGCACTGGCCAGCGGCGTGGCACTCGATATGGTCGTCGACACCGCTCAGGCGGCCGCTCCCCACCATCACGCCCATGACGGTCACGCTGCGGCGGCACCTGCCACTGGCGATCAGCAATGGCCGACCGACGCCGCCTTGCGCAAAGGCATGACGCAACTGCGTGACGCGGCGGAGGGCGTATTGCCGGACGGCTCGGCACGACCGATCGATGCACAGGCGGCGAAGCAGCTGCAGACCGCTGTCGAAGACAACGTCTCGTTTCTGATCGCCAACTGCGAGCTGTCCGAGCAAGCCGATGCCGCGCTGCATGGCCTGCTGGCCGATTTGCTCAAGGGCGCCAAGGCGCTGGCCGAAACTGCTGAGAAGGAACAGGGCGCGCAGCTCGTTCTGGCTACGCTGCAACGCTACCCCGACGTGTTCGCCGCGCCGCATTGGAGCGAATCGGCAACAGCCGATCATTGAAACGATCCACGATGCAGCGCCGGCGCCGTACGACCTGAACACTGGCCTGCATCAATACTCGAGCCATGCGGCTGCGCTAGGCTCAGTACCGAATCAGCGCCGCGTTACCGCCTCAAGCAGGCAGGTTGCGGATGGCCAATTATTAGAAAACAGGATGCCTTGCATGGTGCTTCATCGCGTACACAACCAGATCCTTCGTAGCCACCATCTATTCGAACCGCTGAACGATCAGCAAATGGACGAACTGATGGGCGCCAGCCAGCTGCTCAATCTCGACAAGGGCGATAACCTCTTTCATCAGGGCGAACCGGCTCACTCGTTCTACTTCGTGATTTCCGGCGCGATCAAGATCTACCGCCTGACCCCGGACGGCCAGGAAAAGGTTTTCGAGGTGATAGGCAATCGCCAGACCTTTGCCGAAGCGATGATGCTTATGGATACGCCCAACTACGTCGCCTCGGCCCAGGCCGTTTGTCCGAGCCAGGTCTATCGGTTCTCCAACACGGCCTACATGCGCCTGCTGGAAGCGAACCAAAAGCTGTCCTTCGCCCTGCTCGGCAAGCTGAGCGTGCGGCTGCACCAGCGCATCAACGAGATCGAAACGCTGTCGCTGAAGAACGCCACCCACCGCGTGGTGCGCTACCTGATGACCCAGCTGGCGCGATTGAAGGGCGACGGCAACAGCTTCGAGCTGCCGATGGCCAAGCAACTGATCGCCGGCCACCTGTCGATCCAGCCGGAGACCTTTTCGCGGATCATCCGCCGCCTGATCGACGAAGGGATCATCACCCAGGACGGCCGGCAGATCACCATTCTCGACCCCCAGCGCCTCGAACAATTCGAGTGATCGGAGCTGCGCCCCGTGCCCGTCCGGCTGGGCCAGCGGTTTATCCGGCGGTTGATTGCGGTCAACCTCAATCGACCGCCACGCGTGGCAAGCTGGACCCGACGTAACGAGGACGCCGCCATGCCCCTGTGCCTGTACTGCCAGCAACCCAACCCACCGAAAGAAGCCGAGTGCAGCCACTGCGGCATGCCCCTCCCCGCGCACGCCGATACCGCCGGCGAGCGCCGCCAACGCAAGTTCTTCTGGTTCTGTATTGGGCTCACCGTCTTCTGCGCGGCAATGATCGTCTGGCTGCCGCGAAATCTTTTCTAGCGGGGAAGCGGGAATGGTGGGCTGAAGCGGAACACCGCCCGTTGAATAGGCTGGTGGGCTGAAGCCCACCCTACGAGACTACGGGATTACTCTGCACGATCCGGTAGGGTGGGCTTCAGCCCACCAAGCCCACCAAGCCCGGCAACACCGGGCCGAAGCGGAACACCGCGGCTCTCAAAGCCGCCATCCAGCTTTTAATTCCAACTTGCCCCTTCACCCCTTCGTCAACTGCTTGTACAGCTGCGGCAGGCGGAACGGCAGTTGTTGCGGTTCCTTGATCAGGGTGTAGCCGTTGGCGCCGAACATGTACGGCAAGTAATCGCCAGCTTCCTGGTCGATGGTGATGCAGAACGGCACCAGGCCCTGGCGCCGGGCTTCGAGTACCGCTTGGCGCGTATCTTCGACGCCATAGCGACCCTCATACAAATCCAGGTCGTTGGGCTTGCCGTCGGTAACCAGCAACAGCAGCTTGCGCCGTTGCTTGCAATTGCCGAGCAGCTCGGTGGCCTGGCGAATCGCCGCGCCCATGCGCGTGTAATAGCCGGGCTTGAGCGCCTGGATACGCCCGCGGGTGTCGTCGCCGTAGCGTTGTTTGAAGCTCTTGAGTTCTTGCATGCGCACCTGCTGCCTGCGCAGCGAGGAGAAGCCGTACAGCGCGAACTCATCGCCGACCGCCGAGAGCGCCTCGCCGAACAGCAGCAGGCTGTCGGTGATGACGTCGATCACCTTGTGCTCGTCATCCAGGTGCGCATCGGTAGACATCGACAGATCCGCCAGCAGCAGACAGGCCAGGTCACGACGGTTCTGCCGCTGCTCCATGAACAACCCGCGCTCAGCGCACTGGCCATGCTGACGCTCGACGTGGAAATCCAGCCACGCCTGCATGTCCAGCTCGGAGCCTTGCGGCTGGCCGCGCAGCCATTGACGGTCATTGCGCAGATTCTCGAATTGCCGGCGCAGCTTGCGCGCCAGCGGGCTCAGCCGCAGCGGCAGGCCCCTGGGCTCCGAGCCGCGCGGCAGCATCATCTGCAGGCTGACGAAATCATCCTGCAGGCGCTGCTTGCGATAGTCCCACTCAGGCAACTTGATGCCATCGCCGAGCGGAATATCGTCCACATCCGACGGCGGCAGATCGAGGTGCAGCTTGAGGCCACCACCCTTGCGCATGCGCTGGCGCGACATGGCGATTTCATCGAGATCCTCGGCGACGCGCGAGGCGTCCTCGTTTTCGCTGTCATCGCCCTGGCGATCCAGTTCGACGTGCTCGGACCAGCTGAACAGATTCTCCAGGCGGAACAGCATCAGGCCGCCCTTGCCGGTGGTTTCTTCGACCCGCTTGGCGCGTTTGCGCATGCCTTTCTGCTCGGTAGGCGGTGCCTGAAGAGTGTTGTCCTGGTCTTCCTCGCCCAGCTCGGTGGCTTGCGGCACGCCGAGGTTTTCGGCCGGGTACAGCCACATCGGCAGCGGCCAGGGTGCCACTTCGCTACGTGGAAACTGCTCGACACTGCCTGGCTCGCGCAATGCTTGGCAGAGCGCGCGTTCCAGTGCGGCCTCAGCGCGCGGCAGCGTGGCCGGGTCGGGCCGCAATTGCAGGTGCGCTTCGACCAATCGCTCATAGCGCGGCCGCATGGCGGGGAAGCGCTGGAGAATGGTCCGGGTCCAGCGCTGATTGTCGCGCGCCCAGTGGCGCATCTCGCCCGCCTGCGCCGCGAGCAGCGCCAGCCAGCGATACAGATCCTGATTGAGAGAAACTTCCGGATAGACCGCAAGACGCTGCGGCAAGCGCAGGTTGCTCGCGTCGCACCAGGCGACCGGCAGTTGCTTGCAGGTGCCGGCGACCTGTTGCAGCAGGTTGCGCCGCAGCATCATGTCGCGCGCATTGGCGGCCTCGACACCGATGCCGCTGGCGCCGCCCATGGCCCGGAACAGGACCGACAGGGGCCGCTGCATGCTCTCCAGCTCGACGCACGCCTCGGGAAAATCGGGACTGGCGCGGCGGGTGATGAAACGGTGCCAGACGCTACCGACCCACTCTTCCACTTCGATGGTAAAGGCCATTGCGATCACTCCATAGGGTCTGTCGATGTTCGTCGCTAGCCGCGCAACCCTTCGGTCCGGGAGCGATACGTCAACGGCCCCTAACGCAGTTTGAAAACGACGACGGCCCGCTGGAGTCAGCCGGGCCGTCGTTTCACTTCACATCAGACTCAGGCTGCAGCAACGGCTGCTGGCACGTCCGCGGTGACCCGGCCACGCTGCCTGAAGCTGTACAGGTAGCAGACCAGCCCGACCAGGAAGAACACCCCGGCGATCAACCGCAGCCAGAAGAAGATGGCCAGTTGGTCGGCGGTATTCATGAAGGACATCGCCGCGCCGTCCGCCGGGATGCGTTGCAGCCAGACCTGCACCACGCCAGCGGCGGTGAGGAACAGGGTGATGGCAACCATCGACAGCGTCATCAGCCAGAAGCCCCACACTTCGATGCGCTGAGCCCGTGCATCCGGTGCTTCACCCAGACCACGCAGACGCGGCATGGCGTAGCTGATCATGGTCATGACGATCATCGCGTAGGCGCCGTAGAAAGCCAGGTGGCCATGGGCGGCAGTCAGCTGCGAACCGTGGGTGTAGTAGTTCACCGGAGCCAGGGTATGCAGGAAGCCCCACACGCCGGCACCGAGGAACGCCGTTACAGTCGTACCGATAGCCCAGAGCGATGCGGCCTTGTTCGGGTGTTGCCGACGGCGACGGTTCACCATGTTCAGCGAGAACAGCACCATGGCGAAGAAGGGCAGCGGCTCAAGAGCGGAGAAGATCGAACCCAACCACAACCAGACCTCGGGCGCACCGATCCAGAAGAAATGGTGGCCGGTACCGATGATGCCGGTGATCAGGGCCATGGCGATGATCACGTAGAGCCACTTCTCGATCACTTCACGGTCGACACCGGTGATCTTGATCAGGACGAAGGCCAGCATCGAACCCATGATCAGTTCCCACACACCTTCCACCCACAGGTGCACCACGAACCACCAGTAGTACTTGTCGCGCGCCAGGTTTTCCGGGTTGTAGAAGGCGAACAGGAAGAACACCGCCAGGCCGATCAGACCGGTCATCATCACCGTGCTGATCACGGTCTTGCGACCTTTGAGCATGGTCATGCCGACGTTGTAGAGAAAGCCCAGGGCAACCAGCACGATGCCGATCTTGGTGATCGTCGGCTGCTCCAGGAACTCCCGGCCCATGGTCGGCAGCAGGTGGTTGCCGGTCATCTCCGCCAGCCCGGCGTAAGGAACGAACAGGTAGCCGAGGATAGTCAGCACGCCGGCTGCGGCGAACACCCAGAACAGGATGATGGCCAGTTTCGGGCTGTGCAGTTCACGGTCTGCTTCCTCGGGAATGAGGTAGTAGGCCGCGCCCATGAAGCCGAACAGCAACCAGACGATCAGCAGGTTGGTGTGAACCATCCGCGCCACGTTGAATGGCAGCAGTGGGAACAGGAAGTCACCGACGACGTACTGCAGGCCCATGATCAGGCCGAACAGGATCTGCCCGACGAACAGGATCAGCGCGAACACGAAGTAGGGTTTGGCGACCGCTTGCGATTGGAATTTGAGATGCGGATTCATGATGCTCATCTCTTAGCCCTCCTTGTTTGGCGGCCAGTTGTTGGTATCGATCTTCGAAGTCCATTTGAGGAACTCCGCCAGATCGTCGACTTCCTGCTCGCTCAGGTTGAATTGCGGCATCGCGCGGCGTCCCGGGGCGCCCAGCGGCTGCGCCTTCATCCAGGCGGCCAGGAAGGGCTTGAACGCCGCATCTTCGCCACGACGAACAAAGACATTGCCCAGCTCCGGCGCGAAGTAAGCACCTTCGCCCAGCAGGCTGTGGCAGCCGATGCAGTTGTTGTTTTCCCAGACCTCTTTTCCGCGCACTACCGCCTCGGTCAATTCCGATGCATTCGTTCGTTCTGGGAAGGTTTGTTCTGTGTGATAGGTCAGGCCTAGGAATACCAGGAAGAAGAACACGCTTCCCCCGAAGTAAATATTCCTGGCCATCCCCTTGGTAAAGGTCTCGGACATGGTCGCCTCCTCATGGCGTTGGCGTGGCCAGTTTAAGAAGGCAGCTATCTAAACCTGCTTGATGGTAATCAAGAAAAAAGACCAAACGTTTTAGTCGGGTTTAGATGAGGCGTATAGGGGCAGCGTTGAGAGCACGGCAGGGGCTGGATCGAAGGTTGAAATAGCACTTTGGCGTTTGTTTGGGGGACGGTGCAGGGCAACAAGGGCAGCCCCTCACCCTAACCCTCTCCCCAAAAAACACCGCGCTCTAATCGGGACAAACTGCCGGGGAGAGGGGACTGCTCCGGTGTGGGCAACCAAGAGCTTTTCGTCTCCAGTCTTGTAGGTGGGCTTTACCGATACCCATGCAAAACGGGCAGACGAAGGTTGAGCCGGAGTAAAAAGACGCAGCAGTACAGGCTATTGCCGGTATCGGTGGGCTGAAGCCCACCCTACCTCGCTGAAACCGTTTGGAAGGAAAGAGAATGCTCCGGTGCGGGAATACCGCAGTATTGATCGTTCCCATGCTCCCGCGTGGCAAACCGCAGGGCTGTAGGGTGGGCTTCAGCCCACCAGAGTGCGGCCCACGCGCCGCGAGAACGCATCCGTCACGGCACTGGTACGCGGGAATACTGAAAACGGACACAGAGCGCCCAGCGCAACGCGCCTATGCGGAGCATGGGGACGATCAAGAGTGCCGATATCGGTGGGCTGAAGCGGAACGCCTCCCGGCCCACCCTACTCGCTTCAGCCAGAAACCGGACAGCAGGTCGGCTTCAGCCCACCAGAGCGCGAGCTTCCAATGCCCGGCCTGGCACAACTCAAACCAGCGTCAGGATCACCCCAGCCGCCATCACCAGCGGCCAGCCCAGCATCAGCAAGCGCCACATGACGGGAGCGTGGCACATTTCCATGAAGCGCTCGGTAATCACCCAGCCCTTCAATAGCGCGACGGCCAGCACTGCGCCAGCGAGTAGCAAGGTCGAGCCGGCATTGCCGAGCACCACCGTAGCCGTGGACAGTGCGGCCAGCGCTAGCCAGCAAACAATCAGCACATTCGAAGCAGACATCACGACCTCGTCAGTTGATCACGTAGACCAGCGGGAACAGCACCACCCAGACCACATCCACCATGTGCCAATAGAGCACGCCTGACTCCAGCCCGGCGAGATCATCAGCTCTGTAGGTCTGACGACGGCAGCGCTCGGCCATCCAGCCGAGGATGACCATTCCCAGCAATACGTGCAGGAAATGAAAGCCGGTGAGAATCCAGTAAAGCGTGAAGAAGGTGCTGTGTTCGAGTCCCAGACCCAGCCCGGAAAGATGGCTGTATTCATTTAGCTTGAGCACCACGTAGACGCAGGACGTCGCTAACGCGGCCAGCAGCAACGCCGCCCCGCGACGCGGCCGATCCATGCGCACCTGCTCCACCGCCAGCGCGGCAAGCAGACCGGAGGTCAGCAGGCTCAACGTCAGCGCCAGCCCGATGGAGCTGTCCAGCGCCGCGCGGCTTTCGCGAAACGTCTCGGCGTTTAGTAATTGAGTGACGGCGAACGCCAGAATCAGAATGGCGAAGACCGTCAGCTCGGCGAGGATGAAGAACCACATCGCCAGATCGCCCGGCAGCCGGCGGCTCGTCAGGGCGGGGTGTTCATGCGAAGTGGACATCGACCACATCCATCAAAGCGGCTACGGTTTGCGGATCATCCGACAGCGGCTCGGCGAGGCACGCCATGCAGGCCTCGCGCGGGCTCATGCCGGAACGGATCATGCGTGCGGTGAAGATCAGCAGGCGGGTCGAGGCGACTTCCTCCAGATCATGCTGTTCGAGGCGACGCAACGCCTGCCCGAGCTTGACCACCTGCGCGGCCAGTGCGGCATCCACCCGCGCCTCGTTGGCGACGATGCGCTGTTCCTCGGCGGCCGATGGGTAATCGAAACGCATGGCGACGAAGCGCTGCCGGGTGCTGGGCTTCATGCCCTTGAGCAGGTTCTGGTAACCGGGGTTGTAGCTGACCACCAGCATGAAGCCCGGCGGCGCCTTGAGCGCTTCGCCGGTGCGTTCGATGAACAGTTCGCGGCGATCGTCAGCCAGCGGGTGCAGCACCACGGCGGTGTCCTGCCGCGCTTCGACCACCTCATCGAGATAGCAGATGCCACCCTCGCGCACCGCGCGGGTCAGCGGGCCGTCCTGCCACCAGGTGCCCTGAGCGCCGATGAGATGGCGGCCGACCAGATCGGCGGCGGATAAATCGTCGTGACAGGCCACGGTGTACAGCGGCAGATTCAGACGATGCGCCATGTACTGTACGAAACGGGTCTTACCGCAGCCGGTCGGGCCCTTGATCAGCACCGGCATACCGTGTCGCCAGGCCTGCTCGAAGAGCGCCTCTTCGTTACCCAGCGATTGATAGAACGGCGCATCGGGCACACCGACAAGATTCTCGGGCGCGTTCATTGGCAATACCTCACTGCGGCAGTTGGTTATTCATCTGCTCACCAAACTACCCGCCACACCCTACCCCCTCAAGCCATCCGCCGGCGAAGCTTGATTACGGTCAAGCCCTGACGGAAATAGGCTGAGGCTGGATGCTGGAAAGCCGGACGAAGGCGCCCCCCCCTCGGTGCATGCGCGAGAAGCCGAGCAGCACTGGACCGCCTTTAGCTTTAACGTCCGGCTGCTTTCCCCACAGCCGTTGACTGTTTTGACTTGCCGGCTGCAGCCGCTTTTCCGTCCAGCCCCAACGCTTCTGTCGTCTTATCAGCCTTGACCCGCGACACGACGTCACGCCTGCCCAATCCCAGGCTCACTCTTGATTGCCATCAAGCGCATTCGCAACGGCTCTCTCTAGGATGCAAACCGCGCACAGCAAGCCCCGGGAACTGCCACATCGCCGTCATTAGCAGGAACCGCAAGATGCGGTCAGAAGGAGAAAGAGTATGAGCAAACCAGTATTGGCAGGCTTCATCGCCGGCTTTTCACTGCTCGGTCTGGCAGTCGCCCAGGCGGCAACCAATCCCGAAAGCGCCGATGCGGCGTACAAAGGGCGTGCTTCCAGCATCGATCCTGCGAGCGCCCAGGTGGTGCATTCCCCCGGCGCGCCGGACCTGAGCGCAGCCGAGTTCGACAAGGCCAAGGAGATCTACTTCCAGCGCTGCGCCGGCTGCCACGGTGTGCTGCGCAAAGGCGCTACCGGCAAGCCGCTGACGCCGGACATCACCCAGGAACGCGGCCAGGCGTTTCTCGAAGCGCTGATCACCTACGGCTCGCCCGCTGGCATGCCGAACTGGGGCACTTCCGGCGGCCTGACCGCCGATGAAATCACCCTGATGACCAAATACATCCAGCACACGCCACCGACGCCGCCCGAGTGGGGCATGGCCGAAATGAAGGACTCCTGGAAGGTACTGGTCAAGCCCGAGGACCGTCCGACCAAGCAGATGAACAAGCTCGATCTGCCCAACCTGTTCTCCGTCACCCTGCGTGACGATGGCAAGATCGCGCTGATCGATGGCGACACCAAGAAAATCGTCAAGACCATCGACACCGGCTACGCCGTGCATATCTCGCGCATGTCCGCTTCGGGCCGCTACCTGCTGGTGATCGGACGCGACGCCAAGATCGACATGATCGATCTCTGGGGCAAGGAGCCGGTGAAGGTTGCCGAAATCAAGGTGGGCATCGAAGCCCGCTCGGTGGAAACCTCCAAGTTCAAGGGCTACGAGGACAAGTACGTGATCGCCGGCGACTACTGGCCGCCACAGTTCACCATCATGGACGGCGAGACCCTGGAGCCGCTGCAGATCGTCTCCACTCGCGGCATGACCGTCGGCACTCAGGAATACCATCCGGAACCACGCGTCGCAGCGATCATCGCCTCTCACGAACATCCCGAGTTCATCGTCAACGTCAAGGAAACCGGCAAAGTCATGCTGGTCAACTACGAAGACATCGACAACCTGACCACCACAATCATCGGCACCGCGCCCTTCCTGCACGATGGCGGCTGGGACGTGAGCCACCGTTACTTCATGACGGCGGCGAACAATTCCAACAAGGTAGCGGTGATCGACTCCAAGGACCGCAAGATGGCGGCGCTGGTGGACGTCGGCAAGATCCCGCATCCGGGCCGCGGCGCCAACTTTATGCACCCCGAGTTCGGACCGGTATGGGCCACCAGCCACCTGGGTGACGAAACCATCTCGTTGATCGGCACCGACCCGGACAAGCATCCGGACAGCGCCTGGAAAGTCGTGCAGACGCTCAAAGGCCAGGGCGGCGGATCGCTGTTCATCAAGACGCACCCGAAATCCGACCACCTGTATCTGGACACCACGTTCCACCCTGACGCCAAGGTCAGCCAGTCGGCCGCCGTGTTCGATATCAACAACCTCGAAGCCGGCTACAAAGTACTGCCGATCGGCGACTGGTCAGGGATCAAAGACGGCGCCAAGCGGGTCGTACAACCGGAGTACAACCAGGCGGGTAACGAGGTCTGGTTCTCTGTGTGGAGCGGTCAGGACGAGGATTCGGCTATCGTGGTGGTCGATGACAAGACCCTGAAGCTGAAAAAGGTGATCAGGGACAAAAGATTGATTACCCCAACGGGTAAATTTAACGTTCATAACACTCAGCACGACATCTACTGAGTGCCAAACCGGGAGGAACGCAAGATTCCTCCCTTTAGCCTTGAGGAAGTACTGATGAAGAAAATACTGGTTCCGTTGCTCGCCCTGGGCGGCGCAATGATGCTGCAACCGGCTGTGGCCCAGGACGGCGAAGCGCTATTCAAGAGCAAGCCCTGCGCAGCCTGCCATAGCATCGATGCCAAGCTGGTTGGCCCGGCATTCAAGGAAGTCGCCGCCAAATACGCGGGCCAGGACGGCGCCGCCGACCTGCTCGCCGGCCACATCAAGAACGGCAGCCAAGGCGTCTGGGGCCCGATCCCGATGCCGCCAAACGCTGTAACCGAAGAAGAAGCCAAGATCCTCGCTGAATGGGTTCTTAGCCAGAAGTAATGTCGAAGTAACGTCCAGGAGGACGTCATGATCCGGTCCCGCCATGCAGTATCGCGTTTGGGGCTCGCCCTGGCGTCTCTCCTCCTGATTTCCGCTGACCTGGCCGCGGCACCTGATGCCGAACGCCAAGCCCAGCTCGAACACCTGCTCGTGCAGGACTGCGGTTCCTGCCACGGCCTGCGCATGACCGGCGGCCTCGGCCCCGCTATCACCCGTGATGCACTGGCCGGCAAACCCCGTGAAAATCTGATTGCCACCGTGACCCATGGTCGCCCCGGCACCGCCATGCCCGGCTGGAACGCCCTGCTCGCCGAGCAGGACATCGTCTGGCTGGTCGATCTGCTTCTCGAAGGATATCCAAAGCCATGATCCGTCCCTTCCTGCTGCTGGCCGCGGCCAGCCTGCTGTTCGGCTGCGCGCAACAACCGCTGCGCGGCACTGGCGACCTGGGTGTGGTGGTGGAACGCGCCACCGGCAGCCTGCAGCTAATCGAGAGCAGCGGCATGAGCGGCCTGGCGCGGATCGAGGGCCTGGGCGACCTGTCCCACGCCTCGGTGGTATTTTCCCGCGACCAGCGCTTCGCCTATGTCTTCGGCCGCGACGGCGGCCTGACCAAGGTCGACCTGCTGCGCCAACGCATCGACAAGCGCGTGCTCCAGGGCGGCAACAGCATCGGCGGCGCCATCAGCCAGGACGGCAGCCTGATCGCGGTAGGCAACTACGAGCCGGGCGGCGTCAAAGTCTTCGACGCCGACACCCTGGAGCTGGTGGCCGACATTCCCGCTACCCCGCTGCCCGACGGCAGCCGCAACTCCCGCGTGGTGGGCGTTACCGACGTGCCGGGTAAGCGCTTCATCTACAGCCTGTTCGATACCGGCGAAACCTGGCTGCTGGACTTCAGCCAGAGCCACACGCCGCAGATCACCCGCTTCGAGAACATCGGCAACCAGCCCTACGATGCACTGCTGACCCCCGAAGGTCGCTACTACGTCGCCGGCCTGTTCGGCGAGGATGGCATGGCCAAGATCGACCTCTGGCACCCCGAGCGCGGCGTCGAACGCATCCTCGACGGCTACGGCCGCGGCCAGCAAAAACTGCCGGTTTACAAGATGCCGCATCTCGAAGGCTGGACCGTAGCCGGCAACCAGACCTTCGTCCCGGCGGTTGGCCAGCACCGCGTGCTGGTGATGGACAGCGAGAACTGGCAGCAGACCGACGCCATCGACGTTGCCGGCCAGCCGATCTTCGTCATGGCACGCCCCGATGCGCGGCAGATTTGGGTCAACTTCGCCCATCCGGACAATGGCAAGGTGCAGGTCATCGACAGCGAAACCCACGAGATCATCGCCACCCTGGAGCCTGGCCCTGCCGTGTTGCACATGGAGTTCACCGCGCGCGGCGACCAGCTCTGGCTGTCGGTGCGCGACGGCGGCGAGATTCAAGTCTGGGACCCCTATACGCTGAAACTGCTCAAGCGCCTGCCGGCGGAAAGCCCGAGCGGCATCTTCTTCAGCAGCCGCGCCCACGAGACGGGGTTGTGACATGCAACTCGACAGCCTCAGCCGCCGCCTGATTGACCGCTTCCAGCACGGCATGCCGCTGTGCGCCGAGCCCTACCGCGCCATGGCCGAGGCGCTGGAGTGCAGCGAAGAAGAGATCCTCGCCAGCCTCCAGCAACTCGAGCAAAGCGGCGGGCTTTCGCGTATCGGTCCCGTCTTCGAGCACAGCCGCGCCGGTGCCAGCACGCTGGTGGCGCTGGCCGTGCCGGCCAATCGCCTCGAAGCCGTGGCGGCGCGCATCAACAGCTACCCCGAGGTCAACCACAACTACCTGCGCGAGCATGACTATAACCTCTGGTTCGTGATCACCGGCCCTGACCGCACGCACCTGGACGCCCTGCTGGCACAGATCGAGGCGGAAACCGGCCTCACGCCGCTGGACCTGCCGATGGAATGCGCCTACCGCATCGACCTCGGCTTTCCCATTGGAGATGCGCCATGACCGGCACCCTCAACGACCTGCAAGCCATGCACCTACGGCGCCTGCTCGAAGCCGGCCTGCCGCTTGCCGCCCGTCCTTACCAGGCGCTGGCCGAGCGCATCGGCGCCAGCGAACAGGCGGTGCTCGAACAGGTCCGGCACTGGAGCGAGGACGGGCTGTTCCGCCGTGTCGGCCTGGTGCTCAAGCATCGCGCGCTGGGTTTTCGCGCCAATGCCATGCTGGTACTGAACATTCCCGACGAGCAGGTCGACGAGATCGGCCAGCGCCTCGGCCAGGCCGCCGGCATCAACCTCTGCTACCAGCGTCCACGCCGCCTGCCGGATTGGCCCTACAACCTGTTCTGCATGGTCCACGGCCGTGAGCGCGAACAGGTCTGCCAACTGATCGAAAACCTGCTGGCCGAGCACGGATTGAGTGAAGTGCCGCACCAGTTGCTGTTCAGCACCCGCGCCTTCAAGCAGTGCGGTGCCCGCTATGCTCCATCCGCTGCTCGGGAACTGGCCCATGGATGACCTCAACCGCCGCCTGATCAACCGCCTTCAATATGGCCTGCCGTTGGTAAAGCAGCCCTGGCAGGCGCTGGCCGATGAACTGAAAAGCGATCCGCAGATCCTGCGCGACCGTGTCCGGGCGCTGCTGGACGACGGCACCCTGACCCGTTTCGGCCCCATGTTCGACATCGACCGTCTGGGCGGCGCCTTCACTCTGGCTGCGCTGTCCGTGCCCGAAGAGCGTTTCGATGCAGTTGCCGCACAGCTCTACGCCCTGCCCGAAGTCGCCCACAACTATCGCCGCGAACACGAGTGGAACATGTGGTTCGTACTGGGCTGCGCGACACCCGAAGGCATCGCCGAAACCATCGCCCACATCGAGTCACAGACCGGCCTCCCGGTACTCAACCTGCCCAAGGAGGAGACCTACCATGTCGGCCTGCATTTCTCGGTTTGATGGTCAGTTTGATGGCCGGTTTGATCCCGGCCTGATGCGCCGCCTGGTGGAACTCACCCAGTCCGGCCTGCCGCTGGTGGACAACCCCTGGGCCTGGATCGGCGAACGTCTGGACCTCGACGAAGACACCGTGCTGGCCCTGCTGCGCCAGCTACAGGACGACGGCGCCATCCGCCGCATCGCCGCCGTGCCCAACCACTACCGGCTTGGCTACAAGCACAACGGCATGACCGTGTGGGACGTGGACGACGCCCACCTCCCCGCCTCGGTCCACTGCTCGGCTCACAACCCTTCGTCAGCCACTGCTACCGCCGCCCCCGCCGCGACGGCTGGCGCTACAACCTGTTCGCTATGGTGCATGGCCGCAATGCTGAGGAAATCGAAGATTACCGGGCGCAGATCCGACAGCTGCTTGGTGATGCCTGCCGAGCGGATGAGATGCTGGTGAGCAGCAGGATACTGAAGAAAACGGGGTTGCGGGTTTAGCGCTTGCAAACGCTGAAGCCGCCCGTCAGAACTCTCGCTGTAGACTAGACAATGATGATGGCGAAATAGTAGCTTCAGTCGAGACGTCAAACAGGGATCGTTGCGTGCGCCATCTTCATTTCCTTTGCCTTAAGCCCTCCCGCGCCCTCCATACCGGTACGAATTGTTTTCGTAGGCGGGTGTTGGGTTGTGCCTGAAAAAGTTAAGTCAAGCGAATACGGGCGATTGTGCGAGGCAGGACGTAGGTCGTTAAAAGACCAATATTTTTTAGAGCCCCAAAAATCGGGCGAGCGGAGTTATACGGAAATTCCATGATTATGCATTAGCGCGGAATTCCATCTAATCACTGTTAAGTTTTAGAGGGTTCATCGAGCATGGCAATTAGCGAAGCAGACGGTAAATTGCTTTGGGGTAGAGCAGCGGGTATATGCTCAAACCCTTCCTGCCGGACTGACTTAACAGCGATTTTGCAAGAGTCGAATAGTTACAACGTTGGTGAGATGGCCCACATAATAGCAAGAAGTGAAGATGGGCCGCGAGGAGAGGAAGGAGGTGGTTCAGATAAGTATCCTAACCTTATTCTTCTTTGTCCAACTTGCCATAGACATATCGATAAATCACCTGAAGGCACGTTTACCATAGAGCAGCTTCATCAGTGGAAAAGCGATCATGAGTATGCAATCAGACTCAGAATGAGTGAGGTTGTTTATGAGAGTGTCGATGAGCTGAAGGGTAAAGTATCAAAACTCCTGATGGAGAATAATTTGATCTGGCAAGAATATGGCCCTCAGTCAAAAATTGCTCAAGAGGACCCTGGATCTAATTCATACAAAATATGGAATTTGCGAAAGCTAGACACGGTGATTCCCAATAATCAAAAGATTGTCAATATGGTTGAGGCGAACATGAAGCTTCTTGATTCCGATGATTACAAAGCCTTTCTTTTGTTTAAAAATCATGCAACCTCCTTTGAGGCGAACCAGTATTGTCGCATGTCTAGCTATGCTTTATTCCCTGAAGTGTTTTCGGAGAGATTTGAATAATGGCAAATGGAAGCAATGAGTGGGGAACTCCCTACTGTGATATTACATTTTTAGATCGCCTATTAAGGACTCACCAAAATGTTTCTGCCGTGAGCAGATCAAATGACATTCTTTTTTCCGTATCGCGAGTTCAGCAGGGAGACACGCTGAAAGTACTTTGTCTTAGGCAATATACTATGGGGCGAACCATGGTTGATAGGGCAATAGATGAGTTTGGCGAATTAGATATTATCTATATAGGTGGAGGGTGGAATGGCTATCAATCTGAAGCCAAAGATCTCTGCCTAGATTCCCATATTGGTCTTTATGTAACAGATGAAATGTCTGGAGCTCTGTGGCGCGATGATTATTGGAATTATCAGAAAAAAGATAAAGACGGCGATCCAATTACGTTTAGAAGGTAAGTCAGAGATATTTGGAGTCTTTGGTTTCGGATCATTTTTTCGGCGTGATAGTTTTAATGATATAGATTTACTTGTTGTGGTAGACGACCATTGTGACTATCCCCTTCAAGTCTTTTATGACGTGAAAAATATCTTGGACGACATCGGGTTGGAATTTGGCATTGCAATTGACATTACATATCTTTCATATAGCGAGTACTCGCGTAAGCCATTGCGGGAGTCAGACAATTTGGTGCCAATCATCGAAACAAAAACTTAACAAAGCGTTGATAGAAAGGGGACAGATTTATTTTTGAATCTCCCGGCTCGGCATAAATAAACCTGTCTTCGTCTCTGTGCTGCTGGCCGTTAATTGGAGGGCGTACTCTTGGCCAGCAAGTACGTGCTGCAAGAGAAAGTAGCACCTGCGTCAGGCACCTCAGCCAGTCGCTGCAGGTCTAACAAGGCTTCAAGCCACACCGCTTATCGGCACGGCCTAGTTCAGACGTTAGACCTCGCAGGAGAAGACAATGCCCCTCGTGACACTTACGGTCCTTCGCCCGAAGTCTGGCGCGTTCAAGGACTCGGTTCTGCAGGCAGTGCACGATGCCTTGGTCAGCGTCGGGGTGCCTGAAACCGATCGATTTCATCGCGTGCTTGAGTTGTCGGAAGAAGACTTTCGCTTCGATCGCCATTACCCGGACGTTCAAGGCAGTCGAACCGATGACTTCGTGCTCATCGAGATCCTTTTGTCCGCCGGGCGCAGTGTCAAGGTGAAGAAACAGTTCCTGGCGCACCTGATGGCCGGTCTCAGCTCGGCGGGGCATAACCCGGAGAACGCAATGGTGGTGTTCAAGGAAACGACCTGGGAAAACTGGGCGTTTGCGGGAGGCCGCCAGATCCACGTCTAGGACGAGCGACCAGAACGGCGCTGCCCTTTTACAGCTTATCGCCCCTTCAGCTCGGCCGGGATCGCTATGCACACGGGCCCTCACCCAACGATTCCGCCCTATCCATCGGACTTTTGTTTCCGGTCAAGGTCACCCCGCCCCACCTCGGCGATTCTCCCACGCAAAGGAGGCCTGTTCGGTCTCTGGCGAGGAGATACCGCATGCTGCGAATCAGCCATTACCTGCGTGCCCTGGCCCGGCCGACCCTGCCGGTGCTGGGCGCCCGCAGCGCCGGCGGCACACGCCCGCCGGTGGTCATCTGGAACCTGCTGCGGCGCTGCAACCTGACCTGCAAGCACTGCTATGCCACCTCCGCCGACAGCGAATTTCGCGATGAGCTGGATACGGCCGAAGCCCTGAAGGTCATCGATGATCTGCACGACACCGGTGTGCGTGTGCTGATCCTTTCCGGTGGCGAGCCGCTGCTGCGGGACGACATCTTCGAGCTCTCCGCCCATGCCCGCGAAAAGGGCTTCTTCGTGGCGCTGTCGACCAACGGCACGCTGATCGACGAGCGCAATATCGAGCAGGTGGCAGCGGCGCAGTACGACTATGTCGGCATCAGCATCGACGGGCTGGAGGCGGTGCATGACGAATGGCGCCAGCTCAAGGGCAGCTTCGTCGCCTCGATGCACGCCATCGACCTGTGCCGCCAGCACGGCATTCGCGTCGGGTTGCGCACCACCCTCACGCAGAACAACTATCCGCAACTGCCCGCCCTGCTGGCGCTGATGCGCGAGCACGACGTGCAGAAGTTCTATCTCTCGCACCTGAACTACAGCGGGCGCGGCAAGCGCAGCCGCAAGGCCGACGCTCATCACCAAATGACCCGCGATGCCATGCGCCAATTGTTCGAGCAGGCCTGGGACGACGTGCAGAACGGCCGTGAGACCGATTTCGTCAGCGGCAACAATGACGCCGATGCGATCCTGCTGCTGCAGTGGGTCGAGGAGCGCCTGCCGCAGCATCGCGACCGCCTGGAGCAGATGCTGCGCGCCTGGGGCGGCAATGCCTCTGGCAACGGCATCGCCAACATCGACAACATCGGCGATGTGCATCCCGATACCTACTGGTGGCAGCACACCGTTGGCAACGTGCGCCGGCAGCGCTTCCGCGAGCTCTGGCTGGACAAGCCCGAGCCGCTGCTGCGCGAACTGCGCCAGCACCCTCGCGCCGTGGGTGGGCGCTGCGCCGAATGCCGCTGGCTGCCGATCTGCAACGGCAACACCCGTACCCGTGCCTGGGCCGCGGGCGATCTGTGGGCGGAAGACCCCGGCTGCTACCTGAGCAACGAGGAAATCGGGTTGCCGCTTCCCGTACGCATCCCCAGCGTGGAAATCAGTGCCCTGTAAATCAGCAACCCCCAGCGGTCGTCAGAACCGTACTCAGCCAAGCGCAACCGTCAACCTGATGAGAATCACAGGAGTCCGCATGGACCAGCCAATCACACTCCCCGCTTCGCTGAGCGCCGCATTCGCCCCTGGTGAAGTTGCCCTGGTCGGAGCCGGTCCGGGAGATCCGGGCCTGCTCACCTTGCGCGCCTGGTGTCTGCTGCAGCAGGCCGATGCGGTGGTTTACGACCGCCTGGTCAGCAAGGACCTCATGGACCTGCTGCCGGATACCTGCAGCCGCCATTACGTCGGCAAGACCAGCGGGTACCACAGCCTGCCGCAGCCGCACATCAATCAGCTGCTGGTGGATTTAGCGCTGCAGGACAAGCGCGTGGTGCGCCTGAAGGGCGGCGACCCCTTCATCTTCGGCCGTGGCGCCGAGGAGCTGGAATTCCTGCTCGAACGCGGCATCGACTGCCAGGTGGTGCCCGGCATCACCGCTGCCGCCGGCTGCAGTACCTATGCGGGAATTCCCCTGACGCACCGCGATCTGGCTCATTCCTGCCAGTTCATCACCGGCCACCTGCAGGAGAACGGCGAGCTGCACCTGCCTTGGACGGCCTTGGCCGAAAGCAACCAGACCCTGGTGTTCTACATGGGGCTGGCCAGCCTCGGCGAGATTTCGCGCAACCTGATCGCCGCCGGCCTGCCGGTGGATACGCCTGCCGCGCTGATTGGCAATGGCACTCGTCAGGATCAGCAGGTGGTGCGATGCAGCCTCAAGCAACTGCCGACGATGGCCGAAGAGCAGCACCTGACCCCACCGACGCTAACGGTGATCGGCAAAGTGGTCGGGCTGTTCGAAGGCCGGCAGGTCGAGTATCCCGCGCGCCTGCACAGTGAAGTCGCCAAACAATCGGAGGCCCTATGCGGCTGATTGCTACGTTATTGGTCGCCGCCGCCCTGCCCGCCGCCACCTTCGTCGCGCTCGACATGGCGATTCCACGCGCCGCTGCCGCCGAGGCAACCGATGCCCATGCGCTCTACCAGCAGCACTGCCAGAGCTGCCATGGCGTCGATCGCCTCGGTGGCGCCGGCCCTGCGCTGTTGCCGGAGAGTCTTGGTCGGATCAAGCCGGACGAGGCGCGCAAGGTCATCCGCGCCGGTCGCCCGGCCAGCCAGATGGCGGCCTATGCGACGGTACTCGACGAGGCGCAGATCGACAGTCTGGTCAGCTACCTCTATCAGCCCGCCGCCGTACCGCCGACCTGGAGCGATGCCGAAATTCGCGCCAGCCATCGGATGCTGGCGGATGTCACTCCACTGCCCGACAGCCCGCAACATGACGCCGACCCGCTCAACCTGTTCGTGGTGGTCGAGGCCGGCAATCATCACGTGCGCATTCTCGACGGCGATCGCTTCGAGGAGCTGGCTAATTTCCCCTCGCATTTCGCCCTGCACGGCGGACCGAAATTCTCCCCCGACGGGCGCTTCGTCTACTTCGCCTCGCGCGATGGCTGGGTCAGCGTCTACGACCTACATAACCTGACGATGGTCGCCGAAGTCCGCGCTGGGCTGAACACCCGCAACCTGGCCGTGAGCAACGACGGCCGCTGGGTGCTCGTGGGCAATTACCTGCCAGGCAATCTGGTGCTGCTGGACGCCCGCGACCTGTCGCTGGTCAAACACATTCCCGCGGTGGGCCTGGACGGCACGCCATCACGGGTCAGCGCCGTGTACACCGCGCCGCCGCGCGACAGCTTCGTGGTCGCACTGAAGGATGTGAAGGAGGCCTGGGAGCTTTCCTACGCCGGCGAACCGGACTTCGAACCACGGCGTATCGAAGCCGCGGATTTCCTTGATGACTTCTCTTTCACGCCCGACTATCGCCACCTGCTCGCCACCTCGCGCAAGGCCCACGGCGGCCAGGTGATCGACCTCGACACCGGCAAGGCCGTCACCAACATTCCGCTGCCCGGCATGCCGCACCTGGGCTCGGGCATCTACTGGAGGCGCGGTGGCGACTGGGTGTTCGCCACCCCGAACGTCAGCAAGGGCCTGATCTCGGTGCTCGACATGAACAGCTGGGAGCTGATCAAGGAAATTCCCACCGAAGGTCCGGGGTTCTTCATGCGCAGCCACGAGCACTCGAAATACGCCTGGACTGACGTCTTCTTCGGCCCCGACAACGATGCCGTGCACCTGATCGACAAACAGACTTTGGAAGTCGCCCACACCCTGCGCCCGATGCCCGGCAAGAACGCCGCGCACGTGGAGTTCACCAGGGACGGCAAGCACCTCTTGCTAAGCGTCTGGGACACCGACGGCGCGCTGATCGTCTACGACAGCGACACCCTGGAAGAGATCAAGCGCATCCCGATGAACAAGCCCTCCGGCAAGTACAACGTCGGCAACAAGATCGAATTCGCCGAAGGGACATCGCATTGAAAGCGAAAGACGAAAAAGCGCTGAAGGATGGAAAGCTGGGCGAGAAACCGTGACGTTGTCGGACGGCGTTTCGATTCAGCCCGTCCGTGTGATCCCGGTACCTCGTTTTTGGTGGGCTGAAGCCCACCCTACAGGCTTGGACGATACCGTAGGGTGGGCTTCAGCCCACCGGTGTTTTCACAGCGTTGGCAACAGGTGGATTCGCCAAGGGAACATCGAATTTAGGCCGGCCCGCCCTACGCCAGCGCTCTTATTGCTTATATCTTCAGCTTTTCATCCAAAAGTGCTCTCATAACAATTTTTCTGATACGAGCATTCCATGGATATCGATCTCGCCCGTACCTTTCTCGAGATCATTCGCAGTGGCAGCTTCGTGGCCACGGCTGAAAGGCTGCACATCACGCAAACGGCGGTGACCGCCCGGGTGCGCAGTCTGGAAACCCAGCTCGGCTGTCGGCTGTTCATACGCAACCGCGCCGGCGCGCGGTTGACCAGTGATGGCGAGCGCTTCGTCACCTATGCCACGCAGCTGGTGCAGACCTGGGAAACCGCGCGGCGGGACCTGCCGTTGCCGCGCGGTTTCGACAATCTGTTGTCGCTCGGTGCCGAGGTGAGCCTGTGCAACCCGCTGATGCTCGCCTGGGTCCAGCGCCTGCGCCAGGAAATGCCTGATCACGCGCTTCGCAACGAAGTGGACAGCGGTATCGCATTGCAGAAGCAACTCGACCTCGGCGCCCTGGACGCGGCGCTGGTGCATCAGCCCGAATACTGGCCGGGCTTGCAGGTCGAGCAGCTTCTTGAGGAAAAGCTCATTCAGGTCGAGCACTGCACTCTTGCCGAGCCCTACGTCTATGTGGACTGGGGACCTGCGTTTCGCCAACAGCACGATCTCGCGCTGCCGAGCCACATCCGCGCGGCAATGTCGTTCAGTCTGGGACCGCTGGCGCTGCAATACCTGATGCAATGCGGTGGTCGTGGCTACTTCCGCACGCGGGTAGTGCAGCGTTATCTGGACGAAGGCGTTCTGAGGCGCGTCGAGCGCGCGCCGGAATTCAGCTATCCCGTCTATCTGGTGTATGCGCGCGCGGCGCAGTCGCCAGCATTGTTCAAGGCGATCGAGTTGCTGCGTGAAGTGGCCGAGGACGACTACGACTGGTCACGCTGGAACTACCAGATCTGAGCGCCGGATGCCGGGGGTCAAGCCCCCAGCCGCACCACCTTCCGTAGGGCCGAATTTATTCGGGCACAGCCACGCACCACAAAAGGCCGAACACGTTCGGCCCTACGGCATCACCGAACACCGCTCCTAGTCAGGCAGGTGTTTAAGCCAGTTGCGGTAGAGCGCGGCGATCAGGTCGGTCTGGGTGATCATGCCCACCAGGCGCTGTTCCTCATCCACCACCGGCAAGCAGTGCAGCCCCCGATCGGACAACAGGAACACCAGATCGACCATATGCGTGTCCTTGGTCACCGACACCACCGGGCTGCTCATGATCGCGCTCAATTGCACGCCGCGAAGAAACTTGAGCTGGCCGAAGTTGATGCGCGCCGGCGCCGGGCGGAAGTGCTTGAGCAGGTCGACCAGAGTGACGATGCCCACCAGCTTGTGGCTGTCGGCCTGCAGCACTGGCATCGAATGCAGACGATGCTCGCGCAGGGTCTGCCAGGCGCGCTGGATCGAGCAGTCCGGCGTACTCCAGTAAAGGTCGCGGGACATGATGTCGGCTGCGGTGATCTCGCCCATGCTGCGTCGCAACGCGTGCTTTTCGGTCTGTTTGATCAGCTGCGCGAGGTCGTCGCGCGTGATGTCCACGTACTCGCCGAAGTCCGCCAGCGCCTGCTCGACGTCATCCTCGCTGAAGCTCATGCGCTCGCTGGGCAGGGCGTCTTGTGTGTGATGAATATTGCCCTTCTGCGGACGCGGCTTCGGATAGGCATGCCCGCTGAGGTTGTTGTAGATCAGCGCAACCGCGACCAGCAACGCCGAATTGAACGCCACCGGATAGAGCAGTTGAAAACCGTACGCATGAATGTCCGGACTGCCCACCACCGCGACCAATGCCAGCGCTGCGCCGGGCGGATGCAGGCAGCGCAGGCCGAACAGGCAGAAGATCGCCAACGCTCCGGCCAGACCGGCGGCGGTCGCGATGGGCACGTCGCTGATACCCAGCGCCACGCCGATGGCGGTCGCGAACAGATTGCCGGCCAGCACCGACCATGGCTGGGCAAAGGGACTCGACGACGCGACGAACACCAGCACCGCCGATGCGGCTGCCGGTGCCGCGAGAGGCAGGGCGATCGAGGCGCCGAATATCCAGGCACTGACGGGTATCGTCACCAGCAGTGCCAGGCCGATACCCAGCGCGGCGCGCAGCCATTCAGCGGGACGCGCGGACAATGGCGCGGGCGCAAAAGACCGGCACCAGTCGAGAAGGCGTTCTTGCATTGTTTCTGCTTTGGTTGGGAGGTTGTTTCGCCAGCCAGCGGCGCTCGCTGCTAGCTGTGTGACGGTAGACCGGCGCGCTGAAAAGTCGCACCGATCACATGGCGCGCGACATTGTCGATGCGCCGCCAACGCATCGCCAATGAATAGTATTGGATTGCACCTGCAATATTTTTGCAGCAAGCGCGTGACAGGCCGTGCTCGGTCCCGTTACGACGCCTCGGTTACTGGCTGAGCGGCCATCTCATGGGCCCGAATGAGCGCTGCGACAATGCGCATCACCTCCAGGTTGGCCTCCTCCATCCTGCTCAAGTACGTGAGTGTATCTTCCAGCGCATGCCGGCCGAACGCATCGAGCGCCTGCTGTCCCTGGTGATGCACGGCCATATGGGGCCGCTCGATCTGCTGAAACTGCTGCAGCCGGTGCATGTCTCGATTGCTCTGGGCGTAATACCAGCGCCCGAAGCGACACTCGCGCTCGCTGGGCAGAGCCGACAGCCTTGGGTCGCCCGAGCCGAGCACATGGTTATAGACGACGAACTTCAGCGACAGCTCATCGAGGTTGGCCAGTTCGACGCCGGCACGGAACGATGAATGCTCGATGCCCTGACGCATGGCGCCCGCCAGTTGATGAAGCTCTCGCATGGCCGCGACTGCACGTTCAGTGGTTCGGCTGAAGCCCTGGGCCAGTTCGCCTTGCAGCTGGATGTAGTCGTGCACATGAGCGATCTCGCGCTGGACCTCGGCAATCTTTCGCACGATATCGGCGGTGGCCAGCGCGGTCTTTTCCGCCAGCGTTCGTACCTCACCGGCGACCACGGCGAAGCCGCGACCGGACTCCCCGGCCCGCGCCGCCTCGATGGCGGCATTGAGCGCGAGCAGGTTGGTTTGACTGGCGATGCCGCTGATGAGATCGACGATGCCATTAATCTCCTGCGAGCGCTGCGCGAGGGTGTCGACCTTGTGTGACGCCTGGTTGAGGCCGCTTTCCATGTCGATGGCCTTGCTGCGCAGCTCACCGAAATGCTGCTGGTTGCTCAGCGCCGCGTCGGCGACCTGCTCTGCGCGATCGCGGTTATCGCCGAGCCGACCCGTGAGGTATTCGAATGAATCGCCCAGGTGCGCCACCGAAGCACTGAAGCGCACCAGGTTGCCGGCCACGCCGCGGTAATAGTCCAGCTGGCGTTGGCCCGCGGCGCTTTCGGCTCTGGCCTCCGCCAGTTGCTCTTCCAGCGCCGCGATGCGCGCGGCCTGATCGGCACAGGTGCGCTGCAGGTGATCGCGCTGTTGCTGAAGATCCTGGGCAGTCCGCTTCCATTTGAACAACATCGTCAGCCTCGCGGTTCAGTTGATGGTGTAACCGTTGTCGACGACCCAGTCCTGGCCGTAAACGCCACGGGCGCCCTGCGACAGCTGGAACAGAATGACATCGGCAACCGCTGAAGCCTCCAGGAAATGTCCGGGTAACAGCCGTTTGCTGACGCCTTCGGCGACCTGTTCGAGCTGCTCGTCGGCCAGCCCCAGCGTGCCCCAGATCGCCGTCGCGGTTGGCCCCGGCGAAACCACATTGATGCGTACGTCCAGCGGCGCGAGCTCTACCGCCAGCGTGCGCGCCTGGGCGATCAGCGCGGCCTTGCTGGCGATATAGGCGGCAAGCCCGGGAAAGGTGCCGCGCGCCAGGAAGGTGCCAACGAAGACCACCGAAGCCGGCTTGGCCAGTTCGGTACGCAGCGCCGCCAGGGTGTTCAGCGCGCCCGCGCCGTTGATGGCCCACTGCCGATCGAAACAGGCCATGTCCAGGCTATCGCCCAGCTCCGCGATGCCAGCGTTCGGCACCAGATAGTCCACCGGCCCGAGCGCAGCGGCGCGGTCACGCAGCGCCCGCAGATCGTCGGCTGAGGTCACGTCGCCAGGCATCCAGTGCAGGTGCTCGGGATAGGTTTCCATCAATTGCCCGAGGCTGCCGAGCGTGCGCGACAGGGTCAGCACGCGGGCGCCACGCTGCAACAGCGCCGCGCACAAGGCCAGACCAATCCCCGAGCTGGCGCCAGTGAGGACGGCCAGGCGGTCTTTGAATTCACTTTTCATCATCCCTCTCCGATGCCGGCGTCCGCCGAGCCGCAGGCTGCCCGTCCCGGATGTGGGCAGGCAGCGTTTTCTCTGTTGAACAAGTCAGTAGGTGAACAGGCAATGCCTTATGCGACAACAATCAGCCCGGATGGCCATCGACCCGCGCACTGAGCAGCATCGGCGCATAACGCCAGGCGTAGAGCGCGAAGGCCAACGCCCAGCAGATTGCTGCCAACCAGAGGCCCGTCACCGGCCATTGACCGGAAAGGAACACCCGCGAGGCCGCGCCAAGGTTGAACAGCACGAACGCGCCGACGATGCCACTCGGCAGCTGCAACGGCCGGCCGGTGTGGCCAAGCGTGACGCGGGCGATCATCGCCAGGATCAGGCCGCTCATGGAGCCCACCGATAGCGCATGCAACGAAGGGCTGGAGCTGTCCAGCAGACCGAAATTCCACAGTGCCAGTCCCGCCGCGGCGACCACCAGCCAGAGCATCGCCACATGCAACGACCAGAGCAGCGGCACGCGCCAGATACCGCCGTCATACCAGCGCACCAGCCGCAGCAGATGGCCGGCGGCGATGGCCAGGAACAACACGCCGATCAGCAGGTGCTGTTGCAGCGCGACGCCTACGGCATAGAGCACGGCGATCAGGCCGGTGCCGATCAGCAGCGCCACATCCAGCCAGACCCAGGGCTTCACGGCTTCGGTGTGGCCGAGGCCGCGCTGCGTGAAGAAGGGGATTACGCGTCCGCCGATGATGGCCATCAGCGCCGCCACCAGCCACAGCCCGGCGAGAATGCCCTGGCGCTGTAAACCGTCATCACCCAGGGCGATACCGCAGAGCACCAGCACATCGGCGCCGATCATCAGGGCGAGTACCGCGACGATCGGGTAGTTGCGCTTCTGCCGGACCACCCAGAGCATGCGCGCCATCAGCCCGGTTACGCCGAGCATGAACAGCAGGTCCAGCGGGATCACCAGCGCCAGCGGCAGGCCGAACAGCCAGCCCAGTCGCGCCAGCAGCCAGACGGCGGCGAGCGCCATCAATTTATTGCCGGAGACGCTGGGTTGGCCGGTCCAGGTTTGCCCTGCAGTGAGCAGGAAGCCGGCAACGATGGCCATGGCGAAACCGAACAGCATTTCGTGGCGATGCCAGGACAGCCAGCCGCCGGTTGGCTGAAAACCGGGCCAGATGCCCGTCCAGGTGGCGACCCAAAGCGGAATCGCGAGCATGGCGAAGAGGCTGCCGGCGAGGAAAAACGGGCGAAAGGCGAGCCGCCACAGAGGCGGAATACTCAGGGCTTTTCGCCGATCGATAACTTGCACAAAGGCCTCCTGATCTTCTTCGTGTCCGCCCGGCGGAATGAAGTCTGCCGGGCAGAACCGTGATCGCTCCGATATCGCGGAGCCAGGATTACTTTCTACAGGTTAGAAGGCTCCGACAGACTTGATTGCGATCATCTTTTTGCCGAGCCGCCTCGGTGCCGACGATTGGCAGGGCTTCAGGGCCCGGACGTAGGGGCGTCAGGTTGGGGTTCCCGTGCGTGAGCGTGATGTCAGCCGTATCGCTTATTTCAGGTTCATTGCGCTTTTTCGGGAAACAAGGATTGAGGTCGGACTGGCGAGTTTGGGTGTGTTGAATGAAGGTTTGGGTTCATATGCGTTTATGGAGTTGCTTGATGGCTTGGTTTCGCCCTGCTGGGCGAGTTCCTTTTGGCAGTCGCCCGGATGGCCGGCCCCGCCAAAAGGAACCAAAAAGTCTTGCCCCGACATACGGCCCTGCGCTTCGCTCCGGGTTCGTTCGCGCCATCGTCGCTCCAGGGGCCGGCTTACAAGGGCCATCCATGGCCCTTTAAGCCTCTCGCCGCATCCATGCGGCTCGCTCCCTTCCGCAACGATGGCGCTCACCCTCCTGAAAGGGGCGATTGGTGTCGCCTGTTAGCTCATGCACAAAAAAGCGAAGCCAAAGCGAGGCCGAGTTTCTAATAACCTTCAGGCGACTCGGACCCGGTCCCCTTCAGGAGGCCGAGTGAGGTGCCGCTCGTCCCCCTGCGCAACGCCTGTTTTCGGCCTCCTGAAGGGGATTCAAGGCCGAGTCGTCTGGAAGTTCTCTAGCAGCGATAGAAGCAAAGCGCTTTGCTTGTTCACATGCACGGCCTATCAGGCGACGCGAAATGCCCCATCAGGAGGGTGAGCGGAATTGTCGTGGAAGGGGTTGAGCGGCATGGATGCCGCGAGAGGCGCGATGGGCCATGGATGGCCCTTCGCGCCGTGCCCCTGGAACGGCAATTTCGCGAACGAATCCTGCGCGAAGCGCAGGGCCGGATGCAGGGGCAAGCGTTTTTGGTTACTTTTTTCGCGATTGAAAAAAGTGACTCGCCTAGCAGGGCGAAACCAAGCCATCAAGCAACTCGATAAACGCTTATAAACCCAAAACATCCATTCAACACACCCCAACTTGCCAGCCCAGCGCCCAGCGCCCATGCCTCATGAGATACAAAAAACCCTTATTTCAACTCTTGCTTGACCGCATCACCCTGCGTTGCGCTTTCCCCATCGTTCATGGATTTGCGAAAGCCGCTAATGGCGCCACCCAGATCAGAGCCAAGGCCGCGCAGACGCTTGGTGCCGAACAGCATCACCACGATCAGCAACACGATCAGAAGCTGCCAAATGCTGATACCCATCATTTTTCATTACCTCGTTAATTTAGTCGGCCTAATGACCGGCGTGAGCGTTGTGATCGGACATGTCCTGATGCATGCCTGAGGATTGCTGAAGCACCGACTGATCGATCTCCTCGAAACGCAGCACCCGCCCACCCTGTTCGGCGGCCAGTTTCTGCGCGGCCGCCTCTTCGGCGAACGTCGCCAGCACCGCACCCATCGCGCCTTTGAGCCCAGTTCCGGCCACGTAATAAGCGCTGGTGGCGTCGATCAGATATTCATCATCCGGCTGGTCCCAGCTGCTGCCGCCCATGTCGTGCACATACAGCTTGGCGTTCAGCACGCGGTTTTCCGGCTGCAGCCACCAGCCGAGCATCTCAGCGGTAGAACAGAACTTCCGTACCCCACCCTTCTCCACCGCCTGGCCCTTGGGGCCAGGGAAATCAGCGATGACCATGCCGCAGACATGGCACTCGTCGTCGGCATGGAAAGCGACCGGCTCCAGTGCCTGCTCGGTCTGCTCGGCTTCGTTGCAGCCAACCAGGCCAAGCAGAAGGATGGCAACCAGCGCTTGAGAAGCCCGTACATATAACGCATTCATCATTGCAGTTCCTTTAACGGAAAGATCAGGCCAGACGACGGCGGAAAATGGCATAGGCCGCCAGCAGCGACAGACCGGCCCAGGCCAGCAGGCACAGCCAGAGCACCGCGGCGGGTACCGGCAAATCGCTGCCCAGCGACAGCACGCCCATAGCACCACCGCCCTCGAAACCGGACAGGTTGATCAGCCGGTAGATATCGGTGGGGTTCAGCAGTAGCAGCCAGGGCAGCAGTTCGGGGCTGAACTTGCCCTCGCTGAGCACCAGCAGCGCCAGCAACACCAAGTCGAACACCAGCACGAACAGGAACCAGATCCCCAGCGCCAGGCCCGCGGCGCTGGATTTCTCGTTGACCTTGCCACTGAGCACGTAGGCCATCGCCAGGAACACCCAACCCAGCAGCGTCGAGGAAATCATGAAGCGACCGAAGGCCCAGAGCAGCAGGCCCAGCTCGATGTCCTCGACCAGCAGGGCGATGGCCAGCGCGGCGCCGCCGAAACCGATCAGCACTGCCAGGCCGAGAATCAGCCCGTGGCCGACGAACTTGCCGAGCAGGATCTGGCCGCGCCCCAGCGGATAGGTCAGCAGCAGCATCAGCGTGCCGCCTTCGTCCTCGCCAACGATGGCGTCATAGGCCAGCAGCAGCGCGATCAAGGGCATCAAAAAGGTGGCCAGGCTGGCCAGGCTGGCGATGGTTGCCGGGATCGAAGTGAACCCCACCTGCCCCGAGGCGGCCGCGCCGAGCCAGGCGATACCCACGGCCAGTACAGCGAACAACAGGCTGATGGCCAGCAGCCAGCGGTTGCGCAGGCCATCACTGAGTTCCTTGCGAGCGATGTTCCAGACCTGGTTCATGCTCTGCCCTCCGCGGCCTGCACATCGCCGGCGCTCTCCATGTAGTAGCGATACAGATCCTCCAGCGACGGCTGGTGGATCTCCACATCGTCAGGTTCGCTTTCCCCGAGCAGTTCACGCAGCAAGGGAAGCTTGTGACCGTTGATGGCGATCACCTCGACGCCATCCTCGCCATGGCGCTGCGCCGCGTGCCCGGCGCTGTTCCAGCGATCCAGCCAGGCCTCGCTCTGGCTGACACCACTGGCGCGGATGCGCACCGGTAGACCGGCTTCACTGCGCAGCTGCTTGAGGCTGCCAACCGCTTGCAAACGCCCCTTGGCAAGAATCGCCGCGCGGTTGATATGCGCCTCGACGCCGGGCAACACGTGGGAGCAGAGGATCACGCTGGTGCCGGTCTGACGCAGGCGGTCGACCAGCAGGTAAAGCTCCTGGGTCGCGATGGGGTCGAGCCCCACGGTGGGTTCGTCGAGCAGCAGCAGCCGCGGCTCGCCAAGCACCGCTTGCGCCAGGCCGAGGCGCTGGCGCATTCCCTTGGAGTAGGTTTTTACGCGGCGGTCAGCGGCGTGGGCGAGGCCGACCTGCTCCAGCAGGTCATCCACCTGGCCCAGCGGCGTGCTCTTCAGGCGCGCAAAATGGCGCAGGGTTTCACGACCGCTGAGCTGCGGATAGAAGGTCACGTTTTCCGGCAGATATCCGAGGTTGCGGCGCACGTCGGTGGTGCGCGGGTCGCGCCCCAGCACCTGTACGCGCCCCTCGCTGGCCTGCAGCAGGCCGAGAATCAGTTTCATGCTGGTGGTCTTGCCGGCGCCGTTATGGCCGAACAGTCCCAATACCTCGCCTTCGCCGAGGCTCAGATTCAAATCGTGCAACACGGTCATGTCGCCGTAACGCTGGCTGACGCCCTGGATCTCGACGGCATTCATGAGTGGGGCCCCTGCGTTGTGTTCATCAGTTCCTCGGTAGCAGCCTCGGTTGGCGGCTTCATCAACGGATGGCTGTCCTGCACCCCCGGCGACTTGATCACCGGAAACGCACGCTGCACCCAGCGCAGCACTTCGATACTGGGGCTGTTCATCAAGAGCCGAACCTGCGGGTACATCCACAGCAGACGGTCGACGTTGTCGTTGGGCTCGTAGGCAATGTCGCCCAGACCGTCATCATCACGATCCCAGCCCAGGTAATCGCTCCAGTAGTTGCCGCGCCCGTCGACCGACCATTCCTGGGTACGCACGGCCACGTACTTGACCTGCTGCTGGTTACCGACGAAGGCGTTACCGACGATGCGGTTGTTCTCGGAGCCTGCGGTCAGGTGGATGCCCAGCTCGCTGCGCTGGAATTGATTGTTCTCGATGGCGTTGAACAGCGAGTTGTAGATGAACAGCGCCTTGCCCTCGCCGCCGCTGATCATGCTGTCGCCACCAGTGTCACCGCGCTCGACGTCGGTGACGACGTTGTCCTTGAGGGTCGAGTAGGTGATGTAGTTCATCAGGATCCCGTAGTTCTGATCCTGCTCGGAGCGGTTGCCGATCACGGTCAGCTTGCGGCTCTGCATCAGCGCGTAGCCGGTGCGGGTGCGGCGGGTGACGTTACCGATCACGCGGTTCTCGTGGGAGAACATGTAGTGCACGCCGTAGCGCAAATCCTCGAACAGGTTGCGCTCGATGCTGTTGCCGTTGGAGTTGTCGATGTAGATGCCGTCGCGAGTGTTCCGGACATGGTTACCGAGCACCCGGGCGCCTTTCACCGAAAACAGGTGAATGCCGTTGCCGCGATCCTGGGAGCGCAGGGTCGAGTCGCCCTCGACGCGGTTGTCTTCGATCAGCAGATTCTGGCTGCGATCGGCCCAAATACCGAAACCCGGACCCTGCAGGCGGTTGTTGCGGATCACCGTATCGTTGGCGTTGGGCTCGATGAAGATCGCCGCGTTCATGTCGGTCAGATTGCGGCCCCAGTTGCGCAGTTCGCAGCCGTCTATGTTCACGTTCGGTGCGCGTAGGGTCAGCACGTTACCTTGGCCTAGCGCGTCGATCACCGCGCCTGGCGCACAGTGCAGCGTCAGCGGCTGATCGATGAAAAATTGCCCGGTGTATTCGCCAGCGGGCAGCGTCCAGCGGTTTTCTCCTTGCTCCAGGGGCAGCGAGGTGATGGGTTGCGGTTCCGCCAGCGCGACTCCGGGCAGCGATAGCAATATCGAGAGTGCCAAGAGAGGTAGCGGGTGGGTGACCTGAAATCTGAGCACTGCGTTTACCTTCTCCGGTTCCCAGGCAATCGTGCGGCTGTCGGATGCTCGCTGGTCCGCTATTCGCGAGCGGGCTCGCTCCTACAAAAACCTCGGTGGCATACCACCGTCCTGTAAGCGCGGGCCGACTCGCGAATGGGCCAGCAGCGTCGCCTGGTTCGCCAGCGAGCTGGCTCCTACAAAACCCGGCGGTACACCGTCCGCCCTGTAGGAGCGAGCTTGCTCGCGAATGGCCTTCCGCTTACGCCGGCTCGACCAGCATGCGACCGACCATTTCCATGTGCAGCGCGTGGCAGAACCAGCTGCAGTAGTACCACTGCACGCCGGGCTTATCAGCGACGAAGGTGATGGACGAAGTCTGCTGCGGGCTGATCTCCATGCTCGCACCGTGGTTGGTCATGACGAAGCCGTGGGTCACGTCCTCGATCTGGTCGATGTTGGTGATGGTCACGGTGACTTCATCACCCTGCTTGACGGTGAACTCATTGAGGCCAAACGCCGGCGCCATGGAGGTCATGTAGACGCGGACCTTGTTGCCGTCACGGATGACCTTGTTGTCGGTATCGAGGTTGATGCCGTCCTTCTTGGCCCGCTCCACCGTCGGCGCGAAGAAGGGATCGTTGCGCTCCCAGATCTTCTTGGTACGGATCTGGTCGCGGCGTACCAGGATGCAGTCGTGCGGCTCGGCGAAGGTCGGGCCGTCATGCACCAGCTTCATCTCGTCGCCGGAAATATCGATCAGCTGATCGTTCTCCGGATGCAGCGGGCCGACCGGCAGGAAGCGGTCCTTGGAGAACTTCGACAGCGCGATCAGCCACTTGCCGTCGGCTTCGCTGGTTTCGGTCAGGGACGCATGGATGTGACCCGGCTGGTAGTGCACATCCAGCTTCTGTTTGATGTAGTTGACCTTCTCGCCCTTGTAGGCGCGCACGGCCTCTTCGATATTCCATTTGACCACCTGGCTGTCGATGAACAGAGTGGTGTAGCCATTGCCGCGACCATCGAAAGTGGTGTGCAGCGGGCCGAGGCCCAGCTCCGGCTCGCCGACGACCACGTCGCGCGGGTCGCTCAGCTTGCCGTCGAACAGGTCAGGCAACTTGTCGATGGCGATAATGGTGGCGGTCGGCGACAGCTTGCCGTTGGCGATGAAGTATTTGCCGTCCGGCGAGGTATTCAGGCCGTGCGGGTTTTTCGGCACGGGGATGTAGCGCGTCAGTTTGGAGCCTTCGCGACCATTGACCACCGGCACCTTGGAGTCGCCGAGGGTGATGAAATCACCGGCCTTGACCGCCGCCTCGATGGCAGGAATATCGAAGACCACCACCCAGTCGCGCTCCAGGCGCATCATGCCGCCCAGGTCGAAGGCTTTCTCGGCGTTGTAGCAGGTCGAAGCGGTGAAGCGACCGGTGTAGTCCATGTCGGTGTTATCGAGGTTACCGTCGACAATCACCTGGAAGGCCATCTCCATGGTTTCCGCGTCGATCGCGTTGTACATGGTGTAGCTGTTCTCACCTTGCAGATCGAACGTCGAGCCGTCGTTCGGATGCGGGATGATGAACTCGGCGTTGGCAAAGACGTATTTGGTGTGCGGCACTTTCTGCAGGCGCAGACCATGGATCGCCTGGACGTTCGGCACGGTGAGCATCTTGTCGCATTTCATGACATCGAGGCGGATACGCGCGACGCGGCTGTTGGCCTTGTCGTTGATGAACAGATACTTGCCGTCGTACTTGCCATCGGTCATGGAGATGTGTGGGTGGTGGCAATCACCGTTGAGGAACTTGGCGCTCTCGCCCATGATGTGACGGCTTTCGTTGGTCAGACCCCAGCCGGTGGCCGAGTCGACGTTGAACACCGGGATACGCATCAGCTCGCGCATCGAAGGCACACCCATCACGCGCACCTCGCCCTGGTGGCCACCGCTCCAGAAGCCGTAGTACTCGTCCAGCTCGCCTGGCCCGACGTGGATCTTAGATTGCGCATCCTTCGCCGCAGCCGCGAAGGATTCACGCGTCATCACTGCGCCGCCGAACGCCGTAGCGGCAACCGCCGCACCGGTCATTGCCGTCGCACCCAGGAAGCCGCGGCGGCTCAGACCGCTTTTTTCCAGCCCCTCGGTGTTGCCTTTTGCCTTGTCGCTCATGGTCTGCTCCTTTCGGGATGTAATGTCCAACAGTCAAATGAAGGTGTGTGTCTGGTTCAGGGTTCCACGACTTGCACGGGGATCAGCCGGGGACCGGCCGGCGCTTTCTTGCCGCGCTTGGCGCGTTTGTTCTTGGCGATCAGCGGTGGGCATTTGTTTTCGTTGAAGTAGGTCATCTGGCAATCCAGGCAGTAGTGGCATTCGTTGTGGTTGATATGCCCATCCGGATGAATCGCCTGCACTTCGCATTCGTTGGCGCAGAGCTGGCAGGGGTTGCCGCATTCCTTGCGCCGCTTGAGCCAGTCGAACAGGCGGAAGCGACCGGTGATCGCCAGCCCCGCGCCCAGCGGGCAGACGTAGCGGCAGAAGACCTTGCGGGTAAAGATGTTGATCACCAGCAAGAACACGGCGTAGGCGACGAACCACCACTGACGGTCGAACCTGAGCGTGATCGCGGTTTTGAACGGCTCCACCTCGGCGGCCTTCTCGGCCATCGTCATGGATTCCAGCGAGATGCCGAACAGCACCAGCAGCACGATGTACTTGATCGCCCAGAGTCGCTCGTGAACGGTGAAGGGAACGTCGTACTGGGGAATCTTTAGCTTGCGTGCAGCCTCGTTGATCAGCTCCTGCAGCGCGCCGAAGGGGCACAACCAGCCGCAGAACACGCCACGCCCCCAGAGCAGCAGGCTCGCGGCGGTGAACGTCCAGAGGATGAAGATCACCGGATCGGTCAGGAACAGCTCCCAGCGGAAGTCTTGCACCAGCGCATGAACGAAGGTCAGCACGTTGACCACCGACAGCTGCCCCAAGGCATACCAGCCGATGAACACCACGGTGAAAATCAGATAGCCATGGCGCAGCATGCGCAGGAAGCGTGGATGCCTGGCGAAGGTGTCCTGCATGAACAGGATGACCGTCAGCAGCGCCAGGGCGACCAGAATCACGCCGATCTGGAAGCTCTTCTGGTACCAGATATTGACCCACATCGGCCGGCTGGCCTCTTCGATGGCGGCCAGCTCCTCGGCGGTCGGCTGTGGCCGCTCGATATAGTCTTCGGGAATCTGATAGGGCAGTTCGAAGCTGGTGAAGATGCCGTCCACCGGACCGGTCTGACGACGCACCAGCAGCTCGAGCGTCCACGGCGTACCCGGATCGAACCCAATCTGCTCGCGGATGATGAAGATCGCCATTTCCTTGAAGTCTGGAATGCCTTCGGCGAACACATCGTTGAGTCGCTGATAGTCCATATCCCGGAAGCTGAGGATGTTGCCGAACTGGCGTACCTGCACCCGATCGAAGATGCCGCCACGCACATAGCCCGAGCCCTTGAAGGAATATTCGCCGCTGCCCAGCACGGCGATGGCGTGTTCGCCCGGCTTGAGGTCTTCCATCAGGAAGCGGTACTGGTTGTCACCCAACAGGTTGCGGCCGATGGTCGGCGGGTTCAGGTGGGCGGTGTAGAGATCGATGAAGGTCTCGCCGACTTCCTCGGCGGGCGCCTCGTCGATGCCTTCTGCCTCGGTGCCCTTGAAGGCCTCGTTGATGTCGCCATTGGTCAGATGCAACCGACGAATCGCACCGTTGCCGGTCAGTTCCGCCCAAGTGGCGGGCTGGTAGACGTCTTCGCGGACGATGGCCGGCTTCTGCCTGGCGTCGAGGTTGCTCTTGACCAGGCCGAGAGACGCCGCCACTTCATGGGCCGAGCGCATGACGATTTCGTTGACCACCATCACGGTCACTGTGGCGCCCGTCACGGCATCGACGGTCACCGCGCTCTTGTCGCTGGAACGCCCCACCACCACACGCTGATCGGCCTTGACCCCGGCGTATTTGGCGGTGAAGTCATGCAGCTTCTGCTCGGGAATACCGATCAGCAGGATGGGCTCGTGGTGCTCCAGTACGTAGGCATCGACGATCAGGCCGTCACGGTCGAGCAACACTTGAATGTTCATCGGCTTGCCGGAGTACGCCGGCATGTCCGTGACGTTGATGCTCTGGAACGCGTAGCCGTAGACGGTGCCCACACCATCGGCGAGGGTGCGCACCTGATAATCGCCTTCGGGCTCGGATAGCTGGGTGACGTTCGGGAAAAACAGCTCGATGCGTTGCTGCTCGGCTTCGTACTCTTTGGCTTGCAGCGTGAAGCTGCAGACCATGAGGAGCACTGCCATCAGCAGGTACGCCCCCCAATTGCCGGCGATAACGGACCTACTGCGTTGGGGTTTCATGAGCGCTACCGCTTCCGATAAGGAATATAGGAAGCATGGTAGTGACGCTGCCCTGACCTACCCTTGACCGCGATCAACCTTACCGCTGACGACTGATTTCATTGAGCCATGTCAACGATGCGCCTAGTGCCCTCTATTACTCCAAAACCTAAGCGATTTGCCCCGCGTCCATGACGTGCAGACTCCGGCAGATACCGTGCCCCACGACACGGCACCCCTCCTTGCATTACGGGCTATAGAACCTCCGAAGGGTTGCATCGGAGGGCCCAACGGAACCGCTCAATGCCGGACAGGCGGCGTGAGATAGCGATTATTCGCGAGCAAGCTCGCTCCTACGGGTAATGCGCGGTCGCACACTTGTAGGAGCCAGCTTGCTGGCGAAGCGCTTATGGCAAAGCTCAGCGTCGACCGGGCGGCGTTAGGTAAGCAGCAGTGGCGCCGCGATTCGCTTCGCTGGCCTTGATTTCCATCTTGGCGATGCTGCGCAGATGAACCTGATCCGGGCCGTCGGCGAAGCGCAGGGCGCGGCCACCGGTCCACATGTCCGCCAGTGGTGTATCTGGGGTCAGACCCATGGCGCCGTAGACCTGAATGGCGCGGTCGACGACGCGGGTGTGCATGCGCGGCACCAGCGCCTTGATCATGGAGATTTCCTTGCGTGCCGCCTTGGCGCCCACTTCGTCGATCATCCAGGCGGTCTTGAGCACCAGCAGCCGCGCCTGTTCGATCTCGATGCGCGACTCGGCGATCCAGTCGGCGACATTGGCGTATTGATGCAGATACTTGCCGAACGCCTTGCGCTCCTGGCACCGCTCGACCATCAGCTCCAACGCCAGCTCGGCCATGCCGATCGAGCGCATGCAGTGATGAATGCGCCCCGGCCCGAGGCGCGCCTGGGCCATCATGAAGCCGTCGCCCTCCTTGCCCAGCAGGTTGCGCGCCGGCACCCGCACGTTTTTAAACAGCAGCTCGCTGTGGCCTTCCGGGGCGATGTGGTTCATCACCGGAATGTTGCGCACCAGCTCGACGCCGGGCGTGTCGAACGGCACCAGGATCATGCTCTGCTGGTGATGGGTTTCCGCATTGGGGTCGGTCTTGCCCATCACGATCAGCAGCTTGCAGTTGGGGTGCGAGGCGTTGGTGATGAACCACTTGCGGCCATTGATGACGTAGTCGTCGCCATCGCCGCTGATCAGCGTCTGGATGTTGGTGGCGTCGGATGAGGGCACGTCCGGCTCGGTCATGGCGAAGGCGGAACGAATCTGGCCTTCGAGCAACGGCTTGAGCCAGCGCTCGCGCTGCTCCGGCGTGGCGAACAGGTGCAACAGCTCCATGTTGCCGGTGTCCGGCGCGTTGCAGTTGAACACCTCGGACGCCCAATGCACGCGACCCATGATTTCCGCCAGCGGCGCGTATTCGAGATTGCTCAGGCCCATGCCCGGCTCGTCCTCGCGCAGCGACGGCAGGAACAGGTTCCACAGTCCTTCCGCACGCGCCAGCGCCTTGAGGTCTTCCATGAAGGACACCGGATACTGGCCGGCCGCGACCTCCTCATGCCAGGCACCGATACGCGGCACGATGTATTGATCCATGAAGGCGCGCAGCTGCTGGCGCAGGGCCTCCACACGCGGGCTGTAGGCGAAGTTCATACGGCACCTCTGCTGGTCGTCGATGCGCTCACCTTAGACCTGGCAGCCGGGAAGGCAACGAAGGTACAGCCGCTGAATCGGGACCAATCAGCGACACGCAGAGCACCGCCAACGTTGACCAACGTCATCCTTCGTCCGCTGCGAACCTGCTACGGCCTGTCTCGGCATTGTCGTTCGCGGTGAACGACGGAAGCGCCTTCGGCGATTCCATCCTACAAACCGCGATTTCAGTCAACGTAGATTGGATTAGCCGACGGCGTAATCCAACAATCGAAGGCGTACTCCACTACCAATGCAGATAAAACATCCCCTTGGCCAGCAACACGATGCAAACCATCTGCAGGAAAATCGCCCAATGAATGTGCCGATAACGCACCGGTGTCATGTGGCCGCTACGCAACAGCATGGCGACCATGCCGAAGGTGAAGAACACACCGATCGCCAGCAGGATTTTCAGCGAGAGCAAGGTTGCGAAGCTACTCGCAAACGGGCTGGCCAGCGCATGGCGGTGATGCCAGGCCAAACCGATGCCGGCGCCATAGACGAATAGCACAACCCAGTGCAGCACCACGCGCAGGCGCGCACCGACTGCCTTGTCGACGCTCTGCATCAGATTCGGCTCGATCTGCTGGCGAACCTGGTGCAGCACCAGGACTTCGACGAACAACGCGCCGATGAAGAAAATCGCCGCCAGCAGGTGAATCACATGCAACAGGGAATAGCTCATTGCGGCTCCTTCGGTTCCTGCCGGCCAGTTTAGGATCTGTCTCCGCTTCGCTGTAGTCGCTTACGGCATCGACGACGACCGTACTCAGTGATTCAGCGCCGTCAGCTTGGCGCCATCACGCTCGACGTGCTGCCCGACAACGAAGCCATTCGCCGAGCTCCGCACTCGGGACTGGCTGCCATCTTCGGCCTCGATTACGTAGAGCGTCTGATCGAGACCGGCCGCCTGCTGCGCTCCCTGACCGACGAAATAACCCAGCCCGCCGCCAATCAACGCGCCGATCGGTCCGGCTGCCGCGCCCAGCATGAAACCACTGAGCCCCCCAAACCCGCCGCCCACGATTCGATCCTGGCGAGCCTCCACGACTTCATCGGCACCGACCAGCGTACTGGTCAACAACATTGCACCGGCAACCAAAGCGACTAGATTCTTCATGTGATGCTCCTTTATATACGCGTTATGTTTCCTTACCTTAGTCATGAAGCGTGCCGGATTTTTAGCCTTATCAATCAACGAGATAAATTCTTATAGGTCAATTAAACCCAAGCGATAAAGGTATTTTTTACTTGCGTTCGAGTATTTTTCACCCCGCTCAGATGGGCTCAGAACGCTGAGGAGCCAGCCGGATGATTTTCTGCAAACGCGCCTACGACCCGTGCGATGCCAGCGATGGCCATCGCGTATTGGTCGACCGCCTCTGGCCTCGAAATCTTCGCAAGGAAGACCTGCCTCTGGACAACTGGCTGCGAGAACTGGCGCCTTCCACAGAGCTGCGCCAGGCGTTCAAGCATGAAGGGCTAAGCTTCGAAGCCTTTCGTGAGGGTTATCGCAAGGAGCTGGCCGCCCATCCGGAGCATTGGTGGCCGTTGCTGGATATCGCTATGAAGGGTCCGCTGACACTGCTCTACGCCGCTCGCGACGAGCAGCAGAACAACGCGCGGGTATTAGCCGAATGGCTGGAGGAAGAATTAGAGCGACGCGGTGCGCCGAGCTCGCCGACGTGCTATGCCGGCGAGCGGATGTCGTGAGGGCCGTCGCGACGGCGACGGACGGAACAGCCTTAGTGCTTGCGATTGACCGTCAGCGCCGCACGAATCACGTCCGCGCCGATTTCCGCTTCGTAAGCCTGCCACACCGGCATCATCTTCTCGCGCCAGGCCTGGCGCTGCTCGGGCGTGAGGGTAATCAGCTTGCTGCTGCCGCTCGCGAGGATCCGATCACGGTCGCGCTGATTGAGCGCCGCCGCTTCGCGATTCACCGCCTGGGTCACTTCGAGGATGATGCCCTCCAGTTCTGAGCGCACCGCGAATGGCATGCTCATCCAGAACTTGGAACTGGTCACCAGCATGTAATTGAGCACGCCGTGATTGCTCTCGGTGATGAATGGCTGAACCTTGTGCATGTTCTGGCTAGCGATGTTGGACCAGGGGTTTTCCGCACCTTGTACCACGCCACCTTGCAGCGACTTGTATACGTCGGCAAATGCCAATACCACCGGTTTGGCGCCGACGGCGTTGAACTGCGCATCCAGCACCGCCGAAGGCTGTATCCGGAAGGCGAGCCCGGCGGCATCTTCGGGCAGGCGCAGCGCCTGAGTGGAGGAAAGCTGCTTCAAACCGTTGTTCCAGTACGCCAGGCCATAGATACCGGAGTCGGCCATCGAGCGCAGCAATTCACGGCTCATCTCACGCTTCTGGAACCGATCGACCGCCGCCTCATCATCGAACAGGAACGGCAGATCGAAAACCTGCAGCTTCTTCGTGTACGGCCCGAACTTGGACAGCGACGGCGCGAGGATCTGGACTTCATTGTTCAGCAGCGCCTGCATTTCGTCGGCATCGCCGACCAGCGTCGAATTCGGATACACCTCGACTCTCACCTTGCCAGCCAGGCGCTCGTGGGCCAACTTCTGGAACAGCAACGCCCCCTTGCCCTTGGGCGTGTCATCAGCCACCACGTGAGCGAACTTGATGACGAAGGGTTCCCCTTCGGCCGCTGTAGCCGGGGCACTCAACCAATACAGGGCTGCGACCAGCGCAGCGACACAAGACTTGAACATTTGTCCCCCAAATAGGAAAAGCTCGACCTCGGCGCCTCGTAAGCACCGTTCGAGTGGTTTTATCGATCGTGATCGGACCCAACTCGCGCGGGCGCGCGGCCGGCCCATTTCAACGTGAATGGCCCGCTCATCACGGCAACGGAGCGCCGGCGGCTGGCCTTTATTGGAATGAGGATCGTGAAAACACCGATGCTAGAGCGGTATTTCACGAGAGGGGGAAGTTTTCGGCATAGGCGCACATGACACAAGCGCAGGAAGTCCAACCAGCTCTCAAAACGGCATATTGCATTTAACGGACTGACCGAACTTTCACGCAGCCAAGCACTTCTACTGGCAATAGAAAGCCAACGGCCAATGCCATGAACCAACGCTCTCCGAACCCGCAACCCACGGTTGTCGACTGCCTGATCATTGGTGGCGGCCCGGGTGGACTGACCGCAGCGCTTTACCTGGCGCGCTTCCGGCGCAGCTGCCTGGTGGTCGACGCCGGTTCCAGCCGCGCCTCATGGATCCCGCGCTCGCACAACTACCCGGGCTTCCCGCCGGGTATCAACGGCAATGATCTGCTGGTGAGGTTGCGCGAGCAGGCCAGCGGTTACGGCGCGCGACTCGAACACGGTCGGGTCGAGCATATCGAGCCGCATGCGGAAGGCTTCAGCGTGCGCTATGGCGATCGAAGCTGTGTGGCCCGGCGCATCATTCTCGCCACCGGTATCGAGGACACGCTGCCGGATATGCCCGACGTCGAGCAGGCCATTGCCGAAGGCAAAGTGCGTCTGTGCGCCATCTGCGATGGCTACGAGGTAAAGGGGGACAACGTCGCGGTCTATGGTGAAGCAGAGTGCGCCATCGGCCACGCCGTGTTCCTACGCACCTTCAGCGATCGCGTCACCGTCGTGGTGCATGGCGAGCAGGATGCCTGCGATCAGGCCATCGCCCTGGCCGAGCATTACGACATCCGCCTGATCAGCGATCGCGTCGAAGCCCTGCGCCCTTGCGAGACCAGCATCGAGCTGATCACCTGCAACGGCGACGTTCACCATTTCGACATCATCTACCCCAGCCTTGGCGCGCGTTTCCGTTCGGATCTCGCCCTGCAATTGGGCGTGGATTGCGACGAGTCCGGCGGCGTACTGGTCGACGATCATCTACAAACCTCGATGCGCGGACTCTATGCCATCGGCGACGTGACCATGGGCCTGAAGCAGATGAGCGTCGCCATCGGTCAGGCCGCCCAAGCAGCCACGGCGGTGCACAACAGCCTGGAAGCCAAACCCTGGGGCGGACCGACCCGATAACGACGCTGCGCCGGCGATGCCTTCGGCCCGGCAAGCAGGCATACTTCGGGCCTCGACCGAGGCCCGAACAGCATGCGCATCCACGTTACCTTCATCGACCGCATCGGCATCACCCAGGAGGTGCTCGCCCTGCTGGTGGCGCGCAACCTGAACCTCGATGCCGTGGAAATGGTGCCGCCCAACGTCTATATAGACGCGCCGGCGATCGATGCGCACGTGCTCGACGAGCTGCGCCAGGCGCTGCGCGGCGTACGTGGCGTGCAGGACATCCAGGTGGTTGGCATGCTGCCCGGCCAGCAGCGACGCCTGCAACTCGACGCGCTGCTGCACGCCATGCCGGACCCGCTGATGGCAGTCGATGGCGACGGCAAGATCCTCATGGCCAACCCGGCGCTGATCAGCCTGGTCGGGCTCGACCCAGAAGGCCAATTCGTCGGCGAGCTGTTCGAAGCCCCAGAGTTACAGGCCGCTATGCTCGAGCAGGGCTTTCGTCTGCCGATGCGCGAAATCATCTTCAACGGCCAATCCCTGCTAATCGACGTGATGCCGATCGCCGAAACTCTCATGGCAGACGGCGCTCAGCCGGCTGCGGGCGCCCTGCTCACGCTCTACGCACCCAGCCGCCTGGGCGAGCGCCTGGCCGCGCTGCACCCACACCATGCGGAAAGCTTCGATGCATTGCTTGGCGATTCGCCAGCGATCCGCACGCTCAAGGCCCGCGGCAAGCGCGTCGCGGCACTCGATGCGCCCTTGCTGATCCAGGGCGAAACCGGCACCGGCAAGGAATTGGTCGCCCGCGCCTGTCACGCCGCCAGCCCGCGCAGCAACGCGCCCTTTCTGACGCTCAGCTGCGCGGCCGTGGCGGAAAACCAGGCCGACGGCGAACTGTTCGGCTATGCGCCAGGCGCCGCGAACGCGGCTCAGCGCAGCGGCAAGCCCGGCCTCTTGGAGCTGGCCAATGGCGGCACGGTGTTTCTCGACGAGATCGCCGAAATGTCGCCCTACCTGCAGGCCAAGCTGATGCACTTTCTCAGCGAGGGCAGCTTCCGGCGTATCGGTGGCGACCGCGAGATTCGCGTCGACGTGCGCATCCTCAGCGCCACTCACCGAGACCTGGAACAGCTGGTGGGCGAGGAGACGTTCCGCGAGGATCTGTTCTACCGGCTCAACGTCCTCAACCTGAACGTCCCACCGTTGCGCGAGCGCGGCGAAGACATCCTGTTGCTGGCCCGGCACTTCCTGCTGCAGGCCTGCACGCAGATCCAGCGCCCGCCGTGCCGGCTCGCCCCCTCGACCTACCCGGTGCTGCTCGGCAATCCCTGGCCTGGTAACGTGCGGCAACTGCAGAACATCATCTTCCGCGCCGCGGCGATGTCCGACAGCGGCATGATCGGCCTCGACGACCTGGATATCGCCCGCACCAAGCTGGCCTGCCAGGACGATGAAATCTCCAGTCTCAGCGAAGCCATGGACGCCTTCGAGCGCTCGATCCTGGAAAAGCTCTACACAAGCTATCCCTCTACCCGGCTGCTGGCGGCCCGGCTGAAAAGCTCGCACAGCGCCATCGCCATGCGGCTACGCAAGTACGGTATCGGCGGCTAGGATTTGCAGGCACACCAATCTCCGTAGGGTGCGCTCCGCGCATCGCAAAGACTGAACCTGTCGCAGTGCGCTCGCTTGCCGCTAGCTCCTTCCCTCAGCTCCGATCGGTGCGCGGAGCGCACCCTACAAGCGCTAGCCTTTCGAGCCCAGACATCAGACTGAGCTGCCGTTAACGTAACCTTTGGAAACAGCGCTTTCGCTCAGTCTGTGCATATTCGCCTCAACGATCATCGCCAGTTTGTATTCATATCGATACGCCGTACCCAAACCAATACAGGCGGCTTTCTCAACCTATCTCGCGCTACGCGATACAGCTGTATCGAATTTAATACAAAGAGCATCAACTCTCTGTTTCGACTTATTTTTAACCTGCTGATTTACAACGAATTCCATAAAAGCTGGCATCCCGCTTGCGTCGTTGTCACCCACGGAGTCCGAATGGCCCGGTCGTTTCGCTAAAGAAATAGCTCAGGCCAGTCAGAAAAATCCGGACAAGTGCCTCGCCGCACCCCCCGACACGCCGTAAACCACAAGAACAAACGGAGTCGACATGCAATTCCTCAATGATCTGGTCAATAAAATCAACGCGCTGGTATGGGGTCCGCCGACTCTGGTGCTGGTCTTAGGCACCGGGCTGTTCCTGATGATCAGCCTCAAGTTCATGCCTTGGCGCACCATTCCACGCGGCTTCCGGCTGATGTGGCAGGGGCGCAAGAACGAGCCCGGCGCCGAAGGTGAAATCAGCCCGTTCCAGGCACTGATGACCTGCCTAGCGGCCACCGTCGGTACCGGCAACATCGCTGGTGTGGCGACCGCCATCTTCCTCGGCGGGCCGGGCGCGCTGTTCTGGATGTGGTGCACCGCGCTGGTGGGCATGGCGACCAAGTACTGCGAGGTTGTACTGGCCGTGCATTACCGCGAGAAGGACGACCGCGGCGAGCACGTCGGCGGCCCGATGTATGCGATCAAGAACGGCCTGGGCAAGAAGTGGCTGTGGCTCGGCGGTGCTTTCGCCATCTTCGGCGGCCTGGCCGGTTTCGGCATTGGCAACATGGTGCAGGTCAACAGCATGGCCCATGCCATGGAGACGACCTTCGGCGTACCGATGTGGATCACTGGCGTGGTCTCGATGGCCATCGTCGGCATGGTGATCCTCGGCGGCATCAAGCGCATCGGCAAGGTCGCCGCGTCGCTGGTGCCATTCATGTGCGTGGCCTATATCATCGCTGCCCTGGTGGTGCTGGCGGTCAACTTCGAAGCCATCCCCGGTGCGTTCGCGCTGATCTTCGAATCCGCCTTCAACCCGGTCGCAGCAACCGGTGGCTTTGCCGGCGCGGCGGTGATCGCGGCGATTCGCTTCGGCGTGGCACGCGGCATTTTCTCCAACGAAGCAGGCCTCGGCACTGCCGGTATCGCCCAGGCCGCAGGCACCAGCAAATGCCCGGTTCGTTCCGGCCTGATCGGCATGCTCGGCACGTTCATCGACACCATCATCATCTGCTCGATGACCGGCCTGGCGATCATCTGCTCCGGCGTCTGGACCAGCGGCGAGAGCGGCGCGGCATTGTCGGCGGCGGCCTTCGAATCAGCGATGCCCGGCTTCGGCGGCGCCATCCTGACCATTGCGTTGGTGGTCTTTGCCTTTACCACCATTCTCGGCTGGAGCTACTTCGGCGAGAAATGCTGGGAGTTCCTGGTGGGCACCAAGGCCGTCTGGCCGTTCCGGGTGGTCTGGGTGCTGGCCGTGCCCTTCGGCGCGGTGGCCCAGTTGGACTTCGCCTGGCTGGTCGCCGACACCCTCAACGGCCTGATGGCGATCCCGAACCTGATTTCGCTGCTGCTGCTGAGCCCCGTGGTGGTCAAGCTGACCAACACCTACTTTGCCGAACGCAAAGCCCAAGAAACACTCGCCAGCGTTCCTCGCTGATCGGCTGTCTAAGCTAATGGCAGGCCCCAGTCGCTGGGGCTGCCATTTATCTTCAGCGAGCGTCGTCCATGTCCCTCAGCACCTTCGATCTGTTCAAGATCGGCATCGGTCCCTCCAGCTCACATACCGTCGGCCCCATGAGCGCGGCGGCACGGTTCGCCGCGGGCCTGAAGCAGGACGGCCTGCTGGACGCAACCGAACGCGTGCGGGTCGAGCTGTACGGCTCGCTCGGCGCAACCGGCAAAGGCCACGGCAGCGATAAAGCAGTGATCCTAGGCCTCGAAGGCGAACAGCCGGAAAAGGTCGACACCACCCTCATCCCGGAACGTCTGGCGGCAATTCGCGAAAATGGCACCCTGCGCCTGCTGGGTGAAAAGCCGATCCGCTTCGTCGAGAAAGAACACGTGGCGATGATCCGCAAGCCGTTGGACTTTCACCCCAACGGTATGGTGTTTCGCGCCTTCGACGCCGCCGGGTTGCAAATCCGCAGTCGCGAGTATTACTCGGTGGGCGGCGGTTTCGTCGTTGACGAAGAGGCGGCCGGCACCGACCGCATCGTCGAAGACCGCACGACTTTGCCCTACCCCTTCCGTACCGCCCGCGAGTTGCTGGCGCTGTGCGACCAGCACGGCCTGTCGATCAGCCAGTTGATGCTAGCCAACGAAGCGGCCTGGCGCCCGGAAGCGGAAACCCGTGCGCGGCTATTGCAGATCTGGCAGGTCATGCAGGACTGCGTAAGCGCCGGTTGCCAGACCGAAGGCATCCTCCCCGGCGGGCTCAAGGTGGAGCGCCGCGCCGCCCGCCTGTATCGCCAGCTCAGCGAAAACCCCGAAGCGAACCTGTGCGACAGCCTCAACGTGCTCGACTGGGTCGATCTCTACGCCCTGGCCGTCAACGAGGAAAACGCCGCGGGCGGCCGGGTGGTGACCGCACCGACCAATGGCGCCGCCGGAATCATCCCGGCGTTGCTGCACTATTACGTGCGCTTCGTGCCTGGCGCCAATGAAGACGGCGTGGTGCGTTTTCTGCTCACGGCGGCGGCCATCGGCATTCTCTACAAGGAGAACGCCTCGATCTCCGGCGCCGAAGTGGGTTGCCAGGGTGAAGTGGGCGTCGCCTGCTCAATGGGCGCCGGCGCGCTGTGCGAAGTGCTCGGCGGCACGCCACAGCAGGTGGAGAACGCTGCCGAAATCGGCATGGAACACAACCTCGGCCTGACTTGCGACCCGGTTGGCGGCCTGGTCCAGGTGCCCTGCATCGAACGCAACGCCATGGGATCGGTCAAGGCCATCAACGCCGCCCGCATGGCCCTGCGCGGCGACGGCAGCCATTTCATCTCGCTGGACAAGGTCATCCGCACCATGCGCCAGACGGGCGCCGACATGAAGAGCAAGTACAAGGAAACCGCGCGCGGCGGGCTGGCCGTCAACATCATTGAATGTTGAAACACACGGCGCGCGCAGCCTCACTACCAGCCAAGCGGCAAACCCATCCGCGCTTTATCGCGGCCATCTGGTTTCCTTGGAAGAAATCGCGCTGGCGAAGCTATATCATCCCCGCTGGCGGTTCGTCGGCGTCAAAGGACTCATCTCGCCACGAAGCTGTCCCTATCACAGGAAGACCCCCTGCCATCAATGGATCGATCTAGCCGAGGAACCGATGAGTAACCCCAATGAGCCATCGACCCCGAAGAACCTGAGCGTGGTTCGCAGCACCCTAGATTTTCCCGTGGTCGGTATCGGTGCCTCAGCCGGTGGCCTCAAGGCGCTCATGAGCTTGTTCGAGCATATGCCCAGCGACAGCGGCATGGCGTTCGTGGTGATCATGCATCTCTCGCCGACGCATGAAAGCAACGCCGACAGCATCTTGCAAAACAAGACACGCGTGCCGGTGATTCAAGTGACGCAGCCGGTGCCCATCGAGCGCAACCGGATCTATGTGATCCCGCCGGCCCTCGACCTGTCTATGAATGACGGCTACCTGCGGCTGACCAAGCCCACTCGCGAACGCGGCGTGCAGGTCGCCATCGACCTGTTCTTTCGTGCTCTGGCCGACGTCCATCACACCCGCGCCATCGGCATCGTATTGTCCGGCGCTGGCGCGGACGGTTCGGTCGGCCTGTCCCGCATCAAGGAACAGGGCGGCGTAACCATGGCGCAGTCTCCCGACGATGCCGAATACGACTCCATGCCGCGCAGCGCTATCGAAACCGGCATGGTCGACATCGTGCTACCGGTGCTGGAGATGCCCCAGCGGCTGATGGATCTGAGCCGCAACATGCAGACGATGGAACCGCCAATCGAGTCGCCGGCGGCGTCCGAACAGGCGTCATCGCGCACGCCGACACGAGCCAACGAATCGGCCCTGCGTGACATTCTTGGCCTGCTGCGCAGCCGCACGGGCCATGACTTCCGCCACTACAAGCAAGCCACCGTGCTGCGACGAATCGAGCGGCGCATGCAGGTCAATGCTGTGCGGGACATGGCCGGCTACGCCCAGTTGCTGAACGACCGGCCGGAGGAAACCCCGGCGCTGTTGGCCGACATGCTGATCGGCGTTACCAACTTCTTTCGCGACCATGAGGCATTCGAAGCCCTGGAACGCGACATCATCCCCCGGCTGTTCGAAGAAAAGGCTCTGCTCGGCGAGAGCGATGCACTGCGCATCTGGTCCGCCGCCTGTTCGACCGGTGAGGAAGCCTACTCGTTGGGCATGCTGTTCACCGACTACGTAGAACGCAACGGCCTGCGCACCGAGGTGCAGGTCTTCGCCACCGACATCGACGAGCAGGCGCTGGAAACCGGCCGTGCCAGCGTTTACCCCGAGGCGATCGTCACCGACGTGGCGCCGACCCGGCTGCAGCAATATTTCACCAAGGAACAGAACCGCTATCGCCTGCGCAAGGAACTTCGCGAACGCATCCTGTTTGCCCGCCACAATATCTTGCGCGACCCGCCCTTCTCACGGCTGGACCTGATTTCCTGCCGTAATCTGCTGATCTATCTCGACCGCGACATCCAGAGCGAAGTGCTGCGCATGTTCCACTTCGCCCTCAACCCCGGCGGCTATCTGTTTCTTGGCAACTCCGAAACGGCAGATATCTGTTCCCATCTGTTCGCGCCAGTGGACAAGAAAAACCGTATTTACCGAGCCCGGGATATCGGCAACCAGCGACGCGCGCCGATGTCCTCATTACAGAACTTTTCCACCGCCTCGCCCACTTCCGTTTCCGGCACGGCCATGACCCGCCGCAGCAAACTCTCCTTCGCCTACGCTCATCAGCGCGCGCTGGAGCAATGCGCGCCGCCCAGCGTGATCGTCGATCACCAGTCGGAGATCGTCTACCTGTCCGAACGTGCCGGCCGTTTCCTGCGCTATGTCAGTGGCGAGCCTTCGCTCAATCTGACCACCCTGGTGCAGCCCGAGCTGCGCCTGGCGCTGCGTAGCGCGCTGTATCAGGCCGCTCAGACCGGCAAGAGCATCGAAACCAGGCGCATCAGCCTGGAACGCGAGGGTCGTCGCTTTTATATCGATATGGAGGTACGCCCGTTCCGCGACGACGAGGCGGGCGCCGATTATCTGCTGGTGCTCTTCGATGAAATCGAAGATCTCTCAGACAAAAACCCCGCAACATGCCAGGGGAACGCCAAGGATAACGAACTGGCGCAGCTTCAAGTCGAGCTGCAACAGACCAAGGAGCAGCTGCAGCTGACCATCGAGCATTCGGAAGCCTCCACTGAGGAGCTGCGCGCCTCCAACGAGGAGCTGCAAGCCATCAACGAAGAGCTGCGGTCGGCCACCGAGGATCTGGAAACCAGCAAGGAAGAGCTGCAATCGATCAATGAAGAGCTGATCACTGTCAACGCCGAGCTCAAGAGCAAGGTCGACGAAACCAGCAAGGTCAATGACGACCTGCAGAATCTGATCTCGTCCACCGACATCGCCACGCTGTTCGTGGACCGTCACATGCGCATCAAGTGGTTCACCCCGCGCGCGCAGGACATCTTCAACGTGATCGGCAGCGATGCCGGACGCTCTTTGCTGGACATCACACACCGTCTCGATTACCCAACCCTGTACAGCGACGCCTCCGAAGCCTTCGGCGAGCTGCAGCTGGTCGAGCGCGAAGTCCGGAGCCTGGACGGCAAGTGGTATATGGCGCGCTTTCTGCCCTACCGCACCACCGACGACCGCATTCAGGGCGCAGTGCTGACCTTCATCGACATCACCGCCCGGCGCAACGCCGAAGAGCGCGTGCGCGCTGGCGAAGCCCATATGAAGCTGCTGGCACAGAGCATGCGCGGCTACGCCATCATGACCATGGACCTGCAAGGCAAGATCACCGCCTGGAACCCTGGCGCCGAATCCATCTTTGGCTACAGCGAACAGGAAGTGATCGGCCAGTGCATCGACCTCATATACACCGCAGCGGACCGTGAAGTAGGCGTACCTGAGGGCGAGCGCAAGCGCGCGCTGGAGCAGGGCCAGGCTGCCGACGAGCGCTGGCACCTGCGCAAGGATGGCTCGCAGTTCTTCTGTAGCGGGCTGGTCAATCCGCTGGTTGACAGTGCTGGCGACGTAATGGGCTTCGCCAAGATTGGCCGCGACCTCACCGAACAACAGCGGATCAATAGCCTGCGTGCCAGCGAGCTGGAAAGCATCCAGGCCGCGAGCCTGCAGAAGGATGAATTCTTCGCCGTGCTTTCCCACGAGCTGAAGCATCCGCTCAATCTGATCCAGCTCAACACCGATCTCATTGCCCGTTCGCAGGTCGTCAAGAACGCCACCAGCCTGTCCAAGGCCACGCAGTCCATACAAAGCGCGGTGCGCAGCCAGTCGCGGATAATTGATGATCTGATGGACGTCTCGCGTATTCGCACCGGCAAGCTCAAGCTGCACTTCATCACGCTGCACTATCAGGATTTGCTTCGAGGCATCGAATCGGTATTCCTGCCGCTTGTGGAGGGTGAGGGTGTGACGTTCGACAGCGTCCAGCCCGAGGAAGCGCTGTATATCCATGCCGACCCAACGCGTCTCGAGCAGATCATCTGGAACTTGTTGAACAATGCCTGGAAGTTCACCAAGGGTGGCGATTGCATCAGCCTGCAGCTTGAGCGCGATGGTGATCTGGCGCGCCTGGATGTGATCGACACCGGCATGGGAATCTCCGAAGAGTTTCTGCCCAAGGTGTTCGACATGTTCGGCCAGGCCGAGATGCAACACGCGCAGCGCTCCAAGCATGGATTGGGGATCGGACTGGCATTGGTCAAGCAGCTGGTCGAAGCCCACAATGGACGCATCGAAGCCTTCTCGGAAGGCATCGGCCGCGGTGCGCGCTTTAGCGTCTGGCTGCCGGTGCATCTGCAGACCGAAATAGCCCTCGGCGAACTGTCCGGTGCCGGCGCGGTCGGCGCGCTGGTGGGCATCAGGATTCTGCTGGTCGACGACTCGCCGGACATTCTCGACACCATGTGCGAATTGCTGGAAAGCGAAGGCGCGGACGTTACTACCGCAGACGGCGGTGCCCAGGGCATCGAACTGGCCGAAGTCACGCGCTTCGACATGATCATCTCCGATGTCGGCATGCCGGGCATCGACGGCCACAAGATGATGAACGAGATACGCCACGGCGAGACCAACGCCACCACCCCAAGCATCGCCCTGACCGGTTACGGCACCCTGCGCGACGTGGAGAAAGCCAAGGCCGCTGGCTTTACCCAGCACCTGCGCAAGCCGATCGACCTGCAGGCGTTGATCGATGCGGTGACTCAGGCGGTGCGTTGAGCCAGGTATGTGTTGACGTTCGCTTTTCGTAGGAGCGAGCTTGCTCGCGAACAGGAGCGTCACCGCAACAGAGTGCAGCGCCATCCCGCCGATTCGCCAGCAAGCTGGCTCCTACAGTTGCGCTGCGCCCAGCCACCTTTGTGTAAACGAGATACCGAGTGTTCCGGCGCCTGCGCGGACCCGTCGGACATCCCATACAGCGAAACCGAAGACCGTGTCCACGGCCACGTCTATGTGTTGACGTTCGCTTTTCGTAGGAGCGAGCTTGCTCGCGAACAGGAGCGTCACCGCAACAGAGTGCAGCGCCATCCCGCCGATTCGCCAGCAAGCTGGCTCCTACAAGAGAGCGAGCTTACTCAACAGGTTTGCAACCAGGAAATCGCGTCTGGAAGCGAAGCCCGACTCAGCCCTCTTTGCCAATCCCATACTCACGCAATTTGTTAGCGATGGTGGTATGAGATACACCCAGGCGCTTGCCCAACAGCCGGCTGCTGGGATGCTGCGCGTACAGGCTCTCCAGCACGGTTTTCTCGAAGCGGCCAACGATGGCAGACAGATCACCCTCCAGAGAAAAGTCACCCAGCGGTTGCGGCGCGCCGTAATCCGGCAGGCGGATGTGCTCGGGCTTGATCACCCCACCCTCGCAGAGCGAAACCGCTTGAAACAGCGTGTTCTCCAATTGCCGCACATTGCCCGGCCAGTGATAGCCAGCCAGCCGCTCCAGCGCTTGCGGCGACAAACTCGGCAATGCGCAACCGATCTGCCGGCTGGCCTGATCGAGAAAGTGCAGCGCCAGCGGTTCCAGTCCATCCAGGCATTCGCGCAGCGGCGGGATGTGCAGCGACAGCACGTTGAGCCGGTGATACAGGTCCTGGCGAAACTCGCCTTTGGCGCAGAGCTCCGACAAATCCAGCTGCGTCGCGCAGATCACTCGCACATCCAGATACACCTCCTCGTCGCTGCCCACTCGCCGGAAACAGCCGTCCTGTAGAAAGCGCACCAGCTTGGCCTGAAGCCGCGTACTCATCTCACCGACGCCATCGAGGAACAGCGTGCCACCGGAGGTCAGCTCCAGCAGCCCGAGCTTGCCTTCCGGACGTGCGCCTTCGAAGGCGCCGGGTCCGTAGCCGAACAGTTCGGTCTCGGCCATAGATTCGGGCAACCCTGCGCAATTGAGCGCCATGAACGGTGACTGCCCGCGCGGGCTGGACAGATGGCAGGCACGCGCTAGCAGTTCCTTGCCGGTACCGGTCTCGCCTTCGATCAGCAAAGGCGCATCCAGCGGTGCCATGCGCCTGGCCTCGCGGACTACCGCAGCCATCACCTTCGAACTCTGGAAAATGCTGTCGAAGCCGCGCAGCTCCTGCTTGCGCACGTTGTAGATACGCTCGCCAACCCGGTCGGCGCGATGCAGGGTCAGCACCGCACCGGCCAAGGCTTCGCTGTCGTCATGCTCCGATTGCAACGGCGCGATGTCGGCGAGAAACACGTCGCCCTTGATGGTCACACGCAAACCATTGATGCGCGCCTTGTTCGCCCGCACCAGCTCCGGCAGATCAAAATCCTCGGCATAGCGCGACAGGCTCATGCCCGGCACTTCGTCCACCCGCACACCGAGCAGCTGCGCCGCGGCGCGATTAGCGGCCACGATGGCGCCCGCCATGTCGATCGACAGCACCGGAAACTCCAGTGCACCGAGCAGGGCATTGAGCTCCAGCGAATGCCGCTCGCTGGGCATCAGGCCGACCTTGCGCACCTCGAACACGCCCTGCAGCGCCTCAATCTTCGGTCGCAGCGCTTGCAGCTGGAGGTTCATCAGATTGGGGCAATGCAGGTAGACCGCGTTGCCATGCTCGCCGCCCACCTCGCCACGCGCGACGTTGATGCCGTAATCGACCAGCAATTCGAGCATGTCGCGAAGGATGCCGACTCGGTTCTGGCAAAGAATTCTGATGCGCACGTGAACTTGTCCCTTTTCGTTTCGGCCGCAACTTTCTGCTGCTCGCTTTTGTTTGTCGTCAAGATTATTTGACAGCACGGCTGTTCGACAAGGCGATAAATTCGTTTGTGCGACGATTCGTAAGTATTACTTTACGAATCAGCTGAACCATCCCGTCAAAAGCATCTACCGACGTACTTCCATACGCTGCGCTGCCGCTATCAGATGAGGCATCCAAACAAAAAAGACTCAGGCGGCCATCCCGCTCAGGAGGTCAGATGAAAACTACGAAGTACGTCGCCCGCGAACCGGACGCGCACGGCCATATTCATTACCCCGACGCCGAACACGCCGTCTGGCAGACCCTGATCGAACGCCAGCTGAAGCTCCTCGGCGGGCGCGCCTGTCAGGAATACCTAGACGGCATCGAACAACTCGCCCTGCCCCACGACCGCATTCCGCAGCTGGACGAGATCAACCGCGTCTTGCAGGCGACCACTGGCTGGCAGGTGGCACGGGTGCCGGCGCTGATTCCGTTCCAGACGTTTTTCGAGTTGCTGGCCAGCAAACGCTTCCCCGTCGCGACCTTCATCCGCACCCCGGAAGAACTCGACTATTTGCAGGAGCCCGACATCTTCCATGAGATATTCGGCCACTGCCCGCTGCTGACCAATCCCTGGTTTGCCGAATTCACCCACACCTACGGCCAGCTCGGCCTAAAAGCCAGCAAGGAAGAACGCGTCTATCTCGCGCGGCTCTACTGGATGACCATCGAGTTCGGCCTGGTGGAGACGCCGGCCGGGCGGCGCATTTATGGCGGCGGCATCCTTTCATCGCCGAAGGAGACGCTCTACAGCCTTTCCGACGAACCCGAGCATCAAACGTTCGATGTGGTCGAAGCCATGCGCACGCCCTATCGCATCGACATTCTGCAACCGGTGTATTTCGTTCTGCCGGAGCTGAAACGGCTGTTCGAGGTCGCGCATGAGGACATCATGGGCCACGTGCGCACCGCCATGCAGCTGGGCCTGCACCAACCGAAGTTCCCGCCGAAAGCGGCGTAGGGTGGAAAACTGCGAAGCATTTTCCACGCGTTTGTTTCATCCACCAATTCGTCCGGGGGGTGACTCCGAGGTCTCATCTACAAAGAGACCTCCACAACGCGGCGGACCGAATCCGACGCGTGGACAAGCCTCCGGCGTTGTCCACCCTACGCTGCTTAATTCTTATGCCCATCACCACAAGGACCAACCCATGACCAACCTCACCCAAGCCCACTGCGAAGCCTGCCGCGCCGATGCACCCAAGGTTTCCGACGACGAACTGGCCGAACTGATCAAGCAGATCCCCGACTGGAACATCGAAACCCGCGACGGCCACATGGAGCTGGAGAAGGTCTTCACTTTCAAGAATTTCAAGCACGCCCTGGCCTTCACCAATGCCGTCGGCGAGATCGCCGAGGCGGAGGGCCATCATCCCGGCCTGCTGACCGAATGGGGCAAGGTCACCGTCACTTGGTGGAGCCATTCGATCAAAGGCCTGCACCGCAACGACTTCATCATGGCCGCGCGCACCGACGAGGTCGCGAAAACCGCCGAGGGCCGCAAGTGAAACATTTCAGCGACGTGGCGCGGGTCCCCGGCGACCCGATCCTAGGGCTGCTCGATGCCTATCGCGCTGACCCGAATCCGGCCAAGCTCGACCTGGGCGTTGGCGTCTATAAAGACGCTCTGGGCCTGACGCCGATTCCCAAGGCGGTGAAGCTGGCCGAGCAACGGCTGATCGAGAGCGAGCAGACCAAGAGCTACATCGGTGGCCATGGCGATCCGCTGTTCGGTGAACAGATGCTGCGACTGGTCCTGGGCGAAGAGTCGCCAGCGCTGGTCGCGAACCGCGCCGGCTGCACCCAGACGCCCGGCGGCACCGGCGCGCTGCGGCTGGTGGGCGACTTCATCGCCAAATGCCTGCCGGGCCGCAGCCTCTGGCTCAGCGATCCGACCTGGCCGATCCACGAAACCCTGTTTGCCGCCGCACGGCTGAAGGTCGAGCACTACCCCTACGTCAACGCGCAGAACCAGCTCGACGTGCCAGCCATGCTCGCCGCACTGGAGCGGATTCCCAGCGGCGACGTGGTACTGCTGCACGCGTGCTGCCACAACCCCACCGGCTACGACCTGAGCCAGGACGACTGGCGTCAGGTGCTGGAAATCGTACGCCAGCGCGAGCTGTTGCCGCTGTTCGACTTCGCCTATCAGGGCTTCGGCGATGGGCTGAACGAGGATGCTTGGGCCGTGCGGCTTTTTGTCGAAGCCTTGCCAGAGGTGCTGATCACCAGCTCCTGCTCGAAGAATTTCGGCCTGTATCGCGAGCGCACCGGCGCGCTCATCGCGGTCACGGCAGACGGCGAATCGCTGATCGACGTGCGCAGCCAGTTCGCCTCGGTGGCGCGCAACCTCTGGTCCACGCCTCCGTCCCATGGCGCCGCCGTGGTGGCGACGGTTCTGGCCAATAGCGAGTTGCGCCAGCTTTGGGAACAGGAAGTCGCCGCCAAGCGCGAACGCATCGCCGGCCTGCGCCAAGGTCTGGTGGAAGCGCTGCAGCCGCACGGTCTGGCCGAACGCTTCGCGCATATCGCCCGGCAGCGCGGGATGTTCTCCTACACCGGGCTGACCGCCGCGCAAGTGCTGCGCCTGCGCGCCGAGGACTCGGTGTATCTGGTGGAAAGCGGCCGCGCCAACATCGCCGGGCTGGATGCCGCAAGGCTCGATCAGTTGGCGGCGGCTATTGCGCGGGTGGTTTCAGACTGAGCCCTGCCACGGCGGGCTGACGCGGAACGCTGCTCGCCCCACCCGACCTAGCTGCGTTAAATCCGCGCACGCACCTGCCTCGGATTGAGCCCGAACTGTCGTTTGAATGCCGTGGAGAAGTTGGCCGGGCTGTTGTAACCCGCGCGCCAGGCGGCCTCGTTGACGCTGACGCCGTCGCGCTCCAATGCCTGGCGCGCCTGCAGCAGCCGTCGTGCGCGCTGGTATTCGAACACGGTCATGCCGCGCAGCGTACGGAATTGACGTTGCAGGGTATTGGCGTTGACCCCGACTTCCCGCGCGATGCGCTCCAGCGTCCAGTCATCCGCCGCACCGCTGTCGAGCAGTTCGATCAGCCGCTGCACGCGCACGTGCTCATGCGGTCGCAGACCGGCGCAGGGTGCCCGCTCGCCGAGACTGCCCAGCGCCTCGCAGGCGATGTCCAGCGCGCGGCTTTCCAGATACAAACGTTGCAGCAGCGGATCGTAACCGGGTGGATTGAGCATCTGCTCGGCCAGGGTCAGCAAACGTGCCGAGGGCTGCCACACCCGCGGCGCCAGATGGCTTTGCATGAAGCGATGCACCGAACTGCCAGCCTCACCGCCGGCGGCCTCGAACCACTCGGGCGACAGGCTGACCACCAGCTTGCGGATATGCCGGCCACGCCGGGCCTGGCGGCGGAACAACACCGGCTCGTTCATCGCCAGAGCGATCCCCTCAGGGCTGCGACACCGGCCCGGCTGGCCAAAGGTGAGCGACAGGTCGCCGTAGCTCACCTCGCTCTGACCGTCGAGAAAGAGCACGAACGACAGACGCGGGCCGACGACGTTCTCGGTGACGAAGTCCTGCAGTTCCTCACAGTCGGACCAATGCAGCGACAGCCCGTCGCGCAATTGCAGCCAGCCCACCCGGCCATAGAACAGGCGATCGTCGTCGGGCCGCGCCAGGCGCAAGCCGGGCTGGCTCGTGAGCGGCAACTCGTCGCGGCGGATGAGGTGATCAGGCTGCTGCATGGCGCATATCCCTGGCGATGGCAGATCGCAAAGCAAATGTTCGGTTGCGCAAAGGTTCGGTCCACAGCGCGGTGGCAGACTACGCGCCGTTACATCTTGATGCAAATCATTATCATTAGTGAAGCCACGGGACAGCCGCCAACCTGCCCCGCCGCCCGCGACAGGAGCCGCCGCATGGACAGAACTACCCGCCCCTTCCGTCTTACCCGTCATTCCCGGCACTGGTTGCTGATCGGCGTGCTCGCGCCCTTTCCGCTTAGCGCTCTGGCCCAAGGCGTCGCGCTGCAGGACGAGCCGGTCCAGCTGGAGAGCATTACCGTCGAGGGCAACCGCCTGTACGACATGCCGTCATCGGAGCAGAGCGGCGGCTATACGGTGCCTGCTGCCACCGTCGGCACCAAGACCCCAGCCGAGCTGCGCGACATTCCGCAGTCGATCACCGTCTACACCAGCGATTACATCCGCGACCGTCAGTTCGTGAACCTCGACGATTTGGCCAAGTACACCGCCGGCCTGCGTACGTTGACCAACGACAGCGGTCGCTCCTCGATCTATGCCCGCGGCTACGAGTACGACGAATTCAACATCGACGGCCTGCCGGCGCCCATGGCCAGCATCAACGGCACGCTACCGTCGCTGTCGCCGTTCGACCGGGTCGAGATCATGCGCGGCCCGTCCGGGCTGTTCAGCAGCACCAGCGAGATGGGCGGCATCGTCAACATGGTGCGCAAGCGCCCGACCGCCGAGTTCCAAGGCAGCTTGACCGGTCGCTACGGCAGCTGGGACCAGAACTACCAGGAAGCCGATTTCTCCGGCCCGCTGGACGAAGAAGGCCGGGTACGCGGCCGCGTGGTCGCATCGCGCGCCGACACCAACGGCGAGGTGGACTACAACGAGAACACCAGCGAGAGCTTTTATGGTGCGCTGGACATGGACCTTTCCGATGCCACCACGCTGTCCCTCGGGCTGATTCACCAGACCAAGGACATCCTGCCGCATAACGGTTACCCCGCCGTCACCGACGGCAGTCTCCAGGACTTCAGTCGCTCGACCTATCTCGGTGCCGACTGGGGCGATTTCGATGGCCGCACCACCGACGCCATCGCCGAGCTGACTCACCGCTTCGACAATGGCGGCTACGGCCGCGTCGCGGTGCGCGGCTCCAAACGGGCCACCAATTACCTCTATGCCTTCACCGGACGCAACGCCACCACGGGCGTGACCAACCTCTCCTACACCGCACGCGATTTGGAGCAGGACACCCTCGCCGTCGACGCCAACTACAGCCAGCCGTTCGAACTTCTGGGCCAGGTCTCGGAGTTCGTCGTCGGCACCGATTTCAAACGCTACGAAACCGAATACGCCGACGCCCGCGGCAACCTTGGCGTCATCGACGTCGACACCTATCACCCAAGCGACAAACCGAAGCCGAACATCACTTTCGGCACGCCGACCGAGACCGACGAACGCGAAGCCGGGCTCTACGCCAAGCTGACCTTCCGCCCCATCGAGCGCCTGGCATTGATCGGCGGTGCACGCGTGAGCAGCTTTACCGGCGAGAACAGCACGGCCGAGCACGACGCCAAGGAAAGCGGCTATGTCACACCTTACGGCGGCCTGGTGTTCGATCTTGATGCGCAACATTCGCTGTATGCCAGCTACTCGCAGGTGTTCAAGCCACAGACCGAGACCGATGCCGGCGGACGCATCATCGAGCCGCGCGAAGGCGAGCAGTACGAGGCAGGCATCAAGGGCAGCTATTACGGCGGCGACCTGAACGCACGCCTCACTGCCTTCCAGCTCACCGACGAGAATCGTGCCACCGGCGCCATCGACGACTTCGGCGTGCCGATCAGCGGCGTGTACGAAGGCAGCGGCAAAACCCGCATCCGCGGCGGCGAATTCGAGATCAGCGGCTACCTGACGCCCGAGTGGGAAGTGCTGGCCGGCTACACCTACATGAAGAGCGAAAACCTGGCTGGCGACGAGAATGCGCTGTTCACCCTCATGCCGCGCCATCAGGCGTCCCTCTGGACCAAGTACACGTTGCCCGGCGGCAGCTTGCGCGGTCTGGGAATCGGTGCTGGCGTCAGCGCCATGAGCGACTTCCACATCGAACGCGCCGGCAGCCCGCGATTGAGCGCACCCGGCTATGCGGTGGTCGATGCCAAGCTGTCCTACCCGATCACCGACAAGCTGACCGCCACCTTCGACGCCAACAACCTGCTCGACCGCAAATACTATTCGCGGGTCGGCAGCGTCGGCACCTTCAACTTCTACGGCCCATCACGCAATTTCGTCGTCGGTGCCCGCTACGAGTTTTAATTCGCCTGAGCCGCCGGCGCCCAATAAGCGTCCGGCGGCTTCGCCATGGAGAACCCCCATGCCCCAGTTTCATGCCGTAGTCCCCACACCACGCGCCGCGCGCAACATGACCCGCCTGTGCAAACATTTCGCACACAAGGGAGACGTGCGCTTCGACGAGGCTCACGCACAGATCGATTTCACCTTCGGCAGCTGCCGGATGCTGGCCACCCCGGACCGCCTGCTGATCGACTGCCAGGCCGAGCCCGGCGAAGCCGAAAAACGCCTGCGCTTCGTCATTGCCGACCATCTCCAGCGCTTCTCCGGCGAGGAGGCGCTGCAGGTCGACTGGCAGGACGGCGCCCTGCCGTCAGCCGAGGGCGTGACGCCGTGAAGCGGCTCGCTCTGGCCCTGATCGCCAGCGTCGGCGCGCACCTGATGCCGGCATCGGCGTCCGCTGCACAGCCTTGGCAAGCCGTGACGCTGCCGCACGCCGAGCAGCGTCTTTTGCATTCGCAGCACACCGACCGCGACTACCGCATCTTCGTCTCGCGGCCGCAGCACGAACCGCCACCCGGCGGCTATCCAGTGCTCTACGTGCTCGACGGCAACGCACTGTTCCCTTCACTGGCGATCCAGGCCCAGGCGCTGGAGGTCCGCCCCGATCCGACCCTGCGCAATTCCGTGCTGATCGTCGGCATCGGCTATCCGGGCGAGGGACTCTACGACTTCAAGGCGCGCGCCGAGGACTACACACCCGACGCCGAAGATCGTCAGCGCCTGCCCGGTCGCGAACCGCCACCCTCCGGCGGCGCCGAGCGCTTCCTGGAGTTTATCGAAACCGAACTCAAACCGATGATCGCCGAGCGCTATTCGATCGATCCAGCGCGGCAGACGCTGTTCGGCCATTCCTACGGCGGGCTGTTCACCCTCTACACGCTGCTCAACCGGCCGCAGGCGTTCAGCGGCTATGCCGCCGCCAGCCCGTCGATCTGGTGGTACCAGGGTTATATCGGCCGCAGCCTGGCAGCGTTCGAGAAGAAAGTGGGACAGCATCCCGTGCAGGCGCGCCTGCTGGTTACCGCCGGCAGCGCCGAGGAACCCGCCGCCGATGATCCGCTGACCGATCCGCGCCAGCGCCACATGGCCGAGCGGCGCATGGTGGGCAATGCACGGGACCTGACCGAACGCCTGTCAGCCGTGCCGGGGCTGCCGGTCGACCTGCGTATCAACGAAGGCGCCAACCATGGCACCAACGCGCAGTACAGCACGGTGCAGGCGCTGGAGCTGGCAACCTCGACAGGCGTGCCAGCCACGACGAAGGCGGGCGACTAGCAGGCCTGAGCGCGATAACTGGAGATGCGCGTTCCGGAGCGGGACTGATCTGAATCGCAAGTAAGGAAGGCGATTCGCGAGCAAGCTCGCTCCTACGGGAACGGCAACGTTGCACGTGTAGGCGTGGGCTTGCTCGCGACGCTGCTGTACACGTTTAGATCCGGAAGCTTCCTACCAGCTGCTTGAGCCGCGCAGCCTGCTGCTCCAGATCGCCACAGGCGCGCAGGGTCGATTGCAGGTTCTCCACGCCTTCCTGATTGAGGGTGTTGATTTCGGTGATATCCATGTTCAGCGACTCGATCACCGAAGTCTGCTCTTCGGTGGCAGTGGCGACCGACTGGTTCATCGCGTCGATCTCGCCGATGCTCCGGGTCACGCTGCCGAGCCGCTCGCCGGCCTGGTTGGCGATGTCGACGCTGGCCTCGCTCTGGCGCTGGCTCTCGGTCATGGTGGACACCGAATCACGTGCGCCGACCTGCAGCTTCTCGATCATGCCGTGAATTTCCTGCGCCGAGGTCTGGGTCCGATGGGCCAGGCTGCGTACCTCATCGGCCACCACCGCGAAGCCACGTCCGGCTTCACCGGCGCGGGCCGCTTCGATGGCGGCGTTGAGCGCCAGCAGGTTGGTCTGCTCGGAAATACCCTTGATCACATCGAGAATCTGGCCGATGCCGACGGTCTGGCTGTTGAGCGCTTCGATCTGCTCGCAAGACGCGCTGATGTTGCTCGACAGCTGCTTCATCGCCTCGATATTGCGCTCGACCACCTTGCGCCCGTCTTCGGCCTGATGGCTGGCGCCGCTGGCCTGTTGTGAAGCATCAGCAGCGTTGCGGGCGATTTCCTGAGCGGCGGCGCCGAGCTGGTTGATCGCGGCTGCGACGCTGTTGGTGCGGCTAGCCTGCTCATCGGAGTTGACCATCGAGGAGTTGGAAGCCGCCAATACGCGCTGCGCCACTTCGTTGACCTGTTGAGTCGCGGAAGACACTTCGCGTATCGAGCCGTGGATCCGTTCAACGAAGCGGTTGAAGGCCATTGCCAGCTCGCCGAACTCGTCCTGCGACTGCACGGACAGGCGGCGGGTCAGATCACCCTCACCTTCAGCGATGTTAGCCATCGCCCGTCCCATATCGGTCAACGGGCGCATCAGCACGCGGATCAGCATGCCCAGCAGCAATAAAATGAACACCACGGCAATCACGGCGGCAACGAAGGCTGACGTACGGAAGTCGGATAGCGCCGCATAGGCCTTTTCCTTGTCCACCGAAATACCTACGTACCAAGTCACCGAGGGGAGACCGGGAACCGGGCTGAAGCTGAGGATGCGCGCCTGACCGTCGAGCTCCGCCTCGCTGAAACCACTGGTCAATGCCGGAGTGTCGTGCGGATAGAGCTCAGCCAGCGTCTTCATGACCTTGGTCCGATCAGGATGGACCAGCACCTTGCCGTCGCCGCTGACAAGGAACGCATAGCCCATGCCGTCGAAATTCAGCGCGTTGATGATATCGACGAGCACCTTCAGGCTGAGGTCGCCGCCGACCACGCCCAGGCTCTGGGCACCGGCGTTGGCTGGCGTCGCCGCAGTAATGATCAGCTCGTTGGTCGCGGCGTCCATATAAGGCTCGGTCAGCGTGGTCTTGCCTGCGTTGATTGCATCCTTGTACCAGGGACGCTGGCGTGGATCGTAGCCTGCCGGAAGTTCGAAACGCGGATGTACGATGAACTCACCGTCGCTGCGACCCAGGTAGGTAAAGGCGAAGGTGGAGCTGAGAGCCGGCTGCTGCACCAGGGCCTCGACCGCCTGGCCTGAACTGTCGCGAGCGATGGTCTGCGCCGTGCTTTCCAGCAACACCAGACGGCCGGAGAGCCAGTTATGGATGTTGTGCGCGGTCACGTCGCCCATCTCGTTCAGGTAGCTCTCGAGCTTGGCCTGGATGGCGTTGCGCTGCAGATAGTCGTTGAACAGAGTGAACAAGGCGAAGGTTGCAATCACGACGAGTGATGCGGCCAACAGGATTTTGTGACTGAACTTTAGACGACTGGGCATGGGCGCGTGTCCGAGGATTGATCTGGGTCAATGCGAAGATCCCTTTTCTGGCCGAGCCTCCTTGCGCTAATCGGAGTATCGGCTCGGCGCAAAAGACCTTGAGGTCACCGCTGGTCAGCTAGAATCGTTGCGAGCCTTGATGACACCCTCGTCGCCCCGCTCGATTCCTCATGCAAAAACGGCACTTCCGTTTCCAGAAGTGCCGTTCAGGCGGGCTGCCACTGGGTTAGACGTTACGCCTGACCAATGCCGGCAACACCCGGGGACGCAGACCTTCGCCAAGGATGGTCAGCGCACCGATGGCGCCTACGATCCAGTACCAGCGCACCAGCGGGTCGAAGCCCAACCAGCCGAGGGCATGCAGAAATACCATCAGGATCAGCACCGGGCAGACGTAGCGCACCATGAACAGCCACAGCGCATAGCCCAGCGGTGGCAGGTCCAGCTCATCGCGCATGATGTCGCTGCGCAGCGCATAGCCGGCAAAGACCACGATGAAAATCCCGCCCAGCGGCATCATCCAGCGCGAGGTCAGGTAGTCCAGCCAGTCGAAGAAGTTCTTGCCCAGCGGCGTCCAGCCCGACAGCAGGTTGAACGACAGCATCGCCAGCAGGCTGATCACCAGCAGGACCGCGCCGGAGCCGATGGCCGCCTTGAGGCGGCTGATGCCGTGTTTTTCGTTGAGGTAGGCGACGGTGGCCTCGATCATCGAGATGGCCGAAGTCAGCGCGGCGAGGGAAACCATGGCGAAGAACAGCACACCGAACGCGGTGCCGAACGGCATCTGTTGGAAGGCCAGCGGTAGACTCATGAAGATCAGCCCCGGTCCGGCGGTGGGGTCCATGCCGTTGGCGAAGATGATCGGGAAGATTGCCAGCCCCGCCAGCAATGCCACGCAGGTATCGATGATGGCGACGGTGAAGGTCGTGCGAGCGATGGACTTGTCATCGGGCAGGTACGAGCCGTAAGTGAGGATCGCGCCGGATGCCAGGCTAAGCGTGAAGAAAGCGTGACCGAGGGCGGCCAGCAAGGCTTCGCCAGTAATTTTCGAGGTGTCGAAGCTGAACAGGAAAGCGAAGCCCTGATCGAAGCCACCGCTGGTAAAGGCGTAGCCGACCAGGATCAGCAGCAGCACGGCGAGCCCCGGCATCATCCAGCGCACGGCATTCTCGATGCCCTTCTGCACGCCCTTTGCGACGATCCACAGCGTCAGCAGCGCCACCAGTAGGCTCCAACCGCCCAACTGCCAGGGGCTGGCGTTGTGCGCTTCGAACACCTGCGCCATACCGTCGACTGAGGTGGCGGCCAGAGAGCCATCAAGCATCTTCAGGGTATAGGCGAAGGCCCACCCGGCGACCACTACATAAAAGCAGAGGATCAAGAAGCCGGCCGCCATGGCCATGCCGCCGACGCCCTTCCACAATGGGCTGCTGCCGTTTTCACGCGCCGCGCGGCCAATCGCATCAATGGGGCTGCCGCGGCCGCGCCGGCCGATGGCGATCTCGGTCATCATCACCGGAATGCCGATGGCCAGGATGCAGGCCAGGTACATCAGCACGAAGGCACCACCGCCGTATTCGCCGGTGATGTAGGGAAATTTCCAGATGTTGCCGAGGCCGACTGCCGAACCGGTCGCAGCGAGAATGAAGCCCCAGCGGGACAGCCAGAGGTTCTTGGGTTTTTCACGTGTCATGCGTCACCTGTTTGTTTTTATCTGTGACGAAAATCGAACCCGCCACGCTCGTGGCGCGACGGAATGTGCAAGGCGGATACACCTTTATTGAGCGTCGGGCTGCACCTCCGGAGCTGCTTTAGCGAAGGCTTCGAGGGTTTCGCAGCGTTCGACCATCTCGAGGATGCGCGGGTACGCGGTGAGGTCACAGGCAAAACGGCGCGCATTGTATACCTGTGGAATCAGGCATGCCTCCAGGTAACCCGGCCGTTTGCCGAGTGACAGCCTGCCCTCGAACGGGGCCAGCCCCTGCTCGAAGCTTGCCAGGCCGGTAGTGATCCAGTGACGGACCCACTCGTTCTTGACCTCGTCGTCCACGCCCAGCGTGCCGCTCAGATACTGCAGCACGCGCGTGTTGTTCAACGGATGCACATCACACGCGATATGCAGCGCCAGAGAACGCACCCGCGCGCGATCGGCAGGATCGTCGGGCAACAACGGCGGCAGCGGAAAGATTTCGTCCAGGTATTCGAAGATCGCCAGCGATTGACCGATGCGCTCGTCGCCATCGATCAACAACGGCACCAGCCCTTGCGGATTGAGCGCTCGGTAGTCAGCTGAATGCTGCTGTCCGCCGTCCTGGACCAAATGGACCGGCAGATTTTCATAGGCCAGTCCTTTCAAGTTAAGCGCGATACGCACTCGGTAAGCGGCGCTGGAACGCCAGTAGCCGTAGAGCTTGAGCGTTGGTGACGCGCTTGATGGATCAGCTGTTATCGCTTGATTGTTATCCATGGGTATCCCTGAGTTAGAAGGCGGCCAACGGCGGCGCGGAACCAATGTAGGGTGGGTTAGCGACGCATGCGCCTCGTCGCATATAGCCTTACGGAGCTGAAGCGTCGCGTAACCCACCAAGCGGAGTATCGGGCCCGTCCTTTTGATGGGTTACGCAGCGGCCAGCTTCTATGCGATCCGTTAACTCCGGTTTAGCGCTGCTCCACCCATCCTACGCTCGCTTCCGACCGTTACTCGCCGCCAATCACGCCGCGGCGAACCTGGTCTTCCTCGATGGATTCGAACAGCGCCTTGAAGTTGCCCTCGCCGAAGCCCTGGTTGCCCTTGCGCTGGATGATTTCGAAGAAGATCGGGCCGATCACCGTGTTGGTGAAGATTTGCAGCAGGATGCCGTCGTCACCTGATTTGCCAGTCCCAGGCGCTCCGTCGATCAGCAGGTTCAGCTCGCGCAACACCTCGGTGGGCTCGCCATGCCCGGCGACGCGGGTATCGACCTTCTCGTAATAGGTATCCGGCGTACTCATGAAATCCACACGATTGGCGCGTAGTTGGCGCACGGTGGCGTAGATGTCGTCGGTGGATAGCGCGATGTGCTGGATGCCCTCGCCGTGGTACTCGCGGATGAATTCCTCGATCTGCGACTTGTCGTCCGCCGACTCGTTGATCGGGATGCGGATCTTGCCGCAAGGCGCCGTCATGGCGCGGGAAAACAAGCCGGTGAGCTTGCCTTCGATGTCGAAGTAGCGGATCTCGCGGAAATTGGCGATGCGCTCGTAGAAGCCGGACCAGACGTCCATCTGCCCACGCATGACGTTGTGGGTCAGGTGGTCGATGCATTGCAGGCCGACGGCGTTATCGTTCGGCGTGCGGCCTTCGATGTACTCGAAATCGACGTCATAGATCGACTTGTCCCCGTAACGGTCGACGAGGTACAGCAAGGAACCGCCGATGCCCTCGACGCAAGGAATGCTCAGCTCGCCGAAGTTGGCGTGGCTGCCCACCAGCCTGGCACCTTGGGATTCGACGTAGGCGGCGGCCTGGGCGGCGTTCTTCACCCGGAACGCCATGGCACAGGCACTCGGCCCGTGTTTTTCAGCGAACTCACGCACATGACCAGTCGGGCTGCCGTTGAGCACGATATTGATGTCATTCTGCTGGAACAACCAGACTTCCTTGGAGCGATGTTTGGCCGTCTCGGTGAAACCCATCTGGCTGAACAGCTGACGCAGCTGCTCGATGCCTTCGGCGTTCGGCGCGGTGAATTCGACGAACTCGAAGCCGTCGGTACCGATGGGGTTGTGCTGCTCGATCTTGGTCACGGCGTTCATTGCGCCTCCTGTTTATTGTTCTGGCTGTACGACAAGGCTTGCGCGCATCACAAACCAGCCGGAGAAGACGTACAAGCCCGCCGCAAGCCTCATCCGCAGTCGGAAACACGCTGTACTGGAAGGATTTATTTACACCGGGCCAAAACGCCCGAATGCCAAGGTTGCCCCGCTGCAGTCGTAACGAAAAGCTGACAGCGCAGTGCGACAGCCCGTCGCATCCTCGTTCGCGAATACCGCATTGCTCCGTAGGGTGGTGCTTTAGCCCACCGATGCTGGTGGGCTAAAGCACCACCCTATGCAACGCGCTGCATTCGACCGATGCACCATGGGCGACCTTCAAGACACCTCATTTCTGCCAGGTTTGGTAGGCCGCCACTCAGGCTAAAACACAAGCCCGGCGCCGGTAGGGCTGCATCGACCGAGGCTGTCGGAACAGGCGGTACGGGCCGCCAGAATCCTAAGCGTGCAGGCGCTGCCCGCTTGGCTGGGCCAACGTCTCTCCGACCTGCAGCCGCTCGAGGGCCAGACGGTCGGCGATGACCGAGGTAGGCTCGCCGCTGGCGGCGGCACGGCTGAAAATTTCACGCAGGGTGTCGCCGATGCCTCTGACATGCGCGTCGGTCTGGGCTGCGCTGCCGCCGATGCGCTGGTAATAGACATCGATGATGCCGCCGGCATTGATGGCGTAGTCCGGCGCGTAAAGCTGGTTGCGACGCTGCAGCTCGACGCCGATTTCCGAGCTTGCCAGCTGATTGTTCGCCGCACCGGCGATCACTGGCGCACGCAGACTTTGCAGGGTATCGGCGTTGAGGATGCCACCCATGGCACACGGCGCAAAGACGTCCACATCCAGGCCATAAATGTCGTGCGGGCGCACCGCGTTTGCACCGAGCTCTTCCATGGCGCGCTGTACGTTTGCATCGAAGATGTCGCAGACCCACAGCTCGGCGCCGGCCTGTTTGAGATGCCGGGCCAGGCCCAGACCGACGTGGCCGACGCCCTGGATCGCGACCTTGAGACCAGTCAGATCATCACGTCCCAGCCGATGCTGCACGGCCGCCTTAAGGCCGACGAACACGCCGAGCGCGGTGGACGGCGACGGATCGCCACTGGCGATGCTGCCGTCGAGCAACGTGCGTGGCGATGCGCCCATCACATGGCGGGTGCGCTGGGCGAAGGCCTGCATCTCGGCGTCGCCGGTGCCCGAATCCGCCGCCGTGATGTAGCGCCCGCCGAGGCTGTCGACGAAATCGCCCATGGCGTGCAGCAGTGCCTGGCTCTTGCCGGTGTGCGGATTGCCGATGATGACCGCCTTGCCGCCGCCGAGCTTGAGGCCCGCCAGCGAGGATTTGAGCGTCATCCCACGGGACAGACGCAGCACGTCGCGCAGGGCATCGTCGTCGCTGGCGTAGGGAAACATCCGGCAGCCGCCCAATGCCGGGCCGAGCGTGGTGTCGTGAACAGCGATGATGGCTCTGAGGCCCGACGCCTTATCGTGGCCGAAGACCACCTGTTCGTGGTTATCGAAATCGGGATGGGTGAAGACGGACATCTTTTGGATACCTCTGTTTTGTTTGGTTCGGCCCGACGCATCGAGCCGCGTAGAAATTGGCCAGCCTTGATAACCGCCCGTTTGTAGCTCTACCGGTGGGCTGAAGCGGAAGCCGCTCGGCCCACCCTACGAAGCTGTCGGCTCCTGTTCGCGAGCAAGCTCGCTCCTACAAAAAAACTTCGTCAGCGGCGAACGACTCCAGTGATTACCGTAGGGTGGGCGCAGTTTTGTAGGGTGGGCTTCAGCCCACCAGTACGCTGAACTCCGCCGGAGGGCTGAAGCGGAACGCCGCCCGGTCCACCCTACCTTCCCGCTCCCTTACGCCGCCGGCTCGAACAGCCGCACGCTCTGCACCTCATCGCCACGGGTCAGTTGCTCCTTGAGCAACTTTTCCTGCTGGCGGGCCTTGGCAATGGAGCGCTCCTTCACCGGGCCGTAGCCGCGGATCTGTTCCGGTAGCGCGGCAATCGCCACGGCGGTGCGGTAATTGGTCGGCTTGAGCTGGGCCAGGAGCTGATCGAGGTTGTGCTCGTACTCGCTGATCAACTCGCGCTCGACACGCCGGTCATGGCCATACCCGAACACGTCCAGGGGCGTCCCGCGCAGGAACTTCAACTTCGCCAGCACGCCGAAGGCGTTCAACACCCAAGGCCCAAGCTCTCGCTTGCGTGGCTCGCCAGTGGCGCTGTCGCGCTTGGCCAGCCAGGCCGGGGCCAGATGGAACTGCAGCTTGTAGTCACCCTCGAACTGCGCTTCCAGCTGCTCGCGGAACTCCGGCTCGCTGTACAGCCGCGCCACTTCGTACTCGTCCTTGTAGGCCAGCAGTTTGAAGTAGTAGCGCGCCACCGCCTTGGACAGGGCCAGATCATCGGCCGTATCGACCTCGCGCACCCGCTCCACCATCGCCCGATAACGCTTGGCATAGGCCGCGCTCTGATACTTGGTAAGGAAGTCCACGCGCCAGTCGACGATCTCTTCCAGCGTCTGGCAGATCGGTTCGGCCTGCTCGACCGGACGTGCCAGTTTTTCCACCGCCTCGCGCTCGAGCACAGCACGGCGGCCCCAGCGGAACGCCTGCAGGTTCAGTTCGGTAGACACGCCGTTGATGCTGATGGCCTTCTCGATGGCCTCGGCCGACAGTGGCAGCAGCCCCTGCTGATAGGCAAAGCCGAGCAGGAACAGGTTAGTGGCGATGCTGTCGCCCATCAGCCGGGTGGCCAACCGAGTCGCATCGATGAAGTGCGTCTTCTCGGCGCCCACCGCGTCCATCAGCGCTTCGCGCATGGCCTTGCCCGGCACCTGGGCGTCGGGGTTGCGAGTAAACTCCGCTGTCGCCGATTCGTGGCTGTTGATGACTGCATGGCTGATCTGATCGTTGAGACGGGTCAGCGAATCATCACCAGCGGCCACCACCAGATCGCAGCCCAGTAGCAGGTCGGTCTCACCCGCTGCGATGCGAACCGCATAGATATCGTCCTGCTTGGCGGCGATGCGCACGTGGGTGACCACCGGGCCGAACTTCTGCGCCAGGCCGGCCTGATCGAGGACTGTGCAGCCCTTCCCTTCCAGGTGCGCGGCCATGCCCAACAGCGCGCCGAGGGTGGTCACGCCGCTGCCGCCGACACCAGGAATCAGTACATTCCAGGGACGTTCGAGCGTCGGGCGTTGTGGCTCCGGCAGCTGATCGCCTGCGATGCCTCCGGCCACGGCCTCAGGCTTGCGCAGCCCGCCACCGTGCACGGTGACGAAGCTCGGGCAGAAGCCCTCGACGCAGGAGAAATCCTTGTTGCAGGCGTTCTGGTCGATTTCGCGCTTGCGCCCCAGTTCGGTTTCCAGCGGTTGCACCGCCAGGCAGTTGGATTTCTCACCGCAATCGCCGCAGCCCTCGCATACGGCGGGGTTGATGAAGGCACGCTTGGCCGGGTCTTCCAGCTTGCCGCGCTTGCGCCGACGGCGCTTCTCAGTGGCGCAGGTCTGGTCATAGATGATCACCGAGACGCCCTTGAACTCGCGCAACTCACGCTGCACGGCGTCCAGGTCGCGACGGTGATGGAAGCTGGTGATCGGCGCAAAAGTGTCGCGGGTCGGATATTTGTCCGGCTCGTCCGAGACCAGCGCGATGCGCTTGACGCCTTCGTCGGCGATCTGCCGGCTGAGCTGGTCGACGCGCAGCTCGCCGTCAATGGGCTGGCCACCAGTCATGGCGACCGCATCGTTGTAGAGGATCTTGAAGGTGATGTTGACGCCCGAGGCGACCGCCGCTCGTACGGCGAGGCTGCCGGAATGGAAATAGGTGCCATCGCCAAGATTCTGGAATACATGCGGGGTTTCGGTGAACGGCGCCTGGCCGATCCAGTTGACGCCCTCGCCACCCATTTGGGTAAAGGTCTCGGTGCGCCGATCCATCCATTGCACCATGTAGTGACAGCCGATGCCGGCGCCGGCGCGACTGCCTTCCGGGACCTTGGTCGAGCTGTTGTGCGGGCAGCCGGAGCAGTAATGCGGGGTGCGTACGGTGTCGTAATTACGTGCGGCCAGCGCCTTCTCTTTTGCGGAGAGGAACGCCAGGCGCGCCTGGATGCTGTCGCTGGTGTAGATCGGTGCGAGGCGCTTGGCGATCACGCGGGCGATCATCGCCGGGGTCAGCTCGCTGAGGTTGGGCAACAGGGACTGGCCCTGTTCATCGAACTCCCCCACCACCCGTGGGCGCTTGTCTACCGGCCAGTTGTAGAGCTGACCGGTGAGCTGATCTTCGAGAATGCTACGTTTTTCCTCGACCACCAAAATCTCGTCCAGGCCCTGCGCGAATTCGTGCACCGAAACCGGCTCCAGCGGCCAGCTCATGCCGACCTTGAGCACCCGCAGGCCGACCGAGGCGCACAGCGCTTCGTCGAGGCCGAGGTCGTCCAGCGCCTGCCGCACGTCGAGGTAGCTCTTGCCGGTGGTGATGATGCCCAGGCGCGGATTTGGCGAATCCAGCATCACCTGGTTGAGGTTGTTGGCGCGGGCGAAGGCACGGGCGGCGTAGATCTTGTACAGGTTGAGGCGCTTTTCCTGGGCCAGCGGCGGGTCCGGCCAGCGGATGTGCACACCGTCTTCGGGCAGCTCGAAATCGTCGGGAATGGTCACGCTGACACGCAGCGGATCGACTTCCACCACAGCGGAGGAATCGACATTTTCGGCGATGGTCTTGAGCGCCACCCAACAGCCGGAATAGCGCGACAGCTCCCAACCAAGGATGCCGTAGTCGAGAATTTCCTGGACGTTGGCCGGGTTCAGCACCGGGATCGAGGCGGCGATGAAGGCGTGCTCGCTCTGGTGCGGCAGTGTTGAGGATTTGCAGCCGTGATCGTCGCCGGCCAGCAACAGCACACCGCCATGGGGCGAGACGCCGGCGGCATTGCCGTGCTTGAACACATCGCCAGAGCGATCCACACCCGGCCCCTTGCCGTACCACATGGCGAACACGCCGTCGTATTTCGCGCCGGGGAACAGGTTGGTCTGCTGACTGCCCCAGACGGCCGTCGCCGCCAGTTCCTCGTTGAGGCCCGGCTGGAAATGGATGGCGTTCTGCTTGAGGAATTCGCGCGCTTCCCAGAGGCTCTTGTCCAGCCCGCCCAGCGGCGAGCCGCGGTAGCCGGAGATAAAGCAACCGGTGTTCAGGTTCTGAGCCTGGTCGCGCTGATGCTGCAGCATCGGCAGGCGGGTCAGCGCCTGAGTGCCGGTGAGGTACAGATGTCCGGTTGCGAGCCGGTACTTGTCATCCAGGCGGATCTCGGCCAGTGACATGGGGCGCTCCTGTTTGTTGTTATCGGAGTCAGGGACGTGTTTGTCCCGCCTAACCAGGTCGTGGGCAGCTGCACGGTAAGCCGTCCCACGCCAGCAATCGGCAGGGATCACCCAACCGTTGCGCGTTAGATAAAAGTCTGGCCGTGACGAAGAGCGATTTTCTTTCTACTTTTGCGGTGTAAGCGCTATCGCGTGCATGATCCATCCACTAACAACAACAAAACGGGAACAACCATGCAGACTCCGCTGAGCAGTATCGACCGCAGGATTTTGCTGTTGCTGCAACACAACGCCGATCTGTCCGCCGCCGAGATCGCGGAAAAGGTGGAACTGTCGCAATCGCCCTGCTGGCGGCGCATCCATCGCATGCAGGAAGAGGGGCTGATCGAACGCAAGGTCGCCCTCCTCAACCCTAAAAAGCTCGGGTTGAACATGACGGTGTTTGTCAACATCAAGCTGTCCGCCCACGGGCGTAGCAACCTCGACGAATTCGAGCGCGCGGTGGTCGGTTACCCCGAAGTGCTGGAATGCCACACCATGGCCGGCGAGTCGGACTACCTGCTCAAGGTCGTGGCCAAGGATATCGACAGCTACGAACGCTTTCTGCGCGATCAGCTGCTGCAGCGGCCGCATGTGCAGGAGGCGCACAGTCATATTGCAATGAGCGAAGTGAAACGGACCACAGAGTTGCCGCTGGACTAGCGCTCAGAAGGACTGGCCGTCGCTGGCCAGGCTGACGCCCGCCGGCAGCGCGTCGGGGTTGTCGAGCAACCAGGCATCCAGCTCGTGGCCGATATGGGTGAGCAAGGCTTGCTTCGGCTGCAGCTGGACAATCGTTGCCAACGCATGGGTCAGGTCGTTGTGGTTCTGCGGCGCCGCCTGAGGCGGGCTCGAACAGTCCAGCACCAGCAGGTCGAGTGGGCACTGGCGCAACACACTCAGGCTGACATCAGGCACGCCAAGGGTGTCGGTGAGATAGGCAATGCGCCGCCCCACCCCTTCGAACAGATAACCCAGGGTCGGCTTTGAATGGTTGAGCGGCAACGCGGTAACGCTGAGCTCACCCAGCTCACGTCGCTCCAGCGTGGCGAACGGCTGAGAAAAATCCAAGATACCGGGATGCTTGTAGAGATCGGCCAGGCCCTCGGGGTCCCGCGGGCCATGCACCGGAATCCGCAACCCGAGCCCCCAGCGCAAATGCAGCAGGCCTTGGGCGTGGTCGGCATGGTAATGGGTCTGCAGGATTCCGCTGAGGCTGCCCGGCGCGAAGCGCTCGGTCAGGTCGGTAAGGCCACTGTCGATCAGCCAGCGCTGCGAGCCGCATTCGATCAGAGCGCAGCAAGGGCCGCGACGCTTGGAAGGATCATGCCGGGCGGCGCGACAGGCGATGCAATCGCAGTTGTACACCGGCACCTGACGGGCATTGCCGCTGCCGAGGATGGTCAGGCGCATGCGGGAGCCTGATCGATCAGTTGCAGTAAGCGCTGCACGCTTTGCTCCAGCGCCCCGGAGTTGTCCAATACCAGCGCCTCGCCCTGCCCCGCTGTCTGAAACTGGTCGTTGCGGGCCAGCCGTGCATCTATTTCCTCGAGCGATTCACGGCCGCGCGCCAGCAGACGCTCACGCAGTACCGGCAGCGCCACCGTGAGCAGGACCGCTTGCAGCTGCGGATAACGCCGGCGCGCCTCGGTCAGATAGCCGCGTGAGCCATTGACCAGCACATCCTGGCCCACCGCCAGCCAATCGTCGATCTCTCGGGAAATGCCGTAATGCAAGCCGTTGGCCCGCCAGTGCAGGGCGAAGGCGCCGGTCGCTCGCAACTGCTCGAACTCCGCCTCCGTCACCGCCAAGGCGTCCTCCCCCACCGCCTCGGCGGATCGGGTGATGACGCGCCGGGCGATCCGGCACCCACGCGCCTGCAGCGGCTCGCTGGCCGCTTGCAGCAGGCTGTCCTTGCCTGAGCCGGAAGGCCCCATCAGATAGATCAATCGCCCCGTCATCAAAATACCCTTGTACCTTGTCGCCACACCTGTCGGACCACCGGCTGGCCATGCCTGTCGCTCGCCTGCAGCAGATCCGCGCGCAGACCGGGGCGGATTTCGCCACGGTCGTCCAGGCCCGCCGCCCGAGCCGGCGCCAGACTGACCGCCGCCATGGCCTTGGGCAAGTCATAGTCGTTGCCCAACGCGGAAAGCAGAAACGCCGCCTGCAACAGACTGGCCGGATAGTAGTCGCTGGAGAGTATGTCCAGCACACCGTGGCGTGCCAGATCAGCCGCTGCAATATTGCCCGAATGCGAGCCGCCGCGAACGATGTTCGGCGCGCCCATCAATACCTTCAGCCCTTTGGCATGGCTGGCCTGCGCCGCTTCGAAGGTGGTGGGAAATTCGGCGATGGCCATGCCGAAGCCGGCCGACTCCGCGACATGCGCCAGCGTCGCGTCGTCGTGGCTGGCTAGTGCCAGCCCGCGCGCCTGACAGATCTCGACGATGGCACGGCGCTGGCGGTCGCTGTATTGGCTGGAATTGGCAGTCTGCTGGTCGCTAAAGGCATCCATCTCCGCCGCGTTGAGGTGGTACTTGCCCATGTAGTACTCGCGGTACTTCTTCACTTGGGCGAATTGGCGCTGGCCCGGCGAGTGGTCCATCACCGATACCAGCTGCACCAGCGGATGCTCCACCAGATCACGAAACACCGGTAGCGTGTCCGGATGGCAAACCTCGCAGCGCAGGTGCAGGCGGTGTTCGGCGCGGGTGTCGCCGGCGGCCTCGGCATGGGCGATGGCGTCGAGCATGGCGGGCAACTGCTGCATGCGCTTGCCGCGCGGATTGATGTCGCCGATGGACAGCGCATCGAACACCGTGGTGATGCCCGCGGCGACGATCTGCGCATCATGGGTCAGCACCGCCGAGGCCGAAGGCCAGTCGACGCCGGGGCGTGGCGTCATGTGCTTTTCCAGATTGTCGGTGTGCAGCTCGACCAGGCCGGGCATCAGGTAGTCGCCGCCCAGATCTAGCGCCTGCGGCAGCCGGCTGTTGCCTTCGTCGAATTCGACGATCATCCCGTCACGGATGACCAGCGTGCCGTCGATGACACGATCGGCAGTGACCACTCGGGCGTTGCTCAGAATCAGTTCAGCAGGCATGGCGGTGCTCCTCAGCAGTCATGTCCAGGTAGCGGTCGGCGACCGCCTCGCGTATCGCACGGTCATGGAAGATGCCGATCAACGCGGCACCTGCGGCCTTGGCCTCGGCGATCAGCTCCAGCACCACCCGGCAGTTCGCCTCGTCCAGCGATGCGGTGGGCTCGTCCAGCAGCAGCACCGGCCACTGCACCATGAACCCGCGCGCCAGGTTGACGCGCTGCTGCTCACCACCGGAAAAGGTGCCAGGCGCCAGCTGCCAGAGCCGCTCGGGGATGTTCAGCCGGGTCAGCAGGCTCTCTGCACGGGCCTGCGCTTCCTGACGGCCCCAACCCCGCGCCAGCGCCGGCGCCATGACCACTTCGAGGCAAGGCACCCGTGGTATTACCCGCAGGAACTGGCTGACATAGCCGAGGCTTTCGCGGCGTACCGCCAGCATCTGTCGAGGCTCTGCGCCGACCAGCTCCAGCGGTTCGCCGCGATGGCACAGGCGGATGCTGCCGGTGGCCAGGTAGTTGCCGTACAGGCAGCGCAACAGGGTGGACTTGCCGGCACCGGAGCGCCCATGCAGTACCAGACACTCGCCCGGCGCGACGGTAAAGCTGAGCGCTTGCAGCACGTCGAGCGTTATGCCGTGCTGCTGATGAAGGGTGAAGGATTTGCGGAGGTCGCGGACCTCGATCGGGCTGCTCATGGATTACCTCGCAATGAAAGGAAGGAGTGAACGCGGGGCATAGATGCTCGAATCGCGAGCAAGGGCTCGGCGGCGCCCTTGCGCCTACGAGGGCAGAGGCGGTATCGCGCTTGCGGACTACTCTGGACCTCCTGTAGGAGCCAGCTTGCTGGCGAAGCTTTTCGCGGCCCACACGGCCGCCCTGTCATGGCGGCGACATCGAAAACACCGACGGCCCGGTTCGCGAGCAAGCTCGCTCCTACAGCAGCAGATGCCTCCTTACGCGTGCGGGCTACTCCAGCCCCCTGTAGGAGCCAGCTTGCTGGCGAAGCTTTTCGCGGCCCCCAAACGACCCCGCTCATGGCTGCAACACCGAAGACACCAGCAACTGCGAATAAGGGTGTTGCGGGTCGTCGAGAACCTGATCGGTGAGGCCGGTTTCCACTACCCGCGAGCGGCGCATGACCATCAGTCGATCCGCCAGCAGCCGCGCCACAGCCAGGTCGTGGGTGACGATCACCACCGCCAGATCCAGCTCATGTACCAGCCCGCGCAGCAGATCGAGCAGCCGCGCCTGCACCGAGACGTCAAGGCCACCGGTGGGCTCGTCCATGAACACCAGACGCGGCCCGGATACCAGGTTGCGGGCGATCTGCAGACGTTGCTGCATACCACCGGAAAAGGTGCGCGGTAGGTCGTCGATGCGTGCCGGGTCGATCTCCACCTGGCTCAGCCAATCCAGCCCGGCCTGTCGCAGCTGGCCGTAGTGGCGCTGCCCCTGTGCCATCAGCCGCTCGCCGATGTTGGCGCCGGCTGATACGCCCATGCGCAGGCCGTCGCGCGGGTTCTGCTCGACGAAGCCCCACTCGGTGCGCAACAGGCTGCGGCGCTCGGCCTCGCTGGCCGCATACAGATCGAGCCAGGAGCCATCCCGACCGCGGTAGCTCACCGAGCCCCGATCGGGTGGGCAGCGCCCTGAGAGCAGGCTGAGCAGCGTGGATTTTCCGGAACCTGATTCACCGACGATGCCCAGTACCTCACCCGGATAGAGATCGAAATCGACGCCCTGGCAGCCAGTATCTGGCCCGTACAGGCGCGTCAGTCCGCGGACCGACAGTAAGGGCTGATCGAGGCGACTGACGGGTTGTTGCAGATCGAGCGCGGCGTTCATTCGGCGGCCTCCTGGGCGTCGCGGCGTTGCGTGCAGTAGTCGGTATCCGAGCAGACGAAGCGCTTGGTCCCGGCGTCGTCGACAATGAGTTCGTCGAGGTAGGAACTGTCACTGCCGCAGAAGGCGCAGCACTGGTCCCAGGCCTGGATGGCGAAGGGGTGATCCTCGAAGTCCAGGCTGTGCACGTCCGTGTAGGGCGGCAGCGCATAGAGGCGCTTTTCGCGGCCGGCACCGAACAGCATCAGCGCCGGGCTCATGTTCAGTTTGGGGTTATCGAATTTGGGGATCGGCGAAGGATCCATCACGTAGCGGCCATCGACCGTTACCGGATAGGCGTAGCTGGTGGCGATATGGCCGAAGGTGGCGATGTCTTCGTAGAGCTTGACGTGCATGACCCCGTAATCGGCCAGCGCATGCATGGTCCGCGTCTCGCTCTCCGAAGGTTCGATGAACCGCAGCGGCTCGGGGATCGGCACCTGATAAACCATGATCTGATCGTTGCGCAGCGGCGTTTCCGGAATCCGGTGGCGGGTCTGGATCACCGTCGCCTCGGGCGTGCGGGTAGTGGTGGCGACACCGGCGGTGCGGGAGAAGAAGCGGCGGATCGACACCGCGTTGGTGGTGTCGTCCGCGCCCTGGTCGATCACCTTGAGCACGTCCTCGGCGCCGAGAATGGCGGCGGTCAGCTGCATGCCGCCAGTGCCCCAGCCATAGGGCAGCGGCATCTCGCGCCCGCCGAAGGGCACCTGATAACCGGGGATTGCCACGGCCTTGAGCAGCCCGCGACGGATCATGCGTTTGGTCTGCTCGTCGAGGTAAGCGAAGTTGTAGCCCTGCTCCGTCGCGCCGGGCTGATGGTCAATAACGGTCATATTCATGCGCGGCGCTCCTCGACGTTGGGCTCGGCCGTGGCGGTCTCCTCGACCGGCGCGCGGCGCAGCTTGCGAATCAACTCCAGCTCGGACTGGAAGTCGACGTAGTGCGGCAACTTGAGGTGCGAGACGAAGCCACCGGCCTCGACGTTGTCGCAGTGCATCAGCACGAATTCTTCCTGTTGCGCCGGCCCCTGCACCGTCTCGCCGTATTCGGCGCCGCGTAGCGCACGGTCGACCAGAGCCATACCCATCGCCTTGCGCTCGGCGTAACCGAAGGCCAGGCCGTAGCCACGGGTGAACTGCGGGTCGATGCCCTGACCGCCGACGAACTGGTTGACCATCTCGCACTCGGTCACTTCGATGTCGCCCAGCGGCACAGCGAAGCCCAACTCCGGCGGCTCCATCCAGACCTCGACCTGTCCGATGCGGATTTCCCCGGCGAAGGGGTGGTTGCGGCCATAGCCGCGCTGGGTCGAGTAGCCCAGCGCCAGCAAAAAACCTTCGTCGCCACGGGCCAGCGCCTGCAAGCGCTGGGCGCGGTCGCTGGGGAATTCCAGGGGTTCGCGGGTGATGTCCGGCACGGCGTGGTCGTCGCCGCGCTCCGGTTTCATCAAGCCCTCCTGGGCGAGCAGATCGAGCACGCGCGGACAGGCCGCCAGCTCGGCTTGAGGATCAAGCTCCGGACCGGGATGTTCGCCTTCGGCCAGCAGGCTGAAATCCAGCAGGCGATGGCTGTAATCGAAGGTCGGGCCAAGCAGCTGGCCGCCGGGCAAGTCCTTGAAGGTCGCCGAGATCCGCCGGGTCGGGCGCATCTGCGCGGTTTCCAGCGGGACGCTAGCGCCGAAGCGCGGCAGCGTGGTGCGATAGGCGCGCAGCAGGAAGATCGCTTCGAGCAGATCGCCAGCCGCCTGTTTGATCGCCAGCGCAGCCAGCTCCTCATCGAACAGCGAACCTTCGGCCATGACCCGCGCCACCGCCAACGGCAGTTGCTGTCTGATCTGGCTGACGCTCAATTCGGGCAAGGCGGTGTCGCCGCGGCGCTTCTTCGCCAGCAGCCGGTGGGCATTGTCGATGGCCTGTTCGCCACCTTTGACGGCTACGTACATCAGGCGACCTCCTCTATCGATGCTGCGATGCGGGTGCTGCGGGGCAAGCCGATCAGTGATTGGTCGGCGGCGAAGAACAGGTCCAGCCCCCGTGGGAAATCACTGCGGGCGGCGCGCTGCTGCCATAACGCGGCCGGAACCGGCAGGCTGACCTCGCGCTGAGCAAGAATGCCGGGGCCGCTCCAGCTCAACGCCGCGCCACCGTCGAGGCGATCGAGCTGGACCAGCAACGTGCAGGACTGATCAGGAAAGCGTTCACTGCCGGTGCAGTAGCCGGACAGGTCGTTCAACTCCTGCGCGCCGAGCAGCGCGAAGTCCGCCGTTTCGCGCTCGGCTACGATCGGGCAACCACAATGGAAGGCCAGGTTGGCGCGTACCGCTGGCGTATCGAAGGCGGGCGCCAGCCACAGCCGCGTATCACCGTCGAGCAGGCTCAGGCACAAGGCGTAAGTGGCCGGAGCCAGCGAATCGAGGGCCGAAACCGGAATCACTGGCTGCGCCAGGCCGGGCTCGGCCAGGGCCTTGAGCGCAGTGCGAAACACTCTTTGGCTATCCAGCACTTGGTCGTCGAATGCTGCATGCAACAAATCCGCGCTCATCAGTCTTCTCCTCTGACCAGGGTGAAGAATTCCACCTTGCTACTGGCCGTCTCGGCGTCCTGCGCCGCTCGACGTGCCGCCTGTTCAGATGCCAACGGATCGATCAGCTGCTGCTGCCAACGCGCCTGATCGCGGCCCTGCAGATGCGCGTCAGCCAGCGCGGCCAATTCGGCGTGATGCTTGTTGCGTCCAGCCACGTAGCTGTATCCGGTGCGCCCGTCGCCAAGGCGCACGACGCAGCGGGTCACGCTCATCTCGCCGAGATTGAACGCGGCGCCGGTGCCGCCCATGCGGCCACGGACCAGGGTCATGCCGATCTCTGGTGCACGAACGAGTTGGTAGTCGATGTCCTTGAGTGCAGCCTCGTAACGCGCCAGCTCATTGCCGGCACGGGCGAGCACGCCCATCCAGCGCTGGCGGGTGGCAACTTCAGGGGTCATGTGCGTCTCCATCAGGTAGCGACCTGGTATTGGAAGCGGTCGGCGCGGCTGGTCGACAACGACAGCTCCACCGGCCGCCCGGCCAGGTCATGGGAAAGGGTCATAACGGTGAGCAGCGGCGCGTGACGTGGCATCAATAGCTGATCGGCCTCGTCAGGGGTCGGCAGCCGTGCGCCGATCAGGCTGAAGGCACGACTCAACGGCAGTTCGCGCGCGGTCAGGTACTGACGCAGCGAGCCGCCGTTGTAATCAGCCAACAACGACTGGCGGCTGGCGCAGAAACGGTGTCGGATCAGGCTCACCGGTTGCTCGTCCAGCAGGCGCAGGGTGCGCAGTTCAAGCAACGGCGCGCTTTCGCCCAACATCAGGTGATTCGCTTCCTCAGCGGTGGCCGGACGCACCTGGCGTTGCAGCAGACGTGCCTGCACACCAAGCCCTTGCGCCGATAGCGATTCGCTGTAGGCACTGCCCGCGGCCAATGGATAGATCAGCGGCCGCGCCAGCACCCGAGTGCTTCTGCCCTGCTGGCGCAGCACCCGGCCCTCGCTGACCAGCTCGTCGATGGCGCGGCGCAGCGTGTGCCGGTTTACATCAAAGCGGGCCGCCAGCTGCGTCTCACCAGGTAGCTGGTCGCCGGGCTGCAGATGACGCAGCTCCTCACGTAGCTGGGCGGCCAGTTGCAGATAGCGCGGCTGCGGTTGTCTAGACATGTGCATGGTTAAAAAAAGACGCGCGCGGCGCCCTCTCCGATCAGATGAACAATTTGCGCAGGCGCTGGGACACGATGTCGATCACGCTGACTACCGCCACGATGACGATCAGCAGCGCGCAGGTCTGGCCGAACTGGAAGCCGCGAATGGCCTCCCAGAGAATCACGCCGATGCCGCCAGCGCCGACCATTCCCACCACCGTCGCCGAGCGCACGTTGGATTCGAAGCGATACAGCGCGTAGGAAATCCACAGCGGCAGGACTTGTGGGATGACGCCGAAAATCACCTCCTGCAGCGCGCTGGCGCCGGTGGCACGCACGCCCTCAACCGGGCCCGGCTCAATCGCTTCCACCGCTTCAGCAAATAGCTTGGCGAGCACGCCGGTGGTGCCGACGAACAGCGCCAGCACGCCAGCGAAAGGCCCGAGGCCGACCGCAACGACGAAGAGCATGGCGAACACCATCTCGTTGATCGAACGGCACGCATCCATCACCCGCCGGACCGGCTGATAGACCCACCAGGGTACGATGTTCTCAGCGCAGAGAATGCCCAGCGGAATCGCACAGAGAATTGCCAGCACCGTGCCCCAGAGGGCGATTTGCACGGTGACGATCATCTCCTTGAGGTACAGCTCCCAGTTGCTGAAGTCCGGCGGAAAGAAGTCGGCGGCGAAGGTGGCCATGTTGCCGCCGTCGCGGATCAGCGCCAGCGGGTTCATCTCGGCGCCCTGCCAGGACCAGCCGAGCAGCGCCAGGAACAGGCCCCAGCCGATCAGCTTGAACCAGGAGTGCTTCTGCGGTGCGGCAGCTGGGGTATGTGCGGTCAGTGAAGTCATCGGATGCTCCGGCAAACAGAAGTCGACCGCCGCTTATGCGGCGGCCAGCGGATCAACCCGCCGTGGCGGCTGCGGTTTTTTGCTGGAGTTCGGCCATGCGCTGCTCGAGCGCGGCAAGCTGGGCGTCCAGTTCCTGCAATTTCGCCTGCTTGTCGCTTTCGTCGAGTTTGCTGTTGCCGGCGACTTCGCTGCGCTGCTTGAACAGCTCCAACTGGCGGATCGGCAGCAGCTGGTCGTCATCAGAAGCGCGGAACTTGCCCCACTGCAGGTCGGCCAGCACCTCTATCTCACCGGGCTGATCGCCATAGGTCATGAAGAATTCGCGGATCTGGGCCTTGGTCGCCTCCGGCAGGTTCTTGCGCCAGACCATCGGGTCGGCTGGGATCAGTGGCGAGGTCCAGATCACCTTGAGTTGAGCCGCCTTCTCCGGTGCGGTCAGCTCCAAGCGCTCCATGCCCTCGTTGTTGAAGGTGCCAACGTCGACCTGCTTGTTGGCCACCGACAGGGCGTTCACTTCGTGGCTGCCGTTGAGCGAGCGCTTGAAGATCTTGTTGGCGTCGACCTTGTTCTTGGCGAACACGTAATAGCCCGGCACCAGATAGCCCGAGGTGGAGTTCGGATCGCCGTTGGCGAAGGTCAGCTTGGCGGCGTCCTTGAGCATGTCGTCGACGGAGTCGATCGGGCTGTCCTTGTGCGCCACCAGCAGGCTGTAGTATCCCTGCGCACCATTGGCGGCGACGGTCTGGGCGAAGATCTCGCCGCCGGCGCGGTCCACGGCTTCCATCGCCGACTTGTTGCCGTACCAGGCCAGGTCGACCTTGTCGAAGCGCATGCCCTGGATGATGCCGGCGTAATCGGGAGCGAAAAAGGCGTTGATCTTCATCCCGGTGCGCTCGCTCATGACGGCGAGGAACGGGTCCCAGACGGACCGCAGATTCTGCGAGGACTCGGTGGAAATGATGCCGAAGTTCAGTTCCTTGCCATCATCCGCGTGGGCGCCACCCAGCAGCGAGCCGGCCAGCAAGGCGGAGGCGGCCAGGACGCGACCAATACGATTGAACATGGAAAAGCTCCTGTCATTGGATGATGTTTGGGTTGGCAATTGGCTGTTCAGGCCTTGGCCAGGCTCAGCGTGCGAACCGGAGTCGGCGACGCCGCAGCGGGCGCGCGGGCCTGATCGGAAAACAGAAGATTGGCGTCCAGATCAGCGCCGTAGAGGTCGTTGAGAAAGCGCGCATCGAGGTCGGCGCAGGCACCGTCGTAATGGATGCGGCCATCCTTGAGCGCCACCGCCCGACGGCAATAGCGCAGGGCGTAATCGACTTGATGCAGGGTCACCACCACGGTCTTGCCGTCGCGCTGATTGATGTCGGCGAGAATGTCCATGACCTTGCGCGCGGACTCGGGGTCGAGCGAGGCGATAGGCTCATCGGCAAGTATCACTTCGGCCTGCTGAGTCAGCGCACGGGCGATGGCGACCCGCTGCTGCTGACCACCGGAAAGCGTCGAAGCACGCTGCTCGGCACGATGAGCCAGCCCTACGCGGTCCAGTGCTGCCAGCGCCTGCTGCTTCTGCTCGGCGCTGAACATGCCCAGCGAACCGCGCCAACGCGGCATGCGGCCGAGAAAGCCCAACAGGACGTTGTCCAGCACACTGAGGCGGTTGACCAGATTGAACTGCTGGAAGATGTAGCCGATGTCTGCGCGCAGCCGCCGCACGTCGCCATTCAGGCGCCCCGCCGACTGCACTTCACGCCCGAGCACCTGAATATTGCCGCCGCTGCGGTCACAGCAGGCCAACCCGGCAATGTGCCGCAGCAAGGTGGATTTTCCGGAGCCCGAAGCGCCGATCAGCGCCACCATCTCGCCCGGCTGCACGGAAAGCGCCAGGTCATGCAGGGCACGTTTGCCTGCGAAGGTCTTGTTCAGACTGTCGACACGGATAACCGCATTCATGGACCGTCTCCCTCATCGAGAACGACGGCAGCCCTTGTTGGCTACCGTCTGATGAGGCATGACCTTAGGCACGGCCAATGTCGCTTCGGCGACGACTCCATGACGGTTTGATGACTTGTCTAAACAGGCGAAACGGCACCGCCACCGCTCGCGGGTCGTCGTCAATCGACGCTGGGAATGCCCTTCACTTGATCACCGGCCCCTTGCCGATGCTGACGAAACCAGCCCTGGTTCATCTCCAGCGCATAACGCGCCGGCTCGCGCGAACAGCGGATCGCGGTGCTCAGGGGCTCCAGGTCGATCACATCGACGATGCGTCCCTGCTCGTCCATGAAAGCCGCCGACAGCGGCAGCGGTGTGTCCTTCATCCACAGGCAATGGCGGCGAAAATCGTCGAAGCGAAACAGCATGCCGCGATCTGCCGCCAGCTCGGTGCGTTCCATCAACCCGCGTTCGCGCTCGGCGGGAGAACGGGCGTATTCGGCCTGCAGCCGTACGTCGCCCACACTCAGATCGAGCAGGGGTTCGCTGGCGACAGCGCAGGAAAGCCACGTCAGAAGAGATAACAGCAAGGCGGTAATACGCATCGAAGGGCCGGTCTCGAATGAAGAAACGCAGGGTGACGGACCGCCGAAGCATACACGTCGGCAGCGCTATTCTTCGGCGATCGGTTCCTCGACAGCGACCTGATCGCTCTCGCCGTAGCGCTTCTGACAACGCTCGCAATGGAAGCTACGGCGTTTGCTGCGGCCCAGGGATTTGGCTTTGACGAAGGGAATCTTGCAGCGCGGGCAGGTGGTTTTGGTATGCGCCAACCAGTGTTTCTTGAGCGTGCCCTCGCGCTTCCACTGGAGGAAATCGAAGCTGTAGGTGCGGACCTCACTTGCCAGCTCGCGCAGCTTGGGTGCCGGCAATTCACCGATCAGCGACAGCGGATGGATGCGCGTGCGGAACAGCACTTCGTTCTTGATGATGTTGCCGGAGCCGGAGAACAGCGTCTGATCCAGTAGCGCATCGCAGGCCAGCAGCCGGGGCCGTGCACGCAGTTTCTTCAGGGCTGCGCGCCCATCCCAGGCGTCGCTCATGACATCCGCGCTCCAGTCGTAGGCCTCATCCAGCGGCCCCTCGATGAACTGCACCGAACAGCCATAGAAATTCAGTTCGCCGCTGGCGAACCCCAGGCTCAGGCGCGGCGCGGATTCCTTGCGCTCGTTGATTCGGTAACTGCCGAACAGCAGCAGATGGATGCGCAGGGAAACGTCGTCCAGCTCGATCAGGAAATGCTTGCCCCAACTGCGAAACGATCGCACCGACTGACCGACCAGCCGCGCCTTGTCGAGCTTGGAGTTGCCCTCGGCGCGTTCGATGGTTTTGCCGGTGAATTCGGCGACTTCTTCGCGAAGAATGACGATTGAAGGACCTTCGGGCATGGCGATATCGCTTCGGCTGGGGCGTTATCGATATCGACTGGTGTCAGCCGCGAAGGTGCGACGGTCATCGGAGGCTTCGCGAGCTAGCTCGCTCCTACGGGAACAGCCAACCGGGGCGACACGTAGCGCTTCGCTTGCTTGCCCCGGCAGGACATCAGCATGATCGAGGCTCGAAGCTATCCGCCCGCCTTACCCTCGTAGGAGCCAGCTTGCTGGCGAAGCTTTTGCCCGCCGCTCCATCGGGTTCGCGAGCAAACTCGTTCTATATAAAGGCGCACAGGGTCCAGCGGCGTCACCAATCCAGCTGCAGACGGCTTTCGAACCGGCGCGGCTCACCGGTCAGCGGATCGTCGAATTGCAGCCCGCGTGCCAGCAGTTTGAGTGGCTTGGAATAGTCATCCTGATCCCGGCGCCCGCGCTCGATCAGCTCCGGATAGAAGGGATCGTTGCAGATGCCCGCCCCCAGCGTTGCCATCTGCAGGCGCAGCTGATGCTTGCGCCCGGTGACCGGATAAAGTGCGTAGCGCCACAGTTCCTCGCGGCGCTCCAGTACCTCGATACGCGTCTCGCTGTTGGGCTCGCCATCGCCCCGCTTCATCAGAAAGAACGGCTCGCCATCGACCATGTGCAAACGCTCCTGACGCGGAAATTCCAGCTCAGGCAACGCCGGGCTAATCGCCTCGTAGCGCTTGTCGATCTTGCGCTCACGAAACAGCGCCTGATAACGGCCACGGCTTTCGGGATTGGTGGAGAACAGCACCAGCCCCGCGGTCAACCGGTCGATGCGATGAATCGGCACTAGATCGGGGTTGCCCACGCGCTTGCTCAGGCGCGCCAGCAGGGTTTCGTTGACGTATTCGCCGGCCGGCATCACCGGCAGGAAGTGCGGTTTGTCCGCCACCAGCAGATGTTCGTCGAGATGCAGTACCTGCTCCTCGAAGGGAATCGGCTTCTCGTTCGGCACCTCGCGAAAGTAGTGCACCTTTAGCCCGACGCGATAAGGATGCGTCGCCGCAAACGGCTGCCCATCGGCCCCCAGCACGCGGCCTCTGGCGAAACGATCGAGCCAGGTGTCGCGGTCGATGGCGGGAAAATGCGCGCACAGGCAGTCGAGTATCGTGTCCCAATCGCCCTGGGGCAGATGCAAGGTGCTGCGAGCGTTGGGAGCGGGCATGGCGGCGACACGCGAAGGGAAACGGCCGACGATGATACCTGACCTCGCCGCGAGCACTCCGACGGCGGCGTTCGAACTGCCTCAGTTTCATGGTCTGTCGATTTGCACTGGCGTCGTTCGACCATCCTGGAGCGCATCGAAAAACATCCGATGCTCCATCGTTCGTTCCGCAAACGGAGGTCCACGATGAACAACCATCCAATCGTTTCTCGCCAGCAGTGGCTGGCCGCCCATACCGAGCATCTGCTCAAGGAAAAGCAGGTCACCCATCAACGCGAAGCCCTCGCCGCCGCCCGTCGCGAGCTGCCCTGGGTGCTCGTGGACAAGCGCTACACCTTTCAGGACGCGAACGGCCCGGTGGGCCTGGTCGATCTGTTCGAGGGTCGCAGCCAGCTGATCATCAAGCACTTCATGTTCGGCCCCGACTGGCATGAGGGCTGTGTCGGTTGTTCGTTCGAGATGGATCACTTGCAGGGCACCCTGGTGCACCTGGCCAATCACGATGTCAGTGTCGTCGCGGTGTCGCGGGCGCCTTTCGCGGCGCTCGACGCATTCCGCCAACGCATGGGCTGGCCGATCCGCTGGGTGTCGTCTGCCGGTAGCGATTTCAATCGCGACTTCCACGTTTCGTTCGATCCCGAAGACATCGTCGACGGCAAGGTTTTTCACAATTTCGTCTGGCAACCGTTCGAGTGCGAGGAGCTTTCAGGTTTCAGCGTGTTCTACCGCGACGAGGACGGACGCATCTTCCATACCTTTTCGGCTTACGGGCGTGGGGCAGAGGAGTTGTTGGGTAGCTATGTGCTGCTCGACATGACGCCTAACGGGCGCAACGAAAACGGCCCGCAGCACAACCTCACCGACTGGGTCCGGCACCATGATCGCTACGGCAGCGGTGACACTGTCGATGTCACCGGACGTGCCAGACCAGGCGATTCCACCGCCTCTGCCGGCTGTTGTCATCAGGCAGAGCCTCAGTCACCCAGCTGAAGAATTGCGAGTGGCAGGGCGGCGCTCGTCCCAACTCAGCGGAACGGGGCGCCGGGGGGATACCGGTGGGCTGAAGCCCACCCTACAGGGCTGAAGCTGGCGAACCCTGGCGGGATCGTCCGGTCCAGACTAGAACACCCGGCACCGAGGCCCCGCCCGGGTGCCCGACCCCTTCGAGTCCAGACAAGGCGAGCCCCCATGGCAAAGACAGTTGGCGACTACCTGATCGAACGTCTCTACCAATGGGGCGTTCGTCGCATCTACGGCTATCCGGGCGATGGCATCAATGGCGTATTCGGCGCGCTCAACCGGGCCAACGGGAAGATCCGCTTCATCCAGGCGCGGCATGAGGAAATGGCGGCCTTCATGGCCTCGGCTGATGCCAAGTTCAACGGCGGTCTCGGTGTCTGCATCGCCACGTCCGGCCCCGGCGCGACTCATCTGCTGACCGGGCTCTACGACGCGCGCATGGACCATATGCCGGTGCTGGCCATCGCCGGGCAACAGTCGCGCACGGCGATGGGCGCGCACTACCAGCAGGAAGTCGACCTGGCGTCGATGTTCAAGGACGTCGCCGGAGCCTTTGTTCAGCAGGCGGCCGCACCGGCGCAGGTGCGGCATCTGATCGACCGGGCGATTCGCACCGCGCTGGGCCAGCGCGCCGTCACCGCGATCATCCTGCCCAACGACCTGCAGGAAATGGAGTACAGCGAGCCACCGCGTGCTCACGGCGCGGTGCATTCCGGCATTGGCTTATCGCAACCCAAGGTGGTGCCCTACGAGGCGGATCTGCAGCGTGCCGCCGAGGTGCTCAATGCCGGCGAGAAGGTAGCGATTCTGGTGGGCGCCGGCGCGCTGAATGCCACCGATGAAGTTATCGCCGTAGCTGAAAAGCTCGGGGCCGGCGTCGCCAAAGCGCTGCTGGGCAAGGCGGCGGTACCGGACGACCTGCTTTGGGTCACCGGCTCCATCGGCCTGCTCGGCACCGAGCCGAGCTACAAGCTGATGACCGAGTGCGACACCCTGCTGATGATCGGTTCGGGCTTTCCCTATTCCGAATTTCTGCCCGAAGAAGGTCAGGCGCGTGGCGTGCAGATCGACCTCAAGGCCGACATGCTCAGCATCCGCTACCCGATGGAGGTGAACCTGCAGGGCGATTCGGCGGAAACGCTGCGCGCGCTGCTGCCACTGCTGCAAGAAAAGACCGAGCGCACCTGGCGCGGCGAAATCGAAAAATGGCGTGCCGACTGGGACGAAACCCTGGAAAAACGCGCCTTGGTCACGGCCGACCCGATCAATCCGCAGCGCGTCGCCTTCGAGCTATCGCCGCGATTGCCAGACGCGGCCATCGTCACCAGCGACTCGGGTTCCTGCGCCAACTGGTATGCCCGTGACGTCAAGCTGCGCCGCGGCATGATGGGTTCGTTATCCGGCGGCCTGGCGTCGATGGGTGCCGCCGTGCCCTACGCCATTGCGGCCAAGTTCTGTCATCCGGAGCGCTCGGTGGTGGCTATGGTGGGCGACGGCGCGATGCAGATGAACAACATGGCCGAGCTGATCACCGTCGCCAAATACTGGAAGGAATGGCAGAACCCGCAATGGATCTGCTGCGTGTTCAACAACGAAGACCTGAACCAGGTGACCTGGGAGCAGCGGGCGATGGAGGGCGACCCGAAGTTCGAAGCCTCGCAGAACATCCCCAACGTGCCCTACCACCGCTTCGCCGAATCGATTGGTCTGAAGGGCATCTATGTCGACCGCGAGGACCAGGTCGCCGCGGCCTGGGATGAAGCCTTCGCCGCCGACAGGCCGGTGCTGATCGAATTCAAGACCGATCCCGACGTGCCGCCACTGCCGCCGCATATCAAGCTGGAGCAGGCGAAAAAGTTCGCCACCACGCTGCTGCACGGCGACCCGAACCAAGGCGGGATCATCAAACAATCGGTCAAGCAGGTATTGAGCAAGGTGATGCCAGGGCCGGATAAGGACAAGCACTGAACCTACGCCGGCCGCACCCGCGTACTGCGATCCCCTGCTCGTCGCCTTGCGCAGCTTCGGCTTGCCGTTACCTCGCGCTGCCGGTATCACACGAAGCGCCGACGAAGCCAATGCGTTGAGCATTGCGAAGTAGGTGATGAGAGGAGTTCTGGCTGAACCTGCCGTACCGTTGATCACGGGGCCTGACGAGGTTGTTATTGAAACGCGTAGAAATCGATCAGCAGGAGCTCAACCGCCGTAACGCAGCCGCCGCTCTGACGGAGGCCGAACGGATCGTCAACGGGGCTGGCCAGGCCCTACGCCGCCGACACTGTGGAAAGCGAACGGGGTGCCGAGCGGGCTGCCCGCCCGCAATTTTATAGATAGCCGGCCCGCCGCTTGCGCTACGGCGGGCCCGCCACGATCATTCTTCCTTGTCTTGAGTGATTTCCCCGGTCTTGCCATCCATCTTGAATTCCCAGGTTTTGCCGTCGGCCTTGGTGCCTTCGCCTTCCCAGGAATTGTTATCGGCGTCGATCGAATGGAGCGTGGTGTAGCCGGCGGCCTTGGCCTTCTCGACGGCCTGTTCGAGGGTGATCCAGTCGGCGCCCGGCTTGTCTGCCAGAGCAAAGCCGCTGGCGCCTCCGAGAACGGCGATGGCAAGAGCTGCGGTCAGTTTCTTGTGATACATGAGCGTGATCCTCGTGATGATTCATCGATGCGAGCCGCAACCAAGCCGTGTGAAAAGCTACTGCGTTTTTCACACGGCTGGTAAGCGCGGCCCCTGTTGAATACGAGGCCCGCAGTCAGCAAAGGGTTCCTTGCAGCCCGTCTGCCATGGGTGACGAGACTGTGTCAGCGCTTGTCAATGGAGACGATCGCAGCCTCGTCGCCCTCGCTTTGAAAGCCGATCCGCACCGCATCGCCCACGTCCAGGCCCTCGAGTTGCTCCGGCCTGGCCTGAAACTCCATGGTCGAAGCCGGCCACTTCAGCGCCGGGACCGGACCGTGGGCGATGGTCACCACGCCTCGCTCGCGATCCATGGCCTCGATCGTGCCGGTGGCGCGCATGACCGGTTCGGAGACCATTTCGGTGGCGGGTCCGGCGTCGATATCCGGCGATTGCGCCGGCGTTGCGGGTTTGAGCAGATCCTTGGCCAGTGCCGGCTGGACGAGCAGCAGCAGGCTTAGCGTGACGCAATGAAGCGCTTTCATGACAGACCTCCCGATACAGGTGGACGTACGCGCATTGGACAATGCGCCCGCCGCTATTGCTGCCAGTGAATGTTTGTCCGCGTTCAGCTTCGCGTAAGCCGCGGCTCGTAACCTGTGAATCGTCAAAACCCACACAGGAAAACGAACCATGAAAACACTGACTACGCTGATCACTGCCGCCACCCTCGCCCTCGGCGCCAACCTGGCCATGGCCCGCGACCTCGGCCCGGATGAAGCGCTCAAGCTGCGCGACGCCGGCACCATCCAGTCGTTCGAGAAGCTCAACGAAGCCGCACTGGCCAAGCATCCCGGCTCCACCATCGAGGAAACCGAGCTGGAAGAGGAATACGGTCGCCACATCTATCAGCTTGAACTGCGCGACGACAAAGGTGTGCAATGGGACATGGAACTCGACGCCAAGACCGGCGAAGTGCTCAAGGACCATCAGGACGACTAATGCGTGCCACCCTCTTCCTAGCGACTCCCTTGGCTCTGCTGCTCGCCGCCACCCCGGCGGCGAGTCGCGACCTCGATCAGGACGAAGCCCTGCGGCTGCGCCGCGAGGGGCTGATCATGCCGCTCGAAGCGCTCTTGCAGCGCGCCATGGAGCGCTATCCGGGAGCCCGGCTGCTGGAAGCAGAGCTGGAAGAAGATGACGGCATCTATGTGTATGAAATCGAACTGCTGACCACCAACGGCATCGCCCGCGAGCTGGAAATCGACGCGCGCGATGGCCGTCTGCTCAAGGATGAAGAAGACTGATGCGCCTGCTACTGGTCGAAGACAATGTGCCACTGGCAGACGAACTGATCGCCAGCCTCACCCGCCAAGGTTATGCGATCGACTGGCTCGCTGATGGCCGCGACGCCGATTACCAGGGCGGCAGCGAACCCTATGACCTGATCGTTCTGGACCTCGGCCTGCCCGGCAAACCGGGGCTCGAGGTATTGCGCGCCTGGCGCGCGCGCGGCCTGGCAACGCCAGTGCTGATTCTCACCGCCCGCGACTCCTGGGCCGAACGCATCGAGGGGCTGAAGGCCGGCGCCGACGATTACCTGACCAAACCCTTCCATCCCGAAGAATTGCTGCTGCGCATCCAGGCGCTGTTGCGCCGTACCCATGGCGTGGCCAACCAACCACTGTTGCAGGTCGGCGGGCTGGCGTTGGACGAAGCGCGCCAGCGCTGCAACAAGGACGGCGAGGACATCGACCTGACCGCCGGCGAGTTCCGCCTGTTGCGCTATTTCATGCTGCATGCAGGTCAGCTGCTTTCCAAAACCCAGCTGGCCGAGCATCTCTACGACGGCGAAACCGAGCGCGACTCCAATGTCATCGAAGTGCACGTCAACCGCCTGCGCGGCAAGCTCGGCCGTGAGCTGATCGAAACCCGTCGCGGTCAGGGCTACCGCTTCGGCGGCACGCCTTGAGGTCGATTCAGCGCAGCCTCAGTCTCGGGCTGGTCTGCGCCCTGCTGCTGGTCGGCCTGCTGCTGGTGCAGAGCAGTCTGTGGCTGTTCGAGTCAGGTTTGCGGCGCAACCTGGCGACCGACCTGCGCGAGGAAACCGAAGGCCTACTGATCGCGGTGGTCCAGGGCACCGAAGGTTTCAAGCTGGACTCGAGCCGGCTGAACCCGCGTTATCAGCGGGCGTTTTCCGGCCACTATTTCCGTATCGAGCTGCCCGAGCGCAGCTGGCGATCGCGCTCGCTGTGGGACGCCGAACCGCTGTGGCCGACGCGCAATGGCTTGGCTAACAATCTGCTGGAAGGTCCGCAGCAACAGCGGCTGCTGGCCTATCGCGCCGAATATCGCCGCGATGGCCAACGCATCGTCATCAGCGTCGCGCGCGATTACACGCCGGTTCTCAAAAGCTTCGCTCAGGTTCGGCTTGGCGGGCTGGGGCTGATCGGCGTGGCACTGCTGGCGTTCCTGCTGTTGCAACGCTACGCCGTGAAGCTCGCCATGCGCCCGCTGGAACGTGCTCGCCAGCAAATCGCGCAGCTGCAGCAGGGCCAGCGCCAGCAGCTGGATATCCAGGCGCCAATCGAACTGCAGCCGCTGGTGGATCAGATCAATCGCCTGCTGGCGCACACCGACGACACCCTCAAGCGTTCGCGGCACGCGCTGGGCAATCTAGGCCATGCGTTGAAGACACCGCTGGCGGTGCTCGGCAGCCTCACGCAGCGCGAGGAGCTGACCGCCTATCCGCAATTACAGAAGGACCTGCGGGAACAGCTGGCGCAGATCCAGCAACGCGTCTCCCGCGAGTTGGGCCGCGCCCGCCTGGCTGGCGAGGTGTTACCCGGCGCCTATTTCAATTGCCAGGAAGAACTCGCGCCGCTCTTCGAAACGCTGAAGATGATTCACCGCCGTGATCTCAATCTGCATTGGAAAACGCATCCGGATTGCCGCCTTCCCTGGGACCGCGAGGACATGCTCGAACTGCTCGGCAATCTCTTGGACAATGCCTGTAAATTCGCCCGTTCGGAGGTGCTGCTGAGCATCGATCAGACGCCGGATGGCTATCTCATTCAGGTCGAGGACGACGGACCGGGAATCCCCGCCGACCGCCGCGAAGCGGTAATGGAGCGCGGCACTCGCCTGGATGAGCGTGCCGAAGGGCATGGTCTGGGGCTTGGCATCGTGCGGGATATTCTGACGGCCTGGAACGGCCGGCTATCGCTGGAACAGAGCGATCTGGGCGGATTGCGGGCGTGCATTCATCTGCCGACGCAACAGCGTGGGCGAAGCTAAACCGGGAGGCGAAGAACAGCGGATGGAGCGGGGAATCACTGTGCGCGGGCCAGCTCGTTGCGCATGTCTTCCAAAATGGTTTCGACCAACAGGCCGTTCTGTACCTGCCGCCCCGAGACCATTCGAATGGCTTCGGTACCGTTGATGGGATAGCCGATACGGACAACCAGATATCCATCGTCCTGCGGCTCTACTCGGGTCTTATAGTCAGGAGGGAAATGATCGGCAAGGTGGCGGGACAGGGTTTTCATGAATGCCTCAGGCGCTGGGTCTGACACAAAGACCCAGCAATGGACGAGGAGATTCCAACCGCTCATCGGATGACCGTCTATCGACAAGAAACTGTAACCTTCGATACCCGTCAGGCTCAGTTCCCTTCGCTACGTTTATGAGCAGTCAAAGCCACTCACGATGACGCTGTCCACGGTCGGCTGTATTGAAGTGCGGCTTGAATATAGGTAGGTTCGCGCGCACGTCGAACCGGCGGTCAACCCTACGCGAGGCTGAGAGCGGAGCAGAAGGCAATCATCGAAACCGACTACGGAATGGAGAGCGGCGTGCTGTGCCTCGAGAGGAGTGGAGCGCGGGTTCAGTATGCGCTGCAGCGTTATCAGGCAATGCGGCGGCGCAGTGGATTCAGGTGGCGAGTCTGCAGAAATTGAAGAGGTGGTTTGCATTGATGAGCCCGCCACACCGCATCGTGCTCCGTTGGGTCCCCCTCGCTTTGGGTAGGAGCGAGCTTGCTCGCGAAATTGTGCTGACGGCACCACCCTATTTATATGACGCCGCGCTTGAGGCGCCCCAGACCTCAGGTTTCGCCCTGCTGGGCGCCTCACTTTTTTCAAACGCCGGAAGGCCGGCCCCCAAAAAAGTAAGCAAAAACGCTTGCTCCTGCACCGGACTAGGCGTCCCCGGTTCGCTGCGCTCGACTTCCCTCATTCCATCCTCGTTCCGGGGGCCGGCGTACAAGGGCCATCCATACCGATGGCGGCCCCGACCCTTTACGCCTCTCGCGGCATCCATGCCGCTCGCTCCCCTCCACCACGAGAATTCCATTCGGCCTCCTGAAAGGGGCGTTCGGTGTCGTCTGGTAGATCGTACGCATGGGTACAAGCAAAGCGATTTGCTTCTACCGCTATTTAGGAACTTTCAGACAACTCGGACTAAATTCCCCTTCAGGAGGCCGAACGTAGGCGCGGCGCAGGGGGACGCGAGGCATGGATGCCGAGCGAGGAGCGATGGGACATGGATGCCCCTTCGCGACGACCCCCGGAGCGGCACCGGAGCGAGGGAAGTTTTGCGAAGCAAAACCCGGATGTTGGGATGGCCTTCTTTTTGGTTACTTTTTCTTGGCCACTCAAGAAAAAGTGACTCGCCCAGCAGGGCGAAACCACTGCCTCAGCCAAGCACGATAAACAGCCGCGGCCACCAAACCCAAAGACACAAGCTTCGCGAGCAAGCTCGCTCCTACGAAAGCCCCTCACGAAACGTGCGCGGTAACCGCGAGGTGGAGCCGCGCCCACTCCCAATCAAAAAGACTCTTTCCGTATGCGCCTGATCCACACTTCCGACTGGCACCTTGGCCAAACCCTCCACGGCCAGGACCGCGACTACGAACACGCGCAGTTCCTCGCCTGGCTGCTCGACCAGCTCGTCGCCCACGCAGCAGACGCCCTGCTCATCGCCGGCGACATCTTCGACACGGTCAATCCGCCGCTCAAGGCCCAGGAACGCCTGTACGACTTCATCGTCCGCGCCCACGAGAAGCTGCCGCAACTGGACATCGTGATGATCGCCGGCAACCACGACTCCGGCGGCCGCATCGAGTTACCGGCACCGCTGATGAAGCGCTTGAATGCCCATGCCGTCGGCCGAATCAGTTGGATCGCCGAAGGACAGCTCGACCACGGCCGGCTGCTAGTACCGCTGCACGATGCCAACGGCCAGATCGCCGCCTGGTGCCTGACCCTGCCCTTCCTGCGTCCGGCAGAAGTTACGGGCTTCGATACCGGCGATGACTACATGACCGGCATCCGCCACGTCCATCAACGTCTGATCGCCGCCGCCGAAGCCGCGCGCCAGCCCGGTCAGGCGCTGATCGCCATGAGCCACGCGCACATGGCCGGCGGCGCGGTGTCGGAAGAATCGGAACGTAACATCGTTATCGGTAACGCCGAAGCGCTGCCAGCCAGCCTGTTTCCCGAATCCATCGCCTATGTCGCGCTCGGCCACTTGCACAAGCCGCAGCAGGTCGCCGGCCAGGCGCGCATCCGCTATAGCGGCTCGCCGCTGCCGCTGTCGTTCGCCGAGGTGAATTACCCGCATCAGGTCCTGCTGGTCGAACTCGATGGCGATCGCCTGAAAGATGTCGAAAGCCTGCCGGTGCCGCGTGCGGTGGAGATGATCCGCATCGGTCGCGCGCCGCTGGCTGAAGCGATCGCCGCACTGGAGGCGTTGCCTCAGGTCGGCCTGTTCAGCGAGAACCTGCCCTGGCTGGAAGTGCGCGTGCTGCTCGACGAGCCGCTGCCGGACCTGCGCCAGCGCATCGAAACGGCGATCACCGGAAAGGCCTGCCGGCTGGTGCGCATCGCCAGTGAGTACGCTGGCAAGCGCGGCGAGGCGAAATCTGAAGTGCTGCTCGGCCTCGACCAGATCAGCCCGCAGGAGCTGTTCGCCCGCGCCTGGGAAGAACAGTTCGGCAACCCGCCGGACGAACAGGCCATGGACGACTTCGCCAGCCTGCTGCAAACCGTGGAGTTTGGCGAAGGAGACGACAGATGAAGATTCTCGCCATCCGCCTGAAGAACCTCGCCTCGCTCGCTGGCGAGCAGGTCATCGACTTCACCGCCGAGCCGCTGGCCAGTGCCGGGCTGTTCGCAATCACCGGGCCGACCGGCGCCGGCAAGAGCACCATTCTCGATGCGCTGTGCCTAGCGCTGTTCGGCAGCACGCCGCGGCTGGACAACGTCTCGCCGCTGAACAAAGTGCCGGACGGCGACGCCGAAATCGGCGGCGGCGACGAGCGCAACCTGCTGCGCCGCGGTTGCGGCAGCGGTTATGCCGAGGTGGATTTCATCGGCGTCGACGGCCACCGCTACCGTGCGCGCTGGGAGGTCAAGCGCGCCCGCGAGAAGACCGACGGCCGCCTGCAGGCCAGTAGCCAAAGCCTCACCGATCTGGACAGCGGGCAACTGCTGGCCAGCGGCAAGAAACGCGAATTCCGCGAACTGCTCGAAGCCCGCCTGGGTTTGAACTTGGCGCAATTCACCCGCGCCGTACTCCTTGCGCAGAGCGAATTCGCCGCCTTCCTCAAGGCCGACGACAACGAGCGCGGCACCCTGCTGGAAAAGCTCACCGACACCGGCCTCTACAGCCGCATCGGGCAAGCCGCCTTCGAAGCGGCCAAGTGCGCCCGCGAAGCGCTGGCGCAACTGCAACAGCAGGCCGGCGGCGTGCAACCGCTGGAACCCGAGGCACGCCAGGCGCTGGAAGCCCAGCACAACCAGCAGACGAATGAACTGAAAAGCCTGCAGCAACAGCTCAAGGCACTGGAACAGCAGCACCAGTGGCTGGCAGAGCTGCGGCGTCTGGAAAGCGACCGCAGCGCCGCGCGCACTCAATTGCAGGAGGCCGAAGACGAGCACGAACGCCTCGCCGACGCCCGGCGCATCCTCGCGCTGTTCGAACAACTGGCGCCGCAGCGCCACCGCTTCATCCGCGCGAGCGAACTCTCGCCGTTGCTAGCGAAGACCGACGAAACCCTTGTCCGCCACGAGCGCGAGCAGGCTGAAGTACAGCGCCGCCTCGATGAACTGGAACAGGCCTGCCATGCTGCGAAAGAGGCACTTGAAGCCGCCGAACAAGCACTCAAATCCGCCGTACCGGCGCTCGCCCAGGCGCGGCGTGACGAAGAACGGCTAAGCCACCTCGGTAACGACCTGCGTGAAGCTCACGAGCACGCCGAGCAGACTGAAGCGGCCACCAAGGCTGGCGAGCTGAAACTCGCCCAACTACATCAGCAACAGGAACAAGCCGCCCAGCAACTCGATGCCCTTGATGAACAGCTCGCCCGCAGCGCCGAGTTGCAACCACTATGCGCGGCCTGGAACGGCTACCGCCCGCGCCTGCAACAGGCCGTGCAGATCGCTGCCCGCCTGCGCCAGGGCCGCGCGGAACTGCCGGCGCTGGAAACCGCCGCCCTCGCCGCCGAAACCGCCCAGACCAGCGCGCGCCAGGCGCTCGATGCGTTGCAGGCGCAGATCGGCGGTGAGACCAGCGGGCAACTGGCGCAGCTCACGGCGCAACTCGATACCTGGCGCGCCGCCGAGCGCGAATTCGAAACCCTGCAGCGCCTCTGGTCGCGCCAGCAGCAGCTCGTCGCGCAGCAGCGCAGTCTGCAAAGCGAACAGAACCGCCAGCAAGGCGAACTCGAGGCGCTGACCCAAGCCGGCAAGGCCGCCCGCAACGAACGCGACGACGCGCAAAAGGCGCTGCAACTGGTGCAGGCCCTGCTGGAACGCCAGCGCCTGGCCCGCAGCGCCAATGTCGAGGCCCTGCGCGCCGCGCTGGTGCCGGGCGAGCCGTGCAACGTCTGCGGCAGCCTCGAGCATCCTTGGCACGACGGCCAGGCGCTGCTCGCCGCTCTGGATCAGCAGGACGAGTGCGAAGCCGAGCAGGCCCAACGGCATTTGCAGGCCCAGGATCAACGGCTGCAAACGTTGCGCGACCAGCACGTCGCCCTGTCTGGCGAGGCCAAACGGAACGCGCAGCGCCTGGCGGAAATCGCCGAGGAACTGGTCCAGCTGCAGCCGCAACTGGCCGCCCTATCCGCTCACGCCGAACTGCTGACTCAGGCGGAAACAGAGCAGCAGTCTTGGCTCGACAGTCGGTTGGCCACGCTCAAAGCTGACATCACCGCCGCCAACGCCCGGCAGCGCGAACTGCTCACCTTGCAGCAGCGCAGCGAAGCCCAGCAGAAGGCCTGGCAGAGCGCTCGGGAAGCGTGCGTCCAGGCCACCCAGGCGCTGGCTGGGCAACGCGACGCCATTGCCCGCGACGACGCACGGCTCGCCGAGGAGCTGGCCGAGTTCGCCGGTCTATTGCCCGCCGCCCTGCTTGAGCGCTGGCGCGAGGCGCCCGCCGAAACCTTCATGCAGCTCGATGGCCAGGTCGAGGCACGCCGACAGCAGCTTGAGCAACAGGCGCAGCTGACCGAAGTACGGCAGCAATGCCAGACCGCGTTGGAGCACGAACAGCTGCAACAGCAACATCGCTTCGAACGGCATCAGGCCTGCGCCGCGCGCCTCACCGAACTGCAAGCCCGCGAACAGGCTTGTAGTCAGAGCCTACGCCAAAGTCTGGGTCAGCAACCCAGCGCCCAGGCCTGGCAACAGCAACTGGAACAGACGATCCAGAGTGCTCGCCAGCAGCAGGCCGAGGTCGACCGGCAACTGAACGAGGCCCGACTCGAACTTACCCGCCTGGCCGGCGAGCAGCAGAATTGCCGTCAACGCCGCGATGAATTGCTGGCCGAACGCCGTGCACTGGACGAAGAACTCGCAACCTGGCGCCGCGCCCACCCCGAGCTGGACGACGCGACCCTCGCTCAGCTGCTGCATATGGAGGACGCCCTGCTCGACGAAGCGCGCCAGCGCCTGCGCGACAACAGCGAACAGCTGGCCCGTTGCCGCGAGCGCCTGGAAGGCTGCGATCAGCGAATCGCCGCGCATCGACAACAGCATGCCGAGATGCCGGACGTTGAAAGCCTGGAGCAGCAATTCGCTGCGCAACAGGCCAGCTGCGATCAGGCCGAACGCCACTGCGCCGAAACCCGCGCCGCGCTGCTCGATGACGACCGACGGCGCAACCAAAGCCTGGCCCTGCTTGAACAAATAGAGGTGGCCACGACCGAACACCAGCGCTGGGGTCGCATCGCCGCGCTGATCGGATCGAGCGACGGCGGCGCCTTCCGCAAGATCGCCCAGGGCTACAACCTCGACCTTCTTGTACAGCACGCCAACGTCCAGCTGCGCCAGCTGGCTCGACGCTATCGCCTCAAGCGTGGCGGTAGTCCGCTGGGGCTGCTGGTAATGGATACCGAAATGGGCGATGAGCTGCGCTCGGTGCATTCGCTCTCCGGCGGCGAAACCTTCCTCGTCTCGCTGGCACTGGCGCTGGGCCTAGCTTCGATGGCGTCGAGCAAGCTCCGGATCGAGTCCCTGTTCATCGATGAAGGCTTCGGCAGCCTCGATCCCGAATCGCTGCAGATCGCCATGGACGCGCTGGACTCATTGCAGGCCCAGGGCCGCAAGGTTGCGGTGATCAGCCACGTCGCGGAAATGCACGAACGCATTCCGGTGCAGATCCAGGTGCAGCGACAGGGCAACGGGCAGAGCGGGCTGCGGATCTTGGGTGGGGCCGGCTAAGGGGCTGTGAAGAAACGGGATCGGCAAGGTGCCGATCCCGACCGATCAACGCACCAACGGCAACATGCCCTTGAGCACGTCATCGCGACGTACGTAGTGATGCCAGAGGGCAACGGCGGCATGGCCGAGAATCATCGCGAAGAGCACGTACTGCCCGAGGATGTGAACGTCCTTCGCCACGCCACGAACGTTCGATGAGAACGGCAGCGGCCCGATCTCCACCAGCCAGAACAAGTTGATCGGCTTGCTGCCGAACAGCAGCCCGGAAATCGGCATCATCAATAGCAGCAGATACAGCAGGCCATGCCCAGCCTTGGCCGCGAACCGTTGCGCAGGGGACTGTTCGAGCTGTTGTGGCGGGATCTTGCGCCCGCGGTAGGCCAAGCGCAGCAAGGTCAGCAACAGCACGACGATGCCCAACGACTTGTGCAACGTGAACACGTCGCCCTTGCCGCCGAGCAGCGATGCGAAGAAATCCGCGCCGTAGGGCAGCGCGATGATCAACAGCACCAGCAAGGCGCTGAGCCAGTGGAACGCGATTTGTACGGGAGTAAAACGTGCGGTAGCCATCCAGACCTCTTTCTATCCAAGCGCCTCGCAGCGCAAAAAATCGGCGGCGATTCTCGCTCATAAGGCGGCAATACCCAAGTTAGAGCGTTTTCGCTATGTAACGAGCAGCACAAAAACGGTGCTACGAGCTATCGGATTGGCGCGAAGAAACGATGCAACGGTCCGCCGCCCGCCGCAACGACTGGCCATCGCGAGCGCGATAACAACAGACGAACCCAGGCGTTGAGCATGCTGTCGACAATCTACGTACCACCGAGCCTGCTGCCATGCCACGAACCCGCCATACCACCGAGCAACTGCGTGCCATGCATGAGCAAGGCTTCGTGCTACTACGCGGCATTCTGCAACCGCGGCAGATCGAAGACGTGCACGCCGCGATCGACCGCCTCGAGCCGATCCACTGGGATTATCAGGGATTGGTGGACGACCATTACAAATGCGTGTTCAACCGCGACCCGTTCTGGCTGGACTATCTCGATCTACCGGGCGTCATCGAGCTGGCCGAAGCCTGCCTCGGCGCGGATTGCCACGTCATCGGTCAGACCGCCTGGCGCAGTCATCCGGGCTTCGTCGGCGGCGAGCTGCATGCCGATTACCTGGCGATGGAATTGCCGGACAGTCTGCTGGCCGATCCGGCATTCGAGTTGCCGATGCAGGTCTGCACCGTGCATATCTATTTCGACCGGATCGATGCGGATCTCTGCCCCACGCTGGTGATTCCCGGCAGCCACCGCGCCGGGCGCAAGCCGTACGCAGGCGAAACCAGCTGGCACAGACGGATGCCCGAACCGGTGCTCTGCGACGCCGGCGACGTACTGCTGTTCCGCAGCGATCTCTGGCACGCCGGCAGCCGCAACCGCACACGCGACCGCAGCCGTTATCTGCTGCAGGTGCACTATGGCCGTCGCATGGTGGCGCAGAAGTTCTCGCCCTACCTGCACTTCGCTTTCAACCCCGAGATGCTAGCCGCCGCGACACCACGCCAGCGACGCTTGCTGGGCGAACATGCCGCCTCTGAATACGATTGAACCGCCCTTTCGCTCGAAAGCCGTAGAGCCGAACTTGTTCGGCCTTCCAATCTGCGGCCGAATAAATTCGGCCCTACGAATTTGTACTTTTCAATAAATCTGGCTATCAGCGCGAGCGAATTTCACTACGCGTCAGTCTGCCGACCGACTTCCCAGATCCTTTCCGTTTCGCTGCGATCTCGACGAAACCCATCCCGGACCGTAGGGCCGAATAGATTCGGCCCTACGAATTTGTGCTTTTCAATAAATCTAGCTATCAGCGCGTGCGAATGTCATCGCGCGCCAGTCTGCCGACCGACTTCCCAGGCTCTTTCCGTTTCGCTGCGATCTCGACGAAACCCGTCCCGGACCGTAGGGCCGAACTTGTTCGGCCTTGCAACCTGCGGCCGAATAATTCGGCCCTACGAATTTGTGCTTTTCAATAAATCTGGCTATCAGCGCGTGCGAATGTCACCGCGCGCCAGGCTCTTTACCGAGTTACCCAGCGGGTCGGTGGCGTCGAGGTCGGCGCCGCGTTCGCGCAATGCATCCAGCAGCGCCTCGCGCTGGAACAGCGCGGCGTACATCGCCGGCGTCTGCCCGGCGGCGTTGCGCTGGTTCGGGTTGCATTCGGTGGCCAGCAGGCGCTTGGCGACGCGCAGCTCGCCCTTGAAGATCGCGCCCATCAGCGCGGTGTTGCCGCGCTTGTCCTCGGCGCAAGCATCGGCACCGGCGGCGAGCAGCTGTTCCACGGCGTCCGCGTGGCCGTTGTAGGCGGCGAGGATCAGGGCGGTGTAGCCCTTTTCGTCGGCGATGTTCAGGTCGAACCTCGCCTGGATGAATTCGTCGAGGACCGGCCCGTCGCCGTGCCTCGCGGCATCGAAGAAATAACTGCGCAACTGGGCGTGCACCTGTTCGGCATCCGCCGCGGCCGGTTCTCCCTGCGCCAGTGCAAGGCTGCTGCCCAGCCAGAGGACCGCCAGCAGAATCAGACCTTTCATTCGCATTCTCTCCACATGAGAAGCCCGCGACAGGCGCGGGCTCGGGATGGCCGGCTGCGTGGGCCGGCCGGGACATCAGTCTTCCAGCTCGGCGGCCAGCGCCTTGACCTTCTGCAGGTCGCCCTTGGCCACCTTGGTCAGGCCTTCGCCGTACTTGGCGTCAGCCTTGTAGAAGTACGACAGCAGGTGATGGCGCGCTTCTTCGTCGGTCTTGCCCAGCTCGCCACCCAGGGTGTTGATCAGGTCCTTCTGCTCCTTGGCGGTGAAGGAACGGAACAGCTCGCCGGTCTGCTTGAAGTTCTGCGTGCGGTAGATCGGCGCCTGCTGGGTGGTGCCCGACAGTGCCATCTGGCTGTACAGACCGCGCGACACTTCCTCACGGTCCATGCGACGGCTCGGCTGGTAGTTCACGCTGGCGGTGGTGTTGCCGCCATTGAGCTGGCCGTCCTGGTTACCGTTATTGACCGGCACCTTCGCCTGGTTGATCGGCAGGCTCATGTGGTTGGCACCGATGCGGTACATCTGGGTATCGGCATAGGCGAACAGACGGCCCTGCAGCAGTCGATCCTCAGACGGCTCGATACCCGGTACCAGGTTGGACGGCGCCATGGCGACCTGCTCGGTCTCCTGGAACACGTTGTCCGGGTTCTTGTTCAGCACCATGGTGCCGATCTTCTTCGAGGGCACTAGGTCCTCGGGCCAGATCTTGGTGGCGTCCAGCGGATCGAACTCGAACGTGGCCAGCTCTTCCGGCTTGACCACCTGCAGGTACAGGTCCCACTTGGGGTAGTCGCCCTTGTCGATGGCGGTGATCAGGTCGCGGGTCATGTGGCTGTAGTCACGGCCCTGGGTTTCCTGCACCTGTTTCGGGTCAAGGTTTTTCACGCCCTGCTGCGATTTCCAGGCGAACTTGACGTAGTGCACCTGGCCTTCGTCGTTGATCAGCTTGTAGGCGTGCACGCTGCTGCCGTCCATGAAGCGGTAGCCGGCCGGCGTGCCGTAGTTGGAGTACAGGCGAGTCAGGGTCTGGATGGACTCGGGGTGGTAGGACAGGAAGTCCATCCGGCGGCTGTCGTCGTCCAGGTTGGTGCGCGGGTCGGTCTTGAACGCGTGAACCATGTCCGGGAACTTGATGGCGTCGCGGATGAAGAAGGTCGGGAAGTTGTTGCCGACCAGATCCCAGTTGCCATCGGCGGTGTAGAACTTGGTGGCGAAGCCGCGTGGGTCGCGCAGGGTTTCCGGCGAGTGGCTGTTGTTGGTCACCGCCGAGAAGCGCACAAACACCGGGGTGGTGGTGCCCTTGTCGAAAACCTTGGCGATAGACAGACCGGAAATGTCGGCAGTGGATGTGAATTCACCGTGGGCGCCGGTACCGCGGGCGTGAACGACACGCTCCGGCACGCGCTCGCGATCGAAGCGCTGCAGTTTCTGCAGCAGCTGCGCATCCTGCAACAGGGTCGGGCCGTTCGGGCCGGCGGTCTGGGAGTTCTGGTTGTTGCCGACGGGCGCGCCGTTGTCGCGGGTCAGCGGAGCAGCATGGGCGGAAAGCGTCAGCAGGCTCGCGCAAAGCGCGCCCACTAGCGTGCGGGCAGGCAAGGCACCTGGCAGGTAACGATTCATCTAGTCGTCCTCTTCTCATTTTGGATTGCGTCTGGGACGCGGCGAGGAGACTAGTGATAGGCGCTGCGCAGCCGAAATTGAATAAGCGAAGCGGCGCGATAGGGAAAATCTGGTTGTTTCGCAATCGCAGGCGGTTCAGGCTCGCAACGCAAACGGCAGACAAGTTCAGTGCACGTCCATGCCCAGTAGCTGCGCATTGGCCTGTTGCTCTTGTCTTTCGCTCAGCTGCAGCTGCGTCAGATAGGCCGCCAACGACTCTATTTCCGCTTCGGACAGCTTGCCGGCAATACCGATCATCACCGAACCCGCGCGGCTTGGCTCGTTGTTGCGAAAACGCGTCAGTGCGGTGCGGATGTACTCGGCGGACTGGCCAGCCAGACGCGGCATGGTTTCCAGGCCTTCTGCATGTTCGCCGTGGCAGCCTATACAGGTGCGCTGGAACAGCGCCGCGCCCTGCTGAATCAGCGCCGTATCGCCTGCGGTCGTAGCAGGCACGACCTTCTGCTGACTGAAATAGACGGCGATATTGACCCGGTCCTCCAGCGTTAAATTCTTCGCAAGCTTCGACATCACGTAATCGGTGCGCTCACCATTGGCAAATTTCTCGAATGACTGGAATAGGTAAATCGGGTTCTGCGAGGCCAGGTTCGGAATATGTGGACGCTTGCTATTGCCATCCTCGCCGTGACAGTAACCGCAGAAGAGTGCGCGCTCCTGTCCGGCCATATAAGCCAGCTGGCGTCGTTCGGTATCGGCCATCAGGTAGGTGAAACGCTCCATTGCCGTCTCGCTGGAATGAGCAAGTGAAGCGAGGCAGCTGAGCATTAGAAGAGCGATAACGCGCATGCGAAAGTCCGGCACGGTGAACGGTATGAATTGAATAGCCGGGACTATAAGGAGGAAAACAGACGCGATACTGGCGCAGATCAATAAAGCATCACACTGCGGGTTTGGGCTCGGGTGTTTTGAAAACGCCCGGGCACCGGCCGAATGGAAGAGAGCCTGACAACCTTCCAAGCCCCGCACCGGATGCTGCGCGTTATTGCCGCATTGACCCTACGAGCAAGAACTGAAGGCAATTACGCACGCAACGCACACAGCCGCCTCGTATTCGACTAAAGTAGCGCCCCTTTTCGCCAGGATGAGCCGCGAACATGCTTGATGGACATGCCGAACTGACCATGACCGTATTGATGACCCCGGACAAGGCCAACTTCTCCGGTAACGTCCATGGCGGCACGTTGCTGAAATACCTCGACGAAGTTGCCTATGCCTGCGCCAGCCGTTATGCCGGGCAGTACGTGGTGACCCTGTCGGTGGACCAGGTCAATTTCCGCCAGCCTGTGCACGTCGGCGAACTGGTGACGTTTCTCGCCTCGGTCAACTACGTCGGTAACACCTCGATGGAAATCGGCATCAAGGTCGTCACCGAAGACATCCGCCAGAAGACCGTTCGCCACACCAACAGCTGCTTCTTCACCATGGTGGCGGTCGGCGAGGATGGCCGCCCGGCCAGCGTCCCCCCGCTGCAACCGCAAACACCGGACCAGAAGCGCCGCTTCGCCCAGGCCCAGCAACGCCGGCAAATCCGCCGCGAGCTGGAAGAGCGCTACCGTGCAATCAAGGACGACTACTGAGTTCGGCTCGTCTTGTGGGCCGCTCCGCCGCCAACTCAGGCGGCGGGCTGCCCCTCCTCTGAATCCCGTCCAGGCGAACCAGAGCGCCGTCCGCGCCTGATCGAATAAAACCTTATACACTTCGCGGCTTTTTCCAATGCCAATAGAGGATCCGCCGTGAGCGCTTTGCCATCCTGCCCCCAATGCAACTCCGAATACACCTACGAAGACGGCCAGCTGCTGGTCTGTCCGGAGTGCGCGCACGAGTGGTCAGCCAACGCGGCGGAGAGCACTGGCGACGATAGAAGGGTAATCAAGGATTCGGTGGGCAACCCCTTGCAAGACGGCGATACCATCACCGTCATCAAGGATCTTAAGGTCAAGGGTTCATCACTGGTGGTGAAAGTCGGTACCAAGGTCAAGAACATCCGCCTGGTCGACGGCGACCATGATATCGATTGCAAGATCGACGGCATCGGCGCGATGAAGCTGAAGTCGGAATTCGTCCGTAAGGTCTAGAGCAAAGCCGAAAGCGTCACCCCGGGGCGGACCGTCTAAAATCAATGCGGTATGCACTTTGGGCTTTGGCCCTCAGCACGATGCTTTGGGCCTCGCCGGCAAGTTTATGGCCCGCTTTACACCGAAGCGGGCCGCCACAGCTCAAGGCGTGAGATAAGACGAGCGCGTCAGTCCCAGTCGCAGCGCGTCGATGTACTGGGTGCGCTCCTTGGCGCTGAGTCGGGCGCTGGAAACCTTGTCACGGTAGTAAGTCATCAGCTCCTCGGGCGACAGGTGCACGTAGCGCAGCATGTCCTCGATGGTGTCGTGGGTCTCGATACCGGCGTGGTAATAGCTGCCATCCTCGCGCTGGTAGACGTTCACCGAATCGGTGTCGCCGAACAGGTTGTGCATGTCACCGAGAATTTCCTGGTAAGCACCGACCAGGAAGACGCCGAGGAAGTACTCCTCCCCCGCCTGGATCTCATGCACCGGCATGCTGTTCTCGATGCTCTGCTCGTCGACGTAGTGCTTGATTTTACCGTCCGAGTCGCAGGTCAGATCCTGCAGCACGGCACGGCGCACCGGCTCCTCGGTCAGGCGCTGGAGCGGCACGATCGGCAGAATCTGGTCGATCGCCCAGGTGTCCGGCAGGCTTTGGAACACCGAGAAGTTGCAGATGTATTTGTCCGCCAGCTTGTCGTTCAGCTCGTCGAGTACGGCACGATGGGAACGCTGACGCGCCTTCAGCTGGTTGTACAGGCGACGGCAGATAGCGAAGTAACTCTGCTCGGCCAATGCCTTCTGCGCCAGCGACAGCTTGCCGGACGCATACTGAGCTGCGGCCTCGCTAATGTAGTGAGTGGCGCGCCAATAGGTTTCGGTAACCATCTCCGGATCGGTCGGCCCGAGCAAATCGGCCAGCGACTGGACGATATCGGGCAGTTCGTCATAGTTCTCGATGGTTGGCGCCTCATCGTTGTGGCGCTCGAAGTCGGTCACCTGCATAACCAGAACAGCGTGGTGCGCAGTCATCGCCCGGCCACTTTCGGAGAAGATATGCGGATGCGGCAGCTCCTGCCGGTCGCAGAACTCCTTGAGCATGCCGACCACGGTGCCGGCGTATTCGTCGATGTCGTAGTTGATCGAGCTGGCATTACGCGAATGAGTGCCGTCGTAATCGACCCCCAAACCGCCGCCAACATCGATATGATCGACCGGCAAGCCCAGCGCGCGCAGCTCTGCGTAATAACGAATGGCTTCCCGGAAACCTTCGCGGTAATCGGCCAGGTTGGCGATCTGCGAGCCCATGTGGAAATGCAGCAACCGCACTCCCTGCTCGACACCCGCGGCGCGGAAGCGCTCGATGACGGTCAGCAGCTGAGCGGCCGACAAACCGAACTTGGACTTTTCACCGCCAGTATCTGCCCACTTGCTTGAAGCCAGCGAGGACAACCGCACGCGCAAACCAACCTGCGGAACGAGCTTCAGCTCGGCGGCTTCTTCGATGACCAGCCCTACTTCGGACATTTTCTCGATGACGATGAAGACGTTGTGCCCCAGCTTCTGCCCCATCAGCGCCAGCCGGATGAACTCACGGTCCTTGTAGCCGTTGCAGACGATGGTGCCACCTTTGGGCGCCAGTGCCAGCACCGCCATCAGCTCAGGCTTGGAGCCGGCCTCCAGACCGATAGCGACGTTCTGCGTGGCGATAATGTTTTCCACCACCGCCTCCTGCTGATTGACCTTGATCGGATACAGGGCGGTGTACTTGCTCTGGTATTCGAGGCGCTCGATGTTGGCATCGAAGGCGCCGGTCAAACGACGCACACGGTCCTGCAGAATATCGGGGAAGCGCACCAACAGCGGTAGTGTCAAACCGGCGTCACGCAACTGCTCGATCAGGCCGGTAAATTCGATGGGCTCTCCGCTCGGCCCCTGCGGACGTACTTCGACATGGCCCTCGTCACTGATCGAAAAGTAACCGGCACCCCAGTGACGAATCCCGTAAACGCTACGGCTATCCGCTGCGGTCCATTGGCTGCCGTCATCTTTACGTGTGCGTCGTACGGGCATCTAGGCCTCCTGATATGAGATTACCTACCGAGCGTAGAGCACGGCAGAAAGCTATCTGATTGGACAGCCGGTGCGCCAAGTAATAAGCACAAACTTGATTAGTCGGATATCGAACTCAGCCGCCGGATTTTTTGGCCTTGAAACCGCGCTTGACCAGCTCATCTAGCAGCAGTTGAACATGATCTCCCTGAATTTCGATGGTCCCGTCCTTGAGCGCGCCGCCAGTACCGCAACGGCGCTTGAGAGCGCTGGCGAGCTCTTTGAGCTCCGCTTCCGCAAGGGGCACGCCAACAACAGTCGTCACGGTCTTGCCGCCGCGCCCTTTGCTCTCCCGGCGCACGCGGGCGATACCATCACCTTCAGGAATAGCCTGCTGCTTGCAGATACAGGCATCCAACGGCTGATTGCAATCGGGGCAATGGCGTCCTGCGTCTGTGGAAAAGACCAGCCCGCCAAGACCGGAGAACGATGTGGTTTTCTTAGCCACGCGAACCTCTTGAACAATAACCGCAGCCCCAACACACCGAGACCACCCAAAGTTCGCAATGTAGCAGTAATTGCATTTCTCTCGAAGGGTTGCTCGCGTCCTTATCGCGAACGGCTTTGAAACAGTGGAATGGTTTTCTCAAGCATCACAATCCGAACGATCAACACTGCTAAGCGAACTTTTCAAACTCGATCTTGGGGTTGGTCCTAGGGCGTTGGCATGGCTT
>NZ_JAMOIH010000012.1 GCF_024448955.1 Stutzerimonas stutzeri
CCACTCACCCTCCTGAAGGGGCGGCTGAGTGCGCGCCTGAGGCCATGGCGAAACATTCAAGAGATACAGACGAAGCTGGCCGAGGGGCGTAGCAAGGAACTTCAGAAAACACCGCGGCGGCGTTCAAATGCCAAATAGGCGAACACACAAACTTGCCAGTCCACCATCAAGCTCAACCCCTAAAAATCCCCGCGATTAACCTGGTCGTTCAAATCAACCGCGAAGAAAAGCCAGCACACGCTGCGTGAAGGCATCGCCAGCCTCGACGTTGGACAGATGCGCGGCCTCGAATTCCACAAGTTCTGCGCCAGCTACGCGCTCCTGCATGAAGCGCCCATGCTCGGGCGTAGTCACCGGGTCCTTGCTGCCGCAGACGATCAGTGTCGGGACTTTGATCGCGCCCAGCTGCTCACGGTAATCGGCGTCACGCACCGCGGCACAGTTGGCGGCATAACCGGCTGGCGACGTGCTGGCGATCATTTGGGTAAGGCGACTGGTCTGGGTCGGCTCGTTCCCGGCAAAGGCCGGCGTGAACCAGCGTGAAATCGAGGCGTCGCGCATGTCGCGCATGGCCTGCTCGCCGCCCTTGAGCACCGTGTCGATGCGCTCGTTCCAGACGTCGTCAGTGCCAATCTTCGCGCCGGTATTGCAGACCACCAGCCGTGTCAGGCGCTCGCTGGCATTGATGCCGAGCCACTGGCCGATCAGGCCGCCCATGGACAGGCCGCAGAAGGCGAAACGGTCGATGCCGAGAGAATCGATCAGCCCCAGAACATCCTGCCCAAGCTGTTCGATGCTGTAGGGCCCCGGCGTAACGGCAGAGCCGCCATGACCGCGGGTGTCATAGCGCAGCACGCGAAAATACTCGCTGAACGCGGGGACCTGAGCGTCCCACATGTGCAGATCGGTGCCCAGCGAGTTCGACAGCACCAGCACCGGCGCATCGACCGGGCCTTCGAGACGGTAGTTCAGTTCGCCATTGGCGAGTTTGACGGTGGGCATGGGAAATCCCTCTTGGAAGTTGATCTAAAGGTAGCCGCAAACGAGCGAAAAACGATGGGCTTGCGGCGTGCCGCCATGAGTAATCCATCATGGCGCGAAGCCCATCAAAGGCCGTATGCGCGATGGCGGTAAGAACGGTGGGCTGAAGCCCACCCTACGGGAGCGGACCTCCACGCAAAGGGTTGGCTTCGTAGAGTGGGCCGGGCGGCGCTCTGCTTCAGCCCACCGCAGCAGCGTAAAGGCTCAGCACTGCCGTAGGGTGGGCTTCAGCCCACCACCCTCCGCGTAATTGCGTCAGACCCGCTCGACCGCCAGCGCCAACCCCTGCCCCACGCCGACACACATGGTCGCCAAACCGAGCCTGCCGCCGGACTTCTCCAACGCATGCACGGTGGTCAGCACCAGGCGCGCGCCGCTCATGCCCAGCGGATGGCCGAGCGCGATAGCGCCGCCTTGCGGGTTGACCTTCGGACTGTCGTCTTCCAGGCCCAGATCACGGGTGACCGCCAATGCCTGCGCGGCGAAAGCCTCGTTGAGCTCGATCACATCGAAGTCGCTTACGGCCACATTCAATCGCTCGCACAACTTGCGCACCGCGGGCACCGGGCCGTAACCCATCACACGAGGCGCAACACCGGCGCTGGCCATGCCGAGCACCTTGGCGCGTGGCGTGAGGCCGTATTTCTGCACCGCTTCGGCACTGGCAAGAATCAGCGCCGCCGCACCATCGTTGACGCCCGAGGCGTTGCCGGCGGTGACGGTCTTGTCCGGGCCGTTGACCGGTTTGAGTTTGGCCAGCGCCTCGGCACTGGTGTCGGGGCGCGGATGTTCATCAGTGTCGACAACCGTGTCGCCCTTGCGACCCTTGATCACTACCGGCACGATTTCCTCGGCGAAGAAGCCCGCGGCCTGTGCCTTGCCGGTGCGTTGCTGGCTGCGTAGGGCAAAGGCGTCCTGATCCTCGCGGCTGATCTTGTGCTCCTCGGCCACGTTGTCGGCGGTCTGCGGCATGGCATCGACGCCATACATTTCTTTCATCTTTGGGTTGATGAAGCGCCAGCCGATGGTGGTGTCCTCGATCTTCTGCGTACGGCCAAATGCCGTATCGGCCTTGCCCATCACATAGGGCGCGCGGCTCATGGACTCGACGCCACCGGCAATTGCGAGCTCCATCTCACCGCAGGCGATGGCACGGAAGGCGCTACCCACGGCATCCATGCCCGAAGCGCAAAGACGGTTGAGCGTCACGCCCGGCACGGTTTCCGGCAGCCCGGCCAGCAGCGCGGCCATGCGCGCCACGTTGCGATTATCCTCGCCGGCCTGATTGGCGCTGCCCATGAAGACTTCTTCGATGGCGGCCGGATCGAGCTGCGGATTGCGTTCCAGCAGCGCCTTGATCGGCGTTGCCGCCAGATCGTCGGCGCGCACCGCGGCCAGCGAGCCGCCGAAGCGGCCGATGGGCGTGCGTACGGCGTCGCAGATAAAGACTTCGCGTGTCACTCGTCACCTCCAGATTGTCCATGGGCGGCGGCCGTGCGGGCCTCCAGAGCGCGCAGGGCAACCAGTTCGCTGTCGGTCGGTGGCGCAGTTTCACCGACCTCGTCAGCAAAACGGATCGCCCAGCCGGTGTTCTCGATCACCTGTTCGCAGGTCACGCCCGGGTGCAGCGAGGTCACCACGAATTCGTTGGACCCTGCTTCAGGCTCCATGATGCAGAGGTCGGTGATGATTCCCACCGGTCCGCTGCCCGGCAATCCGAGCTGCTTGCGATGCTCGCCGCCCTCGCCGAAACCGACGGATGTGATGAACGCCAGCTTGTCGACGAAGGTACGGTGCGATTGCTTGAGGATGATCAGCACCTGCTTGGCCGATCCCGCAATTTCCGGCGCCCCGCCCGCCCCAGGCAAGCGAACTTTCGGTTGGTGATAGTCGCCGATCACCGTGGTGTTGATGTTGCCGTACTTATCCACCTGCGCAGCGCCGAGGAAGCCGACATCGATGCGCCCGCCCTGCAGCCAGTAGCGGAAGATCTCACCGGTAGGCACCACGGTATCGGCGGTCTCGGCCAGCTCGCCGTCACCAATGGACAGCGGTAATACCGAGGGCTTGGCGCCAATGGGGCCGGACTCGTAGATCAGCACGACTTCCGGCGCATGGGTCAGGCGCGCCAGGTTCGCCGCCTTGGACGGCAGGCCGATGCCGACGAAACAGACGCTGCCATTGCCAAGTCGGCGCGAGGCGGCAACGGTCATCATTTCATTGGTGCTGTAGTCACTGGCGTGAGCGCTCATCACTTGGCCTCCTGCTGCGCGGCCAGCTTGGCCTGGAACGCTGAAAAGTCTTCGGTACCGCGGATGAACTCGTCGATCCAAGCGTTGAAGGTGTCGCGGTTGCGGGCGATCGGATCCCACTGCTGATAGAAGCGGTTATCACGCTCGTAGTAGCCGTGCGCGTAGGACGGATGAGCGCCACCCGGCACCATACACACAGCCGTAAGCGCCCAGGTCGGCAGCACGCAGGCATTCATTGGCGCCTGGAGGTCATCGACGATCTCTTCGACGGTAACAATGCAACGCTTGGCCGCCAGTGCAGCTTCCTTCTGTACGCCGAGGATGCCCTGGATCAGCACGTTACCCTTGCGGTCGGCCTTCTGCGCATGGATCACGGTGACGTCCGGACGCACGCTTGGAACCGCCGCAAGGGTTTCGCCAGTGAAGGGGCAGTCGATGAACTTGATCATCGGGTTGACCTTCGGCAAATCTGAGCCCAGGTAGGCACGTAGGACCGCGAACGGCAGGCCAGAAGCCCCAGCAACGTAGGCGTTGGCCAGGTCGGCATGGCTGTGCTCTTCGATTTCCAGCGGCTGCGGCCACTGCTTCTCTACCGCGTCGCGCAGGCGATGCAGAGAACCGACGCCGGGATTACCGCCCCAGGAGAACACCAGTTTCTTCGCACAACCGGCGCCGATCAGCAGGTCGTAGACCAGATCGGGCGTCATGCGCACCAGGGTCAGGTCCTTCTTGCCCTGCCGGATGAGCTCGTGAGCGGCGGCGGTGGGAATCAGATGGGTGAAGCCTTCGAGGGCGACGGTATCGCCATTCTCGACGAAGCGATCGATTGCTTCGGCAAGGGAAAGAAGCTCGGCCATGGGGTCAGTCTCTTGTGGTCGTGGGTGCACCTGCCAACAGATGCTTGCGATCCACACTACCCATCGCCTCGCCTTGGAACAATCCGATAATCGATTAATCGTTCGGTAATCGAACAGAATGATGACATCAGAATTATTTGATTCAACGGCAAATGCCGGATTAAGCCTTCGGCTAATTACCTACGCTCACTCACCATCCGCGATCATCCAGCCCAATCCGCTGGGTAAGGACTCCGTCTTAGCTGCGGTGGGCTGAAGCGGAGCGCCACCCGGCCCACCCTACGGTCCTACCCCGTGCAGGCGGGGTCTGATGGCATCGACCTGCAGAAGAACACGCCAAGGTCCCGCTCCGGCTGCCTGCCCGCTTCGAGTTCAGCGACGTAGGGTGGGCTTCAGCCCACGGTGACGGCAGTTAGACCAGCGTTGTAGGTCGGGTCACGCTTCACCGACCCGACTGCGGAGCCGATGTCAGTGAAACAGCCGCGTACTCAGCTCCTTGCTTGCCTCCAGCAACACCGGCAAAAAGCGGGTTTCCAATTCCTGCCGCGTCACTCGACCGGCGTGGGTACCGACGTTCAACGCGGCCAGCACCTGACCGGCGGAGTCCTTCAGCGGGACGGCCAATGACCGCAGGCCGACTTCCAGTTCCTGGTCGATGATTACCCAGCCCTGCTGGCGAATTTCGGCAATGGCGGCGCGAATAGCCTCGGGTGTATGCAGTGTGCGGCTGGTCTTGATCTGCAGATTGGCATGTTCCAGATAATCGTCCAGCGCCGCATCGTCGAGTGCCGCCAGCAGTATTCGACCCATGGACGTGCAGTAGGCTGGCAGGCGGCTTCCCACGCTGAGATCCACCGATATCAATCGCTGCGGCGTCGCCGATCGCGCGACGTAGAGCACCTCGTCGCCTTCCAAGGTGGCCATGGAACAGGCTTCGTGGAGCTGGTTACTGAGCTGATCGAGGATCGGTTGCGCAGTCACAGCCAACGGTGTCGAGGACAGATAGGCATGACCAAGCGTCAGCACCTTGGGCAGCAGCGAATAGGTGCGTCCGTCGGTGGTGGCGTAGCCGAGCTTGATCAGAGTGTGCAGACAACGCCGCACCGCCGCGCGGGGGATCTCCGTGCGGTGGCTGATCTGCGCGATGGTCAGATGACGTTTTCGCTCCTGGAACGCATGGATCACCGCCAGCCCGCGTGCCAGCGAGGTCATGAAATTCGGGTCGCCGGTCAGGGCTTCGATGCGTTTGGCCGGCGATGCGATGATGGCAGGCACCATCGGCGCGACACCTGAACGGGTTTCGTCAGTCATGGCGGACTACCTTGTCAGTGAGCAATGCGCGATTATCGACCAACAAATCGATAATCGCAAAAAGCCTACCCCGCGCCGTGCTTCGTCATCGCATTACCTCTTTCATCCACTGCGCCAGGCAATACTGGCCGCTGGCGCGCGGGCCGTCACAGCAGCTGCCAGGTGTAGTTGAAGATCAGCCGGTTCTCGTCGATGTCGCTGCGGTAGTTGGAGCGCGCGACGACGTTGCGCGCACGCACGCCGAGGTTCTTCAGCACGCCGCTCTGGAAGGTGTAACCGACGTCCAGATCACGCTCCCACTCCTTGCCCTCGAAGCCCATGCCGGTGTCCACGTTGTCGCCCTTGATGAAGCGCACCGTGGTCACTAGGCCGGGGATGCCCAGCGCGGCGAAGTCATAGTCATGGCGAACCTGCCAGGAGCGCTCGTCGGCCCCGGCGAACTCATAGGTTGGCACCTCGTTGCCCAGCGGCGTAACGTTGTTGAAAACGCGCGGGAAGGCGTCGTCGCCGAACATGGCCTGATAGCCGATCATGAAGGCATGCCCGCCGTACTTGGCCAAAAGCTGGGAGAACGCCGCCTGGTTGTCGATATTGCCCAGTAACCGGTCGCCGTCTTCCTTGGAGTCGTAGAAGCCGATGTTGGCGCCCAGTACCCAGTCGCCCACCGGCTCGCTGTGCTTGAGACTGTAGAAACGCTGGTTGTAGATATCTTCCAGCTGCGCGTACCAGACGCCGACCGAGGTGCGCTTGTCGTTGAAGGCGTAATCGGCGCCGGCATAGTTGAAGCGATCGGTCTCGGCGTCACCGCCCAGCTGCGGCACATGGCCGAGCTTCGCCCGCATCTTGCCGTCGCCGGCCTCGTTGAGCACGCTGCCGGAATGAAACTGACCGGCCTGCAGGGTCAGCCCGTCGACTTCCTGGGAAATGATGCTTGCGCCCTGGTAGGTCGGCGGCAGCAGGCGAATGTCGCTGAACGTGAGCACCGGCAGATTCGGCGCCAGCTCGCCGAGCTTCAGCTCAGTCCTGGACATCCTGGCCTTCAGCGCCGCGCCGATGCGACCGAAGTTGTCCGCGGCCTTGCCGTCGCTGCCGGTCGGTAGCAAGCCGGTGTTGACCCGGCTGGCGCTGCTGTCGAGCTTGAAGCCGAGCTGGCCGAGCACATCCACGCCGAAACCAACCGTGCCCGGCGTGTAGCCGGATTTCACGTTGAGGATGAATCCCTGCGCCCATTCTTCCGACTTCGACTGTTGATTCGCGCCGACGATGTCGGAGAAGTCCCGGCTGAAGTAGTAGTTGCGGGCCTGCAGCGTAGCCGTAGTGCCATCGATTAAGCCCTCTTCGGCAGCGAATGCCGAGGGGAGGCAAAGCGAAGCGCCGATGGCCAATGCGATACGAGAACGTTGTGGCTTGTTTTTCATGAAGTTCGACTCTTGTTGTTGTTTTTGAGGTGCACGCTGCCGTCCCGCCGGCGCAAGCCGGTGGGAACGACAAAGTTCGCGAAGCAGGTTGCCTAGTAGCCCGCCGCGGCGGGTTCAGCGGGCCGGTTGTTCCTCATCCAGAGGCCGCGCCGGCTTCACGGGCAAGGCTGCCGGTGAACTTCGGAGCGTCAGCAGCAGGTGCGCCGCGATGCCGAAGATCAGCCCCCAGAAGGCGGCGGACAGACCCAGGAACGACATGCCCGAAGCGGTGACGAGAAAGGTGATCAGCGCCGCCTCGCGGTCAGCCGGCACCGACATCGCGCTAGATAAGGCGGCGCCGATGGCCGACAGCAGCGCAAGACCCGCCAGCGCGGCGATCAGCGCAGAGGGAAAAGCGGTGAAGACCGATACCAGGGTCGCGCCGAAAATGCCCAGCAGCAGGTAGAACACCCCGCCGGAAACGCCGGCGATGTAGCGCTTTCCGGGATCTTCATGGGACTCCTTGCCGGTGCAGATGGCCGCGGTGATTGCCGCCAGATTCAGCCCGTGGCAGCCGAAGGGCGCGAGCAACAAGGTGCCCAGTGCACTGCTGCTGATCAGCGGACTGGCCGGGGTCTGGTAGCCATCGTTGCGCAGCACGACCATACCGGGCACGAACTGCCCGGTCAGCGCCACCATCACCAGCGGAAAGGCCACGCCTAGGATCACCTGCCAACTGAATTCCGGCGTGATCCACACCGGCTTGGCCAGCCCGAGCACCAACGCTTCGCTGCGCAGCTCGCCGGTGCCGACGGCAATCGCGACGCCGACCACCAGCACCGCCATCACGGCGTAGCGCGGCATTGCTCGTTTGAACAGCAAATAAGTTGCGAACATTGCCAGCACCAGCCACGGCTGGTCCTTCACCGAGACGAACAGATCGGTGCCGAAACGAAACAGGATACCGGCCAGCATCGCCGCGGAGATCGCCGCCGGCAGCCTGCTGATCACCTTGTCGAAGGCACCGGACAAGCCCACCAGCAGGATGATCAGGTTCGATACCAGATAAGCGCCCACCGCCTGGCTCATGCTGATGTCCGGCAGCATGGTCACCAGCAGGGCCGAACCGGGCGCCGACCAGGCGATGATGATCGGCACCTTGTAGCGCAGGCTCAACAGGATGCCGAGCACGCCACTGCCGATGGAGATGGTCCAGACCCATGACGACATCACCTCATGGGGCAAGCCACCCGCCTGGGCCGCCTGGAAGATGATCACCAGCGGACCGGCGTAGGAAATGACGGTCGCGATGAAACCGGCAACCACCGCGGAGAGGGAACAATCTTTGAGTAGCGTGTTCATGACGCCTCGCAAGACAGGCCTGGCTATCCGTGACGGTGTCCGGATGGCTCTTGTTGTGGTGACGCATTGACTCGGTGACTGGGTGACCGTATCGACGCCGACGCAGGGTGGATCACGCCTCACCCATCCACCGCCGGCAGGCCACAAAAGCCGGTGGATGAAAACAGCGTCCTCCACCCTACCGCTCCGTGCACCGCCAGTGGATGTCGCTTCACTCACCGGCAATCTGGTCCGATCAGGCTTCCTGCAACGCACGCGGCCGGCGGCTGCGTTGTTCTGCCGTTGGCGCAGGCGCCTGCTGCAATTGGAAGTCGAACGCCACCTCGGCGAAGCGCCCCTCCACGCCACGCGCCTGAGCGGCCTCAGGGTCGTCGTTGAAGTGGATATCGCCGATCAAGCCGTCGCGGGTGGCGTAAGCGAAGTCGTCCCACAGGTACTTGTCGCCCGACAGGTTGATCTGCGTGGTCAGGTGGCGGTGACCCGGCGCGGAGATGAAGAAGTGAATGTGAGCCGGACGCTGACCGTGACGGCCGAGCTGGTCGAGCACCTCCTGGGTCGGACCATCCGGTGAGCAGCCGTAGCCGGACGGCACGATGCTGCGGGCGCGGTAGCGGCCTTCGGCATCGGTGATGATGCGCCGGCGCAGGTTGTACTCGGTCTGGCTCTGGTCGAAATAGGAGTAGTTGCCCTGAGTGTTGGCGTGCCATAGGTCGACGGTGGCACCAGCCAGCGGTTTGCCGTCCGGCCCGGTCACCTTGCCTTGCAGGAACATCACGGTAGCCACGCCATCTTCGCTGCCGTCGTCCATGCGGGCCTCGCCCTCGACGATGGGCGCGCCGGCCACGTACAACGGGCCTTCGATGGTGCGCGGGGTGCCGCCCACAAGGCCGGCCTGTTCGTCCTTGGCGTCCTGCAGCAGGTCGAGGTAGTGCTCCAGCCCCAGGCCCGCGACCAGCAAGCCGGCTTCGTTGCGACCGCCGAGACGATTGAGATAGTCCACCGCTTTCCAGAACTCGTCGTGAGTGATTTCCAGATCTTCGATGATCTTCGCGGTGTCCACCAGGATGCGGTTGACCACGCTCTTCAGGCGGCTGCTCCCTTCGTCATTCTGGAAGCCGCTGGCTTCCTTGAAGAAATTCTGGACGTGATCGGAGTTGGAAATTTTCACAGTCATGGCTCAGGCCTCATTTTGTAATTGTCATCGCACGGGTTAACTGACCGGAGCGGACCCCGGCCTTCACGCTTGTCAGCTATCGTCCTCACGGATCGACGACGGATGGCGGCACAGCGCCTCGACTTCGATATCCATGTAGGGGAACAGCGGCAGCTGCATCAGGGTGTCGTGCAATTCCTGCACGCTGGCCACGTCGAACACGCTGTAGTTGGCGTACTTCCCCGCAATGCGCCAGAGGTGGCGCCACTTGCCTTCGCGCATCAGGCCCTGGGCCAGTTCCTTCTCGTCGGCCTTGAGTTTGGCGGCCTTGGCCGGATCCATGTCGACCGGCAGTTTTACGATCATCTTTACGTGGAACAGCATCTTGTCAGCCTCCAGTCATTTACGGCTGAAGAACGCCAGGCGCTCTTCGTCCAGGGTCAGGCCGAGGCCCGGTGCGCGTGGTACTTCCAGCTGGAAGTCGCGATAGACCGGCGCCTCGGTGACGATTTCTTCGGTGAGCAGCAGCGGGCCGAACAGCTCGGTGCCCCAGGTCAGTTTGTTCAGGGTGACGAAGGCATGTGCCGAGGCCAGGGTGCCGATGGCGCCTTCGAGCATGGTGCCGCCGTATAGCGCGATGCCGGCGGATTCGGCGATCTGCGCGGTGCGCAGCACGGCACGTGGGCCGCCGTTCTTGGCGATCTTCAGCGCGAAGATGCTGGCAGCACCGTCAGCGGCAAGGCTGAAGGCGTCCTCTACGCTCTCGATGGACTCGTCGGCCATGATCGGCGCGGGGCTGCGCTGATTCAGGCGAATCTGGCCAGCGCGGTTGATTCGCGAAATGGGCTGTTCGATCAGGTCGATGCCGTTGTCGCCCAGCACCTGACAGGCGCGGATCGCCTGGGACTCGTCCCAGTACTGGTTGACGTCGACGCGCACGCTGGCGCGCTCGCCCAGCGCCTTCTTGATGGCGATGACGTGTTTGAGATCGGCGTTCACCTCGTTGGCGCCAATCTTCAGCTTGAAGAGGCGGTGGCGGCGGATATCGAGCATCTGCTCGGCTTCGGCAATGTCCTTGGCGGTGTCGCCGGAGGCCAGGGTCCAGGCGACTTCCAGGCTGTCGCGCACCCGCCCGCCGAGCAGCTCGCTGACCGGCAGCCCAAGGCGCTTGCCCTGGGCGTCGAGCAGCGCGCTTTCCAGGCCGGACTTGGCGAAGGTATTGCCCTTGGCCGCCTTGTCCAGCCGCAGCATGGCGGCGTTGATGTTGCTCGCGTCCTGCCCCACCAGTAGCGGGCCGAGGTGGCAGTCGACGTTGGTCTTGATGCTCTCCGGGCTTTCGTTGCCGTAGGCCAAACCGCCGATGGTGGTGGCCTCGCCGATGCCTTCCACGCCATCGTTGCAACGCACGCGGATGATCACCAGCGTCTGCTTCTGCATGGTGTGCATCGCCAGCTTGTGCGGGCGAATGGTGGGCAGATCGACGATCAACGTCTGGATGCTTTCGATCAGGGTGTGGCTCATATCGGCTCCCGGAGTTCTGTTTCAGTGTTCAGGCTTTCGCCGCCGACAGACCGGCTGGCGCAACATTGCTGCTGCGTTGACCGGAGACGGCGAAGACGGCCATGGCCAGCGCGGCGATTACGCCGGGAATGGCAAAGGCGATGAAATTCAGTTGCAGCGGCAGATTGATACCCAGCAGCGCACCGCCCAGCAGCGGGCCGACGATGGCCCCGTTGCGACCGATGCCGGACGCCCAACCAAGGCCCGTGGAGCGAATCGACAGGCCGTAGAACTGCGCGGCGGCTGCGTACAGCAGGATCTGCGTGCCGATCACGGTGGCACCGGCGATGGTTATCAGCGCGTACAGCACCGGCATCGGCGTCTTGAAGCCCAGCAGGCTGATTGACACCACAGAGACCGCGAAGAACACCACCACGACCTTGGCCAGGTTGAAGCGATCACCCAGCCAACCGCCGAGAATCGCACCGAACATGCCGCCCAGATTCAGCGCCACCAGGAAGGACAAGCTAGAGCCCAGGCTGTAGCCGGCATTGGCCATCAACTTCGGCAGCCAGGAGCCCAGCGCGTAGACCATCAGCAGGCAGCAGAAGAACGCCACCCAGATCGAAACAGTGCGCACGCCACGGCCCTCACGGAAAAGCTCCAGCACCGACGCGCTCTTACCCTTCACTTCGTTCATCACCAGCTCATCGCCGGCGCTGAGGGCAAGGCTCGGCTCAATCTGGTTGAGCAGCTTGCGCGCCTGTTCGGTACGGCCTTGGCGCACCAGGAAGCCCACCGACTCCGGCAACTTCCAGAGAATCACCGGCAGCAACAGCAGCGGCACGGCGGCGGCGAAGAACATCGCTTCCCAGCCAAAGCGCGGCAGCATGTAGATGCCCAGCCCGGCGGAGAACATGCCGCCCAGCGAATAGCCGCTGAACATGATCGCCACCAGGGTGCTGCGCAGCTTCTTCGGCGCGTATTCATTCATCAGCGCCACCACGTTGGGCATCAGCCCGCCGCAACCGAGCCCGGCGAGGAAGCGGAAGATGCCGAATTCCGTCGGGGTGCTGGCGAAGCCATTGAGCACCGTCGCTGTGCTGAACAGCAGAAAACAGATGGCGATGCCCTTCTTGCGGCCGATACGGTCGGCCAGGGTGCCGAACACCAGCGCACCGAACATCATGCCGAACAGCGCATAACTGCCTAGCGCACCGGCTTCCAGCGGGGTCAGCCCCCATTCCTGCATGATCACCGGCAGGACTACGCCGTAGATGAACAGGTCATAGCCGTCGAAGATCAGCAGCAGTGCGCACAGGCACATGACCAGCCAGTGGAACTGGCTGAAACGGGCGTTATCGATGATCTGGTGAACGTCAACTGTACGCATGGCAAGACTCTCTATTGTTTTTGTAAGTCATGGTTCATCGCGCCAGCCCATCGGGTCGGGCTGTTCGCGCTGCGATACTTCGAGGTGGTGCAAAAATTCTGGCTCCGGCGCTCGGCTGTCAGCCGAGATCGCCACCGCCCACCGGCAGGGTCACGCCGGTGATGTAGCTGGCATCGTCGGAGGCCAGAAACAGAATCGCGCCGGCCTGCTCGTCGATGGTTCCGTAGCGCTTCATCAGGGTCGAATCGACGGTCTGGTCGACGATCTGCTGGTACCACCGCTTCTCGTCTTCGCTCTGCTCGGCGCTGTTGCGCGGGATGCGCCGAGGCGGCGCTTCGGTGCCGCCGGGCGCGGTGGCGTTGACGCGAATGCCACGTTGGGCGTTTTCGAACGCGAGGCAAGCAGTGAGCGCATTCACGCCGCCCTTGGCCGCGCCGTAAGGCACGCGGTTGAGGCTGCGGGTGGCAATGGAAGAGACGTTGATGATGGCGCCCGCCCCCTGCTCCAGCATGTGCGGCAGCGCGGCATGGCAGCACCAGAGCGTGGGGAACAGCGAGCGGCGCACTTCGGCCTCGATCTCGTGTTCCTGGTAGTGCTCAAACGGCTTGGCCCAGATGGTGCCGCCGACGTTGTTGATCAGGATGTCGAGACGCCCGAAGCGCTCCTTCGCCGTATCCATCACGCGGTGGCAATCGCTGAACTGCTCGAGATCGGCGGTCAGGGTCAGTACTTCGGCGCCCTGTCCCAACTGGTCGGCGAGCTCGTGCACCAGTTCGGAACGGTCAACCGCCACCAGCTTGCCGCCCTCGGCAACGAAACGCTCGGCGACGCGGCGGCCGATGCCTTGAGCGGCGCCGGTGATCACCGCGACTTTGTTTTCAAAACGCTTGTTCATTTACTTTTCCTCGAAGGAGCCGAAAACCCGCTACGCAGCTTCCGTAGGAGCGAGCTTGCTCGCGAAGCTTTTCGGTGCGTTGATCCAGGCGAACCTGCTGACCTTTTTCGCGAGCAAGCTCGCTCCTACGGAAAAACCTTGCGCACCTTGTGCTCAGGCGCTGGCAGCAAATTTCTCGTAGTAGAAATTCGCCGGCTGCAGGCCCTGTTCACGGATGAACTGGCTGACCGCCTCGACCATCGGTGGTGGGCCGCAGAGGTAGATGTCTACCTCGCCGTCATTCAGGTGCTTCGGCTCGATGTGCTGGGTGACGTAGCCCTTCTGCGGATAGGCGCTATCGGGGCTGGCCACGCAGGCGCTGTAGGTGAAGTTCGGAATCCGCGCGGCGAAGGCCTCGAGCTTGTCCAGCTCCACCAGATCGTGGTCATGGGTCACGCCGTAGATCAGGTGCAGGGGATGCCCGCTGCCCTGCTCGGCGATCTTCTCCAGCATGGCGGTGAACGGTGCCAGACCGGTGCCGCCAGCCAGCAACAGCAGCGGGCGTCTGATGTCGCGCAGGTAGAAGCTGCCCAGCGGGCCGACCAGACTCAGACTGTCGCCGGATTTCGCCAGGCCGGTCAGGAAGCTGCTCATCAGCCCGCCCGGTACGTTACGAATCAGGAAGCTGACTTCGCCATCGCGCGGCATGGAGCTGAAGGAGTAGGCGCGGGTCTGGTCGCTGCCCGGCACCTTGAGGTTGACGTACTGCCCCGGCAGGAACGCCAGTTGGGTCAGCGAATCGCCCTTGATCGACAGCGAGATGGTGCTCTCGGACAGCTGGCGCACGTTGCTGATCGCCGCCTCGTAGCAAACCTGCTCGGTCTTGCACACCTGGGACGATGCCGGCACGCGGATCACGCAGTCGCTCTCGGCGCGCATCTGGCAGGTCAGCACATAGCCCTGTTCGGCCTCGTCTTCGCTGAGGGCGTCTTCGATGTATTCCTCACCGAGGTCATAGCGCCCGGCCTCGGCAAAGCACTTGCAGGCACCGCAAGCGCCGTCGCGGCAATCCAGCGGAACATTGATACCTTGGCGATAGGCGGCGTCGGCAACGGTTTCGCCGATATTGGCGTCGATGAAACGCGTGACGCCGTCTTCGAAGTTCAAAGCAATCTTATGAGTCATGGCGGCGCCCTCAGAGGTGGTACACGTCGATCATCTGGCGGATGTAGTCGTTCTTCAGCACGACCTTCTTGGCCTTGATCAGTGGGTTCTCGCCGCGCACGTCCAAGGTGTAGAAGTTGGTGCCGTAGAAATGATCGACGGTCTTGTATCGGAAGCTCATGGTGTGCCAGTTGTAGCGCAGCTTGCAGACGCCATCGGCCTGTTCGAGCAGCTCGAGGTTGCTGATGTTGTGCGTGGTCCGGGTATCCGGAATGGTTGCACTGGAGCGCTCGGTCTTGATGCGGAAGACCCGGTCTTCCAGGCCACGACGGTTGCCGTACCAGATCAGCGAAATTTCGCGCTGGGGGTCTTCAGTCAGTTGGTCGCGGTCATCCCAGGCCGGCATCCAGAAGCTGGCATCCGGGGCATAAAGCTCCAGCCAGGCGTCCCACTCCTTGTCGTCGAGGTAGCGCGCTTCGCGGTAGAGAAAGTCGCGCGCGGCGTCGTAGGTAATGGCCATTCAAGCGCCCTCCACGTGGATCAGCTTCGCCTGTTCGGCCTCGACGGCCTTAATCATCTGTTCCTGCCAGTAGCGGTGCTGCATGACAAACAGCCCCTCGTCCTCCGAACGTGCGCCGCTGAGCAGCGGATGCAGGTCGATTTCCTTGGCGCCCTCGTCGGGGCCGTCGATCCAGTGTTTGGCACCGCGGGACATGTCGTTCCACTCCATGGCACGGCCCTGGTAACCAGCCTGGCAGGCGCGGAATTCTTCCAGATCGTCCGGTGTGGCCATGCCGCTGACGTTGAAGAAGTCTTCGTACTGGCGGATGCGGGTGGCGCGCGCTTCGTCGCTTTCGCCCTTCGGCGCGATGCAGTAGATGGTGACTTCGGTCTCGTCCACCGAGATCGGTCGGGCGATGCGCAGCTGCGAGCCGAACTGGTCCATCAGGTACAGGTTCGGGTACAGGCAGAGGTTGCGCGAGTTGCCGATCATCCAGTCGGCGCGGGCCTCGCCGACTTCGGCGACCAGCTCATCGCGGCGGCTGAACAGCGGACGGTCTTCGGGGTTGTCCCAGCGCGTCCAGAGCAGCAGGTGGCCGTTCTCGAAGGAGTAGAAGCCGCCGCCCTTCTTGCCCCAGCCGCCAGCGCTCATGGTGCGGATTTCTTCACCGGCCTCACGCAGCTTGCGCTGGTTCTGAGTCGCGGCGTAGTTCCAGTGCACGGCGGTGACGTGGTAGCCGTCGGCGCCGTTTTCAGCGGTCAGCTTCCAGTTGCCGCCGAAGACGTAGCTGGAGGAGCCGCGCAGCACTTCGATGCCTTCGGGGGACTGGTCGACGACCATGTCGATGATCTTCTTCGACTCACCGAGGAAGTCTTCCAGCGGCGCGACGTCCTCGCGCAGGCTGCCGAACAGGAAGCCGCGATAGGACTCGAAGCGGGCGATCTTCTTCAGGTCATGGGAGCCGTCGCAGTTGAAGCTGTCCGGGTAGCCGGCTTCCTTGGGGTCCTTGACCTTGAGCAGCTTGCCGGAGTTGTTGAAGGTCCAGCCGTGGAACGGGCAGGTGTAGGTGGCCTTGTTGCCGCTCTTGAAGCGGCAGAGCATCGCGCCGCGATGGCTGCATGCATTGATGAAGGCGTTGAGCTCACCTTCCTTGTTGCGAGCGATGAAGATCGGCTGCCGACCCATGTAGGTGGTGTAGTAGTCGTTATTCTCGGGAATCTGGCTGTCGTGAGCGAGGTAGATCCAGTTGCCCTCGAAGATGTGCTTCATCTCCAGGTCGAACAGGCGCTCGTCGGTGAACATCTCGCGCTTGCAGCGGAAGATGCCTTTTTCTTTGTCATCTTCAACAAGCGAATCAAGGTAATCGAATCCCAGGGCCATGGCCGGGGCCTCCATTGTTATTGTTTCAACGTGATGAAGGCTATGCCGCTGGGAGAGGTACCAATATCCGTTTCCTGCAAGACCTCTATCCGTTTTCTGCAAACGACAAGATGGCAAATTGCCGCAGGCGAACGCACCACCCGTTGCGGGAGGCGGCGGCAGGATGAACGAAGGGAGAAGGAGCCGCGACCGTCAGATCGACAGCGGCTCAGAGGCTTCAGTGATGGCGGCGCAAGGTGTCGGAAGGCAGTTCGCCGAAGGTGCTCTTGTAGGTTTCCGAGAAGCGCCCGAGATGCAGGAAGCCATAGTCCATGGCGATTTCAGTGATATTGCGCACCTTGTCCGCCGGATCGCTCAGGCGCCCGCGGATCTGCTCCAGCTTGCGCTGGCGGATGTAGGACTTCGGCGTGGTGCCGACCTTGCGGTCGAACAACATGTAGAGCGAACGCGGACTCATGTTCGCCAGCTGCGCCAACTGCTCGACCGAGATGTCCTTCTTCAGGTGCTCGTCTATATAGTCGGTAATGCGGCCGAACGACGGACAGCTCTCGGTCAGCGGCTCGCGGTGAATGTTGTTGGCCAGGGTGCACAGCAGTTTCGAGGCGATGATGCGGCTGTATTGGTCTTGCAGTTGCGGGATGCAGTGCTCGGCTTCGGCCTCCTGGCAGATCAGCCCGAGCAGGCTTTCGATGCCGTCGAGCTGCTTGAGCTCGTAGCGGTTGGCGGCGAAACGAATCCCCTCGCTCGGCGCCCGCCACTGGTTCTCGGTGCAGGCCTTTTCCAGAAAGGACGCGGGCACCTTGACGATGAGCTTTTCGCAGTCGTCGGAATAGGTCAGGTCGACCGGATCGTCCGGATTGATCAGCAGCAACTCACCGGGCGTGAAGTAGTGCTCCTGCCCGCGACCACGCCAGAGGCAGTGCCCGCGCTGCAGCAATTGCAGGTGATAGATGGTTTCCAGCGCCGGCGAGGTGACATGCACGCTGCCGCCGTAACTCAGCTGACAGAGGTCGAGCTTGCCGAACTTGCAATGGTTCAGGCTGGCCTGGGGATTACCGGTGCGAGGTAGCTGGATGCAATGCGAACCGACGTGCTGATTGACGTACTCGGACACCGCGTGAGGATCGGCGCGATCGAAAATCATGCTTCGCTCTTTCAGCAGACTATCCATCATCAGGCACTCGCTATTTTTATAGTTACGCCAGCATGATTGCCGGTCGCCAAACCCAACCGAGGCGCATTGCCGCCACCCAGGCCTGATTCAAATCAACGTTAACGCGTTCGAGCACAATAAGTGATTGGACCAACGGCCAACAGTCGACCGGCCGGTAACCGCACATTTTCGCTGCCGTCCGACCAGCGGAGCGTTCGCAGAACGGTTTACGCCATGCCGGGATAATTCCTGGAAGCACGCAGGGTATCGGCAATGGCCTGGGCAGCGACCGAAAGCTCGTGGCCGGGCTTGGTCAGTATGCCCACCGGCTTCTCGATCACCGGGTCACCCAGCGCGACACAACGAGCCCCGAGTTCCAGCATCTGCTCCCGACACAGCGCTGGCACGGCGCTGACGCCCAAACCGCTGGCGACCATGCGTCCGACCGTTGCCAGCTGATGGCTTTCGAACTGCACGGGCAGGCTACGCCCACGCTGGCGCAGATGATCCTCGAGCATGAAGCGCACGGTAGAGGGCCGCTGCAGGGTAATGACGGGTTGCTTGAGCAGCGCCTCCCAGCTCACCTCAGCCTGGCTCGCCAGCACCGAGTCGGCGGGCACCACCGCCACGAAGCGATCCGTATACAACGGCGTGAAACTCAGCGGCGTGGTGGGTTCGGGTTCAAAGGCGATGCCCAGTTCGACGTGCCGGTCGCGAACCATGTCCATCACCTGCTCGTTGATCACGTCATGCACCGTGACGCTGATCGACGGATATTGCTGGCGGAACGTTTTCAGGACCGACGGCAACAGATTGCCAGCAAACGAGGGCATCGAGGCCAGCGCCACCCGCCCCTGGCGCAACGTGAAGCGTTGGCGCAGTTCGTCCTCGGCGTTATCCCAATCAGCCAGCAACCGGCGCGCAAGCGGCAAAAGCGCCTCCCCTTCCGGCGTCAGGCTCACCGCGCGGGTGGTACGGCTGAACAACCGCCCTCCTAGCCCGTCTTCCAGAGACTTGATCGTCAGGCTCAGCGCCGATTGCGACAAATGCAGACGCTCGCAGGCCTGGGCAAAGCTCAGGGTATGCGCCACGGCGAGAAACGCACGCAATTGTTTGATGGTCATGGTTTGAATCCGGATCGGGCCACAGCGGCGGCTATTCGCTGCGTTGATTGTTTAACTTTGCCAATTAATAACGCTTAAAAATCAACTTAACAAATCTAATCGCGACGCCGACACTCGGGTTAACAATCAACAACAAGAAGGAATGGTTTATGGCTGGTTTCGACAAACGCGTCAGCACCTATGCCGAAGCCCTTGAGGGGCTACAGGACGGCATGACCGTACTGGCTGGCGGTTTCGGTCTATGCGGCATCCCGGAAAACCTGATCGCCGAGATCAAGCGCAAAGGCACTCGCGACCTGACCGTGGTTTCCAACAACTGCGGCATCGACGGCTTCGGCCTCGGCGTGCTGCTGGAAGACCGGCAGATCCGCAAGATGATCGCCTCCTACGTCGGCGAGAACGCCCTGTTCGAAAAGCAGCTGCTCAATGGCGAGCTGGAAGTTGAGCTCACGCCCCAAGGCACCCTGGCCGAGAAAATGCGCGCCGGCGGCGCTGGCATTCCAGCCTTCTACACCGCCACCGGCTACGGCACGCCCATCGCCGAAGGAAAGGACGTGCGCGAATTCAACGGCCGCCCGCACATTCTCGAACACGCCATCACCGGCGACTTCGCCATCGTCAAGGGCTGGAAGGCCGATCGCTACGGCAACGTCATCTACCGCCACACCGCGCAGAACTTCAATCCGCTGGCTGCGGCCGCCGCGAAGATCACCGTGGTCGAAGTCGAGGAAATCGTCGAGCCCGGCGAAATCGATCCCACCCAGATCCATACGCCCGGCATCTACGTCGACCGCATCATCTGCGGCACCTTCGAGAAGCGCATCGAAAAGCGCACCGTCCGTAGCTAATCAAAAAGAATAAGAGGAATAGACGATGGCACTTTCTCGCGAACAAATGGCCCAGCGCGTCGCCCGCGAACTGCAGGACGGCTACTACGTAAACCTCGGCATCGGTATCCCGACGCTGGTCGCCAACTACGTGCCCGAAGGCATGGAAGTGATGCTGCAGTCGGAAAACGGCCTGCTCGGCATGGGCACCTTTCCTACTGAGGAAGAGCTCGACGCCGACATGATCAACGCCGGCAAGCAGACCGTCACCGCACGCATCGGCGCTTCCATTTTCAACTCCGCCGAATCCTTCGCGATGATCCGTGGCGGCCATATCGACCTCACCGTACTCGGTGCTTTCGAAGTCGATGTGCAGGGCAACATCGCCTCCTGGATGATCCCCGGCAAGCTGGTCAAGGGGATGGGCGGCGCGATGGATCTGGTCGCTGGCGCTGAGAACATCATCGTACTGATGACCCATGCGTCGAAGGACGGCGAGTCCAAGCTGCTGTCCAAGTGCACACTGCCGCTGACCGGCGCTGGCTGCATCAAGCGTGTGCTGACCGATCTGGCCTATCTTGAAATCGAGAATGGCGCATTCGTGCTCAAGGAGCGCGCCCCCGGCGTGAGCGTCGAGGAAATCGTCGCCAAGACCGCCGGTGAACTGGTGGTACCGGACCATGTACCGGAAATGCAGTTCGGTTGATCCCGCATCGTTTCGGAGCCTCGTGATGCGCTTGTCGCACGCGGGGCTTTTCCCGTTTTGAATCCAGGAGATTCGCCATGCAAGACGTCGTAATCGTTGCCGCTACCCGTACCGCCATTGGCGCCTTCCAGGGCGCGCTGGCCAATATCGCCGCCCCGGACCTGGGCTCCGCCGTGATCAAGCGCCTGCTCGAACAGACCGGGCTGAATCCGGCGGAGGTCGATGAAGTGATTCTCGGCCAAGTGCTGACCGCTGGCGCCGGCCAGAACCCCGCACGCCAGGCCTCGGTCAAGGCCGGTCTCCCGCACGAAGTCCCTTCTTTCACGCTGAACAAGGTGTGCGGTTCCGGCCTCAAGGCGCTGCACCTGGCCACCCAGGCGATCCGCTGCGGCGACGCCGAAGTGATCATCGCCGGCGGCCAGGAAAACATGAGCCTGGCGCCCTACGTGCTGCCCAAGGCCCGCACGGGCTTGCGCATGGGCCATGCCGAACTGGTCGACAGCATGATCAGTGACGGCCTGTGGGACGCCTTCAACGATTTCCACATGGGCATCACCGCAGAAAACCTGGTCGACAAGTTCGACATCAGCCGCGAAGCCCAGGATGCCTTCGCCGCCTCATCGCAGCAGAAAGCCGTCGCCGCCATCGAGGCGGGCCGCTTCAAGGACGAGATCGCGCCAATCGAGATTCCCCAGCGCAAGGGCGAGCCGCTGCGTTTCGATACCGACGAACAGCCGCGTGCTGGCACCACAGCCGACGCGCTGGCCAAACTCAGGCCAGCCTTCAAAAAGGATGGATCGGTCACTGCGGGCAATGCTTCAAGCCTCAACGATGGCGCCGCCGCCGTGCTGCTGATGAGCGCCGACAAGGCCAAGGCGCTCGGCCTACCGGTTCTGGCACGAATCAAGGCCTACGCCAACGCCGGCGTCGACCCCGCGATCATGGGTATCGCGCCGGTCTCGGCGACTCGACGCTGCCTGGATAAGGCCGGCTGGTCGCTGGACGAGCTCGACCTGATCGAAGCCAACGAAGCCTTCGCCGCCCAAGCGCTGTCGGTCGGCCAGGAACTCGGCTGGGATGCGAACAAGGTCAACGTCAACGGCGGCGCCATCGCGCTCGGCCACCCAATCGGGGCGTCGGGCTGCCGAATCCTGGTGACGCTGCTGCACGAGATGATTCGTCGAGACGCCAAAAAAGGCCTCGCCACCCTGTGCATTGGCGGTGGTCAAGGTGTTGCGCTGGCTATCGAGCGCAACTGAACGGCTCTCGCCAGATCACATAGGAGGATTCCAAACGCGGTCCTGAGGCCCGCCTGAAGACATCGATGAAATAACGGCGCGCGCCACGCACGCGCGCCGCTCATAACAAAGAAAACAACACAGGATCACAACCATGCTCGGCGCCGTTACCTCTTTGAGCGTAAAGCTCGTACAGCGATACCTACCCTCTCCCTTCGTTTTCGCCATTCTTCTCAGTCTCATCGTGCTGGCCGCCAGCATGCTCGTCACCGGTCAGGGTCTGCCGGCCATGGCGAAGCACTGGGGCACAGGATTCTGGAATCTGCTCACCTTCGCCATGCAGATGGCGCTGATTCTCGTCACCGGCCACGCACTTGCCAGCGCCCCGGCCATTCACCGCCTGCTCGCTGGCCTGGCCCGCATCGCGCGTACCCCTGGCCGGGCCATCGTGCTGGTCACGTTGGTGGGCCTGGCCGGTTCCTGGATCAACTGGGGCTTCGGTCTGGTGATCGGCGCAGTCTTCGCCCGTGCGCTGGCCCGGGAGGTCAAAGGCGTCGACTATCCGCTGCTGGTGGCCGCGGCTTATTCCGGCTTCCTCATCTGGCACGGCGGCCTGTCCGGCTCGGTTCCGCTGTCGCTCGCGACCGGTGGCGCGGACCTGGAGCGTATGACCGGCGGCGTGATCACCGGCGCCATCGGCGTAGGCGATACGCTGTTCACCACGCTGAACCTGACCATCATCGCGCTGCTGGTCATTGGTCTGCCGATCCTCAACTGGGCCATGCATCCCAAGCAGCCGAAAGTCGCCGATCCCGCGCTGCTGCTGGAGCCGGAACATCAGCCGCTGCCGCGCGAGACGCTGGCCCAGCGCCTGGACGACAGCCGCATCCTCAACCTGATCATCGTCGCCCTGGGTGCGGTGTACTTCATCTACTACTTCGCCGAGAACGGCTTCGCCCTGACGCTCAATATCGTCATCGGCCTGTTCCTGTTCATCGGCCTGCTGCTGCACGGCTCGCCCGAGCGCTACATGCGTGCAGTGCAAGACGGTATTGGCGGGATCAGCGGCATCGTCATCCAGTTTCCCTTCTACGCGGGAATCATGGGCATGATGGTCGGCGCCAACGCCGAGGGCCTGTCGCTGGGCAAGCAGATCACCGAGTCGTTCATCGCCTCGTCGTCGGCCGATACCTTTCCGGTACTAGCCTTCCTGAGCGCCGGCCTGGTCAACGTCTTCGTACCGTCCGGTGGCGGCCAGTGGGCCGTGCAAGGTCCGATCATGCTGCCAGCCGGCCAAGCGCTTGGCGTGACGCCGGCGGTGACGGCCATGGCCATCGCCTGGGGTGATGCCTGGACCAACATGATTCAGCCGTTCTGGGCGCTGCCAATCCTCGGCATTGTCGGCCTCGGCGCGCGCGACATCATGGGTTATTGCCTGTTGATCCTGGTGTACTCGGGCCTGGTTATATCCGGCTGCTTTTATTTCCTCGGCTGACAAAAAAGGGCAGGCGCCGCAATGGCCCTGCCCTTCATCCTTGATGCAACCCGCACGGTGCGAACCACTCCGCTCAGAGTGAGTAACGCCGTTTCGATACGCGCGATCAAAGCCAGCCTGCTGGCGATCCAGCCCGAGCGCGCCGCCCTCGACATCGTCGCCACCGTTACCGACGAAGTTCATCAGCAGCCACGGTGGGCTGAAGCGGAACGCCGCCCAGTCCACCCTACCGGACTGTCCAAATCAGAACGGCCAGCGCGATTAACCCCTCTGCGTCGTGCTCCGCGCGACCGCCCGCCGCAGTGCCCACCGGCGACCACAATGCAGAGGCTCTAGTACCACCGTTTCGCTTGTTTTCTCTACATATCCACTCGTCTGAACGGAGTTAGCGCCTAGTTCACCTCCGAAACTTTTTGTTTCAGACTTGAGTCGCAGTAACAGACAGAGCTAAGCATCCGTGCAGTGAAAGGAACTAGGCCTGCTGCGGCGCCGCCTTCATGGCCGCCGGCAACGATGGAAATCGAGCGCCCCGAGCATGTTTTGCCGGGACGTAGCGATGCACGACGCGACCCCCGTTCTGATTTCCGGGACGGCAATGGATGTTCAGGGAAGTAAAGGACGATGCTCTTCAACTCCGCGGTATTTATCGCCGGGTTTCTTCCGGTGGTACTTCTTGGTTTCATCCTTCTTGCGGGCAGTGGTAGACAACGCCTTGTAGCCGTCTGGCTGACGCTGGCATCGCTGGTGTTTTACGGCTGGTGGAACCCGGCTTACGTGCCGCTGTTGATCAGCAGTATGGTGGTTAACTACCTGGTCGGCGGCGCTCTGATGCGTCGACCGTCGCGCACATTGCTGGTGCTGGGCGTCGCCGCCAACGTGGCGTTGCTCGGCTATTACAAGTACACCGGTTTTCTATTCGCTACGCTCGACGATGCCTTCGGCCTGGGCTGGTCGGTGGGCGACATCATCCTGCCCTTGGCGATTTCCTTTTTTACCTTCCAGCAGATCGCTTATCTGGTCGATGCTCATGATGGCGAAGTGAGCGAGCACGACTTCGTCAATTACTGCCTGTTCATCACATTCTTTCCGCAGTTAATCGCTGGCCCGATCACCCACCACAGCGAAATGCTCAAGCAGTTCAAGGATCGCGACACCTTTCGCCCGCGGCTGGACAACATGTCCCTGGGGTTGACGGTGTTCCTGCTCGGCTTGTTCAAGAAGGTGATCATCGCCGACCCGCTGGGCGCCAAGGCCTCGCCGATCTTCGCCATCGCTGCCGATGGCACCGTACCAGCGCTCTACGACGCCTGGTTTGGCGCACTCACTTACACGCTGCAGATCTATTTCGACTTCTCCGGTTATAGCGACATGGCCATCGGCCTCGGACTGCTGTTCGGCCTGCGCTTGCCGATGAATTTCAACAGCCCGTTCAAGGCGCACAACCTTATCGACTACTGGTCGCGCTGGCATATGACGCTGACGCGCTTTCTCACCGCCTACATCTACAACCCCATCGTCATGCGCATCACGCGCTCGCGCATGGCGGCGGGCAAACCGCTGCCACGCCGGGGCAAGATGAGCCTTGGCACCTTTGTCGTGCTGCTCGCCTACCCCACCGTGCTGACCATGTTCATTTCCGGCGTCTGGCATGGCGCGGGCTGGCAGTTCGTGGTGTTCGGCCTGCTGCATGGCTTTTATCTGGCGGTCACCCATGGTTTCCGGGCCTACAAGGCACGCCGAGGGCTGCCGCTCGACAGCGACAAGCTCTTGCATCACTGCGGCGCCGTGCTGCTGACCTTTCTCTGCGTGGTCGTGGCGATGGTGTTCTTCCGCGCCGAGAGCGTTTCGGCGGCGATGGCGATACTGTCGGGCATGGTCGGCTTGAGCGAACTGAGTACCAAGTTCGACAAGTCGGACTATCTCACCGTCGCGCTGCTGCTCGCCTTCGTCTGGCTGATGCCCAACGTGCAGCAGTGGATGGCGCGCTTCCGCATCGCCCTGAACGCGCAGCCGAGCGAAAGCTTGCTGCTGCGCTGGCTACCGATTACCTCATGGAATCCGACTCCGGTAATCGGCGTCGCCATCGGCGTGCTGGGGTTCCTCGCCCTTGCCGTGGCGTTCTCCGTCGCCCCTACCGAGTTTCTCTACTTCCAGTTCTGAGCAATCCCGTTCCAACCCTCGAAGGAGTTAATGGCTAATGGATCAGCTTCTCTGGCTAGCCGAACATCCAGACCTGAGCGCAGCCATCGGCGAGGCCAAGCGTCAGACCGACCCACTCACACGCCTCGCAGCGGCTGCGCGGCTCTCGGGGTATCGGCGGGACTTCACCCAAACCGCACGCCTGGATCGGCTGGCAACCGACGGGCTACGCGCCATGATCCGTGGCGAGGCAACGGTGTCGGGGCTGCGCCCACTGCGCATCGCCCTGCTCTCCTCACACACGGTGGATCATCTGGTGCCAGCAATCCGCGTGGCCGGGCTGCAACGGCGGCTGGCACTTTCTGTTCACGTCGCGCCTTATGGCATGTACCGCCAGGCGCTGCTGATGGACGATCCGGAACTGGCCGACTTTGCCCCGCAGCTGATCATCCTGGCGCTGGACGCCCGTGACGCGCCGCTGCAGCTGCCGCTGGAGGCTTCGCAAGCGGAAGTCGATGCAGCGGTGGCCGAGCGCACCGAAGAACTGCGGCTGCTCTGGCGCCGCGCCCGTGAGCGCCATGCCGCCCAGGTGGTGCAGCAAACCATCGTGCCGGCCGACCCGCCGATCTTCGGCTCGTTCGAGGCATTGGTGCCTGCCGCGCCCTATGCCGTGATCGATCGACTGAATGCGGCCATCCGCAGCGCTGCCCGCGAAGACGGCGTGCTGCTGATGGATCTCGCCTGGGAAGCGGCGCGTGGCAGCTACGGCGACGGCCTGGCCGAACCGCTGCGCTGGCACCAGGCCAAGCAACTGGTCAGCCCGAACCTGGCACCTTTATATGGTGATCAACTGACACGCATCGCCGCCGCAAGCCTCGGCCTGTCGCGCAAATGCCTGGTGCTGGATCTGGACAACACGCTATGGGGCGGCGTGATCGGTGATGATGGGGTCGACGGGATTCATCTCGGCCAAGGCTCGCCCAGCGGTGAAGCATTCCTCGCTTTTCAGCGCTACGCGGCGCTGCTGGCCCGCCGCGGCGTCATCCTCGCGGTGTGCAGCAAGAACGATCCGAGCGTCGCCGAAGCGGCGTTCGAGCATCCGGAAATGGCGCTCAAGCGCAGCGATATCGCCGCCTTCGTCGCGAATTGGGACGACAAGGCAGGCAACCTGCGCCGCATCGCCTCAATGCTGGATATCGGTCTGGACAGCCTGGTCTTCGTCGATGACAACCCGGCCGAGCGCGACATCGTGCGCCGTGAGCTACCCGAAGTCGCTGTCCCGGAGTTGCCCGAGGATGTAGCCGACTATCCAGCGCGTGTCGCGGCGGCCGGCTACTTCGAGGCGGTTTCCTTTACCTCGGACGATGCCAGCCGTGGTCGCAACTATGCATTGAATGCCGAGCGCAAAGCGGCCTTGAGCCAGGCCACCGACATGGAAGGCTACTTGCGCGGCCTGGAGATGGTGCTGACCGCGACGCCGATCGGCGCCGCCGAGCTCGCCCGCAGCACGCAACTAATCAACAAGACCAACCAGTTCAACCTCACCACGCGCCGCTACGGCGAAGCGGAAGTCGACCGCATTGCCAGCGATCCACGCTCGGTGGCGCTGGCGATCCGCTTGGCCGACAAGTTCGGCGACAACGGCCTGATCAGCGTCGTGCTGGCCAGACCGGATGCGGCGATCGCCGACGATGAGTTGCTGATCGACAGCTGGCTGATGAGCTGTCGCGTACTGGGTCGGCAGGTCGAAGAAGCCGTGCTCGAGGTGCTCGCCAGGGCGGCCAGCGCCGCGGGCTATGACGCATTGATCGGCGAATACCGTCCTACCGAACGCAACGGCATGGTCGCCGAACACTTTCCCCGGCTGGGCTTCGTCCAACATCCGGCCCCGGCGGACGCCGCCAGCGAGGCCACTTTCTGGCGCTACGAACTCACATCCACCCGCACGCCCCGCCACTTCATCGAGGTAAAGGCATGACCGAAGCAGAGGTAATAAAAGCACTCACCCCGGTTTTTCATGACGTGTTCGACGACGACAGCATCGTCCTTTCGCCGGAGATGACCGCCAACGACATCGAGGGCTGGGACAGCCAGACCCATGTCATGCTCACGGTCGCGGCGGAACAACGCTTCGGCATCAAGTTCCGCACGGCGGAGCTGGAGTCGCTGCGCAACGTCGGCCACTTCGCGCAGGTCATCGGCGCCAAGCTTGAAGGAAAATAGGCTATGTCCCATACCGCAGACATTCCCCAGGACGGGAGCACCGCAGCCAGCACGGCCAGCGCACCGGGACAGGTGAGTTCGCGGTATCTGCTGTCGCTGTTCGCCGGCCTGTTCGGCGCCCTGACGCTGTTCTGCCTGAGCCTGCTGGGCCTGGACAGAACCGGCAACCTGCCACCGCCAGCGTTCTCCAACAACCTGTGCATTGACGAGAAACTCAGCTTTCTGCGGAACAACCCGATTCGTTCACCCAATCTGCTGATCATCGGCTCATCAGTGGCCTGGCGGCATGTGGATGGCAATGTCCTGACCAAGGCGATGCCGGAAACACGCCCCATGAACGGCGCCTTCTGCGGCCTGTTCGCCAACCAGTCGGTGTATGTCGGGCATTGGTTGCTCGATCGTGAGCCGAGTATCCGCAGCGTGGTGATGATCGCCGATCCGCAGGATTTTGCAGGCTGCTGGAAGGTCCCGACCGCGGTGTTCAACCGTGAGCACGTCGACCCTTACGTTTATGAAGGCGCATCGCACTGGGGCTATTACATGCGCTATTTCGCGCCCAAATCCCTCGCGCGCAATGCCCTGACGGTAAAGGCTCAACGCGCGGGACAAATCGAATGGGACCCGCTGGTGTTCAACCGCTTCGGCGATGGACCGCTGGTCACCAGCAACACCCGCCATTTGATGTATGGCCGCCCGGATGCGCTGGATGACAATTGCTTCGATGCGCTGCGCGAAATGAGCGCACGGCTGCAACGCGAAAACCGCAGCCTGATGGTCGTTTCCACCCCGTTGCATCCGCAGTGGAAAGAACAGTACGACCCGGACGGCACTTTCTTAGCCGATTTCGACAAGCGTGTCGCCGAAGCGCTGGGTAGCACTGGCGGCACCTACTGGAACGCCGACAAGGACTGGCGCACGCCGGTGAATTCGTTCGTCGATGCGGTGCACCTGCGCTGGTCCGCCGCGCAGGAATTTTCCGTTGCGTTGGCCGAGCAGATGCGCAGGGTTCCGGCAAAACCGTAGGGCCAGACTTGTTCGGCCACCGCAACTCCGTGACCGAATGAATTCGGCCCTACAGGAACGGAACCCGACACGGCCGAATCGTGCTTAACGCGACGCGGGCATCACGCGACCACGACATTCGCCAAAACCGATCGATGGATAACCCTCGCGGCGACAACGCGCCTTGAGGATGATCTCGTCGCCGTCTTCGAGGAATGTTCGCGTCTCGCCACCAGGCAGCTCCAGCGCCTGTTTGCCGCCCTGGGTGATTTCCAGCAGGCTGCCAAGGCTGTCGGCGCTCGCGCCGGATAGGGTGCCGGAGCCGAACAAATCGCCCGGTTGCAGGCTGCAACCATTGACGCTGTGATGCGCAACCATCTGCGCCACGGTCCAGTACATGTTCGTCGTGCTGCTCAAGGCGATGCGTTGCGCCGGCAGGCCCTGCTCGCGCATGGCTTCGGTCAGCAGCAAGACTTCCAGTTCGATATCCAGCGCGCCCTGCTGCTGATCCTGTTCGTCGTACAGATACGGCAGCGGTTGCGGATCGCCTTCGGGGCGCGCCGGCTGGGCGCAGCGGAAGGGTTCCAGCGCTTCCGGCGTCACCACCCAGGGCGACACGCTGGTGGCGAAGCTCTTGGACAGGAACGGCCCCAGCGGTTGGTATTCCCATGCCTGCAGATCGCGCGCGGACCAGTCGTTCAGCAGGCAGAAGCCCGCGACATGGCTGCCCGCCTCACCAATGGCAATCGCCTCGCCGCGCGCGTTGCCTTCGCCGACCCAGATACCCAGCTCCAGCTCATAATCCAGCCGCTTGCTCGGGCCGAAGCTCGGCTCACTGGCGCCCGGCGGCAGGGTCTGGCCGTTGGGACGCTTCACCGTCGCGCCTGAGACGTCGATGGTCGACGCGCGACCGTGATAACCGATAGGCACGTATTTGTAGTTGGGCAGCAGCGGATTGTCCGGACGGAACAGCTTGCCGACGTTGTTGGCGTGGTGGATGCCGACGTAGAAATCCGTGTAGTCGCCCACTTTGGCCGGCACGTGCAGTTGGCAGCGAGTCATCGGCTGCAGCAGCGATTCACCCATGTTTTGCAAACGCTCGCGTTGTGCGCTGCCTTCACTGAGCAGGTCCTGCAACGCCCCGCGCAATACCTTGCGGGCTGACGCACCAAGTGCAAAAAAAGCATTGAGGCTGCCACCGCTGGCCGCTTTCGCCACGTCCAGCGCCTGGCCGTCGAACAGACCGGCGTCGCAGGCAGCGCCCAGATCAAGGATGAAATCACCGATGGCGACGCCACCACGTGGCTCGCCGCCGTCACGGCTGAACACGCCCAGCGGCAGGTTGGCGAGGGGGAAGTCCGAAAGGCCGTTGGCCGACTCGACCCAGCTGCGAAGTTCTGTTTGTGCGGTCATGTCATCTCTCATTCTTGTCGAAGGTCTTGGCCAGGCCGGCCCAGCAGCTATCGTAGTCGCTCTGCAGCTGCGGGCTTTCCAGCGCCTGGCGTGTGGGACGAAGCACCTGGCCGGTCTCGAACATGAAGGCCATGGTGTTCTCGATCTTGTGCGGTTTGAGTTCGGCCTTGATCGCCTGTTCAGTCGAAATCTGATCCGGCCCGTGCGCGCTCATGCAGTTGTGCAGCGAGGCGCCGCCAGGCGAGAAACCATCGGCCTTGGCATCGTAGGCACCGTCGATCAAACCCATGAATTCGTTCATCAGGTTGCGGTGGAACCACGGCGGACGGAAGGTGCTTTCCGCCACCATCCAGCGCGGCGGGAAGATCACGAAGTCGATGTTGGCCATGCCGTGGATGGCACTTGGCGAGGTCAGCACGGTGAAGATCGACGGATCAGGGTGGTCGAAGCTGACCGTGCCGATGGTGTTGAAACGGCGCAGGTCGTATTTGTAAGGCACGTTGTTGCCATGCCAGGCGACCACGTCCAGCGGTGAGTGATCCAGCTCGGTCGACCAGAGCTCGCCGAGGAATTTCTGCACCAGCTGCACCGGCTCGTCGCGTTCCTCGAAATGCGCGACCGGCGCGAGAAAGTCGCGCGGATTGGCCAGGCCATTGCTGCCGATCGGCCCGAGGTCCGGCAGACGCAACGCGCAGCCGTGATTCTCGCAAACGTAGCCGCGTGCGGTCGCTTCCAGCAGCTCGACACGGAATCGCATTCCGCGCGGGATCACCACGATCTCCAGCGGCGCGACATCCAACACGCCAAGCTCGGTGACCAGCTTCAGCGCGCCCTGCTGCGGCACGATCAGCAGCTCGCCGTCGGCATCGAAGAACACCCGTTCCATCGACTGGTTCGCCGCGTAGCGGTAGATGCTCGCCCCAGCCGGCTGGCTGGGTTCGGCGTTGGCCGTTATGCACATCAGCCCATCGAGGAAATCGGTCGCGGTCTCGGGGAAAGGCTCAGGACTCCAACGCAACCGGTTAGGCGTGACCGGCCCCAGCTCGCTGCCGATTTGCCGGTCCAGACGCTGGAACTGACCGTGATTGGCCGAAGGACGGATGCGGTATAGCCAGGTCCGCCGCGCTTCGCTGCGCGGCACGGTAAATGCGGTGCCTGAGAACAGTTCGGTATAGAGCCCGTACGGCACGTTCTGCGGCGAGTTCTGACCGACCGGCAGCGCACCGGGCAAGGCCTCGCTGCTGAACTCGTTGCCGAAACCGGACAGGTATCGAGAGGTTTCTTGTTGTGATTGCATAGCCGTCTCTCTTTTTAGCGTAATGCGTTTACGCAAAAAGTAATTTGAACTCACTTGGGCGTCAAGCTATAAACAGCGCCTTCCAGGCAGCCAGCAAAAACAGGCGATTGAATTCATGGCAGATAACAACGCAGACACGGCGCCCCGCCGACAGAAAGTGCAGGCCGCCGAAGTGGGCACGGACATCCTCACGGCACTGGCCGAACTGGCCCCGGCGACATCCCTGTCGCGCCTGGCCGAACACGTCGGCATGCCAGCCAGCAAGGTCCACCGTTATCTGCAGGCTCTGATGGCCAGCGGGTTCGCCGAGCAGGATCCGCTGACCAACCATTATGGTCTGGGCCGCGCCGCCCTGTTCGTCGGCCTGGCGGCGCTGGGTCGGCTGGATGTGGTCAAGCTGGCAACGCCACACCTCGCGCAACTACGCGACGAGCTCAACGAAACCTGCTTTCTCGCCGTATGGGGCAACCGTGGCCCGGCCGTCGTGCATGTCGAGCAGGCGGTGCGGGCCGTCACGCTGGTGACGCAGGTGGGTTCCGTGCTGCCGTTGCTGGGTTCGTCTACCGGGCTGGTGTTCAACGCCTTCATGCCGAACGCGGAAACTGCCGAGCTGCGCGAAGAGGAACTGCAACGGCCGTCGGCGCCCTCCTCCGCAGCGCTAGCCACGACCATGAAAGAACTGCAGCGCACCCACATTCAACACGTGCACGGTCTGCTGATGGCCGGCGTCAATGCACTCTCTGCGCCGCTATTCAATGGCAATCAGCAATTGGCGGGCGTCATCACGATCGTCGGCGCCGAGCCCGGTTTCATGGCCGATGTGGATGGCGAAGCCGCGCGGCAGTTGCTGAAGGTGGCTCGTGCAATCAGCGAGCGGATGGGTGCTTCTTTTTGATTTGATGTCCGTCCTTCACGCCTCCGGCTGCTCGGCCAAGGCTAGGCGGAAGGCCTGAGCGACCGGCCCGAGCGCCTCATCGAGGCGGTGCGCCAGATAGGCTTCATATTGCACTTGGCTGCCTCGGCCGAGATCCGAAAGGCCAACGCGCACCAACCGGCCCGCATCGAGGTCGTCCTGTACCTGCCAGGCCGGCAGCCGGCCCCAGCCGAGGCCTGCGCGAATAAGCGCGAACTTTGCTTCCTGAGTATTCACCCGGCAGGTATACGGCGAGAGAACGCCGAACGTTCTGCCTTCCGATAGCGGCGTGGGGTCGGATAGCACGATTTGCTGATGGTCAGCGAGATCCGGCAACCCGAGCGGCTTTCCGTTATTTATCTGGGCTAGCGGGTGATCGGCATGCACCACGGCAATCAGCTGAACCGAGCCGATCGCTTCCAGCGCAATTCTCGGGTTGCGAAAATCCTCGCCTACAACGATAGCGAGCGTGCAGCGCTTTTCTTCTAGTGCCGCGAGTGGCCCTCCCAGCGCTTGGGACTCCAGGCGGAAGCTGATCGAGGGATACTGCGTACGCACCTGGGTCATCGCCTGCGCCGCCGCAGCGAGCGGAAACAGGGTATCCACCACCAGCGACAATTCGAGTTCGACCCCCTCGCCCAGCGAGCGCGCCCGCGCCCGCATGGCATCAGCCCTGAGAAGAAGATCGCGAGCATTGGCCAGCAAGGCTTGCCCTTCCGGCGTCAGTACGGGCCGATAGCCGGAACGGTCGAACAGTTGCAGACCCAGTTCAGCTTCCAGATTGGCGATCGTATGGCTGACCGCCGACTGCACACGCAGCAAACGCGCGGCGCCGGAGCGGAAGCTTCCGCTGTCGACCACGGTAACAAAAGTGCGAATCTGATCCAGCGTCAACCCATTCAGCATGATCTTTCCTGCAGATCAAGTTGTTCGTTTTTTTATCACTCTTGCAGAACGTTTGGAATGGATAGGCTTATCCCGTCCACAAACGCTAGGCGGGTGACTGACATGACAAAAGTACTGGTGCTCTATTACTCCTCTTACGGCCATATCGAAGCGCTTGCCCAAGCGGTCGCCGAAGGCGCTCGTCAGGCTGGCGCCTTGGCGGTGATCAAGCGGGTGCCCGAACTGGTGCCCGAGCAGGTTGCTGAAAGGGCCGGCTACAAGCTGAACCAACCCGCCAGCGTGGCCACCGTGTCGGAGCTGCCGGATTACGATGCCATCGTGATCGGCACGCCGACACGCTTCGGCAACATGGCATCGCAAATGAAGAACTTTTTCGATCAGTGCGGTGGGTTGTGGTTCGAGGACAAACTGGTCGGCAAAGCGGGTAGCGTATTCACCTCGACGGGGAGCCAGCACGGCGGTCAGGAGAGCACACTTCTAGCGACGCACACGGTGCTGCTCCATCTGGGCATGATCGTGGTTGGGCTGCCTTATAGCTTCAAAGGGCAACTGCGAATGGACGCGATTAGCGGAGGTACGCCATACGGCGCCTCGACGCTTGCTGATGACGGCAACGGCGGCAGTCGCCTACCGAGCGACAACGAGTTGGACGGGGCTCGTTTTCAGGGTTGGCATGTTGCACGAGTGGCTGCGGCGCTCGCGGCGTCTCCCATCGGTGTGCCGCAGTGAACACCGGAGCCTCCAGCGCACGGCCCCGCGCAATTGTCTGGCTGATCCTCGGTTGTGGAGTCGTTGCGGCGTTGCAAGTAGGCAAGGCCGCCATCGCGACGCCAATGCTGCAGGCGGACCTGCATCTGAGCCTCGGCCAGGCCGGATGGCTTACCGGCATATTCGCTGTCCTGGGACTTCTCGGCGGCGCACCGGCCGGCGCCTTGGTGGCCACTGCCGGTGATCGAAGCATGTTGCTGTTGGGGCTGGTGGTGATGGCCTTTGCCAGCGTGGTTGGGGCTATCGCACCCTCATACCCCGTTCTCTTGGCCTCCCGGCTTTTTGAGGGGCTCGGCTTTCTCCTCATCACCGTTGCCGGGCCGGCGATCATGCAACGTCTCACGGCCGGTTCGCAGCGCGATATGGCGTTTTCGCTATGGAGCTGTTTCATGCCGTGCGGGATGGCGATCGCGATGCTGACCGGGCCCCTGTTCCATACGTGGCAGTCGTTCTGGTGGTCGAGCGCGGGACTCGCAGCGGTTGCGGCGCTGGTGGTGGCTTGTTGCGTACCGCGCGGCGCAGCGCCCGGTAGCCAGCCTCTGCGACGCATGGTTGGAGACATTCGCCGCTTGCTGTCCTCCAGCGGCACCCCTTTGCTGGCCGTCTGTTTTGCGCTCTACAGCCTGATGTTCTTCGCGTTGTTCAGCTTCTTGCCGGTCTTGTTGATGGAGCGCATGGGCATCTCCCACCATAGCGCCGGGCTGATAACCGCGTTGGCGAGCGCCATCAACATCAGCGGTAATCTTGCTGCCGGCTACCTGATGGCGCGTGGGGCCGGCCGCGCTTCGCTCATGATCGTTGCGAGCAGCGTCATGGGCGCAGCCGGGCTGGGCATATTTCTCGGCCTGTTTCCGGCATTACCGACGTTCATCTTGTGCCTCGTTTTCTCAGCGGTTGGCGGACTGGTCCCGGCGACGTTGTTGGCTAGCGCACCGCTGCTCTCGCCTAACGCGGCGCTCGTGCCGATTGCCATTGGCTTGATCATGCAGGGGAGCAATCTTGGACAATTGCTCGGTCCGGTGGCCGTAGGTAGCGCAACCACAGCATTTGGCTGGGGAGCGGCTGGCGCGGTGGTAGTGGTTTCGGCAATAGCGGCCTGTGCAATCGCGGGTGTTTTGCGTCCTGCTTTCCAACGCAGCGCGTCATTCAGACAACGGCCGCCGAATGCACCCAGCGGTAAACCTGTAATTTGAAGGCCGTCTCCCGCTGCCCGCTTTATCACTCGGCCGGTTTCGATTGATGTTCGATCACGCTTATCTGGCCATCGACCTCCAGGACGGCGTAGCGCACCTCGGCGATGTCGTTGATGCCGTGCTTGCGCAGATTTGCCGAAACTTCCTCCTCGGTCAGCTTTTCCTTGCGTAGGTTTTTCCGTAACAACTGCCCGTTGTGAATCAGCAAGGTCGGCGAATCCTGGGTGACGTTTCGTAGGCGCGGGAGGTAGAACTCGGCGAGGTTGAACAGGTAATCCCAGATCACGATCACCAAACCCATCAACAGAAGATCACCCAGTGACATGGCGTCCCCACGAATGCCGTCGGCCGCCAGGCTGCCGATGATCACCAGCGCGATCATATCGTTGGGAGACAGGCTGCCCGAATGACGTTTGGGCGCCAGGCGCAGCACGACTGCCAGCAGCAGGTAGACCGCCGACCCGCGCAGGGCTATTTCCCAAAGCGAGGTCTCGATTCCGAGGTTTTCAAGCATGTCAGGTTCCAGAGCGGGCCGATGTCTGCATCAGACCAGACGACACGACCAATCGCGTCCGCACCGCTGGCCGCTTATCCGAAACAGCTATGCTCGTCACCGGAACGACAACGCCTGGTCCAGCAAGCAAATCGGAGACGTCATGAAGCAACTCAGACAACGAGCCATCGAAGGCCTTGCAGTGGGTGATGAGTTCGTCGTGACCCGCACATTCACAACGGATGAAATTCGGCAGTTCGCGCACCTGTCGCGGGACTACAATCCGGTCCATCTCGACGAACCTTACGCCCGTCTGCGCAACTTCAAGGCTCCGGTTTCCCATGGTTTGCTGACCGCCAGCCTGCTCACCGAAATCGGCGGGCAGATCGGGTGGCTGGCCTCCGGCATGACGTTCCGTTTCAGGCGGCCTGTCTATGCCGACGAAGCCCTCTCCTGCCGCTGGAGCATCACGGAAATCGACGATCGCGGCCGGGCCACGGCGGTAATCACCATCACCAACCCTGACGGCGTAACAGTCCTCGAGGCGCAAACCACCGGTGTCCTACCGGGCGACGCGGAGCGGGCTCGCCTCGCTGAGATGGTTGCCGAAGGCGACCCAACCAACGGAGCGGCCTAAAGAAAACCGCGGGCCAGAGCCGCTGCGACGCTGGACTGCGGGCGGCTTGCTAGACCGCTCATCGGCCCCCCGATATTTGTCCAAACCGCTCATCGAGGTTGATGGCTTTTGCCATTGTTGCAGCGTCCAGGCGGAGCCAATATCCAGGGACCAATAACAAGAAACCCAGGAGCCAGACATGCGCGACTATGCCACTGCGGCCAGCGAGTTCGATTATGACCAGACGGTCGCCGCGATTCTTTCTGGTGATCTCTCGGCCATGAATGCCTGTGTCGAGTGCTGCGACCGCCACGCAGACTCGGACAAGGTAGCCCTCGTCTGGGAAGGCCGCGACGGCCAGCGCGCCACCTGGACCTTCGCGCAGCTCAAGGAAGCCGCCGCCCGCTTCGCCAATCTGCTGGACAGCCACGGTATCAAGCCGGGCGATACCGTCGCAGGTCTGCTGCCGCGCACGCCGGAATTGCTGATCACCATTCTTGGTACCTGGCGCGTCGGCGCTATTTACCAGCCGCTATTCACTGCTTTCGGCCCCAAAGCAGTCGAGCATCGGATCAAAGAATCCGGCGCAAAAATGGTGGTCACCGACGCGACCAACAGCGAGAAGCTGGACGCCATCGAAGCGGCGCCGCGCCGGCTTGTGGTGGGAAACGGCGCCGATGATTTCTGGACCCAGGTGAATCGTCAGTCGCCCGAGTTCGAGCCGGTGCTGCTGGACGCCGAAGCGCCCTTTCTCGCGATGTTCACCTCCGGCACCACGGGGCCTGCGAAGCAGCTGCATGTGCCGCTCAAGGCCATCGTGGCATTCGTCACCTACATGCGGGACGCAGTCGACCTTCGGCCTGAAGACAACTTCTGGAACATCGCTGATCCAGGCTGGGCGTACGGCCTTTATTACGCCGTCACGGGCCCGCTTGCCATGGGCCACAGCACGCTGTTCTATGAAGGCGGGTTCACCGTAGACAGCACGTGCCGCGTGGTCCGCGAATACGGCATCACCAACATGGCCGGCTCCCCTACAGCATTCCGCTTGCTACTGGCGGCCCGCAACGAGGTGGAAGCGCAGATCAAGGGCCGTCTGCGTGCCGTAAGCAGTGCCGGCGAACCACTCACGCCGGAGGTCATCCGCTGGTTCAGCAGCGGCCTCGGTTGCACCATCCATGATCACTATGGCCAGACCGAACTCGGCATGGTGTTGTGCAATCACCATGCATTGAGTCACCCGGTCAGCATCGGAACGGCGGGCTACGCCATGCCCGGACACCGCGTCGTGGTGCTGGATGACCAGCAACGCGAACTGGAGCCAGGCACGCCCGGTATGCTGGCGCTGGACCGTCGCCGCTCGCCGTTGCTCTGGTTCTCAGGCTATGTGGGCACCAAAACCAAAGCCTTCGTCGGCGATTACTACCTGAGCGGCGACACCGTCGAGCTGAACGATGACGGCAGCATCAGCTTCGTGGGCCGTGCCGATGACGTGATCACCACATCCGGCTATCGCGTCGGCCCCTTCGATGTGGAGAGCGCCCTGGTCGAGCATTCGGCGGTGATCGAGGCGGCGGTCATCGGCAAACCCGATCCGGAGCGCACCGAACTGGTGAAGGCGTTCGTGGTGCTGCATGCCGGCCACGAGGGCGACGCCGCGTTGGCCGAACAGCTGCAGCAACACGTACGTCAACGTCTGTCCGCCCACGCCTACCCGCGCGAGATCGAGTTCGTCGATGAGCTGCCCAAAACCCCGAGCGGCAAGATCCAGCGATTCCTTCTCCGTGATCGGGAAAAATCTGCGCAGCCATCAACGGCGGTAACCAGCTGAAGCTAAAGCCGGCCATCGTGGCGTCACGGTGACGAGCAGCCGGCTAAACGCGCTCCCCTTCGAACAGCTGCTCCGGCTGGCAACACGCTTTTCACTCGCCCGTACGCATACAACCCGGCATGGCCGCATCGGGCGAGCGGTATTCATTGCAAGGAACCATGCATGACCGTTTCGACCGAAGATCGCTACGTGCCGACCGAGCACGGCGACGTGTTCACCCGCCGTTGGTGCACAAGCCACTCGCGCAAGATACCCATCGTCTTGCTGCACGACTCGCTCGGTTGCGTTGAGCTGTGGCGCGACTTTCCCGAGCGGCTCGCGGCGGCCACCGCACGCGACGTCATCGCTTACGACCGCCTGGGCTTCGGCCGTTCCGCACCGCATCCGGGCGACTGGTCGAACCGCTTCATTCGCGACGAGGCCGAGCGTTTTTTCCCACCGGTATGGCAGGCGCTGGACATCGAGCACTTCATCGTCTTCGGCCACAGCGTGGGCGGCGCCATGGCGGCCAGCATCGCGGCGCGCTACCCGCAACAATGCCGCGCCTTGATCACCGAGTCGGCGCAAGCCTTCGTCGAGCAGCGGACCCTGGACGGCATCCACCAGGCTCAGGCCGCCTTTGCCGAGCCCGGTCAGATGGACCGGCTGAGCAAATATCACGGCGACAAGGCCGCATGGGTGCTCTCGGCCTGGATCGACACCTGGCTGTCCGAGACCTACGCCGGCTGGACACTGGAAGAAACCGCGCCGAGCATCGCCTGCCCGCTGCTGGCCATTCATGGTCTCGAAGACGAATACGGCTCCGAAACGCACCCACAACGCATCGTCGAGCTAGGGCGCGGCCCCGCGCAGAAATTGCTGGTCGATAATTGCCATCACGTCCCGCACCGCGAGCAGCCGGAAGTTGTCGTCGAGGCGGTTGTTCGGTTTCTTCAAGCTGAATGAAAAAAGGCCCGCCAATGGCGGGCAAGAGCACGCAGCAGCAATGCGTTCAACCGGGGCAATAAAGACCGCAGCTACAGGATCGAGAACGGAAAGTTGAATATCAGGCGATTCTCGTCGAGGTCTCGGGCGTTAATCTCGGAGCGAAAGCTTGAGTTACGCCACTTTATGTTGAGGTTTTTCGCCGGGCCGCTCTGGATTGTATAAGCCAGCTCAGTATCGCGACCCCACTCCTCGCCGTCTTCGGTATCGGCTGTTCTGATGTTGTCGCCGCTGATGTAGCGATTCATCAAGGTCAGGCCAGGGATGCCCAATGCAGCGAAGTTGTAGTCGTGACGCAGCTGCCAGGAACGCTCGCCGGCATTGTCGTAGCTGTTGTTGAAGCTGTCGTTGGCCACCGAGCCGCCGTTTGTGCCGTTGACGCGCATCCACGCGTCGCCGCTGACCTTCTGCAAGCCGACGTAGAAGGTGTTGCCGGCAGCCTTCAGGCCGAACAGGCCGGAATAAGTTTTGTTGTCCAACTCGCCGGCACGGGCGCTGCCATCTTCGTCACCCTGGAAATAGCCGAGGTTGGCGGTCAGGGACAAGTCTGTGCCCAGCGGATGGGTGTGCAGCAGCTGTACGTACTGCTGCTCGTACACATCCTTCAACTCAGCGGTCCACAGGCCCACGGTGGTGCGTTTGTCATTGAAGGCGTATTCGCCACCGATGTAGTTGAAGCGGTCTGATACGCCACCGTCAAAGCTCATGTCTTCCGTGCTCGCGTCGTCGCGCACGCTGTTCTGGCGGAACTGGCCGGCAGAGAGCATCAGCCCATCGAACTCGCGCGAGGTGATCATGCCGCCCTGAAAGGTCTGCGGCAGCGAGCGACCATCGTCCGAACGCAGGATCGGCAACACTGGCATCATTTCGCCAACTCTCAGCTCGGTATTCGAGATTTTGGCCTTGGCAGCTACGCCCAGGCGACCATAGTCGTCGACCGGGCGGCCGTTACTGTCGCGCGGCAACAGGGCGGTACCGGTAGTACCGCGACCGCCGTCGAGCTTGACCGCTAAACCGGCAATCAGGTCGACGCCAAAGCCGACCGGGCCGGGTGTGTAACCGGATTGGGCGTTTAGGAAGAAGCTTTGGGTCCACTCCTCGGCCTTGGTGCGAGTAATGGAATCGTCGCGGAATTCACGGCCGATGTAGAAGTTGCGCGCGTTCACGGTGATCTTGGCGTCTTCGACGAATCCCTCGGCACCGGCGGTCAGCGGGACGAGAGCGGCGATGAACGCGGCGAGCAGAGTGGGTGCGAGGAAACATTTTGCTTGGGTGGTGTGGTGATTCATTGTTGTTATTTTCCTTTTTCAAGGTTGAGGGCTCCCCGCCGCCGTTGCGGATGTCGAAAGCGAGGGGGAGTAGTGCTGCCGCGCTGGCGGCAAACAGGTCAGTGGTGCTCAATCAGCCACAGCACTGATCAAGCCTTGCTGTTGTCGATTCCCACCACTGAATGGAATCGAGCAACCATCGCGTTTAAGCCAACGCCGTCTTATTGAGCCAAGAGCAACAGCCCTGAGACGAAGGCAAACAGGAGTACGAAGCGGCGCAGACGGACATCATCGATAACATTCCGTGCCCAGTGGCTAGCCGCCAAGCCCAACGCAAGCGGCGGTAACAACCACAACAGGGGCGGAAACTGCTCGACATGCAGATGGTTTCCTGCCGCGAGCACTGCCAGGGAAATCACTTCACCTATCAGGAAGCAGAGGGCTACGGACCCGCGGAGGGTAGCCACTGGCGAATGTTGGTAAACCAATGCCAATGGGGGACCACCAATACCTGTGGCCGTCTCGGTGATACCCGTTATGAGCCCGGTGGAAACGAACGCGCAACGACCCGGTACGAAGACCGGTGCCATCCAAGTGGCAAGACAAGCCGCAATCGTCGACAAGCCGATCAGCACATTGAGCTGGGACAACGGTAGCCAGAAGAGCACCCATATCCCGCCGAACGTGCCGAACACCCGGCCCAAGGTAATCCACGAACTGCCCCGCAGATCGATAGCGTGACGCTCACGCCACGCAACGATGGCGTTGAGCGGCAGCATCAAGGCCAACAAGGTGATGGGCAGCAATGTTGGCTCTAACAGCCCCATCACCGGCGCCACGATCAAGGCAAATCCCATACCTGTCGTGCCCTGAACGAGAGCACCTGCGGCGACGGCGACTGCGATGAAGAAAAACGATTCGATCGGCATGGCTGGATCCGTGCACGTTAATGATGGAAGGGATCACCGATTCAAAGGGCTGGGATTGACCTTGTGAATGGGCGCTCTAGCGATGACGTCCTTGGCCAACGCATCGACCTGAGTCATGAGCGCCTGCGCGTCCCAGTCCGTTGGCCATCCCTGCCACAACCGTAACTGCCCTTGCACAACCACCGCCTGGATCTGGTCCCGGTTGACGAGGCGAACCAGCTCCCACGACAGATCCCAAGAAGGCAGCAATTCGGGAACAGCCAGATCGACCAGCAGGAAGTCCGCTGATAGACCCGTTGCGATGCGTCCGGTCACGCCACCTAGACCGAGTACCTTGGCGCCGCCTTGCGTGCCCGCATCCAACCAGACCTGACCAGAACCGCAAACCGAGTCCCCGACGGCAAGGCCATGAGCGAAGCGCTGTGCTGCTTCGGCGTAATCGAGCAAGCGGAATCCATCGCTCCGGGTCCCGTCTGTGCCGAGTCCTAACGGCACGTTCAGGCTGTGCATCATCAGGGCCTACGCGACAGCGTTGCCCTTCCATGCGCTAGCGACAGGGTTGTAGCTAACCGCCGCGCCGCTATCCCTCAGCAGGGACAGCTCCGAAGGCGTAAGCAGCGTGGCATGAGCCAACAAAGCCTGCGGGCCTAAAGCGCCTGCTTTGTACAGTTGTTCCAACGGACGCAGACCAAAGCGCTCGAGGGACCGCTCCACTGCAACCAGATGCTCATTGACATGGCTTTGAAACACGCGCCCTGCTTCTGCACATAGCCCATACACGCGCTTCAACATGTCATCCGTAGCAATTTCCGGGATCGGGACGGCCAGTGACGGAACGATCAGCGGGTCGCTGTCCCATGCAGATAGATGCCGCTCGGCATCGGCAAGAACAGGAGCGGAATCAAGGACGTCCTCGCCGCGGCGGTCACTGCAAACCCTTGCCAGAACACAACGGATGCCCGCTTCCTTCGCAGCCTTGGCGATAGCTTCCAACCCCTCCTGCGCACGTGTCCCCGCATCGCAAACCGTTGTGAAGCCTCCACGCAGAGCCTCAAGAGCAGCCAGTTTTGACGTGAGGTAGAGCAGCTCAGCGTTCAGGCTGCCTTCCAGCGGCACCCAGATGCGCTTGAAGATTTCGGAAGGCTCCCCGAACACGAGTCCTTTACCGAAGCTCTGGCTCAGGTGGTGATGCGTATCGACAAACCCAGGCATCAGTAACTGACGCTCCAGGCGCAGTACCGGTAAACCCGGATAACGACCTTGCAGCAACGCCAGGGGACCTACATCGGTAAAACACCCGTCGGTCACCAACACGGCGTGGCCTTGGCGGGGGCCCTCAGGCAGCAATAGCCACTCCGGCGCGAGCAATTGATTGGGAGCCATTAATTGCTCCTGGTTCGGTAGATGTTCTTTCGCCGGTTTCATATCAGTCCTTAAGATTCATAGTTGCGTGTTGCCAGTGAAGTGCTTGTCACGAATAGCGCGGTAACCAAACCTTTGAGCGAGCGGGCCTACGGCCAAGCATCAGGCGCTTCTAGCTCGGGCGTAGAGGCAGGCGGAGCTATTCCGAAGCGGAAGATTTATTAGGGTCAGCGGGGGCCATCGCTACCTCTGCCTCGGCTGTTTTAGCTGGAGAGGAGCTGCTGCCCATGTGGTGGAAAAGGATGTTCACGAGCACGGCCGTCAGGGTTCCCATGGCCAAGCCATTGCCCAGAACAACCTAGAAGTGAGAGGGAAACGCGCTGTAGAAGCCAGGCACAACAATCGGTATCAGGCCCATGGCCAACGCTGATGCAAGCGTGAACAAATTGCCGTTGGTGTTGAAATCAACCCTGCGCAGGATGTTGATCCCCATCACCCCGATGATGGCGAAGACGATTACGGCAGTGCCGGCGACCACAGCGTTGGGCACGGCGTAGGCTAGCCTGGCGAGCGGGACGAAAAGCGCCATCACCGTGAGCATGCAGCCTGCCATGACAGTGACATAGCGGGAGCGAGCACCTGTTGCTCGGATGATTCCGATGTTTTCGCCACTGGTAATGATCAAGGAGGTGCCGAAACAGCCGCCGAATACCGACCCCAACGCGTCGGCGCGGATGTTCTTCGGAACGATCGAGCGGTGGTCGCCATGTCGGCCTACGATCTCAGCGGTGGCCATGGTCTGACCCGTCGCTTCGGTCATCGAAACCACACTAAAGATGATCAACGGAAGCGAAGCGAAAATATCGAATTTGGGCATCCCAAACGGAAACGCCTCGGGCAACGCGAACATGGCCCCGGTCATCACGTTTTCAACCGTCATACTTCCCGTCGCTACTGCAACCAAAGCGCCTGCGAGCAAACCGAGCATGACCGCAATGCGCTGCCACATGCCTGTAAAAACGCGCGCAAAGAGCACGGTAAATCCGATTGTCGCCAGCGCTAAGGCAATGCTCGTCATGTTGGCAAAGTCGGGCGAACCCGGGCGGCCCGTGATTAGGCTGCCGAAGATGCGGATCAGATTCACGGCTACCAGCAACAGCATGGTGCCGATCACGATAGGCGGGAAGAACCTCAGCGCCCTGGTAAAAAAGGGCAACGCCAGAAAGTAGAACAACCCGGTCATGATGACGGCACCGGTGGCGGTCTGTAGGTCAGTGGCTTGGGCAATACCTAGAAAAATCACCAAAGGTGCTCCGCCGGGCACCTGTACGAAGGGAAGCCGGGCTCCGAAGCCGGCCACACCGGTGGATTGGAGGATGGTCCCCAGGCCACAGGCTAAGAAAATGGCGCTCATGAGACTGATGGTTACATCATCAGAAAGCCCCAACGTGTGACCGATCAAAAAGGCCGCCGTGATTGGCGCCGCTGCCATAACCAAAACGTGTTGCAGGCCGAAAATGATGAGGGTCCGTATAGGAAGTCTCTCGTCCACTGGATCTAAGCTTTTTTCAAAAGGCGTCTGGGTCGTTCTCATAGCAGCTGTCCTTTTATTTTTGTGTTCGGTAGCTCACTGGGAGCGGCATAGCCGCCTCTATGAGCGAACCCTAGTAGCCTCGACTGTTCTGGTCTATAACAATATTTCGGCTGCTTTGTTGCCGATTCAGCAACAGTCATAAAAGGTCAGGACGATGAATTTGTTGATGTCGGGGCTTCGTTATTTCGAAGAGCTAGCGCGTCAGGGATCGCTACGAAAGGCCGAGGAGCGGCTGCATGTGGCAGCTTCAGCCATTAATCGCCAGATTTTGAAATTGGAGGATGAGCTTGGTGTGCCGTTATTCGAACGACTTCCGCGTGGCCTGAGACTTTCACCGGCTGGTGAGCTGCTGCTTCAACAAGTGCGACAATGGCAGCGAGATGAACGGCGACTCTTGGAGCAACTCGGGGAGATCAAGGGCGCCGGGTGTGCGGAAGTCAGGATCGCTACCGTGGAGTCGTTAACTGACCAGATGCTGCCCGACATCCTATTCAAGTTCCATGAGCGGTTCCCGCGTGTGCGCTCGATACTTGCCACCGGTATGACAGAAACCATTCTGGAGCAGGTGCTGATTGGCGACGCAGACATCGGTATCTGCATCAACCCACCAATAACCCGCAGGGTCCGGTTTATCGAACAGGTCGGGCTGGAGTTCGGTGCGGTCATGGCGCCCAACCATCCACTGGCTGAAAAGCAGACTGTTTGGTTACGCGACTTCAGTTCTTATCCCACAATCCTGCCGGGAGCCGAGATGTTCCACGGCTCGACGCTCGAACAGGTGTTGGCGCGTTCAGATGTCGACCTTAGCTCTTTATCGGCATGCAACCGGATCCTGAGCATCAAATCCTTGGTTCGGTCAGGACTGGGGGTGGCGTTTCTCAATCGGCTGGATATCGCTCGCGAGCTTGCTCGGGAAGAGCTGGTGTTCAAACCACTCGCCGATGGCCACATTGCGAAGGCTCAGCTGACATTGTGCTGCCATGCCGAGCGCGAAATGCCGCTGGCCGTAACAGTGCTGATAGAGCAGCTGCGAGAAGCAATGCTTTCTATCGAACCGGCCGCCGTTGAGGGTCGTATAAATCAAAATTTGGTGCTTCGGTAGAAGAAGCACTGCAGAAATGGATCAGCGCAGCGCAATATTCTGTTCATGCCGGCAAGGCACGTAGCGGCGCTATTTGGGTCGCGTCCAGGCAGAAGCGTTTTTATTCAGCCCCGGCCAAAAACAGCCACTGGCGGCCTGCATGCGAAGGCTGGTCAGAAGCATTAACCAACCAAGCAGCGGCTGCGTTCCGGCATACACTTCTCCAACCGCCCTCTCCTCGTCAGGCTCTGAAGAGACGCTCTTACATATGCAATTCGAAACCTGGCTTGTCTTTCTGGCGACATCGGTAGGCCTGTCGTTGTCGCCGGGGCCCAATGGTCTGCTCGCCCTCACTCATGGCGCCATGCATGGCAGCCGCAAAACTTGCTTTACCATCCTCGGTGGCGCGCTGGGCTTCGTGCTGATCATCGCGCTGTGCATGTTTGGCATCGGGGCCTTGATTCAGTCCTCTATCCATTGGCTGACGGCTTTGAAATGGATCGGTGGACTTTATCTTGTCTGGCTCGGTATCCAGGTTTGGCGTTCGCCTGCAATCTCTGTCTCCCTCGGCGCATATGCCGAGGCGAAAGGCTGGTTGCTGTTTCGTCAGGGCCTGCTCTCTGCCGCAACCAATCCCAAGGTCCTACTCTTCTTCAGTGCCTTTCTACCCCAATTCATCGATCCTCAGCGCAGCATGGTGCAACAGTTTGTCGTGGTAGCCGCGACCTTCGCGGCTACCGAGATCATCACCGAGTTCGCGCTGGCGAGCGGGGCGCACAGGGTCCGGCCATTGCTGGCCCGTGTTGGGCGGCGCTTCAACCAGGCCTGCGGGGGAATCTTCGTCGTGATCGGTGCCGCCCTGCCCCTTCGCATGTAAGGACGGTCCACCGGCTCCAGTCGGGCAGGAGATTCATCAACTAACGCGGCAATAAATCTCGCATTCGTTTAGCAGAATTTGCACAAGCACCAATACTGGTCATCCGCGAGGTGCACGAGCGAGCGGGCGCATCATCGGTGCCGACGGGAATTCTTCGCAAAATTCCGAACCTTTGACTCAGAGGAGAAGCAGCATGGACCGATTCACTGGCGGTTGCCTTTGCGGGAATGTCCGAATTGTGGCGTCGGGGCGCCCGTACCGGGTCGGCCTTTGCCACTGTCTCGATTGCCGCAAGCATCACGGCGCCGTCTTCTTTGCTGCCGCAGTGTTCCCTCAGGACGCGGTGACGATCGAAGGCGAAACACGCGATTACGCTGGACGGTTTTTCTGCCCTCGCTGCGGCTCGTCCGTTTTCGCGCGTACCGCGGACGAAATCGAGGTGAACCTTGGATCCCTGGATGCCCCTGACCAACTGATGCCCACCTATGAGAGCTGGACGGTCCGTCGCGAGTCCTGGTTGCCGTTGTTTCCTCTCACCAGACGGTATGAGCACGACCGTGACGCCACGGGCCGCTTTGAGGACTAGGTGGCCTCCGGCAAACCACCGTCTTCGGAGACGAGCCTTGTGATAGTCATCAAGGAGTCGCTCCATCGTGGCCCCGGTCGCTGCTGTGAAAAAATGCCCATCACGTAACCGCGGGCACAACCACCGGCGCACGCTTGCGTTGGTCAGCCCTTTTGCCAAGCTCCCAGCCCAGATACCCCCACAGCAGCGCACAGAGCGCGCCGATCAACGCAACCAGGCCCACGCCCTGACCGAGCATGTCCAATGCACTTTTGGCCCAACCACTGATGGCGTCGCCGGCGCGATAGACGACGGTGTCGATGACGTTCTTCGCCTTGTACTTGCTCTCGGCGTCGAGCGGCGCGAAGAGCATTTCCCGCCCCGGACGAACGAATGCGTACTCACCGATGCGGCGCACGATCATCAGCGCCACGAGCAAGCCAAAGCTGGGCGCGAGCGCGAGCCCGATGAAACCTGCACAGACGAGTAGCGGTACCAGCGCTAGCAGCACGCCCACCCCTAGCCGCTGGGCGACACGCCCGGTGATGAACAACTGAGACAGCAGTGCGCCTGCCTGGACCACCAGATCGATGGTGCCGAATACGCGAACCTGCGCCTCGCGGTTCGGAAAGTGCTCGGCCACCAGACGCGCCTGCTCGAAGTAGAGAAAAGTGGTGACGGTGGCCAACAGCACCACGAAGCCTGCGATGCCGAGCAGATAGGGCGATTTCATTACGGCGGTCAGCCCGCTGAACGGGTTTCCGCGCAAGGGCCGGCGCGTGCTTTCGGTAGGTACCGCACCGCGGCGGCCAGCGCCGCCCTCCTCCCGCCAGCGCATCAGTACACGCTTGAGCACCATGGCAATGCCGAGCAGCACGGCTGCCAGCAACATCAGCCCGGACTCGCCCAACGGCCCGATCAGCAAGGCGCTAAGAGCCGGTCCAGCCAGCCCGCCGACACTGGCGCCGGCGGCAATGAAGGCGAACAGGCGCTTGGCCTGATCGCCGTCGAATACATCGGCCATCAGGCTCCAGGCCACCGACACCACGAACAGGTTGTAAACCGATATCCACACGTAGAAGACGCGAGCCATCCAGGGGCTTTCCGCCTGCATGCCAAACAGCACCGCGAAGACCAGCAGGTTCACGCAGAAGAAGCCGTACACCCAGTCGATGAAGTGCAAACGTGGCACGTGGGAGCTGAGCCAGGCGAACAGCGGCACGGCCGCCAGCATGACAAAAAAGGTGGCAGTGAACAGCCATTGCAGATTCTCCACGCCGGCCGAGATACCCATGGACTCGCGAATCGGGCGCAGCATGAAGTAACCCGCGAACAGACAGACGAACAGCAGGAAGCCATGTAGCGCAGGGCGCAGTTCGTGATTTTCGGCATTGAGAATGACGCTTAAACGGTGCATCAAAGAGGACGCGTTCATGGGCGCTCCTGAAAGATCGGTGGTTGCAGGCACGGAGCTTCCCCGTGCCCGCGGCGTTCAGGGATAGATCACACCAGTGAGTCGCTCCGATACCTGCCACAGCTCGGCCGCATCGGAGTCGGCTGCCGCCTGGGGCATCCGGGCGAAACCCTGCGGTCCGCGCTTCTCGTCCTCGCCAGTAGGCCCGTAATAACCGCCACCGAGCGCATCAGGGGCTGTAGCGGCATACAACGTCGACAGGGCGCCCTGCGCGGCGGAGTGGTACTCGTCGCGGTCTTGCGCCCATTGCTTGCCGAATTCGCTGTTCAGCCCAGGGCCGCGTGCGATCAGCTCGGTGACGGCGACGCCTGGGTGCGCGGCGATGCTGCGGATGCCCCAGCCGGCGGCATCGCTGCGCCGCTGTAGTTCGAGAGCCCACGTGAGCACGGCCAGCTTGGACTGCGCGTAGGTGGCGTAAGGGTTGTAGTCCCGTTCGGCCTGCAGATCAGCGAAGTTCAGGCGGCCCCGCGCGCTGGCGATGCTCGACAGGCTAACCACTCGCGGGTCCTCGCTTTCGCGCAGCATGGGTAACAGCAAGCCAGTAAGGGCGAAATGCCCGAGATAGTTTGTCGCCAGCTGCAGCTCATAACCGTCAGCGGACGTGCCGCGAGTCGGCGGGGCCATGATGGCGGCGTTGTTGATCAGCACGTCGAGCCGCGAGAGTCGTGTCTGCAAGCGGCTAGCCAGGCTGCGTACGGACGCCAGATCAGCCAGATCCACGGCTTCGAACTGCACGCGGGCATCGGGTACCGCCTGCTGGATGCTCGCGATCGCTTCCTGGCCACGCTCGGGGTTGCGCGCGGCGATGATCACTTCGGCGCCAGCGCGTGAAAGCGCCAGCGCATCCTCATAACCCATACCGCTGGTACCGCCCGTGATCAGAACGATGCGGCCCTGCTGGCTGGGGATATCGCTGGCCGACCAGTCGGGCTTTGGCGCGGCACGGTTCGTGGCCTCTGCGGCAAGAGCCCCTGCCAACGCGACGCCTGCGATCAACGCGCGGGCCATCTGTAAAACACGGTAAGGCCTGCTCGCCTTGTTCGTCGAATGGGTAGATAGGTTCCACATAGCTAAATCCTCTTCTCGTCTTTGGATGTCCGGTGCGTCCGGACGAGAAGGGATTATTGGTGTACGGATATCCGAGGATAAGCCGGATATTCATGGATGCCCCGTACGGTCTGGCGTACAGTTCGGGCACATTGAGGAGCTGCCATGCGCCAACCCAACCTGACTGATGTCGCGCTGTTCGCCGCTGTGGTGGAAGCCGGCGGATTTCGCGCTGCGGCACAGAAGCGCGGCCTCTCGGCCTCATCGCTGAGCGACTGCATGCGCCGGCTGGAAAGTGACGTAGGCCTGCGCCTGCTGAACCGCACCACACGCAGCGTCACGCCAACTGCCGCAGGCGAGCGGCTGCTTGAGCGACTGCGTCCGGCACTGCAGCAAATCGACGCCGCTTTCAATGACCTGGACGACGAGGCACATCGCCCCGTCGGAACGTTGAAGTTGAACGTGCCGGTGCCGGTGGCGCGCTTCCTATTGCCTGACCTGCTGGCACGCTTCCTCAAGCTCTATCCCGGCGTCAGTGTCGAGGTGGTGATGGATAACACCTTCATCGACGTGAACGCTGGTGGGTATGACGCTGGGGTGCGTTATGAGGAAAGCCTGGCCAAGGACACCATCGCCGTGCCCATCGGGCCGCGCCGACAACGCTTCGTCGCCGCTGCGGCCCCCACCTATCTGGCGGCGCGCGGCACGCCCCGTCATCCCGAGGAGCTGGACGGCCACGAGCTGCTGGGCCATCGCTTCGAAAGCGGAAAGGTGGGTGTATTCGAGTTCGAGAAAGACGGGCGCATCCTGCGTATTCCACCGCGCGGGCAACTGCTGACGTCATCGCATGATCTGAAGACCCGCTCGGCCATCAACGGCCTTGGGATCATCTACACCTTTGAGGATTTCCTGCGCGAGCCGCTCGCCGATGGACGCCTGGTGCCCATACTCGAGGATTGGTGGCAGCACTTCGACGGCCCCTACCTCTACTACCATGGGCGTCGCCATATGCCCTTACCGCTCCGGGCCTTCGTCGACTTCATCAAGGCGGAGGCGCTCGAAAGCGCACCCGCCGCGCCCGACCGGCTACTGTAGCGGCCCCATCCGAGCCGATTGAAAAGCGAACGGCAGCCGAAGCCGGCTGCCGTCAATGCGATCACTCGGCGGTGCTGAGCACACCGCGCTGGATCTGATCTCGCTCGATGGATTCGAACAGCGCCTTGAAGTTGCCCTCGCCGAAGCCGCTGTCGCCTTTGCGCTGAATGAACTCGAAGAACACCGGGCCCAGCAGCGTGCCGGAAAATATCTGCAGCAGCAGGCGCTGCTCGCCATTCTCCGAAGCACCGTCGAGCAGAATGCCGCGCGACTTCAACTCCTCGACCGGTTCGCCATGATTCGGCAGCCGTCCTTCGAGCATTTCGTAATAGGTCTCTGGCGGTGCGGTCATGAATACCGTGCCGCTGGCCTTGAGCTTGTCCCAGGTCTGGATCAGGTCATCGGTAAGGAAGGCCACATGCTGGATGCCCTCGCCGTTGAACTGCATGAGGAATTCCTCGATCTGCCCCGCACCCTTCGATGATTCCTCGTTGAGCGGGATGCGGATCATGCCGTCCGGCGCGGTCATGGCCTTGGAGGTCAGGCCGGTGTACTCACCCTTGATGTCGAAATAGCGGATCTCGCGGAAGTTGAACAGCTTCTCGTAGAAGTCCGCCCAGTAAGCCATGCGGCCGCGGTACACGTTGTGGGTCAGGTGATCGATGATCTTCAGGCCGGCACCGACCGGATGACGATCGACACCTTCCAGGAACACGAAATCGATGTCATAGATCGAGCTGCCTTCGCCGAAGCGGTCGATCAGATACAGCGGCGCGCCACCGATGCCCTTGATCGCCGGCAAGTGCAGCTCCATCGGCCCGGTAGGCAATTCGATGGCTTGAGCACCCAGTTCCAGCGCGCGGGCGTAAGCCTTTTGCGCATCTTTCACGCGGAAGGCCATGCCGCACACCGACGGGCCATGCTCGGCAGCGAAATAAGCCGCAACGCCCTTGGGCTCGCGGTTGACGATGGCGTTGATTTCGCCCTGGCGGTACAGCGCCACGTCCTTCGAACGGTGGTTAGCGACGTGGGAGAAGCCCATGCTTTCCAGCACTGGCTCGATGACGTTCGGGGTGGGCGAGGCGAATTCGATGAACTCGAAGCCCATGAGGCCCATGGGGTTTTCAAATAGGTCGGCCATGATTGGCTCCTTGACTGGCTGTGCATTGATAAAGGCTGACGTGAGGGCAACGTCAGCCCGGCGGCGCACAGGAAATCCCGCGGACACTACGCCCGAGGTGGTCGCCCAAGGTCAGTCGAAAGCCAAGCGTCTTCATATTTGCGGCGTATCCGGTTGAACATCTGGATGAGCCCGCTGAAAGGCCGGATGCGCGAGCGCCAGGCGCTCGACGCGCAGGATGCGAGGCATGGCGCTCAGGTCGACATCGAAACGTCGTGCCGCATAGAGCTGCGGCAGCAGATACACATCGGCCATACCGGGCTCGCCGAAGCAGTAGCCTTCGTCGCCGATCAGAGCTTCGACCGCCTTGAGGCCCTCGCCTATCCAATGGCCGATCCACGCCAGCACATCTTCTTCGGCAATCTGCAATCCGCGCAGGCGATTGAGCACCGCGACGTTGTGCAGCGGATGGATATCGCAACCGATCAGCGCAGCCACAGCCCGATGCCGTGCACGCGCCATGATGTCTTGGGGCAGCAGTGCCGGTTCTGGATAGCGCTCTTCCAAATATTCGAGGATCGCTGGAGACTGAATCACCCGCTCGCCCTCGTCGGTGCGGAGCGTCGGCACCCTACCCTGCGGATTGAGCGCGAGATAGCCCGACTGGCGATGCTCGCCGCCGTCACGGATCAGGTTGACCGGCACCGCGCGATAATCCAGGCCCTTCAGCGCAAGCGCAATACGCACCCGGTAGGACGACGTAGAGCGGTAGTAGGTGTGTAGTTCCATTTCGAGGCCACGCTGTTTGCAAGGTCGCGCTTCATTTTCAGAGCGCATTATTATTTTTGCGTAATTAAATTACGTTTAGTGGAATCTGCTTCAGTCGACTCTGACTGTCAAGCCTTCCCCCTCCTGTCCGCCGCTGTTTCAGCCCTGCGTCGGTAGAGATGCAGGCAGAGTCTGATCAGCGGTGGCGTGAGCAGCACAACGGCGAGCAACCGCAGCGTCTGCAACGCCGCCACCAGACCGACATCGCCGCCCGCCTCCATGGCGATGATCGACAACGAATCCAGGCCACCCGGGCTGGTCGCAAGAAACACCGACAAGTAGTCACGCTCCAGCAAAGCCGCGAACATCCAGGCCGAGGTGGCGCAAAGCGCGACCAGCAACAGCGCGGCCGCGAGCATCATCGGCAACTTGCGCATTACATAAACAAGCGTATTGCGGTCGAAACGCAACCCGACGTAACCGCCAATCAACGCATAAGCCACCGCCATCAGCGTGCCAGGCAAGGTGATCTGAAACGCGCCACTCAGCTGAGCCAATACACCGAGCATGAGCGGACAGAGCATCAAGCCGGCCGGCACACGCAATCCCAGCACGACGCCCACCAGCACCAACGCCAGGCTGAGCGCCACATCCCGCAGGTGCGTTGGCAGCGTCGGCGGAACCGATGGGACCTGCGCGACCAAATCCGGCGCGGACGCCAACTGATGCCCGAGCAGCGCGCTGATGGCGATCACACAAATCAGCCGCACGTACTGCATGGTGGCGACAAGGCGCGGATCGGCTCCGTAGGTTTCCGACATCGACATCATCACTGGCGCGGCACCCGGTGCCGTACCCCACAATGCGCTGCTTGGCGGAAGCCGGCCGAGCCAAATGAGTGCCAGCCCCGCAATCAGACTCAACAACACGGTGAGCACCGCGGCAGCGAGCATCAGCGGCCAATCCTGCAACAATGACGCCAGTACGCCGAGCGTGATCGACTGCGCCACCAGCGCGCCGACCAGGCCGATGGAAAACTGGTAAGCCCGCAGCGGCACCTGCGCCGCGCAGCCCATCACGCCGAAAGCGATCCCCGCGAACATCGGCCCGAGGAAGAACGCCGCCGGCAATTCGATCAACCGAAACAGCCCTCCCAGCGCCCCGGCACAAAGGATCAGCGCCAGCCACTGGATCGACAGCGGACGCGACGTCAGCCAAACCCTGACGTGCATCAATCGTTGGTCCAAGGCGTAGGGGTCGCATGGCGATCAAGTGTCATCACGTCGGGTTCATCATGCTCTGCGGCAACATCGTCGCCAGCTGCGGGAACGCCATCACCAGCGCCAGACTGAGCAGCATGAGCACCACGAAGGGCAACGAGCCACGGATGATCGGCCCCATCGGCGACTGGGTAACGGCCTTGATGGTGAACAAATTCATGCCCACCGGCGGTGTGATCATCGCCACTTCGAGGTTGATCACCAGCAGCACGCCGTACCAGATCGGATCGATGCCTAGGTGCGCCATCACCGGCATGATCACCGGCGAGGTGATGAGGATGATCGCGATCGACTCGAGGAACATGCCCAGCACGAAGATCATCACCATCATCGCGATGATGAAGCCCAGTGCTCCCATATCCATTTTGGTGACCATCTCGACGATCTGCTGAGGCACCATCAGTTTGGTCAGTGCATAGCTGAACACTGCTGCCGAGGCGAGGATCATGAACAGCATCGCCGAGGTGCGGGCGGCGTCCTTAGCGCACTCCCAAACATCACGCAAACCGAAGCTGCGGTAAACCAGGGCGGCAATCGCCAGAGCCAGCAAGGCGCCCGCAGCGGCGGCCTCGGTGGCGGTGAACACGCCCGCGTACATGCCGCCAAGCACCAGCGCGGGCAATGTGATCGCCCAACCGGACTTACGGATCGCGACGAGCATTTCACCGGTGCTGGCACGCTTTTCACGCTGCGCGCCGCGCTGACGAAACATGCAATAGACGCAGAAGATTACGGCCAGCAGGAAGCCGGGCAGCACACCGGCCATGAACAGGCCGCTGATTGACGTGTCGGTCGCCACGCCGTAGAGAATCATCGGCCCGGACGGCGGGATCAGAATGCCCAGGGTGCCACCTGCGGCGACCAGTCCGTAGGCGATCTTCGGGTCGTAGCCATAACGGATCATCTGCGGAATCGCCACCGCACCGATGGTCAGCGCTGTCGCCACACTGGAGCCGGAAATCGCTGAAAAGATCATGCAAGCAATGATGGTGGCGATGCCGACACCGCCCGGCAGGTGCCGTGTCAGGGTGTACGCCGTGCTGTAAAGGTCATCGACGATGCGCCCGCGAATCATCACATGGGCCATGTAGGCGAACAGTGGAATAGCGACCAGCACATACATACCGGTCTTGGCGAAGACGATATCGGAGACGATGTCCAGCCCGCCCGGCTCACCGAGCAGCAGCAGACCGCCGAACAGCGACAGCCCGGCGAAGATCGGCAAGCCGGTGAGCAGCAGCAGGATCAACCCCACCAACAACAGAGAAATGGCGAGCATCAGTGCTTTTCCTCTTGGTTGACGACGAAGGCCGAGGCACCACAGGCCAGGCGCAACAGGCTGTCGATGGCGGCGAGCGCCAGCAGAAAGCCGCCCAGCGGAATTAACAACTGCAGTTGGTACATCGGCAATTCCAGATAGCCCTGGGTCACCATCCCGATGGATTTGGAGAACATCGCCGTCCGCCAGCCGTTGACGATCAGGAACACGGATAACACCAGCACCACGGACATCGACCAGACCTGCGCCCAATGTTGCACGCGCGGGCTCATCATTTCGGTTACCAGATCGACCCCGATATGGCGGCCTTCACGCAGCGCGCAGGCGGCGCCGAACATGACGATGCCGACCACCAGAAAGCCCACCACCTCGTCGATCCACAGCGAGGGCTGCCCAACGAAATAACGCACTACGATCGAGTAGCCGATCAGTACCAACGCGACCAGCACGCAAATGGCGGAGAGCGCCATCGCAAAGGTGAACAGCCCGGCCACCGCTGTGCTGAAGATTCGGCAGAACGCCGGGGGATTGATCTCGTTCATCTGGCTGCTCAGATAGACTTGCTTGGTATTCATGGCTCACCTCGGCACGCATGGCAACAAAGGCGAGAGCCGGGCGCCGCGAGCCAACCACGCGCCACCCGTCCCCCACACAACCGGTCAGAGTTGCTTGACCAACTCGATCAGTTTTTCACCGTCCTTGGTGGTCTTCTTGAATTCCTCCACGACGGGCGGCTGCATGATCGACACCAGATCCTGGAGCTGCGGTCCGGAAACGACCGTCACCTCCATGCCCGCCTCCTTGAGCTTGGCTACACCCTCGGGATCGACCTCGTCGCTCTCGGGCAACAGCTGCCGCTCGGCCGTCTGCACAGACTTCTCGATGCCCGCCTGGACATCGGCCGGCAGAGAGGCCCACCAGCGTGGATTGACGATCAGGTTCTGCCACACGGTGATCAGCGGCGTCGCCACGGCGTATTTCTGCACCTCGTAATAACGCCGTGCATGGATGGCGCTGGCACTGCTAGCGCCCGCGTCGATCACACCGGTCTGCAGACCTTGGTAAACCTCGGAACCGGGCATGGTCGACGGCGCCGCGCCCAGAGCGATGAAGCCGACATCGCTGAGGCGACTCAGGCCGCGGATCTTCACACCCTGAAAGTCAGCCGGGACGAGCAGCGGATGCTTCTGCGAAGTAAAAGTGATGTTGTTGGCATCCAGCAGCCAGCCGATGTTGAGCACACCTTTTTTCTGCAGCTTGCCGTTCAGCAAGGTTTCGGCGGGCGAGCCGTAGAAATTCTCGATCTGGGCGCGCGTCGTCATCAGGCCTGGGATGCTGAACACCTGCACTTCCGGCACGGTGCCACCCCACAGCAGGCTCACCACCGAGGCCGCCTCAACCTGGCCGCGGGCAACAGCGGCGTGGTTCTGGGTGGCCTTGAACAGTTGTTCACCGCCGAATATCTGCACCTCGACCTGATCGTTGGTGTTGGTCTTCACGTCTTCGGCGAATTGCTCGAGCGCCTTGGCGACATGGTGGGACGCCGGCAGCTGATGGCTCAGGCGCATCGTGTAGTCGGCTGCCTGGGCCTGGGACAATGCCGTACCGGAGAACAGGACGGCTAACGCAAGGGCTGTCTTTTTCATGGTGGTCTCTTCTTGTAATTCTGTTTATTGGCGGGCCGATGGGTGACGCCCCGCCGTGCGTGCTCGTTGGGACGACAGGGTCATTCCAGCTTCATGGCGTCGCGGGCGAATACGAAACGGCCGTCATAGTGCCGCGCCATTTCGGTCTGCATGTTTTCCACCGAATCGGTCCACTTGAGGATGTGTGTCAGCACCAAAAGCTTCGGCTGAGCCTGTTCTGCGATCTTTGCGACCTGTTCGATCGAGGCGTGCTGGTTGCGGTGATAGTCCGCGCGCTGAGGTCGCTTCGGGTCGGTGCTGGCCTGCAGGCCCGCTTCGCTGTAAACCTCGTGGATCAGGTAATCGGCATTCTTCGCCTGGGCCGCGACGCGTTCGTCATAAGTGGTGTCACCGGAAATCACCGTCACCTTGTCCGGTGTGGTGACCTTGTAGCCGTACGCCGGCTCGATGTCGCCATGATCCACCAGGAAGGCTTCCACCTTCACTTCGCCATCGTCATAAACCACACCAGGTTCGGTGATCTCGCTGACTATCGGAGTCGGATCAGTGATTCTTCCGGCGCCTCCGACAACCGATTTCTGGCGAATCCCGGTGTCCTGTCCGTAGGCTTTGATGATGTGCTCGGCAAGCGTACGAGTGCCGACCGGGCCATAGACCTGCAGCTGCTTCTCCCGCAACCACCACAGATTCAACGCCACCGAGGCGAAGCCCAGCGTGTGGTCGCTGTGCATATGCGTGATGAACAGATGCTGAATGTTGCGCGGTGCCAGATTCTTCTCGCCCTCTTCGGCGAGCTTGATCAGACGGTTTGAAACCGACGACCCGACATCGAACAGAAACGACCGGCCATCGTAGACCACAGCGACGGATGCGCCGGCGCGGTCCGATTCAGGTACGGGGGTCCCGGTACCTACGGTATATACGCGAGTACCGCTCGCTTCATCTTGTTCTGCTGCGACGACGGGCACCGCAACGAGGGACCCCACGACAACCGCCAGCAAGCATTCTTTTATGATTTTCATAGTGAGTTCCAAGTACGCAATGGCATGAACGCGGCCTTTCTCATCTTCAGAATTTGAAGGCATACCCGATAATCACGCGGTTCTCGTCGTTACTGCGGGTGTAGTTGGTGCGATTGGAGGCATTTCTCCAACGCAGGCTGACGTCCTTCATCGGTCCGCTTTGCACCACGTAAGTGATATCGGTGGTGCGCTCCCATTCGCGCCCTTCTTCACCGGCCGCACGCAGTGCAGCGGCTTGTGGCGTGGCGATGTTTTCGGGGTCGACCTCGTCACCCTTGACGTAACGCAGGGTAAACGTCAGCCCGGGAACGCCGATGGCGGCGAAGTTGTAGTCATAGCGTGCATGCAGCGCCCGCTCATTCGCCTGGGCGAACAGGCTGGTGTTCTGCTGGGCAAAAAGATAGGTATCAGCGCCGTTAAGTAGAGGGAACGGGCTGTCACCCCAGAGTTTCTGGTAGCCGCCGCTGATGCGGTGTCCGCCCGTTTGGTAACCGAACAGGGTGCTGAGTGCGCGGTTATCCACCTCACCCACGCGCTCGGCGCCCGTTTCCGAGGCGTTGAAGTAGCGAAGCTCAACGAACACCGAGCTGTCCTCGCTCAATGGCTGGGTATGTTTGAATCCCAGGTATTGCCGTCCGTAGAGGTCCTTCAGCTCACTGGCATGCAGACTCAGCTTCGTTTGCGGCGTCACCGCAAAGTCGACACCGCCGTAGGTGTAGCTGTCGCTGGTGACCGAATCGTCGTACGCGCCAAACTGGCTCATGGTCGTCAGGTCAACGGACTCGTCCGAATCGCGCTGTTTGACTTTGCGTACCTGCCCAAGATGAAAGGTGAACTTATCCAGATCGTTCGAGAAAAGCTGCGCGCCCGTGAAAATCTGCGGGAACAGACGGCTATTGTTCGATAGCAGCAACGGCAGGGTTGGACTGAGTCCGCCCAAGCGCATTTCGGTCTCGCCTATCTTGGCCTTGGCGGTAGCGGAGAGCTTTGAATATTCGTCCTCGGCGCGGCCATCGGAACCGCGCTCCAACAGCCCGCTACCGGCGCGATCCGGGCTGGAGTCGAGCTTGATGCCGAGCATTCCCAGGGCATCGACGCCAAAGCCGATGGGGCCTTCGGTATAACCGGATTCGAGCTTGAGGATGAACCCTTGGGCCCATTCCTCACGTTTGTTCTGTCCCGCGCCGTCGCGGAAATCACGACTGAAGTAGAAATTCTGGGTGGCCAGACTGCCTTTCGCATCGCCAATGAAATCGGCAAAGGCGGACGGCGCGGCGACCATTGCTGAGAGCACCAAGGTACCGGTAGGTAGAGACACTTTTCTTATCATTGTTGTGTAACCCGTTTTTATTATTGGTTCGTCCCGAAGGACGCATTGCCTGCTCTCAACGCAACGAGAGCAGCCCTGCATGCCTGGCAGCCAGGCCCGCTTATTTCAGTCGATGCGCAGCAGCCCGTTCTTGTGTCGCTGCGCACGGGCGACGTATTCCTTGGCATTGAGGCGAAACGCAGCGGCGGCTTCTTCGGTCAGCTCGCGCACGACCTTGGCCGGCGCGCCGAGAATCAACGAGTTATCGGGAAATTCCTTGTTCTCGGTCACCACCGCCCCAGCACCGACCACGCAGTTGCGGCCGATCTTGGCGCCGTTGAGCACCACCGCCTGGATGCCGATCAGGCTGCCCTCACCCACCGTGCAGCCGTGCAGCATGGCCTGGTGGCCGATGGTCACGTCGCTGCCGATACGCATCGGATAGCCCGGATCGGTGTGCAGCACCGCGCCTTCCTGAACGTTGCTGCCGCCGCCGATCTCGATCAGCTCGTTGTCACCGCGCAGCACCGCCTGGGACCAGACGCTGGCCCCCTCGCCCAGCGCGACCTTGCCGATCACCGTGGCATCCTCGGCCACGTAAACGCTGTCGTGGATTTCAGGCCGCTGGCCTTCGAATTGGTAAATCGCCATGTCTCTCTCCTTGCCTTCTCGGCGGTAGTCATTCGCCGCGGAACACGCCGGCCTGCTGCAGTTCGTCGATCTGCGCGTCGCCATAACCCAGGCTGAGCAGAATTTCGCGGGTGTTTTCGCCGATGCGCGGGATGGAGCGGCGCGGCCCCAGGCGCTGGCCGTCGAGGGAGACGGGCAACAGCGGCATATCGGTGTAAGAGCCGTCTTCGATCTGAAGCTTCGCCAGCCCGCCGCTTTCGATCAGATGCGGGTCGTCGAACAGTTCTTCCGGCTTACGAATCGGTGCGAAGGGAATGCCGTTGGCTTCCAGTTGCGGCACTAGCGTCTGTGCATCAAGGGTGGCGAAGACTTCGCCTAGATGCGCCAGCAGCCGCGGGCGCTGCAGCACGCGGTCGTTGTTGGTGGCCAGGCTCTGGTCATCGAGCAAAGCCTGCTGGCCGATCAGATTGCACAGCGCTCGCCACTGGCCATCTCCAGTGGCCGCGACGAACATCTGCTCGCCCCCGGCGAAGGTGAACACGTCGTAGATCGACCAGGCGCTGATGCGGTTGGGCATCGGCGCCGCCGCTTCGCCGGTGACCACGTACTGCTGCATGTGCTGCGCGGCTAGCAGTACGCAGTTTTCATAAAGCGCGCTCTGCACTTCACGACCCAGCCCGGTGCGCTGGCGTTCGTTGAGCGCGGCAAGAATGCCGATGGCGCCGAACATGCCGCCCATGATGTCGTTGACCGAACTGCCGGCGCGCAAGGGTCGTCCGACCGGACCGGTCATGTAGGCCAGGCCGGCCATCATCTGCACCACTTCGTCGAGGGCCAGGCGCTTGTCGTAAGGGCCGGCGAGAAAGCCCTTGAGGCTGGTGTAAATGATCTTCGGATTACGCGCCTTGACTGCCTGGTAGCCGAAGCCGAGGGAATCCATCCGACCAGGCTTGAAGTTCTCGATGAACACATCGGCGCTGTCGAGCAGCTTCAGAACCGCGTCCTTGCCGGCCGGTGTGTCGACATCAACTGCAATGCTCTGCTTGTTGCGGTTGAAGGTGCGGAAGAACCCGGCGCCAGCGCCCAGCAGGCGCCGGGTGCCGTCGCCCTTGGTGGGCTCGATCTTGATCACCTCGGCGCCTAGGTCGCCCAGGATCATTCCGCAGGTGGGGCCCATGACCATGTGGGAAATTTCGACAACACGAATCCCGTCAAGTGGAAGACTCGACATTTCTTTACTCCAGCAGTGAAAGCGCGATCAGGCGGCAGGCGGCGCCACGAAGTTTTTCGGCAGACCGGCGCGGGCGATGTAGCCGTACAGGGCTTCCCCGGGCAATGCGGCCTCGAGCACCGCGCGCGACTCGATCAGCCGTTGCAGGTCGATGCCGGTCTCGAAACCCATGCTTTGCAGCATGAACACCATGTCTTCAGTGACGGTATTGCCCGAAGCGCCCGGCGCGAACGGGCAGCCGCCGAGTCCGGCGAGCGAGGCATCGAGTTCGCCGATGCCGTGCTGCACGGCGACCAGGCTGTTGGCCAGCGCCAACCCGCGGGTATCGTGGAAATGCGCGGCTTGCAGCTTGTCGCCGGCAATGGCTCGAACGGCGTTGATGGTTTCACCTACCTGTCCCGGCGTCGCGTAACCGGTGGTATCGCCCAGCGAAACCTGATCGCAACCGGTTTCCAGTACCAGACGAACCAGCTCGCAAAGATCGGTAAGCGGCACCTCGCCCTGGCGGGTGCAGCCGAAGGCGGTGGACATACCGGCGACCATCACCACCTTACGCCCCGAACTGCTGCGCAAATCGCACATGCGGCCGAATTCCTCGACCATTTCCTGCGGGCTGCGACGTACATTGGCGAGGCTGTGGGCGGCGCTGACCGAAATCGGCGCGACGATGCGGTGCGCGCCGCTGGCCAAGGCGTTCTCGACACCCCGCAGATTGGGCGCGAGGACGGTAACGTTGAGATCGGAATAACTGAGTGCGTGCGCCACCACTTCGTTGGCGTCGGCCATCTGTGGCAGCAGCTTGGCCGGCACGAAGGAGGCAACCTCCATGTGACGAACGCCAGCGGCGTAGGCCGCATCGATCCACTTGCATTTGTCGACGGTGGGCATGATGCGCTGGAGGCTTTGCAAGCCATCCCGCAAACCCACCTCATTGATGATTATTTTTATCATGAGGTCTCTCGCAAGGGCATGTCGCTTGAGGGAGAGACTAAGAAGCCAGCCGCGCCGCGAAAAGACGTTATTCAAGTACCTATCCATCGCCAACCACGAGGGATAGGTTTAGGGCATGCTGCTGGCAGGCACCCGTGCCAACAGGTGATTGAGCAGCCGACGCGCTGACAGCGACAGCGCCTCGGCATCACGGACGCAGATGACGAACTGGCCGAGCGCCCAGTCATCGGTCAGCGGGATGACCTTCAGATCGAACAGGTCCGTGTAGCGACTCACCGCCTCGCTCGGAAAGATGCCAAGCCCCAGCCCCACGTGGATCAGGCGATAGGCCGCATCGAACGAGGACACATGCGTGCGAAAGCGCACTTCGCCTCCGGCCTGGGCGGCGGCCCGTTGCATGTAGGCGTTCAGCGTGGCGTAGGCGGACAGGCCGAGGTGATCGTAATCCAGCGTTTCGGCAAAGGCGATCTGCGTGCGACCGGCCAAGGGATGATCGCCGTTGACGACGACGGCCAGATGGTCGCTGCGGTAGTCGATGAATTCCAGATCGCCGGAAACCATGGACTTGCGGCACACGCCGAGGTCCGCCTGCCCCTCCGCCACACCACGCACCACGTCGGGACTGAAGCGCTCTTCGATATCGACATGGATATGCGCATTTTCCAACATGAAGTCCGAGAGTTCCTCCGGCAGGAACTCGATGATCGAAGACACGTTGGCGAGAATCTTCACATGCCCCCGCGCGCCCTCGGCGTACTCGCTGAGCTCGCCCTGCAGGCGCTCCATGCTGCGCAGCAATTGCCGGGCGTGCCGCAGCAGCGCCTGTCCGGCAGGGGTCGGCACCACGCCTTTCTTGCTGCGCAACAGCATCGGCGTGCCGATATCCGCCTCGATGTCAGCGATTCGCTTGCTGACGGCCGAGGGCGCGATGAACTCCCGCTCGCTGGCTTTGCTGATGGCTCCCTCTTCGCACACCGCGATGAACAGCCGAAGCGATACCGGATCGATATGCCACATGTCGAATCATCCTGAATGGGTGGCGAGAGCCTACCGAAAAAGCGATCGGGCTGCTCTTTCGCTAATGCTCGAGCCTTTCATCCGCCGCGCAGAACGAATCGCCGAGCAGCGTTGCCGAAAGCACAACGAGACAATGAGCAAAAGGAGATCACCATGAACCGGCTTTTCGACAAGACCGCCCCGCAGAACGTGCATGGCTGGGAGCGCACCGCGTCAGTGGCGGGCGGCTTGATGCTGTTGGGCAAAGGGCTGCGTCGCGGCGGCATCAGCGGTTTGCTGCAGCTCGCAATGGGCGGCATGGCGTTGGCACGTGGCATCAGCGGACGCTGCGAGGCCAAGCGCATACTGACCGAGACCGAACAGCCGCATCGCATTCAAGATCTGGCCAACAAGCAGCGTTATAGCCACATGCCGCTCGACTCGGAAGTGCACAGCCCCGACTTCGCAGAGCCCGAAGTGAAGCTACCGGACACCACCCCGATGGGGCATGAAACTCACCCGGATAAGCAACGCACCAGCTAAAGCGACGCAGGTAGCGTTGCTCGTTATTCACTGCCTGCTCAAGTAGATGGACCGGTTTGCTGTCGCAGGACGGGTCCTCGACTTGGAGGTGCGGTTCTACTGAAGCTACAACAATCCGCTTCGCGCCAAGTGCGTTCGAGAGCGCCGCCGAACGGCAATTGTCGGCATTTTGGCGGCATGGTATTTATGCGACGTGATTTCGTCACATTTCGTAAAACTCTCAGGATGACACCCATGGACGCTATAAAGCTCGACGGCGAAGAAGCTGGACACTGGGGAGTGGTTTATTCCTATGGCAGCGTATTAGCGGTGTTCGATAACGAGCAAGATGCTCAGAACGAAGCCGCTTGCTTTGGCGGTGCGGCCGTTCAGATTGCGCTAAGCGTCTGGACCGCACTTTGCGCGGCCCACGTAACGGCGCCGAGCTAACCGGTCAGTTGCCGATCAGTCAGCGCGCTCCGTCTTCCATTCTGCTCATCTGAGCGCTTGCTGGATGTCATCCACCACGGGCGATACATCGATCCGCTGAATCACTTTCTCGCGCTGCTGGAGCACGATATCCAGTACACGGCTGGGTTGAATGTCGATGTCGTCGAAGGTAATCAACTGCCCAGGCTCGACGGCTCTTTTGAGCACCGTGTTGCGGAGCAAACCGATGGGGACATGGTTAGGCTCATCGGCGAGCCGCACTGCTTCGCCACGCACATCGAAGCCTCCAATACCACGACCAATCACGTCGCCCGACTTCATGACCCGCTTGGCTATCGCCGCGACGCCCAGGGTCGGTTCGGTCGCGTTGTTCAGCAGTACGCCGCCTCCGGCCAGCACTCGACGGACTGTTTTTCCGACTTCGAGCGAGCAGAGATGGAAAGGACGCGTCAGCACGTAATACGGACCGGGACCCAGTTTGAAATACTCGATCGCAGGTGCCTGAACCTCATCGTGGCGACACACCAGAAACACCCCACCAGCCGGATAACCGCTAGGTACGACGTAATCGACGATGGGCTGCCCTATGCCGTCCGCAATCAGGCCGAGGACGTTTGCGCTGAGGTTCAGGTCGGTTGATGCCACCCCTTCCAGCCCCTGGCGAGAAATGGTCGCGCCGAAACCGTTACCGACAACCGCTTGCTCGATTTGCACCTTGGTGCCATCGGTGAAGGATGTGGTCTGCTCGATGCTGATGCCCTGCCGTTTGGCCCAGTAAGCCATGTCTTCGGGTGTCGGGTTGTGGTTCAGATAGCCCTTCATGTTGCCGTAGACGAGCGGCTTGAAGCCCATCTGCAAGGCGTCTTCTCGCAACGCCGCTAAAGAGCCCGGCTGATCACCTTCGGCTTCGGTCAGCAACCCCTTGCCTGATAGATAAGAACCGGTGGTGACCTGAAGCTCGGCATTGACCGTGACCACCGGCAACCCGGCTTCGAATGCACGCTCGATGACTTCCGTTCCGAAGAACACATCGCCCGTGCACTCGACGATGATGTCCGAGTTCGAAATGAGCTCATCAACGGAGTTGGTTAACGTATCTCGCAGCGGGAAGTCGCTCAGCGTTCCAATGTTCCTGCGAGTCAGAACCCGACTGATCTGCAGATCCTTGTAGTGCTGCATGATCAGCCGGACGAAGCAATGCGAAATCATCCCTGTGCCTGAAACACCCACTCGTCTAACTGCTGATTCGCCCATAACGAAAGTCCCTTTGGTTTGCGTGAAGCTCAGACTGTTACATTTGGAAAAAGTTTAAATGGATGGCTTCACCGCTGGCTTGCCCCTTGCGCGCACTCGAAGCGAGTCAGGCATGGCCCAGCTCCTTCGTTTTGTGGGTGAGTCCGGAACGGCACGCGGCTTGGAGCCGGCCCGAAAGGCGTCGCTGGCACGTCGCTCATATGTCTGATCACATGCCGCAGCTCGTCGCGCCATGGTTTGGGCCTGATGCCAAAGGTGTCCTCGATCCGACTGCAATCGAGCACGGACCAGGCCGGCCGGGCCGCGGCGCGCGGCAGGCTTCCGCTCGTCACCGGCAGCACCTGCGGCGCCTTGTCTATCAAGCCGGTCCGTTCCGCTTCACGGAAAATCTCGACGGCGAATTCGGCCCACGAGCACGACGACAATCCACTGTAGTGGTACAGCCCCCACTCCAAATCACCATCGCGGCAATAGCGCAGCGCGAGCTCGATCAACACCCTGGCGACGCTCCGTGAGCGAGTCGGGCAGCCGACCTGATCGCTTACGACAGATATCTCGTTCGTTTTGCGGCCGAGATTAAGCATCGTCTGCACGAAGTTGTTGCCATGCTCGCCGTAGATCCAGCTGGTGCGCAATATCAGATATCGATCCAGGGTTTCGCTGATGACGACCTCCCCCGCCCGCCGCGTTTTGCCATAGACGCAGATCGGCAGGGCCGGGTCGGTCTCTCGATAAGGCTGCGAGCCATCACCCGAAAAGACATATTCACTGGACAGGTGAAACAGCGGAATGCCGAACCGCTTGGCGGCCTGGGCGAGATTTCCAGCGCCGTCGCGATTAACCGCTTCGGCATGCGCGACCTCCGCCTCGGCATGATCGAGATTGGTATAGGCCGCCGCGTTGATGATCAGCGCCGGCCGGTAGTGCTCGATCGCCTGGGCAATTTGCTCAGTTGATGTGATGTCGACGTCTTTATGCAGCAGGCCGATGGCTTCCAGCCCAAAACTTGGCGCCTGATTGACCAAGCAGCGCCCCACCTGCCCGCCTGCGCCGCATACCAGCACGCGCATGTTCGGCCTGAGCGAACGAGGCTGTCTCGATTCAGCATCGGTTGATTGCATTGCGCCGCCCTCAGCATCGGCTGATTCAACGGCTGGAAGCGGCGGAACCTTGACGACCTTCGACGTAGCGGTCATCGGCGTTGGAATCAACTCGCGTACGGTGACGCCAAGCGTTTCCACCGGCGCGTCGGCGGCTTCCGGCTCCGGTGCGAAGCGGAAGCTTTCGAGCAGACCTTTCGCCACGATCTTCGCCTTGGCGAACTGACCGCGCTGAAACATGCGAGCCACCTGCCCCAAGCGGGAAAACAACAAGCCCAGGACGCGACGCTTGCGAAAGTATTTACGCGCCACGAACAACTCGTTGCGCACCAGATGCCGATGCAACGCGACCCGGTTAGGGTCGGTCTCGCGCTGGATGTCGATAGTGCCGCTGACCCGCCGCATATGCAGCACCTTACTCGCAGCCACTAAATACCCGGGAGCCTCCTGACTGATACGTAAGGTGAACTCGGTATCGTCGCCCCACATGAACATCGATGCGATCGGCAGGCCATAGCGTTGCAGCGAAGCGCGCGGTACCAGGATTGAAACGAATGTCGCTGGGCGCACCGGGACCACTCCGAGATCGAGCAGTGCCGGCCAGTTCTCATAGGCAATGGCATTGGTGCGTTCGTCGATGCGCGGAACGTTGGTCAGCAGACCGTCTTCGGTATAGGCCCTCGATAAGAGGAAAGAATGCGGCTTGTCCTGGGCTCGAAGCTTTTCGCCGGCCTCGGTCAGCTTCTGTAGCGCGTCCGGCTCGGGAATGACATCGTCATCCATCATCCAGACGAAATCGGCGCCAAGCTGGTAGGCAATACGGAACCCGGCGCTGAACCCACCCGATGCGCCCGTGTTGTGCGACAGCACATACACCTTCAGGTTTGGTAGTTGCGACTCGAGCAACATTTCCTCGGTCCCGTCATTGCTGGCGTTATCAATGACGATGACCCCATCGCACGGCCGGCTTTGCGCGTTGATCCCATCGAGGCAGCGTTTGAGCAAATCCTTGCGTTTGTACGACAGTACGACTGCGTATATCTGATCCATTGGTCGCTCGGTCTCTGATCGAGAAGGCAGGTGGCATCCAAGCCCAGCAGTCGCCCAGCGATTGGTCACGTGGTTGGCGTCGGGGCGCCGCTGCGGCAACGCCATGGTTTATCCACAGCGCTCAGCTCCGACCCAGGAAGACGAATGGGGTTCAGTGATTTGCAACGAAATGTGGCGAAATCGGACGCTGACTCTCGATACACAGCAACCGCAGCGCCCGTCTTTTCAGCCTGTCATTCGCTGTTGCGTCTGAAAGTCTGATACGAGCACGTTATCCCGTGGCAACGAAGATTCTCCAAGTGCACGTGTCCCGGTTTCCGCGTCAAGCATGGCAACAACAGCGCACCGTTGAAATGGGCTAACTCCGAACTCAGCCGGTCAGCCCTGTTCACATGCTCAGAAGCCACAACGGAGAATCAGAATGAAAACATCGTTATTGGCGCTGGTCACTCTGGCGTTTGCACTCCCGGCCCTTGGGCAGGACGTGCAGGTATCCACTCGGCTGAATGGAATGGACATCGAGGTGGTGCCGCTCGGCGTGCCAGAGGCCTCGTCCAGCAAGGTGGACCTGGTCGGCGTGCCAGCGGTGAAAGTAACCAACCGCAGCAACGAGATTGCGTCGTGCCAATTTCATGCATTGCCCGAGGAAACAGTCATGACGGCGACACCAGCGTTCTCGGTAAATCCCAACGAGCAAGTCGTCATGCGGGTGCCTGGAAAATACTCTGCCGGTGGGCCAATCGCGCTGCTGGTGTGCGAACCGGAAGGCGTCCCGGAACGCTGATCCTAGATCGCAGCCGAATTTCCTGATGAATGAAGCTGGCACCAACGCGCCGGCTCATCGGCAAATCGAAAATCAGGAGAACGTCATGCGCAGACCGTTTCTAACGTCAATGGATCGTCACCGAGGACGGTCGCGTGATTAAAGGCATGCCCGAGAATGATTCAGTGCCTAACCGAAACATGCACCGCACCGAACAAGAAACGGTGACCGATGACCCGCCACACGAAGCTGCGACACCGGGAGAAATCGAATAGCTGACAGACTTAGGGCCGCTTCGATACCCACTTGCCTTAAGCGAACCGAATGTCAAAGAAAAAAGTTGAATGAGCCGCTCCATGCCGGCTGCTTAAGATATGCGCGTCAACAATACGATCAACCTGATCGGCCCGTAAGTCGTTGTGCTTGCTCGGCCGGCCTATGCTCGTATGCGCTGGCGTATGTAACGGGAATTTAAACCCGCCTCCTTTGCCTGCGTATTGTCAGTCCCAACACTTATGGAACGCCAAGCGCCTGGCACGCTCCCACCTTGATACGCCTCTGACTGATCCATGGGAGACCTCAATGACACAGCAGTCGCAACACAATCGCAGCATTCGTCTCGCCTCACGCCCTCAGGGCGCGCCCACGCCGGACAATTTCCGCCTGGAAACCAGCTCGGTACCGAGCCCCGAAGACGGCCAGCTATTGCTGCGCACCGTCTACCTCTCGCTGGACCCCTACATGCGCGGTCGGATGAGCGCCGGGCCGTCCTACGCGCCGCCGATGGAGGTCGGCGATGTGATGGTCGGCGGTACGGTCTGTCGGGTCGTCAAGTCCCGTCATTCGGACTATCAGGAAGGTGACTGGGTGCTCAGCGGTAATGGCTGGCAGGACTATGCCCTTTCTAGCGGCGAAGGGCTGCTCAAGCTCAGCCGCGACATGAAGAATCCGTCCCACGCACTGGGCGTGCTGGGCATGCCGGGATTCACGGCTTATATGGGTCTGCTGGATATCGGCCAGCCCAAAGCTGGGGAAACGCTGGTGGTTGCGGCGGCCACCGGGCCGGTGGGCGCCACGGTCGGCCAGATCGGCAAGCTCAAGGGTTGTCGTGTGGTGGGCATCGCTGGTGGTCCAGACAAATGCCGTCATGCGGTCGAAACCCTCGGCTTCGATGCCTCCATCGATCACCGCGCCGAGGACTTCCCTCAGCAATTGGCCGAGCAATGCCCAGATGGCATCGACGTGTATTTCGAGAACGTCGGCGGCAAGGTGTTTGATGCGGTGCTGCCATTGTTCAACACCAGCGCGCGGGTGCCGGTCTGTGGTGTGGTCGCCCAGTACAACAGCACCGGCCTGCCGGATGGGCCGGATCGGTTGCCATTGCTGCTCGACACTCTGTTGAAGAAGCGCATGCGCATGCAGGGCTTCATCATCTTCAACGACTACGGCCACCGCTATGACGAGTTCGCCCGCGACATGGGCGCCTGGTATGCCGAGGGCAAGATCAAGTACCGCGAGCAGATCGTGCAAGGGCTGGAAAATGCACCCGAGGCGCTCATCGGGCTGCTTGAAGGCAAGAACTTCGGCAAGCTGGTGGTGCAGGTGGGCGATGCCTGAAGGTTGGGTGTGGCATCGACAGCATGATTCGCGAGCAAGCTCGCTCCTACGGACGGTGCGCGATCTACGCTCTTGTAGGAGCCAGCTTGCTGGCGAAGCGAGGCCCACACGGCCTTCGACTGCCCGCCTAACTGTGCCGTTCGCCAGCAACGCCTGACGTCCCTCCTGGCTCGCACAGACTTTGGTCGATAGTCAGCTTTGGCTCAGCCCGGTCGATACTTCACAACGGCGTGCATCTCTGGCCTGCTGCTGGTGCGGCGGACGGACGCCAGCGATGGGGCTGGCCAGACGGATCTTCAGAAACTCGGTGACGTCCGCCGCCAGTGCTCGCCCGCCGCCGCCCGGGAAGTTGTTGTCGTTGGTCACCAGCAAGGTGCGGGAATCCAGCGGCAACACGCTTTCAATGGTCACGTAGGGAAAGGTGAATGTCCGTTGCCCGTCGCCGTTCAGATCATCGGGATCGGCCAGTTGCATGAGGTCGACAACTTCAGTCTTGTGCACTTCCCCGCCACTGGCGACACCGCGGGTTTCGATCAGGTAGATTTTCTTGAACGGGGTGCCGTTGGTGGCGGTTGCGTTATTGCGCTCGATGACTAGGAAGCGCGTCTCATCGATCGCAGTCATGTCACCGATGGCGTGTTCGGGTTCCTGCAGGCGGTAGAAGAACACCTTACCGGTGTAGCGCTCCTGATCGATGTCGAACTCGTTGATACGCAAGGTACCGGCCGCATCACCGCTGACAGCCTTTTCCAGCAGCGCGTACAGCCGGTCCCCGCGCGGGTTGATCGCCATGCCTTCGAAACCGCCGGACCCGCCCAAGTTGGCGATGGCTCGCCCCGCCATCACATCGGCATGCTGCGGCGCGTAGACACCCGGCAGTGAAATGGCGCTGCGAGTGACGGTGCCCGACACATCGGTCTTGATCAGGTAAGGCCCGAACTCGTCGCCAAACCACATCGCGCAATTCTTGTCTCGGCGCACCGATTCGATGTCCAGGTCAGCGCCCGTCAGCAGGCGGCCGAAACCGATTGCACTGTCGACACGTGGCTTGGAGCCGTCGTTGTAATAAAAGCGGTAATCGGCCTGGATCGGTAGCTCAAGCTTCTGGTTGATGTCGTTTAGCGTGAGGCGCGACGTGTGGGTGAAGCGAGCCAGCGGCGCACCGCTGAGATAGTCGCTCGCACTGACTTTCCCGCTTCCGCCGTTGGCCGTACGGAAATCAGGCCGCACGCTGTAGAGCCGCAACAGCGTGTCTGCGGAGTTCGTCTGCCCACCGAAGCCGTTGTCGGTCATGAATATGAAGCTGTTTTCATCCGCGCCCGGCAGAACTGCGGAAAAGCCTTGCACCGGCTGGCGATCTTCATACGGTGGCGCAAAGGTGCCGTAAGGGTTGGCGCTAGCCATCTGACCCGATGTCGGACCGTCGGAAAAGGTGTCGGCGGGCATCATCGCCCAGCCTACCAGGGTGTTGCTGGTGGCCATCGCAGGGGCGGAGATCGCAGCGGCAAGCGCCACGACCAGCGGCTTCGGGATTCGCATGAGTCAGTGTCTCCATCCGGGCGGAGCCAGGCCGCGCGGCATGCACGACGCTCTGGCATCGGAGAACAACCTTAGGAAACGACTGTGTCAGGAATATGGCTAAAACTGACGCAGCGTCGGCAAGCTGACGCTAGACCACTCAATTACATGATGCAACTCGGCCTCAAGCTGGCGTCTCAGGCCACCTCGTGTCCACGTGCCGCCTGAGCGAGATAGAACCAGGCCTGGGTATCCAGCCGCAGCTCGGCGCCCTGCAGCGCTTCCTCGATTCGATCCCAACGCAGGCTGCCGAGGATGGGCACTGGCTTGCCGGGTAACTTGCGCAGCCAGGCCAGCGCGACCTGATTAGCAGTAGCGCCCAATGCCGCGCCGACCTCTTCAAGCGCCTGTTGTAGCGCCGGACTGAAACGGCCGCCTGCCAACGGTGACCATGCCAGCACATGCAGGCCCTCACTTTCCATGGCATGCAGGCGCCCGTCCCATACGGTTTCCTGGGCTTGCAGCGACAGCTCGATCTGGTTGCAGCGCAGGGGCAGCTCGCGCGCCAGCGTCTGGCAGTGCAGCAACTCGGCATTAGATACGCCGAGCCAACCAACCTTGCCGCTGCCGACCAGGTCGTTCAGCGCCCGGGCAACCTCATCGACCTGCAGCAAAGGGTCCGGCCGATGCAGCAGGAAGCCGTCCAGACGCTCGACGCCCAAACGCTTCAGCGTTCCCTCGACCGCCTCGGTGAGATACGCAGCTTGGGTGTTGTAGTGCTTGACGCCCCAGCGCGACCGGTCCTGCGCTGCCGGCACGATGTCGGCCTTGCCAATCAACTGAATCTGCTGGCGCAACGCCGGGCGTAATTTCAAAGCGGCACCAAAATGCGCCTCGCATGCGCCGCCGCCATAAATGTCAGCGTGATCGAAAGCGCTCACGCCACGCTCGACGCAACGCTCGAGAAAGCTCAGTAATGCTTTCGGCTGCGCCAGGTCGGGGTATTGCATCAGACGCATCATGCCCAGCAGCAAGGGTTGTTCGACGACCTTGTTCAAGTGAACTCCACGATTGATGGGACTGAAGAGTGCGGCAGTAGCGTAGATGCCGGACTTTGGAAGTGGATGTACTGACCGAGCCTGCATCGCAAGGTTCGGTCCGAACCCAAGTTAGCTTGGCGCCATGACAATGCCTTACGTATCGCCCCAAAAAAGTGAATGTGGAGCGTGCACCGCACCCTTGTGGGTCAGCGCCGCGCTTTGGCAAGCGGAACCTGACGTGTCTGCCGTTAGCGCTATCGGTGGGCTGAAGCCCACCCTGCATAAGCCTTCCACTGCCGTAGGGTGGGCTTCAGCCCACCAACACTTTGGCAGCGGCTGCCTCCGTCCTGACACCTTACACGTCGCTGGCATGCAATCTGCTATGTCACATGCAAAGCCTGCCGATCGATTCGGCAGAGCGTCCCGCAGGTCAACGTAGATCATTAGCCGCAAGCGGCACGGGACGGGTGAACCGGGCAACGCGGCTCGGGCCATCACCCCACCACATTTTTCTGAATACCAGGCAAAGGCGCCTGGAGCTGGCAGACAGCTCCAGGCTTTTTTTTGCTTTTTTGCTGGCGGCGCCTCGCAACGGCTTCGACTGAGGACAAACGGTCATGAACGCAATCGTCACCCCGATCAAAAGCGAAACACTGATCATCATCGGCAACGGCATGGTGGGTCACCACTGCGTCGAGCAGCTGATCGAGCGCGGTGCTCTGGGCCAGTACCAACTGCATGTGTACGGCGAAGAGCGCCAGCGCGCTTATGACCGGGTGCATCTGTCCGAATACTTCGGTGGCCGCGATGCCGACTCCCTCGCCATGTGCGAAGCCGACTACTACGCCACGCATGGCGTGCACCTGCATCTCGGCGTGCAAGTGCTGGAGATCGACCGGGAACGCAAGGAAGTGGTCACCAGCGAAGGCCGCCAGGCTTACGACAAGCTGATCCTGGCGACCGGCTCGTATCCATTCGTACCGCCAATTCCGGGCGCTGAAGGCAATTCGCGCCTCGTCTATCGCACCCTTGACGACCTCGATGCAATCCGCGCCGCCGCCAGTAACGCCAAACGCGGCGTGGTGGTCGGTGGCGGACTGCTCGGCCTGGAGGCGGCCAATGCGCTCAAATCGCTCGGGCTCGAAGCCCATGTGGTCGAGTTTGCCCCGCGCCTGATGCCGGTCCAGCTGGACGAGGAAGGCGGCGCCGCGCTCAAGGCCCGTATCGAAGCGCTAGGCGTCGGGGTACACCTGTCGCGTGCCACGCAGGAGATCGTCATCGGCGAGGAATACGCCTACCGGATGAACTTCAACGACGGCGAGTTCTTGGAAACCGACCTGATCGTCTTCTCCGCCGGCATTCGTCCGCAGGACACCCTGGGCCGCAGCGCCGAGCTGGAGATCGCGCCGCGCGGCGGTGTGGTGATCGACGGCGACTACCGCACCAGCGACGCGAGCATCTTCGCCATCGGCGAGTGCGCCTCTTGGAACGGTATGGTCTTCGGTCTGGTCGCACCCGGCTACACCATGGCGCGTAACGTCGCCGCCCTGCTTACCGGCGAGCCGCATCAGCCGTTCAGCGGCGCGGATATGTCGACCAAGCTCAAATTGCTTGGCGTCGATGTCGGCTCCATCGGCGATGCCCATGCCGCCACGCCCGGTGCCAAGAGCTACCGTTACATCGACGAGACCAATGCCAGTTACCGCCGCCTGGTGCTTTCCGCCGACGGCAAACGAGTGATCGGCGCGGTGCTGATCGGCGACAACAGCTACTACGACACGCTGCTTCAATACGCGCAGAACGGCATCAAGCTGCCGGCCGATCCGTCCAGCCTTATTCTGCCGCTGTCCGATGGCGCACCGACTCTGGGCGCCGATGCCCTCCCCGACACCGCGATCATCTGTTCCTGCCACAACGTCAGCAAGGGCGCGGTGTGCTGTCAGGTCGACGCCGGTATCACCGATCTCGGTGAGCTCAAGGCTGCCACCAAGGCCGGCACCGGCTGCGGCGGTTGCAGTGCGCTGCTCAAGCAAGTCTTCGAGCACGAGCTGATGGCCCGCGGGGTCGAGGTCGACAAGAGCCTCTGCGAACACTTCGCCCACACTCGCCAGGAGCTGTACGGCATCGTCCGCGTCGAGGGCATCATCAGTTTCGACGAGCTGCTGACCAGGCACGGCCGCGGCCACACCGGCTGCGACATCTGCAAGCCGGCGGTGGGTTCTATCCTCGCCTCCTGCTGGAACAAGCCGATCACCGACCCTGGGCTGATTCCGCTGCAGGACACCAACGACACCTTCATGGCGAACATGCAGAAGAACGGGACCTACTCCGTGGTACCGCGCATCGCCGGCGGTGAAATCACCCCGGACAAGCTGATCGCCCTCGGCGCCGTCGCCAAGAAATACGACCTCTATACCAAGATCACAGGTGGCCAGCGCATCGACCTGTTCGGCGCCCAGTTGCACGAACTGCCCGATATCTGGGGCGAGCTGATCGAGGCCGGCTTCGAGACCGGACATGCCTACGGCAAATCCCTGCGGACGGTGAAATCCTGCGTCGGCAGCACCTGGTGCCGCTACGGTGTACAGGACAGCGTCGGCATGGCGCTGCGCCTGGAGGACCGCTACAAAGGCCTGCGCTCGCCGCACAAGATCAAATTCGGTGTTTCCGGCTGCACCCGCGAATGTGCCGAGGCGCAGAGCAAGGACATCGGCGTGATCGCCACCGAGAACGGCTGGAACCTTTACGTCAGCGGTAACGGCGGCATGCGTCCGCGCCACGCCGAGCTGTTCGCCACAGACCTCGATGACGAAACCCTGATCCGTTACATCGACCGCTTCCTGATGTTCTACATCCGCACCGCGGACAAGCTGCAGCGCACCTCCGTGTGGCGCGAATCCCTCGAAGGCGGCCTCGATTACCTCAAGGACGTCATCATCGACGACAGCCTGAACCTCGCCGCCGAGCTGGAAGCGCAGATGCAGCTGGTGGTCGATCGCTACGAATGCGAGTGGGCCAACGCCATCAAGGACCCGGAAAAGCTCAAGCGCTTCCGCACCTTCGTCAACGACCAGCGCGGCGATCCGGACATCCACTTCGTCAAGGAACGCGGCCAGCGCCGCCCGGTGCACGCATCCGAACTTCACCTGATTCCCGTAACCGAGGAGGTGCTCTGATGAGCCATACCAACGCCGTACGCATGCAATCGACTGAATCCGCCAGCTGGCGGGCGCTGTGCAGCCGCCGCGATCTGGTGGCCAATTCCGGCGTGGTCGCCTGGGTCGACGGGGAACAGGTGGCGCTGTTTCACCTGCCTGATACGGAGACCGGCGAACAGGTTTTCGCCATCGCCAACAAGGACCCGAAATCCGGCGCCAATGTCATCGGCCGCGGCATTCTCGGCCAGCTCAAGGGCGACCTGGTGATCGCCTCACCGCTGTACAAGCAGCACTTCCGCCTAGCCGACGGCACTTGCCTGGAATATCCCGAGCAGCGCCTGCGGGTGTGGCCGGTGCGCCTGAACGGCGATGCGGTGGAAATAGCTGCGGCATGAGCGTCGCCCAACACAACAAGTAGCGATACACCAACGGCAGGCTCCGACCTGCTTTGCCAACACCATAGAGAATCGAAAAATGTCCTACCTGGTTCCTTCGGAATTCGTCACCAAGATGGTCGACGCAGGCGAGTCCAAGATATTCATGTCCACGCGGGACACCTTGATCCGGGCTTTCATGGCCGGTGCGATCCTCGCTTTGGCCGCGGTGTTCGCGGTTACCGTCACCGTCCAGACCGGCTCGCCATTGCTGGGCGCGGTGATGTTCCCGGTCGGCTTCATCATGCTTTATCTGATGGGCTTCGATCTGCTCACCGGCGTCTTCGTGCTGGCACCACTGGCCCTGCTCGACAAACGTCCAGGCGTGACCGTCAACGGCGTGCTGCGCAACTGGGGCTTGGTATTCGTCGGCAACTTCGCCGGGGCGCTGACAGTGGCGTTCATGATGGCCTTCGTCTTCACCACCGGTTTTTCGAGCGATCCAGGCGTAATCGGCGAAAAAATTTCACACATTGGTGAAGCGCGAACCTTGGGCTATGCAGAGTTTGGCGCGGCCGGCTGGGCGACCATTTTCCTGCGCGGCATGCTGTGCAACTGGATGGTGTCGATGGGTGTGGTGGGTGCGATGATCTCCACCACTGTGGGCGGCAAGGCCATCGCCATGTGGATGCCGATCATGTTGTTCTTCTACATGGGCTTCGAGCACTCGGTGGTGAACATGTTTCTGTTCCCCTCGGCGATGATCATGGGCGGCGACTTCTCGGTCATGGATTACATGATCTGGAATGAAATCCCGACCGCGCTGGGCAACTTGGTAGGTGGTCTGGCGTTCACCGGCCTGACGCTTTACACCACCCATATCAAGACTGGCGCGAAGCGCGCACTGGTGCGCTGATCCGGCCCTTTGTTGGAGCCAGGGGTCTTGCTGCGATCGTTCACGCACGGATCGCCAGCAAGCTGGCTCCTACAAAAGCTGGCTGTCGATTGCCGCAAAGTTTCTTGCGCCACAGCTCTTGTAGGAGCGAGCTTGCTCGCGATCGCTGTACCAAACGCGGCATAACGCCGAGCAAGAACTCGGCGTCCCCCGCTGCGGATTGCCTACACTCGAGAACCCACCGATTCATAAGCAGATGAGCAGTCAACTCAAGGTCTCGGTGGGCCAGCACACCGACAAGGGATGCAAGGAAAGTAATCAGGATTTCCACGGCGTCTACATCCCCAAAGAGCCCCAACTAAGCAGCAAGGGCATCGCTATCGCCCTCGCGGATGGCATCAGCAGCAGCGCCGTCAGCCACATCGCCAGCGAATCGGCGGTCACCGGCTTTTTCGCTGATTATTTCTGCACTTCCGATTCCTGGTCCGTGAAAACCTCGGCGCAATGCGTACTGATGGCCACCAACTCCTGGCTGCACGCGCAAAGCCAGCAGAGCCCGTACCGCTACGACAAGGACCGCGGCTACGTCTGCACCTTCAGCGCCATGGTCATCAAGTCGACCACAGCGCACCTTTTCCATGCCGGCGATTCACGCATCTATCGGGTCCAGGGCAAGGCGCTGGAACAGCTGACCAATGATCATCGGATGTGGGTTTCGGAAGACAAGAGCCATCTGAGCCGGGCGCTAGGCATTCAGCCGCAGCTGGATCTGGACTATCGCGCCGAACAGGTTGAGGTCGGCGACACTTTTATCCTGGCAACCGATGGTGCCTACGAATTCGTCAGTGCGTCGTTCATGCTCGAGGCCATCGCGCGCAGCTCGGATGATCTCGATGCAGCCGCTCGGGAAATTGTCGCCCAAGCATTGCAACAGGGCAGCGACGACAACCTCACGGTACAGATAATGCGCGTCGATGAGCTGCCGATCCGGGCGGCGGACGAACTCTACCTGCAACTCACCGAACTGCCCTTCCCGCCCATTCTCGAGGCGCGGGCCGAGTTCGATGGCTACACCATTGTTCGCGAAGTGCACGCCAGTAGCCGCAGTCACGTTTATCTCGCGACCGACAACGGCAGCCAAACGCCGGTAATCATCAAGACTCCGTCAATCGACCTGCAGCGGGACGTGCAATACCTCGAACGCTTTCTCACCGAAGAATGGGTCGCGCGGCGCATCAACAGCGCCCATGTGGTCAAGCCATGTTTGCAGACGCGCAAGCGCAACTACCTATACAGCGTCAGCGAATTTATCGAAGGCCAGACGCTGGCCCAGTGGATGATCGACAACCCGCGACCGGACCTGGAAACGGTACGCGGCCTCATCGAGCAGATAACCAAAGGGCTGCGCGCCTTCCACCGGCTGGAAATGCTGCATCAGGATTTACGCCCGGCGAATATCATGATCGACGCCACCGGTACAGTGAAAATCATCGACTTCGGCTCGACCCGTGTCGCTGGCATCATGGAAATCGAGTCACCCATCGAACGCGGCGATCTGCTCGGCACCGCTCAATACACCGCGCCGGAATATTTTCTCGGCGAAAGCGGGACGCCTCGCTCGGATATGTTCTCACTGGCGGTCATTACCTATCAGATGCTCACCGGCCATCTGCCCTACGGCACCCAGGTCGCCCGCTGTCGCACCCGCGCTGCGCAGAACAAACTCAGCTACCAACCGATCCGCGAACACGACCGTGGCATCCCGGTGTGGGTCGATGATGTGCTACGCAAGGCGCTTCATCCCGACCCGTACAAGCGCTACGAGGACTTGTCCGAGTTCGTCTTCGAGTTGCGCCAGCCCAACCAGGCATTTCTCAACAAGGCGCGGCCACCATTGATGGAGCGCAACCCGGTGCTGTTCTGGAAAGGCGTTTCGCTGGTGTTGGCAATAACGGTCGTCATGCTGATGGTGCGTTGAGGTCTGCAAACTTTCTGCCCGTTGCGACGCTTCACTCGGAGCGCTGCGGCGCGTAGACGTTGAGCTCGGGATCAGTGACGCCGTCTTTCGACGGGTCGAGAATCCAGCGCAGTTGGGTGACCAGCTCCTCGCAGTTTTCGCCGCGCTGCAACCAATCCTGGAAAGCGATCCGCGCGGCCGACAGCGCCGCCTCCGTAACGTGCTCGGCCTGGGTCGTAGGGTCACCGGGTTGCCAGTGATCGAATACGGCCTTAAGGGCTTGCTGCGCTTCTTCGGCCCCCAACTCCCCGTCCGACCAGCGCGATGTGATGTCCTGAGCCTGTTGCAAGGCGGTCACCGAGGGGTTAGATGATTCCATTTTTAGGCTCCTCCAACGGATTTTGTCTAGCTTGGAGTCCGGCTGCGACGGTGAATTCGTTTCCGCCTATCAGACCGCAGCGCCGCTGGTAGGGCATTTGACGGCGATTCCAGGCCATCGAACCTCTAAGGACGACTGCCGTTCGGCTCCTGGCCGGAACGTCCGCGCACGATGGGCTGCCAGATGATGAACAGCGCTGGGTTTGCGTCTAGCTGCCTTCCGCTCATCTTTGGCGGCCAGGTCCGACCACTTCTCGGCGGTCGTACCGATACTCCTCTTACGCATTGGAACCTGCCCCATGCACCTGATCCAACTACTGCTCCCGCTTTACGACAATGACGGGCAAGCCTTGCCTAGATCACTGTTCGCCGAGGTGCGCGACGAACTCATGCAACAGTTCGGCGGCCTGACCGCTCACACACGCGCGCCAGTCAATGGACTGTGGCGCGAAGACGACAACTCGGCGGTGCGCGACGACCTGATTATTTACGAAGGGCTGGCGTCCGAGCTTAATCGCGACTGGTGGAACGATTATCGAGCTTCGCTGGAAACTCGCTTTCGTCAGGAGCAGGTGTTGATTCAGGCGCATCCGGTCGAGCGGCTATAACGGTGTTCAGCCTCCTCCCACCGCTTGGTTAAAGTCAGAGCCGAACGTCATGCCGGGTCGCGCCAGGCGCTGCATGAAATGATGAAAATTTAATGAACCCTAAGGGCGTCCCGCTGTCAGTCCAGTCTGCAGCCTACTGAGGTCGTGGCCCAACCCCTGGGACAACCTCCCAATCGGCACATCCGCACGCCTGCTGTCGCCCATCCCGGCATTTTTTGGCCGACTCGCCAGCTTCGGGTCGTTTATTTTTCGGCCTGTTCACTGGGCCTTCATCTTTTTCAACGCGAAGACCACCATGTTCTTATCTCGTCATCTTCTCGCTCTTTCCCGTGTTACCTGGTCGACCTTTCAACGCAACTCCGTTCGTGCCGGTCTGTTCGGCACCTTGCTGGCCGTCATCGCACCGGCCCATGCCCAGCAAGCGACCAATGATCGCTGGGTCAGCGACACATTAAGCACCTACGTGCGAAGCGGTCCAACCGACGGCTATCGCATCGTCGGCAGTCTTACGTCCGGGCAGCAGGTCGAATTACTCGATACCCAGGGCGACTACAGCCAGGTTCGCGGCGAGAACGGCGATCGCGTCTGGATTCGCAGCAGTGATCTGCAGGAAATTCCCGGCCAGGCCGAGCGTTTACCGCAGCTCGAACAGCAGGTTGCCGAGCTCAGTGAAGAACTGAAGACAATCGATGACAACTGGAAGGCCCGAGTTCAGGGCATGCAAGAGACTCTGGACTCGCGCAAGGCATTAATCGACGAACTGGAAGCGCGCCGCAAAGCGCTCGACGAAGCACTTACGGCCACTGAATCGGAACTGCGCGACGCCCAGGCTCGGTTGGGTGACGAGAACAATCAGGTACTGATGCGCTACATGGTTTACGGCGGCAGCATCGCTGGCGCGGGCTTGCTGGCCGGACTGATCATTCCGGCCATGACGCGCGGTCGCAAGCGCAACGACCGGTGGTTCTAAGGCCTGTCGGCTTTTCGTAGCGACCGAAACGGTAACAGACCCTAGCCCAAACCTAACCGGGTTCGGATATCCGCTTCGTGGCGCCTGCTACGGACGATGACCAACCCGGTCTTGCCTGCGTCATGCGCTCGAGGACTTGTTCAGGGGCCATAGGTCTGTCGAGCAGAAAGCCTTGGAGCGTTTCACAGCCGAGCTCGGTGAGAAACGCTCGCTGCTCCGCTGTTTCCACACCCTCCGCGACAATCTCCAGGCCCAGCGCTTTACCCAACGCAATGATTGCCGAAACGATCACCGAGTCTTCATTGCCAACGCTCATTTCCTTGACGAACGCACGGTCAATTTTCAGCTCGCTAGCTGGAAGTCTCTTCAGATAAAGCAAGCTCGAATATCCCGTACCGAAGTCATCAATGGAGGCTTTCACGCCGAATTCGGTAAGGCTCCTCAAGGTTTCGATGGTTGCCTCCGCGTTGCGCATGGCTACGGTTTCAGTGATTTCGAGCGTCAGATTCGCTGCGGGAATGCAATGGCGGTCGATCGCCTCGGCCACCACTTCCAGCAGGCCCGGTTGCTCGAACTGCACGGCTGAAAGATTGACCGCGATACTCCAATGGCTGAACCCCTGCAAATGCCACTCGCGTAATTGGCGGCACGCCTCGGCCAGCACCCAATTCCCAATGGGTATGATCAAGCCGGTTTTCTCGGCCAGCGGCAGAAAAACGTCGGGCGAGAGCAAGCCACGCGTCGGATGCTGCCAACGCAGCAACGCCTCAAAGCCTTGCACATCCCCGGTCGGCACTTCGAATTTCGGCTGGTAAAGCAGGCGCAGCTCATTCCGCTCTTCGGCCATGCGCAGATCGTGAAGCAATTGCAGTTGCTCGGCCGCATTCGCGTTCATCGAGGCTTCGAAGAAGCTGTAGCCGTTCCGGCCGGCACTCTTGGTGTGGTACATGGCGGCATCGGCATGCAGCAGCAGGTCGCGCTCGGTTTCACCATCGCTGGGGTACACCGCAATGCCGACGCTGAGCGACACCCGCAGTTCATAACGGGACAGCGCAAAGGGCTCGTCAATACATTGCACCAGCTTGTCGGCCAGCGTCGCGGCATCATCGGGCCCGCTGATGACGGCTAGAAGCACGAACTCATCCCCACCCAACCGCGCCAACGTGTCCTGGGCCCGAATGCACGAGCGCAGCCGCTCGGTAACGCTCATCAACAATTCGTCACCGATATGGTGACCGAAGGCGTCGTTCACCGCCTTGAAGCCATCCAGGTCCATGAACATCACGGCGAACGTGGACGACTCCCGCTGGGCAACCTTGAGCGCCTGACTTAGCCGATCTTCGAGCAACAGACGGTTGGGCAATCTGGTTAGGTTGTCATGCAGGGCGAGCTGGATCAGCTCACTGTTGGCCTTTTCCAGCGAACTGGCCAGCAACGAGGTACGGCTCTGCATGCGGCCGTCCAGTATCGAGACAATCAGTGCGATCGCCAGGACCGCCAGCGTCAACATGATCACCAACAGAGCCAGCCAGTTGGTATCCAGACCGGTATTGGACGCGCCGCAGAAGCTCCCGTCCGGAAAGCTCGCCGCTGCCATGCCGGTGTAATGCATGCCGGCGATCGCCAGCCCCATGATCAATGCGGCGATACCCCGCCATAACCGTACGCGACAAACGTTCGCACGCAGGCGAAATGCGAGCCAGAGCGCAGCGGCCGAGGCCAGGATGGCGATGGCCACCGAAGCGCTCAACCATCCCATGTCATACACGATGCCCGGCTGCATTCGCAGCGCCGCCATGCCGCTGTAGTGCATGACCGCGATACCGCAGCCGATCAGAACCGCGCCATGCGCGAGCCGCAGCCAGGGCAGCGTCTGCTGGCACACCAGCCAGAGCGCCAAGGCAGACGCAGCGATTGCGATGACCAACGAGGCCGTAGTGATCAAGGGGTCGTATCCAAGCGGAATCGGCAAACTGAAGGCCAGCATGCCGACAAAGTGCATCGACCAGATGCCTAGCCCCATGGAAAACGAGCCACCGAACCACCATAGGCGCGCCGCACGACCTTGAGCGGTCGCAACGCGCCCCGCCATGTCGAGTGCGGTGTAGGACGCAAGCACAGCAACGAGGAACGAGAAGAACACTAGAATTTCGTTATAGCTACCAACCAGCATGGTTTGGGTTCCTGCGAAGGGCTGCGTTGTACTGACTTTGTCGCTATGCCAGTTCATCGCTCGCTGGGACGTTTTCTAAAGAGCGGACAACACATATCCGCCGAACGGATAGCCTCGGTCAGACCGATGCAAGCCCTGCTGCTGCGGTTGTTAGGCCAATCGACATTCTCCGGCGATCTGATAGGCCTCGGTACAAACCTCGAGCCCCCATTTGCGCTTGGCACAAACACACCCTGCCTTCCGCTCAAGATCAGGGGTGTAAATTCCTTGACCCAGTGCACAACTTGAGGCGAAATGCGGGCTATTCGGCGTTTCGAAGGGTCCTTCAGACTAAGGCTCGCTGTGGTTCGAGCGCTGAGGCAGAACTCCTCGCGCTGCCCGGAACGCCAGCAATCCATTCGAATCATATCCGCATGCCCAGCCGTCCCAGCATGCGTCTACTCAGGAATCAGCGCCAATGGCTCTATTGCAACAACGCACGTTCAACGTCATCGCCAGCAATCAGTCAGAGCTGCTCAACAAATGGACTGCAGAACTGGAATCCAGCGGTCTGTACCGCACTATCAAGACCGAAGATTTTCGCCAGCAAACCGAAGAATTCATTCGTCTGCTGATCGCCGGTGCCAGCAGAACCGAGTCGGGTGACGTCAAGGCAGCCAGCTGGGACGAGATGCGTCAGTACCTGGAAAAGCTGTCCCATAGCCGGGTGCAGCTAGGTTTCGATTCACAGCAGACCGCAGGCTTCATTTTTTCGCTCAAACGCCCGCTGATGCCGTTGTTGCAGAGCGAATATGCCGACGAGCCGGCGCTGCTGGCCGAGCAGCTCTGGGCCTTGTCCGAACTGATCGACGACCTCGGTCTGTATACCGTGCGTACTTTCCAGAAGTCCCGCGAGGCGGTGATCAAGCGTCAGCAGGAAGAGCTGCTCGAGTTGTCCACGCCGGTGGTCAAACTGTGGGATGGCGTACTGGCGCTGCCCATGATCGGCACGCTGGATTCGCAGCGGACTCAGGTGGTAATGGAATCGTTGCTGCAGCGCATCGTCGACACAGGTTCGGAAATCGCCATCATCGACATTACCGGCGTACCTACCGTCGATACGCTGGTGGCGCAACATCTGCTCAAGACCGTCACGGCCATCCGCCTGATGGGTGCTGACTGCATCATCAGCGGCGTACGTCCGCAGATTGCCCAAACCATCGTTCATCTCGGCCTGGATCTGCAAGGCATCGTCACTAAGGCATCCCTCGCCGACGCACTGGCATTAGCGTTGCGCCGCTCCGGCCTGACTGTAACCAAGGCGGTGTGATGGAACGCATCCCTATATTGCGAATGGGTGACTTTCTGCTCGTCACCATTCAAGTCGACATGCACGACCAGCTGGCCATGACCCTGCAAGACGACCTCGCCGAGCGCATCAGCGCGACCTCGGCCCGTGCCGTACTGATCGATATCTCCGCACTGGACATGGTCGACTCGTTCATCGGCCGGATGATCAGCTCGATTTCCGGCCTTTCCAGCATCATGGACGCAGAGACCGTCGTGGTCGGCATGCAGCCGGCCGTTGCAATCACGCTGGTCGAACTGGGTCTGACACTACAAGGCGTCAGCACGGCGTTGAACGTTGAACGAGGGATGCAGCTGCTGCATAAACGGATGGCCGAAAAATGACCGTGCGCGAAAGTGGCAGCCTGCCGGTACGCATCGAACAGGATGTGGTACTGGCGCGCCAGGCAGTCCGCCGCATCGCGCAGGATTGCGGCATGCGCCTGATCGATCAGACCAAGCTGGTGACCGCCGTCAGCGAGCTGGCCCGTAACACGGTGGTGTACGGCGGTGGTGGCGACATGGACTGGGCGGTCATCGAGCAAAGCGCCCGCACCGGTATCCGCCTGACGTTCCGTGACGAAGGTCCTGGAATAGCGGATATCAAGCTGGCCATGACCGATGGCTGGACGTCGGGTGGTGGGCTCGGTCTTGGACTGACCGGCGCGAAACGGCTGGTGGATGAGTTTGAACTCGAGAGTACGCCAGGCATCGGTACCCGAATCAGTATCGTCCGATGGGCATGAATATCCCCGGCTCGATGACGCAGGTGTTACCCATCGACGACAGCAGCCAGGTAGGCCACGCCCGCCGCGTTGCGCAACGCCTGGCTACGGAACTGGGTTTCGACGAAACCGATGCCGGACGCGTGGCCCTGGCAACTACCGAGCTCGCCACCAATCTGCTCAAGCACGCAGGCCAAGGCTCCCTGCACCTGCGTTCGATCGCGGCAGAAACCGGAAGCGGTGTCGAGATCGTCGCTGTGGATAGCGGGCCGGGCTTCAACCTCAACGAATGCCTGGCCGATGGGTTTTCCACTGGTGGTACCCAGGGAACAGGGCTGGGTGCACTAAGGCGCCAGGCACAGGTATTCGACGCTTACTCGGACGACAAAGGCTCGGTCGTACTCGTGCAGTTATTTCGACGCGGCATTGCAGTTCCGTTTCTGCGCTTTGGCGTCAGCCAACATTCGCTGAATAACGACCCGGCATGTGGTGATGTCTGGCATATGGCCTGCGATAAGCAACGGATCAGCGCATTGGTGATCGACGGCATCGGCCACGGCGAAGATGCGGAGCACGCCGCCAAGTGTGGTGCCAGCGCATTCGCCGCAGCCCCCTTCGCCGACCCGGAAACCAGCATTGCCGACATGCATCAGGCGATGTGCGGAACCCGTGGCGGCGCTGCAGCCGTCGCGGTGTTCGATCCCCGCGTCGGGGTATTGCGCTTTGCCGGAATTGGCAACATCGGCGCCAGCCTGCTCAACGTGGAAAAAAGTCGGGGCCTCGCCTCGCATCCAGGGATCGTTGGATCGCAATTTCGCAAAGCGCGCGCATTCGACTACCCGGTTGAAGAACATCAATTACTAGTCATGTATAGCGATGGTTTGCAATCTCGCTGGACCCTGCGTGACTACCCGGGGCTGGTGCATCGCCACCCCGCTATTATTGCCGCAGTGCTGCACCGTGATTATTGTCGCGGACGCGACGATGCGACCGTTCTGGTAATCGCTCTGGAGGCAACGCGTGACTGATTCGAACGGTGTTAACGATACCGACCTCAGCCAGCTGGAACGGCTGCGCAGCGAGAACGAGTCGCTACGCGCCGAGCTCGACGAAACCAATCAGGGCGTTCTTGCTTTGTATGCCGAGCTCGACATTCAAGCCGAGCAGCTGCGCCAGGCCTCCGATCTCAAAAGCCGCTTTCTGTCCTACATGAGCCACGAGTTCCGCACGCCGCTGGGCTCGATTCGCAGCATCACGCGTCTTCTCAGCGACGAGCTGGACGGTCCACTGAGCGAGGAGCAGCACAAGCAGGTCTTGTTCATCAGTGGTGCCGCCTCTGAACTGAGCGATATGGTGGATGATCTGCTCGATCTGGCGAAGATCGAGGCGGGTCGCATCAGCATTTCACCAGCGTGGTTCGACATGTTTGATCTGTTCGCCGCGTTGCGCGGCATGTTTCGCCCCATCGTCGATGCCGAGACGGTGGACCTGATTTTCGAAGAGCCACAAGACATCCCGCGCCTGTACACCGATGACAAGAAGCTGGCTCAGATTCTGCGAAATTTCATTTCCAACGCATTGAAGTTCACGCAGCGCGGAGAGGTACGTATTTCGGCACGCCGCGAAGGCGAGCACGAAGTCTGTTTCGCCGTCACCGACAGCGGTATCGGCATACCGCATGGCCTGCACGGCAACCTGTTCGAAGATTTCGTGCAGATCGACACGCCTCTGCAGAAGCGTCTGCGCGGCACCGGTCTGGGACTGTCGCTGTGCAAGCGATTCGCCGAACTGCTCGGTGGGCGTGTCGGAGTGGAAAGCACTCCGGGTATCGGCTCGACCTTCTTCGTCATCATTCCGCTATCTATTGCCACGGAGCCGGTCGATGGAGCGTAAGTGCAAACTGTTGGTGGTCGATGACAACGCCGCGACGCGTTACGCGATACGTCGAGTGATGGAGCGGCACGGCTACGACGTGTTCGAAGCCGGAACCGGCGACGAAGGCCTGACACTCATCGCCGAGCAAGCAATCGATGCGCTGATTCTCGACGTGAACCTGCCCGACATGAGCGGTTTCGATATCGTCCGGCAGCTGCGTGCCGACGAGCGCACCCAGTTGCTGCCCGTGGTTCACGTTTCTGCCGCGTCGATCCAGACCGGAGACATCATCACCGGGCTCGATGCCGGGGCGGATGCCTATCTCATTCATCCGGTCGACCCGGACGTATTGCTCGCCACGTTGCGCACGCTATTGCGCGTCCGTGACACCGAGCACGCGCTGCGCGAAAGCGAAGCGCGCTTTCGTGAGATCTTTACCAGCGTGGCCGCACCGATTGTCGTGATCGATGCGCAGCTGCAAATCCATGAATGCAACCCGGCATTCGAACTGCTGCTGGGGGATCGTGACGGTGCTTCGGCATTGCTTGCCCGCCTTGCCGATAATCAGGAAGACAAGCTGCAGCAGCTTCGACAGAGCCTGGCCAGCGGTGCTCGCTGGCAGGGCACGCTGAGCATGCACGTCGCGGGTCAGCTGCGTGAAACCAAATGGCAGGTTTCGCCCTATCGCGCCGTCGACCTTGGCCTCGTGTTCGTCGAGGACGTCACCGAGCAACGCCAACGCGAACGCTCGCAACTGCAACAACTCGACAGCGTGAACAGCGAACTCGCACGCGAGGTAGCCGAACGTGTGCGCACCGAAGCGCAGCTGATGCAGGCACAAAAGATGGACGCTCTGGGCAAGCTGACCGGAGGCATCGCTCATGACTTCAACAACTTGCTGACCGGCATCATCACCGGCATCGAATTGCTCAAACAGCGATTTCAGGAAGGCCGCAGCGACGCGGTATTACGCTTCGCCGACACCGCCTTGAGCTCCGCACGCAGCGCCGCCTCGATGACCAATCGGCTATTGGCCTTTGCCCGCCAACAACCGCTGGACGCCCGCCCCGCCAATATCAACGATCAGATTCGCTCCCTCGAAGAGCTGCTGCAGCGCACCATTGGCGAGCGCATCGAGCTGAAGCTCGACCTCTGCGAGGAAGGTGCGATCGCACAGGTGGATGCCAATCAGCTGGAAAGCGCTGTGCTGAATCTGGTCATCAACGCACGGGACGCATTGCCTGACGGCGGCCATATCGTCATCCGTACGACATCCATGCGATCCACCGGCAATACCGAACTGGCCGATGGTGATTACGTCGCGCTGAGCGTGAAGGACGATGGCGCAGGGATCCCCGCAAAGCTCATCGGCAAGGTATTCGAGCCCTTCTTCACGACCAAACCACTCGGCCAAGGCACCGGCCTGGGCCTGTCTTCGATCTATGGCTTCGCCCGTCAGTCAGGTGGCGAGGCGCGGATCGATAGTGTCGTTGGCCAGGGCACCGAAGTGACGCTGGTGTTGCCCGCGGCTACTGATGTCGGCCACACCGCAGCACCCGTCGGCGACACGCCAAAGGGCAATAGCGAGCACGTGTTGATCGTCGAAGACATGCCGGCGGTGCGCATGCTGGTAGTCGAGATGCTCAGCGAAGCGGGTTATCGCTGCAGCGAGGCGGGAGATGTCGCGACGGCGTTATCGGTGTTGCAGGACGATCCAAGCGTCGATCTGCTACTGACAGATGTGGGCCTGCCACAGCTCTCGGGGCGCGAGCTAGCTGATGTTGCGCGGACCCATCGTCCCGCCCTGCCGGTGCTGTTCATGACCGGATATGCGGAAAATGCGGTGCGTCGCGACCGTTTTCTGGCCGAAGGTATGGATATGGTGGTCAAGCCGTTTCAAATCAGCGAGCTACTTGCCAAGGTGCGCCAAGTGCTCGATACGGCCTCGGCGAATCGGCTCAATCGTCACTAGGCCGACAATCTGGACACGACTCGCTCGGCCGCTCAACCCGCCTTTTCGTCCGGCTTGTCGGTCGCGATCAGATCGAAACCCCAATCGCCGTACAGGTACCAATCGTCCCCCATCATTTCCGCCGGGTGCTGGGTACGACCGGCACCGTTGCCGCAGGCGAGCGAGTCCGCCGAACAATAGCGGTCGCAGCCCCAACAGATACGTTCGGGATGGGGTGGATTCATCGGAAATTTCTTGGCCATGTTCGGGCCTCTGTGCGCTAGCTGAGCGCTCAGGCTACTCGGCCACCCCCCGCGCGGACTTGATCATGATCAACAACGCCCCGCTGGAGGCTCAAACCAGCACTTCGCTGATCTGCAGAATGTGGGTGATCGCGCCCGCACGCGTATCCCACACATAGCGAAAATGCGGGCCCTGCACCGGCAGCGAGACCGTTTGCGGGCGAAATGCAGCGACGCACTCATGCCCGTCCAGCCGCACGCTTCGGTAAAGCAGGCCCCAGGCCTTGCCGTCACGGTGCTCGCGGGCAAATGCCTGGCTGTTGCCATAGGCGGCCGGATCGGGCTGATGCAACTCAGGCATGGCGCGCACGTCAATCACCGGCTTGACGATCTTGTTCACGTACGCGCGCATGGTGATTTCGACATTCGCCTCACGCGTGGCCGCCAGGAAACGCTCCAAATGGAACTTGGTTTCGGCGATGGCCGCATCGATGGAACTGGCGCAGTAATAGACACCGTAACTGCCATCGCTGAACCGGCTGGCATTACCGATATGGGTGAAGGCCGCCATCACTGGCGTCGAGCCCGGCCCGCTGACCCGATCACCGGGCGCCACGCGCCGCAATAGCCCCGCCTCTTCGCGCAAACGATCATTGGTCATGGCCTCAAGCGCAAAGGCGATTTCCAGATCATCCGGACTGAGCGTGTCTTCGAACACCGTCAACGGTGGAAACGAGCTGTTGATGATGCGATACGCCTTCCGCCAAGCTGGCAACACCTCCGGCCACGCCATCAACCACGAACCCCGTCGAGATAGCGTCGTACGTCCGCCAGATCGACCACCTGCCCACCGAGCATGTAGTCGAGCGCGCTCGTGCCATTGAATGGCGCGGCGTCATTGGGTTTGTGCACCCATTCGTATGCGCGCTCCGCCTGGTTGCTGAAGATGATCCGCAGCGCCTTGTGGATGCCCATCAGATAGGAAATCCGCTCCAGCGTATCGCGCGGTAAACGAACTTCGGGGAGCTTCTTGTATTTGAAATAGGTCGTGTTGCCCACCGAACCGAGCAGCACGCGCTGTTGCTCGGCACTGCAATCCCACAGTCGCATGAGGTTGAAGAAGAACGTCAGCGCAACTCGCCCCGCATCGGGTGAATGGATGTCCGGCTTGCTTATCGCCTGTTCGGTTTTCATCGTTACTTCTACCTGGTTATCGCATAGCCAACAGATTACTCCGCATATGTATTATTTCAACTATTAAATTCATATACGGATTATCTGTCCTTAAGCTGGCTTTGCTGACCACGATAGAGCGCAACTCAGAACAGTCCGAGCTGGTCGTCAATCAGCGCTGAGAAGCTGTCGCCCACGAACGGCAGGATCGCATCGGCGATCGGCAGCAGCTGGCGTGTCACGTAATGGTCGTAGTCGATCACCGCACGCCGCACCTCGAGCGGCTCCGGCCCGGCCACGGTGATCAGGTACCTGATCCAGCCGCCGTTCTGGTACTGCCGCTGACGGCCCTGCTGCAGGTTGTAGTCATCGGCGATCCGTGCGGCTCGCACATGTGGCGGCACGTTGCGATCGTAGTCATCTAACCGTCTGCGCAATCGCTTGCGGAAGATCAGCAACTCATCCAGCTCACCAGCCAGCGTGCGGTGTACATAGTCGCGCACATAATCCTGATAGGGCTCGCGGTTGAAGATGCGCCGGTACAGCTCCTGCTGGAATTGCTGGGCCAGTGGCGACCAGTCGGTGCGTACCGTTTCCAACCCCTTGAACACCAGCCCATCGCTGCCATCGGGACGCGTGACCAGCCCGGCGTAGCGCTTCTTGCTGCCCTCCTCCGCGCCGCGAATGGTAGGCATCAGGAAGCGCTTGAAGTGACTCTCGAACTGCAATTCCAGGGCGCTTTGCAGGCCGTACTCCTGTTGCAGATGGTCACGCCACCAGTCGTTGATCCGCTGCACAAGGTGCTTGCCGATGCGTGCCGCGTCCTCGTCATCGTGGGCGCGCTTGAGCCAGACAAAGGTGGAGTCGGTATCGCCGTAGATCACGCTGTAGCCCTCGGCCTCGATCAGCTCGCGGGTGCGACGCATGATCTCGTGCCCACGCAAGGTGATGGACGACGCCAGCCGCGCATCGAAAAAGCGACAGCCGCTGGAGCCGAGCACGCCGTAAAAGGCGTTCATGATGATTTTCAGCGCCTGCGAAAGCGGCTTGTTGCCCTCGCGCTTGGCCGTCTCACGCCCTTCCCAGACGCGCTCGACGATTGCCGGCAGGCAATGACGCGTCCGAGAAAAGCGCGCGCCGCGAAAGCCCGGCACCGAGTCGCTGTCCTCGGGATGGCGCATGCCTTCGACCAGCCCCACCGGATCGATGAGAAAGGTGCGGATGATCGACGGGTAAAGGCTCTTGTAGTCCAGCACCAGCACGGATTCGTACAGGCCCGGCTGCGAATTCATCACGAAACCGCCGGGGCTGGCCTCAGGCGGCCGCTCGCCTAGGTTGGGCGCGACGAAGCCTTGGCGGTGCATCAGCGGAATGTAGAGGTGTTCGAACGCGGCCACCGAGCCACCACTGCGATCGGCCGGCAGACCGGTAACCGTGGCGCGTTCGAGCAGGAAGGTCAGCACTTCAGTCTCCTGGAAGATTCGCGTGACCAGCTCGCAGTCCTTGAGGTTGTAGCGCGCAAGCGCCGGCTTGTCCTCCGCGAACATGCGGTTGATTTCATCCATGCGCTGGTACGGCGTGTCGATCGCCTTGCCTTCGCCGAGCAGCGTCTGCGCGACATTTTCCAGGCTGAACGAGGGGAAGCTCCAGGTCGCCGAACGTAGCGCCTCGATGCCGTCGATGATCAGCCGGCCCGCCGCAGCAGCGAAGAAATGATTGCCGCGACTACCATGCTCGCGCCAGGCCATCTCTTCGCCGCCACGCCCCAGCCGCAGCGGCACCTGATAACGCTGGGCCTGTTCGCGCAGCACCCGTAGGTCGAATTGCACCAGGTTCCAGCCGATGATTGCATCCGGATCATGCAACGCCATCCAGTCGTTCAGCCGCTCGATCAGCTGCTTGCGGCTGTTGCAGTATTCCAACTGGAAATCCACCGTACTGGCGTCATCGTTGGCCGGCCCGAGCATATAGACCTGGCGCTGCCCGCAACCTTCCAGCGCAATGGAATACAGCTCGCCACGCATGGTGGTTTCGATGTCCAGCGAGACCAGCTTCAGTTGCGGGCGATAGTTCGGTTCGGGCTTCAGCTGTGCATCGACCAGCACGCCCTGCGCATTCGCCTGGCCAATAAAGCTGACCGGCGCGGTGATGAAGCGCTCCATCAGATAGCGCTCCGGCGGACGAATGTCGCCTTCGTAGACGTCGAGCCCAGCCGCGCGCAGGCGCTTTTCCAGGTTCATCAACTGTCGGTGCTGCTTGCAATAGAGCCCGAGCACCGGCCGATGCCGGAAATCGGTCAGATTCAGCGGTCGCAATTCGACGTCGCGTTCGCCCTTGATCAGTATCTCGACCTTGCGCTGTTGCGTCGCCGGAATGAACGCCACCGAAGGCTGATACGGCACGCGGAGCCGGCGCGGCCCGGCGTCGGTCGCCAGCCAGAACTCCACCTCGGTCCCGGCCGCCGTGTCGCGCCAGTGCCGGGCCAGGACGAAGCCCTGCTGTAAATCCACCGTTCGCCTCCTCATCTTTGCGAGGCAACATTCTACGTGGCAACGCTCGCAAACATGCCTAGAGAATCATCGACGCGGCCACTCGCGTCGGGCCTGACAGCATGGCGCTAGCAGGCCCGACGCCGGATGTCACATCCTGAACCGGCTCACCATCATCTGCAGATGATTACCCAAACGGGCCAGCTCCACGCTGGAGGCTGCGGTTTCGTTGCTCGCCGCTGCGGTTTGCTCGGAAACGTCGCGAACATTCAATACGCTGCGGCTGATTTCCTCAGCTACGGCGCTCTGCTGCTCGGCGGCCGCGGCGATCTGCTGGTTCATAGACTGGATGTTCGAAACGGTGCGCGTGATGTTCTCCAGCGACTCGCCAGCCCTGCGGGTAAGCGCCACGCTGCTGTCCGTCAGTTCACGGCTACTCAGCATGATCGTCGCGACCTGCTTGGTGCCGTTCTGCAAGCCAGCCACCAGGCCTTCGATCTCCTCGGTGGATTTTTGCGTGCGCTGTGCAAGTCCGCGCACTTCATCAGCCACCACCGCAAAACCACGCCCCGCCTCGCCGGCCCTGGCCGCTTCGATGGCAGCGTTCAACGCCAGCAGGTTGGTCTGTTCGGCGACCGCTCTGATCACGCCCATGACGCTTCCGATCTTGTCGCTCTCGCCTTGTAGCACCGTCATCGCCTCGGTAGAGCGAATCACCTCGGCCGCCAGACGCTCAATCTGCGTGACGACCTCGGCGACCACCTGATCACCCGCTCGCGCTTCGTGATCAGCCTCCGTTGCGGCAAACGCTGCCTGCTCGGCGTTGCGGGCAACCTCGTGAACCGTCGCCGACATCTCATGCATGGCGGTGGCGACCTGGTCGGTCTCGAGTTTCTGGCTATTCACCCCGGCACTGGTCTGCTCGGTCACGGCAGACAGTTCTTCGGCAGCGCTGCTGATCTGGGTAACGCCGTCGCGGATTCCGCCAATGAGGTCGCGTAGCGTCGCACCCATTTGTTGAATGCCTTTCTGCAGGGCCCCCATCTCATCGCGACGCGTCACTGGCGCGCTCGCAGACAAGTCACCCGCAGCAATACGCTCGACGTCTCTCAGCGTGTCTTGCAATGGACGCGTGATCTGGCGCGTGATCACCCATGCCGCCAGGATGCCCAACAGCAGCGCGAGCAGAGTGCTGACGATCAGGCGAGTGCGCGCGTCGCCGCTTTCGATGTCTAGCCGATCCAGCTGAAACTGGTACAAGGCGTCGCTGATTCTGACGATTTCGGCCTGAACGTCGGTCATTTCCTGGCGTGCAACGGCAATCGTGTCGGTCGCAGTTCGGAAATTCAGCAGAGCCGTGCGGTACTGCCCGAGCGTCGTTTCGATCACATTCAGATCATTCGCACTGCCGTCCAATGTCCGCTCGTACTGAGTCAGGGCAGACTGCGCGGCATCCAGCTGAGCGATCATGGCATCGCCATTCTGGGCGGTAGGCTTGGCGGTATAGGCACTGAATAAGTACCGTACCTGCTTCAGCTCTTCTCTGATCCGCGCGATGCCTTGCAGTTGCGCAAAACGGGAACTGTCATAGTCCGACAGGCCGATCACTCGCTGATAGATCGCGCCAGTCCGCTCCTCCAGAACGCCCACCGCGGCGTTGACCGCTCCTTGCGCGGCGTTCGCTTCGATGTAGGCCTTGCGCATCTTGTCGAGCGAACGCTGATAGTCGTCGTTGAACCCGCTCTGCTCTTTGAGCATCTCCACATTGATGGGGTTCTTGAAGGTGCCGAGGAGCTTCGACTGCTGAGCCAGATAGATCTCGAGTTTGTCGTCAAGGCGCTCGGTAGAAACCGGATCGCCGTTGGCCAGCATGAACTGCAGCCGGGCAATCCGCAGCCCGGTAAGCGTGTCATTCAAGGCGGATATTTCAGTCATCCATCCGCTACGCTGGATGACGCTGCCAAGGCTACCCCAACCGTTCCAGGCCAATACCAGAGTCAATATCAGCACCGAGCCAAAGCCCAGCCCCAACTTCTTGTTGATCGCGATGTTGCCAAACCAGCTGTTCATTAAAAACGTCCATTCAAAGATTCGATTCGGGGTCTTTCAGGTTGAATGATTGTTTTTATTTGCGGCCAGCCTGGGTCCCGCGCGCACCATATCGGCGCCCAGCCATGAAGCTTGAGCGCAGAGCAGGATTCATACATCGCAAAATGCCGAGGATTGAACGACAGATGCTGACGAGAAGCCCACCGAAGCGGTAAAGCCGCTCGGTGGGCTACGGATACATCGTTAGCGCCATCACCAGGAACGGCTGATCAGCCTGCCGCGACGTCCTCACCCAGATGGATCACCCGCGCCGCACGCAACATGCATTTGGCCATTTCCGGCGGGGAGAATTTGGTAAGGATGTCGTTGGCCCCGGCCGCCTTTGCCTTGTCGGTACTGATGGTGCTATCCAGCGAGGTATGCAGCAGCACGTAGATAGAGGCGTAATCGGGATGCTTACGCAGCGCCTGGGTGAAGGAGTAACCGTCCATCTCCGGCATCTCGATATCCGATACCACCACGTTGATCGCCTCGTAGCTGTCCTTCAGGCTATCGAGCTTCTCGAAAGCCTCTCGGGCGCTGCGCACCGCATGACAGGTGACGCCCATCTTGCTCAGGGCCGATACCGACATATGCACGGCCACCTGGCTGTCATCGACGATCAGCGCGCGGGTTTCGGTAAGCAGCTGCGCGTCCTGATCATCCAGGTCGGAGATGTCGGCCTCTGCGGGAGCAGGCGCAACGGTGTGGATCACCTTTTCCACATCGAGAATCTGGATCAGCTCGCCGTCTACCTCAGCCGTGCCGGTAATGAAGGAGCTGTTACGCGCCCCATACGGCGGCGGCAGGATTTTCGAAGATTGGATGTGGACGATCTTCACCACCGCCTGAACGTGCAACCCCTGCTTCGAGCGGCTGATTTCGGTGACGATCAGGCAGCCGCCCCTGGGGTCCTGCAGCGGCGCCATGCCGATCGCCAGGCTCAGGTCGATCACCGTCAACGGCTGACCACGCAGCGTGGCGACGCCCTTCACATGAGGGTGCGACTCGGGAAGCCGGGTCAGCGACGGGGTCGGAATGATCTCGCTGACCTTCAACAGGTTGATCGCCATCTGTTTGCCGCTGCGTAGTGTAAACAGCAGAAGCGATAAGGCGTCGGTGGCGGATGTGTTCTTCATGGATGGTCCTGTGGGAAAGCCGGTCTCGTGGCGTAGATATCACCTCGCTACAGCCTTGTCGGCTGGCGCGGCAAAATCTTCAGTCAGCTGAACGGCTTCTGCCAAATGCCGCGCTCCCGGTCAGCAGCGCTCGAAGATCGCCGCGATGCCCTGTCCACCGCCGATGCACATGGTTACCAGCGCATAGCGGCCCTGGATGCGCTGCAGCTCATGGATCGCCTTGACAGTAATGATCGCGCCGGTCGCACCCACTGGATGCCCGAGCGAGATGCCAGAGCCGTTGGGATTGACTCGCCCCGGGTCCATGCCGAGTTCCTGCATCACCGCACAGGCCTGGGCGGCGAAGGCCTCGTTGGCCTCGATCACATCGATCTGATACAGACTGATGCCGGTGCGCTCCAGCACCTTGCGCACCGCAGGCACCGGACCGATGCCCATGTAAGCCGGGTCGACACCGGCATGGGCATAACCGACCAATCGCGCCATGGGCGTCAGCCCGAGTGCCTTCGCCCGTCCCGCCTCGGCCAGTATCAGCGCCGCGGCTCCGTCGTTCAGGCCGGACGCGTTGCCTGCGGTCACGGTGCCGCCCTCCTTCTTGAACACCGGTTTCAATGCCGCGAGACGCTCCATGGTGAGATCCGAGCGTAGATGCTCGTCGGTATCGAAATAAGCGGTGCCTTTACGGCTGCGGATTTCAACCGGAACGATCTGCTCCCGAAAGTAGCCGTTCTCCAACGCCCGGGCGGCGCGCGCTTGGCTTTCCAAGGCCAAGGCATCCTGCTGTTCGCGGCTGATCGCGTAGCGCTCGGCCACGTTCTCCGCCGTCACGCCCATATGGAATTTGCCCCAGGGATCGTGAAGGAGCGTGTTCATGTAGTCGATCACCGCGCCATCCCCGAGGCGCGCACCCCAGCGCATATTCGGCACAATGAACGGCCCGCGGCTCATGCTCTCCGCTCCGCCGCCAATGGCTACATCGGTATCGCCGAGCAGGATCGACTGCGCGGCGGAAATGATTGCTTGCAGGCCAGAGCCACACAGGCGATTGACGTTGAACGCGGGGGTTTCCAGCGGTATGCCGGCGTCCACCGCAGCGACTCGCGCCAGATAACCATCCCGCGGCTCGGTGGGTATCACGTTGCCCATCACCACGTGGCCCACGGCGTCCGCTGGCGTGCCGGAGCGCTTCAGCGCCGCGCGGCAGACGGTCGTCGCCAAGGTGGTCAGATCGATGTCCTTCAGCGCGCCGCCAAAGGAGCCAATGGGCGTGCGCACCGCACCGACAACGACGATTTCGCGTTCAGTCATGGGGGTTCTCTTCTGCTGAATGGGGTCGCTCCGGCCAATCCGGCGCGGCGGTTCAACCGATGCTAACCGGATGAATCAGCAGAACAACAGGGAAAAGCTGCAGATCGCTCATGCGTTATTGCAGAACTCATCGGTCACTTGCCGCGATGGGGGGCGCCGGCAGAGCGATGCGCCCGTCGCTCGCTTTCCTCACGATGGAACGATGCACATTGATATCGGGCCCAATCCAGACAACCCATGGGAGGCCCAGCGATGACCAAGGCAGTCAAACCGGACGCCGAACAACCCTACTTCGAAACTCCTGCTCACATCCCCAACGGCAGCAATCACCAGATTCCGCATAGCCACCGGCTGGTCTATCGAGACCACGATGTGATCGTGCATCTCACCGGTTATGAATACGAAACCTTTGGCGAGACGCTTTGGGCGGCGGGCGCGGAGGTCGTGAAAGATCGCGAGATCGTCGTCCCGGTGAGCGTCGATCAGACGCAGCACTACCACAGTTTCGACGAAGCGCTCGAGCGCGGCACTGAAATGGGCAAACAGCTGGTCGATGAGCTGTAGCTCAACGCCAAGCGCGAACCACTGAGAACATTGGTCGGGCTCACGCCCTGCCCTGCAATCATGAGAAGGAAACCACCGATGAGCGAGAACAACGCGAAGGTTCGACACGACGAAGAACAACAGCGCTACCTGCTGGACATCGACGGCAAAACACTCGGCGTTGCCGCTTACCGGGAGGACGGTGACCGTCTGGTCTTTTCTCATACCGAAGTGGATCCGAGCCTCGAAGGCCAGGGCATGGGCAGCGTACTGATTCGCCAGTCACTCGACGATGCCCGCCGGCGCGGCAAGCGCATCGTCCCGGTGTGTGGATTCGTCGCCGCCTATGTAAAGAAGCACCCGGACTGGAACGACATTGTCGATTCGCCCGTTCAATGAGCGCACTGATGGGCGGCAACCATGCGTACGGGTAATATGCCCGCCCCGACCGGCAACTGCCGATCACTCGGCACCCGCCCCGCGCTGCTTCAAGCGCATGAGAAGAGAGAGCGATGAGCAACGAACTGCAGATCGAAGACATCCAGGTCGGCGACGGTAAGGAGGTGGTCAAGGGCGCACTCATCACCACTCAATACCGAGGCCAGCTGGAAGACGGCACCACCTTCGACTCATCCTATGATCGCGGCAAGCCGTTCCAATGCGTGATCGGCACCGGACGCGTCATCAAAGGCTGGGACATCGGGCTGATGGGTATGAAGGTCGGCGGCAAACGCAAACTCTTCGTCCCCGCCCACCTCGCCTACGGCGAACGGCAGATCGGCGAACACATCAAGCCGAACTCGAACCTGCTGTTCGAGATTGAGCTATTGGAAGTGCTGACTCGGGATGAGTGATAGTCGCGGCGTTCCGCGACTATCACTATGGGGTCAGGCCAATGCAGCCTGTCCAGTTCCGGTGGATATGGGCGCCTGTGAGCCCAGCGATTGCCCTACCACGTCACCGATCATGTCCGCGGTAATGGCGCTCAGGGTCCAGCCCAGGTGGCCGTGGCCGGTGTTATAGAAGATGCAGGGCGATTTGCCGCGGCCAACCTTGGGCATCATGTTCGGCATCATCGGGCGCAACCCGGCCCAGGGCACGACGCTCTGAGTGCTGACGCCTGGGAAGCATTCGTTGACCCAGTCCACCAACGGACGGATACGATCCGCGCGGATGTCGCGGTTGTAGCCATTGAACTCAGCGGTTCCCGCGACACGTAGACGATTGTCGCCGAGGCGGCTGGTTACCAGCTTCGTTTCGTCGTCCAGCAGGCTCACGGTCGGGGCTGCGACACGGCTGGCCTCGTCGTTGAGGTTGACGGTGATCGAATAACCCTTCACCGGATAGATGTTCACCCGGTCGCCCAATTGCGCGGCCAAGGCTCGGCTGGCCGTACCGGCGCAGATCACCATGCCGTCGAATTCCAGGGTTTCGTCGCCGCCTGGCGTGCCGAGAATGACACTGGCCTGGCTGCCGTTGGTCGCCACAGCTTTAACATCCTGGCCGTAACGGCATTCGACACCCAGGCGAATGGCCGCTGCCGCGAGGCCGTTGGTGAAGCTGTGGATGTCGCCGGTGGAATCGCACTCGGTGTAATAGCCGCCGTAGTACTGCCCCGCCAGCGTTGGCTCGATGGCCCGCATCTCGTCCGGCGTCACGCTGCGGCGCGGCAGCCCACCCTGGGCCAGCAGTGTGGAGACGGTGCCAGCGTGCTCAAAGCCGGCCTTGTCACGGTAGATGTGCAGAATGCCGGCCTTCTTCAAGTCGAAGTCGATGCCCTCTTCCTCGGCCCAGGCAAACAGATGCTCACGGGCCGCAATGGCCAGGCGTGCGGTTTCGATGGTGTTCTGACGGTATTGCGGGATGGAGCCGATGAACTCGGCGAACCAGGACAGTTTGTGCCAGCTGGGCTTGGGATTGACCAGCAGTGGCGCGTCGCTCTTGAGCATCCATTTCATGCCCTTGAGGATGGTTGACCAGTGAGTCCAGACCTCGGCATTCGAGGCGGAGAGCTGCCCGCCGTTGGCGAAGGAGGTTTCCATCGCGGCGTAGCGATGCTTTTCGAAAAGGGTTACGTCGAAACCGCGTTTGGCCAGCGCATAGGCGGTGGTGATGCCGGTAATACCGCCACCAATGACAGCGATTGTTTTCATTGTGTCGCTCCAGAACGTCAAGGGTCAGAGTCCGTCCGCGACATGCGGATCAGACGCCCCCTCTGTTCTGGACCTGAGAGTTTCGCGAGCTCCAACGAGCGGAGTTCGCTTGCTCCTTCGGTGCGGCGGGCGACGACACCCGACGGCTCTTCAGAGTCAAACCTGTGGAATCGGTCCTTTTGCCTGAGAGTTTCCGGGGCGGTTGCTCCTTCGGCGCTGCCGGCGACGATGTCGCTGCAGTCTCTCCCGAGTCCACATACTTCATGCCGGACCGATCGAAATCGATCCGGTGATGCAGTCGGTGCTCAAGGTGCCAGAAAACAGCCCCTTTGCAACACAATTTTTTCTGCCGTACGACTAAGGAACGATGCATTCGATCGCTTCAGCGGCACGCCATGAAACCATCACCGGCGTTACAGGCATGATTTCAGGAGCCCACAAGCGCTATCAGCTGAGCGATATCGACGGGCTTGGTCAGGTGTACATCGAACCCGGCCGCCAGCGCATTCTCCTTGTCGCTCGGTTGCCCCCAGCCAGTGATCGCCACCAGCCGAACACGCGAATCCGACGAGCGGATCATCCGAGCAACCTCATCGCCACGCAGTCCAGGCATGCCGATATCCAATAACACCACTTCTGGCTCGAGCTGCCGATAGCGCTCGAAGGCTTCGACCCCGTCGAAGGCCAGATGCACGTCGTGGCCCTCCAGCCGGAGGACTTCGGCCATGGTTTCGGCGATGTCCCGGTTGTCGTCAGCGACCAAAACCCGCCGCGTATGGGCCCCAGACTCGTCGGCTTTCACAGGCTGCGCCTCGCGCCGCGGTGGGGCCAGCGCCGGTAGACTCAACTCGAATTCCGCCCCCAACCCAACCCCTTCGCTGCTGACGCGAATGTCGCCGCCATGAAGAGTGGCCAGCCCTTTGGCCAGCGCCAGCCCAATGCCCAGGCCAGCATTGACCTGTGTTTGGGTCGTTGGCACCTGAGCGAATCGTTCGAAAATCAGTTGGAGATGCTCGCGAGCAATGCCCAAGCCGTTATCGGTCACCGACACCGTTGCCGTCCCTTCTTTCAACGCGGCGCGAACTCGGATCTGTCCACCCTGAGCGGTGAACTTGGCGGCGTTGTTCAGCAAATTGACCAGTATCTGCTCGAGCCGGAGTGGATCGGCGTCGAGCAGGATCGGCTCTTCGGGCAATTCGACAATCAACTCATGCTGTTTCGCCTCGATTTTGGCCCGTGCGGTCTCGATAGCGGCCTCGATCACGGTCCGCAAAACCAGCGATTCCTTACGCAGCATCAACTTGCCGAGGGTGATGCGGGAGATATCGAACAGATCGTCCAGCAGCAGGGCCATATGTCGTACCTGCCGCTCGATGATTTGCTGGCTGCGCAACTTCTGGGCTTCGGATGCAGAGGGAGAGCCGAAGAGACCAGCGGCCAGGCGAATGGGTGCCAGCGGATTACGCAGCTCGTGCGCCAAGGTTGCGAGAAATTCATCCTTGCGCCGATCGGACTCCAGAATCGCCTGTTCCTGGCGCTTGGACTTGGTCACGTCAGCGAACCAGACGGCAAGCCTGTGCTCGAAGGGCGTGGCGATCAGGCGCACCCAGCGCTCGCTGGCAAAGGCAGTGCTGCGCATCTCTATGTCACGCGGCTGTTGCTGCGTCGCCGCCGCCACCAGCGTGTCGATCGCTTGCGGATTGGCATTGGGTCCGAGCACTTCGCTGATGCGCCGCCCCGTCAGTTCAACAACCGTTCCCTGCAAGCTCTCGGCACCGGTCGGGTTGATGAAGTCCAGCCGGAAATCATGTAACTCGCCCGCAGCATTGAGGTGCGGGGAAAGAATGGCGAACGGAACGGTGGACGAATCCAGCGCCACCTGCAGTCGCCGCTCAAACATGCCGGCCTTGCTCTGCGCCCGTGCCCGGTCGATGAATACCGCAGCAAGGCCAGCCGCAAGATCGGCCAGGCGAATCTCACGCTCGGTCGGGGGCCGCGTCTCTTTGAGTTGCACGGTCAAAGTGCCCAGGACGCTGCCGTCGCTATGCAGGATCGGCGTGCTGTGAGCGGAGCGGAACCCTTCGATACGGGACACGACGCGAAACTCAGTGAAGCGCGGATCGGTTTCGGTGTCCGTCACCACCACCCGACAGCCTTCCTGTACCGCTGCGCCGCAAACGCCGAGTCCGGGCGCTACGTTGTCCAGTAGCTCAAGTGACGCTGTCGAAAACCCCTTCGACGCATGGATGCGCAAGGGTGACCCGCCGTCGCTAAGCGCCAGCAGACCGTGGGTCGCACTGTGCAGCTCGCACAACACATCGATGATCGCCTGCAGTTGAGCATCCAGCGTCGGCAATTGCTGCAGGCGATTGCCGAGCGTGTGCAGCGAATTCAGATCACTTATCTGCTCGGTCAGGTCCTGCTGAGCCAGTTCCAGCTGCGACAGCATGCTGTCACGTTCGGCCTCGCTCGCCCTACGCGCCTGCGCAGCGGCAGCCAGTGCCTGGCCAACCTCGCGCACTTCTTCGATTTCGCTGTTCGGTACCTGTTGTAACGACTGGCCTTGACCGATGGCCTGCGCCGCCCGGCGCAACTGACGCATCGGCACGTTGATTCGCCGCGTCGCGAACAACGCTGCGGCGACGGCAAACATCAGGGACAGCAACAGTCCGCCGCCATAGAGCGTGAAAGCCCGAGCGGCGCCAGCTTCCACCGTTTCGGTTGGCGCACCCGTGGCGACAACCCACCTGGAGGGACGCAGGCGGACGAATGCGGTGTACGCCGAAGCACCTTCTACCGTCATGGCCATGCCCACTCCTTCGTCGGCGGGATTGTCCACGAGCATGCTCTGGAGCGTCGGAGACGCCAGCTGCCCCACGGTTTCCTGGTGCCGCTGAGAACGTGCGATGCGCATGCCGCTGGCGTCCAGCACTGTGGTGATCCAGCCCGGCGGCAATCGGCGGTCGCTGATGACCTCGACGATGGATTCAGGCTTGAGCACCGCTGTCAGGACGTAGCGAGTGTTCCCCTCGATATCGACCGGCACGCGTATGGGAATCCCCCACACCCCGCCGGGGCCCAACCCCATGTTGCCGACCTGCGGCTCACCAGTGCGCATCAGTTCAGCGAAACTGCGCGGCTCGGCAATCGCCTTGGATGCGGGCGAGTCGTGCCGCGAAATACGCCGGATGACCTGGCCGTCCGGCGTGATAACGAGCAGGGCATACCAGCTGGGCACCGAGGGCAATACGCGATGGACCATACCAGCGAAGCTGTCGATATCATCCTCATCGAGCAGCGTTGATTGCGATAACGCCTGCAGCACGTCCAGTGACCGCCTGAGCTCGACCTCGACTGCCGTGGCGGCCAGGCGTGTGGCTTCCAGACTGCGCTGCTTCGCCAGCAGCTTCTGGTCATTGACTATCGATACCAGACCCAGCCCAGCGACCAATGCCAGAGGCAGAATTCCGGCAAGCGCGATCGTCAGCAGACGGCTGCGCAACGGTACCGAGCGGGTCGGTTTCGCTCTTGCCTGATTCAATAGTTCTTCCCCTGACACCCTGATTAGAATCAAGGCGTAAAAACTCGGCGAAACGGTGCGTCACCGAGCGGCACGCATTAGTTTAAGCAATCCGTGCAACGAGTATCAGCACTTGGAGGGTCCTTGCTGCGGACCAGTTCATTCACATCTTCAGGTGGCAAGGCGCTGCCAGATAATTGAATCCTTGGGAGATTTGCATGTTAGAACTTCGGCCTGGATGCGAATGCTGCAACATTGATTTGCCGCCAGAATCTGCGCAAGCGTTGATCTGCTCCTTCGAGTGCACCTTCTGTACGGAGTGCGCAGAGTCGAAACTTGGTTTCATCTGCCCTAACTGCGGCGGCGAACTGGTGGCCCGCCCCCGTCGCCCCGCTGCAAAGCTCGCTAATAACCCGGCATCCACACAACGCGTTTATAAGCCGCAACGGTGCAGCCCGGCCCCTATCGTTCGGTAAGACCCGACGGCCTATCTTCGCCATCGCTCGTCTAACCCAACAGTGATGGGTACAAAAAAAGGCCCGCAAAGCGGGCCGGATTTCGTGTTCAGGGCTAGGCCGTTATTTCGGCAGTTTGAACGTAATAAAGCTGGCCCGTCCGTCACGCAGCACGCGCATCGACACGGAGCGATTCTTCGGTAGCGACTTGACGACCTGACTGAAGGTTTCTACCGAGTCGATGGCCTGGTTGTTCAGATGCGTGATGACGTCACCCGGACGCAGGCCGATCATCGCCGCAGGGCCTTGGTTGACTTCACTGAGCACCACACCACCGTTGATTTCGAGCGCCTGACGTTGGGCGTCGGTCAGCTCGGTCACCGAAACACCGAGGCGGTTATCGCTGTGGGTAGTACCGCCCGCGCCACCAGACGAGGCCAGCAAATCGCCGTCTGCGGGCAAGGCACCGACCTCGATGCTCAAGGTCTCGCGGTCGCCGTCACGCACGATCTCGAATTTGGCGGTGGTGCCAGGTTTCATCGCACCGATGAGGTGCGGCAGATCCCCCGACATATCAATGGACTTGCCGTTGACGCTCAGAATCACATCACCCACCCTCAGGCCGCCCTTGGCTGCCGGCCCACCATCCATAACCTGCGCCACCAGCGCACCGGCTGGACGCTCGAGACCAAACGACTCGGCCAGATCCTTGTTCACTTCTTGAATGACCACCCCGAGCCAACCACGGCTGACCTTGCCGTCTTCACGCAGCTGGTTGGCGACATCCATGGCGACGTCGATCGGGATGGCGAACGACAACCCCATGAAGCCACCGGAGCGGGTGAATATCTGCGAGTTGATACCCACCACTTCACCGTCGAGGTTGAACAGCGGGCCACCCGAATTGCCTGGGTTGATTGCTACGTCCGTCTGGATGAAGGGAACGTAACTCTCATTCGGCAGACTGCGACCAGTCGCGCTGACCACGCCCGCCGTCACGGTGTGATCGAAGCCGAACGGAGAACCGATGGCGACGACCCACTCGCCTGCTTTCAATGCTTCGGAGCTGCCGAGCTTGACCGTCGGCAGATCGTCCCCTTCGATTTTCAGCAATGCCACATCACTGCGCGGGTCGGCTCCGACCAGCTTGGCTTGCAGTTCGCTGCGATCAGGCAGACGCACCATGATTTCATCGGCATCGGCAACCACGTGGTTGTTGGTCAGCACATAGCCATCTTCGGAAATGATGAAGCCCGAACCCAGCGACTGAGCCTCTCGGCGCTCGGGTCGTTGCGGGATACCACGCTCGAAGAACTCGCGGAACATGGGCGGGATGCCCTCCAGATCCGGCATCTGCGCCAGCGCGCCACGCGCGGGTTTGTTCTGCTTGGTACTGATGTTCACGACCGCCGGCGAGGCATCTTCGACCAGCGGCGTGAAATCTGGCAGATCCGCATAGGCGACCAGCGCCTGCCCGAATAGCGCGACGCCGGCTACGACTGCCAGAAGGTCTTTACGAAGAATCATGGTGACAGGTCTCCCACGATGAAAATTGGTTAAACGAACTTGAGTGTGGCCATCCAGACCAAAAAATAGCGGGCCGCCGTGCGCTCGAATGCTGCTCAACAGCCCGGCCACGGCAAACCCACCCAAGGGAGCAAGCTGTTCCGTCAGCCTGTGAAGAACTCTACGCCTTGTACAGTCAGCTTCGTGTGAAGCGGACGTAAAGGAACCGTAAGGTTTCGCCGCAGCAATTTCCGATAGGGATCGCTTATCTGATCGCATCCAGGCCGGTCGTTTCAAACCCGGCCTGTTCAGCCGCTTGGCATACACGCAGATGATCCTCGGGCAAAACGAGCGCGGCTTCTGCCCGTTTGAGCGCCAGCTCGATATGTCGGTCGGCCGCGATTCTGACCGCTGCATCACCCAGCCGCCCCAGCGATGCCAGCGCCTGCTGTAAACATATGCCCACCTCGACCAGCGCCGCTCCGTCGCGCGCGATGGGTGTAAAGAAGTCGTCGAGCATGTCCGCCACGCTCAGCCCCGGTGCGAATATCCGGTCAAACTTGGGCTCCTCCGGTGGAGTCGGCCTGGATAGATGCGACAGCACCCGCAGACCGCGACCGATTACATCGACTGCGGTCCCCTGATCGTTGATACCGGGCGACAAGGCTCGCGACGCAATCTCGGCCAAGACGGTCATTCCGAAGCGTGGGTCGCGGTCAAAGGTTCGCTGTGCGCCGATGACGAAGGCCGCGCGCAGTGCGTCGTCACACTCCTCGCCTACACCCACGGACCAGGCGATCGGCTGCGTCGGCTCGACGAAGATACCCGGCAGCACACAGATATAGACCGAGCTGTTCTCCGACTCGGTCAACGTGCCCAATGCCGGCATGTCGATGTGCTGCACGAAGCCAATCTTACCGGCGTACAGCGGACGCGCGCCCGGCAGTGCTTTGGGGTCAACCTCGAGCGGGCAGCCACCCAGATAGGGTTGCTCCATGCGCTGGCACAACGACCGGGTTGCGGCGTCCTCCACCCTCGCCGTGGTCTCTGCGACCCTACCCAGCCCCGACAGCTGATCGATCCAGCGCAACAACGCGTAGACCACCAAAACCACGACGACGATGGTCGCAGCGAACATTACGACCCGGCCCTTATCACCATAAAGCCCTGTGCTCAGAGCGATGATGCCGACCAGGCTGAAGATGAACGAACCGATGAAGGTGGACAGGGTGTTTTGCGTCGTGGGGTCTTCCACCAGCAGCGAGATGGCCCGCGGGGTGACGTTGCTGGTCGCCGAACCGTAGGCGGCCACCATAATGCTCAGCGAAAAGGTCGTGACCGCGAGCATGCTCGATGCCAGCACACCAAGGATGTTATCGACCGCATCCGAGCCGATCTTGGTCGGGATATCGTCGGGGATATAGGGCGCCACCGCCAATGCCACCAGCGCAGCCGCGATGCCCAAGACAGAAAACAGGCTAGCCCTGAACCAGGGCCGCTTGCTGATGCGGATGAGAAACCACTTCCAACGCTCGATCATCTGCGACTCGCGCTCAGGTCCGTTTCAGTACAGACAAGAGCGTCATCGCACCGTTGCGAAAAAACGGGGTTTCTTCGCAGACCGTCTCGTTTTAGCCCGCCAGCGCCGCGACTGCCGCCGGCAGTTCGCGCATGTCGTTGATCACGGTCGCCACGCCCAGCTCCCGCAGCGCCTGATCATGCCCGGCGGGAATATGGCTCGCGCCGGTAAAGCCGATCACCTGCATGCCCGCAGTGCGCGCGGCCAGGACACCGGTCGGGCTGTCCTCGACGACCAGACAGTGCCCCGGCGCGACGCCCATGCGCTCGGCGGCCAGCAGATAGACATCCGGCGCGGGCTTCGGCGAAGCCACCATTTCGGCGCAGAAGATATTCCCGGCAACCCGCTCGGTCAGTCCGGCGCGGTGCAGCGACGACTCGACATTGTGCAGACGGCTGTTGGACGCCACCGCAAGCGGCAGATCGATGGCAAGCAGTGCGTCACGTACGCCCGGGATGGCCTGGACTTGCTCGGCTACCGCTTTTTCGCTGTGACGCCGCAGATCGTCATCGAAAGTCTTCGGCAACTTCAAATCGAAGCGCTTTTCGATGAGGTCGATGATGCTCGGCACCGTCAGGCCGAACGTCCCATCCAATGCCTCAATCAGCTGGTCCGCCGGCACATGGAGGCTCAACGCCTCGAACAACACGCGGTGGCTGATGATCTCGCTGTCGACGATCACGCCATCGCAATCGCTGATCAGCAGGTCGATAGTGGCCATCGGATCTCCTGGTGGTTGACGCGCGGCAATAGCGCCGCGCCAGCTTGGACTGCGCCAAGCATGCCGAGTTTTACGCCGCTTCGATGGCAATTGCGCGTCGCAACCATTGCTGTTGCGCATGCCAGCAAATCCGCACCGGCGCAGAGCCCAATGACGACCGGCGCCCGGTAGCCGGGCCAAATGTGCTTGCAGCACGCCCTTCGCCGCGCCAGTCACCACCATCCGAGCACCGTGCGCATTTCGTTCAATACCAGCGCTACGCCCACCCCTAGCCTTCGCACTGACATCTCTGCGTGAATTAGGAGTTACCGATGAGTCTGTTGCTGTCCATGGCGGCCTTTGCGCTGGCCTCTTCCATCTCGCCCGGCCCGGTCAATATCGTCGCCCTCAGTGCCGGTGCGCAGTTCGGTCTGCGTCAGGCCATGCGCCACGTCAGTGGCGCGACCATCGGCTTCACCCTATTGCTGCTGTTGATCGGCCTCGGGCTGAGCGAACTGCTGTTGCGCTGGCCCTGGTTGACCCAGTCGATCCGGCTGGCCGGCGTCGCGTTTCTGTTGTACATGGCGTTTCGGCTGGCTACCGACGATGGGAGTCTGAACGCTGACAAACCGGCCGTGCGCCCCAGCATGCTTTATGGCGCAGCGATGCAATGGCTCAACCCCAAGGCCTGGTTGGCCTCGGTGGCTGGAATGGGTTTATTCGCGGCGGCCGGCGATGCGCCCTCGGTGTGGCGCTTTGCGGCGATCTATTTCGTGATCTGTTACGCCTCGCTGGCCTGCTGGGCCTATGCCGGGACCTTTTTGCAGCACTACCTGAACAACGCCGCGCGGGTGCGATTGTTCAACCGCATCATGGCCGCGCTACTGGCGGGCTGCGCAGCTTATCTGCTGTTGTTTTGATCGCTACCGAGCGCGACGCAGACAGCGATAGTGCCCGGGAGTGGCCGCCAGCAACTGTTTGAAAGCACGCTGCAGATGTGCCTGATCGGCAAAACCCGCCGCCAGCGCCGCCTCGGCGATCGGTATGCCACGTCGCAGTTCGGCACGGGCGAACTGCACGCGGCGATTGGTCAGATACGCATGCGGAGTCATCCCGAAGTGTTTCTTGAATGAGCGGATCAGGCTCGACGGAGACACCCCGGCCGCATGGCTGATCTCGTCAAGCTTGAGCGGGCGTTGATAATTGTCAGCGATTAGCTCAGCAGCTCGCCGCAACTTCGAGTCGCTCACCGGCGCGGCCCCGTCCAGCCGCAGCCGCTCATGCAGCGTGCTGAAGAACTCCACCGCGGCGCGGTGCTTGTGTGAAAGTTCGGCAAGCTCATCGGTCAAGACACCATGTAAATGGCGAAACCCCGTCTGGAGCAGCGGATCGCGCGTCAGGATGGGTGAGAAGCGGCGAAAGCCGGTGCCGCCCATGCCCAGGTCGTCCTGCAGACCAGCCAACCAACCGGCATCGACGTACAGCATGCGATACGCCCAGGGCTGGTTCTCGATCGGATTGCAGGCATGAACATCGCCCGGGTTCATCAATACCAGCGTTCCTGCATCGAGACGGCACTGGTGATGGCGGTTGATATAGGTGCTACTGCCGCTATCGATCAAACCGATGGAAAAGGTTTCGTGGCTGTGTCGGGCGTAGCAGACGCGGCGTCCGTCAGCTACGGTGCGTGCTTCGATAAACGGCAGCGCCGCGTCCCGCCAGAACTGGGAAGCGGGTGCTATGGACGTTCGGTTCGGCAGGCTCATGATCAGGTCTGTTGCAGCTGGTTCGGGAAGCATCAGCGTAGCCGGAGTTCAGAGAATTTCTAACCCTTCGCATTTGTAATCACCGATGAATATGTCGTCCTGCAAGACTTCACCGTCGAGGTTGAAGCAGAACAGGTAGCTTTCGGTGCGGTCGCCGATCTCTACGCTTTTGAGTCCGATGCATTCGTCGGGATGCCCCGGCAGGATCTTGAACGAAGAAATACCGCGTTCGGGATTGCAGTCGCCTACCTGCACGGTACGAATTTCGCTGAAGTCTTCGTTGGCAATAATCAGGGTATTGGCGCCGCATTCGCATTCGTCGATCGCCTGATCGAACGGCGAGGTGGAAATCTTGCGAGGGAAGAACAGCCATTCGCGGCGATAAGGATGCCATTCGACCGCCTCGTGAATGACGTAGCCCTCCGGCCCTACTCCGAGCGCATCGCGGATGCGCTGGTAGCGCTCAGCCCAGTCGACGCTGCGCACGCCATAGTTGCGGTCGAGCATTTTCACCCACTCTTCAGTCGGCCGTTTACCATGGCTGCCGACGACGAGTCGATCATTCCAAAGCGTCGCCCATTCACTCTTGAAACCTTTGAATGCCTCATCACCGCTGCCAGTCATCAGAATCTGCCGCGGCACCAGCTGGCGTTGATCACGGATCTCGCAGACAAGGCCAGTACGATCATCGAAGGTCACAAGGCGTTTGCCGAACATCACGAGCTCGGAAAACTCGGCGCCCCGCCCGCCTTCGGCGATCTGGCTGATCAGCCGATACTGACCGCCCTGATCCTCTGGTATGTCCTCGAAGCGATAACGAGGCCGGCCGGTATGAGGATCTACCTCGCGGTAGATTCGATCGTGACGCAGCGTGGACTGCCAGCCGGTTCCACCGTCGTCCAGTTCCACAAGAGAGGCATGGTCCTCATCGGTGATGATCGCCAGCAGGTACTCGCAGGTATCGCTGCCGTAGCGCTCAAGCCGCCGAGTATCGAAGTTCTTTTCGCTCATGAATACGCTCTATTGGCACGGGTGCGGGCACGGCGTGCGGACGGATCTGTCAGGTTGGGACAACGCGCACAGGGCAAGTTCCGGCAGAAACCTGACTGAAATCAGAGCCAGCATGCCTAGCGGGCCGCACCGCCGGGTTCAGGATAACCTCAGCGGCTGGTAGGAAACTTCCTTTGCGGCGCAGCTTTGTCAGCAGCTTCGTCTGTTTTATTGTCCAAGCCCCACAGCACGAGACAAACGGAACGGCATGGCTTTCCACCTTCTTATTCACCGGCAGGCTTCAGCTGGCATCGAACCCCTAACCGCACTTGTGCGGCGGGTCGATACCGCAGCCTTGCATAGGGCGCTCGCCGTTATTGGCAGCGTCGTACTGTTGAGCCTGGCCGGCTGCGGCAGCCAGCAGCCGGAAACACCTACCCAGCGTCCCGAGGCGATACGGGCGAAGATCGTTCGGTTGATGCCCGGCGACATTCCGGATCGCCAAGGCTGGGCCACCGACATCTACGCCGCATTCGATGCGCTGGAGATTCCGCCGAGCGATGAAAATCTCTGTGCAGTGCTCGCCGTCACCGTGCAGGAGTCCACTTTTCAGGCCACGCCTCCGGTGCCCGGTCTGGCCAAGATTTCGCGGGAAGAAATTTATCGCCGGGCCGCCCGCCTGCATGTTCCGCGCTTCGTAGTGAATGCTGCGCTGGATGTACGCTCGCCCAACGGAAAGACCTACAACGAGCGCCTGGATGCAGTGCGCACGGAAGAACAGCTGAGTGCGATATTCGATGATTTCATCGGAATTGTGCCGCTTGGCAAAGAATTGTTCGGCACACTCAACCCGGTCAAGACCGGCGGGCCGATGCAGGTCAGCATCGCCTTCGCCGAAGCGCGCCGCAGGGAATATCCCTACGAGCGCAAGGGCTCGATCCGCGACGAAGTGTTCACGCGGCGTGGCGGCATGTACTTCGGGATCGCGCACCTGCTGGACTATCCCACCAGCTACACGCAGCCGCTCTATCGCTTCGCCGACTTCAATGCCGGCTGGTACGCCAGCCGCAACGCCGCGTTCCAGAATGCGGTGGCGCGGGCCAGCGGCATCAAGCTGGCCCTCGACGGTGACCTCATCATTCACGGCTCTAGCAAGGTTGGACAGACCGAGACGGCGGTGCGCTCACTGGCGGGCAAACTCGACATGAGCGAAACCGCGATACGCAACGCGCTGGAACGTGGCGATACCCACGGCTTCGAAAAAACTCGGCTCTACGAACGCGTGTTCGAGCTAGCGGAGAAGCGCGCAGGCAAACCGCTGCCACGAGCGGTGCTTCCGGGCATCCGTCTCGAGAGTCCGAAAATCACCCGCAACCTGACCACCGCCTGGTTTGCCAACCGGGTCAACGACCGGCACCTGGCCTGTATGAGGCGCGCGCGTAATTGAGGCATGCGAGCGCGGCACATCGGATTGTCGTGGCCATGCTCAGCCCAGCAGCCCCATGCCGACCAGTACGAACGCGCCGACTGTGACGATCAGTCCCAGGATCACCAGTAATCCATCCCGCGTGGTGATACCGAGGCCGAACAGCGCGATCGCCGCGAATGGCGCCGTGCTGGCAAACGGCATCAACTCCAGCGGCGGAACCGAAGTAGCGAGCAACACGCAAAGCACCGCGATCAGGCGCAGAAACCCCTTGCGGACGGCCCAACCGAGGCGTGCGCGGCTGATCTTGTCCAGCCATCGCACGACCCGGCGCACCTTGTTCAGGCCCTTGTCGAGCTTCGCGCCGCTAACCGTGCGCTTGGCGAGGAAAGCCGGCATCCAGAAATGGTCGCGCCCCATCAGCATCTGAATCGAGAACAGCGCAACGATCAGAGCCAGCACCGTCGGCAGGCCGGGTATCCCGCCGACCGGGCTGATTTCGATGATTGCCGGAACGAACAGAAAGGGTCCGAAGCTACGGCGTCCGAGGCTGTCCTGAATCTCGCTGATGGCGACGTTGTCCTGCTTCTTGCCAAGCTCGATGATCCCGTCGATCACCTGCTCCAGACCCGCCTGCCCGTTCTGCTTGGCCTCAGTCATAGAAGGTTCTCTGCGTTACGTAGATGTCACCGTAAGGTTTCATAAACCCTGCCGTTTTCAAAAGGCATTGGCTGTCAGGATATTTCCGCTCGTTGCCTTAGCGCTGAATTGTCCAGCGTAGCGGACGGTGTCTGGAAATCCGGACGGACCATGAAATGGCCTGACGGGCTCTAGATCGGCCATCCGCGCATGGGGCGGCTCCCATCGATGTCCAGATTGCTGGAACATGCTCGCCGCGCTCGTGATGCGGGCATAGCAACACCTTGTTTTTCCAAAGATTTCTGTTCATGGCACAACATGCGCATGGCCCGCTTCGCTGCGGGATGTTCCGTCCGCGCGATTCCTTACAAAAACAAGATGGAAGGAAAAGCTATGAAGATCCGAGGTTTGCTTGCGATCACCGCAGCGATCGCCCTGAATACCGCCGTAACGCCCGCACAGGCGGGCACCGTCACCTCCGCTTCGCTACCGGCCGGCAGTCACCCCGGTTCGCGGGAGCGCCAGTATCAGGTATATGTCCCTAGCGGGCTCTCAACACCAGCACCCATGGTGATGGCGCTCCACGGTTGCCGCCAGACCCAGGCCAATGCACTCGACGAGTGGGGTTTGAAGGCGGCGGCGGACCAGTATGGCTTCATTCTGGTGACGCCATTCATCACCAGCTACGACGGCCTGCGCAACCAGAACTGCTGGGGCTTCTGGTTCGACCAGCACCAGCATGAAGGTGCAGGCGAGCCGCAGGATCTGGTGAGAATCGCCCAGGCGGTCGAGGCGCAGCACAGCATCGACACCAACCGGCGATTCATCACCGGCCTGTCGTCTGGCGGCGCGATGGCGGTCGTGGCGGCGACGACGCATAACGAGTACTGGGCCGCCGCGGCGAGCGCCGCCGGTCTGCCGTACGGTGAAGATGCCGCATCGGTTTCGTTGTCCGGTCAGTGCCCCGGCTATGCGACGTTTCACAACGTCGACCAGGTCGCCAACGACATGCGGGCGGAGCTTAACGACACCTACGCGATCCCGCTGATGGTGCTGCAGAGCAACAATGACTGCACCGTCATCCAGCCAGCCGGCCGCAACCTTCGCGACGCCCATCTGAAAGTATTCGGCGGCACCAGTCACGACACACCAGCCAAGGCCCAGCAGAGCCAGGCCGCCTGCAACCCCTACCATCAGAACAACTTCAACTGCCAGCACACCCGCTACGGGTCCGGCACCGGGCGCTCCATCGTCGAGACGGTGTTCTTCAACGGCCCGCAGAACACGGCCAACACCACCGATACCAACCACGGACATTACTGGGTCGGCGGAGCCAACGGCAGCGAAGGCCCTTGGGCGGTCCGCGCCGGCCCGAGCTATCCGGACATCATCTGGGACTTCTTCAGTCGCCACGCCCGTGATGGCGGCGGCGAGAACGGTACGCCGACGATCAACGTGCTGGGTGACAACCCGCTGAAAGTCGCACTGGGCCAGTCCTTCATCGATCCGGGCGCTACGGCCTCCGACCGCGAAGATGGCGACCTCACGGTTACGGCCGACTGCTCCAGCGTAGATACCAACACCGTTGGCGACTACAGCTGCACCTATGAAGTGACCGATACGGATAGCAATACCGTCACCCGGACCCGCACTGTTTCGGTGTTCGACCCCAATGCGCCGACCGCGACCTGCGAGGTTGCCAGCGCGTCGCCCAACGCTCATATCAGCGCCGGCCGTGCCGTCGCCGGAGGTATTTCCAGCCTGCGTGCGCTGTCGCTGACCGACCGGCAGGACATCGGTGGCTCCTTCGATACCTGGACGTCAGTCAAGCTGTACCAGGGCGAGCCGGGCACGTGGTATGCCGCAGAACCGGAAGCCTGTCGTGCTGGCGAAGGCGGGAACGACGGACACACTTGCCAAGACTGGTACAGCACCAATCTTCAGCATTTGTCAGCCGGCCGGGCCTACTACCAAATGGGGTATTACACCCACGGTGGTGACGACGCGCTGGGTCAGATATCGGGCAGTAATGCCTGGGTTCGCGAATCCAGCCCAGGTCTATACGAAGCGGGCCAATGCCCGTAACAAACCTCGCTGAAACTGGCTGGCCGCGATGCCATGGACGGTACGTGGCCAGCCATCCGCAACAAGAATAGCTTTTGAACTTTAACGTACAGGCCAAATCCTGCATCACAAATTAACGAATTAAATAAAGCGACATAAGCATATTCTGCCAATACATAACGCGATCTGTGCCAGTTAGTTTGAATTGAATTTTGGTTCTATAATTCTCGCCAGCCTTTTTAGACACGCAAAAAAAGCGGAGCTCGCTTAACGAGCTCCGCTTTACCGACTATTAGCTGATACTAATAATCAGGAGTTACGGCCACCGCCGTGGCTGTTTTGGCCGCCCTTCTTGCCTGCTTCGGAGGCTTTCTCGCGATCGTTCGCAAAATTACCGCCGCTATTCTGGCCACCTTTCTGGCCAGCCTCGGACGCCTTCTCGCGGTCGTTTGCGAAATTACCGCCGCTGTTCTGGCCGCCTTTCTGACCAGCTTCGGAAGCGCGCTGCGGGTCGTTGGCGAAATTGCCGCCGCTGTTATGACCGCCTTTTTGTCCGGCTTCGGAAGCCTTCTCGCGATCGTTTGCAAAGTTACCCGGATTTCCGCTCTTATCATTCGACATGAGATCTATCTCCAGTGTGAATAAATGCTAAATAAACTGACGCCTGCAGTGCAGTCGCCTCCCTATCTCCGAGGGCGTCACACGCTTAAGAGTTCGAAAACAATCACGACAAACGATGAACGGTTTAAATAAGCCAAACGAAACCAACCGGCGAGATAAACCTATGCAAGTCACTTTGTTAGTTGCATTTCAATAGCAACGAAGCGGCAATACCAGAACTGATCAGCCTTTGCGTGTATGCCCCTCTCCTTTCCCCGCGTGGCATAGGCGTTTTTCCGTACGACCGTACGACCGTTCGTCCGTCGGCCAAGAGGTCGATGACGCTGTCAACAAGCTGTAACCCGCCGCAAGCATTCTCAGCATCAATGGAAAGCCGCGACGGCTGGCGCAAGGACGCGACTTTTTTAAGGACCACCAACCACTCGGATTGAGCTATTGGAGGCCGCATGAACAGCAAGACCCTGGAAAATCTGGTGAAGCAGTCTGACCTGAGCGTCAATCAGCCGCTTGAGCTCTGGAAGCAACTGCAACGAGGCAAGAGCAGTTGTCGCCCGAGCGCCGCAGCGCTGGCCAGACGCGCCTCTCTGGATCTCGGCATGTGCGCGACGGGAAGATAGCCCTGCCGCATCCGCTGCCTTGCAGTTGCTCGGGCAGCGGGTGGCGCCGATTCAGCGGTGAGCCCACCGAGGTTCTCGCTTCTGCGTGAACGCTTGCATCCCTTCTTTCTGGTCCGCCGTGGCGAAGCTTGCGTGCAGCAGCCGGCGCTCGAATTTCACGCCTTGGTTCAAGGTAGTTTCAAAGGCCTGGTTGACGGCTTCCTTGTTCAATTTCACCGCTACTTCCGAGTAGCCGGCAATCAGTGTCGCAACCTGCATGGCCTCTTCCAGCAGGGCGGCTGCCGGCACCACACGGCTGATTAGCCCACAGCGCTCGGCTTCTTCGGCATCCATGGTGCGGCCCGTCAGGCACAGGTCCATCGCCTTGGCCTTCCCTACCGCACGGGTCAGTCGCTGGGTCCCGCCGGCTCCTGGCAAAGTGCCCAGCTTGATTTCGGGCTGGCCGAAGCGCGCCGTTTCCGCCGCAATGATCAGGTCGCACATCATGGCCAACTCGCAGCCGCCTCCGAGCGCCAGGCCGGCGACCGCTGCGATGACCGGCTTGCGGCAGCGCGTGACTTCCTCCCAGTTGGCTGTGACGAAATCTTCCAGGTAAGCCTCGGCGAACGTCTTGTGCTGCAGCTCGCTGATGTCTGCACCTGCGGCAAAGGCCTTTTCGTTACCTGTGATGACCATTGCTCGGATCTCGCTATTGCTTTCAAACCCGCGCAGCGCGGTACCCAGTTCGGTCATCAGCCGATCGTTCAATGCGTTGTGTACCCGCGGGCGATTCAATCGAATGAGCCCAACGGCACCGTGCCGTTCGGTCAGGATGTTGTTGTATTCCATGAGTATCTCCCGTTGTCCCGCTTTGCACGGGCGTGGCTGAGCGGTTGCAACGAGTTTAGCCACGCCCAAGATAAAGACAACATGTTGACATAGTTATCTATGCGATCTTATCTTCCACCTCAGCGATCAGTAGTTCCCTTCGCCCACGACAAGAACAACGCTACCCAAAACAAGAGGTGGTTTATCCATGAATATCACCGCAACGGTGTCAGCCGAACGCCGCGCATCGATGCTCGGATTGGGCGCCTGGAATGACATGATCATTACGGATTATCTCGACCAAGCCGTAGCCAGCGCAGCCGACTCCCCCGCCATCATCGCCTATCGCGTGAATCAAAAGGAACGCCGCGCGCTCAGCTATGCGGAACTGAATCAAATCGTTAATCGCATGGCTGCCGGCCTGGCTTCGCTTGGCGTGAACAAGGGAGAAGTGGTGTCCTGCCAGCTTCCGAACTGGTGGCAGATGACCGCGCTGCACCTCGCCTGCGTGCGCATCGGCGCTGTACTCAATCCGCTGATGCCGATCTTTCGCGAACGAGAGCTGCGCTTCATGCTCAGCTACGCCCAGAGCCGCGTGCTGGTAATCCCTCAATCGTTTCGCAGTTTCGACTACGCGGCGATGGTGGATAGTCTGCGCGGCGAGCTGCCAGCGCTCGAGCATGTGCTGGTAATCGACAGTCAGGACGAAAATCGCTGTTTTCAACGGGTTTTGCTGGATCGCGCCTGGGAAGAAGAACTCGATACCCAGGCGCTGTTCGCCGAGCGACGTCCGCACGGCGACGATGTCGTGCAGCTGCTCTACACCTCTGGCACCACGGGCGAGCCGAAGGGCGTCCTGCATAGCAGCAATACGCTATGGAGCAACATCCGCCCCTATGCCGATCGCCTGCATCTGAGCAACGCGGACATCGTCTTCATGGCCTCACCGATGGCTCATCAGACCGGCTTTCTCTACGGCCTGATGATGCCCATCTACCTGAACGGCGCATGCGTGCTGCAGGACGTATGGGATTCGGCTTATGCCGTCCAGGTCGCCAAGGCAGAGCGGCCGACCTTCACCATGGCCTCCACGCCTTTTCTGGCCGATCTTATCGAGGTCGCACCTCAGCACCAGGAAGAATTGGCTTCACTACGCATCTTCGTCTCCGCCGGTGCGCCGATACCGAGCGCACTGGTCGAGCGAGCCGGTGCCGCCATCAATGCCCGGATCGTCTCCGCGTGGGGGATGACCGAGAACGGCGCGGTGACCATGACGCACCCGGAAGACGAGCCGGAACGGGCTATCGGCACCGATGGCGTGGCCCTGCCTTACATGGAGGTGCGTGTCGTCGACGAGCACGGCGAACCGGTGCCGCACGGCACGGAAGGCAATCTCCTGGTGCGGGGCGCCAGCCTGTTCATCGGTTATCTGAAACGCCCGGACCTCTACAACGTGGACGAGCACGGTTGGTTTCCCACCGGCGACCTGGCGCGCATGGACGCGCAGGGCTACATCCGCATCACCGGCCGAACCAAGGACGTGGTGATCCGAGGCGGCGAAAACGTGCCAGTGGTAGAGATCGAAAACCTGCTCTACAAGCACCCGGCCATCTCCGCCGTGGCGCTGGTCGGTTGCCCCGATGCCCGTCTGGGCGAACGCCTTTGCGCCTACGTCACGCTGCATGAAGGCCATCAATCGTTGAGCCTGCAGGACGTGGTCAGTTTTCTCCTCGAGCAAAAACTCACCCGCAACTACCTGCCCGAATACCTCGAAGTGCTCCCGGCATTGCCGCGCACGCCTTCGGGAAAAATCCAGAAATTCAAACTGCGCGAACAGGCTAAGGACATCTGCCTTCCCAGCGGCAAAACCTGCCTGACCTGACACGCATTCAACTGGAGTACGCACATGAAAGGCCTACGTGAAAAAACCGTGATCATCACCGGCGGCGGCGGCGGAATTGGCCGTGCCCTGTGCCTGCGTTTCGCCGCTGAGGGCAGCCGTGTCGCGGTGCTCGACCGCGACGCAGCGGCCGCTCAAACGACCGCCGAACTGATTGTCGAAGCGGCTGGCCAGGCCAAGGCCTACGCCGCCGACATCACCGACTACGCCGCGATCGTCGAGACGGTGAACCGTGTGGAAAGCGAACTGGGCGTGCCGACCATATTGGTCAACAACGCCGGTTTCGATCGTTTCATGCCCTTCCTCAAGACCGAACCCAGCTCATGGCAGCAACTGATCGACATCAACCTGACCGGCGCGCTCAACATGCACCACGTGGTGCTGCCGAAGATGCTCGAAGCCGGCGGCGGCAAGGTCATCAACATCGCCTCCGATGCCGCACGTGTCGGCTCGTCCGGCGAGGCGGTCTATGCCGCCTGCAAGGCTGGATTGATCGGACTTTCGAAAACCCTCGCCCGTGAGCTGGCGAGCAAGAATATCAATTTCAACGTGGTCTGCCCCGGCCCCACCGACACGGCGCTGCTGAAAAGCGTGGCGGCGACTTCGAACAATCCGGAAAAACTGCTCGAAGCCTTCAAGAACGCCGTACCCAAGCGTCGCCTCGGCCAGCCGGAAGACTATCCAGGCATCGTCTGCCTGCTCGCCAGCGACGACGCCGATTTCATCACCGGACAGGTCATCAGCGTGTCCGGCGGCCTGACCATGGCCGGCTAAACAGGAGACTCATCATGAATTACGAAGACATTCTCTACACCGAAAACGACGGCGTCGCGACCATCACCATCAATCGCCCAGACCGCTACAACGCCTTTCGCGGCCAGACCTGCATGGAGTTGATCGACGCCTTCAACCGCGCGGGTTGGAACAAGTCCGTTGGCGTCATCATCTTCACGGGCGCTGGCGACAAGGCGTTCTGCACCGGTGGCGACCAGAGTGCTCATGCGGGCCAATACGACGGCCGCGGGCTGATCGGCCTGCCGGTCGAGGAATTACAGCGGCTGATTCGTGAAGTGCCCAAGCCGGTCATCGCTCGCGTCAACGGCTTCGCCATCGGTGGTGGGCATGTATTGCACGTGGTCTGCGATCTCAGCATCGCCTCGGATCAGGCCGTCTTCGGCCAGGTCGGGCCCAAGGTCGGCTCGGTCGATCCCGGTTACGGTACCGCCTACCTGGCGCGCGTCATCGGTGAAAAGCGCGCCCGGGAAATCTGGTATCTGTGCCGCAAATACAGCGCTCAGCAGGCGCTGGAATGGGGGCTGGTGAATGCCGTGGTGCCGCACGAAGAGCTTGATGCCGAAGTGCAGAAATGGTGCGACGAGATCCTCGAGAAGAGTCCCACTGCGCTATCCATCGCCAAGCGCTCGTTCAATGCCGACAGCGAAAACATCGCCGGTATCGGCGGGCTCGGCATGCAGGCGCTGAGTCTGTATTACGACACCGACGAGGCAAAGGAAGGCACCGCCGCGTTCAAGGAAAAGCGCAAGCCGGACTTCCGCAAGTTCTACAAATAACGCCGTGTATTCGGCCTCGCGGATGCTCCGGGAACCGGGGCGCCCGGTCGAATCGATCGAACAGCGGCGCAGCAGTGCTGGAGAACCTTATGAATTTCGCCTTCAACGAACAACAGAACGCCATCCGCGATAGCGTCGCTCGCTTCAGTGCCGAAGTGCTCGCCCCCGGCTATCGCAAACGCGACCAGACGGGCGTCATCGAGCGTGAAGTCATCCAGCAAATGGGTGACATGGGCCTGCTCGGCGGCGAGCTGCCGGAGCAGTATGGCGGCAGCGGGCTGGATTGCGTGACCGCCGGAATCATCATCGAAGAAATTTCCCGTGGCGACTTTAATGTCGGCTACATCCCGTTGCTAGCCTCGCTCAACGGCCAGATCATCAGCCAGCACGCCAGCCCGGAACTGGCCGGCGAATGGCTGAACGAGATCACTGCCGGGCGTCGGGTCGTCTGCATTGCACTGACCGAGCCCAGCGGCGGCTCCGACGCGGCAAGTTTGCGCATGAAAGCCGAAAACAGGGGCGACACCTACATTCTGAACGGTGAAAAAACCTCCATTTCCATGGCCGACCAGGCGGACGTCGCGGTGGTATTCGCCCGCACCGGCAGCCAGGAATCGCGTGCCAACGGCATCAGCGCCTTTCTCGTCCCCATGAACCTGCCCGGTATCAGCACCACCCGTTTCGAAGATGCCGGCCAGCGCGCCATCGGACGGGGCTCGATCTTCTTCGACAACGTCGAGGTGCCCGCCAGTCATCGTCTGGGTGATGAGGGCAAGGGTTTCAAGCAAGTCATGCAGGGCTTCGACTACAGCCGCGCACTGATTGGCCTGCAATGCCTCGCAGTGGCTCAGCAATCGCTGGACGAAACCTGGCAGTGGCTTACCGAGAGACAGGCGTTCGGCCAGCAATTGGCGGCGTTCCAGGGCTTGACTCACCCGCTCGCCGAGTACCAGACCTACGTGCAGGCGGCTCGTCTGCAATGCTTCTATGCGCTGTGGTTGAAAGATTCCGGTCAGCGGCACAATGCCGAAGCCGCGATGAACAAATGGTGGGCACCGAAACTGGCGTTCGACGCGGTCAAACAGTGCATGCTCGCCCACGGCCACACCGGATGGGGCGAGGATCTGCCCTTCGCTCAGCGCATGCGTGACGTGCTGGGGCTACAGATTGGTGACGGCACGGCGCAGATCATGAAAAATATCATCGCCCGTGAATACCTGCCCCGATAACCCCGCCCTTCATGCCGGCTGCGCGTCGCCGCGCGCCGTTATGGGTCGCAAGGAAACGAAATGACCGCGATTGAAACCAAGAGCATTCCCAACCGGCTTTTCTTCCGGTTGTTTCAAACCGGCAACGTGTTGCAGCGACAGGTGCAGAAAGAGATGGGCATCAGCACCGTGCAATGGGCCGTGCTTGGAGCTTTATCGCGGCCAGGCTACGAGGATGGCATTTCGTTCAATCAGCTCACCGAGTATCTGGTGGTCAGCCGTCAGAGCCTGGATGGAGTGCTCAAGCGCATGGAGCGCGATCACCATGTGCAGCGCGTGCCGCATCCGGACGATGGACGCGCACGGCTGGTCAGGTTGACCGCTCAAGGCCGAGCCTATTGGGACACACTGCAGGTACGCATCCAGGAGTTCTATGAGCAAGGGCTGAAGGGCTTCAGCTTCGATGACAGCGTCAACTTTCTGCACTACCTGAGTAAGCTGCAAGCCGATCTCGGAGCCATCGCCCTGGGGCAGCTTGAACACGACGATGTATCGACGGCATCCGCCAGCGAGCCGTGAGAAGCCGGCACTAGTTGACCTCTGCCCTGCGCTCCTGCTTCAGCAATAGCCATACGATCCCCAGGCTGGCGACTGCCATGGCAGCTGCACCGAGAAAGATGCTCTGCATACCGATGTAAACGGCCAACGCCCCCATGATCGCGCCGGACAACCCTAGTGCCAGATCGAAGAACATGGCGAACACGCTGAGTCCCGAACTGCGGTTAGCGACCCCAACACGCGACACCACCCCTACGCCCAACGCCGGATAGAGCAAGGACAGGCCACACCCGGTCAGCGCCGACCCGGCCAGTGCAACGCCCGGCGCCTCGGCGAGCCAAAGCATGACCAAGCCAAGAATCTCTACGGCTAAACAGATCACCGCGACGGAGTAGCCGCCCACTCGGTTGATCAGATTGGGAAATAGCAGCCGTGTCCCGATGAAGGCGAAGGCGAAGGCCGTCAGGCACCAAGCGGCCCCATCCCAACCTCGCGCGTTGTAATACAGCGCAATGAAAGCCGTTAACGTCCCGTAACCGATGGTGGCCAACGCCAGACTGATGCCAGGCGGCGCGACCTTCCACAGCACCTTGCCAAACGGTAGCCGCTCCCCCGGATTGAGCGGCGCATCCTCCCGTCGCCAGGCCAGCGCCAAGCCGAGCGCAGCCAACAGCATGGTCACCGCCCCCAGACTCCACAGCCCCAGCGATTGAGCAAGAAACACACCCAGCGGCGCGCCGATACCGACGCCGCCATAAGCCGCGATACCGTTCCAGGAAATCATACGTGCCGTGCTTTGCGGTCCGAGACGGGTGATGCCCCAGCTGATCGCGGAAATACCGATCAAGCTTTGCGTGAAGCCCAGCACCAGCCGGCTCATGACCATCACGCCGATACCCACCATCGGCCAGGATTCGAGCAACGCTGAAATCAGTAGCAACACACCGCTGACAAGCCCGGACGCCATGCCGATCAGCACGGTTTTCTTCGCGCCCCGCTCATCCGCAAGGCGCCCAGCCAAGGGGCGGCAGAGCAAGGTAGTGAGGTACTGCGCACCAATGACGATGCCCGCGACGGCAGTGCTGAAACCCAGGTTTTCATGGATATAGGCCGGTAGCGATGCGAGTGGGATACCGATGGAAATGAAGGAAATGAAGTTGAAGACAACTAGCGACAGGATGAAAAACGTGTCGTTGGCGGGAGATTTCGCAGTGGGCATCGATTCGCCTGTCGAGGTGATGAAACGCGAATTAGGTAACAAGGCCGGACGAGTGCTATCCAGACAGTGGCACGGAAGGCTCAATCACAGAAAAGCGAACTCATCATACAACCGTTGCGCGCTGGTGACACCAGCGCGTCAGGCAGACTTCGCGCTAGCCGCAACCCTCGGTCGGCGCCATTGCGGTAATCCAATCAGCACGACGGCGCTTACGATGACCGTCATCGCCAACCACTCCTCTGCACCGATCCGCTCGCCGGCAAAAGTGATGCCTAGCAGTACCGCAACCACCGGATTGACATAGGCGTAGCTGGTAGCTGCGGCGGGTCGTACATGTTTGAGTAGGTAGAGATAAGCGCTGAACGCGACGATGGAGCCAAACAGCGTCAGATAGGCAAGCGCAAGCCAGCCGGCGAAATCAGGTGCCTGCTGCATGCGCTCACCGCTCGCGACGCTGCCGAGAAGCAATACCACTCCGCCGACAAGCATCTGCGCAGCGCTCGCCATCGCGCCGCCCGGCAGGCTGAGATGCCGGCTCCACATCGAGCCGAACGCCCAGCTCGCCGCCGCGATCAGCACCAGCATTGCGCCCAAGGGACTGGCTTGCAGGTTATGACCGAGATTGAGCAGGCCGATTCCGATCAGACCGAGCAGAATGCCGCCCCACTCCAGCCCAGTGGTGCGCTGGCCCCAGATCAGCCCGAACAGCAGCGCGAACAGCGGCACCGTCGCGATCGCAAGCGCAGCCACTGCCGAGGCTACGCCCAGATGCTCGGCAATGGTTACACCACCGTTGCCGCAGCTGAGCAGCAGGAAACCGACGATGGCGCATGACCGCCACTCTTTGCCGGTCGGAACAGGCACACCACGCCACCGCAGCCAGGCAAACATAAGCCCACCAGCAATGACGAAACGCAGCCCGGCGAGAAGCATAGGCGGCCAAGATTGCACACCTATCTTGATCACGAAATAGGTAGAACCCCAAACCAGATAGAGCGCGATGAACGCACCCACGAGCAGCAACGATGAGCGATGCGAAGGCATGAGAAAGACCGTGGTGCGGGCATTTGAGCAGCCATTCTAGATAGCCGCAGCCAGGACAATAAGCACAGTGAGCGTTTTGTTTAGCGGTGCAGTTTCCCGGTCGCGCCTCGGCCATCTGGTCGAGCCGAAGGGATCAACGAACTGTGGCTCGGCTTGGTGAGCGACATGGCTCGGTCCGGCTCATATAAAAATGGTCTTCCAGACGGACACCGAACTCGCAGGCAGACCGGCTCGTTGTTGAAGCGCGTTTGCATGAGCGTCGCCTGGTCGCCGCGTGAAGCTACGGGCTTTTCAACAATATGAAACGGGACTGGAGCAAGACGTGGCGCACGTCGTTGTGGTGTGGCGTTGGAAGCAAACGTGCCGCTCATTGCAGGAGCGCAAAAAGGCCTGGGCGAGCAGTTGGGGGACGAAAACGGTTACGGCAATGCCCGCAGGATCTGCGGTTTTGCTATGAGCGAGCACCGTAGTGATCGTGATGGTTGCCCGAACTGGGCAGCGCAGGAGGGAGGAATCAGAGTGCTGTTTGGTCACCGTCCAAGGCCTCAAGACCAAGGACGGTCAAGTGCCGAATACCCACTTGATGAACCATAAGGCCGTTCTACCTGAGGAACAGCCTTATGGCACTGGGCTTCGTGAAGTCAGATACGAATCAACGAACCTGTGCTTCGACTTCGGCCTCTACACGGCGGTTGATCTGACGACCTTCGTCGGTGCTGTTATCGGCAACCGGACGAGCTTCACCATAACCAACCGAGTCAACACGCTGGCTTTCGACACCGTATTGGTTGACCAGGACCTCGCGAACAGCCTGAGCACGACGCTCGGACAGGCGCTGGTTGTACTGATCGGTACCGACGGAGTCAGTGTGACCTTCAACGGTAGTGCTGGTCTGCGGGTACTGTTGCATGAAGTCAGCCAGATTCTTGATGTCGCTGTAGCTTTCTTCGCGTACGCGGGCCCTGTCAAAGTCGAACTTGACGTCGAGCTCAACGCGAACCAGCTCTGGTTCCGGCTCTGGCTCGTTGTCGACGATCGGAGCCGGTGCAGGCTCAGGAGTAGGCTCGACTTGGGCAACCTGCTGCTGCGCGCCGCCACCAAAGTTCAGACCAACGCCTACGCCAGCCATCCACTCGCTGTCACCAGCATCGATGTTGTGCATGCCGTCAACGCTGGCTTTGGCGAAGAAGTTCTCGGTGAAGTAATACTTCAGACCGGCACCAATGTTCGCAAAGGTGCTGTGGTTACGACCGCTACGATCAGCCTGGCCGATGCTCTGGTGAGCCATACCAGCGGATACGTAAGGCCGCAGTCCGACACCCGGCTGACCGAAGTGGTAGGCCGCGTCGAGGGAGGTCAGGCTACCCTTGATGTTCTTGTGGCCGCCGCCGGCGGTTACCGGATCGTCCGAAGTGACGTCGTGATACTCACCATAGGACAGGCCCAGGGAGACGTCGTCGGTGAGAAAATAGCTGACGCCAGCGCCATAAAGCTCGCCTTCGTCTTCGAAGCCACGGGCGCTGTCGGAGAAGTAGTGCTTGCCGAATGCTTCCACCTCTACTGCACCCTGCCCTTGGGCAAGCGCGCTAAGCGAAGTGGCTGCAACCATAGAGCTAATTACAACGCCCAAGGTGTTTTTAAGTTTCATCCGTAAATCCCCATCTGGTGGTGAGTATCAGAACAATCTAAGGAAACCGGCTGTCTGTAGGCCCAAGCTGTTCGCTATCAATAGGACAGCTTGTTGCCGTTAAGTTTCAGTGATTCCCGAAAATTTTTCGCGCAGCTTATCCAGTGCGCGCTTGTATCGCATCTTCGTTGCGCTTAAACCCATGTGCATAATATCGGCAATTTCCTGAAACTCGAGCTCCGCTACGAAACGCAGAACCAGAATCTCCCGATCAATTTGGTTCACATGAACCAGCCACTTGTCTAGCCCCGCCTTTTCCTCGATGTTCGGCGCTTTTTCCTCGGAGGCTTCTTCGACCGGATCGAGACTTAGCGCATCAAGTAAGCGCCGCTTGCGCCGCTCTTTTCGATACTGGGTAATGCACTCATTGTAGGTAATGCTGTACAGCCAGGTCTTGAACTTTGACTTGCCCTCAAAGTTCTTCAAACCGTACAGAACCTTGAGCATTACTTCTTGGCAAACATCATCCGCGTCTCGGTCGTTTCCCAAGTAACGAGCACATACATTGAAAAGAGTACGCTGATACCGTCGCATCAGCTCTTCGTAAGCGCGCGTTATATGGAACAGCTCGGCATGGGCACGCTGCACCAGCTCTTCGTCGGAAAGCTGGCGCGGATCGTAGCTCGTGATGGATGGATGGGTTTTAGTCAAGACGCTTCGAACCGGCAAAAGTCGTGGCCGCCGTTCACGGTAGACATCGAAAAGGGGCGGCGCACTTTAGCAGATTACCGGGCCTAACGGCTGCTCACGCGCTGCTCCAGCAGCACTCTATTTGCGACCGAGACCAGCTCACCTTCATCGGTGAGCAACAAGGTCTTGGCTGTGCCGATCTCTTCTATTTCCCCTTCCAGCTGCGACCCCTCAAGACGTACCCGCTGGCCGACCTCATACAGTTCACGCACATAAATGCCGGCAAGGATCTGACTGACCAGCTCACGACTACCGAGGCCCAGCGCCAGCGCTGCGGCCAGGCCAACGGAGATCAGAGCAATCGCGATCACATAGTTGAGCAGCTCGGTTTTGACCTCGAGCTGACCAATTGCGACCGAAATGATGATGATGATCACCAGTCCCTGAGCGATCCGCGCGAGACCGCTGGCATACTCGAGACCAACACCCTCTGCAGCGCCACGAACCAGGCCATTGACCAACTGGGCCAGTAGCACACCGACAAGGAGGATCACTCCTGCGCCGAAGACCTTCGGGACGTACAGCGCGAGCATATCGAGTGTCGCGGAAACACGAGCGAGGCCCAGAGATTCGGCAGCCGACACCAGGAATATCAACAGCACGAACCAATAAACAATCTTTCCGATCAGGGCCGATATCGGCAGGCGTATCCCGGCACGCCCGAGCAACTTGGTTACTCCGGTGCCAGCAACGAGTCGATCCACACCCACTTTCGCCAGAACCTTGGATAGCAAGGTGTCCAACAACTTGGCAACCACAAAACCGACAGCTACGACCAATAACGCACCAAACAAACGCGGTATGAATGCAGCAATAGGAGCCCAAAGCGCGCTCATCGCACCCAGCAAGCTCTGGCTCCAGGGATCGAGTTCCATGATCAGTCAGCCCTATCGAAAGAAGAATGAGACGAAGAACGGCGACGCGCGACAGTCGAGGCGTGTGGTGCACCGCTGCTGAAAGCAATCAGCACGGCCTGCAGACAATGGCCCATCAGACCGAACAGGTCGCCGGCGCCAACCTGGCGGTTGGCGGTTTTCAACACGCGATCCAGACAAGCGTCGTCATCATGTGCGGTCTGAGCGTTAAGCATGTCACGCAAGGATTCTTCAAAAGGATCGCGCATGGTTACCTCTCTACAGTCCGATCTAGACGGCATATCGCTATGGCGGGTCACATTTGTCGCGCATCCCGCCGCAACCCCATATGGACATTCGGAATTCCTACCGCACCAATGTCAAAAAGCCGGTGAGGACGCATAGCCTGATGCTCTGTCGCGCATGGGAAGAAGATGGAGCACTCACACAGGTGTTTCGTCTTCCCAGAAACGCTGAAGGCCCCAGAAATGGGGCCTTCACGTTAGATATGGCGGAGGAGGGGAGATTCGAACTCACGGAAGAGTTTCCCCTTCGACGGTTTTCAAGACCGTTGCATTCAACCGCTCTGCCACTCCTCCGCAGAGAGCGGGCGCAATAGTACCGAAACGAAACACACTGTCAAACTCTGTTGTTAGGCTGCAACAAAAGCTCTGCTATGATCCGAGTCAATTCGCCTCAGGCTGAAGACATCTACAGGAGTGTCGCAATGCTCAAGCAACAGTACGCATCTACGCACACGCAGGTTGAACAACGGGAAGTCAGCCGCGTCTTGCGCAACACTTATAGCCTTCTGGCTTTGACCCTCGGCTTCAGTAGCCTAGTCGCCTACATGGCCATGCAGGCCAATGCGGCCTACCCGAACATCTTCGTGGTGTTGATCGGCTTCTACGGCCTGTTCTTCCTCACAGCGAAGCTGCGCAATTCAGCCTGGGGTCTGCTTTCAACTTTCGCGCTGACCGGGTTCATGGGTTATACGCTCGGCCCGATTCTCAACATGTATCTGGGTACCGCCAACGGGGGTGAGCTGATCGCCTCGGCGCTATCGATGACGGCGCTGGTGTTCTTCGGTCTGTCCGCCTTCGTGCTGATAACCCGCAAAGACATGAGTTTCCTCAGCGGTTTCATCACCGCCGGCTTCTTCGTCCTGCTGGGCGCAATGGTCGCAAGCTTCTTCTTCCAGATCAGCGGCTTGCAACTGGCGATCAGCGCCGGCTTCGTATTGTTCTCCTCGGTCTGCATCCTCTACCAGACCAGCGCCATCATCCATGGCGGCGAGCGCAACTACATCATGGCCACCATCGGTCTGTACGTTTCGCTGTACAACCTGTTCATCAGCCTGCTGCAGCTGATGGGTATCATGGGCGGCGACGACTGATCGCTAGTCAGTGAACGAGCCCGCTTCGGCGGGCTTTTTCGTTTCTGCAGCTGGCGTATCATGTCGCTCAGCTAGCAAGGTGCGCCATGAAATTCGTAATCGCTCTGTTTTCACCAGCTCACTCCCCCGCTTCGCGGCGCGCATTGCGCTTCGCCGAGGCCGTGCTTGCCGGTGGGCACGAAATCACCCGGTTGTTTCTCTATCAAGACGGCGTGCACAGTGCGTCGGCCAATATCGTGACCGCACAGGATGAGCTCGACCTGGTCGGTGAATGGGAGTGTTTTGTTCGTAGCCATGCGCTCGACGGCGTCGTCTGCATCGCCGCCGGCCTGCGCCGTGGCGTGCTTGACGCACAGGAAGCCAAACGCCATATGCGGCCCGCTGCCAATCTCTCACCCGCTTGGGAGCTTTCCGGCCTGGGCCAGCTGCACGAAGCGGCGCAACAAGCCGACCGCCTCGTCTGCTTCGGAGGCCACTGATGGCGCGCTCCATGCTGATCATTACTCGACAATCGCCCTGGTCCGGCCCATCGGCGCGCGAAGCGCTGGATATCGCGCTGGCCGGAGGCGCCTTCGAGCTACCCCTGGGCATGCTGTTTCTCGATGATGGCGTGTTCCAGCTGGTGCAGGCGCAGCAATCAGCGCAACTGCAGCAGAAAGATCTCACTGCCAACCTGCAGGCATTGCCCATGTTTGGCGTCGACTCGCTGTACGCAGCCCAGCGCAGCCTCCAGGAACGCGGCCTGGACCAGAACGCGTTGTCGCTACCGGTAGAAGTCCTGGACGACGCCGCCCTGCGCGCCCTCATCAACCGCTACGACCAGGTGATAACGCTCTAATGGCCACCTTGCACCTGCTTTCGCACTCCCCTTTCGCCGACAACCGCCTGGCCAGCTGCCTACAACTGCTGGCCGCGGAGGATGCCTTGCTGCTCAGTGGCGATGCCGTTTATGCGCTGCAGGCCGGCGCGGCCCAGCGACAAGCCCTGGACTCGATGCCTGGCAGCATCGCGCTGTTCGCCCTGGAGGAAGATGTCGTCGCGCGCGGCCTGGCGGCGCTACCCGAACGATTGCAAGCGATCGACTATGCCGGCTTCGTCGAACTCTGCTGTCGCTATGACCGGACCAATGCCTGGCTATGAACACCTTGATCGTCGACGGCCGGCCCATCGAAGTCGACCAGGAAGGCTATCTGGCTGACCTGAACGACTGGAGCGAGCCGGTAGCCGAGGCCCTAGCCCGGCAGGAAGATCTGACGCTGGGAGACGAGCACTGGGAAATCCTGCGTCTGCTGCGTGCTTTTCATGATGAGTTCCAGCTGTCGCCCGCAACGCGTCCGCTGATCAAATACACCGCCTTGAAACTCGGCGCCGACAAGGGCAACAGCATGCACCTCAACCGTCTATTCAAGGGCACGCCAGCAAAGCTCGCTGCCAAGCTCGCAGGCCTGCCGAAACCGAGCAACTGCATATGAGCACCGTCACGCCAGCAGAACATCCCTTCGCCGTTTTCGTTCGGATTCTCGGCAAGGGCAAGCGCGGTGCACGCGACCTGACCCGCGAGGAAGCGCGTGAAGCCATGGGCATGCTGCTCGACGGCAAGGTCGAGGACACCCAGCTCGGTGCCTTCCTGATGTTGCTGCGCCACAAGGAGGAAAGCGCCGAAGAACTTGCCGGCTTCACCGAAGCCGTTCGTGAGCGCATCCAGGCGCCCGCCATTGCCGTGGACATCGACTGGCCGACCTATGCCGGCAAGAAACGCCACCTGCCCTGGTACCTGCTTGCCGCGAAATGCCTGGCGCGCAACGGCGTGCGTATCCTGATGCATGGCGGCGGCGCCCACACTGCGGGGCGCATGTATACCGAGCAATTGCTCGACCTGCTCGGTATCACCCGCTGCGAAGACTGGGAAACGGTCGCCGCCACGCTGGATCGTGGCGAGGTGGCCTTCATGCCGTTGGGCGCCTGGATGCCCGTGCTGCAGCGAATGATCGATCAGCGCAACGTGCTCGGACTGCGCTCGCCAATTCACTCGCTGGCGCGCATTCTCAATCCACTGGGTGCCCGTTGCGGCCTGCAGAGCATCTTCCATCCCGACTACCAGGCCAATCACCGCGAAGCCAGCCGCCTGCTGGGCGACACCGCGATCGTCATCAAAGGCGAAGGCGGTGAAATCGAAGTCAACCCGGACGGCATTGCCCACCTGTACGGCACCGAAACCGGCGACAGCTGGGATGAGGACTGGCCTGCCCTATCGCCGCAGCGTCACGTAAAGCCCGCGCACCTGGACCCGCAGCATCTGCTGGCCGTGTGGAACGGCGCCGAGGACGCCTATGGCGAACTGGCCGTCGTGGCGACCATGGCGCTGGCCCTGCGCGGCCTGGGCCAACCACGGGAACAGGCATTCGCGATGGCAAGGCAGTATTGGCAGCACAGGAATTCATCGAACTGAACGATGGATTTGTCCCGTCATTACGTCCCATCCATCGAACATTGTCCCCTAGAGTGCCCCTAACGTTCATAACGAGGAGGCAGTCATGGGACTTCTGGTCGATGGTCAGTGGCAGGATCGGTGGTACGAAAACAGCGATGACGGCGAGTTCCAGCGCGAACAGGCGCAACGTCGCGACTGGGTGACCGCGGACGGCTCGCCCGGTCCCGATGGTCGGCCGGCGGTCAAGGCCGAAGCCGGGCGCTTTCATCTCTACGTTTCGCTCGCGTGCCCCTGGGCACATCGCACACTGATCTACCGCAAGCTCAAAAACCTCGAGCCGTTGATCAAGGTTTCAGTGGTCAGCTGGCTGATGGCCGAGCATGGCTGGACGTTCGACCAGAGCACCGGCTCAAGCGGCGATGCGCTCGATGGGCTGCAGTACCTTCACCAGCGCTACACCGATGATGATGAAAACTACACCGGCCGCGTGACAGTGCCGGTGCTCTGGGATCGCCAGCAGCAGCGGGTCGTCAATAACGAATCATCCGAGCTGATCCGTATCTTCAATCGGGCCTTCGACGAACTGACCGGCTCGAAACTGGATCTGTATCCCGAACCGTTACGCGCGGAAATCGACAGCCTCAACGAGCGGATTTATCCCAGGATCAACAACGGCGTCTACCGAGCCGGATTCGCCACTACGCAGAAGGCTTACGAAGCGGCCTTCGACGAAGTTTTCAGCGAACTGGACTGGCTGGAACAGCGCCTTGCGCAACAACGCTACCTGACCGGCGAATTCCTCACCGAGGCGGACTGGCGGCTCTTCACCACGATTGTTCGCTTCGATGCGGTCTATCACGGCCACTTCAAGTGCAACCTGCGGCGCATCGAGGATTATCCGAACCTGTCCAACTGGTTACGCGAGCTCTACCAGTGGCCAGGCATCGCCGAAACCGTCGACTTCACCCACATCAAGAGCCATTACTACGCAAGCCATCGGCACATCAACGCCAACGGCATTGTCCCCAAGGGACCGCAGTTAGCGCTGGATCGCGACCATGATCGTGAACGGTTGCCAGGCAAGGGAATTTGGTCGCACTGATCTATGCGGGGTCCGCCATTCCCTCGAACCAGGCCAGCTTGTCGCGAAGCGTCACCACCTCGCCGATGATCACCAAGGTCGGCGCCTGAACCTGCTGGCTCGCGACGAGCTCGGGTAGATTACCCAGCGTTCCGGTAAATACCCGCTGCTTGCTGGTGGTGCCCTGCTGGATCAGCGCCGCCGGCGTGCCAGCGCCACGGCCATGGGCGATCAGTTGCTGGCAGATCACCGGCAAGCCGACCAGGCCCATGTAGAACACCAGGGTCTGGCTCGGCGCTACCAGGTCGGCCCAAGGCAGATCGCAACTGCCGTCCTTGAGATGCCCGGTGACGAAACGGACCGACTGCGCATAATCACGATGGGTCAGCGGTATACCGGAATAGGCTGCACAACCGCTGGCGGCGGTGATGCCCGGCACGACCTGGAAGGGGATGCCATTGGCCGCCAGCTCTTCGATCTCCTCCCCCCCACGACCGAAAATAAAGGGATCGCCACCCTTCAGCCGTAACACCCGCTTGCCCTGCCTGGCCAGCGTTACCAGCTGCTGGTTGATCTGCTCCTGCGGAACCGCATGATCGGCGCGCTGCTTGCCCACGTAGATGCGATCGGCATCACGCCGGCACATGTCCAGAATCGCAGGTGCCACCAGCCTGTCGTAGAGCACCACGTCCGCCTGCTGCATCAGGCGCAGGGCGCGGAAAGTGAGCAGATCGGGATCGCCAGGGCCGGCGCCGACCAGATAGACCTCGCCCAGGCTTCGAGGGGCCGCGCCTGACAGTTTGGCCTGTAGCAGCCGTTCGGCTTCCCGCTCCTGTCCGGCGAGCGCACGCTCGGCGATGGTCCCCTGAAAAACGTCCTCCCAGAACACCCGACGCTGCTGCACGTCTGGCAACGACGCCTTGACCTGGGCACGGAACTTCTTTGCCAACCCGGCCAGCTGTCCGTACGCCGAAGGAATCCAGGTTTCGATCCGTGCACGAACCAGACGCGCCAGCACCGGGGCGTCGCCGCTACTGGAGACGGCAATCATCAGGGGTGAACGGTCGACGATGGCGGGGAAAATCACCGTGCACAGCTCCGGCGAATCCACCACATTCACCGGAATGCCGAATGCTTTTGCATCCCGTGACACCTGCGCGTTGAGCGGCTCGTCATCAGTGGCAGCCACCGCCAAGACGCAGCCAGCAAGATCTTCGCTCGCGTAACCGCGCTTGAAGAAATGTCCACCACTCTGCTCCAGCAACTTGGCCAGCTGTGCCTCGATCTGGGGCGCCACCACACGCAACAGTGCACCCGCTTCGGATAACAGCCGCGCCTTGCGCAGGGCGATATCGCCACCGCCGACGATCAGCACCAAGCGGCCCTTGAGGTTGTGGAACAGCGGCAAGAAATCCATCAGTGAATCCTGGTGTCCATGAAAGTAAGGGCCATCTCAGCCGTTACGCCGATGGTGGCCCTTGTCGGGAATCAAGGAGTCCGGATCGAGCCCTGAAGCGGCACCTATCGGGGCAATTTACCGCACCAGCAGCACCTCAGGACCTACCGGAATCGGCCTTCAGCCGATGACTTCGATACCGGCCATATAGGGCTGCAGTACTTCCGGCACTCGTACGCTGCCGTCCGCCTGCTGGTAGTTTTCCAGCACCGCCACCAGGGTACGGCCCACCGCAAGACCGGAACCGTTGAGCGTATGCACTAGCTCGGGCTTGCCGGTTTCCGGGTTGCGATAACGTGCTTGCATACGGCGTGCCTGAAAGTCGCCGCAGTTGGAGCACGAGGAAATTTCGCGGTACTTGTCCTGGCTCGGCACCCAAACCTCTAGATCGTAGGTCTTGGTCGCACCGAAGCCCATATCGCCGGTGCACAGCGCCAGCACCCGATAAGGCAGCTCCAGCAGCTGCAGCACTTTCTCGGCGCTCGCCGTCAGGCTTTCCAGCGCCTCGAAGGACTGGCTCGGCTCGACGATCTGTACCATTTCGACCTTGTCGAACTGATGCTGACGGATCATCCCGCGCGTATCGCGGCCGGACGCGCCCGCTTCGCTGCGGAAGCACGGCGTATGGGCGACGAACTTCAGGGGCAGTTGCTTGGCATCGAGAATCTCGCCGGCGACGATGTTGGTCAGCGAGACTTCCGCCGTCGGAATCAGATAGAAATCGGCCTCGCCTTCGCGGGTGATCTTGAACAGATCTTCCTCGAACTTGGGTAGCTGGCCGGTGCCCTGCAGCGCCGGCGCCTGGACCAGATAAGGCGTGTAGGCCTCTTCGTAGCCATGCTCGCGGGTGTGCAGGTCGATCATGAACTGCGCCAGCGCACGGTGCAGGCGGGCAATCGGCCCGCGCATCAGGGCGAAACGCGCACCGGAGAGCTTGGCGGCGGTCTCGAAATCCAGCCAGCCGTGCTGCTCGCCGAGTGCGACGTGATCCTGGACGGGAAAATCGAAGCTCTTCGGCTTGCCCCAGCGACGCACCTCGACGTTCTCGTCCTCATCCTTGCCCACCGGCACAGACTCGTGCGGCAGGTTCGGCAGCGTCAGCATCAACTGGTCCAGCTGGGCCTGGATGCCTTCGAGCTCCTGCTTACCGGCTTCCAGCTCGGAAGCCATGCGGTCAACATCGGCGAGCAACGGCGCAATATCTTCGCCGCGCTGCTTGGCCTGGCCGATGGATTTGGAGCGAGCGTTGCGCTCGGCCTGCAGCTGCTCCGTGCGGGTCTGCACGGTCTTGCGCTGTGCTTCCAGCGCCTCGATACGCGCCACGTCCAGCTGATAGCCGCGGGTAGCCAGGCGATCGGCAACGTCTTGCAGCTGTGTGCGTAGCAGTTTCGAATCAAGCATGGTGAGTCTCGTCTGTGAAAGCTTTGAGGAAAGGCGAAGAGGAAGCGAAGTTTACTGCGATAGCGGCCAGCTTCATAACCTGCCGAGGGCAAGGCCTGCCCAGGTTGCCAGCAAGCCGCCGAACACACTCAGGCCAATGTAGCCGAAGGCCGTGCCAAGCTGGCCGCTCTCGAACAGCCGCAAGCCGTCGAGAGAGAAACTTGAAAAAGTGGTGAACGCCCCCAGAAAGCCGAGGATCAAGCCACCGCGCAGTTCCGGCGACACGTCTGGGCGCACGAGAAACAGCGCATATAGGTAGCCGATCAGCAGGCAGCCCAGCAGGTTGACCGCAAGCGTCGCCAGATAGAAATGCCGCGGCCAGTGGGTCGATACCCAGGTCGACAGGGCAAAGCGCAGTAGCGTACCGATCACCCCGCCCGCGGCAACGGCTAGTACCAAGCGGATCATGTCTTTCTCCGTTGCCGTGGGCTTTCACGATCGAGCCGGGCCAGGTGTTCCAGCTTGTCGCGAATCTTGCTCTCCAATCCTCGCGGCACCGGATGATAGTACTGGCGCGGCTCCATGGCCTCGGGAAAGTAGTCCTCGCCGGCCGCGTAGGCATCCGGCTCGTCATGGGCGTAGCGGTATTCATTGCCGTAGCCCAGCTCCTTCATCAGGCGGGTCGGCGCATTGCGCAAATGCAGCGGGACTTCCTGCGAGCCGCTTTCGGCAACGTCACGCTTGGCGGCCTTGAAGGCCATGTAGACCGCATTGCTTTTCGGCGCGCAGGCGAGATAGACGATCGCCTGCGCTACCGCCAACTCGCCCTCGGGGCTGCCCAGGCGCTCCTGAACGTCCCAGGCGGAAAGGCACAGGCTGACCGCCCGCGGATCGGCATTGCCGATTTCCTCGCTGGCCATGCGCACCACGCGCCGTGCGATATAGAGCGGATCGCAACCACCGTCGAGCATCCGCGCGAACCAGTACAGCGCCGCATCCGGATTGGAGCCGCGTACAGACTTGTGCAATGCGGATATCTGGTCGTAAAAAGCTTCGCCGCCTTTGTCGAAACGCCGGCGGCTGTCGCCCAGCAGATCCTGCAGCAGCTCTACGCTGATCTCGCCGCCTTCTTCGGCCAGATCCGAGGCGTTTTCCAGCAGGTTCAGCAGCCGCCGGCCATCGCCATCGGCCGCAGCCACCAGCATCTGGAAGCTTTCTTCGGGCAGGCTCAGATGCAGGTCGCCCAGCCCTTTCGGCTCGCTCAGCGCGCGCTCGACCAGCTTGCGCAGGGCGGCTTCGTCGAGGCTTTTCAGCACGTAGACCCGCGCGCGGGAGAGCAAGGCATTGTTCAATTCGAAGGACGGATTCTCGGTGGTCGCACCGATGAAAATCAGCGTGCCGTCCTCGACATAGGGCAGAAAAGCATCCTGCTGGGATTTGTTGAAGCGATGTACTTCATCGACGAAGAGAATCATGCGTCGACCATACTGGGCCGCCTGCTGCTTGGCGATCTCAACAGCTTGGCGGATCTCCTTCACCCCGGCCAGCACTGCCGAGACGGTTTCGAAATGGGCGTCGGATACTTTGGCCAGCAACTGTGCCAGCGTGGTCTTGCCCACTCCCGGCGGCCCCCAGAAAATCATCGAGTGCAGCGCGCCCTGCTCCAGCGCCTCGCGCAGCGGCTTGCCGCGCGCCAGCAGGTGCTCCTGCCCGACGTATTCGTCGAGGCTGGCGGCACGCAGACGTGCGGCTAACGGTTGGGCGACGGGGGCGCGGCTGAACAGATCCATCGAGGGCTCTACCACTCACTCGGATATGACATCGGTCCCTTCGGGAATCTCGAAGGTGAACAGGTCCGCCTTGAGCGGCTCGTTCAGTTTGACGCCATGAAAGAGAATATTGGTGCGCTGCCCGACGCCGTCGACCATCTGCATGTCGTTGATCACGCCATTGCGAAAGGACAGGCGAAGGTTGTCGAACAGCGTGTCCTTGGCTTTCGGCTCGAGCATGAAATCGACCACCTCGCCGGCTTCCTTGTGTGAGACCTGGAAGTTGTCGCTGATGGCGGAAACGTCACCGGAGAGCAGCAGCGCCGGTGTGTGGGTCAGGCGCTGATCCAGGGTCTGGATGGTCACCTGCTCTAGGTCTGGGTCGTACAGCCAGACCTTCTTGCCATCGGAAACCAGCAGCTGCGCCATCGGCTCGTCGGTTTTCCAGCGGAACTGGCCCGGCCGTTTCAGCGCCATCTCGCCGGAGGTTTCCTGTAGTTGGGTGCCAGTACCATCGAGGGACAACTGCGAAAAGCGGCCCGTCAGGGTCTCGGCCTTCTGCAGCAGGCCCGTCAGACGCTGGACGGAGGCGGCCTGGTCGGCCTGGGCCGGAACCAGCGCCAACAACAGAGCGGATGCGAACAACAAACGAATCAATTGCATGTAGCCCTCGGTGCGACTCAATCGCGCATAGGTGGCGGCGCAAGCACTTCGCGCGAGCCGTTGGTATTCATGGAAGTCACGACGCCGGCCATTTCCATGGCTTCGATCATCCGGGCGGCACGGTTGTAGCCGATCTTCAGTTTGCGCTGCACGGCGGAAATCGACGCGCGGCGGCTTTCGGTGACGAAGCGCACGGCCTCGTCGTACAGCGGATCTTCCTCGCTGCCTTCGCCATTGCCGCTCTCGCCCCCGCCATCGAAACCGCTACCGGATTCTTCGGCACCGACCAGAATCTCCTCGATGTAATCAGGCGCGCCGCGCGCCTTCCAGGCTTCGACCACACGATGCACTTCGTCATCGGAAACGAAGGCACCGTGCACGCGAATCGGCAGGCCGGTGCCCGGCGGCAGGTAGAGCATGTCGCCGTGACCGAGCAATTGCTCGGCGCCGCCCTGGTCGAGAATCGTCCGCGAGTCGATCTTGCTGGACACCTGGAACGCCATGCGGGTTGGGATGTTGGCCTTGATCAAACCGGTGATCACGTCCACGGAAGGCCGCTGTGTGGCAAGAATCAGATGGATACCAGCAGCTCGCGCCTTCTGCGCGATACGCGCAATCAGTTCTTCGACCTTCTTGCCGACGATCATCATCATGTCGGCGAATTCGTCGACAATCACCACAATGGTCGGCAATTTTTGCAGCAGCGGCGCTTCGTCTTCCATGCTCTCGCGGCGGTACAGCGGGTCGGTCAGCGGCGTGCCGGCCTCCTCCGCCTCCTTCACCTTGCGGTTGAAGCCCGCCAGGTTGCGCACGCCCATGGCCGCCATCAGCTTGTAGCGGCGTTCCATCTCGGCGACGCTCCAGCGCAGCGCGTTGGCCGCTTCCTTCATGTCCGTCACCACCGGACACAGCAAGTGCGGAATGCCTTCGTAGATGGAAAGTTCGAGCATCTTCGGGTCGATCATGATGAGCCGCGCATCTTCCGGCCCGGACTTGAACAGGATCGACAGGATCATGGCGTTGACGCCCACCGACTTACCCGAACCGGTCGTGCCCGCCACTAGCAGGTGCGGCATCTTGGCCAGATCGGCAATCACCGGCTTGCCGCCGATATCGTGACCCAGGGCAATGGTCACCGGCGACTTGGCGTCATCATAGGGGGCCGACGACAACACCTCGGAGAAGCGCACAATCTGGCGATCCTCGTTGGGAATCTCGATGCCGACGGTGGTCTTGCCAGGAATCACCTCGACCACGCGAACGCTGATCACCGCCAGCGAGCGCGCCAAGTCCTTGGCTAGGTTGGAGATACGGCTGACCTTGACTCCGGCGGCCGGCTGGATTTCGAAACGGGTGATCACCGGGCCTGGATGCACCGACTCAACGATGACCTCGACGCCGAATTCCTTGAGCTTGATTTCAAGCAGCCGGGACATGGCCTCTAGAGATTCGGGAGAATACTGTTTCTGCTGCTTCTCGGCGGCATCGAGTAGGGAAATCGGCGGCAGACTGCCTTCGATTAATGGATCAACGAACAGATTGGCCTGTTTTTCCTTCAGTACACGCTTGCTCTGTTCCACCGGCTTCGGCGCAACGGCAGGCGGAATCACCGGAGCAGGACGCTTATCCCGCTCGCTCATGTGCTTGCTCAGCGACTCTTCACGCTCGAGCAAACGCTCCTTCACCTTGGCGCGCTCACGATGATCGGGCAGCGATCCGGCCACTTCGTTGACCAGCTCATCGGCTTCGCGCAGCTGCGCAACGATCTGCTTGCGCTCGTTGCGCGCAGACCACCAACGGCTGAAAAGACTCTGAATCAGCTCGACCAGATCGAGCGTGATTTTGCCGGTCAGGTCCATCACCTTGAACCAAGACAGATCGGTGAACACCGTGAGACCGAACAGGAAGAAAGCCAGTAGCAGCAACGTGCTGCCCTGAACGTTAAGCGCAGCCTCGGCAAGCTGCCCCAGGCTCTCACCCAAGGCGCCACCTGCCGAAGCAGGAAGACTGTTGGCGAACTGGAAATGGATGTAAGCCAGCGCAGAGCCGGACAGAATCAGAAAGACGAGTCCGATCAACCGCCACGAAAATAACCAGCCGTTCCATGTCCAAGGTTGATGACGCGCACGAAACACCTGCCAGGTCTTGATGCCCAGCAACAAGGGAAACAGGAACGCGAAATAGCCAAGCGCCATGAACAGTACGTCGGCGAACCAAGCCCCGGCACGGCCGGCCGCGTTCTGAACTTGTTCGACATTGCTAGTGTGCGTCCAGCCGGGATCGGACGGATCGTAGGTCAGCAGAGCCATCCACAAATAGGCACACAAAGCGCCGAGCGCGATCAACGCACCCTCTTTGAGACGATAATGCAATTGCTGTCGCCAGGCGGAAGCCGGCGCGGTAGAGGAGGTATTCTTCAAAACGCTTTATTTCCTGCGCCTGCGGCGCGCTCTATTGAACCGTGGTCAGCCTGAACCCCGACATTGTACGGCTTTGTCGATTCGATGGCATTCCGGTTCCGTGCCGCTTGGGCTTTTCTCGATGCTTCGGTGTAGCATAAACGCCCAGCTTTTCAGCGCGGCTCGACTGGAGCACGCTTCTCTATTTGCGACAAAGGCTTATGAGGGCTTTTTATGAGTGAAGTCAAGCATTCACGTCTGATCATCCTCGGCTCGGGCCCGGCCGGCTATACCGCCGCGGTATACGCTGCCCGCGCCAACCTGAAGCCCGTGATGATCACTGGCATTCAGCCCGGCGGTCAGCTTACGACTACTACCGAAGTGGACAACTGGCCGGGCGACGTTGAAGGTCTTACCGGCCCCGCACTGATGGAGCGGATGCAGAAACACGCAGAGCGCTTCGATACCGAAGTGGTCTTCGACCACATCCACACGGCTGAGCTACAGCAACGCCCCTTCATCCTCAAGGGCGACAGCGCTACCTACAGCTGCGATGCGTTGATCATTGCCACAGGCGCCTCGGCCCAGTATCTCGGCCTGCCGTCCGAGGAGGCGTTTGCCGGCCGCGGCGTGTCGGCCTGCGCCACCTGTGACGGCTTCTTCTATCGCAATCAAGTAGTGGCTGTGATCGGTGGCGGCAACACGGCCGTCGAGGAAGCGCTTTATCTGTCGAACATCGCTAAGGAAGTGCACCTGATTCATCGTCGCGACAAGCTGCGCTCGGAGAAGATCCTGCAGGACAAAATCATGGAAAAAGCCGCCAACGGCAATATCCGCCTGCACTGGAATCACACGCTGGAAGAGGTTCTGGGAGATGCCAGCGGCGTTACCGGCGTGCGGCTGAAGAGCACGGTATCGGGCGAGGAGCAGAAGCTGGAACTGTCCGGCGTATTCATCGCCATTGGCCACAAACCCAACACCGACCTGTTCCAGGGTCAGCTTGAGATGAAGGACGGTTACCTCAAGATCAAGGGCGGCAGCGAGGGCGACGCCACCTGCACGACCATCCCCGGCGTCTTCGCAGCTGGCGATGTGGCCGACCACGTATACCGTCAGGCCATCACATCCGCGGGTGCCGGCTGCATGGCCGCGCTCGATGCCGAAAAGTATCTGGATCAGTAACCACAGCCAGGCGGATAGTATGCGTATCCGCCCCTTCGTGACGCACCGATAATGCTGACCTGGCTGCAGCGCGACGACTTGTCGTTCCCCCCGCTAGAAAAGGCCTTGCGCGAGCCCAACGGACTGCTCGCCGCCGGAGGCGATCTGTCTCCGGAACGCTTGCTGGCCGCCTACCGACATGGTTGCTTCCCTTGGTATCAGGACGGGCAACCAGTGCTCTGGTGGTCACCCGATCCGCGCACGGTTCTTTATCCAAAGGAACTGCATATCTCCCGCAGCCTGCGCAAAAAACTACGCCAGGGCATATTCAGCGTCACCTTCGACCGCGCATTTCGAGAAGTAATCGAAGGCTGCGCCGCCCCGCGCAGCTATGCCGACGGCACGTGGATCACGGCAACGATGCAGAACGCCTATATGAGGCTGCATCAACTCGGCATCGCACATTCGGTTGAAGTCTGGCAGGACCAACAGTTGGTCGGCGGGCTCTATGGCCTCGCCATAGGTCGACTATTCTTCGGCGAATCGATGTTCAGTCGGGCAACCGATGCGTCCAAAATTGGTTTCGTGGCATTAGTGGAACGCCTCCAAGATTGGGGATTCAAAATGATTGACTGCCAGATGCCGACGCAACATCTGGCCAGTTTCGGCGCGCGACCCATATCCCGCGAGGCCTTCGCCGAGACGCTTGCTAAGTACCTGGACGAACCTAGTTCAGCCCGATGGGAGCCCTAGTCGACTAAGCCAAGCTGACCTACACTGAGTTCAAGATTTTCGAGAGCTGACCATGACTTCACTGGCTCGTCTCAAGTTCTACGCAACCCAGCCTCACGCGTGCAGTTACCTGCCCGACGAGCAGGCCACGACGCTCTTCCTCGACCCCAGCCAGCCGATGGACGTACAGGTGTACGCGGAACTGTCCGAAATGGGCTTCCGCCGCAGCGGCGATCATCTCTACCGTCCACATTGCCAACGCTGCACCGCCTGCATCCCCGCACGGATACCAGCCGATGGGCTACAACTCAATCGTCAGCAGAAACGAATCCTTAAACGCAACGCTGACCTTTCCGTGACGGACGTTCGCCCCTCGTTCACCGAAGAATATTATTCGCTTTATGCAAGTTACATCGAGCAGCGCCATGCTGACGGGGATATGTACCCGCCAAGCCGGGACCAGTTCCATACCTTTCTGGTCCGCGACCTCCCCTTCTCCCGCTTTTACGAGTTCCGCTTGGAAGGCCGCCTGCTGGCCCTGGCAGTGACCGATGTGCTGCCGAACGGCCTCTCTGCGGTCTACACCTTCTACGACCCCAACGAGGAGCGTCGCAGCCTGGGACGCTTCGCCATTCTCTGGCAGGTCAACGAGGCAGCTCGCCTAGGCCTGAAGGCTATCTATTTGGGCTATTGGATCAAGAACTGCCGCAAGATGAATTACAAAACCGAGTACCGCCCAATCGAACTGCTGGTCAATCAGCGCTGGATTACTCTGAGCTGAGCCCTTGGCTCTCGGAGCCCTTTCAGGCACAATGCTTGCCGCTTTTACCCGCGCATTGCTTGCGCCGGGTCAATCATTGGACACCGAGGGCTTTACTGAATGTCGAAAGAAGACAGCTTCGAAATGGAAGGTACTGTCGTCGACACCCTGCCCAACACCATGTTTCGTGTGGAGTTGGAAAATGGGCACGTCGTTACTGCGCATATTTCTGGAAAGATGCGCAAGAACTACATCCGGATTCTTACCGGTGACAAGGTTCGCGTAGAACTGACACCGTACGATTTGAGCAAAGGTCGCATCACCTACCGCGCCCGTTAACGGTACGCGAGAAAGAATGCCCGGTTATGACCGGGCTTTTTTGTTTGTGCCCGCCACAACCAAATCACCAATCCTCGCAAGCCCACGCGTTCTACATTCCGCCGGATGATCCAAACAGAAACGCCCGGCAATGCCGGGCGTTCTGTCAGTGTTGCGATACTGATGCGTTAAGCCAATTCAGCCGAGGTTTCAAACTCGAAGAACGGCTCGCCATCACGAATATCGATGTGCACCACACCGCCATGCTCCGCCAGCTCACCGAACAGAATTTCCTCGGCCAATGGTCGCTTGATCTTGTCCTGGATCAGGCGAGCCATTGGTCGCGCGCCCATCTGTACATCGTAGCCACGCTCCGCTAGCCAACCACGCGCCGCGTCGGACACCTCAAGCGTGACGTGCTTATCCTCAAGCTGCGTCTGCAGTTCAATGAGGAATTTGTCGACGATGCTCTTGATGACTTCGTGACTCAGGCGGCCAAATTGAATGATCGTGTCCAAGCGATTGCGGAATTCCGGCGTAAAGCTCTTCTTGATCACCTCCATCGCGTCGGATGCGTGATCCTGATGGGTGAAACCAATCGAAGCGCGCGCTGCCGTTTCCGCACCAGCATTGGTTGTCATGATCAGAATGACATTGCGGAAATCGGCTTTGCGGCCGTTGTTATCCGTCAGCGTCCCGTGATCCATCACCTGCAGCAGCAGATTGAATACCTCTGGATGGGCCTTCTCTATCTCATCAAGCAGGAGCACGCAGTGCGGTTGCTTGGTGATCGCCTCGGTCAACAGCCCGCCCTGATCGAAACCGACGTACCCCGGAGGCGCACCGATCAGCCGCGACACGGTATGACGCTCCATGTATTCGGACATGTCGAAGCGCACCAATTCGATACCCAACGCCCGCGCCAACTGCCGCGCCGCCTCCGTCTTGCCGACGCCGGTAGGGCCAGCGAACAGGAATGAGCCCACAGGCTTGTCAGGCGCTTTCAACCCGGCACGCGACAGCTTGATTGCCGTGGCGAGCGAATCGATCGCATCGTCCTGACCAAAAACGGTCAGCTTCAGATCACGCTCCAGGTTGCGCAATAGCTCTTTGTCAGACGTACTGACATGCTTGGGTGGAATACGTGCAATCTTGGCAACGATATCTTCAACCTGCTCGACATCGATCCGAGCAACGCGCTTATCTTCCGGCTGTAGGCGCTGGAACGCGCCCGCCTCGTCGATCACATCGATCGCCTTGTCCGGCATATGTCGATCATTGATATAACGCGAAGCCAGTTCCGCAGCAGCGCGGAGCGATTCATCGCTGTATTCGATGCTGTGGTGCTGCTCGAAGCGTCCCTTCAGGCCACGCAGGATGCCGATGGTGTCCTCGACGGACGGCTCGGAAACATCGACTTTCTGGAAGCGCCGAGCCAGAGCCCGATCCTTTTCGAAGATGCCGCGAAACTCCTGAAATGTGGTCGACCCGATACAGCGAATCTCTCCAGACGAAAGCAGCGGCTTGAGTAGATTGGAAGCGTCCATCACGCCACCCGAAGCCGCGCCAGCTCCGATGATCGTATGAATCTCATCAATAAACAGAACCGCCTGAGGGCGCTTGCGCAGCTCATTCAGGAGCGCCTTGAAGCGCTTCTCGAAATCGCCCCGGTATTTGGTACCAGCCAGCAAGGCACCGAGATCCAAAGAGTAAACAACGCTGTTGGCAAGCAGCTCCGGCACCTGATTGTCCACAATGCGCTTTGCCAAGCCCTCGGCGATCGCAGTCTTACCGACGCCAGCCTCACCAACCAACAACGGATTGTTCTTGCGTCGACGCGCCAGGATCTGCGCGACTCGCTCGACTTCATGCTCGCGGCCGACGAGTGGATCTATACGGCCCTGGCGAGCCAGTTCGTTGAGGTTGCTGGCATAGGCATCGAGCGGGTTGCCCGACGTGGCGGACTCACCACCCTCCTCATCCTGCATTTCCGAATCGCCGTCAGGATTGCCGTTATCACCCGGCACCTTGGAAATGCCGTGAGCAATGTAATTGACGACGTCGATACGAGCGACGTTCTGCTGTTTTAGCAAGAACACCGCTTGGCTTTCCTGTTCGCTGAAGATCGCAACCAGCACATTCGCACCAGTGACTTCGCGCTTGCCAGAACTCTGTACATGGAAAACCGCCCGCTGAAGCACTCGCTGGAAACCCAGGGTTGGCTGGGTTTCACGCTCTTCGTCATGCTGGGGAATCAGAGGCGTGGTGGAATCGATGAATTCCTGTAGGTCATGGCGCAATTTATCGAGGCTGGCTCCACAGGCGCGCAACACCGTTGCGGCCGCTTCGTTATCCAGCAGAGCTAACAGAAGATGCTCGACCGTCATGAACTCATGACGCTTGGTACGAGCCTCCTTGAAAGCCAGATTCAGAGTGACTTCGAGCTCACGGTTCAACATAGCTTTCACCTCTTACCCAGCAGTCGGGTTTAACCGTCCTTCTCGATCTCACAAAGCAACGGGTGCTGGCACTCCCTTGCATATTGATTGACCTGCATCGCTTTGGTTTCTGCGACGTCGCGCGTGTAAACACCACAGACGGCTCGTCCTTCGGTATGAACCGCCAGCATGATCCTGGTGGCGACCTCCCGATTGTGATTGAAAATTCCTTCGAGCACCTCCACGACGAAATCCATCGGCGTGTAGTCGTCATTAAACATGACAACTTTGAACATCGGTGGTGCCTTCAGTTGCGGCTTGGCTTCTTCGACCGCCAAGCCGGAAGAGTCGTCATCCAACGGTTTTGGACGATCCTGATTGAATATTAGTTGAAATGTTGGAGATGCACGCATGCGTATGACAGTTCTAAATCGGGGCGCCGAGGCCGGGTAAGTGGAAAGGCTTCACAGCCACCTGACGAGTCGCCTTGACTATCGGCAAAACGATGATACAAACAGTAATGTGCCACAACGGCAACGGGCTGCGCGTATGGGCCAAGTGCTGCATCAGCGCGGAATGAAATGGATGTTACTCCAGTGATGGACTCCTTTGCAGAGGGATAACAGCATGCTAAGCGGTAAGGTCAAGTGGTTCAACAACGCCAAAGGCTATGGATTCATCGTAGCAGACGGCGGCGATGAGGACCTGTTCGCCCACTACTCGGCCATCCAAATGGAAGGGTACAGAACTCTCAAAGCTGGGCAAGCGGTCATGTTCGATATTCTGCAAGGCCCCAAGGGCCTGCATGCAACCAACATCAGGTCGCTGCAGACCACTGTGGATGTAGCGGCACCTGTTTTACAGAGCGCAACCGTAGACGCCTGATCCCAGGCAACAAAAAGGCCGATCTGTGATCGGCCTTTTTGTGTCGCTTGCGCAGTTACATATGCGAGATCATGGCATCGCCAAATTCCGAGCAGGACATCAGTTTCGCGCCCTCCATCAGACGCTCGAAGTCATAGGTCACCGTCTTCGCAGCGATCGCGCGCTCGGTCGATTTGATGATCAGCTCTGCCGCTTCCACCCAACCCATGTGGCGCAGCATCATCTCGGCGGAGAGAATCAGTGAGCCGGGGTTGACCTTATCCTGACCGGCGTACTTCGGTGCGGTGCCGTGGGTCGCTTCGAACATGGCGACGGTGTCGGATAGGTTGGCGCCCGGGGCGATACCGATACCGCCCACTTCCGCCGCCAGCGCATCGGAAAGATAGTCGCCATTGAGGTTAAGCGTGGCGATGACATCGTACTCGGCCGGACGCAGCAGAATCTGTTGAAGCATGGCGTCGGCAATGGCGTCCTTGACGACGATGTTCTTGCCAGTGGTCGGGTTCTTGAATTGCATCCAGGGCCCACCATCCAGCAACTCGGCACCGAATTCATCGCGCGCGACTTCGTAGCCCCACTCTTTGAAGGCACCTTCGGTGAACTTCATGATGTTGCCTTTATGCACGAAGGTTACCGAGCTGCGATCATTGTCTACCGCGTATTGCAGCGCCTTGCGCACCAGCCGCTTGGTACCCTCCAGCGAAACCGGCTTGATGCCGATGCCGCAGTTTTCGGTGAAGCGGATCTTCTTGACGCCCATTTCCTCAGTGAGGAACTTGATAACTTTCTCCGCCTCCGCAGAGCCCGCCTTCCACTCGACACCAGCGTAGATGTCCTCGGAGTTCTCGCGAAAGATGACCATGTCGACATCGGCCGGCTTCTTGACCGGGCTCGGCACACCGGTAAACCAGCGAACAGGACGCTGGCAAACGTACAGATCCAGCTCTTGGCGCAGTGCAACGTTGAGAGAACGGATACCACCACCAACCGGCGTGGTCAGCGGTCCCTTGATGGACACCACGTAGTCACGAACAACCTCTAGCGTCTCCTTCGGCAGCCAGGTGTCTTGGTCGTAGACCTGAGTCGCTTTCTCGCCAGCATAGATTTCCATCCAGGCGATCTTGCGCTTGCCGCCATAGGCTTTCTCTACAGCCGCGTCGACCACCTTGATCATCACCGGACTGATATCAACGCCAATCCCGTCACCCTCGATATAGGGAATGATCGGATTGTCGGGAATATTCAGGGTGTTATCGGCATTGACGGTGATTTTGTCACCGTTGGCAGGCACCTGGATCTTTTGGTATCCCATGCTGGACTCCGTTTTTGTGGTTAAACATTAAACAGCGGTCATCTCCGAAGAGTAACCCAGTTGAAACAGCCGAAACCATATTGTTCATTGGTCTATGGCCACAGGCATTTTTTGACAACGGGCCGCGGTGATATACTGCTTAGGTGACTAACGAGTCATGAGGAGCCAACGAGACCCCTTGGCCCTGTACCGCCAGGCTGCCAACCGCAGCCGGACGGATCGAACACTCAACACTCTAGTGGTGCTGCATCCAACATCATCGCGGCGAATCTCGATGCTGGCTCAATGAACGTAGCCAGGCCGCCTACCTGCGTTTCGAGATTCTGTGCACGCTCAGCAAGAGAGAGTTAACTCTACATGTCCACCCGCTCGAAGATCATTTACACCTTCACCGACGAAGCCCCGGCGCTGGCCACCTACTCGCTTCTGCCTATTGTAGAAGCCTTTGCCGCTTCCGCTGACATCTCCGTCGAAACACGTGACATCTCTCTTTCAGGGCGCATTCTTGCGGCCTTCGCGGATCAACTGGACGCCGATAAGCGGATCGATGACGATCTCGCCAAGTTGGCAGTTTTGGCGACTCAGCCAGAAGCCAACATCATCAAACTGCCGAACATCAGCGCATCGGTACCGCAATTGCGCAACGCTATCGCCGAGCTCCAGGCTCAGGGCTACAACATCCCGAACTTCCCAGAGGACCCGCAGACTGACGCGGAGAAAGAAGTACGCGCTCGCTACAGCAAAGTGCTTGGCAGTGCGGTGAATCCGGTGCTGCGCGAAGGCAACTCCGACCGCCGCGCGCCCGCCGCGGTCAAGGCGTTCGCTCGCAAGCACCCGCATTCGATGGGCAAGTGGAGCATGGCGTCGCAATCTCACGCCGACTACATGCGCGGCGGCGACTTCTTCTCCAGCGAACAGTCCGTCACCATGGCCAAGGCTGGTGATGTGCGCCTCGAGTTCGTCGGCAAGGACGGTCAGGTCGAAGTCAAGAAACATCTCTCCCTGCAGGAAGGCGAAGTCCTCGACAGCATGTTCATGAGCTGCAAGAAGCTGCGTGAGTTCTTCGAGAAGACCCTGCAGGACTGCAAGGAAACGGGCGTCATGTGGTCCCTGCACGTCAAGGCGACCATGATGAAGATCTCCCACCCGATCGTCTTCGGCCACGCCGTCAGCGTCTATTACAAGGACGTGTTCGACAAGTACGGCAAGCTGTTCGAGGAACTGGGCGTCAACCCGAACAACGGCATCAGCAGCGTCTACGACAAGATCAAGTCGCTACCCGCCTCTCAGCAGGAAGAAATCCTCGACGACATCCACGCCTGCTACGCCGGCCGCCCGGAAATGGCAATGGTCGATTCGGTCAAGGGCATCACCAACCTGCACATCCCCAGCGACGTGATTGTCGACGCCTCGATGCCAGCGATGATCCGCAGCTCCGGTCAGATGTGGGGCAAGGACGGCAAGCTGAAGGACACCAAGGCGGTGATGCCGGAAAGCACCTACGCCCGCATCTACCAGGAGATGATCAATTTCTGCAAGACCAACGGTGCCTTCGACCCGACCACCATGGGCAGCGTACCGAACGTCGGCCTGATGGCGCAGAAGGCCGAAGAATACGGCTCCCACGACAAGACCTTCGAAATGGCAGCCGACGGCACCATGCGCGTCGTGCTGGCCGACGGCACCGTGCTGATGCAGCACCAAGTCGAGAAAGGCGACATCTGGCGCGCCTGCCAGACCAAGGACGCGCCGATCCGCGACTGGGTCAAGCTGGCCGTTACTCGTGCCCGTCAGTCCGACACTCCTGCCATCTTCTGGCTGGACCCTGAGCGCGCCCACGATCGCGAGCTGCGCAAGAAGGTCGAGGCCTACCTGCAGGAGCACGATCTAAGCGGCCTGGATATCCGCATCATGGGCTACAACGAAGCTATCCGCGTCAGCATGGAGCGCATGATTCGCGGCCAGGACACCATTTCGGTAACCGGCAACGTACTGCGTGACTACCTGACCGACCTGTTCCCGATCATGGAACTGGGCACTTCGGCCAAGATGCTGTCCATCGTTCCGCTGATGGCCGGCGGCGGCATGTACGAAACCGGTGCCGGCGGCTCGGCTCCGAAACACGTGCAGCAGCTGATCGAAGAGAACCACCTGCGCTGGGACTCGCTGGGCGAATTTCTCGCACTGGCCGTGTCTTTCGAGGAAACCGGTATCAAGACCGGCAACCAGAAAGCCAAGCTGCTGGGCAAGGCGCTCGACGCCGCCACTGGCAAGCTGCTCGACAGCAACAAGTCGCCATCGCGCAAGACCGGTGAACTGGACAACCGCGGCAGCCATTTCTACTTGGCGCTGTACTGGGCCCAGGAACTGGCAGCACAGACCGAAGACCTGGAGTTGCAGGCCCACTTCGCGCCGCTGGCCAAGCAGCTGAGCGAAAACGAAGCAGTCATCGTTGCCGAGCTGGCCGAAGTTCAGGGCAAGCCGGTAGATATTGGTGGCTACTACCGCTCCAACCCGGAGCTGACCAGCCAGGTGATGCGCCCCAGCACGACCTTCAACGCCGCTCTCGCCGCAATGGCCTGAAGCGGCTGGCGCTAACCAGCGCCGTTGCGTTGTATGGAAACCCCGGCCCCGTGCCGGGGTTTTCCGTTTCTCCAGCGCAGCCTGGCGCTACTCTTAGCCAAAAGGACCTAGGAATACGAACATGACCTGGAATCCCCACATCACAGTCGCGACCATCGTCGAAGCGGATGGCCGCTTTCTCATGGTCGAGGAATCGAAAGGTGGCCGGCTGGTGTTGAATCAACCGGCGGGCCATCTCGAACCCAACGAAACGCTGCGGCAAGCAGCGGTGCGCGAAACCCTTGAAGAAACCGGCTGGGATGTCGAGCTGAGCGGCGTGGTCGGCATCTATCTCTACACCGCACCGGGCAACGGTGTGACCTATCAGCGTGTCTGCTTCGCAGCCAGCCCGGTACACCACCACGCTCAGCGCCAGCTAGACGACGGTGTTGTCAGCGCTCACTGGATGTCTCGTGATGAATTGACAGCGCAGCCTGAACGTTGGCGCAGCGAACTGATCATCCGCTGCATCGACGATTACCTGGCGGGACCGCCGTACGACCTTGCCGTGATACGCGACTGATCCGCATAACCGCAGGCTTGGCCAGCCTGTTAGAATCCGATCCTTTGCAGTCAGCCCTGAGCTTTTATGTCTGATTCAACGTCCGTTGCTCCTGAAAACCCACGCGTCATAGTCGGCATGTCCGGCGGCGTCGATTCTTCGGTTTCCGCTCTGCTTCTGCTCGAACAGGGGTATCAGGTCGAAGGCCTGTTCATGAAGAACTGGGAGGAAGATGACGGCACCGAGTACTGCACCGCGCGCGAGGATCTGGCCGATGCCCAGGCCGTCTGCGATCGGCTCGGCATCAAACTGCATACCGCCAACTTCGCGGCTGAATACTGGGACAACGTATTCGAGCATTTCTTGGCCGAATACAAGGCTGGGCGAACGCCCAACCCGGACATCTTGTGCAACCGCGAGATCAAGTTCAAAGCCTTCCTTGACTATGCCCTGGCGCTGGGTGCGGACCTGATCGCCACCGGCCATTACGTGCGCCGCCGCGACACCGACGGACGCAGCGAGCTGCTCAAGGGGCTCGACCCGAACAAGGACCAAAGCTACTTTCTCCATGCCGTAGGCGGCGAGCAGCTGAGCAAGACACTGTTTCCCGTCGGCGAGCTGGAAAAACCAGCCGTCCGGGCCCTGGCCGAAAAACACGGCCTCGCGACGGCGAAAAAGAAGGATTCGACAGGTATCTGCTTCATCGGTGAACGCCGGTTCAGCGATTTCCTCAAGCAATACTTGCCAGCCCAGCCCGGCGATATCGAGACCATCGATGGCGAAACCATCGGTCGCCACCACGGCCTCATGTATCACACAATCGGTCAGCGGCAGGGGCTCGGCATCGGCGGCCTCAAGGATGCTGGCGATGAACCCTGGTACGTATTGAGCAAGGATCTCGAGCGCAACGTACTGGTGGTGGGACAGGGCAACGATCATCCCTGGCTGTTCTCCCGCGCCCTGCTCGTCTCCGAGATGTATTGGGTCAATCCGCTGGAACTGTCCGCACCTTTACGCCTCACCGCCAAGGTTCGATATCGCCAGAGCGATCAGCTCTGCACCCTGGAGCAGACAGCAAATGGCTATCGAGCCATATTCGATGAACCTCAACGCGCCGTCACGCCTGGACAATCCGTGGTGTTTTACGACGGCGAGGTCTGCCTCGGTGGCGGCGTCATCGAAACTGCCGAACCCTGGTTCGCCGGAGTTCGCCCATGACGCCCCTGCAGGAACAGCTGGTCGCGCTCGGTGCGGTATTCGAAGCTGCCGCACTGGTCGATCGAATCGCCCGCACCGGTCAGGTCCCAAACGCCGCGCTAGGCAGCATGCTGGGCAGCCTGCTCGTTCGGGAGGATAAGCCGGCACGGGAAATCTATGGCGGTGACGACCTCAATCTACGCGATGGCTATCGAGCGCTCGTCGGTGCGCTGGAGCGCGATACCAGCAGCCTGCAGCGCGAGCCATTGCGCTATGCCTTGGCCATGATCGACCTGGAACGTCAGCTGGATAAACGCAGCGACTTGCTACAGGTCATAGGTAGCCGCCTCGATCAGATACAACAGCAGGTCGACCATTTCGGGCTGACTCATGAAAATGTGATCGCCTCCTTCGGCGGTCTTTATCAGGACACGCTCAGCACATTCCGGCAGCGCATCCAGGTGCAAGGCGACATGCGTCACCTTCAGCAAACCGACAATGCCGCCAAGATCCGCGCGCTGCTTCTGGCCGGAATTCGTTCCGCGCGGCTGTGGCGCCAGCTCGGTGGACATCGTTGGCAAATGGTGTTCAGCCGCCGCAAACTCCTCGATGCACTGTACCCCATGCTCCGGTCGGAATAAGCGCCATCGACGCGGCGCGGCGACGGTCACCCCGTCGCTTTCGTGTATAATCTGCGCCCTCTTTTCGTTGCTCGACTGCCGAGATACCTCTTATGCAGCTTTCCACGCTCACCGCGGTTTCCCCCGTCGATGGCCGCTACGCCGGCAAAACCAGCGCCCTGCGCCCCATTTTCAGCGAGTTCGGCCTGATTCGCTGCCGCGTTCAGGTCGAGGTACGTTGGCTGCAGCGTCTGGCCGCGCACAGCGGTATCCCGGAAGTCGCGCCCTTCACCTCGGAAGCCAATGCGCTGCTCAATCAATTGGCTGAAAACTTCGAGTTGGCGCATGCCGAGCGCGTCAAAGAGTTCGAGCGCACCACTAACCACGATGTGAAGGCGGTGGAGTACCTGCTGAAAGAGCAGGCCAAGCAACTGCCCGAACTGGCCAAAGTAAACGAATTCATCCACTTCGCCTGCACGAGCGAAGACATCAACAATCTGTCCCATGCATTGATGCTGCGTGAAGGCCGCGACAACGTACTGCTGCCCTTGATGCGCCAGCTGGCCGATGCCATTCGCGCACTCGCGGTCGAGCACGCCAATGTTCCAATGTTGTCCCGCACCCATGGCCAGCCCGCTTCACCAACGACCTTGGGCAAGGAGCTGGCCAACGTGGTCTATCGCCTCGAGCGACAGATCGCACAAGTCGAAGCCGTTCCGCTGCTGGGTAAAATCAACGGTGCTGTCGGCAACTACAACGCGCACCTGTCTGCCTATCCAGACGTCGACTGGGAAGCCAATGCGCGTGAATTCATCGAAGATGACCTGGGCCTGACCTGGAACCCCTATACCACCCAGATCGAGCCTCATGACTACATCGCCGAGCTGTTCGATGCGGTGGCGCGCTTCAATACCATCCTCATCGACTTCGATCGAGACATCTGGGGCTACATTTCGCTAGGTTATTTCAAGCAGCGTACCGTCGCCGGTGAAATCGGCTCCTCGACGATGCCGCACAAGGTCAACCCGATCGACTTCGAAAACTCCGAAGGCAATCTGGGGATCGCCAATGCTCTGCTCCAGCATCTGGCGAGTAAGCTGCCGATCTCCCGCTGGCAACGCGACCTGACAGACTCCACCGTGTTGCGCAATCTGGGCGTCGGCTTCGCGCACAGCGTCATCGCCTATGAAGCGAGCCTCAAGGGTATCGGCAAGCTCGAACTCAACCAGGCGCGTATCGCCGAAGACCTCGACACGTGCTGGGAAGTGTTGGCAGAGCCTATCCAAACCGTCATGCGTCGCTACGCCATCGAGAATCCCTACGAGAAGCTCAAGGAGCTGACCCGAGGCAAAGGCATCAGTCCCGAGGCTCTGCAAACTTTCATCGAAAGCCTGGATATACCGGCCGAAGCCAAAGCCGAGTTGCGTAAGCTCACTCCGGCTAACTACATCGGCAACGCGGCCGCCCAGGCCAAGCGGATCTGAACGACGCCTTCTTTTTGCACGCCCGGCTGTGCCGGGCGTTTTTATTTGCAGCTCTGTAGCAGAGCAAGGTACCTGCATGACTTCCGATATTCCTTTGCAAATTCTCGGCGGCATAAGCGCGCGCGAGTTCCTGCGCGATTACTGGCAAAAAAAACCACTGCTTATCCGTCAAGCGATTCCCTCGTTCGAAAGTCCGGTTTCGCCTGACGAACTAGCCGGCCTATCGCTGGAAGAGGAAGTCGAGTCGCGCCTGGTCATCGAACATGGCGACAGCCCTTGGGAGCTGCGCCGCGGACCGTTTAGCGAAGATACTTACCAGAATCTTCCGGAGCGCGATTGGACGCTACTGGTCCAGGCGGTCGATCAACTAGTCCCAGAAGTCGCCGAGCTCATCGAACATTTCCGTTTCCTGCCCAACTGGCGGATCGACGACGTGATGATCAGCTTCGCGTCCCCTGGAGGCGGCGTCGGCCCGCATTTCGACAACTATGACGTCTTCCTCCTGCAGGCTCAGGGTCGACGCCGTTGGCGCGTAGGACAGATGTGTGACGGCGATAGTCCCATGCTGCAACACCCCGACTTGCGCATCCTTGCGGATTTCCAAGGCACTGATGAATGGGTTCTGGAACCCGGCGACATGCTTTATCTACCACCTCGGCTGGCGCATTTCGGCACCGCCGAAGATGCCTGCATGACCTATTCGCTCGGCTTCAGAGCGCCCAGCGCCGCTGAAGTCCTGACACACTTCACCGATTTTCTCGCGCAGTTCCTGCCCGACGAGGAACGCTATAGCGACGCTGATCTCGCTCCCACCGACGATCCCTACCAGATCCAGAGCGACGCGCTCGATCGGCTGCGGGCAATGCTCACCGAACACATGGGCGATGAGCGCCTGCTGCTCACTTGGTTTGGTCAGTTCATGACCGAACCTCGCTATCCGGAACGCGTGCAAGGCCCGGACATAGAGGAACATGCGCTACTCGCTGCGCTGGAAGATGGCGCGGTCCTGATCCGTAATCTCAGCGCGCGCCTGGCCTGGAGCGAGGTCGACATTGGTCTTCTGCTGTTCGCCAGCGGCCAGAGCCGCTTGCTGCCTTCGCATTTGAAAGATCTTTTGAAACTGATCTGCTCGGCTGATGCGATACATGCGGAAAACCTCGCACCGTGGCTGAACGACGAAGATGGGCGTAATCTGGTGTGGCAGTTGGTCAAGCAGGGAAGTCTGGAGTTTGCTGATGAGTGATATAGAAGTTCGCATCGCCGACTGGCAGCAGGACAACGCCGATTTGCGTCGAATTCGCGAGACCGTTTTCATCGCCGAGCAGTCGGTGCCGCCTGAGCTCGAATGGGACGCGGACGATGCCGAGGCCGTGCATTTCCTCGCCCTTGAAAGTGGCTATCCCATAGGCACGGCGCGCTTGCTGAATGATGGACATATCGGTCGCGTCTCCGTGCTACGCGACTGGCGCGGGATGCACGTTGGAGGCGCGCTGATGAAGGCCGCGATCGAAGAAGCAGAACGTCGTGGTCTCCGCGAACAACGGCTGACCGCCCAGGTCCATGCCACCTCGTTCTATGAACGCCTCGGTTTTGAAGTGATCAGCGACGAGTTCCTGGAAGCGGGCCTGCCCCACGTCGATATGCTTCGAAAGAGCGACTGATCCACCATGAATCGCAATGACCCGGATCGACCAGCCACCTCCGCAGAGCTGGCAGATATCGACTTTCATTCACCGGGTCGTTTCGAAATCAGCAACCCATCGGCACCGCCAACAGGCCCGGAGCAATGGAGCCCTGCTCCATTCCTACTGGGTAGCAGCCCAGCTCAGACTTTCAACAGTGCGGTTGAGGCTCGTCAGCATGCACTAGCGCTGATCGAACAGGCCCGACGCACTCTGAGTATTTACACCCAAGACCTGGAGCCCTGGCTGTACAACCACAGCAGTATTCAACAGGCTTGCTCCAATTTTCTTCTAGCGCACCCACGCAATCGCCTGCGCATTCTGGTCGGCGACTCCTCCCGCGCCGTCAAGCAAGGTCATCGCCTCGTTACGCTGGCGCGCCGATTGACCAGCAATCTGGCGATTCGCAAATTGCATCTGGACTATCCGGCGCAAACGTGCACTTTTCTGATAGCCGATGATTGCGGCCTGCTGGTTCGTCCTGAGCCAGACCAGTTCGCCGGCCATGCGCTATATCGGGATCCCGGTCGCGCCCGCCAGCGACAGCGATTATTCGATAACGCCTGGGACCACAGCCTGTCCGACCCTGACCTGCGGAGTTTTCTGCTATGAAGCGCTATCTCCTCGCCGTGTTCCTGGCATTCGTCAGCCTCTCGCTTCATGCCGCGACACAGGTAATCCCTCTCGAATTCCGTATGGCCGAAGACGTATTGCCAATCGCGCAATCGGTAGTCGGCAATCAAGGCAAGGTAAACGCTTACGGGAATCAGCTGATCGTGAACGCGCCTTCCGCTGTAATCGCTGAGCTGCAGGATGTGCTGTCCCAGATCGATACTGAGCCCCGTCGATTGCTCATCAGTGTCGATACGCAAAACTCGGCGATGAGTAGTGACAATGGCTATCGAGTTGATGGCTCCGCCCGTATCGGTGACGTGGAAATCCAAACCGGGCGCGGGGAAGCCAGAGGCGGTGATCAGGTCCGCATCATCCGTCGCAGCACCAACAGCCAAGGCGGAGGCGTTCAACAGATTCAGGTTACCGAGGGCTACCCTGCTCTGATACAGGTCGGCCAAAGCGTGCCTATCACCACCACTGGCGCCGACGGCTACGGCCAGATCTATCAGCAGACCCAATATCGGAATGTCACGCGCGGCTTCTACGCCACTGCCACGGTTCATGGTGATCAAGTGCAGGTCACCGTTAGCAGCCATAACGACCGGATGAGCGCCTATCGGCCGGATACGATCAATGTCCAGCAAACCGATACCCGTGTAAGCGGACGCCTCGGTGAGTGGATATCGCTTGGCGGCATCGACGAATCCGCCAGCTCCAATGACAGCGCAACGCTGCGACGCTACTCCACTGGAGGCCGCCAGAATCTGTCGCTACGACTCAAAGTCGACATGCTGGAATAGAACGGCTTAGAGAGATTCGATGATTTGTAGAAAAATGTAGTGCCTTAGAAATTTCACTACAAAAACAATTGACGAACCATTTTGGCCGGAGCATCATGGCCCCGCTCCCGCTAATCAGGGGCCCTGTCACGGGCCTCCGGGTCATACTTAGCCAACCAGCTGAGGCGATCCGTGACTGTACTGCCCACAAGGCGGACTGACGAGGTTGCGACTGGAACGAGTCGTCCTGAGGGACGGGGAAGCGATTAACGCATCAGCTCGAAGACGCCAGTTCTGCTGAGTCGCCCAACGGCCTAAGCCGCTGTGTGCCGGAATGCCACGATCATTCCGCAGCTATCCGAATCTTCCAGCGGTCGTAACTGCACACCTCTCCTCTCTTGGTTCAATCCTCGTCCCGGTCGGTATTTCGACGCTCTGCCGCGTGTCGCCCGCATCATCATGCGATTAGCACGTAGGTTTCGGTGGGAACAGTCGGTGCTTAACCAAACACGAATTTTTTGAAAGGATTGACCATGTCCGCTTATCAAAACGACATCAAGGCCGTTGCCGCTCTGAAAGAAGTAGCTGGAAGCAGCTGGAGCGCTATCAACCCTGAATCCGTTGCTCGTATGCGTGCTCAGAACCGTTTCAAGACCGGTCTGGAGATTGCTCAGTACACCGCCGACATCATGCGCAAGGACATGGCTGAGTATGATGCCGATTCGTCCGTTTACACCCAGTCGCTGGGTTGCTGGCATGGCTTCATCGGTCAGCAGAAGCTGATCTCCATTAAGAAGCACCTGAAGACCACCAACAAGCGCTACCTCTACCTGTCCGGCTGGATGGTTGCCGCGCTGCGCTCCGAATTCGGCCCGCTGCCGGACCAGTCGATGCATGAGAAGACTGCCGTCTCCGACCTGATCGAGGAGCTGTACACCTTCCTGCGCCAGGCCGATAGCCGTGAACTGGACCTGCTGTTCACCGCTCTGGACGCCGCTCGCGAAGCCGGCGATACCGCCAAGGCTGCTGAAATCCAGTCGCAGATCGACAACCACGAAACTCATATCGTTCCGATCATCGCCGACATCGACGCCGGCTTCGGTAACCCGGAAGCCACCTACCTGCTGGCCAAGCGCATGATCGAAGCCGGCGCTTGCTGCATCCAGATCGAGAACCAGGTTTCGGATGAGAAGCAGTGTGGCCACCAGGACGGTAAAGTGACCGTTCCCCACGCCGACTTCCTCGCCAAGATCGCGGCCGTTCGCTATGCGTTCCTCGAGCTGGGCATCGACAACGGCGTAATCGTTGCGCGTACTGACTCCTTGGGTGCCGGCCTGACCAAGCAGATCGCCGTGACCAAAGAGCCGGGCGACCTGGGCGACCTGTACAACTCCTTCCTCGATTGCGAAGAAATCACCGAAGCCGAGCTGGGCAACGGCGACGTCGTGATCAAGCGCGAAGGCAAGCTGCTGCGTCCCAAGCGCCTGCCGTCCAACCTCTTCCAGTTCCGCAAAGGCACTGGCGAAGCGCGCTGCGTACTGGATTGCATCACTTCGCTGCAGAACGGTGCCGACCTGCTGTGGATCGAAACCGAGAAGCCGCACGTTGGCCAGATCGCCGAGATGGTCAACGAAATCCGCAAGACCATTCCGGATGCCAAGCTGGTCTACAACAACAGCCCGTCGTTCAACTGGACTCTGAACTTCCGTCAGCAGGTGTTCGACGCCATGGCCGCTGAGGGCAAGGACGTTTCCGCCTACGACCGCGCCAAGCTGATGAGCGTCGAGTACGATGAAACTGAACTGGCCCGGATCGCCGACGAGAAGATCCGCACCTTCCAGAAGGACGGTTCCGCTCATGCCGGTATCTTCCACCACCTGATCACTCTGCCGACCTACCACACCGCCGCGCTGTCCACCGACAACCTGGCCAAAGGGTACTTCGCAGACCAGGGTATGCTGGCCTACGTCAAAGGCGTGCAGCGTGAAGAACTGCGTCAGGGCATAGCCTGCGTCAAGCACCAGAACATGGCTGGCTCCGACATCGGCGACAACCATAAGGAGTACTTCGCTGGCGAAGCAGCTCTGAAGGCAAGCGGTAAAGATAACACCATGAACCAGTTCCACTAAGAACGGTTCAGACTCGGGCTTCGGCCCGAGCTGGTGTAAAAACGAGCCCCGGTAGATACCGGGGCTTTTTGTTTGTGTTCAAAAAATCATCAAGCGAACCGCTTGTCGGCCGCTATTGGATTGTCATTAATCTGTCGCGAGTTCAGCCTAGCGTCGCAGTTCCGTCGATTACCTATGGAGCTGCATCGTGACTGACAATAACGACAACCTCATGTTTGGCAATGGTGATGAATTGCCGAGCAATCGTTCAGCCAATCCCCATATCCAGGATGTCATCAACGCGGGGCGGCGCAAGGTGCTCACCACCGGTGCGGCAGTCGGCGCACTTGCGTTTCTCGGCGGTCTACCTGCGATTACCAACGCAGCAGCTCCAGCTACTGATCGTGGCTTGCCCTTCCAACGTCGGACCCGACTCCCATTTGGTGCGGTGAGCATTACCAGAGCTGACACGGTGACCGTACCGTCCGGTTTCTCCGCAACAGCGTTCATTCCTTGGGGCACGCCGATTTGCGGAAGCTATCCTGCGTATCTCGAAGACGCCAGCAACAGCGCGGAAGACCAGGCACAGCAGACCGGCATGCACCACGACGGCATGCATTTCTTCCCTATGGATGCCAAATTCAAGGGCCGCAAGAGCGATCACGGCTTGCTCGCGCTTAACCATGAATACATAGATGTACCGTTGCTACATCGCAACGGCGCCACTGTCGTCAACGGCAAGCGCGTCGACGCCGATGAAGTCCGTAAGGAAATTAACGCTCATGGCGTTTCGATTGTAGAGATTCGCCGCAACGCCCGCGGCGAATGGGCGGTATTGCCATCAGCCCGCAACCGGCGCATCACTGGCGCATCACCCATGCGGATCGAGGGGCCGGCGCGAGGTCATGATCTGATGAAGACCCGCTACAGCCCAAGCGGCACATCTGCGCGAGGAACGTTGAACAATTGCGCGAATGGCTATACACCGTGGGGAACCTATCTGACCTGCGAGGAAAACTGGGCGGGCTATTTCGCGAGTCGCGATTCTGAACTGCCCCGCCACCTGCGGCGCTACGGTCTTCCCTCGGCTAGCCGTTACGGCTGGGAAACAATTCCGGGTGACGAATTCCAGCGCTTCGACGCAACGGCAACGGCAGAGGATTTCAGAGCCGACTATCGCAACGAGCCCAATACATTTGGCTGGATCGTCGAAATCGATCCGTTCGACCCCGACTCCACACCAGTAAAGCGCACCGCACTCGGCCGATTTGCACATGAAGGACTGGTGTTCGCGCCCGTCAAGCCTGGCTGGCCGGTGGTCTGCTATTCAGGAGACGACTCGCAGAATGAATACATCTACAAGTATGTAAGCCGCGATAGGTATCGCCCGCTGCGCAGCGACGGCCAGCTCCTTGATGAAGGAACACTTTACGTTGCCCGATTCAACCCAGACGGCAGCGGTGACTGGCTGCCGCTTGACATTGAAAACGCTGATTTTCAACAGGCTTGTGCTGCCGCCAATGTTGAGTTTGCCGACCAAGGCGAGGTGTTGATCAATACCCGCCTCGCTGCCGACATTGTCGGTGCGACGAAAATGGATCGTCCTGAATGGGGAGCCGTACACCCTGACACGGGCGAGGTGTATTTCACGTTGACGAACAATAGCTCTCGGCGGGACACCGACGCGGCAAACCCACGCGCGCCGAATCCTTACGGACATATCATTCGCTGGCGCGAAGAGGGAAGGAACCACTCCGGCGCTCGGTTTCACTGGGACTTGTATCTTCTCGCCGGCCCACAAAACGACAGCCGTGATCCTCGCGGCAAACCGTTGACCGAGGAAAATATACTGGCGAGCCCTGACGGACTCTGGTTCGACAACGACGGGCGGCTTTGGATACAGACAGATATGAGCGGCAGCCAACTGAGCGAGGGGCCGTTTGGCAACAACCAAATGCTGGTATCAGATCCCAGAACAGGCGAAACCAAGCGATTCCTTGTTGGTCCTCAAGGCGCCGAGGTGACGGGAATAACTGCAACGCCGGATTTCCGCACGCTGTTCGTCAACATCCAACACCCGGGCGAAGGTTCAACCTCCACCGAGTACACCAGCACATGGCCCGATGGCGCGGGACGCCGGCCACGTTCCGCCACGGTGATAATCAGCCGTGACGATGGCGGTCGAGTGATTTAGTTTGCGGCCGCGTCCGGCATGGTCGGACGCGGCCAACTAGCGATTCCCCTCGGGTGAAGTGAACAATCCCCACGTCGACATAAAAAGGGCAGCAATGAGCGGGCCGATCACGAAACCATTCAGGCCGAACAGAGCGAGCCCGCCCAGCGTCGAAATCAACACCAGATAGTCTGGCATCTTGGTGTCTCTGCCTACGAGAATTGGCCGCAGGATGTTATCGACCAAGCCAATTACAAGGATTCCATAGAGCGTAAGAATCACACTCTGCAGAACCATGCCCTTCATCAGAAAATAGAGTGCTGCCGGGGTCCATATTAGCCCTGCCCCAACCGCCGGAAGCAACGACAGGAATGCCATGAGAACGCCCCAGAGCGCGGCCGCTGGAATTCCCAGTACTGCAAAGATCGCCCCTCCGAGAAAGCCTTGGATAGCTGCAACCACGATGTTGCCTTTAACCGTAGCCCTGACCACACGGGTGAACTTGCTGAACAACCTACGCTTCTGATTATCGCTCAGAGGTAGCGCTCGTCGAATCCGAACGACCAGGTCTCGTCCGTCTCGAATGAGAAAAAACAACAGATACAGCATTAGAAAAAAACTGATCAGGAACTGGAATGTACCCTGACCAAAGCTAAAGGCCTTGGTCGCCAAAAACTGGCTGCCTTCTAACGCCCAGCTTGCGAGTCGCTCACGAATCTGGTCGACATCACCTAGCCCGAACCGCTGCAATTGCTGCTCCAATGACGCGGGTAGCAATTCCTTTGCAGTTCCAACAAAGCTGCCGACATCCAACTCACCACTTTCGATCTGCCTATAGAGCGAAGCACCCTCCTGAACCAGCAACCCGGTAATCAGAATAACCGGGAGCACCGCAACGATCAGACATACCATCAAGGTGATAAAAGCAGTCAGATTCCGTCTGTCGCCCAGATATTGATGCAGGCGTCGCTGAAGCGGAGCAAAGATGATGGCAAGAATGACAGCCCAGAAAACGGCGCCATAGAAAGGGAAAAGTATCCAGCCGAAAGCGATAGTGACGACGAGCAACAGCGCAAGAAACACTTTTTGCTCAAGGGTTGAATTCACTGTCTGCATCCTTTCGCTGCGGCTGTGTTTATTAGTCAGCGATTGCCGCGAGGAGTGCCGATTCGGCGATGAAGCAGAAACAATCAAAACGCCGTTACGAGGACGGCGTTTGAAAGATATACAGGCTAGTGTTCACTCTGTCACAAGATCATGGCTGCAGCCCAGCCGAATGCAAGAAGGGGCAGATTGTAATGCAGGAATGTCGGCACCACGGTATCCCAGATATGGTTGTGCTGGCCGTCGGCATTAAGGCCTGCCGTTGGGCCAAGTGTCGAGTCCGAAGCCGGCGAACCTGCATCTCCCAACGCACCCGCTGTGCCTACAAGGCTTACGATAGCCAAGGGACTGAATCCGAGCTCCACCCCTAACGGGACGAAGATAGCCGCAATGATTGGGACCGTAGAGAAGGAAGAACCGATGCCGATGGTAACCAACAGCCCCACCACCAACATCATCAGAGCACCAATGGCCTTGCTGTTACCTATCCACTCTGCAGATGCATCGACCAAAGTTTTCACCTCACCGGTCTCACGCATGACTTCTGCGAACCCTGCGGCAGCGATCATGATGAAACCGATCATTGCCATCATTTTCATGCCTTCGGTGAAGAGGTCATCAGCCTCCCGCCAACGCACTACCCCCGAGGCAGAGAAAATAACGAAACCTATCAGAGCTCCGATAATCATCGAGTCCAGCCACAGCTGGACAATGAACGCTGCCGCAACTGCCAACGCTGCAGTCAGTAAGGTGAGAGGGCTATAGCTGACGCTTTCCACTTTCGACTGATCTAACTTCGCCAGCACGTACGCCCGCGGCTTGCGATAGCTAAACATGGCAATCAATAAGCCTGCTGCCATACCGAGAGCTGGGATCAGCATAGCTTGGCTTACATTGATCCCCGTAATATCAACACCGCTCTTAGCGACATTGGCGAGCAGAATTTCAGTTAGAAAGATATTACCGAAGCCAACGGGAAGGAACATGTAAGGCGTAATCAAGCCAAACGCCAACACGCATGCTATCAATCGCCTATCGATCTGCAGCTTGCTTAGCACGTACAACAGGGGCGGAACCAACAGAGGAATGAAGGCAATATGAATCGGTAGGATATTCTGTGACGACACTGCGACTACAAGCAGAAGCCCAATCATCATCCACTTGACTGAGCCACCCGATTGCACCTCTCTCGTCCCTAGGATTGCCAGAGCTTTATCGGCCAGTGCATGGGCCAACCCGCTTTTTCCGATTGCTACCGCAAACGCGCCGAGCAGCGCATAGGACAGCGCAACCGTCGCGCCTCCGCCGAGCCCCTTATTGAAGGCAGCAAGGCTACCTTCGATCCCTAGCCCGCCCAACATACCGCCGGCAATGGCGCCAGTAATCAAGGCTACGACAACATGAACTCTGCACAGGCTAAGAATCAGCATAATGCCGACTGCGGCCACTACTGCATTCATTTCAACTCCCCGATACGGCGAATGCCGATAAAAAGTCGGGTAATTTGCCGCAACCCTGCTGTGGTGTCAAAGAACTAAAGGTGCATCAGCAAAGTCACTCTGATATTCCTCGCTGCTGATCAAGCTTTGGAGCATCGAAGACCCTTCACGACATCCGGCTTTATAGGCAAGCCCATTTAATCTGTTTCACTGCGACACCCTGGATACAAAACGGTAAAATGCCGCCACAGAAATTTTTACCTTTCCGGATGGGCCAGTGGAAATATTCAAAGAGTTTACGTTCGAATCCGCACATCGTTTGCCGCATGTACCTGAGGGCCACAAATGCGGTCGGCTGCATGGCCACTCGTTCCGGGTCGCCATTTACCTAGAGGGTGAGGTCGACGCGCATGCTGGTTGGATTCGTGATTTTGGCGAGATACGGCAGATCTTCAAACCGATTTACGAACAGCTTGATCATAACTATCTGAACGATTTACCAGGCCTGGAGAACCCCACCAGCGAAAACCTGGCGAAATGGATGTGGGACAAACTGAAGCCGCTGATACCGGAATTATCCCGGATTCGCATCCATGAAACTTGCACTAGCGGCTGTGAGTACCGAGGCAGCTAGCGGGAACTGAACAGCCTGCATTGCTGGGCCACATTGACATGGGGAGGCTTAACGAAGCCTCTTCAAAGATACAATGGACACCCTCTTCTCCTTGCGTTTCCCGCATAAGCCATCTACAGCAGCCGCACATACAAGCTCGATCTCTTCTATGGTCACCGGTAAATGTCAGCGAGTCATCCACAGGCCCAGCAGGAAGAGCAATGTGAGCATGCCGTATTGAGCCGGAGTGCCCGCCAAGTGGCGCGCAATTCCAACTCATCGTCCACACCGATATGTTGTTTGAGGTCTAACATTCTCACCGCCTTTCAGGCCTGGCGCATTTCCGAGCTACGCTTGAGTTCTTATCCTTTGGTCGAAGTGCCTGAGGCCAAGGTTCTCCCAACATCAATCGTGTTGCGGGCGGCCCTGATAACACGGACTTAACACGGACTCACGTTGGCTTTCTCGAAGTTGCGCTAATGCCATAGTTTACCCCAACGCCGTGTCAACCCGCCCATCGTCCCATAAGTGCATCTCTACTTTCGTCGCGTTTACGCCGCGCGTGTCCTAACAGGCCAGCGCCTAAGGCTAGCTTGTACAGCATACGCGACCTCCCAGGTAGCCCGTTACATCCAGAGCCCTTTTCCCCTGG
>NZ_JAMOIH010000013.1 GCF_024448955.1 Stutzerimonas stutzeri
ACGTCACGCTGATCGAGTTCGACAGCCAGTTGCGTGCCGACGCCGTGCTGCAGAAGAAGCTGCACAGCCTGGCTAATGTCACCGTGATCACCAGTGCGCTGACCAGTGAAGTCATTGGCGACGGCCAGAAGGTCACCGGTTTGACCTACAAGGACCGCAACTCCAGCGAGTTTCACAACCTGGAACTGGAAGGCATCTTCGTGCAGATCGGCCTGCTACCCAACTCCGACTGGCTGAAGGGCACCGTCGAACTGACTTCGCGCGGCGAGATCATCGTCGATGCGCGGGGCGAGACCTCGCTGCCGGGCATCTTCGCGGCGGGCGACGTCACCACGGTGCCGTACAAGCAGATCGTCATCGCCGTCGGCGAAGGCGCCAAGGCCTCGCTGAGTGCGTTCGACCACCTGATCCGCAGTTCTGTCGAAGACTGAACCTGACGGGCACGAAAAAGGGGGAGCAGATTTCGGTCTGCTCCCCCTTTCGTTGTGCTCTGGACTGCTATTTCTTTGCCGTCAGATCCCCATCCTCGAGCTGCCTGACATACGCATTGATCCAGTCTTCCGCGCGTTGATTGAGTTCGGCAACAGCGCGAGGGCCTTCGCTTTCGGCATACATCGCTGGGCCGATAACCACTTGTATGGTGCCGGGTTTCTTGCCCCAACCACTCTTGGGCCAGAACATCCCAGCGTTATGTGCGATCGGCAGGACTGGCAACCCGGCGTTGACGGCAAGCGCCGCACCGCTCCGGGAGAACTTACCCTGCTCGCCGACCGGTACGCGCGTGCCTTCCGGGAAAATCAGCACCCAGGCGCCCTGCTCCAGCCGCTCATGGCCTTGCTTGGCCACCTGCCGCAGCGCGGCCTTGGGATTGTCGCGATCGATAGCGATGGGTTTGAGCAACATGATCGCCCAGCCAAAGAACGGCACCCGCAGCAACTCCCGCTTGAGCACCTGGGTCAGAGGCTCGAAGTAGGCCGACAGGAAGAATGTCTCCCAGGTGCTCTGGTGCTTGGCCAGAATCACGCAAGGGCGCGACGGGACGTTCTCCGCACCGTGCACCTCGTAGCGCAGGCCGACCAGCGTCTTGCCCAGCCACACGGCGCAGCGGCACCAGTTCTGTACCACGAAGCGGTAGCGCATGCGGAACGCCATGAACGGAGCGAAGACCAGGCAAACCAAGCACCAGGCGAATGCGGTGAAGGCCAGAAGGAAATAGAACAGCGCAATCCGTGCGGCAAACAGAAGCTTCATCACGATGCCCTCAGCAGGTGATCGGCAACCGCCGCGAGGTCATCGAATACCTGGGTTCCGGGTGGCAGCGCGCCTTCCAGCGTACGCATGCCCTTGCCAGTCCTGACCAGGTAAGGCGCACCGCCCAGGAGCATACCGGCATGCAGGTCACGATGGCTGTCGCCGACCACCGGTACATCTTTAAGATCGGGCAAATGAAAATGCTCGGCAATTTTATGGAACAGCCCCGGCAGGGGCTTACGGCAATCACAGCCATCGTCCGGACCATGCGGGCAATGCATGATCAGGTCGATGCGTCCGCCCTGCTCCATCACCAGCTGCTGCATCTTGAAGTGCATATCGTCGAGCATTGAGGCATCGAACATGCCTCGCGCCAGCCCGGACTGGTTGGTGGCGACCGCCACCGTCCAGCCCGCCTTGCACAGGCTGGCGATGGCCTGGAGAGAGCCTGGAATCGGAATCCATTCATCCAGGTTCTTCACATATGCATCGGAGTCCTCGTTGATGACGCCGTCGCGGTCGAGCACTATCAGTTTCACCGGCTTAGCCAAGTGCGGAAATATCGGCGACGCCAAGGAACAGTCCTCTCAACCGGGCAAGCAAGGCATAGCGGTTGGCACGTACCGAAGCGTCTTCGGCATTGACCAGTACCGCCTCGAAGAAGGCATCCACCGGGCCGCGCAGATGCGCCAGACGCTCGAGCGCCTCGCGATACTGGCGCGCCGCTGCGAGCGGCTGCACGGCTTGTTCGGCTTGTTGCAACGCCGAATAAAGCGAGAACTCGGTGGCGTTGTCGAACCAGCGGGGCTCGACGGTTTCCGGCAGCTTCGCTTCGAACTTGCTCAGCAGGTTCGAGACACGCTTGTTGGCCGCTGCCAACGCTTCTGCTTCCGGTAGCGTGCGGAACGCCTGCACCGCCTGTACACGCTGATCGAAGTCCAGCGCGGAGCCTGGCTGCACGGCGCGTACCGACAGATAGGAAGCAACTTCGATGCCCTCATCCTCATAGCGTGCCCGCAGGCGATCGAAGATGAACTCCAGCACCTGATCGGCCAACCCGTCGGCCTTGACCTGCTTGCCGAACTGGCCGATGGAGAAGCGCACGGCCTCTACCAAGTCGAGATCCAGTTGCTTCTCGATGAGGATGCGCAGAATACCCAGCGCCGCACGACGTAGCGCGTAGGGGTCTTTGCTGCCGGTAGGCAACATGCCGATGCCAAAGATGCCGACCAGCGTGTCCAGCTTGTCCGCCACCGCCAGAATCGCACCCGTACGGGTACTTGGTAGCTCGGCGCCGGCACCACGCGGCATGTACTGTTCGTTCAACGCCAGCGCCACGTCCTGCGGCTCGCCATCGTTGAGCGCGTAGTAGTAACCAGCAATGCCCTGCATTTCCGGGAACTCGCCGACCATTTCAGTGGCTAGATCGCACTTGCTCAAAAGGCCGGCACGAGCGGCCCATTGCGGATTGCCGTCGGTGCGCTCGGCGATGAAAGCGGCGAGCTGCGATACCCGCACGGCCTTGTCGTAAACGGTGCCCAGCTGCGCCTGGAAGATCACGTTCTTCAGCCGTTCGTTGAAACTTTCCAGCTTCTGCTTCTTGTCCTGTTTGAAGAAGAATTCGGCGTCGGTCAGGCGCGGGCGCACCACCTTCTCGTTACCGGCAACGATCTGCGCCGGGTCTTTCGATTCGATGTTGGCCACGGTGATGAAGCGCGGCAGAAGTTTGCCGTTTACATCCAGCAGGCAGAAGTACTTCTGGTTGTCCTGCATGGTGGTGATTAGCGCTTCTTGTGGGACTTCCAGGAAGCGTTCTTCGAAGGAGCACACCAGCGGAACCGGCCATTCGACCAGCGCAGCGACCTCATCGAGCAGGGCCGGCGGCACGATGGCGGTGCCGTTCTGCTCGCTTGCCAGTTGCTCGACGCGCTTGGCGATCAGCTCGCGGCGCTCGGCGAAGTCGGCGATCACGCGGGCTGCGCGCAGGTCTTCCAAGTAACTGGTTGGCTTGGAAATGCGCACCTGACCCGGGCTGTGGAAACGGTGGCCGCGCGATTCGCGTCCAGCGCGCTGCGCGAGAATGGTGCAGTCGACGACCTGATCGCCCAGCAGCATCACCAGCCACTGAGTTGGACGAACGAATTCTTCCTTGCGCGCGGCCCAGCGCATGCGCTTGGGAATCGGCAGCTCATTCAGCGAGGTTTCGACTATGCCAGGCAACAGCTCGGCGGTCGGCTGGCCGGGTATCGAGCGGCTGTAACGGAGCTTCGGGCCGCTGCGGTCGATCTCCGCGAGATCCACACCGCACTTGCGGGCGAAGCCCAGCGCGGCCTGGGTCGGTTCGCCTTCAGCGTCGAAGGCGGCCTGTAGCGGAGGCCCGTCGAGGTTGATGCTGCGATCGGGCTGTTCGGTATCGAGCTGCTCGACCAGCACCGCAAGACGCCGCGGCGCAGCGAAGGCCTGTACACGGGCATGCTTGAGGCCGGCTTCCTTCAGACCCTTCTCGATACCGGCGCGGAAGGCGTCGGACAGCTTGCCCAGCGCCTTGGGCGGCAGCTCTTCGGTGCCGAGTTCGACCAGAAAATCCAGTGCGCTCATTCTGCTGCCTCCAGCTTGGCCAGTACTTCATCTCGCAGGTCAGGGGCCGCCATGGGGAAGCCGAGTTTAGCGCGGGCCTGCAGGTAGCTCTGCGCTACCGAGCGGGCCAGTGCCCGTACGCGCAGGATGTACTGCTGACGCGCCGTCACCGAGATGGCCCGACGGGCATCCAGCAGGTTGAAGGTGTGCGACGCCTTCAACACCATTTCGTAGGTGGGCAGTGGCAGCTCCAGCTCGATCAACCGGTTGGCTTCCGACTCGTAGAAATCGAACAGTTCGAACAGCTTGTCGACGTTGGCATGCTCGAAGTTGTATGTGGACTGCTCCACCTCGTTCTGATGGAACACGTCGCCATAGGTGACGGTGCCGAACGGGCCATCGGTCCAGATCAGGTCGTAGACCGAATCGACGCCCTGCAGGTACATGGCCAGGCGCTCTAGGCCGTAGGTGATCTCGCCGGTCACCGGGTAGCATTCGATGCCACCGACCTGCTGGAAGTAGGTGAACTGGGTGACTTCCATGCCGTTCAGCCATACTTCCCAGCCCAGGCCCCAGGCGCCGAGCGTCGGCGACTCCCAGTTGTCCTCGACGAAGCGCACGTCATGCACCGAGGTATCCACGCCGATGCGGCGCAGCGACTCCAGGTAGAGGTCCTGAATATTGTCCGGGTTGGGCTTTAGCACCACCTGAAACTGGTAGTAGTGCTGCAGGCGGTTGGGGTTCTCGCCATAACGGCCGTCGGCCGGGCGGCGTGAAGGCTGGACGTAGGCTGCATTCCAGGTCTCGGGACCGACTGCGCGCAGGAAAGTGGCGGTGTGGAAAGTACCGGCGCCCATTTCCATGTCATAGGGTTGCAGGACGACGCAACCCTGCTCTGCCCAGTAACTTTGCAGGGCGAGGATCAGGTCTTGGAAGGTGCGCACGGCAGGCGTAGGCTGGGTCAAAATTTCACCTGTGCTGGCTTCGACAGAAAGCCTCGGAGTATACCCGATAACCGTTCCAACCCGTGGTGGCGCTTGCCTTTGGGTTGGATGCAGTGGTGACCTCGGCACTCTGCTCACGTCCCCTTTCGAGGACCGGAAAATGCCGCGTTGCGCCTGGTGCACTGATGACCCGCTGTACATCGACTATCACGACAGCGAATGGGGCGTGCCGACGCGTGATCCCCAGGTTCTGTTCGAATTTCTGATCCTCGAAGCCTTCCAGGCTGGGCTGTCGTGGATCACCGTCTTGCGCAAGCGCGAGCGCTATCGCCAGGTGCTGTTCGGGTTCGATCCGCAGCGGTTGGCGCAGATGAGCGACGCCGAAATCGACGAGCGTATGCTCGACGCGGGCATCATCCGCAACCGACGCAAGCTCGAGGCTGCACGCAGCAATGCCCAGCGTTGGCTGGAGCTGGAGGACCCGGTTGGCTGGCTATGGTCGTTTGTCGGCAGCCAACCGAAGGTCAACCGTTTCCGGTCGCACAGCGAGGTTCCGGCGGTGACCCCTGAAGCCGAGGCCATGAGCCGCGCGCTGAAGAAGGCCGGCTTCAGTTTCGTCGGCCCGACCATCTGCTACGCCTACATGCAGGCCTGCGGCATGGTCATGGACCACACCATCGATTGCGAGCGCTACGCGATGCTTGCCGGCACCTCGGTCAGTGCCTAGTACGAGTAGCCGAACACTGGAAGCAGTTACACTAGCGGCTTTGATTTTCGGGAGAGATCCTTGGACAAGTTCAAAGGTGCGCTGGTGGTCGGTTTCCTGCGCCTGTTCGCCCTGCTGCCCTGGCGCGCGGTGCAAGGCGTGGGCGGTGCTATCGGCTGGTTGATGTGGAAATTGCCCAACCGTTCCCGCGAAGTCGCCCGGATCAACCTGGCCAAGTGTTTTCCAGAACTGCCTGCCGCCGAACACGAAGCGCTGTTGGGACGAAGCCTGCAGCAGATCGGCAAGGCCTTCACCGAAAGCGCCTGCGCCTGGATCTGGCCGGCGGACAAGACGTTGCGTCTGGTCAGACAGGTCGAAGGACTCGAGGTGCTGGAACAGGCTCTGGCGTCCGGCAAGGGCGTCGTCGGCATCACTAGCCACTTGGGTAATTGGGAAGTGCTCAATCACTTCTATTGCGCGCAGTGCAAGCCGATCATTTTCTATCGTCCGCCGAAGCTCAAGGCGGTCGACGACCTGCTGCAACGCCAGCGGGTGCAGCTGGGCAACAAGGTCGCGCCCTCGACCCGTGAAGGCATCATCAGCGTGATCAAGGAAGTGCGCCGAGGCGGCGCTGTGGGTATTCCGGCGGATCCGGAGCCCAGTGAAGGCGCCGGCATATTTGTCCCCTTTCTCGGTACACAAGCGCTGACCAGCAAATTCGTACCCGGCATGCTCACCGGCGGCAAGGCCATTGGTGTGTTCCTCCATGCGTTGCGTCTGGAGGACGGTTCGGGCTACAAGGTGATCATCGAAGCGGCACCGCCGGCCATGTACGACGAGGATATCGAGGTTGCGGTCGCGGCCATGAGCGACGTCATCGGGCGCTATGTGCGCACCTGGCCGAGCCAGTACATGTGGACCATGAAGCGCTTCAAGAAGCGCCCGGCCGGCGAGCGTCGCTGGTACTGAAAGCTAACGAAGACAACAGGAACGTCAGATGGCCAACCAGCGACAGCATCCACGCGCGCCCATGAAGTGCCGGATACGCATCACGCATGAGTCCTTCGGCGAGGTGTTCGCCCACACGCGCGACCTGTCCGATGGCGGCGTGTATGTCAAACACCCTCAGCTGACCGAGCTTCGGCCCGGCATGATCGTCAGCGGTCAGGTACAGGATCTGCCGATCCCGGCACCTGTGCTGCAGATGGAAGTGATGCGTGTCGATGCCGAAGGTGTCGGCTTGCGCTTCGTGCAGGACAGCTGAGACCGAACCTGTCGCGCAATGGCTGGCACTAGACGCCGGCCTGCCTGTCCAGTTTGCGCAGAAACACGCCCATCTCCTTTTCCGCCTGCTTATCGCCGTGTGCTTGCGCCGCGACCACGCCCTGCTCCCAGGCCCGACGCGCGCCGTCGCGGTCACCGCTGGTCTGCAACGCTTTGCCCAATAGTTTCCAGGCCGCGGAATACTTCGGATCCTGTTCGACGCAGCGCTGTAGATGCGTTGCAGCCTGCGCCGCATCGCCGGCATCCAGATAACCTTTGCCAAGGCCGAAGCGCAGCATGGGATTATCCATGCCCTTGGCCAGCATCTTTTCCAGTGATTCGAGCATCTGCGCTCCCCTTCGATAAGCACGTGCGACAAGTTGGAGCTCAAGTCCGTAGGGCCGATTCATTCGGCCTGAGAGTAGGAAGGCCGAACAAGTTCGGCCCTAAGGCCGCCGCCCCAAAGAGTGCCTTGCCCGGTTACACACCAGCCGCCATTTTTCAATGATCCGAATCAGGACATTAGCTTGCCTGAGTGACCGCGCTGAGAAATTCCTGAGTGCGCGTTTCCTGCGGATTGCCGAACAGCTCTTCCGGCGTGCCCTGCTCGTGGATCCGGCCTTCGTTGAAGAAGCATACGCGGTCGGCGAACTCACGGGCGAAGCCCATCTGGTGAGTGACCATCAGCATGGTCAGGCTATGCGCGTCGCCCAGTCGGCGGATGACATTGAGCACTTCGCCGCATAGCTCGGGGTCCAGCGCCGACGTCACCTCGTCGAACAGCATCACCTTTGGCCGCATGGCTAGCGCGCGGGCGATGGCAACCCGCTGCTGCTGGCCTCCGGACAGCTGCGACGGGTAATGGTCGAGCTTGTCTTCCAGCCCGACCATCGCCAGCAATTCCTCGGCGCGCTCGCGCGCTTCCTTTTTCGACAGCCCCAGCACCTGCACCGGCGCTTCCATCACGTTCTGCCGGGTGCTCATGTGCGGAAACAGATTGAAGCTCTGGAACACCATGCCCACCTTGCCGCGAACACGGCGCAGGTGACGGGCGTTGGCGCGAACCAGATCACCGTTGTTTCCGGGCATATGCGTCAGCGGCTCGTCATCGACCATGATTACGCCCTCGTCGATTTCCTCCAGCGTCATCAAGGCGCGCAACAGCGTGGATTTGCCAGACCCGCTGGGGCCGATGATGGCGACCTTTTCGCCGTTGCGCACGTCAAGATCGAGATGGTTGAGCACGGTCAGATCGCCGTAGCGCTTGGACACGTCGCGAAACTGCACCATGATTTCCGGCTCATTGGCCGCAGCGGTCGGGTTCGAGTTTTCGGTGGTGGGCATCACTGCGTTCATCGGGCGAGCTCCATACGGTTTTCCAGACGGCGCACGAACCAGGCGAGGCCGAGACTGAGAATGAGGAAAAACAGACCGACCATGGTGATCGGTTCCAGATAGCGGAAATGCTCGGAGCCGATGTTCTTGGCCCGCTGCATGATTTCCACCACGGTAATTGCGGACAGCACTGGCGTGTCCTTGAGCATCGAGATCAGGTAGTTGCCCAGCGCCGGCAGAATGGGCCGCAGGGCCTGCGGCAGGATGATTGTGCGGTAGGCGTTGAGCGGCTTCATGTTCAATGCCGTCACCGCTTCCCATTGCGCACGCGGCACAGCATCGAGCCCGGCACGGTAGACCTCTGCGGTGTAGCAGGCGTAGTGCAGCGCGATGCCGATGATGCCAGCCTGCAGCGCTGACAGATTAAGGCCGTAGTTGGGCAGCACGAAGAACAGGAAATACACCTGAATCAGCAGCGGCGTGCTGCGGATGAATTCGATCAACCCGGTCACCGGCCAGGACAGCCAGCGATGCCGACTGCGTCGGCCCACGGCGAGGAACAGACCCAGAACGATGGCGATGGAGAAGCCCGCCAGGGTGATGCCGATGGTTTTCAGCGAGGCGTCGAGCAGCCTGGGCAGAATCTCCAGGGCGAATGCCCAATCGAAGAAACTCATGACAGCCCTCCCCGCACGCGTCCGCGCGCCAGGCGCCGTTCGAGCATTCGCATGGAAAAGTTGATGAGCTGCGCAAGAACGAAATACATCACCAGTGCCAGGCCGAAGATTTCCAGCGTCATCAGCGTGGCCTGATCCAGCTGGCGCGCGCGAAATGCCAGATCCGACAGGGTGATCAACGAAACCAACGAGGTGTTCTTCAGCAGCTCGATCAGCAGGTTGGTGCCCGGCGGAATCGCCGCCAGCAGGGCCTGTGGCAGGATCACTCGGCGCAAGCGCTGCCAAGCGGTCATGTTCAGCGCCTGGCACGCCTCGTATTGCCCCTCATGCACCGAACGTATGGCGCCGCGCAGCACTTCCGCGCCATAGGCGCCAATGTTCAGACCGAGGCCGACGACTGCGACGCTGAAGGCGCTCATGGACAGATTGAACGGCGGCATCGGCAACACGAAATAAAGCCAGAACAGCTGGACCAGCAACGAGCTGCCGCGAAACACCTCGATGTAGGTGATCGCCAGCCATCGTAGCGGTGCGATTGGCGAGAGCCGGCCCAATGCGCCAACCAGCGCCGCGGCAATGGCCAGCAAGGCGCCCCAGAAGGTGACCTGTACGGTCACCCAGGCGCCTTGCAGCAGAAGGGGAAGTAATTCATTCATCTTGGATTTCCGGTTGGCTCCGGGGATGTTGGAGCTGGGATCGCAGGTGACCCGGTAAGGCCGGCTGCGTGAGCGGGCTGCGGTCCGGCCACCGCGTGGCGTCTTGCGTCCGGCGGCGGGGAGCAGGCATGCGTGAGTCGGCGCAGCGCGATGACGCGCGGCGACCGACCGGAGGCAGAAGCACTATCGAAGGACTGTTCACCGAGGGAAGTCCGGGGCGGCATCAGCGGCCGCGCCGAATCCATTCAGGCGCTACAGAGCTCCTCGGCAGTCTTGTCGGTGATGTTCGAGCGATCGAAGCCGAACGGCTCTACGGTTTTCAAGTGCTCGTCACTGCCCAGCCACTTCTTCAGCTCGGCGTTGACCGCATCACGCAGCGCCTTGTCTTGGGGACGGAATGCCAGGGCACCGTAGCCGGTGTGGGCCGGATCGTCCTTGAAGTCGGTGGTCGCTTCGACCTGATCGCCGGCCTTATCGGCCAGTCCCTTCATGGTCAGTTGGGTGCCGATCGCGGCGTCGGCGCGGCCGGTGCGTACGGCCTGCAGTTGCGAGGTGGTGTCGGGCACCTGGACGATCTGCGAATCCTTGATACCGGCTTCGCGCGCATAGGCGAGATTGACCGTGCCGGACATGATGGCCAGTTTGGCTTCGGGGTCGTTGGCGATATCGGCGTAGCTGCGCAGGTTCTTCGGGTTGCCGGTTTTCACCAGCAGGGTATCGGGCAACTGGTAGTGCGGATCGGTGAACAGCACCTGCTTGCAGCGCTCCGGCGTGATGTACATGCCGGCAGCGATGAGGTCGAAGCGGCTGGCGCGCAGGCCGGGAATCAGCGAGCCCCATTCGGTGAGGACGGGGTTGATGGTTTCGATGCCCATCTGCTGGAAAATCTTTTCGACTATTTCGGGGGACTCGCCGGTGACGCTTCCGTCGGTGGCGGTGTAGGCGAATGGGGTTTCGTTGGCGTAGCCGATGCGGACGCTACTGCTGTCCTTGATGTCATCCAGGGTATCGGCCTGGACCAGGCTGCTGATGGTCACACTCGCTAGCGCAGTACAACCGACCAGTAGCCGGGCAATGGGTGAGATGCTGAAATTCCTCATGGGGTGTCTCTCCTGTGTTCCTTTGAAATCCGCAAGGCGGATCATTAGCTTTAGGAGGCCGCCGCCAGGGGCGAACGTGGTCAAACCTGTGTTGAATGCGGTTGCCTCGGTTGTTGTTATTGCCATCACCGCAGGTTAACGAAGCGCCGTCACACGGCTTGCTGGCTTCGTATCCCTGACCGGAGGATACAAAAGCCGAGCAGTTAACGGAAATGTAGAGGCTATCTGAGCCGATTCGTCTCGAATCAGCTGCAAAAAAGAGAAGGGTCACCGTCTGGCTTGAATCCGGCCAGCTGCTGCGGTGCCGGGCTTGCCCGGCGTCGGTGAGAAAACGGCAGCAATCCGCCAGATCAGAAAAAAGTCAGGCCCGCCTGGAACAGCCGCTCCACGTCACGAATGTGCTTCTTGTCGGCGAGGAACAGAATCACGTGGTCGCCCGACTCGATGACGGTGTCGTCATGGGCGATCAGCACCTGCTCGGCGCGAATCACCGCGCCGATGGTGGAGCCCGGCGGCAAGGTGATCTTGCCGATGGCGCGACCGACGACTTTGCTCGAACGCGAGTCGCCATGGGCAATCACTTCAATCGCCTCCGCTGCGCCCCGGCGCAGCGAGTGGGCACTGACGATGTCGCCACGGCGTACGTGCGTCAGCAGCGTGCCGATGGTGGCCAGCTGGGGGCTGATGGCGATATCGATCTCGCCGCCCTGCACCAGATCCACGTAAGCCGGGTTGTTGATGATGCACATCACCTTGCGCGCGCCCAGGCGCTTGGCCAGTAGCGACGACATGATGTTGGCCTCGTCGTCGTTGGTCAGCGCCAGGAACACATCGGCGTCGTTGATGTTCTCCTCCACCAGCAGATCGCGGTCCGAGGCGCTGCCCTGGAGGATGATGGTGCTGTCGAGGGTGTCCGAGAGGTAGCGGCAGCGTGCCGGATTCATCTCGATGATCTTCACCTGATAACGGCTTTCGATGGCCTCGGCGAGGCGCTCGCCGATATGACCACCGCCAGCGATGACGATGCGGCGGTAGGAATCGTCGAGTCGGCGCATCTCGCTCATTACCGCGCGGATATGCGCACGCGCTGCAATGAAGAAGACCTCGTCGTCGGCTTCGATGACCGTATCGCCCTTCGGCAGGATCGCCTGGTTGCGACGGAAGATCGCTGCCACCCGCGTGTCGACGTTGGGCATGTGCTTGCGAATCTGGCGCAGCTCCTGGCCCACCAACGGCCCGCCATAGTAGGCCCGCACCGCGACCAGCTGGGCTTTGCCACCGGCAAAGTCGATCACCTGCAGCGAACCGGGATGCTCGATCAGGCGCTTGATGTAGTTGGTGACCACCTGCTCGGGGCTGATCAGTACGTCGACAGGTATCGCCTCGTTGCTGAACAGATTGGAGCGGGTGAGGTATACGGACTCGCGCACCCGTGCGATCTTCGTCGGGGTGTGGAACAGCGTGTAGGCAACCTGACAGGCAACCATGTTGGTTTCATCGCTGTTGGTCACCGCCACCAGCATGTCGGCGTCGTCCGCACCGGCCTGTCGCAGCACGGTCGGAAACGAGCCCCGGCCGACCACAGTGCGAATGTCCAGGCGATCACCGAGATCGCGCAGGCGATCGGGATCGGTGTCGACCACCGTGATGTCGTTGGCTTCACTGGCGAGGTTTTCGGCCAGCGTACCGCCCACCTGCCCCGCACCGAGAATGATGATTTTCACGAAGTCGCTCCTGAAGGGCAGCTTTCAACGCCCATTATTGGCCAGACTTGCCGATTGCCTATCGGTGGGTTGAAGCGGAGCGCCGCCCGGCACAAAAGCCGTAGGGTGGGCTTCAGCGCACCGATGTCCCCAGCCTGTCTCATTGAGACACGCTGGCCGTGGGTTGGGCCGCGATCTTCATCAGTTTGGCGTAGTAGAAGCCGTCATGGCCGTTCTCCTGCGGCAACAGCTGACGCCCATGAGACTGCTCGACACCGAAACCTTTCGGCAGATCCAGCTGGCGCGCGCCAGGCATGCGCGCCAGGAACGCCTCGATCACCTCGCGATTCTCGGTCGGCAGCACTGAGCAGGTGGCATACAACAGCACCCCACCGACCGCCAACGTTGGCCAGAGCGCATCGAGCATTTCGCCCTGCAGCGCGGCCAGCGGCGCGATGTCATCGGCCTGGCGGGCCAGCTTGATGTCTGGATGACGGCGGATCACGCCGGTCGCCGAACAGGGCGCGTCGAGCAGAATCCGTTGAAAGGGTCGGCCATCCCACCATTGATCCGTCGCGCGTGCATCGGCGGCAACGAGCTGTGCCTTCAGTTGCAGACGATCAAGGTTTTCCTGCACGCGTTGCAGCCGCTTGGGCTCCAGATCCAGTGCGACGACTTCCGCCAACTTGGGCTCGCGTTCGAGGATATGGCAGGTCTTGCCACCCGGCGCGCAGCAGGCGTCCAGCACGCGCTGGTCGGGCGCCAGATCGAGCAGGCCGGCCGCCAGCTGCGCCGCTTCGTCCTGCACGCTGACGCGCCCTTCGGCAAAGCCCGGCAACAGATTGACGTCGCAGGCTTCGGCCAGACGGATACCGTCCTCGCTGTGGCTGCAGGGGAAGGCTTCGATACCGGCGGTCTGCAGTTCGGCGAGATAGCCGTCGCGCCCGGTCTGACGACGGTTGACCCGCAGCATCATTGGCGGATGGATGTTGTTCGCGGTGCAGATCGCCTCCCAGTGTTCCGGCCAATGCGCCTTCAGCGATTTCTGCAGCCAGCGCGGATGGGCGAAGCGGATCACCGGATCACGCTCCAGTTCGGCGAACAGCGCTTCGCCTTCGCGTTGAGCATTGCGCAGCACGGCGTTGAGCAGGCCTTTGGCCCAAGGCTTCTTCAGTTTGTCTACGCAGCCGACGGTTTCGCCGATGGCGGCGTGCGGCGGTATGCGGGTGTAGAACAGCTGATACAGGCCGATCAGTAATAGCGCTTCGACGTCTCGATCGGCGGCCTTGAATGGCTTCTGCAGCAGGCGTTCGGCCAGGCCGGCCAGACGCGGCTGCCAACGTGCAGCACCGAACGCCAGTTCCTGGGTCAGACCGCGGTCGCGCGCGTCGACCTTGCTCAACACATCGGGCAGGCTGCTGTTCAGTGAGGCTTTGCCGGCCAGTACCACACCGAGCGCACGGGCCGCGGCGAGACGCGGATTCATCGACATTATTCGAACACCTTGCCCGGCGCGAATTGCTCACGTCGGCTGTTGTACAGATCGCTGAAACCAAGCGGCTTGCCGCCCGGCAGTTGCAGGCGCGTAATCAACAACGAGCCTGCACCGCACGCGACCTGCAGACCGTCCTTGCCGGCCCCGATGATCTGACCTGGCTCGCCCTGCCCATCCGCCAGACGTGCGCCGTGAATTTTCACGGCGGCTTCGTCCAGACTGCTGTGACAGATCGGCCAGGGATGGAAGGCGCGGATCAGACGTTCCAGCTCGACGGCCGGGCGGCTCCAGTCGAGGCGCGCTTCGTCCTTGTTCAGCTTGTGCGCGTAGGTCGCCAGGTTGTCGTCCTGCACTTCGCCTTTCAGCGAGCCGGCTTCCAGCGCCGTGACCGCTTCGACCACTGCGCGCGAGCCGAGCTCGGCAAGGCGGTCATGGAGGCTGCCGCCGGTGTCGTCAGCTGTGATCGGTGTGCTGACCTTGAGCAGCATCGGACCGGTATCCAGGCCGGCTTCCATCTGCATCACCGTGACCCCGGATTCGGCATCGCCGGCTTCGACTGCACGTTGAATCGGCGCCGCACCGCGCCAGCGCGGCAGCAACGAGGCATGGCTGTTGATACAACCCAGGCGCGGCATATCCAGCACCGCCTGCGGAAGGATCAAGCCGTAGGCGACTACCACCATCAGATCGGCCTGCAGTCCCGCCAGTTCCGCTTGAGCCGCCGGATCGCGCAGGGTCTGTGGTTGGTACACGGCAATCCCGTGCTGCAGCGCGAGCTGCTTGACCGGGCTGGGCATCAGCTTCTGCCCGCGACCTGCAGGCCGATCCGGCTGGGTGTAAACCGCCACCACTTGCCGATTGGCGTCGAGCAGAGCCTGCAGGTGCTGGGCGGCGAATTCCGGCGTTCCGGCAAAAACGATGCGCATCTAAAACACTCATCAATAAAAAAGGCTTGCTGCTGCAAGCCTTTGGTGTCGGGAATCAAGCCTGCTGACGGTGGATCTTTTCCAGCTTCTTCTTGATCCGGTCGCGCTTGAGATTGGATAGATAGTCGACGAACAACTTGCCGTTGAGGTGATCGCATTCATGCTGAATGCACACCGCGAGCAGGCCTTCGGCGATCAGCTCGTAGGGCTGACCGTCGCGGTCCAGCGCCATGACCTTGACCTTCTGCGGACGGTCGACGTTCTCGTAGAACCCGGGCACGGACAGGCAACCTTCCTGGTACTGCTCCATCTCGTCGGTGAGAAACTCGAACTCGGGGTTGATGAAAACCCGCGGCTCGGACTTGTCCTCGGACAGATCCATGACCACCACGCGCTTGTGCACGTTGACCTGCGTCGCTGCCAGGCCAATGCCCGGCGCGTCGTACATGGTCTCGAACATGTCGTCGATCAGCTGGCGAATACCGTCGTCGACCATGTCCACCGGTTTGGCGATGGTACGCAGGCGTGGATCGGGAAACTCAAGGATGTTCAGGATTGCCATATGCGTTTGTGATGCACTTATGGAATAAAGTGAAAAGCCGCTGCTAAGATGCCGGGCAGCTTGTAAACGGCTTAACGCCGCTTTCCACAAGGGTTTCTGCGGCGCTAGGGCGCTTTACGTGAAGGCACATCATAAAGGGATTCACCACATGAGGAAATCACTACTCGCCCTGCTGCTGGTGGCGGTTGGCGGCATGGCGCAGGCCGCTGTGCAGCTCAAGGATAATCATCCGGAGCAGTACACCGTAGTGAAAGGCGACACCCTCTGGGATATTTCCGGTCGCTTCCTCAGCGAACCCTGGAAATGGCCAGAACTCTGGCACGCCAATCCCCAGGTCGAAAACCCTCATCTGATCTATCCCGGCGACAGCCTGAGCCTGGTCTACATCGATGGCCAACCGCGCATCATGCTAAACCGCGGCGCATCGCGTGGGACCATTAAGCTCTCCCCCACCGTACGCTCGACGCCCATGGCCGAAGCCATCAGCACCATCCCGCTGGAAGCCATCAACAGTTTTCTGCTGAGCAACCGCATCGTCGACAGCGCCGCCGAATTCGAAGCCGCGCCCTATATCGTCGCCGGCAACGCCGAGCGCGTCATCAGCGGCTCCGGCGATCGCATCTACGGGCGTGGCGAGTTCCAGGACGATATCGCCGTCTATGGCATCTTCCGTCAGGGCAAGACTTACGCGGATCCTGAGACAGGTGAGTTTTTGGGCATCAATGCCGATGACGTCGGAACCGCCGAGCGTATCGACATGGAAGGTGATATCGCGACCATGATGCTTACGCGTGTCACCCAGGAAGCACGCATCGGCGACCGCATGTTCCCCAGCGAAGAGCGCGCGGTGAACTCGACCTTCATGCCGAGCGAGCCGGAAGAAGAAGTTAACGGCGTGATTCTCGACGTGCCGCGCGGGGTGACGCAGATCGGTCAGTTCGACGTAGTTACCCTGAACAAGGGCGCGCGTGACGGGCTGAGCATTGGCAACGTACTGGCGGTGTACAAGACCGGGGAAACCGTACGCGACCGGGTCACCGGCGAAAACGTCAAGATTCCCGACGAGCGCTCGGGCCTGCTGATGGTCTTCCGCACCTATGACAAGCTCAGCTACGGTCTGGTGCTGCAAGCGACCCGCTCGCTGTCGGTGATGGATAAGGTCCGCAATCCCTGAGTTACCCGAGCCCCGCCGATGCGGGGCTTTTTTTCTGTTGATTGGCACCGTATGGATGCGGTGCGCCAAGACAAGGAACGTTTACGTGCCTGCGATCTCTCCTGCCGAACTCGAAGCCCGCCTGCGCCTCCATCTGCTGCCGGAGCTCGGCCCGCGGCGCCTGCAAAAACTGTTCAGCGCCTTTCCCGACGCCTCTTCCGCGCTCAGTGCACCGGCAACCGCCTGGCGTGCCCTGGGCTTGCCGGCCAGCTGCGCCGAACCCAGACGCAGCCCGACCATACGCGAGCGAGCCGCCGCGGCCCTGAATTGGCTGGAGCAGCCAGGCCATCAACTGCTGATGTGGGACGATCCCGCCTACCCCGCGCTGTTGGCAGAACTGCCGGACGCACCGCCGCTGCTGTTCGTCGAGGGTGACCCAAGCCTGCTGGAGCGCCCGCAACTGGCGATGGTCGGCAGCCGCCGCGCTTCGCGTCCCGGGCTGGACAACGCCACGGCGTTCTCCCGAAGCCTGGCGAACGGCGGCTTCGTAATCACCAGTGGTTTGGCACTCGGCATCGACGGTGCGGCGCACCAGGGTGCGCTGGATGTCGGTGGCAAGACCGTGGCGGTGCTGGGTACCGGCCTGCAGCAACTCTATCCGCGCCGTCACATCGGTCTAGCCGCGCGCATCGTCGAAGCGGGCGGCGCACTGGTTTCCGAATTGCCGCTGGACTGCGCGCCCCACGCCTCCAATTTTCCGCGACGCAATCGAATCATCAGTGGGCTGTCTTTGGGTGTCTTGGTGGTCGAGGCCAGCCCCTCCAGCGGTTCGCTGATCACCGCCCGGCTCGCGGCCGAGCAGGGTCGCGAGGTCTATGCAATACCCGGCTCGATTCACCATCCAGGCGCTCGCGGCTGCCATCAGCTGATCCGGCAGGGCGCGGCGCTGGTGGAAAGCGTCGACGACATCCTTCAGGCACTGCGCGGCTGGCAGCAGACGGCTCCTGCCAGCCAGTCACAACCCGATCGCCCGGCTCATCCGCTGCTCGATCAGCTACATGCCGCGCCGATGAACAGCGAGACCCTGGCCGGGGCGGTCGCGCAGCCGCTGGCGCAGGTGTTGGCGGAACTGACCGAGCTGGAGATCGAAGGGCTGGTCGCCTGCGAAAACGGTGTCTGGATCGCGCGAGTCGGTTGAGTGCAGCTGTCTCGCCACATGCGCTTGGGTACACTGCGCAGATCAGTCAGCGGAGGTAGTAATGGTCGGTAACTGGCGTGTGCAACAGGCGGCTCGTGTGGTCAGAAACGGCGGAGTCATCGCCTATCCGACCGAAGCCGTTTGGGGGCTGGGTTGCGATCCCTGGAATAGCGATGCGGTGCACCGGTTGCTGGCGTTGAAGGACCGTCCGGTGGAAAAGGGTTTGATTCTGGTGGCCGACCGCATCGAACAGTTTGATTTTCTCCTGCAAGACCTGCCCGAGCGCTGGCTGGATCGTCTGGCGGGCAGTTGGCCGGGACCCAATACCTGGCTGATACCGCACCAGCAGCGCCTACCCGAGTGGATTACCGGCAAACATGACAGCGTGGCCTTGCGCGTCAGCGATCATCCGCTGGTCGCGCGGCTTTGCGAGCTGACGGGCCCATTGGTGTCCACCTCGGCAAATCCCGCCGGCCGCCCATCGGCCCGTACACGTTTGCGCGTCGAGCAGTATTTTCCGCGCCAGCTCGACGCAGTGCTCGGTGGCCGCCTGGGCGGAAGACGCAATCCCAGCACTATCCGGGATGTGCGTAGCGGAGAAGTCATACGGGCAAGTTAGCGGTGGCTGAGGGCGCCGTAGGGCCGAACTTGTTCGGCCTTTTACGCTCCGCGGCCGAATAAATTCGGCCCTACAGGTCCATTACGGCAACAAAATCGTCGATCCGGTTACACCCCTTCGGCCAGGACGTGCGCAGTGGAGCCGTCAGGACGACTTAGAAACGGCTGGAGGATCGGGCAAAACCGTAGGGCCGAACTTGTTCGGCCTACACACTCCGCGGCCGAATGAATTCGGCCCTACAGGTTCATTACGGCACCAGAATCGTCGACCCCGTGGTACGTCCTTCAGCCAGCAAGCGTTGGGCCTCGGCTGCTTCGCTGAGCGAATAGCGCTGGCCGATCTCCACTTTGATCTTGCCGCTGGCGATCATTTCGAACAGCTCGGCCGCCATCGCCTGCAACCGTGGCGCCGTGTCCGCGTAGCCGGCCAGGATCGGTCGGGTAACGAACAGCGAGCCCTTCTGCGCCAGCACGCCGAGATTGACGCCGGTCACCGCACCGGACGCATTGCCGAAGCTGACCAGCAGCCCACGCGGCGCGACGCAATCCAGTGAGACTTCCCAGCTGCTCTTGCCCACCGAGTCGTAGACCACCGGACATTTCTGGCCATCGGTCAGCTCCATGACTCGCTGCACCACGTCCTCGCGGGTGCGGTCGATGGTGGCCCAGGCACCCAGCGCCTTGGCCCGCTCGGCCTTTTCCGCCGAACCGACGACCCCGATCAGCCTGGCGCCCAATGCGTTCGCCCACTGGCAGGCAATCGAGCCGACGCCACCCGCCGCCGCGTGGAACAGAATGGTTTCGCCGGCCTGCAGCGGATGCACCTGACGCAGCAGATATTGCGTGGTTAGGCCCTTGAGCATCACTGCGGCTGCCTGCTCGAAGCTGATCGCTTCCGGTAGGTTCACAAGATGCCGCGCCGGTAGCACGTGATGCTCGCCGTAGGCACCCAAAGGACCGGTGGCGTAAGCGACGCGATCACCTACCTGCCACTGCTCGACGCCCTCGCCCACCGCTTCGATCACGCCGGCGCCTTCGGTTCCCAGCCCGGATGGCAGGCTCGGCGGCGCATACAAGCCGCTGCGGAAATAGGTGTCGATGAAATTCAGGCCGATGGCGTGGTTGCGCACGCGAACCTCACCGGCGGCGGGGACAGGAACCTCGACCTTGACCTGTTCGAGAACCTCGGGACCACCGTGCTGGCTGAACTGGATACGCTGCGACATGTGGAGCTCCTGGCGGGCATAAAAGGAGCTATCCAACCCCTCCGGCGGGCATTCGTCAACCGGGCGGATGGTATGCTTGCTCGCCTCATCGCACTGCCCTCCTCTTGCCAAGGTGATCTCGTGAACGACCGAACCGAAGCCGTCAAAGCCTACCTGCTCGATCTGCAGGATCGTATCTGCGCCGCGCTGGAAGCCGAAGACAGCGGCGCGCGCTTCGTCGAGGACGCCTGGACCCGCCCGGCCGGTGGCGGTGGTCGGACGCGGGTGATCGAGCACGGCGCGCTGATCGAAAAAGGTGGGGTGAATTTCTCCCACGTGCACGGCAGCGGTCTGCCGCCCTCGGCCAGCGCGCATCGCCCCGAGTTGGCCGGGCGCGGCTTCGAGGCACTGGGCGTGTCGCTGGTGATTCACCCGAACAACCCCTACGTGCCGACCTCCCACGCCAACGTGCGCTTCTTCATCGCCGAGAAGGAAGGCGAAGAGCCGGTCTGGTGGTTCGGCGGCGGCTTCGACCTGACGCCCTATTACGGCTTTGATGAAGACTGCGTGCATTGGCACCGGGTCGCCCGCGATGCCTGCGCGCCGTTCGGGGCGGACGTCTATCCGCGCTACAAGGAATGGTGCGACCGCTACTTCCATATCAAGCATCGCAACGAACCGCGCGGCGTTGGTGGGCTGTTCTTCGATGACCTCAACCAATGGGATTTCGATACCAGCTTCGCCTTCATGCGCGCGGTCGGTGATGCCTATATCGAGGCCTACCTGCCCATCGTGCGCAAGCGCAAGGCCATGCCCTTCGGTGAGCGTGAACGGGAATTCCAGCTGCTGCGGCGCGGCCGTTACGTGGAATACAACTTGGTCTATGACCGCGGCACGCTGTTCGGCCTGCAATCAGGCGGGCGCACCGAGTCCATCCTCATGTCGCTGCCGCCGCACGTAAGCTGGGGCTATGACAAAAATCCCGAACCCGGTACGCCGGAAGCGCGGCTGACTGAATACTTTTTAAAAGATCGTGATTGGCTGAAGCCTGAAGCCTGAAGCTGGAAGCTGGGAGTAAAAAGCTTCAAGCTTCAGGCTTTAAGCTTCCAGCTAAGGAATCCCATGGATCGCTACGGCGTATTCGGCAATCCCATCGGCCACAGCAAGTCGCCGCAGATTCATCGCCTGTTCGCAGAGCAGACGGGCCAGTCGCTCAGCTACGAGCCCCTGCTGGCGCCGCTGGACGATTTCGCCGGCAATGCCCGTCAGTTCTTCACCGAAGGCCGGGGCGCCAACGTCACCGTGCCCTTCAAGGAAGACGCTTATCGGCTGGCCGATCAACTGACCGAACGCGCACGTCGTGCTGGTGCGGTGAATACCCTGCAGAAACTCGATGACGGCACCCTGCTAGGCGACAACACCGACGGCATCGGCCTGGTGCGCGATCTGCTGGATAACGCCGGCATCGATCTGCAGGGCAAACGCATCCTGTTGCTGGGCGCCGGTGGCGCGGTGCGTGGCGTACTCGAACCGCTGCTGGCTCAGCGGCCCAGCGCACTGGTGATCGCCAATCGCACCCTGGCAAAGGCCGAGCGGTTGGCCACGGAATTCGCCGAGCTGGGTGCGGTGAGCGCGAGCGCCTTCGAGCAGCTGGAAGGCCGCTTCGATGTGATCATCAATGGCACCTCGGCCAGTCTCGGTGGAGATCTGCCGCCGCTGGCCGAAGGCCTGATCGATACCGGCGAAACCTTCTGCTACGACATGATGTATGGCGCCAAACCCACACCCTTTTGTGAATGGGCCGCAGCACGCGGCGCGGTCACCCGCGATGGGTTGGGCATGCTAGTCGAACAGGCTGCGGCGGCCTTCGAGCTATGGCGTGGTGTGCGCCCGGAGTCGGCGCCGGTGCTGGTTGAACTGCGCCGCCAGCTCGCGGCCTGACGGTGCGCATCAGTCTGTGGGCGCGCCCTCGCTGCGAATTCGCAACCTGCGCCAACACAGAAGCAAAAGCTTCGCCCCGAGGGCGGGCCTCCTACAAAAAGCAACTTGCCCGCGCCTCGCGGCAGATGCACGCCACGGAACGGCACGTGTTTAAGTAAGCGCTCTGAGCCGCCACCGCCTCAATAGCAGGCTCAGAGGCGGAAGCGGATTTCCTGATGCACATGCTGCGGGTTCTCCAGCTCGTCGACCATGCCCGCCGCGATGCGTCGCAGCTGCACGCGACGGTCCTCGGTGTCCATCCCTTCGAGATTGGTGAAGTCTTCGATCGACAAATCCTCACCCGCGCTGTTGGCATCCACCAGGGTCCATTTCAGCGAATGCTCGGCGGCGAGTATTTGCAAGGCGGCCATGACTTCTGGCTCATCGGCATGGGCGGTGAAGTCTGCCACCAGCAGCAGGCGTTCGACGCCCACCTCACGTAGCCCTGACAGCAGCGTCTCCACCGCCTGATACAGATCCTGCGGCTGCCCCACGGCGGCGGCGCCTGGAGCGGTGGGAACCGAGGGGCTGTCGAACAGGCAGATCACCCCATGCATGCCGGCGACACTGCGCGCGACGCTGGTGGCATCGAACAGGTCGCCGGGCTTGGCCCGCAGTCCGGGGCGCGCGGTCATCGAGTTGAGGTCGTTGACCAGCGCCACGGCTTCGTGCTGCCGGCTCAGCAACTCGCACAACAAGGCGTTGCCCAGGCTGGAATGAGCCCCGTACAGGGCGAACTTGAGGCGTGGCGTCTCGGCGTTGAGCATGAGAAATCTCCTATTCGACGTTCGCAGCTCGCAGCGAACGTCGTAAGCCTAACGACGTGTAACCAGATAGCCGATCAGCGCCACCGCGCCGGCAGCCAGCGCCAGGGTGCTCACCGGATGTTCGCGTACGCAGTCCTTGGCCAGACGGCCGGCTTCGCGGCTTCGCTTGGACAGATCGCGGTAATGCGCGTCCAGATCGGCGTCGTGCCACAGCGACTCGGCACGCGAGCGCAGGGAATCGAAGCGATGCCGTGAGCCGCGGGTCGCGTCGTGCTTGAGCTCGTCGAGCGCCGTCATCAGGTTGTGGATCTCGCGCTCGATTTCGTCGCGTGTGGTGGGCTTGCTGAAGCGGGACATAATCGGTCCTCCCCGTTTGAATGTGCTGTTTGGACCCCATGGGCGGGCGAAGGTGCAGCCTCCCGGCATCGTCCTGGTAGGTAGCGGACCAGCAGCATCCGCGCGGGTTCCCGTCCGTCGGGCTGATTGGTTGGCTGCGCCCCGCTGCCGATAGCGAGGGAATGGCCCACCCGACTCCAAGCGAGGCTCGCAATGTTCTTCTACACTCAGCAGCGCTGCGTTGAGCGTCGCCACATTCGCGGAATAACAAGCGCAGCGGTATGCGCGCAACCTGGTGGTAACGGTGCTGAACGTGCAGAAATATGAGGCGCGGTTCGGGTTTATCTATAAAATGCGCGCCGCGTCTGTCGGCCTCGGCGCGTCTTTCTTCAATGCCAATTCATCGGTGTCCATTTTGAAATTTCGTCAATCCATCCTCGGCCTGCTGCTTGCTTGCGGCAGCGTCATCGTGTCTCCAGCGGTCAGCGCTGCCCCACAATCGACCGTGCAACAGGAGCTGGCCTCCAGCAGCGCCCTGCTGATCGATCTCAACAGCAACGAAGTGCTCTATTCGAGCAATCCCGACTGGGTGGTGCCCATCGCTTCGGTGACCAAGCTAATGACGGCGATGGTCGTGCTCGATGCCAAGCTGCCTCTCGATCAGCGACTGCCCGTTACCATCCGCGATGCGCAGGAAATGCAGGGCGTGTTCTCGCGGGTGCGTATCGGCAGCGAGATCAGCCGCCGCGAGATGCTGCTGTTGACCCTGATGTCCTCCGAGAATCGCGCTGCCGCCAGCCTCGCGCATCACTATCCGGGCGGTTACGCCGCATTTATCCAGGCCATGAACGCCAAGGCGCTGGCGCTGGGCATGACCCACACACGCTATGTCGAACCCACCGGTCTGTCCGAGCTGAACGTCTCCAGCGCCAATGATCTGGTCAAGCTGCTCAAGGCCAGCCAGGGCTATCCTCTGATCGAACAATTCAGCACCACGGGCGAAAAGACCGTCGCCTTCCACAAGCCCAACTACACCCTCGGTTTTCGCAACACCAATGCGCTGGTGCGCAAGCCCGACTGGAGCATCCAGCTGACCAAGACCGGTTTCACCAACGCCGCTGGACACTGCCTGGTGATGCGCACCGTCATGGATCAACGCGAAGTAGCGTTCGTCGTGCTCGATGCGTTCGGCAAGTACACCCACATGGCCGATGCCAGTCGTCTGAAGAAATGGCTGGAGACCGGCAAGGTCACGCCAGTGGCGCCCGCCGCGCTGGCTTACAAGCAGCAGAAGCAGGCCGCGCGCCAACTGGCCGGGCAACCTGGCGATGCGGCGGCTGCGGTGCTGTCCGAGCGTTGAAGCGCCCCCGCGAGAAGGCGAGCCAAGACGCGTAGGAGCGAGCTTGCTCGCGAACAGGGCTGCACGACGCGGCAGTTCGCGAGCAAGCTGGCTCCTACACTGACTAACCGGCAACGAGCGTCTGGCTTCAACGCATCGCATTCTCGATGCAACGATGACGAAACACCCGACTCAAACGACTACATCGTCCCTCAGCGCACCGGGAAACGAACGTCGCTATGAGCACACCAGACAGCAATTACATCGAATGGCTGGAAAACCAATCCATGCTTCGTACAGCCCGCGAGCGGGCCCGTCTCTATGCCGGCCAGGCTCGGCTCTGGCAGCGCCCCTATGCCCAGGCGCGACCGCGCGATGCGAGCGCGATTTCCTCGGTGTGGTTCACCGCCTACCCTGCCGCCATCATCACGCCTGAAGGCGGCTCGGTGCTGCAGGCGCTGGGCGACGATCGCCTGTGGAGCGCCCTGTCCGAACTCGGCGTGCAGGGTATTCACAACGGCCCGATGAAACGCTCCGGCGGTCTGCGCGGGCGTGAGTTCACGCCGACCATCGATGGCAACTTCGACCGCATCAGCTTCGATATCGACCCCAACCTCGGCACCGAGGCGGAAATGCTGCAGCTCAGCCGCATGGCCGCCGCGCACAATGCCATCGTCATCGACGACATCGTCCCGGCGCACACAGGCAAGGGCGCCGATTTCCGGCTGGCCGAGATGGCCTACGGGGACTATCCGGGCCTGTACCACATGGTGGAGATCAACGAGGAGGACTGGCCCTTGCTGCCCGAGGTGCCAGCGGGCCGCGATTCGGTCAACCTCGCGCCGCCGGTGGTCGACCAGCTCAAGGACAAGCACTACATCGTCGGCCAGCTGCAGCGGGTGATCTTCTTCGAACCGGGGATCAAGGACACCGACTGGAGCGCCACCGGCGTCGTGACCGGTGTGGACGGCAAGCGCCGCCGCTGGGTCTATCTGCATTATTTCAAGGAAGGCCAGCCATCATTGAACTGGCTGGACCCGACCTTCGCCGCGCAGCAGCTGATCATCGGCGATGCCCTGCATGCCATCGACGTGTCCGGTGCACGCGTGCTGCGCCTGGACGCCAACGGCTTCCTTGGGGTCGAGCGTCGTGCCGAGGGCACCGCCTGGTCCGAGAGCCATCCATTGTCGGTGACCGGCAACCAGCTGATCGCCAGCACCATTCGCAAGGCCGGCGGCTTCAGCTTTCAGGAGCTGAACCTGACTATCGACGACATCGCCAGCATGTCCCATGGCGGCGCCGACCTGTCCTATGACTTCATCACCCGCCCGGCCTACCACCATGCACTGCTGACCGGAGACACCGAGTTCCTGCGGCTGATGCTGCGCGAAGTACACGCCTTCGGCATCGACCCGGCCTCGCTGATCCACGCGATGCAGAATCACGACGAGCTGACCCTGGAGCTGGTGCACTTCTGGACGCTGCATGCCTACGACCATTACCACTACCACGGCCAGACTTTGTCGGGCGGCATCTTGCGCGAGCACATCCGCGAGGAAATGTACGAGCGGCTGACCGGTGAGCACGCGCCCTACAACCTCAAGTTCGTCACCAATGGCGTGTCCTGCACCACCGTGAGCGTGATTACCGCCGCGCTGGGCATTCGCGACCTGAACACCATCGGCGCGGCCGAGATCGAACAGATCCAACGCCTGCATATCCTGTTGGTCATGTTCAATGCCATGCAACCCGGTGTGTTCGCCCTCTCCGGCTGGGACCTGGTCGGCGCCCTGCCGCTGGAAGCCGAGCAGGTTGCACATCTGATGGGCGACGGCGATACCCGCTGGCTGCACCGCGGTGCCTACGACCTGGCCGACCTCGCACCCGAGGCCGACGCTTCAACCGAAGGTTTGCCCAAGGCGCGCTCGCTCTACGGCAGCCTGGTCGAACAGTTGCAGAACACCGGCTCCTTCGCCTGCCAGCTCAAGCGCATTCTCAGCGTTCGTCGCGCCTACGATATCGCGGCGAGCAAACAGATCCTGATCCCGGATGTGCAATCGCCGGGTCTGCTGGTGATGGTGCATGAGCTGCCGGCTGGCAAAGGCGTGCAGATCACCGCGCTGAATTTCAGCGCCGAGGCGATCAGCGAAACGATTGCCCTCCCCGGCATCGCACCCGGCCCGGTGGTGGACATCATCCATGAGCGGGTCGAGGGCGATCTGACCGAAAACGGCGAGATGACGTTCAACCTCGACCCGTATGAAGGTCTGGCCCTGCGGGTGGTAAGCGCTGCGTCACCGGTGCTTTAACGACGACGATTGGTATGACAGTGGCTCTTCGCCGCGCTGCCCGGCGCGGCTATAGTGCGCGCCGGACGGCACCTTGAACGCCGTCTGCACCTCGACCCGAGAGCCACTCGCTTGCCTGTATCTGCCCTTCGCCTGTTCCGCCAAGTATTGCTTGGCGCTGCCTGCTTTTATGCCACCGCGGCGCCCGCCCAGACCGCTTGCCCGCCGGGCGAGCAGCCCATCTGCCTGGGCGTTTGTGTCTGCCTGCCCGGCTCGCCACGCGATACCGAGGCGTTTTACGAGCAGGTGCAATGGCTGGCCGCCGCCGGACTGGAAACCTGGATACGCCAATCCCGTGACCGGCTGGCACTACAGGAGAGCCGCCCGATACCGCTGCATATCCGCTCGCAGCTCGAATCGCGCTTCGATCTTGCCGTGCTGGAAACGGCGCGTTACCGGGTGGGCGATGACGCCGTGCTCAACGCCGCCAATACTTTGCTGCAACACCCCGATGTCACCGCCGTGACACTGATCGACATCATCGTCTTTCGCAACGAGGCGGATGCCCTCGACAACGTCGCGCTCTGGGCTCATGAGCTCAAGCACGTCGAGCAATATCTGCAATGGGGGGTCGGCGAATTCGCCCGGCGCTATACCCGCGACCATCGCAGCGTCGAACGCCCCGCCTATGCCCTGCAGATCGAAATCGAACGAGAGCAGACGCCTGCCACTGCAACCGGCCCGCGCCAGTAATCAAGCGAAGCCGCACAGCATTCGCCATGGACATCAGCGAGCAATCGGTTCGTCGGCTGCGCAAGGAATACCGGAACCATCTTCACGTTGCCCCTCTCTGCTGAACAGGTGGGTCGTCACGTCCAAGGCAACGTTGCGGCCGATACCGGCTTAATCCACACGGCGAGGTGAGCGAGATGAGCGACGAACAACGCATTCGTGAAAAGGCATACGAAATCTGGGAAGCCAAAGGCCGACCGGAAGGACAGGAAGGCGAACACTGGGCGCAAGCAAGAGACGAGATGGAGCCCTTCTACAAGGAAGGCGATGCCACGGCCGGCAGTGTAGAAAGCAGTGTCGCGATCCCTATGCCCAAGTCTTCAGACGAGCAAAAGTAGGCTCTACTTCCATGCGAGCCTGCACCAAGCGGGCTCGCATCCTGCCTAGCCATACGTTTGATAACCCTAAAAATAAGTAGCGATTCATCGGCGGCGACGCTTTGCCCGTCAAACGCATCGGTAACGTGGCGCGCACGCGTCTGGATTGAGCACGCGGATCACAAACAAGCCGCTCGGCTTAAGCCAAAAGCACCCACCACGACGGGGCATCCGGCCCGTCACCATGGAAGCTAAAGATGGCCCGCTTCTTCCCCATTCGGTCGCAATGCCAGTCCGTTGTGGCAACCGGACCGGCGCGGTCGCCTGGGCATAGGCCTGTCGATCAGCCGCCGCGGCACCCTGCCAGGGCCTTAAACGCCCTTTTCATTCGGCCTTGGAATATTCACCCCGTCCAGCGTGGAACGGCTTTCGCCCGCGCCATCGGTAATCACGCTAAAACTGCCATCGGTCTCCAGCACCACCGCCTCGATGCCATCCAGCGCGGCCAGCCCCTGACTGCGCGCCGCGGCACGCACCTCGTCCTCGGTCACCCGCGCCGCGCGCAAGGCGTCGCCGAGAAAGTGCCCGCGATAGAACAGCAGCGCCGGCTCACCCGTCACTGTACGCCGCACCCACGCCACCCGCACGCTCGACCAGGTGACCGCGTACTGCAGCCCGATCAACAGCGCGAAGGCCAGCACCCCCTCGGCCAGCGACACATTGCGATTGAGCAGAATCGTCGCAAAGGTCGACCCCAGCGCCACCGTTACCACCAGATCGAACGCATTCATTTTCGACGTACGCCGCCCCGAAAGGCCGCAACAGCAAGATCAGGCTGATATAGGCCAGCACGCCAACCACCAGTGTGCGTATCAGCGTCGTTCCGCTACTGAAAAACATGCCTTCCATGATCACCTCCGCAACTGAGCCATGCAGGAATGGACAGGGTTGGCGGGCGGAAAGTGCAAATGGGGCGAATGACCGCGCGTCAGGCGCCGGAGTGAAAAGTCGGGATTAATCCATCGTCTGCTTTACCCGTACGTAAGCAGTGGTTAATGTGCCATCACGCGCAGCACTGCGCACTCGTTCACGGTTCCGCTGCGACGCTACGATCTGCACCGGTCCGCTACCAAGGAAGGTACAGATGGCGCGCTTCTTCCCCGTTCGGTCGCAATGCCAGTTCGACACCCCCGGCGAACGCCGCTTTGCCGAGCGGCTGGAAAAGCTGCTGGAAGACGACTACCTCTGCTGGAGCAACGTCCCGGTCGGTCCCAAGGCCCGCTACCCCGACTTCGTCGTGCTTCATCCGCGCCGCGGCATCCTCGTGCTGGAGGTCAAAGACTGGAAACTCGCCACCATCCAGAGCATGAATCACGGCCAGGCCACCCTGCACACCAGCAGCGGCCTCAAGACCGTGGCCAACCCGATGCTGCAAGCTCACACCTACGTCAAAGAAGTCGACATGGTGCTGAAGAAGGATCCGCTACTGCGACAGAGTAAAAGCTCGCCGCGTCCGGGCGAGCTGATCATGCCGTGGGGCTGGGGCGTGGTGCTGACCAACATCACTCGCCGCCAGTTCGAAGGGACCGACCTGCACGACGTGCTCGACCCGCAGCGCGTTATCTTTCAGGACGAGATGACCGAAACGGCCGACCCCGAAGCCTTCCAGCAGCGCCTGTGGAACATGTTCCCCCACGTGTTTCCCTGCACCCTCACGCTGCCGCAGATCGACCGCGTGCGCTATCACCTCTACCCCGAGGTTCGCGTCAGCGCCCGGCCCGGCCAGTTCGGCTTGTTTGCCGATGGCGACGCGCCGATCCCAAGCCTCATCAAGGTGATGGACCTCCAGCAGGAACAACTTGCCCGCTCACTGGGCGAAGGCCATCGCGTGATCCACGGTGCGGCCGGCAGCGGCAAGACCATGATCCTCGGCTACCGCTGCGAACAGCTGGCCAAGGTCTCGCCCAAGCCGATTCTGGTGCTCTGCTACAACAAATCCCTGGCCGGGCGCCTGCGTCAGGTGCTGGACGAAAAGGGCCTGGGCGAGAAAGTCAGCGTGCGCAACTTCCACGCCTGGTGCTCGGACATGCTCACGGCCTACCAGGTCGACAAGCCCAGCCCGCGCCTGCCGGTCGGCCAGAAGATGGAGCAGATGATCCAATTCACCATCGACGGCGTCGACCGCGGACAGATACCGCGCGCGCAGTATTCCGCCGTACTGATCGACGAAGGCCACGACTTCGCCCCGGAGTGGTTCAAGCTCGTCGTGCAGATGGTCGACCCGGCCACCAACGCGCTGCTGGTGCTCTACGACGACGCCCAGTCCATCTACCGCGGTAAGGGCAAGAAGACCGGGCTGGACTTCAGCTTCGCCAGCGTCGGCATCCAGGCCCAGGGCCGCACCACCATCCTCAAACTCAACTACCGCAACACGCTAGAAGTGCTCTCGGTCGCCCGCGCCTTCGCCACCGAACTGCTCTCCGGCCGTGATGCCGGCGAAGACGGCGTCCCCATCATCGTCCCCGAAAGTGCCGGCCGCCGCGGCGCCTTCCCCGAACTGATCCAATGCGAAGGCCATTGGCAGGAATGGGACTGCCTCGTCACCCGCATCCGCGATGAACAAGCCAACGGCCGCGTCCTCAACGACATGGCGATCATCTACCGCAACAACACCCAGGCCGAAGCCGCCGAACGCGCCTTGACCCAAGCCGGCATCGCCTACGCTTCAGGCACCAGCTCCAAAGGCCGCGGCGAACTCTACGGCAGCGAAGACAGCGTCAAGATCGTCAGCATGCACTCCAGCAAAGGCCTGGAATTCAGGCTGGTGCTGATCCCGGGCCTAGGCGAAATGCCGAAGAAGGGCGAGGCCGAAGCGGATGAAGCGCGGTTGCTGTATGTGGCGATGACAAGAGCGATTGATCGGTTGGTGATGACGTATCAGGCGCATTCGGATTTTACGAGGCGGGTGCAGGAGGCGATTGGTGGGGTTAGGGAGGGGTTGGTCGAAGAACAGAGGCCGGTGCGTAAACGAGAGTAGATAGATTTGCCTTCTAACGAAATTCTGAGAGCTTGTTAATAAAATTAGGAGAAACCATGGCGGTTTTGGATAGAAATAGTGTAACTAGTACATGCCTTCATCATATTGATATAGGGGCCAATAGCAGCACAGAGTTTCCAGCGGATCTGAATAACAGGGAGCTTGAAGTTTATTTGGAAACGCTACTTAGGGAGATTGGAGAGAAAGAGCAAAAAAGGTCTTTTTTATTTCCATTACAAGATACTGATTTCAAAAAAGTGGCGCTGGCCATAGCCAAATCTTCAGACTTGCAAAAAGAAGCTGTTGGTAGTTTTTTGGCAGAGCGCCTTTTGGCTGTCGAGGTAAAGACATCTCAAAAGTACTCACATCTGAGTAAGAAAGACGATACTCACGTAAAGATCGGTAGCTTTCTCCAGTTTACCTATTCTGAGAAAGGGTGCTTGAGGTATCTGGGAGTAAAAGTTGAACATCAAGTAATCCTTGATCAGGTCGATTTTAAGAAGAAAGCCGGCTTGGGGCTTACCGACAAAATCTATAAAGCAGTAAGCGTAGAGTATAGTCCTGATGGAACTCCCGTGGACGTATATATTTATGACTCTAAGTCAAAACTAACCAGATACTGGTGGGCTGATTTTTTAGAGGTGCAGGAGAAGAACACTGACACATTCAACACACAAAAGGCATCTCAAGAAATTATATCTAAGCTGGCGACCCTTAAGAAGAATTTCCCGCAAGACCATACGGTTCTAAGAAATGCAACAGTTGCGGCGTTTAAGCAAAAAGGAACAATGGACTACTCAGTTTTTTTAGATAAAACCATAAGGAATTATGAGTCCGATAACCCAGAATTCAAGAAAGCTAAAGAAGCTCTCATAAAGAAGCTAGAGGTTTTACCCGCTAAGAAGGGCTTCGACACCCTGTTCGTTTTGGTTCCAGAAGCGGTTCCTTTTCGTAAGACAACTTATAAGTTAAACAACGATATGTTTTTAACTATCAAGGATGGCACTGAGAATCTTGAACAAAAAGTTTGGGCGGAAATAACAAAGGATGGGCGGGAGCTTCTTGTCATAGAGACTAGTGAAGCGAGAAATTTCAAACGAAAAGAAAGAGTTGCCTAATGCTGTCTGCAACGCTGAATGAGCTTAGGGGTGAGTCTGAATGTCTATCAATGACTGAAACCATATCTAGGTTTTTTGCAGAGATTCATCAGCCAGCTGCCACCATGAGTGCTGCATTAAAAATATTTCACGAGCTTGAGCGATTACCGGACGGTGATACGTTTGAGTTAACCATAGAGATGGATGGGAACTCTTACGTTGCAACTTCATTCGACACCCCCTCATATCAGGGAATCCGCGAGCACTGCGAGAGTTTTTCTGAGGAAGTGGAATTTTCAGCGATAACTTTGAAAATCTGCAAAGACCCGTGTAGTAACCGAGTGTCTGTATACGATCTTGATTTGTTTGCCGAAAATTTCGGCAGCTCTTCTGTTATCGACAATCTGGAAGCTATTGCCACAAGGTTCCGTCAGGGAATTAGATTTGTGGTTTTTGAGATGATTGATGGCTTCGGCAGTGAAGCTATTTGGTTTGATAGTTTTCATAATTCGAGCGTTTCCGAGCACACTACGGACTGCGTTAGAAACAATAAAATATCGCTATTCAATGAGCATACGATATCTCATAAGTCTTTATTTGATAAGTTTATCCCAGAAGATTTTGATTTCACTACCTCGGATTCACTACCAGCCAGCATAGAGAATTTTTTCGCTACATCGAAGCTGTTTTTTTCAATAGCCTATCTTTCCAATCTTGTAGATGTTAAAGGTGATGGAAGTATTCGGTTTAAATTTAATGGATATAAAAGTATTGTTACGCACTATCGACAAATAGAGGACCTGGATGAAGATTCATCAGTGTCGTACAAGGTTTATTCTTGGGCTTATGACGGAGGGCATTGCTCGGATAAATTAGGCCTGGTCAGAAATGTTGTTACTCTTAATGCTAACGAAAACAGGATAAATCTTACCGATTCCACTTGGTTGGCCATAAGGTCTAACTATGACATTTATCTCACTGAGAACATAACCCAATACTTGTCAATAAAAAGAGATCTATTGGACTCGATAAGTAACCATTGTAAAAAGTCTCTCGATATAGTCGATTCGTTTGCTAGTTCTTTTCAGGCTAACACAATTGCATATATAACCTTTGTGGTTGGTGTTGTTGCGGTGAACGGTCTAAAAGATAAGGGCGCGACGGGAATATTTTCTTTTGAATATCTAATTATAGCTGTACTGATATGTGCGACTTCGCTAGGCTGGATGGTTATTTCTTTTCTGGATACTCGCGGTAGGCTAGTGTACTTCACTGACCAAATAAATAGCTCAACGCAGTCTGCTTATAAGAATATAATAGACCACGAGGAGCTATTGGGGAGTTTGTCTCCAGCAATTGAAGCGACTCGTATACACGCTCATGGGCGTATTAGAAAATTCGCGACTTTATGGATGGTTACGGCCGCTATTTTTATAGTGGTTTTTTCCGTCGGGTATTTCTTCAACAAGCTAAGCGTTACGCATGAACCGTTAACTCAGGAGGTGGGTAAAGCTGCGCCTACGGACGAGCCAGCGACTCGCTTGCCGGAGCCACAACCGTCGTCCCCTGCTTCACATCGAGAAAAGGGGAGCAGACTTGTTATTCCCTTCCCCATTCCCTCTTCTGGTTCATAAATCGATGCGTTTCTAACTGGCAAATTTATTACCTCGAAGGCGATCCAGGTCACGCTCAGGCTTTGGCTGTCCTTGCTCGCCCGCATGTCCGCTGAATGCGTGTATGAGCGGGCTGCGAAATACCTTCGACCGATCCGCACGGTCGACGATGCGCAGATACGAAAGGCCTCCGCCAGCGTATGATGCCCGCCGCGATTTCGCGGCTGCCCTTTCCTCGTGGCCACCTCGAACTTATCGCTCACTCGGGTGCTCAGAATCCAGCCATGTTGCGCTCAGCTTCAACGGCGCTCTTTTGTGGCTCAGCCGTTCGGCACGACCTCGTAGGGCGTATTGCTGAAGAAGATGTTGCGCCAGTCCGGGCGCCATTGAGGGATGCTCAGGGTAAAACCCTCGGTACGCTTGTCGAAGGCGATCCAGGTCACGCCCAGGCGTTGGCTGTCTTCGCTTGCCCGCATGTCCACTGAGCGGGTGGTATAGAGCGGGCTGCGAAATACCGTCGACCGGTCCGCACGGTCGACGATGCGCAGATACGACAGGCCACCGCCAGGGGCCAGCAAGCCCTGTACCGGTACGCTTTCGATCAAATGGCCACCGTGCGGGCTGACTTGCGAAACCGATGGCGGCGCGCTCAGCGCATCGTTGAGGCTCCAACCAAAGAGCAGGGCGAGCGCGGCGAGAAGGCTGCATACAGCGAGAATGGTTTTGTTCATGTCAGTGTTTCGGCAGGGTGATGACGGGCGTGCCAGGTGGCAAGGGTTCGCGTAGCAGATCGGAAAACACGCGGAAGTCTCCGCCTCGTTTGTATTTGGCCCGGTAGGCGGCGAAATGGCTGTTCAGCACAAGCATGTAGCGTTTGCTCTGTTCGTCTATGTAGCGCCTTTGGTTCTGCGCACTCATGCCGAACAACGACTGCTGCATGATGCCTCTGGAGACCGCATCGACGCCGGCATTGTGCGCCGTGGCCGTCAGCAGGCTGGGAGCGATGCCATCGAAGTTCCAAAAGCCCAGCGGCTGGCTGAACACCGAGCCATCGTCGTTGAAGTCGTAATTGTCCTCGGCATAGAACAGCAACGTTCTCGGGCGAAACAGGATGCGATCTGCATGAACCTCTACGTCACCCTCGGCCGCCACCCGCAGGTTGAAATCCGCCAGCGCTCCGCGCAGGTCGTTGAGGCCTTCGCTGCCCCACTTGGAAAAGGTGATCGCGCGTGAGTTGAAGTAGCCGAAGCGCTCCACCGCGCTCGCCAAATTCGGGAAAACCAGGGGATAGCAGCCGAGTCCCTTGTCGCCATAGGCCCTGAGCAGATGCTTGCGAATCTCACCCATGGCGGCGGCGTTATTCCAGCTTCTACGCAGCTCGGCAAGAACCGGCTGGACCTTGTCGAAACTGGCCACCCAACTCATCTTGACGATGCTTTCCTCGATGTACTGCGCCGGGGGCCACTCGGCATGTTCCTTGACCCGCTGCGACATGCCACCATTTTCCGTTGGCCAGGGTTGCCCCTGAAACCAGTGACGCATCAGCGCGGCTGAAACCGGCCAATCGATGGCATCCATGGCTGCCGGAATGTCGCTGATCTTGAATAGCCTGGCCTGAACTGGGGTGCCTTGCGTATTACTCGCAGGGCTCAGGTTCGATCGTGCGACGACTGGCTCCGTGCTCGACATGCTGCTGCCTCAGCCAATGAAGATTTCGGTTTGTGGCATGAACTCGACGGACACGGCCTCAGCCGTATAGGCCGCAGCAGGTTTGGTCTTACCGTGCTCGTCAGTCACCCCTTCGATGACCTTGCCGGAGGCCGTCTTCAGCTTGTAAGGGCGGTTGGCCAAAGGCAGGCCGGTATCGCTATCGCTGAGCACGAAATGCTCGTCCAACTGGTTAGGCATCGGCGCTGGCGCGGTGAAGGGCGCCGTGCTGACCGAAGAGCCGACCAGGATGTTGCCGGAGCCGGTCACGATGCTGCCTCCATGCGTCGTGGGGCTGCCGAGGAAGGCAATCGGCTTGCCGTTGACCAAAATCGTGGCTTCGCCTTCTGATATCACGCCGCCACAGCTACTGGCGTCACCGACTCGGGCAACAGGTAGGTTGTTGAACAACACGTCCGGCGAACCAACCGCTATCGGGTTGGAACCGTGACCGGGGATAGGGCAGGAGTGGGTGTCGGATAAGCGGGCAGCGGGCTTGGCCATACGAGTTCCTTTCGTAATCCTTGAGTGGAGGGTCAAGACCCTAACAAGTCTGGCGGAGCTCATCGACTCCGCCATCCCAAGGAGTCCGACTTGTTAACGTTTTCGCCAGCTAATGGCGCTTTGCGTCTTCTATCGCTAACCAACGGAAAAAGGGGACAGATTTAGTTATCCGTCCTCTCCGCTTGCTGGTCGCGTTCAATCAGATCCAAACGTTATTTATAGCGAGGTAGCCTGGGAGTGGCGCGTGGAAAAGGCTCCGCCGTTTTTCACCCTACGCAATACCGAAGCGTCGGCGGAGCAGGCTAGTTTGGTGGCGTAGGGTGGACAACGCTTTGCTTGTCCACGCGTACTCTCAATGCCGATACCTCGCATCAGCCCTACAGTTACTCCGAGTTGTCCCGGCGCGTATCAAGCAACGCCTTACACCTGCCGTATCATGCTCACCCGTTTCTGCTTCTGATCAATGACATGCCCCCCCTCGAACTCATCGCCTCAGCCCTCGGCGTGCTCGCCGTCTGGCTAACCGTGCGGCAAAACCCGCTGTGCTGGCCCATCGGGTTGGTGATGGTTTCGCTCTATGCCTGGTTTTTCTTCGAGGCGCGGTTGTATTCGCAGGTGTTGCTCAACGGTGTGTTTGCCGCCATGCAGCTGTATGGCTGGTGGCAGTGGACGCGGGGCAGCGGTAGGGAAGGTGGCCGGCCTGTGGTGGGCGCGACGGCGATGGAGGTAAATGCGGGCCTGGCTGTGGCGGCGCTGGGTAGTGTCGGGCTGGGTTTGGTGATGGCGACTGCTACCGAAGCGGCTTATCCCTGGCCGGATGCGACGCTGACGGCCTTCAGCCTGCTTGCGCAGCTGTGGATGGCGCTCAAGCGGTGGCAGTGCTGGGTGTTGTGGATCGTGGTGGACGTGCTCTACGTCGGGTTCTTCCTGTTTCAAGGCTACTGGCTCACCGCGGGGCTTTACGGGTTGTTCACGCTGCTGGCGATCGCGGGACTGCGCGAATGGCGGCAGGCGAGGCTCGCGGTCCAATGAAAGTATTGGTGCTCACAGGAGCCGAATCGACGGGTAAGAGTTGGCTCGCCGCGCGGTTGCAGCAACGCTTCGGTGGGGTGGTGGTGGGCGAGTATGTCCGTCATTTCATCGAGCAGGAGCAGCGCGACACCTGCTTGGACGATATTCCCGTTATCGCGCGAGGCCAGCTCCTGTGGGAAGACGCCGCGCGCAGCACGGCGCCTGAGCTGCTGATCCTCGATACGCATCTGCTGAGCAATATGCTCTGGAGCCAGACGCTGTTCGGCAGCTGCCCGGCGTGGCTGGAGGATGAACTGCTGTCGCGCCGGTACGATCAGCATCTGCTGTTATCGCCCGAGGGCGCCGAGTGGCATGCCGATGGCCAGCGTTGCCAACCGGATGTTGCGCAGCGCTGGCATTTTCATGATGCGTGTCGAAGCTGGCTTGAGCGCCACCATCAGCCTTTCGTGGAAATCGCCGGGGATTGGGCCAGCCGCGAGCAGCAGGCTGTTGCTCAGGTTCGCGCACTGCTTAAGCGATGAGCTGATGAACGTCCGGGCGGCGCTCCGCTTTAGCCCGCCACGAGTGAGTCAATGGTGGGCTGAAGCCCACCCTACAATCTGAGGCGATGAACTGACGAACGTAGGACGGGCCGAGCGGCGCTCCGCTATCTGAATAGCTTCTGATGGGATTTATCGCACCGGCCACGTTCTGATGTGTGGTGTTAAGGCGTCCAGCAGCCTTGATAGCCGCGACAGGCAGCTGCGCGATTTCGCCGAAGCATGTGCTTATCAGGGTTTGGCTGTTCGACAGGAGGGGAGCGCGTGGATAGTCGAGAGTTTGTTTGGGCGCATTTCAAGCTCAATGCCGAGCAGCGCCTGCGCGGGTTCAACTTCTTTGTGGTGCTGGCGATCTTTGCCGATGGCGGGGTGCTGGCAGCATTGGAGCGGGGCTTCTCGCCAGGGCTGCTGGTGTTGTTAGGCGCTTTCACCGTCTTGCTGGCGATGGTGTTCTGGCTGGTCGATGCGCGGAGCCGCCAGCTGTTGCAACTGACCATCACGGCGCTCAAAGAGATGGAGACGGAGTTTCCCGCAAGCCACCGGCTATTTGCCCACGATGCGCTGGGGCAAAGCTGGATCATCAGCTACACCTTTGCCATTCGGGCCCTGTTGCTGGCGCAAATGGGGTTCGGTCTTGGTGTGCTCGCCTATGGGCTTTATCAATGGTGAAGGCACCATGATTTGTCGTCACGTTCTCACTCCTTCCCATCCCGTTGCATGGTGCGCTGGAGCCGGCGCAGGCTCGCTGATAGAGTGCCGCCGCTTACCAACCATCGGCTGACAGGACGTCTGCCCAGCCGCCGCACAGGATGCTCCATGAAAAAGCTCGCGCTCGCCGTTGCCGTTCCCCTCGCCCTTATCGGGGCCGCCACCTTTTACACCAGCACCCAGGTCGAATCGACCGCCCGCGATGCCGTCGACCAGGCCAACGTCAAGCTGCACGAGATGAGTGCAGGCGGCGGAGCCGACGTCAGCCTGCAGCTGCTCAGCTTCGACCGCGGTCTGCTGTCCAGCGCCGCCCGCTACCAGATCGACATCGAGATCCCTGATGACGAAGGCGGCACCCGGAAGTACTCGGTGCTGCTGCAGGACCGCCTGGAGCACGGCCCATTCCCCGTCTCCCGCCTGGCCCGCGGCCAGTTGATGCCGGTCGCCGCCCAGAGTCATTTCCAGCTCGAGCGGACGCCTCTGACCGAGAAGCTGTTCGATGCCGCTTCCGGTGAAACCCCGCTGACGGGCGACGTCACCATCGGTTATGACGGCCGCCAATACGGCGATCTGCGCTCGGCCGCATTCAACGTGCAAGATGAAGAGGGCACGGTTCGCGTCTCGTCCGGCACGATCAATTTCGAAGCGGCGAAGGACGCCACCGCCGTGCGCATGGACGGTGAACTGCCAGAAGTCGACATCAACCTGCAACACAGCGTCACCGGCAAGCCGGTGCGCGTGAGCATGCGCGGCTTCAGCCTGAGCGCCGACAAGCAGGAGGACGCCAACGGTTTGGCCCTTGGCCCGTCCGCCGTCGCCCTCAAGCGTATGGAAATCCAGACTGGCGACGATCCCGCCGTGGTCATCCAGAACGCGTCCGTCGAGGAAGCGCTGAGCCAGGGTAGCGGCGGCCTCGACCAGACGCTCGCCTACCGCGTCGGCCAGCTGGAAGCGCAAGGTCAGACCTTCAGCAACCTCGCCCTTGCCTTCAGCCTGCGCAATCTTGATGAAGGCAGCCTCAAAGCCCTGCTCGATAGCTACAAGGAACTGCTCGAAAGCGGCTCCGACCAGCAGGATGCAATTGCCAACATGACCGATGCCCAACAGCAGAAATTGCAGGCTCAGGCCGTGCAGCTGCTCCAGCACAAGCCCACCCTGGCGCTTGATGAATTCGGCTTCGAGACCGCTCATGGCACCGCCCGTCTGTCCGTTGTGCTCGACCTGCGCGGCCCAAGCGAAGACGCCTTCACGCCCGACGCGATGATCACCAGCATGCTCGCCTCGCTCAAAGCCGAAGCCGGCATCGACAAGGGTCTGGTGCGCGATGTGGTCAGCCTGATCGCGCAGCGCCAGCAGCAGGGTGGTCAACTCGATCCTGTGGCGCTGAAGCAGGAAACCGACGCCACCACTGAGCTGTTCAGCGGCATGGCGCTCAACGCGGGCTGGTCCCGCCTGGAAGGCGACCGTCTGGTCAGCTCGCTGCACTACGCCGACGACCAGGTGACCTTCAACGGGCGCGAAATGAGTGTCCAGGAGTTCATGAGTTTTGCCTTCGGTTCGGTACAGGGTTCCGGGTTGCTCGGCAACCGCTGACCCCGCGTCGGAACGCCCGTAGGGTGGGCTTCAGCCCACCAAAGAAGCGCCCCGGCTTGCTAGATGAAGGTCGCCGTTTGATGTGGACCTTGACCGCCGGTCTGGCCCCTTTGGTAGACGGTGGGCTGAAGCCCACCCTTGGGCGGCGTGCCTGATGCATGGAGAAGGATGGCCTCGTCCCATCCACTCCTTTACTTCTTCGCCATCAATCCACTCGCTCAATCCTCCCCGCAACACTCCCACCAAACGGCTGCGGCAATCCTTCGATGTAATCCACCAGCGCATCCAGATCCACCGGGCCGACGACGCGGTTGGTGCCTTCGGTGAGGACAGTGAAGTTGTCGCCGCCGCTGGCGAGGAAGGAGTTGACCGTGACGCGGTAGGTCGCGGCGGGGTTGATGGGTGTGCCGGTAGCGTCGCGCATTTCGATCACGCGGTTGCCTTCGGGGCGGCTGGCGGACCAGCTGTACTGGATGCCGGATGGCTTGAGGATGCGCGCATAGCTCTGGTCGATCCATTGCTGTTCCAGCAGCGTTTTGATCTGCGCGCCGGTCAGGTCCATGGAGACCAGATCGTTGGCAAAGGGCTGGATGGCGAACAGTTCGCCCCATGACACCTCACCGCCCGCCAGATCAGCACGGATGCCGCCCGGGTTCATGAAGCTGATCTGCGCATCGGTGGCCATACGCTGGGCATCGGCGATCAGGTTGCCAAGTGCCGATTCGCCCGCGGGCGTTTCGGTGCGGGTGATGTCGCCTTGAGCCACGCCTACCAGGCGCGCCACCAGCGGCTCGACGCGGGCATCGGCCTCTGCCACCAGCGCGGCGACTGCCGGGTCCGGCGACAGGCCGGCGCCCTGGTCGGCCCAGGTGGTGATTACGGCGGCGGACTTCTCAACGATGTCGCGGCTCCGGCGGCTGACCACCAGTTCGATATCGGCGTAGGCGGTGCCGGCCGAGAACGCCTGGGTCACGAGGATCGGTTTGCCATTGGCGTTGGGCACCAGGGCGTTGGTGAAGCCATGGGAATGGCCGGAGATGACCACGTCCACTTCGTCATCCAGGCGCTCGATGATGTCGACCACCGGGCCGGTGACCGTGTCGGCCTCTGGGTTGGTCGGGCCGTCGTAGCTGGTCTGCTGGCCGCCCTGGTGCAGCGCGACGACGATGGCGCGCACGCCATGCCGGCGCAGCTCGGCCACGGACTGGTTGATGGCATCCGCCTCGTCGATGAAGCGCAGGCCGGCGACGCCGCTCGGCGAGACGATTGACGGGGTTTCCTTCAACACGGCGCCAATCACGCCGATGCGCACCCCGTCGCTGAAGTAGATGGAATAGGGCGGCAGCAGGGATGCGCCGGCGCTTTCATCGATCACGTTGCTCGACACCATGGGAAAGCGCGCGCCTTCCCAGGAGGCTTCAAGGAACGGCCCGTTGCGATGATTGCCGCCGGTGAGCTGGCGCAGCAGTTCCGCTTTTCCGTTATCGAATTCGTGATTACCGAGCGTGCCGAGCAGGTTGCAGCGCTGCTGAGCGAAGGGCTGCACGCTGCGCGGCATGTTCATCTGGCGGCTGAAGGGGCGGCAATGAGGGTTGGCCAGCAGGTTGAAGAAGCTGATCGACGGCTCATCACGCAGCAAGGCGGAGTTGGGCGGGGAGGCGCCGACCTGATCGCCGTCGTGCACGATCAGGGTGTTCTCGTTGCTGGCCGCCTTGAGGTAGGCGGCCAGTACGGCCGCACCGCCTGCCGGCCGCCCGGCCACGCTGCGCGGCGACAGCTGGCCGTGGAAGTCGTTGATGCTGAGCAGATTGATCGACACCACCGGCTCGACCCGCCAGTCCGGTGCGCGCCAGCTGCGTCGCTCGCTGGCCTGCTGCCGGGCCTTGAGGCCTTCCAAGCGATCTTCACGGTAATCCTGCTCGATGGAGCCGTGCTCGGGCTGTATTTGAGTTTGAGCCAGAGTCGGGCCGGCGAGGCCGACCAGGCTTGCCGCGAACAGCCAATCCAATATGCGCGTACGCATTGCGAGTTCCTCTGTGCGGTGGGGTGCGACCGAAATTAGGAAGCGCAGGTGGCAGGTTGATGACTGCTTGTTGGCGTTTTCGCGAGAAGCGACGTGCGGTTTATCGGCAACCGGGTGCGGCAGTCGGTTGCGCAAGGCATTGGCACTGCGAAGAAGAGGGCTGGCCGTTGCTATAGCGGGGTCATGTCATCCGTCGCTGGCCGTGCCTGGCGCCGAACGCTCACAGCGGGCGTCCGGTCGGTATTAGCAACCATTGGGAGATCTGACGATGACGATATCCAGCAATCTGTTTTGGGGTGCTTTGGCGCTCGGCTTGGTGACAGGCATGCGCAGCACACTGGCGCCGACGATGACCAGCCGAGCGCTGGCAGCTCATGACGACATCGATGAAGCAGACGAGCCGGCGCGAACGCTGGCTTCGCATCGCGCCCAGCAATTTCTGATGCCCATGGCCGCTGCCGAATTGCTCGGCGACAAGATGCCTTTTGCGCCGGATCGGACGATTCTGCCTTCGATGATGTTTCGTGCGTTATCAGGCGGCGTGACCGCGGCGGCGTTAGCTGGTGCACGGCGGGAGTCGATTTGGCTACCGGCGCTGATCGGCGCGACGGCGGCGCTGGTCGCGTCAGAGATCGGGCTCAACCTGCGCAAGCCTTACCAGAGCAATTCGCTGGCGAACGCCGCGCTGGGGCTGGCTGAAGATTGTGTGGCGCTGTCGATCGGGAGCGCTGGGTTACGGCGGGCCTTGGGTAAGCGATGATCTTCCGGCGCCAGGCCTGAAGGCGTTGCCGTTGTTACCTTCGGGCTGTTGCCAGCTGAGTGGTGTATCAAAAGGCTCAACCTATCCCGAGCCTGGACCGGGCACATAGGCGTTGAGTGAGCTGTACCCATTGAAAACTTCGGCTGCTCTCGTTTTGACAATGATTTGAGACAGCCACGCTACGTTTCGAGCGGCTACAGCCCTAGATCGACAAAAAAGGACCGCAGCGCGCGGCCCTTGGTTAATCAAAAGCCAGCACTCAGCTTTGCCGCTTGATCACGCATATCCGGTCGCTGCATGTTCCCGCCTGGGTGGGATCCATGCCTTGCGTCGCGTCGCGGGCGGCAACGCTGTCGCCGGCTAGGCCGCCACCGGTCGGGGAGGAGGTGGCGGTGGTTTCCGGGTAGCCTGTCCCGGCGCGTTTGGCGGCGGTGCCTACATCGTAGCGGCCGGTATCGCCGGAGCCTGTGTGAGCATCGACAGTGTCGCCTGTGCCCGCTGCGCTGCCGCCCAGGGCGCCCGCGTCGAGATGCCTGCTTCCTGAATGACCCGCATCACCGGTGGTATGGGCGGTCCCAACGAAATGCTTGTCGAGATGGCTGTCGCCGCCCGTCGCGCCGGCGTAGGGGCTGGTCGGCCCGGCATAGCCCGGCGTTGAGCCGGAACCGGCACCGTTGTCATCAATGCTAATGGCGCCGTTGTACTCCAGCGCATCACGCGCCCTGACGAGTTGATCATCGTCGTATATATCTACTGCGAGCACCGTGGCGCCTCGGCGCACCGCCTCCGGATACGCCGTGGCGTGGCGGCGATGGTCTTCATGCGGCTCATGGCCGAACAGCGACTTGAAGAAATGCGCGACCTTGGATTCGTGATGCGTGCGGTCCACGGTGCTGCCTGCGGTGGAATAGGGCGTGTCGTAGCCATGGATTTCCGCGCTGTCGGCGCCTACGGTATGGATCTGCTCCCGAGCAATGCCCCTAGACATCAGATCGCCATAGGTGCGGCTGGCGTCGGTTGGCGTTGCGAACGCTGCTACCAATGTGTGTTTCATGATTCACCTCGCGTTGTGTTGAACAACTGGGTATGCGGAGCGCTGCGCTTATAAGGGCCTGACGACAGGTCAGGTGCGAGCAGCCATGAACGTTGGCCGCTTCGGCAGCTATCAAGAGCAACGCCCGTGAACATTGGGTCTGGCTGCAGGGCCATAGTTCAGAAATGCATAGTTCAGGATGCATAGTTCAGAAATGAAGCATCGGTGGTTGGCAGGCTGGCCGCTATCGCACAAGCGCCGTGGCGGTTTCAGTTGGCTTGGTCAGTGCGGGGCACGGGTCTGCGAGGGTTGTCTAGGCGCTGGCCATCGGCGGCGCTGGGGTAAACGGGTTGCGGGGTCGAGGCGGGTGGTGGCGGCATCGTGGGCTGGGTGTCGCATCCGCCGATGCTAGGACATTGTGTGGGAAGGGTGGAAAAGGCTTCGCCGTTTTCCACCCCTAGGATGTGGGATCGGAGGTCTCCGACGGCTCAGTCCAGATCGGACGCGCTGTGCCGCTCGGGCGCCTGTTCCGACTCTTCGCCCCAGGTGCGATTGACCTTGCGGCCGCGGATTACGGCAGGGCGTTCGGCCACTTCGGCGGCCCAGCGCTGCACGTGCTTGTAATCCTGCACCGAAAGGAATTCGGCAGCGTTATACAGCTCGCCCTGCACTAGTACGCCGTACCAGGGCCAGATGGCCATGTCGGCGATGGTGTATTCGCCGCCCGCGATGTAGCGGTTTTCGGCCAGTTGGCGGTCCAGCACATCGAGTTGACGCTTGACCTCCATCGCGTAGCGGTTGATCGGGTATTCGTACTTTTCCGGCGCGTAGGCATAAAAATGCCCGAAACCGCCACCAAGGAAGGGTGCTGAGCCCATCTGCCAGAACAGCCAGTTAAGGGTTTCGGTACGCTCTACTGGTTCGGTCGGCAGGAAAGCGCCGAATTTTTCCGCGAGGTAGACGAGAATCGAGCCGGACTCGAACACTCGCAGCGGCTTTCCTTCGACACCGTGATCCGCCAGCGCGGGGATCTTGGAGTTCGGATTGATCTCGACGAAGCCGCTGCCGAACTGGTCGCCGTCGCCAATCTTGATCAACCAGGCGTCGTACTCCGCACCGGTGTGGCCGAGGCCGAGCAACTCTTCGAGCATGATGGTGACCTTCACGCCGTTGGGTGTGGCCAGCGAGTAGAGCTGCAGCGGATGCTTGCCGACCGGCAGCGCCCGTTCCTCCCGCGCTCCGGCGGTCGGCGCATTGATACTGGCGAACTTGCCGCCCGACGGTGCGTCGTGCGTCCAGACCTTTGGCGGTACGTAGGTGGTATCAGGCATGGCGATCTCCTCGAAGGGGTTTGACCGGGGATGTGCGTAGCATCCTACGCGTTCAGCCCGCGTGGTCGAAATCGAGCTGGTCGATATTGGTCATCAACGGCCGATGGTTGGCGTTGTTCATAGCTCCGCGACGTCCACGGTGGGCTAAAGCCCACCCTACGTGGGAGTAGTGCCATGCCATGTGTAGGGTGGGCTTCAGCCCACCAGGTTCCTAGCCGGCCTATTCACCGAATAGGCCGTCCGCCCCAGCGCTGCCTGCCCAATCGCTTGGCAGTAGCCCTTTCCCCACGTACCGATTGAAGCTCGAATAGGGCCAGTCGGCGACGCGCTCTACCAGCCCGTGCTTGATCGGGTTGTAGTGGATGTAATCGACGTGTCGCTGCAGGTCCAGTGCGTCACGGATCTGGTGCTCCCAGTACCGGCGCTGCCAGATGCCTTTCTCTCTCTTGCGCGCCTTGCTGGGGCTTTGGACGGCTGTGGGGAGCTGGCGAGAGAACGTACTTTTGAACAGGCTCCAGCGACCGGGGTAGTCGGCGTCGCCTTCGGGGAGAGTCCAAATGGCGTGCAGGTGGTCGGGCAGGATGCAGATCGCGAGGGTTTGAAAAGGGCGGGCGTGTTGTGTCTGGCGGTAGGCATGGCGAAGCAGTGCGATTTCTTCAACCAGTAGCCGAGAGCGGCGTTCTGCCAGGGTCACGGTGAAAAACCACGTGCCGCCTGGCACCTGGCTTCGGCGGTAGTTGGTCACGGAGGCCTCCTTGCCTTCATGGATGCGGGCAGGGCATATCGGAAAAGGTGGGCTGAAGCCCACCCTACGGTCTCAGCCCGCGGAGAAACTTTAGATGTAGGGTGGGCTTTAGCCCACCACGGGTGCTATGAGGGAGGTATTGGTGGGCTGGGCGCCGCCCGGTCCACCATACGTCAGCCGCGAGCGCAGCGAACGCCTTCGCTCAGTTCCCTGCACAGGCCGAGCACACCGTTTACGGCTTGTTCGGACGATTCGGCATTGGCGATCTTGTCGATCAGCGCCGAGCCAACCACCACGCCATCGGCCAGACGGGCAATGGCGGCGGCCTGCTCCGGGGTGCGGATGCCAAAGCCGATGCACAGGGGCAGGTCGGTGTGGCGCTTGAGACGGGTGACGGCTTCTTCGACGTGTTCCAGGGTCGCCGAACCGGCGCCCGTCACGCCCGCCACCGAGACGTAATAGACGAAGCCCGAGCTGCCGTTGAGTACGGTGGGCAGACGCTTGTCGTCTGTGGTCGGGGTAGTCAGGCGGATGAAGTCGATGCCCGCGGCCTGAGCTGGGTCGCAGAGGTCTTCGTTATGTTCCGGCGGCAGGTCGACGACGATCAGACCGTCGACACCCGCTTCCACGGCTTCGGCCAGGAAACGCTCGACGCCCATCTTGTGGATCGGGTTGAAGTAGCCCATCAGCACCAGCGGCGTGTCCTGATTGCCCTGACGGAATTCGCGGACCATCTGCAGGGTTTTGGCCAGGTCCTGCTTGGCGGCCAGGGCACGGATGTTGGCCAGCTGGATCGCCGGGCCGTCGGCCATCGGATCGGTGAAGGGCATGCCCAGTTCGATCACGTCGGCGCCCGCGGCGGGCAGGCCTTTGAGGATTTCCAGCGAGGTGGCGTAATCCGGGTCGCCGGCGGTCACGAAGGTCACCAGCGCGGCGCGGTTTTCTTGTTTCAGCTGGGCGAAGCGCGTCTGCAGGCGGGAGTTCACCGAGCTCATATATGTTCTTCCTGTTCGTCGTAGTGATGCATAACGGTTTGCATGTCCTTGTCACCGCGGCCAGATAGGTTGACCACCATCAGGTGATCCTTCGGCAGGGTCGGTGCGCGCTTGAACACTTCGGCCAGCGCGTGGGCGCTTTCCAGGGCCGGGATGATGCCTTCCAGGCGGCAGCACTTGTGGAAGGCGGCGAGCGCTTCGTTGTCGGTGATCGAGGTGTACTCGACACGGCCGATGTCGTGCAGCCAGGCATGCTCGGGGCCGATGCCTGGATAGTCGAGGCCGGCTGAGATGGAGTGGGCATCGATGATCTGGCCGTCTTCGTTCTGCAAGAGGAAGGTGCGGTTGCCGTGCAGCACGCCGGGAACGCCGCCGTTGAGGCTCGCCGCGTGCTGGCCGGTCTCGATCCCGTGGCCGGCCGCTTCGACGCCGATGATGGCTACGCTCTGGTCATCGAGGAAGGGATGGAACAGGCCCATGGCGTTTGAGCCGCCGCCGATGCAGGCGACCAGCGAGTCCGGCAAGCGACCTTCCTGAGCCTGCAGCTGGTCGCGGGTTTCCTTGCCGATCACGGCCTGGAAGTCGCGAACCATGGCTGGGTAAGGGTGCGGGCCGGCAACGGTGCCGATCAGGTAGAAGGTGCTGTCGACATTGGTCACCCAGTCGCGCAGGGCTTCGTTCATCGCGTCCTTAAGGGTGCCGGTGCCGGCGGTAACCGGGATCACTTCGGCGCCGAGCAGCTTCATGCGAAAGACGTTGGCCTGCTGGCGGTCGATGTCGGTGGTGCCCATGTAGATCACGCACTGCATGCCGAAGCGCGCGGCCACGGTGGCGGTGGCGACGCCGTGCATGCCGGCGCCGGTCTCGGCGATGATGCGTTGCTTGCCCATGCGCTTGGCGAGCAGGATCTGGCCGATGCAGTTGTTGATCTTGTGCGCGCCGGTGTGATTGAGCTCTTCGCGCTTCAAGTAGATCTTCGCGCCACCGCAGGCCTCGGTCAGGCGCTCGGCAAAGTAGAGCGGGGAAGGGCGGCCGACGTAGTCGCGCTGGAAGTAGGCCAGCTCTTTGGCGAACTCTGGATCCTGCTTGGCTTTTTCGTATTCAGCGGCCAGCTCGTGGATGAGCGGCATCAGGGTTTCGGCGACGTACTGACCGCCGAAGTGGCCGAACAGGCCCTTGGCGTCAGGGCCGCTGCGCAATGAAGTCATGGTCATCTCCTGGGGGAACGGCGGCATCCACCGGCGAAGCAGGATGCGCGATGGGGGAGAAATTAACCGAGTTGGTCGTCGATAAAAAGCGATAAGATCGCCTCAATCTGTCAGGAAATCTCACCGATGAGCCAAAATCTTCCTCCCCTTAACGCACTGCGTGCGTTCGAAGCGGCAGCGCGCTTGCAGAGCGTAAGCCAGGCGGCAGTTGAGCTCAGCGTGACTCACGGTGCGGTCAGCCGGCAAATTCGGTTGCTTGAAGACGACCTTGGCCTGGCCTTGTTCAGTAAAGAAGGGCGCGGCGTAAAACTCACCGATGCAGGCATTCGCTTGCGGGATGTGGCGGGGGAAGCCTTCGAGCGGCTGCGCGGCACCTGCCAGGAGCTTCGCCAACAAACCGCAGATGCTCCGTTCGTGCTGGGTTGCCCCGGCAGCTTGCTGGCGCGCTGGTTCATTCCCCGGCTCGATCGGCTTAATCGTGAACTGCCGGATCTACACCTGCAGTTATCCGCCAGCGAAGGCGAGCTGGACCCGCGTAAGCCTGGTCTGGACGCCACCCTGTGGTACGCCGAGCCGCCGTGGCCGGCGGACATGCAGGTGTTCGAGCTGGCCGCCGAACGCATCGGCCCGGTGCTCAGTCCGCATCATCCCAATTGCACCGCGTTGCGTCAGGCGCCGGCCGCGGCGCTGCTTGGCGAAGCGTTGCTGTACACCACGTCCAGGCCGCAGGCGTGGCCGGCCTGGGCGCAAGGCAACGGTATCGACCCGGCCCGTCTGCAAATGGGGCAGGGCTTCGAACACCTCTACTTTCTACTGGAAGCGGCGCTGGCCGGCTTGGGCGTGGCTATCGCGCCGCAACAGCTGATCATCGACGATGTGCGCAAAGGGCGCTTGCTGGCGCCCTGGGGCTTCGTCGAAACTCGCGCCAAGCTGGCGCTGTGGGTGCCGTCGCGACGGCTGGATCGGCGCGCCGAGCGGCTGGCCGAGTGGCTGCGCAACGAGCAGGCCGGAATCGAATCGGTGGAAAGTAGCCTTGGCATGACTAGGTAGCAGCCCACGAAATTTGGTCGACGAACCCGGCGGGCCGGGGCAGTAGGTAGGGTGGGCTTTAGCCCACCGTTGTAGGGTCGTCGTGTGCTGGTGGGCTGAAGCCCACCCTACGGGTCTAACTCGCCAATGCGGTTTCGGCGGTCGCTGCGACCTTCTCGGCTGGGACCTCCGTCGCATAACCCTGCGGATTACGGCTTTGCCAGCGCCAGGCGTCGGTGAGCATCGTCAGCAAATCCTTATCCGCCTGCCAGCCAAGTTCTTCGCGGGCTTTGGTCGGGTCGGACCAGCATTGGGCGATGTCGCCAGGGCGGCGTGCCTTGAAGACGTGGGGCAATGGCCGACCGATGACTTCCTCGAACGCGGTAACCATCTGGCGCACCGAGTAGCCACGGCCGGTACCCAGATTCCAGACCGATACGCCGCGAACCAGATCCAGCCGCTCCAGCGCCTTGAGGTGACCCTTGGCCAGGTCAACGACGTGGATGTAGTCGCGCACGCCGGTGCCATCCGGGGTTGGATAGTCGGCACCGTAGATGCTCAGCTGCTTGCGCCGACCGACCGCTACCTGAAGCATGTAGGGCAGCAGATTGTTTGGAATGCCGTTGGGGTCTTCGCCGATCAGGCCGGACTCGTGCGCGCCGATGGGGTTGAAGTAGCGCAGCAGGGCGATCGACCAGCGTGGGTCGGACTCGGCCAGCCCCTTGAGCACGTTTTCGGCCATCAGCTTGGACTGGCCATAGGGGTTGGTCGGTATGCCGGTCGGGCATTTCTCGGTGATCGGCATCCGCGGCGAGTCGCCGTAGACGGTCGCCGACGAACTGAATACCAGCCTGAAGATGCCAGCTTCGGCCATCGCCTGGCACAACGCGATGCTGCCGCTGACGTTGGTCTCGTAATAGCGCAGGGGTTCGCGCACGCTTTCGCCCACCGCCTTGAGGCCGGCGAAATGCAGCACGGCGGTCACAGGATAGGAGGCGAACAGCGCGTTGAGCAGCGACCGGTTGCGCACGTCGCCTTTGACGAATTGCACCTTGCGACCGGACAACGCCTCGACCCGGTCCAGCGCCACCTTGGAGCTATTGCATAGATTGTCCAGCACCAGCACCTCATGGCCCGCCAGGAGCAGCTCCAGCACTGCATGGGACCCGATGTAGCCAGCTCCTCCCGTTACCAGAATCATGTTTCCACCTCGCGTGAGAATTCTTTCGACGCGCACGGAGACTGCGGCTGGCCGTATGAGCGCGGTCGCTGCATGGATCTCCAGGGTTGGGTTCGGCGAACCGGGCGGTGCTACTGCAAGAGCACGCTGCGCCGGTGCCGGGGTAAATCATGCGTCCTGTGATAAGGACGGGAGAGTTGCGGCCAAGTTCCAACGAGACGACCGCCAGCCGATGACCGACCGCTTTGCTGTCGCAGTACGCGGTTGAAATGGCGCGAACAGTCGAGGTGCAACGACCCACGCCGGCTCTATAGCTGCTAGATGAGCAAAAGACGCGGTGCAGAGGCTCCAGACGAACCTTCGGCGGCGGCCTTCGACTCTGCATCGCCGAGCGCGCTCATGCACAGCAACCCGGCAAAGGGAACCTTGGCTTGCCCGGCGTCGTCCATAGCCCGCGGGCTGCGCTTGGTACGCCACGAGCGTCATAGGCAGCGAGCCCCGACTTTTTATGTGTTTGCGCAGGCAGCGCGGGCCAATGCGATGCAGCAGAACGGACTCTGAAGATTTCGCGATCCGAGAGGTGTTCATGAGCTGGGCCGGCCCTTATCAATACGAGATTGGAAAATCCCCCGAGAAGCAGGAGACGCCGCCCGAAGTCGTTTTCGATGAGCAGGTTCCGACTCTGCTGTGTCTCTCGCATCTTCGCTGGAGCTTCGTCTATCAGCGTCCGCAGCACCTGATGTCGCGGTTCGCGCGGGACTTCAACGTGCTGTTTTTCGAAGAGCCCATTCCCACCGAGGATGCCCAGCCCTGGCTGGAGGTCCGCCCGGAAGAGAACGGCGTGCAGGTGCTGATTCCGCGCCTTCCTCAGGGCTGCGGCGGCGAGACGGCTTTGCGCGTCCAGCGCGACCTGCTCGATGGTTACCTGGACAAGCTCGGCGTCAACGATCTGATGCTCTGGTACTACACGCCGATGGCGCTCGGGTACGCTGGCCATCTGAAGCCCAAGCTCACCGTCTATGACTGCATGGACGAACTCTCCGCCTTTCGCGGCGCGCCGCCCGAGCTGGTGGAGCGCGAGCGGGAATTGCTGCAGCGTGCCGACGTGGTGTTCACTGGCGGCTACAGCATTTGGGAAGCCAAGCGCGAGCTGCACGACAACGCCCACGCCTTTCCCAGCAGTGTCGATGTTGCGCATTTCGCCGAGGCCCGCCGGACCCAGGCCGATCCCGACGATCAGGCGGAAATCCCGCATCCGCGGCTGGGCTTTTATGGGGTGATCGACGAACGCTTCGATATCCAACTGGTGGCCGAAGTTGCCGAGAAGCGCCCTGACTGGCAGTTCGTGCTTATCGGGCCGGTGGTCAAAATCGACCCGGCGGAGCTGCCACAGCGCGAAAACATTCACTACCTGGGCGGCAAGACCTACGACGAGTTGCCCAAATACTTGTCGGGCTGGGACGTGGCGATCATGCCTTTCGCGATGAATGAATCGACACGCTTCATCAGTCCGACCAAGACCCCCGAATACCTGGCCGGCGGTTGCCCGGTGGTATCCACGCCGATCAGGGACGTGGTGCGCACCTACGGTGACACCGAGATCGTCCATATCGCTGACAGCCCCGATGCCTTCATCGCCGCGGTGGAGCAAGCGCTGGTCGACAGCCAGGACCGTGACCGCTTGTTGAAAACCGCTGACGAGATCCTTGGCGACATGTCCTGGGATCACACCTCGGCCCTGATGAAGGAGAAGATGCAATGCGCGATCTGAGCCTGCGAGACAGCAATCCCGAACACGCAGGCGGTGGCGCCAGCGATCATTCTTCCAGCCGTCGGCGCGGCTTCGACTACCTCATCGTCGGCGCCGGATTCGCCGGCAGCGTGCTGGCCGAGCGTCTGGCTGCCGGGCTGAACAAGCGTGTGCTGGTGGTCGACCGGCGTCCACACATCGGCGGCAACGCCTACGACCATTACGATGAAGCCGGCGTGCTGATTCATCGTTACGGGCCGCACATCTTCCACACCAACGCCCAGCGCATCGTCGACTACCTCTCGCGGTTCACCGAGTGGCGCCCGTACGAGCATCGCGTGCTGGCGCAGGTGGACGGCCAGGAAGTGCCGATCCCGATCAACATGACCACGCTGAACAAGCTCTACGGCCTGAACATGACCACTGAACAGGAAGCGGCGGACTTTCTCGCCAGCCGCGCCGAGCCGGTCGAGGACATTCAGACCAGCGAAGACGTGGTGATCAACGGTATCGGCCGCGAGCTGTACCAGAAGTTTTTTCGCGGTTATACCCGCAAGCAGTGGGGCCTGGACCCCTCGCAGCTGGATAAGTCGGTGACCTCGCGCATCCCAACGCGAACTAACACCGATGACCGCTACTTCACCGACACCTTCCAGCAGATGCCCAAATACGGCTACACCAAGATGTTCGAAAAGATGCTCGCGCATCCGAACATCAAGGTGATGATCAACACCGACTACCGCGAGATCCGCGATGAGGTGCAGCACGACCACCTGATCTTCTGCGGGCCGATCGATGAATATTTCGACTACCGCTTCGGCAAGCTGCCTTATCGCTCGCTGAAATTCGAGCACAAACAGCTGGATCAGGAGCAATTCCAGGCGGTCGGCACGGTCAACTATCCGAGTGAAGACGTGCCCTATACGCGCATCAGCGAGTACAAGCACCTCACCGGGCAGGTCCATCCGAAGACCAGCATCACCTACGAATACCCCTCGGCTGAAGGCGATCCCTACTACCCGATCCCGCGGCCGGAAAACGCCGAGCTGTACAAGCGCTACCAGAAGCTCGCCGATGAAACGCCCGGCGTCACCTTCGTTGGCCGCCTCGGCACTTACAAGTACTACAACATGGATCAGGTAGTCGGCCAGGCGCTGGCGCTGTACAAGCGCATCGAGGAAGCCGAGCGCGGACCGGAGGCCGGCGAGAGCTTGGAACACAGCCAGTCGTTGGCCGAACAAGCACCCTGAGACGAGGCGTACGATGCATCAGCCCACGTTGTTCAAGAGTTTTTTCATGGGCGGCTTCGAATGCTCGAACCATCGCCGTAGCGATGGGCGGCGTCTCGATCTGCTGGCAGCGACCGGCCATGACCGCTGGGCTGCGCATGACTATGGCGTACTCCAGCGCCACGGTCTGCGCAGCGTACGTGACGGGCTGCGCTGGCACCTGATCGAACGCGCGCCTGGCCAATATGACTGGTCGAGCTTCCTGCCGATGCTGCAGGCCGCGCAGCGGCACGGCACCCAGGTGATCTGGGATCTGTGCCACTACGGCTGGCCGGACGACATCGACATCTGGCGCCCACAGTTCGTCGAGCGCTTCACACGTTACGCAGCGGCGGCGGCGCAGCTGATCAAGGACGAAACCGACACGGTGCCCTTCTATGCGCCGCTCAATGAAATCTCCTTCTGGGCTTGGGCCGGTGGCGACGAAGCCTATTTCAATCCGATGGCGCGCGGTCGTGGCTTCGAGCTCAAGCACCAGCTGGTGCGCGCCACCATTGCCGCGATGCAGGCGATCCGCGACGTCGACCCACGGGCGCGTTTCGTCCAGGTCGACCCGGCCATTCACGTAGCGGCGGCCAACGACCGCCCCGGGCCGCAGCGTGAGGCCGAGCGTTTTCGCCAATCGCAGTTCGAAGCCTGGGACATGCTATGCGGTGAAATCTGGCCGGGCCTCGGCGGTGCGCCGGAATACCTCGACGTGCTGGGCGTCAATTACTACTCCAACAACCAGTGGTATCACGGCGATGGCCGCACCATCGAGCGTGACAGTCCTGACTATCGGCCTTTCAAAGGCATCCTCAGCGAAATATGGCAGCGTTACAAACGGCCCTTGCTGATCGCCGAAACCGGTGCCGAGGGCGACTTGCGCGGCGACTGGCTGCGCTACGTGAGCGAGCAGGCGGGGCTGGCCATGCAGCGCGGTGTGCCGGTGGAGGGCATCTGCCTGTATCCAGTGCTCGACTATCCGGGCTGGACCGACGAGCGCCATTGCCCGGTCGGGCTGTTGGGCTTCCCCGATGAAAACGGCAACCGCTGCGTGCACGAGGGGCTGGCCGATGAGCTGCGCCTGCAACAGCTGAGATTCAGCCAGTTCAATGCCACGCTGCCACTCGCCGAAGCATTGTCATGAACGTACCGGCCCAGCCGCCCAAAGCGAAGCCTCAGGAGGCGCCGCTTCCAAGCCGGCCGGTGGCCTTTCTCTGGCATTACATCTGTGGCCGACCGTGGCATTTCAGCGGCTTGCTGGCGCTGATCATAGGCGCCGCCAGTTGTGCGGTGGCGGTGCAGTACGGCATGAAATTGCTGGTGGACGCCATGGCCCAGGGCAGCTCGGATCGAGGCGCCGCCAACGTCTGGCTTCCGTTGGGGCTGTTCATCAGCCTGATCGTTGTCGAGAACGTGTTCTGGCGTCTCGGCGGCTGGCTCGGCTGCCGCACGGTGGTGGCCAGCGTCGTGGATATCCGTGTCGACCTGTTCAAGCACCTGACCGGCCACCCGATGCGCTATTTCACCGAGCATTTCGCCGGGTCGCTGGGTAACCGCATTTCCGCGGTCGGACAGGCGGCCGGCGCGATTTATGGCGGACTGGCATGGAAAATCGTCCCGCCAATCGTCGATTTCATCGGTGCGGTGGTGGTGCTGCTCACCGTCGATGTACGCATGGCGGTGGCACTAATCCTGTTCGTCGCCATCGTCGCCGCGCTGATCACCGGGTTCGGCATCCGTGGCCGCTCCAAGCATCAGCGGTTTGCCGCGCAATCGGCGCGGGTCGGCGGTGAATTGGTCGATGCGGTCTCCAATGTCTGGACCATCAAGGCGTTCTCCGCGCGTGATCGTGAGGCCGAACGCCTGGCTCACGAGATAGGTTATGAAGCCCGCGCCCAGCGGCGCAGCTGGATGTACCTGGAAAAAGCACGGGTGATGCACGACATCTGCTTGTCAGTGATGGCCGGCGGCATGTTGATCTGGGCCATCAATCTGTGGATCGGTGGGGAAGTAACCGCGGGTGACGTGGTGCTGGTCAGTGCACTGACCTTTCGTATCCTGCACGGCTCGCGTGATCTGGCGCTGGCGCTGGTGGATGCCACTCAGCAGATCGGCGCCATCGATGACACCCTACGCATCATCGTCCAGCCGCATGGCCTGGAAGACAGCGACGCCCAGCTGTTGCTGGCCGAGGGCGACATCACCTTCGAAAACATCAGCTTCAGCTATCCCGATCGCGGCGCGGTGTTCGAGCACCTGGACCTGCATATTCCAGCGGGGCAGAAAGTCGGCGTGGTGGGCTCCTCGGGGGCCGGCAAGTCGACGCTGATCAACCTCATCCAGCGCCTCGATGACGTGAAGGACGGGCGCGTTCTCATCGACGGTCAGGACATCCGCAGCGTCAGCCAGGACAGCCTGCGCGAGAAGATTGCGGTGGTGCCGCAGGAAACCGCGTTGTTCAACCGCAGCATTCGCGAAAACATCCGCTACGGCCGCCCCGGCGCGACCGACGAGGAAGTGGTCGCAGCTGCACACAGCGCCTTCTGCGACGCCTTCATCCGCGAGTTGCCGCAGGGTTACGACACGCTGGTCGGCGAACGTGGCGTGATGCTCTCCGGCGGCCAGCGTCAGCGCCTCGGTATCGCCCGCGCGTTCCTGAAGGATTCGCCGATTCTGATTCTTGATGAGGCCACTTCGGCGCTCGATACCCAGTCCGAGGCGGAGATTCAGGCGGCGCTGAACAACCTGGTGCATAGCCGAACCGTGGTGGCGGTAGCGCATCGTCTGTCCACGCTGTCGAGCTTCGACCGGATCATCGTGCTGCGTGGCGGACGCATCGTCGAGGACGGCCCGCCGCATGAGCTGCGCCGCCGTGGCGGTGAATTCGATGCGCTGTGGCGGATGCAGGCCGAGGGCTTCAAGCAGCAGCCAGATTCGGCTGTATGAAGCGTGTCGCGGTGTCCTCGCGCAGCCTGCGTTCGCTGGGCTATGACGTCGACGAGCAGGAGCTGGAGGTGGAGTTTCACAACGGCTCGGTCTATCGCTACGAGCAGGTGCCGGCTGAGGTGGTGCAGGCGCTGCTCGAAGCGGATTCGCTGGGCCGTTATTTCAATCAGGTGTTCAAGCCGCAGCATTACCGCTACCGGCGCCTCGAATAATCTACGTGGTTGGCCCGCTTCGCGTGGATGCGGATCGCGAGCATGTAGGGTGGGCTTCAGCCCACCATGCGGGGTTGAGCTTACCGGTGGGCTGAAGCCCACCCTACGGCTATCGCCTGTCACCAATGGCCAGTGCAGTTTGTAGGACCGAGCTTGCTCGCGTTCACGACGCCACGCGTACGCCCACTTTAATCGCTTCGATTAGGCCGCTGCGCTGAACTTCCGGCCCGTCAGGCTGGCCTCAATCAGACAGGATGCGTCATCACCGAGCGGAGGCTCCTCAGATCAGAAGGGGAAATCTATGTCGGATCATCACACGTACAAGAAGATCGAAATCGTCGGGTCTTCGCGCACCAGCGTCGATGAAGCTATTCAGAACGGCATCGCCGAAGCCAGCAAGACGCTGCGCAACGTCGAATGGTTCGAGGTCGGCGAAATTCGCGGCCATGTCGAGAACGGCAAGATTGGCCATTTCCAGGTCACGATGAAAGTTGGCTTCCGCCTCGCCGACAGCTGATCGCCATTGTTGTTGGCTTGCTGGGTGGTGGGCTGAAGCCCACCCTACGGAGCCGGCCGGCGGCGTTCCGCTTCAGCCCACCGTTACCCAAGGCCCTCACCGCAACCCGGCAAGAATCTCGAACGCACGATGGCGGTCGGCGGTTTCGTAGAAGTCGCAGGTGAAGATCAGTTCGTCGGCCCCGGTCTGCTCCAGCAGAATCTCCAGCCGCGCGCGGATCTTCTCCGGCCCACCGATCAAGGCCATGCCGAGGAAGTTGCCTACGGCGTCCTGCTCGTGTGGCAGCCACTTGCCTTGCATGCTCTTCACCGGTGGTACCAGCACCAGGCTCTGGCCGCGGATTAGCGCCAGGATGCGTTGGTAAGCGGTGGTCGCCAGGTACTCGGCCTGCTCGTCGGTGTCGGCGGCCATCAGCGGCACGCCAAGCATCACGTAGGGTTTGTCGAGCACTTCGGACGGTTGGAAATTTTCCCGATACAGGCGAATCGCCTCATGCGCATAACGCGGCGCGAAATGTGAGGCGAAGGCATAGGGCAGGCCCTTGGCTGCGGCTAGTTGCGCGCTGAACAGGCTGGAGCCCAGCAGCCAGATCGGCACCTTGCTGCCGACGCCGGGCATGGCGATTACGCGCTGGTTGCGCTGACGCGGGCCGAGCAGAAGCTCCAGCTCCTCGACGTCGGCGGGAAAGTCGTCGGCGCTGCCCATGCGATCACGGCGCAGGGCGTGTGCGGTGAACTGGTCGGCACCCGGCGCGCGACCCAGGCCGAGGTCGATGCGGCCTGGATAGAGCGCTTCCAACGTGCCGAACTGTTCGGCGATGACCAGCGGCGCGTGGTTGGGCAGCATTACCCCGCCGGCGCCCAGGCGAATCCGCGAGGTGCCGGCCGCCAGATAGCCGATCAATACGGAGGTGGCAGCACTGGCGATGCCGTCCATGTTGTGGTGTTCGGCCACCCAGAAGCGCTCGAAGCCGAGCTTTTCGACGTGCTGGGCCAGCGCCAGAGCGTTGCGCAGGGCGAGGCCGGCATCGCCGTCATCGCGGATCGGCGCCAGGTCGAGGGTGGAAAAACGGGTGTGTTCGATACGGGACATATTCTCTTCTCTCTGCTGGCGGGGCGGGCTCAGTAACAGTGCTCCGCTTCGGCACGGGCCAGTACGTTGTGCTGTTCATCGCGCAGCCAGCCCTGCGGCGTGAAGCCCAGCGAGCGCGCCTGAAACAGGTAGCGCCGCCCGGCCTGAAAATCGTCATAGCGGATGACCATGGTACAGCGCAGATATTGGGTTTCGCCGAAAATGCCCATTCCGCCGCTACTGATTTCGAATTCATAGCGTGCTTCGAGTTCATGCGCGCCGGGGCTGACCTGGAAATAGCGACCGTCGGGCGTGCGTTTGTCGTCCAGCCGATCGGACATAAAAATGTCGCTGGGTTGTGCGGTCAGATCGATCCAGGCCATGTTCGGATCGGGTGGCGGCAGAGGGCTGGCGCAGCCGGACAGGCCGACGGACAGGAGCAGGACAAGTGGCAGACGCATGGCAGTTCCTCCAGCGGGCCGCCATCAGCCCATTGCTGTGACGGTCACCTGAGCCTGAGCCAGCGGCGGTGCTTTTTCAACGGCCCGAGCGACCTCAGCGAATGGCGACACCGCCGCAGCCGCGCTCGGTAGCTTTGGCCAGCAGTTGATCATGCTGATCGTACAGCCGCGCCCAGGGGCGGAAACCGTAACCTCCGGCGACCAGACGATAACGCGCGCCGGCATCGAAACCGTCGTATTCCAGCGTCAGGCGGCAATCACGTTCCAGTGCTTCGCTGTCGCCGCCAACATTGGCCGGCCCCACCTCGAAGCGGTAGCGCATGCCCAGCTGATGGCTGCCGGGCGTCACTTGAAAGTATCGGTGATCGTCCAGCGGCTTCGAATCCACGGCCACGGCCTTGAGTTCGGTTTCGTCATGCGGCACCAGCTCGATCCAGGCCTGGTTCGGGTCCGGCTGGGGCATCCACAGGGCGCAACCGCCGAGTGTGGACAGCGCAAGAGCAAGGGTCAGGATTCGCATGGACAGGTCTCCACCGCTGCGGGCGCGGTCTGGCTGCGAAGGCTTGCTGCCTTCGGTGGTTGGGTGGGCTTCGATGTCGTTGTAGGCTCAGCGCATCGACCGAGCAGGTCTTCAAATGCGAGCAGGCGTTTGTTCATTTCGAAGCTGAAAACCGCCCTTGTCGACAACCGAAGCGTGCGCTGGGTTCCGCTGCTGCTGGCCGTTGGTCTGAATGGCTGCAGCACCTATTACGGTCAGCTGGCGGTCGGTCAGCTGGATCTGCTGCGCCAGCGTGAGCCCATCGCCGCCATCATCGACGACCCCCAACGCGACCCACAGCTGCGTCAACGACTGAGCTTGGTGCTACAGGCCAGAGCCTTTGCCAGCAGCGCGCTGGCCTTGCCGGATAACGGCAGTTACCGGCTCTATGCGGACATTCAGCGGCCCTACGTGGTGTGGAATCTGTTTGCCACCGAGGAGTTTTCCGTCGCGCCGCTGACCCATTGTTTTCCGATCGCCGGTTGCGTGGCCTACCGCGGCTACTACCAGCCGGGGCGGGCACGGGGGGCGGCGGCATTTCTCAAGGCAGAGGGCTACGACACGCTCGTAAGCGGCGTGCAGGCCTACTCGACGCTGGGCTGGTTCGACGACCCGCTGCTCAGTTCCATGCTGCGTTGGGACGATGAGCGTCTGGCCGGGCTGATCTTCCATGAGCTGGCGCATCAGCAGCTGTACGTAGCTGGCGACACCGCGTTCAACGAATCTTTCGCGTCCTTTGTCGAGCGCGAGGGCCTGCGCCAATGGCGTGCCAGTCGCGGTTTGCCGCCGCTCAGCGACGCGGCACAAAGACGTTCCGCCGAATTCAGCGAGCTCATGCTCGAAACCCGGGCGCGGCTGGCGACGCTGTATGACAGCAACCTGGACGAATCGGCCATGCGCGCCGTGAAGCAGACCGAGTTCATGCGGTTGCGCCAGACCTATCGCCAGTTGCGTGACGGTGCCTGGAACGGCGACCGCCGTTTCGACCGCTGGATGGCTCAGCCATTGAACAATGCCAGCCTGCTGCCGTTCGGCCTGTATGACGGCTGGGTGCCGGCCTTCGCCGCGCTGTTCGAGCAGGTGGGCGGCGATTGGGCGCGTTTTTATGCGCGAGTCGATGCCCTGGGTCGGCTGCCTGCCGACGAGCGGATGCGTCTTCTTGAGTCGTTTCGCTGAAGCCTACGCCGCTTCGCTTAAGGCCTGCTAGGACAAGGGTTTTACGCCTACTAACCGAACTCATTCGAAGGGGTTGGCGACTGCCGCTTGTCGTCTTCGCGCGTTTTCGCCACCGATACCGCGGAATTGTTTTCTGTCTTCATCCGTCCATTTTTCAGGACGTCGGCCCCAGCTGCCCGTGATTCAGCTCGTACGTCTACTCAATACAAGCCGTAAAAACGGAGGCTTCATGGACAATTTATCCGGCATTCTCGATAACAAGGGCACGCCGCTCGAAAAGCAGAAGTTCACCTGGAAGGAGATGGCTGGCAAGCCGATCAGCAAGCTCGACGACGATGCCTTCACCCGTGTGCGGATCATTCTGATGAACGGCGTCGAAATCGATGCGCTGCGTCTCAAGCATGGTATTGCCCGCATCACCGGCCAATTGCGCGGCCCGCTCGCCGAGATCCGGCGCGTCGAACAGCATCAGGCAACCATGATCAACTGGCTGATTTCAGCCGACCACTCGCCGCTGGAAACCACCGTCGCCTACGAGCAGGTCGCCATCGAGGTGACCGCCGCAGTCGCCCAGACCGAGCCCGACCCTTATCAGGCGCAGACCTATCGCTTCGGCCTGCTGGAAGATTTCGATCACCTGTATCGCTACTCGGCGATGCTCGACCGCCTCGAAGGTAAGGATGCCAACAACATCCTGCAGGGCTACACCGACATCGTGCCGGGGCGGCAAACGTCCGAGCACCATCGTCATCCCCTGAACGATTTGCGCGACAGCTACGAAAAAGAGCAGGCGGCGCTGATTACCAAGATTCACTGCGCACTGATCACCGCAGCCGAATTCCAGACCCACGATTACTACATGAACATAGGCCCGCTGTTCGCCGATCCGTTGGCGCGTCAGCTGTATGCCGAAATTGCCTCGGTGGAAGAACAGCACGTGACCCAGTACGGCTCGTTGGCCGATCCGCAGGAATCCTTCATGGAAAAGTGGTTGGTGCACGAGGCGATGGAAGTCTACGCCTACGCCAGCTGCGCCGAGCAGGAAACCAATCCGCGCATCAAGGACATGTGGGAGCGTTTCCTCGATTACGAGTTGGGCCATCTGAACATCGCCTGCGAGCACTTCAAGAACATCGAACGCCGTGACCCGGCGGAAATTCTCGGAGGTTCGTTGCCTAAAATGATTGAGTTCAAGAGCCAGCGCGAATTTGTCCGTCAGGTCCTCGCTGCCGAGGTCAATCTGCGAACCAGCGGCACCCAGTACGTCGACAAGAGCGAAGAACCGCAGAACTCGTTGGATTACCGCAACCAGCTCAACTCTGAGGGCATCGCGTCGAACATCGTGTCGGCCGGTTATCAATGGGCGCCGGGTGGTGAACTCATGCGCGGGCGCAAGGCTTCTTGAGGAGAACGAACATGGCAACTGCTGCGAAATTAGGTACCAACTTCACCGGGGTGCAGATGTCCCCGAAGGACACCAAGAGCCTGCTCGAGGCGGTTGAGCAGATCAAACCAGACGTTCCGGGTGACTCCAAAGGCATCATGCTCGAGCGCGTAAAGCGCGCCGAAGAAGCCGACCGTATCGGTTCGGTGCCAGTCCCCGGTTCGGCCAAGGGCATGCTCAAGTCCACCTTTGACATGGCACTGGGCAAGAGCCCGGAACTGCTGGTCGACAAGCTTGGCGAGCGGCTGGCATTCGAGCGCAGCGGCGTGCGTCTGTATGACGCGATGATCGCCAAAGCCAAAGCGCTGGGCACGGCAGAGTCGGACCTGATCCAGGTGCTGCAGCACATTCGTGACGAAGAGTTCGAGCACATGAACATGGTCGCCGAGGCGATCGAGACGCTGGGCGCCGACCCGACGGCGCAGACGCCTTGCGCCGATGTCGCTGCGGTGAAGTCCATGGGCGTCATGCAGGTGCTTACCGATCCGCGCACCAATCTCGCCCAAGGCATGGGCGCGTTGCTCACCATCGAACTCGAAGACAACGCCGCCTGGGAGCTGCTCATCGAACTGGCCGAAGCAGGCGGCCATCCGAACATCGCCAAAGGCTTTAAAAAGGCGAAGGACCAAGAGGATGACCATCTGGTCAAGATCAAGACCCTGATCCGTCGGGATTTGATAGGCCAGATTAAATAGACAGCGCGTGCGCTTGAAACTTGGCGCGCCTCTTGGGCGCGTCTTTTTTATGCGCGAATTCTTTCTGCACGGAATCACCGCGGCGGCGCCACCGCGATGGCCGGCTTGAAGAACAGCGTTGCGCCCCGGGCAAGGTCGATCAGGCTGGCGTGATCATGGGCGACTTCCGCCTCGATGGGCTGTTGTTGACTGGCGACCCTGAGCGTGACGCGGGTGACGGCGCCCAGCGGTCGGATGTCGCGGACTTCTGCCGGTTGGTGGTCGTTGACCATGTCCTGAGACAGATGAATCTCGTGCGGGCGAAAGAGCACCTGCCGCTCACCGATCTGCATCTGATTGGCGTCGCCGAGGAAGTGATAGACGAAATCGCTGGCCGGTTGCCGGTAGACCTCGGCTGGCGAACCGATCTGCTCGACCACACCTTTGTTCATCACCACGATGCGGTCGGCGACTTCCATCGCCTCTTCCTGATCGTGGGTGACGAATACCGACGTCAGATGCACCTCCTCATGCAGGCGCGCCAGCCAGCGGCGCAGCTCCTTGCGCACCTTGGCGTCCAGCGCGCCAAAGGGTTCGTCGAGTAGCAGCACCTTGGGTTCCACCGCCAGGGCGCGGGCCAGGGCGATGCGCTGGCGCTGGCCACCGGAGAGCTGGTCTGGGTAGCGATCGGCGAGCCAATCGAGCTGCACCAGATCGAGCAGTTCGTGGACCTTCTGTTTGATCCGGCTTTCGGTGGGGCGCTCGCGGCGCGGTTTCATGCGCAGACCGAAGGCGACGTTGTCGAACACCGTCATGTGGCGGAACAGCGCGTAATGCTGGAACACGAAGCCGACGTTGCGATCGCGCACGTCACGCCCGGAAACGTCCTCTCCGTGGAAGACGATGCGGCCACTGTCGGGGGTTTCCAGGCCGGCGATGATCCGCAGCAGGGTGGTCTTGCCGCAGCCGGATGGACCGAGCAGGGCGACCAGTTCGCCGCTGGCGATGTTCAGGTCGATCTCGTTCAGGGCCTTGAACCGATTGAACTGCTTGCTGACATTGCTCACTTCTATGGACATGGCTATTCCTCGCCAGCGTTGGCTTTGAGGCGTTGAAGACGGGACTCGCTCCACTGCTTGAGCAGCAGGATCAGCAGCGCCAGCAACAACAGCAGGCTGGCCACGCTGAAGGCGGCGACGTGGTTGTATTCGTTGTAGAGAATCTCGACGTGCAGCGGCAGGGTGTTGGTGTAGCCGCGAATATGCCCGGACACCACCGATACTGCGCCGAATTCGCCCATCGCCCGCGCGGTGCAGAGCACCACGCCGTAGATCAGGCCCCAGCGAATATTGGGCAAGGTCACGTGCCAGAACATCTGCCAGCCGTTGGCGCCGAGCAGACGCGCCGCTTCTTCCTCCTGCGTGCCCTGTTCCTGCATCAGCGGAATCAGCTCGCGAGCGACGAAGGGCACGGTGACGAACACCGTGGCCAGCACGATGCCGGGCAGGGCGAAGATGATCTGAATGTCGCGGTCGGCCAGCCATTCGCCGAAGAAGCCCTGGGCGCCGAACAGCAGCACGTAGATCAGCCCGGCAATCACCGGTGAGACCGAGAAAGGCAGGTCGATCAGCGTTACCAGCAGGCTCTTGCCAGTGAATTCGTACTTGCTCACGCACCAGGCCGCGGCCACGCCGAACACCAGATTGAGCGGCACCGAAATGCCAACCGCGAGCAGCGTGAGTTTCAGCGCGGCGAGGGCGTCCGTTTCGAAAATCGAGCCAAAGAAGGTACCCAGGCCGAGCTTCAACGCTTCACTCAGCACCACCAGCAGCGGCAAAAGCAAAAACAGCGCAAAGGTCAGCCAAGCGGCGATGATCAGCAGGCGCCGCGCCAGCGGGTTGCCCTGGCGTGTTTTGGCGGCCAGCGGGGCGGACAGGGTCGTGGTGGTCATCTCAGCCATGAGAAATCCTCCGTTGCAGCAGATTGATCGCCAACAGCAGAACGAAGGACACCAGCAGCATCAGCACGCCGATGGCCGTGGCGCCGTGGTAGTCGTACTGGTCGAGCTTGACCATGATCAGCAGCGGCAGGATCTCGGTTTTCATCGGCATGTTGCCGGCGATGAAGATCACCGAGCCGTACTCGCCGACGCCGCGGGCAAAGGCCAGAGAAAACCCCGTCAGCCAGGCTGGCAACAGTGCCGGCAACAGCACGTGACGGGCGATCTGCAGCGGCTTGGCGCCCAGGCACGCGGCGGCTTCCTCGACTTCACGCGGGATGTCGGCGAGCACCGGCTGCAGGGTGCGAACCACGAACGGCAGGGTGACGAAGGTCAGCGCCAACGTGATGCCGATGGGCGTGTAGGCGATCTTGAAACCCAGCTCGGCGGCCAGCCGGCCAATCAACCCGTTCGGTGCATAAAGCGCGGTAAGGGCGATGCCGGCCACGGCGGTGGGCAGTGCGAAGGGCAGGTCGATCATCGCCTCGATGATCTTGCGGCCGGGGAAGCGATAACGCACCAGCACCCAGGCCAGCAGCGAGCCGATCACACCATTGATCAGCGCGGCGATGAAGGCGGTCGTGAAGCTCAGCTTCAGCGCGGCGACCACGCGCGGGGCGGTAATGATCGCCCAGAACTCAGCCCAGGTCAGCTGCGCCGCATGAACGAACATGGCACCCAGGGGGATCAGCACCAGGAGGCTGAGGTACACCAGGGTGTAACCCAACGTCAGCCCGAAGCCGGGTATGACGGGGGAGGTTTGACGGGACATGGATCGGCCTTGTCTATTCGAGCAATGTGTCGGCTGAAGCGTTACGAGCGCAGCTCAGACAAGGCGAAGACCGGCGAGGGCCGCGGAGTTTACGGGCGGTAAATGAGCAGGCCCGAGCCGGTCTTCAACGCAGTATGAGCAAGCGCAGTCGCTTCATTCGGTTTGATAGATCTGGTCGAAGAGGCCGCCATCATTGAAGAACTTAGGCTGCGCGGCCTTCCAGCCGCCGAAGTCGTCATCGATGGTCACCAGCTTCAGCGCAGGGAACTGCTCGGCGAACTCAGCAGCGACCGCCTGGTTGCGTGGCCGATAGAAGTGCTTGGCGGCGATGCGCTGGCCCTCGTCGCTGTAGAGATAGTTCAGGTAGGCCTCGGCCACCTCACGGGTGCCCTTGCGCTCGACGTTCTTGTCGACAACCGCGACCGGCGGCTCGGCGAGGATCGACAGCGACGGTGCGACGATTTCGAGCTGGTCGCCGCCTTGCTCCTTGAGCGCCAGGAAGGCCTCGTTTTCCCAAGCCAGCAGCACGTCGCCGATGCCGTTGTTGACGAAGGTGATGGTCGAGCCACGCGCGCCGGTATCGAGCACTGGCACCTGCTTGTAGACCTGCTCGACATACGCCTGCGCCTTCTCCTCGCTGCCGTATGCCTGCTGGGCCCAGGCCCAGGCGGCGAGGAAGTTCCAACGTGCGCCGCCGGAGGTTTTCGGGTTCGGGGTAATCACTTCGACGCCGGGCTTGATCAGGTCGTCCCAGTCCTTGATGCCTTTCGGATTACCCTTGCGCACTAGGAACACGATGGTCGAGGTATAGGGCGTGCTGGCCTCCGGCAGGCGGCTCTGCCAGTCGGCGGGGATTAGCTTGCCGATCCGGTGCAGCTCGTCGATGTCGCCGGCCAGCGCCAGCGTCACTACGTCAGCGCGCAGGCCGTCGATGACCGCGCGGGCTTGCTTGCCCGAGCCGCCATGGGACTGCTGGACGCGCAGCGGCTCATGGCCTTGCGCCTGCCAGTGCTTGTTGAAAGCGGCGTTGAAGTCGACGTACAGCTCGCGGGTCGGGTCGTAGGACACGTTGAGTAGAGAATCGGCGGCAAGCGCCTGACCGGCGATGAGGGCGCTGACCAGAACGGCCAGAAGAGATTTTCCGATGGACATGAAGACTCCTTGGCGCATCCCAGTGGATGCGTTGACGTAACGGGTATCGGTAACGAAGCGGGTGTGTCAGCTGCGCATTCGGCAACGACAGCGATACGTCGGGAGCAGGTATTGGCTTGGCGTGTACATGGTCGGGCTTTCCTGTCGTGTGCTCATGTCACGCCCTCCGGTGGTCCGGTCGGGGTGGGTTGGGTTCAGGCCTGTTTGCCGGATGGCTGCAGGCGGATTTTTTCCTTGCGCTCGATCTGCACGACTTGGCCGTTGTGCAGGGTGATCTCCACCGAGCCGAACTTAAGGTCATGCAACGCGCTGCGGATCTCATCCAGGATGACTGCGTCGTCCTGGACTTTTGGCGTACGAAGCGTGGTTGTCATTGTTGTTTCCTCTGCCGGGTGCGACCACCGGGCGGCGCGACGGCTCGAACCGGGGTCCGGCGAATCATAAGGGGCGTCTGAATATTCTTTAAAATATTGTTTAAGAACATTTATATGCATTTATGGAATAAAAATGCAGCACTCTCAACACCTCGGGACTCTGCTTTCAGGAATAATCAAATGAATTCTTATTCTTTTAAGTTTTGATCTGCCTGGCTTAGCCTGCGCGCTCGGGAGGCTTATAGGAGCGACGATTATGACCAGCGAGACCATTCACTACCTCATCGTGCCGGGTTGGCAGGGCTCACCAGACGACCACTGGCAGAGCCATTGGCAACGCACACTGCCCAACTCAGGACGCGTGGAGCAGGACGATTGGCTGCTGCCGCAACGTCAGGCGTGGGTCAGCGAGCTCGATCGTAGCGTCGCGTCTGTATCGGGAGCGGTGGTGCTGATCGCCCATAGCCTGGGCTGCGTGACCGTGGCGCACTGGGCAGCCAGTGCATCACGCGAGGCGTTGTCGCGCGTGCGCGGTGCGCTGCTCGTCGCACCGGCGGATGTGGAGCGTGTCGACTGCCCCGAGCCGCTGCGCAACTTCGCGCCGCTGCCGGTCGTGAGCCTGCCATTCCCAAGCCTGCTGGTGGGGTCGGACAACGATGCGGCCGCCAGTCCGGAGCGGGCGGTAGCGCTCGGTCGGCAATGGGGCAGTCAGGTGAGCATTCTTTCAGGCGTCGGACATCTCAATGTGAAGTCCGGTCATCATCGATGGGATCAGGGGTTCGCGTTTCTTTATCGTCTGCAAATGCAGATCGAACAACAGTCCCGGCGGCGAGCCTGACAGCAGGTTAACGTCGAGCCCTGCCTTAGTCGTTTTTTTAATTCGAATGCATCTGACTGCGCTGCTTTTGCTTGATGGGTAAAGCACGCGGGTTGGATAAGGCTCCGTTCATCCACTTCTTATGAGGGCGCCGCCGGGATTGCATTCGTTGCGCGTCGGGGTGCGGGCGAACCCGCGGGGTTGGTTACACTCTGATCCCTGACCAGCCTCCCACGAGCGATGCATGAACGTCCGCACGCCACCCAGTAACTCCTCGCCCTTACCTGCCGTGCTCGCCGGGCCTCTGTTGCGTAGGTTGCAGGCCGATCGCCTGGTGCTCTGGCTGGTTGCCAGCGAGCCGCTTTCGTTGCGCCTGGAGCTGCACCCTGACGGTGAGCCGGCGCGCTCGCTGGCGCTGGTCGGCGAGGCCTGCCGTCGGCTGCGTATCGGCACTTCGGCCTGGTTGCATCTGATCGACCTGCGCCTGGATGAGCCGTTGCCGGTCGATCGGCTAGTCGAATACGACATGCTGATCCTACGCGATGGTGTCGAACAGACGATTGCCGAGTGGGCGCCGCATCTGCTTCACGACGGCGCCGACCGACCGGCCTTCGTCATCCGCTCGCGCCACGATGACTTGCTGCACGGCTCCTGCCGCAAGCCGCATCACCTATCGGCAGACGGGCTGGTAAAGGTCGATGAGCTGATTGCCCAGGCCCGCCAGACACCCGAACGCTGGCCCGCCGCGCTGCTGATGACCGGCGATCAGGTCTACGTCGACGATGTCGCCGGGCCGACGCTGGTCGCTATCCACGCGCTGATCCGCCGGCTCGGGCTTTATGGCGAATGCCTGGAAGGCGCGACCGTCGCCGACAGCGATGAGCTGATGGCGCATCCGGCCACCTACTACCGACGCGAGCAGTTGCTGCCAGCATTCAAGTCCAACGAGGCGTTACGTGAGCGCTTCTTTGGCGGCGTCGAGAAGCCGGTGTTCACCACCGCCAACGCGCATAACCACCTGGTGACGCTGGCCGAGGTGCTGGCGATGTACCTGCTGGTCTGGTCGCCCGTACCTTGGCGTCTGATCGACGTGCAGACACCGCCCCTGGACGAGAAACTGGCCGAACGCTGGTCTCGCGAGGCGAGTTGCATCGAGGCCTTCCGGGCAGGCCTGCCGCCGGTCGCGCGCGCATTGGCACATCTGCCGTCGTTGATGATCTTCGACGATCACGACGTCACCGACGATTGGAATCTCAGCGCCCGCTGGGAACAGACCGCCTATGGCCATCCCTTTTCGCGACGCATCCTCGGCAATGCGCTGCTCGGCTACCTGCTGTGCCAGGCCTGGGGCAATGTCCCCGAGGATTACGCGGCGCCGCTGCAGGCCATCGAGGCGTTACTGGCAAGCGGCGAGGACGGGCGACTCGACTGCGCGCTGCAGAATGAAATGGTGGATGAGGTGCTGCAACGCGGCGATTGGGGCTACGTACTGCCCAGCGAACCGGCGGTGGTGGTGCTCGACACTCGCACCCGGCGCTGGCGCAGCGAACTCCACCTGAGCCGGCCGTCGGGTCTGATGGACTGGGAAGCGCTCACCGACCTTCAGCAGCACCTGCTCGATCAGCGATCGGTGGTCATCGTTTCGCCGACACCGATGTTCGGCGTCAAGCTGATCGAGACCGTGCAGCGGGTGTTCAGCTGGGCCGGGCAGTCATTGCTGGTCGATGCGGAAAACTGGATGGCCCATCGCGGTGCGGCGCAGACCATGCTCAACATCTTTCGCCATACGCGTACGCCGGGTAACTACGTGATCCTGTCCGGCGACGTGCACTATTCGTTCGCCTATGAGGTGCACATCCGCGGTCGTACCGAAGGGCCACGGCTGTGGCAGATCACCAGCAGCGGGGTGAAGAACGAGTTTCCCCGTCGCCTGCTGGACTTGTTCGACCGGCTCAACCGCTGGCTCTATTCGCCGCGCTCGCCGCTGAACTGGTTCACCAAGCGCCGCCGCGTGCGGGTCCAGCCCTGGCTGCCGAGCCGCAGCCGATCCGGTGAGCGATTGTGGAACGGCGCCGGTATCGGCCGCATTCGCCTCGACGCCGAGGGCCGGCCGCTGCGTGTCGAACAGATCAACGCCGATGGCTCGCCTCCGGTGACCTTCGGCCCTGAGCGCGACCAGACGTCTTAGAGCCTGTTCACGATCTGCTGCGCGTCGGCCCTGCTGCGTTAAAAACAGGCTCGGATGCGAGCCCAGTCGGAATGCTCATTTACACCAGTAAACTCGAGTGCGAGCCCAGTCCGCTTCCTCGCCTGTTTTTGCCTTGCAGGTCTCTAGCTCGCGAGATCGTGAACAGGCTCTTAGCTGAACGCCGCTCGCAACGCCGGAAGCGTGGCGTAATAGTAGGCGGGCGACTCGGCCATCAGTTCGGCATGGCTGCCGAAGCCGTAGCCCACGGCGGCGGCCTGCAAACCGTTTTCACGCGCGCCGATCAGGTCGTGCTTGCGGTCGCCGATCATCAGCGTCTGCGCGGCTTCCAGCCGTTCTTCAGCGATCAGGTGCGCGATCAGTTCGACCTTGTTGGTGCGGGTGCCATCCAGCTCGCTGCCGTAGATCACCTTGAAGTGGTGATCGAAGGCGAAATGCCGGGCAATCTCGCGCGCGAACACCGAGGGCTTGGAGGTGGCGACATAGAGTGTGCGGCCCTGACCGCGTAGGTGTTCGAGCATCTCCAGCACGCCGTCGAACAGAAGGTTTTCATAGAGGCCGGTGACCTTGAAGCGCTCACGGTAATGCCCCACCGCTTCCCATGCGCGGGCCTCGTCAAAGCCATAGAACTCCATGAACGCCTGCAGCAGCGGCGGGCCGATGAAGGGTTCGAGCTTTTTCAGGTCAGGCTCGTCGATGCCGAGCCTAGCCAGCGCATGCTGGATCGACCGGGTAATGCCCTCGCGCGGGTCGGTAAGGGTGCCGTCGAGGTCGAAGAGGATGGTGGACTGGTGCATGAAGGAAGGTCAGCAGCTGGATGGCTGTCGATTGTCCCGTACCGATCGGCGTCAGGGCAAACGGTGCCCGGCGAGCGGTTCGCGAGCAAGCTCGCTCCTACAGGTTCGGTGCGGTACCGCGCTCTTGTAGGAGCGAGCTTGCTCGCGAAGCTTTTAGCTTTCCCTCCTGATCCGGTGGTGGTACAGAGGCGATTTCAGACGCCTTCCGCCATATGCAGATTCTTCAATTTCACATAGTTGCCAGCGGTATAGCTGAAGAAGCTGCGTTCCTTTTCGGTCAGCGGACGGGCCTGTTTCACTGGACTACCGACATAGAGAAAGCCGCTTTCCAACGTCTTGCCCGGCGGCACCAGGCTGCCGGCGCCGATGATGACTTCGTCTTCGACTACGGCGCCGTCCATGACGATCGAACCCATACCTACCAGGATGCGACTACCCAGAGTGCAGCCGTGCAGGGTGACCTTGTGGCCGACGGTCACTTCGTCGCCGATGATCAGCGGAAAACCGTCCGGGTTGAACGGGCCGGCATGGGTGATGTGCAGCACACTGCCGTCCTGGATGCTGCTGCGCGCGCCGATGCGGATGCGGTGCATGTCGCCGCGGATCACCGTCAGCGGCCAGACCGAGCTGTCTTCGCCGATCTCGATATCGCCGATCAGCACGGCGCTGGGGTCGACGAATACGCGCTCGCCGAGCTTCGGCGTGTGGTTCTGGTAGGTACGAATGGACATGGCTGACTCCTGTGATGAGTGAACGCCAAGCAGAGCAAAACCTCCTTGGCGTGAAAGCTTATGGCTGATTCTCTCGCCGGGCATCGCGAAAGAACTCGCCGGGCGTGGCGCCGAACTGCTCGCGAAACGCGGCGATGAAGGCCGATAGCGATTCGTAGCCGCAGCTCAGTGCCACGTCGGTGACCCGCTCGCCACGCTCCAGTGCCGGCAGCGCGCTGAGCAGCCGCAGGCGTTGCCGCCAGGCGCGGAAGGTCAGGCCGGTTTCGCGCAGGAACAGCCGGCTCAGGGTGCGTTCCGAAACGTCCAGCGCCTGGCTCCAGTCGGCGAGGCTTTCGCGGGAGTCGGGATGGTTCTGCAGGCGTTTGCACAGCTGGCGCAGGCGCGGTTCGGCTGGCAGCGGCAGCACCAGTTCGATCTCCGGTGCGCTGCCCAGCTGGTCCAGCAATACCTGCACCAGTCGGCCTTCCGCACCATCCGTGGCATAGGCTTCGGGCAGTGTGCTGAAGTGCTGGATAAGTTCACGCAGCAGCGGGCTGATCTGCAACACGCGGCAGCGCTCGGGGGTGTCGCCGGCCACGCTGCGGTCGATGTACAGGCTGCGGATGCAGGTATCCGCCGCGCAGAACACCTGATGGGTGATCCCTACCGGAATCCATACGGCGCGCAGCGGCGGCGCGATGAAGCGACCGCGGTCGGTGCGCACTTCCAGTACGCCTTCCACCGCGTGGGACAGCTGCACCCAGGGATGGCTGTGGCGATAGCCGAGCTTGAGGTTGGGTGGCGAATCGAGCTGGCCATAGACCGGTCGTGGCAGTTGCCGGAGTTCACCGAGGCGGGCGATCAGCGCAGCCTCTTGTCCGATTGGCGACATTTAGTGCCTGCCTGGCGTTAGTCGGAAAATTCCGGTCACGATAAGGTCGCGGCCTGTTGTCTGCAAGCTACAAGGATTTTCGCCATGGCCCATCTGCGCCTGCTATTCGATAACTTCACCCTCGCCCTGCTGGCGGTCATTGCCATCGCCACCTTCCTGCCTTGCGAAGGCCAAGGCGCGGTGATCTTCGGCTGGGCCACAACCCTGGCCATCGCCCTGCTGTTCTTCATGCACGGCGCCAAGCTGTCGCGCGAAGCGATTCTCGCCGGTGCCGGCCACTGGCGCCTGCATCTGCTGGTCTTCGCCTGCACTTTCGTGATGTTTCCGCTGCTGGGCCTGGCGCTCAAGCCGCTGCTGACGCCGCTGGTCGGCACCGAGTTGTACCTGGGCATCCTCTACCTCTGCGCCCTGCCCGCCACCGTGCAGTCGGCCATCGCCTTCACTTCGCTGGCGCGCGGCAACATCCCGGCGGCGATCTGCAGCGCGGCGGCCTCCAGCCTGCTTGGCATCTTCCTCACGCCGATCCTGGTGATGCTGTTGCTGGGCGTTGAAGGCGAAGCCGGGTCGACGCTCGACTCCATCGGCAAGATCGTGCTGCAGCTGCTGGTGCCCTTCGTCGCCGGGCAGTTCGCACGGCGCTGGATCGGCGCCTGGGTGACGCGCAACAAGGGCTGGCTGAAAACCGTCGACCAGGGCTCCATCCTGCTGGTGGTCTACACCGCGTTCAGCGATGCGGTGGTCGAGGGCCTCTGGCAGCTGATACCGCTGTCGCGGCTGCTGGCGCTGACGCTGGTCTGCTGCCTGTTGCTGGCCATCGTGCTCTGGGCCACGCATTTTCTCGGCAAGCGCTTGGGGTTCAATCTGGAAGACCGCATCACCATCCTCTTCGCCGCCTCGAAGAAAAGCATGGCCACCGGCGTGCCCATGGCGCAGGTGCTGTTCGCCACCAGCGCGGTGGGCACCATCATCTTGCCGCTGATGATCTTCCACCAGATCCAACTGATGGTCTGCGCGGTGCTCGCCCAGCGCTATGCGCAGCGGGAAGAGGAGCCGGTGAAGGACGAGGGCGGTGCGCATGGCAGCCCTTCTTCGTGAGTGCTTTCGTAAGGTTGTAACACCGCAATATGGTATTAAAATCTGACACCATGAACAGAGGCAGCTCAGCACACTCAAAGCCATTTTCGCCAAACCGGTGCCGAGCTCGCTGGAATGGTTGCGCATCGAAGCCCTGTTTGTGGCAGCGGGTGCCCGAACCATCGAAGGCAACGGCTCTCGTGTCCGCTTCGAGCTGAATGGTGTGGTCGGTACCTTCCATCGGCCGCACCCAGACAAGGAAGCCAAGCCCTATCAGGTACGCGATGCGCGAGCCTTCCTTGAACAAGCAGGAGTGACGCCATGAAAGCCATGAATTACAAGGGCTATGCCGCCCGTATCGAGTACAGCGACGAAGACGGCCTGTTCGTTGGGCATATCGCGGGTATTCGCGACGTGGTGGGGTTTCATGGGGAATCCGTACAGGAGCTGCGCGACGCCTTCGAAGAGGCCGTGGACGATTACCTGGCTACGTGCGCCAAGTTGGATCGCTCCCCGCAGAAGCCGTACTCCGGCAAGCTGAGCCTGCGTCTGGAGCCAGAGCTGCATGCCTCCGTCGCCTTAAAGGCTGCGTTATCTCACAAGAGCATCAATCAGTGGGTTGCCGATCTGCTCAGCAGAGAAGCTCACGCGTAGCCTTCGAGACCTTCCCGAAGTGTTCACTGGCCACGTCGCTCGCAAACGGGATCGCCAGCGAACTGGCTTCTACGAGCGCGCCGCCCATAGCCCCCGCCTATCGCTCCGATCCCTGGCTGCGCGGTCGGCCATTTGCCTTTAACATGCCGCAGGTATCCATCTGAAAGGGCCAATGCCGTGACCGCTACCAATCCGCTGCTTCGCGATTTCGACCTGCCGCCCTATTCCGAGATTCGCCCCGAGCACGTCGAACCGGCCGTGGACAGCATCCTCGGCGACAACCGCGTCGCTTTGCAGGAACTGCTCAGCCGTCCGGCGGAAAGCCTCGATTGGTCGACACTGGTGGTCGGCCTGGATGAAATGAACGAGCGCCTCAGCCGTGCCTGGGGCCCGGTCAGCCATCTGAATTCGGTACGCAACAATCCCGAATTGCGCGCCGCCTACGAGGCCTGCCTGCCCAAGCTGTCCGCGTACGCCACGGAACTCGGGCAGAATGCCGACCTGTTCGCCGCCTACCAGACACTGTCGCTGAGCGCCGAGGCTGAAGGCTTCGACGTCGCGCAGAAGACCATCATCGAGCACGCCCTGCGCGACTTCCGTCTGTCTGGCATCGACCTGCCGCCGGCCGAACAGCAGCGTTTCGGCGCTATCCAGATGAAGCTCGCCGAGCTGGGCAGCACGTTCTCCAACCAGCTGCTCGATGCGACTCAGGCCTGGACCAAGCACGTCACGGATGAAAGCCTGCTGGCTGGCGTCACCGATTCGGCCAAGGCGCAGATGGCCGAAGCTGCAAAAGCCAAAGAGCTCGACGGCTGGCTGATCAGTCTGGAGTTTCCCAGCTACTACGCCGTGATGACGTACGCCGACAGCCGCTCGCTGCGCGAAGAGGTCTACGTCGCCTATTCCACCCGCGCTTCCGATCAAGGTCCGAACGCCGGTCAGTTCGACAACGGTCCGGTGATGGAGCAGATCCTCGACCTGCGCCAGGAGCTGGCCAAACTGCTCAGCTTCGGCAATTACGCCGAGCTGTCGCTGGCCACCAAGATGGCCGAGAGCACCGACCAGGTGTTGGGCTTCCTGCGTGATCTGGCCGTGCGCAGCAAGCCGTTCGCCGAACGCGACCTGCAAGAGCTGCGTGCCTTCGCCGCCGAAAACGGCGTGGATGATCTGCAGAGTTGGGATGTCGGCTACTTCGGCGAGAAGCTGCGCCAGCAGCGCTACAGCCTGAACCAGGAAGAGCTGCGCGAGTACTTCCCCATCGACAAGGTGCTGTCCGGGCTGTTCGCCATCGTCCAGCGCCTCTATGGCATCGAGATTCATGAGCTGGAAAGGTTCGACAGCTGGCATCCGGACGTGCGCCTGTTCGAGATCCGCGAAAACGGCGAGCACGTCGGGCGCTTCTTCTTCGACCTCTACGCGCGCGCCAACAAGCGCGGCGGCGCTTGGATGGATGGTGCCCGCGACAAGCGCCGCACCTGCCTCGGCACCCTGCAGACGCCCGTGGCCAACCTGGTCTGCAACTTCACCCCACCGGTTGGCGAGCGCCCGGCGCTGCTGACCCACGATGAAGTCACCACTCTGTTCCACGAATTCGGCCATGGCCTGCATCATCTGCTGACCCAGGTCGAACACGCTGGCGCCTCGGGCATCAACGGCGTGGCCTGGGATGCGGTCGAGCTGCCCAGCCAATTCATGGAGAACTGGTGCTGGGATCCCGAAGGCCTGGCGCTGATCTCCGGTCATTACCAGACCGGCGAACGCCTGCCGCAGGACAAGTTGCAGCAGATGCTGGCAGCGAAGAACTTCCAGTCCGGGCTGATGATGGTGCGCCAGCTGGAGTTCTCGCTGTTCGACTTCGAGCTGCACGCCACCCATGGCGACGGTCGCAGCGTGCTGGAGGTTCTGGAAGGTATCCGCGATGAGGTCTCGGTGATGCGCCCGCCGGCCAGCAACCGCTTCCCCAACAGCTTCGCGCACATCTTCTCCGGTGGTTACGCCGCTGGTTACTACAGCTACAAGTGGGCCGAAGTGCTGTCGTCCGACGCCTTCTCGCGCTTCGAGGAAGAAGGCGTGTTCAACCCCGAGACCGGCCGTGCCTTCCGCGATGCCATCCTGGCGCGTGGTGGTTCGCAGGAGCCGATGGTGTTGTTCGTCGATTTCCGTGGTCGCGAGCCATCCACCGACGCCCTACTACGCCACCTCGGCCTGACGGAGCAAGTGGCATGACTGACGAGCCGAAAGTAACGACCAAGCGTTTTATCGCCGGCGCGGTGTGCCCGGCGTGCAGCGCGTCGGACAGTATCAAGATGTGGGACGTCGACGGCGTGCCGCATCGCGAATGCGTCGAATGCGGCTACGCTGATACCCTCAACGCCCAAGGGCAGTCGGTGCCCTCGGAGCTGGGCACGCGGGTCAACCAGGCCAAGCCGAAACCCGCCGACCCGCAGGTGCAGGCGGTGCAGTTCTTCCCCAATCCAAAGCTGAAGAAAAAGCCCGACTGATCCATTGCGAGGCCCGCCATGTGGCATCTCACCTGTGGCGATCTCGCCGCTGACAGCGTCCGGCAGCTCTTGGGCGAAGGCAACGGCGAGACGGTGCGTGTCCTGCGCGACGATCTCGCGGTCGGGCCGCTTGCCGATATCGAATCTCTATCTTGCGTGGAGCGTGTGGCGTTCTGGGAAGGCGTCTGGCCGGCTGGCCTGACGCCGCGTCCGGATTTCGCGACGGGCCTCGCTGATGCTGCCGAGTTTCTGGCGCGGCTGGCCAGCCAGTCGCGACCGGTGACGGTTTGGCATGGCGACAGCGCCTCCGAGCAGCTGATGCTGGCCCGCGTGGCAGCGGTGCTTGAAGGTTCGGCGCTGCCGTTTCGGGAGGTCGTATGTGGCACCGGCGACAGCCGCGTCGGCACGCGGATGGCGGTATCCATGCACGCGCCGGATGCCCTGGCAACGCTCTACCGACCACGCACCGTCGAGCCGGGCAGAATCGCCGAACTCGCCAGCCAATGGCGTGCGGTCGTTCAGGAGAGCGCAGCGATACGTCGCTGGGTGGACGGGCGTTTCGTCGGCGAAGTCTCTCAGCGTATCGATCACGAATTGACAGTGGCCTGCGGCGATGACTGGATGCCACTGGCCCGCGCCATGGCCGAGGTTATGGGCCACTGCGATGGGTTTTTCCCGACCGACCTGTTTCTCTACTGGCGCGCCCGTGAGCTGGCGCAACGCGGCGTCATTCAGCTCAGCGACGGTGCAGAAGCTGAGTACAGCGAGGTGCAGGTGCGTCGTACCGCAGCCTGAGCGAGCTTGCTTGCGCAGCGCTGGTTCGAGGCGGAGGCCATTCGAACGGGGGAAGCGTTTATTCTCAGGCGTCACGCCGTATTCCCAAGTCAGTTCCGAGGTTCATGCGTATGACGTGCCACAGGCGATTGCTGACGCTTTGTCTGCTTGCCCTCGTACCGATGTCGTCAATTGCCGATCCAAACGTCTCCACACTCGAAGCCGCGCGGAGCGAATGGTCGACCTATCGCTTTCCGTTGTTCGAAGGCGAGTCGGCTGCGTTGGAGCGAATCAATATCTACCTGCACGCGTTCGAACTCGACGGTTTGCCGGGCCGCTTCAAGCAGTCGCCGTTCGAGCGAATCTGGCCGAAAGAGGACGAGGGGAACGGATTGGTCAGCCTGGATTATGAAATCCATGCAAAGACGCCTGGCTTCCTTTCGCTGGATATCATTGGTGAGTATTACGGTGCCTATCTCAGCCTGGGCCGCAACAGCTATGCGTTCGCGCTAGCCGATGGTTCGCCCCTCTCGTTGTCTGAGTTGTTCAGCGAGTCGGGTCTGCAACGGCTGCGTGAACGGGTAAGCCAGGCGCGGATAGAGCGCATCGAAAATTTCCTTGCCCGACTTCCAGCGAACAGCGCCACTGAAGAAGAGGCCGAGTCCGCCGCCATTCAGCGCGAAATCTACGAGCACTGCTTGCCGCGCCATCTCGACACCAATCTCGCTCATAACAGGCTGGTGCTCGAGCAAGCGCAGCTGACCCTAATTGCGGAAAGATGCTCGGCGCATGTAGTACGCGCACTAGATGATCTTGATGAGTTTTCGAACAGTTTCCCCTACACCGATCTTGCGGAGGATCTCAGTTCGTACGGACGCTGCCTGCTGCTGGAGCAACGCAGCGATTGCCGGCAGCTGGCGAAGCCGCAAATGGGCGGTGCGTACCGTGGCGAGATTGGTCACCGCGATCGAATCACGCTGGTGATCACGCCGCCAAACGCCGAAGGCTCGTCCAGAGCCGTCTACTTTCATGGCAAGGACTCCAGCGCGATCAGGCTTGTTGTTCGCCACGACGCGAGCCGCACCTTACTTCGAGAGCAGCGTGAGGTACCCGCGCTGTTCGAGCTTCAGCTTGGCCGCGACGGCCAACTCAGTGGCAGCTGGCAAAAGGATGGTGGCCCGCCACTGCCGGTCAATCTGCGCTGATTGCGTTGCCGATCCGCGCCGCTGGGGCGACCACTGAGGTCACGCCGGTCGGAAGGCAGAGCAAGCACAGTGTTTCTATATGGCTGTCCTGCAGCCACGGCGATTCGACGTCGCGCTTCAAACCAAGGTCTTGGGCGGCACCAGGCTAGGCTCTGGCGCCCGGGCTAGGCGTTGCTTGAACTTCATAGCCGGCGCCTCGATCAGGTGCCAGGACAGAATTGCCAGCAGCAAGGTCGGCACGAGGCTAATAACGGTCAGCCAGAACACGCCGATTTCGTGGCCAAGCAGATAGACGGTGAGCTGCTGGAAAGGGAAGGCATAGATGTACATGCCATAGGAGAAATCGCCGTACTTGCCGAATCGCGAAAGCAACGGAATCGGCGCATAGGCGAGGTAGATCACCAGATAGGGCAGTGCGATCACATAAACATACGGCCCAACGGCGGTATGAAACGTCAACACCAGTGCCGCGACGAACAGGGCGGCAATCCAGCCGCGCCAGGGCAGCGCGTCGCGGTAGAGAAAGATGGCAGCGCCGGTGTAATACAGCAGACCCAGCTTGAATACGTTGGTGATGAAGAAGGACTCGATCCCGAGCCGCTCCAGTAACCAGAAATAGCCCAGGGCGAGGCCGGCGATGGGCAAAAGGATCAGTCGAGGCTTCAACAATCCAACCAGACCCATGACCAGCACGCCCAGGTACATCAGTACCTCGAGCGGAAGCGTCCACAGCGACCCGTTCACCACGTTCGGATAGATGTTATGGCTGAACACGCCCGGCAGCTCGAATCGCGTGACGAGCAGGATGTTCTGCAGGTATGTCCAGGTGATGGGGGACGAGAAATAGCTGGTCATGCTGCGCTCGGTCACCAGCGGGCCGATGACGAACGCCGATAACAAAACGGCCAGCATCAAGGCCGGAAAAACCCGCAAAGCGCGCTTGATCAGGAAGCTTCTGGCACTGCTGCTATTGATCCAGGACGACGTGATCAGGTAGCCGCTGATGACGAAGAAGATCGCGACGGCGAATTCTCCGCCGTTCTCATAGCCGGTCAGCAGCTCGATGGGCTCGTCAGGCCGGCGCCCGGTCAGCGGATAGCTATGAACGAGCAGCACCAGCGACGCTGCAAAAAAGCGCAGGAAATCAAAGTTGTTTTCCCGGGCATGCAAAGGTCCCTTGGAATGCATTGCCGCTCTCTCTCCGCAACGGCCTCTTTTAGCCGGGTACTACCGTTGTAGACGATCTATTTTGCGCGGCTGTGAATCACTCGCAATTCCGACCGGCGGTCATGAATCGTCCGGCCCTGCGCTCGTCGGAAGACGAGTGCATGTTGATCGTTCTCATATACTGTATGCATGAACAGTTATGAGGGCTGCCCATGTCCAGCATCGTCGCCACACCACGCGGTCGCGGTACCGCCATAAATCCGCACAACCGTTTCGCGCCGACCCTTAGCGAAGCCTATGACGACAGCTGGGAGCAGGAAGTACCCCCGACCCGGGCGACCGAAGTGCGCAGTGAGACGGCAAAGTCCGTCATCACTCGCAACCAGTCGCCGGATGTCGGCTTTGATCGTTCGGTCAATCCGTATCGGGGTTGTGAACATGGTTGCATCTACTGTTTTGCGAGGCCCAGCCATGCCTATTGGGACCTGTCGCCTGGCATTGATTTCGAGACTCGGCTGATCGCTAAGACCAACCTTGCCGAACGCCTGGAACAGGAGCTGAGCAAGCCCGGTTACGTGCCACAGCCCATCGCGCTGGGGGTCAATACCGACGCCTATCAGCCGCTGGAACGCGAGCAGCGGCTGACGCGTCAGGCCTTGGAAATACTGCTGCGCTTCAAGCATCCGGTGCACATCATCACCAAGGGTTCGCTGGTGCTGCGCGATCTGGACCTGCTGGTGCCTCTGGCTGAGCAGCGGCTGGTCAGCGTCTCGGTCAGCCTGACCACCCTGGATGACGAGCTCAAGCGCATCATGGAGCCTCGCGCGGCCTCGCCCACGGCGCGCCTGCGCGTGTTACGGACGCTGCACGAGGCGGGTGTTCCGGTCAGCGTGATGTGCGCGCCGATGATTCCGATGATCAACGACATGGAGCTGGAGCGCATGCTCGAGGCCGCGCGCGAGGCCGGTGCGGCGTCGGCGGGTTATGTTCTGCTGCGCCTGCCCCACGAGGTGGCGGAGCTATTCGAGGCCTGGTTGACCGAGCATTTCCCGCAGCGCGCGGCGCATGTGATGAGCCTGGTGCGCCAGTCGCGTGGCGGTAAGGATTACGACAGCCGCTTTGGCAGCCGCATGCGCGGAGAAGGGCAGTTCGCTCAGCTACTCGCTCAACGGTTCCAGCTGGCCTGTAAGCGCCTGGGCTACAACCGTCGCGATCAGAATTTCGGCCTCGATTGCAGTCGTTTCGCGCCGCCGGGGCAGCAATTGAGCCTGCTCTAGGACTTTGAAACAAAGGCCGAACAATTTCGGCCCTACATCCCTGCAACCAGTCCAGATACCGGCGCTGCTGACCGTGGGTCGAATTCATTCGGCCTTTCGATAGCTCATACCCGACGAGCGGGATCTACGGCTTTCTACCTTCACGAGTTCGCGCCGGAACTCTAGCGAGCGCGAAGGGCACCAATCCATGCACGGAACGGATTGCCGGACCTTGATTCTTGGCTTACTGGAGGTGATGTGGACTGGATCGATCTGCTGCAATGGCCGGCTATGGTCATCACGGTGCTAGCGGCGTGGCTGATCGGCTCGCTGAAACCGAGCCGGCGCACGGTGGGCTTCTGGTGTTTTCTGCTGAGTAACCTGCTCTGGGTGATCTGGGGTTGGCACGCCCAGGCCTGGGCACTGATCACGCTGCAGGTATGTCTGGCGCTGATGAATATCCGTGGCGTGAAGAAGAACGATCAGCCGCGCGAAGCGGAAGCTAACCCGAGCACCTGACGAAATTGCCAGTCGGAGAACGCTGTCTATACTCCGATCGTAAGCGTACCGATTGAATCCGACTGCGCGTGCAAAGCGAAGGCTGGTGACCAGGAATTGGGGGGCACCGGATCAAGGCGTAGTCAGGCCGTCGAAGTGAGCGTGGCTCCCTTCGCGTCCGGACAACAGGCCAGTCGGCGGGATAACAAGAACCATAAGGGGAACCCGCAATGTCGCGACATCCACGAGTCTGGATGGGGATTGGGCTGTGGTCGCTATTCGGTCAGGCCCAGGCGGCCTGGGACGTGAATATGCAACCCGGCGTAACGGACGTCAGTCGCTCCGTATTCGATTTGCACATGACCATCTTCTGGATCTGCGTGATCATCGGCGTGCTGGTGTTCGCGGTTATGTTCTGGTCGATGTTCGCCCATCGGCGTTCTAAACGACTGGAGTCGGCGCACTTCCACGAAAATACCAAGGTCGAGGTTCTCTGGACCGTCATTCCCTTGTTGATCCTGATCGCCATGGCCGTGCCGGCGACGCGCACTCTCATCCACATTTATGACGCGTCCGAATCGGACGTGGATATCCAGATCACCGGCTACCAGTGGAAGTGGCATTACAAGTATCTGGGAGAGGATGTCGAGTTCTTCAGCAACCTCACGACACCGCGAGACCAGATCAACAACCAGGCGCCCAAGGGCGAACACTATCTGCTGGAGGTCGACGAGCCGCTGGTGATTCCGGTGGGCGCCAAGGTGCGCTTCCTGATTACCGCCGCGGACGTCATCCATTCCTGGTGGGTACCGGCGCTGGCGGTCAAGAAAGACGCCATCCCTGGCTTCATCAACGAATCCTGGACGCGTGTCGAGGAGCCCGGCATCTACCGCGGCCAGTGCACCGAGCTGTGCGGCAAGGATCATGGCTTCATGCCGGTCGTGGTTGAGGTCAAATCCACAGAGGACTATGCCGCCTGGCTGGGCGAGAAGAAGGCCGAAGCGGCCAAGCTCGCCGAGCTGACCAGCAAGGACTGGACACTGGAAGAGCTGACCGCCCGCGGCGAGCAGGTTTACCAGACCAACTGCGCATCCTGTCACCAGGCCAATGGCGAGGGGATACCTCCAATGTTCCCTGCGCTCAAGGGCTCGCCAATCGCTACTGGCGATGCTGAAAACCACATCAGCATTGTCGTCAAGGGCGCGCCGGGTACGTCGATGCCGGCATTCGGCCCGCAGCTTTCCGAGGTCGATCTAGCCGCGGTGATCACCTACGAGCGCAACGCCTGGGGTAACGACACGGGCGACATGGTCACGCCGAAAGACGTGCTCGTCTTCAAACAGGCCGAAGAAGCCACCCAGTAAGAGGATCAGGTGATGAGTGCAGTGATCGACGATCATGGTCATGCCGGGCATGACCATCACCACGGCCCAGCCAAGGGTCTCTCACGCTGGCTGCTGACCACCAATCACAAGGACATCGGCTCGATGTACCTGTGGTTCAGCTTCTGCGCCTTCCTGCTGGGCGGCTCCATGGCGATGGTGATCCGCGCCGAGCTGTTCCAGCCGGGGCTGCAGATCGTGCAGCCGGAATTCTTCAACCAAATGACCACCATGCACGGCCTGATCATGGTCTTCGGCGCGGTGATGCCGGCGTTCGTCGGCCTGGCCAACTGGATGATCCCGCTGATGATCGGCGCGCCGGACATGGCCCTGCCGCGCATGAATAACTTCAGCTTCTGGCTGCTGCCCGCCGCGTTCGGCCTGTTGGTCTCGACGCTGTTCATGGAGGGCGGCGGGCCGAACTTCGGCTGGACCTTCTATGCGCCGCTATCGACCACCTACGCGCCGGAGTCGGTGACCTTCTTCATCTTCGCCATCCACCTGATGGGGATCAGTTCGATCATGGGCGCGATCAATGTGGTCGCTACCGTGCTCAACCTGCGCGCGCCGGGCATGACGCTGATGAAGATGCCGCTGTTCGTCTGGACCTGGCTGATCACCGCTTTCCTGCTGATCGCGGTGATGCCGGTGCTGGCCGGCGTGGTGACCATGATGCTGATGGACATCCACTTCGGCACGAGCTTCTTCAGTGCGGCGGGCGGCGGCGACCCGGTGCTGTTCCAGCACGTGTTCTGGTTCTTCGGCCATCCCGAGGTGTACATCATGATCCTGCCGGCGTTCGGCGCAGTCAGCTCGATCATTCCGGCGTTCTCGCGCAAGCCGCTGTTCGGTTACACCTCGATGGTTTACGCCACCGGCGCGATCGCCTTCCTGTCGTTCGTCGTCTGGGCGCACCACATGTTCACTGTCGGCATACCGCTGACCGGCGAGCTGTTCTTCATGTACGCAACCATGCTGATCGCCGTGCCGACCGGGGTGAAGGTGTTCAACTGGGTGTCGACCATGTGGCGCGGCTCGCTGACCTTCGAGGCGCCGATGCTGTTCGCCGTGGCCTTCGTCATTCTCTTCAGCATCGGCGGTTTTTCCGGCCTGATGCTGGCCATCGCGCCGGCGGATTTCCAGTACCACGACACCTACTTCGTGGTGGCGCATTTCCACTACGTGCTGGTGCCGGGGGCGATCTTCGGTATCTTCGCTTCGGCCTACTACTGGTTGCCCAAGTGGACCGGGCACATGTACGACGAGACGCTGGCCAAGCTGCACTTCTGGATGAGTTTCGTCGGCATGAACCTGGCGTTCTTCCCGATGCACTTCGTCGGCCTGGCCGGCATGCCGCGGCGCATCCCGGACTACAACATGATGTTCGCCAACTTCAACATGATCTCGTCGGTGGGCGCCTTCATGTTCGGCGCCACACAGCTGCTGTTCCTGTTCATCGTCATCAAGTGCATTCGTGGTGGCCCGGTCGCCGCCGCCAAGCCTTGGGATGGTGCCGAAGGGCTGGAATGGAGCGTGCCGTCGCCGGCGCCTTACCACACCTTCAGCGTGCCGCCGGATATGCACACCCTGCATGAACACCGGACGGGGCCGAAGCATGATTAAGGTCGAAGCCGCTCAAGGCTGGAGGTTGAGGGTCGGACGAGGAGTGGCTTCGAGGGCGTGCTCCGCGGGTACTTGGGTTGTGGCTGATGGTTGCGTTGGTGGGCTGAAGCCCACCCTACAGGACTCCCATGGTGGTCTGAAGCGGGGCGGGCTGACCCCCGCGCTGCGCGATGAACGGCCCTGCGCGAGGAGAATGCAATGAGCGATTCCCTGCCCACCGCCCGTCTGGTTCGCCGTCTGCTGCTCGTCGTGGTGGCGATGTTCGCCTTCGGCTTCGCACTGGTGCCGATCTATGACGTCATGTGCCAGGCTTTCGGCATCAACGGCAAGACGGCTGGCGCCTACGAAGGAACGCAGACGGCGGACGAGGCGCGGGAGATTCGTGTGCAGTTCCTGGCCACCAACGCCGCAGGCATGGAATGGGAATTCGGCCCCCAGGCCGATCAGCTCAGCGTGAATCCCGGCGCCAGTCAGGAAATGCGCTTCGTCGCCTACAACCCCACGGATAAGCCAATGACGGCCCAGGCCGTGCCCAGCGTGTCGCCCTCCAAAGCAGCTGCGTACTTTCACAAGACCGAGTGCTTCTGCTTTACCCAGCAAGTGTTGCAGCCCGGTGAGCGCATCGAGATGCCGGTGCGCTTCATCGTTGATCGTGATCTGCCCGCAGACGTGCGTCATCTGACGCTCGCCTACACCCTGTTCGACATCACGTCTCGCCAACCCCCCGTCGCCGCCATTGATCAGGCGCCCGTGGTGGCGGCCAAGGAGAGTCTGCAATGAGCAAACAGACCACCACGCACGAGAATTACTACGTCCCCGCCCAGAGCAAGTGGCCCATCGTTGCCACGGTTGCGCTGTTGGTCACCGTCTACGGCCTCGGCAGCTGGTTCAACGACCTCAAGGCCGAGCGCGCCGACTCCAACGGTCCGCTGATCTTTTTCATCGGTGCGCTGCTGATCGTTTACATGATGTTCGGCTGGTTCGGCTCGGTAGTCCGCGAAGGTCGTGCCGGGCTCTATAGCGGGCAGATGGACCGGTCCTTCCGTTGGGGCATGACCTGGTTCATCTTTTCCGAGGTGATGTTCTTCGCTGCGTTCTTCGGCACGCTGTTCTACATACGCTACTGGGTTGGTCCGTGGCTCGGTGGCGATGGCGACAAGGGCGTCAGCAATATGCTCTGGCCCAACTTCGAATACACCTGGCCGCTGCTGAACAACCCCGATCCCCAACTGTACCCGGCGCCGGAAGGCACGATCAGCGCCTGGGGGCTACCGCTGATCAACACCATTCTCCTGGTCACCTCCAGCTTTACGCTGACCTGGGCGCACCACGCACTGCGCAAGGGCAATCGCAAACACCTCAAGCTCGGGCTAGGGCTGACCGTGCTGCTCGGCGTGGCCTTCCTCATCCTGCAGATCGAGGAGTACGTGCACGCCTATACCGAGCTCGGCCTGACGCTCGGCTCGGGCATTTACGGCGCGACCTTCTTCATGCTCACCGGCTTCCACGGCGCTCACGTCACCATGGGGGCGATCATTCTTACGGTCATGCTGGTGCGCAGTTTTCGCGGTCACTTTACGCCCGAGCAACATTTCGGCTTCGAGGCGGCGGCCTGGTACTGGCACTTCGTGGACGTGGTATGGCTCGGCCTGTTCGTCTTCGTTTATGTGCTTTGAAGCTGCACACCCGTTGTAGGCGCTATCCGAAACCGGGCTGCAGCAGCCCGGAGTAAAAGCCCCACGCGATCAGCGCTACAGTCAATGCAGTGAGGGAGACTCGAACGAACAGGGCGGTTACCAGACGGGAGGTGCGGCCTTCGTCCTTGACCAGAAAGAACAGTCCACTGAACAGACTGACCAGCGTGGCGACTAATAACAGAATAATCACCGCCTTGAGCATGAGCGGGTCCGCCGTAATAGGTGAACTGGGGGAAGTGGGGGTGGAGTATAGCCAGCCGGATAAATACGTCGCGGGGCGCGGCATGAGCGGCTTCAAGCCGGGTTTGCTGCCAACGCTGATAGTGCTGTGCCTGTTGCCGCTGCTGGTCTGGCTAGGTTTCTGGCAGCTGGAGCGCGGCGAGCAGAAGCGCGACATGCTGGCCCGTCAGGAGGCCCGCCAGGAAGCCGCGCCGGTATCGCCGGAGCAGATCGAGAACCTTGAAGATCCCATCTATAGCCGCATCCATCTTCAGGGCAGCTTCGATGCCGAGCACAGCTTTTTGCTGGACAGCCGCACCCGCGACGGTCAGGTCGGCGTCGAGCTGCTGCAGCCGTTTCAGGATCAGGCCAGCGGCCGATGGGTACTGGTCAACCGGGGCTGGCTGCCTTGGCCGGATCGCCGCATCCCGCCGAAATTCGACACACCGGATCGCCCGTTGAAGCTGGCCGCCTGGGTCTACGCCCCCTCGGGCGAGCCGTTCATTCTTAGCAAGCGCATGGCCGAAGGCTGGCCGCGGCTGATCAATCACGTCGATGTCGAGGAGATCTGGCAGATGCTCGATCGCGATGGCGTCAGCTACGAGCTGCGGCTGGAGCCGGGGCCCGCGGCATACCGCGCCGACTGGCCGGTGACCTTCATGAAGCCGCAGCAGCATGTGGGTTACGCGGTGCAATGGTTTGCGCTGGCAGCGGCGTTGCTGGCGTTGTTCATCTACTTCGGCGTGCATCAGGCACGAGGGAGCAAGCAGTGACCACGATGAATCCGACACTCAACCCTGCGCAGCCGCAGCGGCGTCGCGGGCGGCTGCAATTGTTGCTGATCCTGGCGGTGGTGATTGGCCCCATGCTGCTGGCCAACGCTATGTACCACTTCGGCTTCTGGGTCCCGCAAACCCGAACCTATGACGGCGCCCTGGTCGCGACCGGGCAGGGCCGCGATGCGCTCGGGATCAATGCGCCGGTCGCCACCGCGGCGGCCGCCGCCGAGCCGCGCTGGGAGCTGCTGGTCACGGCACCGCAAGGCTGCGCCGAGGATTGCCAGCAACTGGTCTATCTGGCCCGTCAGATCAATATCGGCCTGGCCCGCGAAGCCGGTCGCGCCGGTCATGCGCTAGCCAGCGCGCAACCTTTAGCTAGCGACTATGACCAGCGCCTGCAACGCGAATACCCTCAACTGCAGCGCTATCCGCTGGACGCCGCCATATACGGCGCCAATCCCGAGCTGCCCGCTGGCGCGCAACTCTGGATCGTCGACCCGCACGGGAATCTGGTGCTGCGCTACGACGCGAAAGCGGACGGCAAGGCGATTCTCGATGATCTGAAGTATCTGTTGAAGATCTCGCAAATCGGGTGATGACGATAAAGACCTGAAGGCTTGAGGCTGGACGCGTTGGAGCCTGACAAAAGATGTCGAGAGCCATGAGTAGGCCTGATGGAAGGAAGCTGATAGCTAAGGGCTTCGGCGGACTGATCGTCCAGCCTTCAGCCCGAGTGAAACGAGGACCTTATGCAACCAAAATCACGCCCCGGTTATCGCTTTGCCGTATTCGCCACGCTGCTGACTGTAGTGGTGGTGTTGCTGGGTGCCTACACGCGGCTGACCCACGCTGGCCTTGGCTGCCCGGATTGGCCGGGGTGCTACGGGTTTCTCACTGTGCCTATGAGCGAAGACAAGCAGAGCCTGGCCGCGCTGCGCTTTCCGGACGCGCCGCTGGAGGTGCACAAAGGCTGGAACGAGATGGTCCATCGCTACTTCGCCGGTGCGTTGGGATTGGTGATTCTCGCGCTGGCCGTGCAGGCTGTGCGCCGCCGCGCCGAACCCGGCCAGCCGGTAAGACTGCCGCTGTTGCTGCTGGCCGTCGTGATCGCCCAGGCGGCGTTCGGCATGTGGACCGTCACCCTGCAGCTCTGGCCGCAAGTGGTCACGGCCCATCTATTGGGTGGCTTCACCACCTTGAGTCTGCTGTTCCTGTTGAGTTTGCGCCTATCCGGTCGGCAGCCGGCGATCCCTAGTGTGGCGGGTCAGGTCAGAGGGTTGGCGATGGTCGGCATGCTGGCGGTGATCCTTCAGGTGGCGCTGGGTGGCTGGGTTAGCAGCAATTACGCGGCGGTGGCGTGCACGGATTTCCCCACCTGCCACGGCGAGTGGTGGCCTGAGATGGATTTTGCCAATGCCTTCAATCTGACTCACCACGACATCGGCCCGAACTATCTGGGTGGGATGCTCTACGGCGAAGCGCGCACGGCCATCCACGTCGCGCATCGGCTGGGTGCTCTGACCGTGACGCTGATCCTTCTGGCGCTGACCTGGCAGCTCTGGCGCAACGGGCTGCCGCGCCTTGCCGGCTTGTTGCTGGCCGCGCTGGCATTACAGATCGGATTGGGCATCAGCAACGTGCTGCTCAATCTTCCGCTCGCGGTCGCCGTCGCTCACAACGGCGGCGGCGCGCTGCTGCTGCTGGTTACCGTGCTGATCAACCACCGCTTGCGCTTGAGCAGCGAGGTTGCCGCTGCGCAAGACCTGACGACACAGGCACGCCTGAATCCGAACACGACGGGCGGGCTCGACCTGCCCCGCGCTTGACCATAAGGAGAATCCCATGGCGACTCTACTCAGCGAACGCGGCGCCCAGGCCAGCTGGCGCGATTATCTGGAGCTGACCAAGCCGAAGGTGGTGCTGCTGATGCTCATCACCTCCCTGGTGGGCATGTTCCTGGCGACGCGGGCCGGCGTGCCCTGGACCGTGTTGGTGTTCGGCAACCTCGGGATTGCGCTCTGTGCCGGGGGGGCGGCGGCGGTCAATCATGTGGTGGACCGGCGTATCGACTCGGTGATGGCGCGCACGCACAAGCGGCCATTGGCCGAGGGACGGGTGTCGCCGGCTGCCGCGCTGTTTTTCGCGCTACTGCTGAGTGTGGCGGGGATGGGCCTGCTGCTGACCTTCACCAACGCGCTAGCGGCCTGGCTGACGCTGGCCTCTCTGGTCGGCTATGCGGTCATCTACACCGGCTTTCTCAAACGGGCCACGCCACAGAACATCGTCATCGGCGGGCTGGCCGGCGCCGCGCCGCCGTTGCTCGGCTGGGTTGCGGTGACCGGGCAGGTGACGGCGGAGCCGTTGCTGCTGGTGTTGATCATCTTCGCCTGGACGCCGCCGCATTTCTGGGCGCTGGCGATCCACCGCAAGGCCGAATACGCCAAGGTCAACGTGCCCATGCTGCCGGTGACCCACGGCGAGCACTACACCAAGGTGCACATCCTGCTCTATACGGCGGTGCTGCTGGCAGTGAGCTTCATGCCCTTTGCCATTCACATGAGCGGCCCGTTGTACCTCGCGGCGGCCGCGCTGCTGGGTGCTCGATTCCTATTCTGGACCATCGTGCTCTATCGCGACAGCCGGCCCCATGCGGCGATCAAGACCTTCAAATTCAGCATCTGGTACCTGTTCGCGCTGTTCATCGCGCTGCTGGTTGATCATTATCTGCTGCTCAACATCTGAGCCGCTCGACAAGGAACCCCATGACCCGCATCCAGAAAACCGTATTCGTTCTCGTCGCGCTGGTCGCACTGGTCATCGGCCTGACGGTTTCCAAGGTGCTCAACACCGAGCGCCAACTCGATACCGCCGAGTTGCTGGATGCCGGCATCGTGCTCCTGCCGCAGGGTCGTGACATGCCGGAACTGACACTGACCAACCAGGACGGCGAATCCGTGTCGCTGCAGCAGCTGGAAGGGCAGTGGAACCTGCTGTTCTTTGGCTACACCTTTTGCCCGGATATCTGCCCGGCGACGCTGGCCGAATTGCGTCAGTTGCGCGGCATGTTGCCGGAGGAGACGCGCCAACGGATGCAGCCGATCCTGGTGAGCGTCGACCCCGAGCGCGATACGCCGGAGCAGCTGAAAACCTATCTGGATTATTTCGATGCCGGATTCATCGGCCTGACCGGGCCGCTGGATGACATCCAGACGCTTGCCAACGCCGCTGGCGTGCCCTTCATTCCGGGCGATACCTCGAAAGAAAACTACACCGTCGACCACGGCGGCAACCTCGCGCTGATCGGCCCGGACGGCCAGCTGCGTGGCTTCATCCGTGCGCCAATGCGTACGCAGAAGCTCGCCGAGCAATTGCCGATGGTGCTGGCGCTGGAGTAAGCATGACGCCGGCATTAGCCGGCCCGCTCAAAACCATGGCCCTGAAAACGAAACCCCGCCAACGGCCCTCGTAGGGCCGAACTTGGTTGGCCATGGCCAACCTATGGCCGAATAAATTCGGCCCTACGGCCATTAACGACGAACCCGGCACGTGGCGGGGTTCGTCGTCAGGCCAGGCGGATCAGAAGGCGGGAACGACCGCGCCCTGGTATTTCTCTTCGATGAACTGGCGAACTTCTTCGCTATGCAGCGCGGCAGCCAGCTTCTGCATGGCGGCGCTGTCCTTGTTGTCCGGGCGGGCAACAAGAATGTTCACGTAGGGCGAGTCGCTGCCTTCGATCATCAGGGCATCTTCGGTGGGGTTGAGCTTGGCTTCCAGCGCGTAGTTGGTGTTGATCAGCGCCAGATCGACCTGGGTTAGTACGCGCGGCAGGGTCGCGGCTTCCAGTTCGCGGACCTTGATGTTCTTCGGGTTCTCGGCGATGTCCTTCGGCGTGGCGGTGATGCCGGCGCCTTCTTCAAGGGTGATCACGCCGGCTTTGGCCAGTAGCAGCAGCGCACGGCCGCCATTGGTGGCATCGTTGGGGATGACCACGTTGGCGCCTTTCGGCAGTTCGTCCAGTGATTTCAGCTTGCTGGAATAAGCGCCGAAGGGCTCGATATGCACACCGGCTACGCTGACCAGCTCGGTGCCCTTGCCCTTGTTGAACTCATCCAGGTACGGCTGATGCTGAAAGAAGTTCGCGTCCAGGCGCTTCTCGGCGACCTGGATATTCGGCTGCACGTAGTCGGTGAAGACCTTGATCTTCAGATCGACGCCCTGCTCGGCCAGCTGGGGTTTGATGAATTCGAGGATTTCCGCGTGCGGGACGGCGGTCGCGGCGACGTTCAATTCGTCGGCAGCCTGGGCAGAGAAGGCCGCGACGGCGGCGAAAGCGGCAAGCAGTTTTTTCATCGTTTGGTTCCTTCAGAAGGTGAGCGGGTTGCGATGGTTCGCTCGCCCTGGTTGCGGTTCATTTGCGTGAAAAATGGGTAACCAGCTTGTCGCCGACGCTCTGCAGCACCTGCACCAGTACCAGCAGCAGGACTACAGTGACGACCATCACATCGGTCTGGAAGCGCTGGTAGCCGAAGCGGATCGCCAGGTCGCCGAGACCGCCGGCCCCTACCACACCGGCCATCGCGGTATAGGACACGAGGGTGATGGCGGTGACGGTGATAGCCGCGATGATGCCCGGCCGCGCCTCCGGCAGCAATGCGCTGAAGATGATCTGTCGCGTGGTGGCACCCATCGCCTGGGTCGCCTCGATGATGCCGCGGTCCACCTCGCGCAGGGCGGTTTCTACTAGCCGCGCGAAGAAGGGTGCGGCGCCCACCACCAGCGGCGGGATGGCACCGGCCACGCCCAGCGAGGTGCCGGTCAGCAGCACGGTGAAGGGAATCATCACGATCAGCAGAATAATGAACGGCAGCGAGCGCAGCACGTTGACCACGAACGACAGCAGGGCATACAGCGGGCCGTTCTCGAACAGTTGGCGCGGCCCGCTGAGAAACAGCAGCACGCCCAGCGGCAGGCCGAGCAGGATGGTGAACAGCAGCGAGCCGCCGAGCATCAGCAGCGTGTCGAGCGTCGCCAGCCAGATTTCGTACCAGTCCACATTCGTGAAAAGAGCATCCATCAGCGCAGCACCTCCACGTGAACATCGGCGCTATCGAAGCGGGACAGGGCGGCTTGCATGTCGCCGCCGGTGAGTGCCAGCGTCAGCTGGCCGTAGGGGGTGTCCTTGATGCGGTCGATGCGCCCCGAGAGGATGCTGAAATCGACCCCCGTCTCGCGCGCCACGGTGCCCAGCAGTGGCTGGTAGGTAGACTCGCCCTGAAAGGTCAGGCGTAGGATGCGGCCTGGCACGTGGGCGAAGTCGTCGCGCTGCTCACCCTCATCCACCGCCTCGTCTTCCAGCACGAAACGCTGAGTGGTCGCATGCTGCGGATGCAGGAACACATCGGTCACCGGGCCCTGCTCGACGATCACACCGCCATCCATCACCGCCACGCGGTCGCAGACCCGGCGGATCACATCCATCTCATGGGTGATCAGCACGATAGTAAGGTTCAGCTCGCGGTTGATCTCCGCCAGCAGCTGTAGCACCTGCGCGGTGGTCTGAGGGTCGAGCGCACTGGTGGCCTCGTCGCAGAGCAGAATGTCCGGTCCGGTGGCCAGTGCGCGGGCGATGCCGACGCGCTGCTTCTGCCCACCGGACAGCTGCGCGGGGTATTTGCGTGCATGATCCTTTAGGCCGACCCGGTCGAGTAGGGCGGCTACGCGGCGTTCGATATCGCCTTTCGAGTAAGTGCCGGCCAGGCGCAGCGGCATGGCGACATTGTCGGCCACGGTCTTAGACATCAGCAGATTGAAGTGCTGGAAGATCATCCCGACGCGCTGGCGGAAGCGGCGCAGGCCGTCGGCGTTCAGTGCGGTGACGTCCTCGCCGTTGACCAAAATGCGCCCGCCGGAAGGTTCTTCCAGCCGGTTGATCAGACGCAGCAGGGTGCTTTTGCCGGCGCCGGAATGGCCGATCAGGCCGAACACTTCGCCGGCTTCGATTCGGAAGCTCGTCGGCTGCAGCGCCATCACGTCGCGACTGGCGACGCGATAGGTCTTGTGGACGTCGTGGAATTCGATCACGGGCGAACCTGTAGATAGGGTCGATACCGGCAGCATCGGCCGGCAAAAGATCGGCATTCTACCGCATCCGGCGCGCAGGCTCAGCCGCCGGACGGCACGGCTGTCGGCGCCGATCATTGCGACCTCCTATCGCTATCATGAGAAAAGCAAGTTGGCGCAAGACCGACCTTGTACACGTCGCGGCTGTCAGTTTACCGAGCGCCGTGGAAAAGCCGGGTCAAGCAGACGGTCCGCCACGGCTTGCGCAACCCATTGCGAGGCCCTCCATGACCGACATTAATGCCCCACGTAACGAAATAGCCGGCACCGATACGCCGGACCGCGCCAACCGCAACGCCAAGCTCGACCAGCTAGAAAGCTTCCGTTCCGATGCCACCGGACAGGCGCTGACCACTAATCAGGGCGTGAAGATTGCTGACAACCAGAACACCCTCCGTGCTGGCGACCGTGGCCCCTCGCTGCTCGAAGATTTCATCATGCGCGAGAAGCTCACCCACTTCGACCACGAGCGCATTCCCGAGCGCATCGTTCACGCGCGCGGCTCGGCGGCCCATGGCGTGTTCGTCAGCTACGGCGACCATAGCTGGCTGACCAAGGCCTCGTTCCTCGCCGCCGAAGGCAAGGAAACCCCGGTATTTGCGCGTTTCTCCACGGTGCAGGGTTCGCGCGGCTCCGCGGACACGGTGCGCGATGTGCGCGGTTTTGCCACCAAGTTCTACACCGACGAAGGCAACTTCGATCTGGTCGGTAACAACATGCCGGTGTTCTTCATTCAGGACGCGATCAAATTCCCGGACTTTGTGCATGCGGTCAAACCCGAGCCACACAACGAAATCCCGCAGGCGCAATCGGCCCATGACACCTTCTGGGATTTCGTCTCGTTGACGCCGGAATCGGCGCATATGGTGCTCTGGACTATGTCCGACCGCGCCATTCCGCGTAGCTACCGGGCGATGGAGGGCTTCGGCGTACACACCTTCCGCCTGATCAATGCCGAGGGCGTCAGCCGCTTCGTCAAGTTCCACTGGAAGCCGGTGGCCGGTGCCTTCTCGCTGGTCTGGGACGAGACGCTGAAGATCGCCGGCAAAGACCCGGACTTCAACCGCCGCGACATGTGGGAATCCATCGAAATGGGCGACTACTTCGAATGGGAGCTGGGCGTGCAGGTGGTCGAGGAAGCCGACGAGCACAGCTTCGACTTCGATCTGCTGGACCCGACCAAGATCATCCCCGAGGAGCTGGTGCCGGTGCAGAAACTCGGCAAGATGACGCTCAATCGCAACCCGGACAACTTCTTCGCCGAGACCGAGCAGGCGGCGTTCCACATCGGGCACATCGTGCCGGGCATCGACTTCACCAACGACCCGCTATTGCAGGGCCGGCTGTTCTCCTACACCGACACTCAGCTGCTGCGCTTGGGCGGCCCGAACTTCCACGAGATCCCGATCAACCGGCCGCTGTGCCCGCTGCACAACAACCAGCGCGATGCGTTCCATCGACAAGCCATCCACAAGGGTCGCGCCAACTACGAGCCCAACTCCATTGATGGTGGCTGGCCCAAGGAAACTCCGCCAGCGCCGCAGGGCGGCGGCTTCGAGAGTTATCCGGAGCGCGTCGAAGGGCACAAGATTCGCAATCGTAGCGCGTCGTTCGGCGACCATTTCTCACAGGCCACGCTGTTCTGGAACAGCATGAGCGAGCCGGAGAAGGAGCACATCATCGGCGCCTACACCTTCGAGCTGGGCAAGGTGGAGCGGGTGTTCATCCGCGAGCGGCAGGTCAATGAGATTCTTGCCAATATCGACCTGGAACTGGCCCGCCGCGTGGCGGAAAACCTCGGTCTGCCGGCACCGAGCGCACCCAGCGTAGCGACGAAGGAACCGGCGACGCCGAGTTCGCCAGCGCTGAGCCTGATGAACCATGCGCCGGGCAACATCAAGTCGCGCAAGGTGGCGATCCTCGTGGCCAACGGTGTGGACGGCGCGGCCATCGACGCGTTCAAGGCCAAACTCGCCGAAGAGGGCGCCTTCGCCAAACTGATCGGCCCGTCGCCGGCACCGGTAAAGACCGCTGAAGGGAAGGTGCTAGTGATCGATGCGGCCATGGACGGCATGCCGTCTGTGATGTTCGACGCCGTGTTCGTACCCGGCGGGGCGGACGCGGCAGCGGCCATGGCACAGTCCGGCGAGGCCAGGCACTACCTGCTCGAAGCCTACAAGCACTTGAAGCCCGTGGTGGTGCTCGGCGCGGCGCGTCCGTTGCTGGCGTCGCTGAACCTTGTGCCCGACGCCGGTCTGCTGGAAGGCGATGACGTGGCCGCGGTGTTCGGCGCCTTCGTCCAGGCCCTCGGGCAGCACCGCGTCTGGGCACGCGAGGCGGCGGCCAAGGCGGTGCCGGCCTGACCTAGGCCGGAAACCTTCGCATGGAGGCGCCATGGGCTAAGAGCTGAGGCCTTAAGCAGCTCGTCGGGCTTGCCTGTGTTCGCGAGCAAGCTCGCTCCTACGGATTAGAAGTTCCAATGTAGGAGCGAGCTTGCTCGCGAACAAACGCCATTGCGGAGGAAGAAAACGATAGCTGCAAAGCGTAGCTTTAGTAATTTTTGTCCTGCAGCTCGCGCCAATGCAGGAACAGGCGCAGGTCGAACTCGATCTGGCCGTAACCGGGCAGCATGTGTTCGCAGAGCTTGTAGAACGCGCGGTTGTGCTCGCTCTCACGCAGATGCGCCAGTTCGTGGACGACAATCATCTGCAGAAATTCCGGCGCCGCGTCCCGAAACAGCGCGGCGACGCGAATTTCCTTCTTCGCTTTCAGCTTGCCGCCCTGCACGCGTGACACCGCGGTATGCAGGCCGAGGGCGCGGTGGGTGAGGTTGAGGCGGTTGTCGTAGAGCACCTTGTCGATCGGCGGCGCGCTTTTCAGGTGATCCTGCTTCAGGCGCTGCACATAGCCGTACAACGCCTTGTCGCTCTGGTGCTCATGGCGGCCGGGATAGCGGCGCTGTAGATAGTCGCCCAGACGCTGTTCGGCGATCAGCTGGCGGACCTGCTCCAGTAGCGGCTCAGGATAGCCACGCAGATATTTCAGATCAGTTATGGCCGTTCAATTGCGCTTGCGCCAGACGAAGCTGAGTAGGAAAAGCGCCGCCGCGCTTACCACGATGGACGGCCCGGCCGGTGTGTCTTCGAACCAGGACAGCGCCAGCCCCAGACACACCGCGACGATGCCCAACAGGCTCGCACCGAAGGCCATCTGCTCCGGCGTACGGGCGTGGCGCTGGGCCGCGGCGGCCGGAATGATCAGCAGCGAGGTGATTAGCAGCACGCCGACGATCTTCATCGCCACGGCGATCACCATGGCGATCAACAGCATCAGTGCCAGGCGGATGGCCGCGACGGGCAGCCCTTCCACCTTCGCCAGTTCCTCATGCACAGTCACCGCCAACAGCGGACGCCACAGTGGAATCAGTACCAGCAGCACCAGCGCACTGCCACCGGCGATCCAGGCCAGGTCGGTCGGGCCGACGGCCAGCAGGTCACCAAACAGGTAACCCATCAGATCGATGCGCACGTCCTGCATGAAACTCAGCGAGACCAGTCCGAGCGACAGCGTGCTGTGCGCAAGGATGCCCAGCAGCGTGTCGGAAGCCAACGGCTGACGCTGTTGTAGCGTTACCAGCAGCACGGCCAGCAGTACGCAGCAGACGACGACCGCGAGGGTCAGGTTGACCTCCAGAATCAGCCCCAGCGCCACGCCGAGCAGCGCGGAATGGGACAGCGTATCGCCGAAATAGGCCATGCGACGCCAGACCACGAAAGATCCGAGCGGGCCGGCGACCAGTGCCAGGGCGAGGCCGGCGAGCAGAGCGTTGAGGAGAAAGTCAGGCATCGTTTGGTATCAGTGCTTGCAGTTCGGGCCGTGAACGTGGGGTTTACCGGTGATCACGCTGCCATGCAGGTCGTGGCTGTGATCGTGCTGGTGGTGATAGATCGCCAGGCTGCGCGCGTCCTGGCCGAACAGCTCGATGAAGGCTGGGTCCGTGCTGACCTGTTCCGGATGCCCGGAGCAGCACACGTGGCGGTTCAGGCAGACCACTTGGTCGGTGGCGCTCATCACCAGATGCAGGTCATGCGAGACCATCAGCACACCGCAACCGTAACGCTCGCGTAGCCGGCCGATGAGTCGATAGAGCTCGGCCTGCCCGGCGACATCGACGCCCTGCACCGGCTCGTCGAGCACCAGCAACTCCGGTTCGCGCAGCAGCGCGCGGGCCAGCAGTACCCGTTGCATTTCACCGCCCGAAACCGATTGCAGCGGGCTATCGATCACCTGTTCGGCACCCACTTCGCTCAGTGCGCGAAGGGCCGCGGTGCGATCCACGCCCGGGACCAGACGCAGGAACCGTAGCACCGAGAGCGGCAGTGTTGCGTCGACGTGGAGCTTCTGCGGCATATAGCCGACGCGTAGCTTCGGCTTGCGCCAGACGCTGCCGCTGTCCGGTTTCAACAACCCCAGTACCGCGCGCACCAGCGTGGTCTTGCCGGCACCGTTGGGGCCGATCAGCGTGACGATCTCGCCGCGCTGCACCTGCAGCTGCGCGCCTTCGAGCACCGCCTGCTTGGCGAAGCGGACATGAATGTCATCCAGACGGATCAGCGCCTCGCTCATGCCGCACTCCGGCAGGTCGCGCAAAGACCGACCACTTCTACGGTCTGGCCTTCGACCTGGAAATTCACGCTGTGCGCAGCCTGATTGATGGCTTCGCTGACGATCGATTGCTCGAGCTCGATCGCAGTGTGGCAGTTGCGGCAAATCAGGAATTGTCCCTGGTGTGGATGTTCGGGGTGGTTACAGCCAATAAAGGCGTTGAGCGATGCGATACGGTGCACCAGACCGTTTTCCAGCAGAAAGTCCAGTGCGCGGTAGACGGTCGGCGGCGCGGCGCGGCGGCCGTCCTGTTCGGTCAGCGCGCCGAGAATGTCGTAGGCACCGAGCGGCTTGTGGCTTTGCCAGACCAATTCCAGCACACGCTTGCGCAGCGCCGTCAGACGCACGCCAGCGCGCGCGCAAAGTGCATCGGCTTCGGCCAGTGCGCTACTCACGCAGTGATCGTGATCATGGGGAGTGCAGGCCAGCGGGATATTAGACATGGGCGAAGACGAGGCTTTGGAGAGACGTTATTATGTTACCCCTTTCGAGCCAGCCGAGTGTTGCCCGTGTCTCGCCTTTTTTTGCTGCCTTTACTTGTAACTCTCATCTTTATCGGTAGTGCGCCAGCTCGCGCCGAGGTGGCTCTAGTCACCAGCATCAAGCCTCTGCAGCTGATCGCTGCGGCCGTTCAGGAAGGCGTGGGCGAACCGCAGGTGCTGCTCCCGGCGGGAGCCTCCGCTCACCATTACGCGTTGCGGCCATCCGACGTACGGCAGATTCGCAATGCCGATCTGTTTTACTGGATTGGCCCGGATATGGAAGCGTTCTTGGAACCGGTGCTGAAAGGTCGCGAAGGACCGAGCGTCGCCGCACAGGCGCTGCCGGGGCTGACATTGCGTCATTTCGGTGATGAGCATGTCGAGTCCCATCATGGACATGACGAGCATACGCACGAAGCCGATGATCACGATGCACATGAAGCTCACGCGGCTGACGGCCACCATGATCATGCGCACCGTCCCGGCAGTCTCGATGCGCACCTCTGGCTGTTGCCAGCCAACGCCTTGGTCATCGCCGCGAACATGGCCGACAAGTTGGCGACCGTCGACCCAGCCAACGCAGCGCGTTATCAGGCGAATCTCGACGCATTCCGGCAGCGTTTGGACGCGCTCGATCAGCGCCTGACGAAGCGGCTAAGCGACACCAGCCCAAAGCCCTTCTTTGTCTTTCATGAAGCCTACGACTATTTCGAGGCGGCCTATGGTCTCGCGCATGCCGGTGTGTTCGCCGCTGGCGAGGCCCAGCCGGGCGCGCGTCACGTCGCCGAGATGCGTCAACGCCTGGAGCAGGCCGGCCCCAGCTGCGTATTTTATGAGCCGCCGATCCGTCCGCGTCTGGCCGACAGTCTGATCCGTGATTTACCGGTACAGGTGGCCGAGCTGGACGCCATGGGTCAGGGCATCGAAGCCACTGCCGGCGGCTATGAGCGTCTGATCGAAAATCTTGGGATGTCGCTTGCTGCGTGTCTGGAGTCGCTCTAACGCGCCGTTGTGATATGCCGCTGCGCTCGTCTCAGCGGATCGGTGCCGCCGATCCGCAACCAGATTAGCTGTCGGCCGAATTGACCGGGGTCAGGTGCTCTTTCCGTCTACCTGGCATAAGCTTCGTGCTTCGTTTTTACCTTCGGCACGAGGATATGCAGCGCATGGCGAAGACCGACGGGCCGATTACGGCAGACAGTAAAACCACCGCCGGAATCGCCCTGCAGGCGGCTTCCGAGGATATCTGGGCGCAGAAATACCGCCTTACAAACAAGGACGGCACGCCTGTCGACGACAGCGTCGACGCCACCTGGCAGCGGGTCGCCCGTGCCTTGGCGGACGTCGAGCAGGAGGACAAGCGCGAGCAGTGGTACGAGCGCTTCCTCTGGGCGCTGCGCAACGGCGCCATCCCGGCCGGGCGGATCATTTCCAACGCTGGCGCGCAGGATTACAAGCCGGCCACCTCGACCATCAACTGCACCGTTTCCGGCACCATCGACGATTCGATGGACGAGATTCTCGGCAAGGTCCATGAGGCCGGACTGACTCTCAAGGCTGGGTGCGGCATCGGCTATGAATTCAGTACCTTGCGCCCGCGCGGCTCCTTCGTTTCGGGAGCTGGCGCGCATACCAGCGGGCCGCTGTCGTTCATGGATATCTTCGACAAGATGTGCTTCACCGTCAGCTCCGCCGGTGGGCGTCGCGGCGCGCAAATGGGCACCTTCGATGTCGGCCATCCGGATGTGCGCGAATTTATCCGCGCCAAGCGTGAAGACGGCCGTCTGCGCCAGTTTAACCTCAGCCTCCTGATCACCGACGAATTCATGCACGCGGTGGAAAACGATGCCGAATGGCCGCTGATTTTCCCGCTGCACCTGAAGGAAAAGGCCGAGCTCGACCTTGATGACTCGGAGCAGGTGCTCTGGCGCGAGTGGCCGAGCCATGACGGCTATATCGTCCGCGACGATGGTCTGGTCGCCTGCAAGATCTACGGCCGGGTCAAGGCGCGGCACCTGTGGGACATGATCATGGTCTCCACCTACGACTACGCCGAGCCGGGCTTCATTCTCATCGACCGGGTCAACCAGTTGAACAACAACTGGTGGTGCGAAGCGATCCGCGCGACCAATCCTTGCGGTGAGCAACCTCTGCCACCCTATGGCTCTTGCCTGCTGGGCTCGATCAACCTGACGAACTTCGTGATCGATCCCTTCGGTGCCGAGGCCCGCTTCGACTGGGACAAGTATCGCGAGGTAGTGCGGCTGTTCACTCGCATGCTCGACAACGTGGTGGAAATCAACGGATTGCCGCTACCGCAGCAGCGGCATGAGATCGAGCAGAAGCGCCGTCACGGTATGGGCTTCCTCGGCCTCGGCTCGACCCTGACGCTGCTCAAGCTGCGTTACGGCAGCCCGGAAGCCTGCGTATTCACCGAAGAAGTCGCGCGCGAGATGGCGCTGGTCGGCTGGGAAGTGGCGCTCGAACTGTCGAAGGAAAAGGGGCCGGCGCCCCTGCTGGCCCAAACCTTCGAAGTCACCGCCGAGATGCTGCGCAAGCGCCCAGAGATGAAGAAGCACGGTTACAAGGTCGGCGACCAGGTGCCGGGTCGCGTGCTTCACGCCAAGTATTCGCGCTACATGCAGAAGATCGCCGAGTACGCGCCGGAACTGATCGAGGCGCTGGCCGAACAGGGTGCGCGCTTTACTCACCACAGCTCCATCGCACCCACCGGGACCATCAGCCTGAGCCTGGCTAACAACGCCTCCAACGGCATCGAGCCGAGCTTCGCCCATCATTACTCGCGCAACCTGATCCGAGCCGGGCGCAAGGCCAAAGAAAAGATCGAGGTGTTCAGCTACGAACTGCTGGCTTACCGCACGCTGATCAACGAGCGCGCCAAGCCGGGTTCCGACGCGCCGGGCGAGAAGCTGCCCGACTACTTCATCACCGCCGACGACATCACCCCGACCCAGCACGTCGATATCCAGGCCGCGGCGCAGAAATGGGTCGACTCGTCGATCTCCAAAACTGCCAACGTCCCCACCGATTACCCGTTCGAGGCGTTCAAGGACATCTACCGTTACGCCTGGCGCCAGGGCCTCAAGGGTTGCACCACCTTCCGCTTCAACCCGGCGGCGTTTCAGGGCGTGCTGGTCAAGGAAGCCGACCTGGAGAAAACCCTGTACCGCTTCATTCTCGAAGACGGCAGCGTGGTCGAGTTGAAAGGAAATGAAGAGGTCGAATACGACGGCGAGGTCAATTCCGCCGCCAACCTGTTCGATGCCCTCAAAGAAGGCTATTACGGCAAGTATTGAGCCGCGACCAATAGCCGGGTGGCATCGCCGCCCGGATGGAGAACCTGTAATGACCGTCAAGATTACTCAGCGCATCAAGGGCTTCAAGGTTGTCGACGAGACCCTCGAACGCCCTGCCGTAACGCCCGATAGCTACACCAGCAAGACGAAGGTGGTGGAGATGGACGAAAGTCTGCAACGCCCCGAAACGCTGGTCGGCATGACCTACAAGATCAAGTCGCCGCTGTTCGAGCACGCGCTCTACGTCACCGTCAACGATGTCGTGCTCAACGCCGGCACGCCCCACGAGCAGCGCCGGCCGTTCGAAATCTTCATCAATTCGAAGAACATGGATCATTTCCAGTGGATCGTCGCGCTCACCCGGATCATGTCCGCGGTGTTCCGCAAGGGCGGTGACTGCACCTTCCTGGTCGAGGAGCTGAAAGCGGTGTTCGACCCGCGCGGCGGCTATCTGAAGAAGGGCGGCGTCTACATGCCGTCCATCGTCGCCGAAATCGGCGGCGTGCTGGAGCGTCATCTGATCGCCATCGGCATGCTCGAAGGCCATGCGCTGGACGAAACCCAGCTCAAATATCTGGCCGAAAAACGTGCCGCCTACGAAGCCAGCCAAGGCGCGGTGGCGGTCGAGCCGGGCGAGGGCTTCCCGGCTGGCGCGCAACTGTGCAACAAGTGCAACACCCAGGCGGTGGTGCAGATGGATGGTTGCGCTACGTGTTTGAACTGCGGGAATTCGAAGTGCGGTTGAATAGGTCGTCGGATCGCGCGTTCGGACCGTCGGTTACGCCTTCGGCTAATCCAACCTACGTTGACTAGAGGATTGCGGCTGCTTTGTAGGATGGAATCGCCGAAGGCGCTTCCGTCGTTTACCGCGTAGTGTTTGCTTGCTCAGCCTTGGCTGTCGGCTGGACGAGCACCTGGCCCGCTTTATCGAGCGGGCCTGGCTCTGCTAGATATTCAAAACGGCTCCAGCAGGCCGGGGTTAGCGCTTCGACAGAGGGGCGAGCGACCGTAGTCGTTGCGGCCCCCGGTTCGGGATATCAGCTCACTACCCGGTAGCACGGCTCATAAGGTCGTCCGCCGGGTAGCTTCATCCGATGCTGCAGGACGAACGCCTGCAGCAACTCGTCCAAGGGTTTCATGATTGCCGCGTCGCCGTGGATCTCGTAACGGCCGTGTTTCTCGATGCGACGGATACCCTTGTCCTTAACGTTACCGGCAACGATCCCGGAGAACGCCCGGCGCAGATTTGCCGCCAGTTCGTGGGGGGGGACGTCACGGGTCAGGCGCAGGCTAGCCATGTTCTCGTGGGTCGGGTCGAACGGATGCTGGAAGCCTTCGTCGATCTTCAGCAGCCAGTTGAAATGGAAGGCATCGTTGCGTTCGCGACGGAACTGCTTGACCGCTTTCAGCCCCTCGACCATTTGCCGGGCCACTTCGGCCGGGTCGTCGATGACGATCTGGTAGTGACGCTGGGCTTCTTCGCCGAGTGTCGCGCCTACGAAATCGCGCAGCTGCTGGAGGTAAGGCGCGGCGCTTTCCGGGCCGGTGAGAATGACTGGGAAGGGCACGTCGCGGTTGTCCGGGTGCAGCAGGATGCCCAGCAGATAAAGAAATTCCTCCGCTGTGCCGACACCGCCGGGGAAGATGATGATGCCGTGGCCGACGCGGACGAAGGCTTCCAGGCGCTTCTCGATATCCGGCAGGATCACCAGCTCGTTGACGATCGGGTTCGGTGCTTCGGCGGCAATGATGCCCGGCTCGGTCAGGCCCAGGTAACGGCCACCGACGATGCGTTGTTTGGCATGGGCGATGGTCGCGCCTTTCATCGGGCCTTTCATTACGCCCGGGCCGCAACCGGTGCAGATGTTCAGGTTGCGCAGGCCCAGCTCGTGGCCGACGCGCTTGCTGTATTGGTATTCCTCGGTGCTGATCGAATGCCCGCCCCAGCACACCACCATGTTCGGCTCGATGCCCGAGCGCAGGGTGCGCGCGTTGCGCAGCAGGTGGAAAACGTAGTCGGTGATGCCGGCAGAGCTGCTCAGGTCGATGCGCGCGCTGCCCAGCTCGCTCTCGGTGTAGACAATGTCGCGCAGTGCGCTGAAGAGCATTTCTCGCGTGCTGGCGATCATCTCACCGTCGACGAAGGCATCGGCGGGTGCGTTGATCAGCTCCAGCCGTACACCACGGTCCTGCTGATGAATGCGGACCTCGAAGTCGTCGTAGGCTTCGAGAACGGTCTTGGCGTTGTCGATACGCGCGCCGGTGTTGAGGATCGCCAGGGCGCACTGGCGGAATAGCGTGTAGGTGCTGCCCGAACTGGCTTCGCTGAGTTGTTGTACTTCCCGCTGGGACAGTGTTTCCAGGCTGCCCTTGGGGGCTACCGAGGCATTGATTACATAGCGTGAGGTCATTCGTTCTGTCCCTGAAAACAATGCCACCGAGCCAGGCAGGTCAGGTGCATCAGGTTGGTAAGCGCAGTGCGGTGTGGCCGCGCATGGTGCGGTCGCCCGGGCTAGCATCGCGCTAGCTTCTTCATTGCGATGCTTCGTCCAGATCGCCACAACGACAGCCGGGCTGAGACCGGCCATCTTACACCTGCCGCAGCGGCGCGCAGGGTGGGTTTACTTGACGCCCAGGACACAAGAAAGGTTCCGCACGATCATCCATCGGTTGGGTTGGGTTGGGTTGGGTTGGGTTGGGTTGCGGCGCGTCTCGCCACCGCCCGGTTCGACAGTTGTCGGCGCAGTTGGGCTACGCCGCCTTAGTCCATTTCGTTCACGGCAGCAGGGGAGCTGCGCTTACGCCCACCAATAACGCACCGTGTGGAAAAAGATCGGTGCGGCGAAGCATACCGAATCGAGGCGGTCGAGCATGCCGCCGTGCCCTTCGATCATGTGCCCCCAGTCCTTCACGCCACGGTCGCGCTTGATCGCCGACATCACCAGCCCGCCGAAGAATCCCAGCAGGTTCAGCATCAGTGCGATCAGCGCCGCCTGCCAGAAGGTGAAAGGCGTGATCCAGAACAGCGCCGCGCCGATCAGCGTCGCCAGCGCGATGCCGCCGACGAAGCCTTCGACGGTTTTCGATGGCGACAGGTTGGGCGCGATCTTGCGCTTGCCGGCCAGCTTGCCGCAGACGTACTGCAGCACATCGGAGAGCTGCACTACCATCACCAGCCAAGCGATCAGCAGCAGGTTGCGGCCTTCGAAACCGGCGATCTCCAGCGTTAGCAGCGCCGGCACATGAGACACGCAGAACACTGCGATCATCAGGCCCCATTGCACCTTCGCGGCGCGCTCGAGATAGCGCGTGGTGTCGCCGCCCAGCGAGGCGAGGATCGGCAACAGCAGGAAGATGTACACCGGAATGAAGATCGCGAACAGGCCGTACCAGCCGATGCCGACCAGCAGATATTGCACCGGCAGCACGAAATAGAACGCAGCGACCAACGCTGGATAATCGCTGCGCCGGGTCGGTGCCAGGGTCATGAATTCCCGCAAGGCGAAGAAGGAAACCAGGTAGAAGAGGATCACCACGGCCGTATGGCCAAGCCAGAAGGCGACGCCGATCACCGCGACCATCACCCACCAGGCGTTGATGCGCGCGTTGAGGTTGTCGATCACCGGGTTCTCGGCAGCGCCGCTGCGGCGTTTGAGTACGAAGCCGATCAGCGAGGCCAGGGCGAGCAGGGCGCCGATTCCGGCGAACAGCATGAGTGTGTTGTTATCCATGTCAGGCTTCCTCCGGCGCCAGTTCCAGCAGCGCCTGGCGGGCGCGAGTCAGGAACGCATCCTTGTCTTCGTTCTCATTGATGCTTAGCGGCGCGCCGAAACTGATCGTGCACAGCAGCGGCAAGGGCAGCGAGCGGCCCTTTGGCATCACGCGGTTGAGGTTGGCGATCCATACCGGTACCAGCTCCACGGCGGGTCGCGCCTGGCCGAGACGGTAGAGCCCGCCCTTGAACGGCAGCAGACCCTCTTCGAGATTGCGCGTGCCCTCCGGAAACAGGATCAACGAATGCCCTTCATCCAGTGCATCGAGCATCGGCTGCAACGGATCGACCGACGGGTCGCGCCGCTCACGGTCGACCAGCACGCCGTGAAACACGCGATTGATGATGAAGCGGCGCATCTGTCCCCTCTGCCAGTAATCCGCACCGGCTACCGGTCGGGTTCGTTTGCGCAGGTCGGGCGGCAGGGAGGCCCAGAGCAGCACGAAGTCGCCGTGGCTGGTGTGGTTGGCGAAATAGATACGCTGTGTGCGGGTCGGCGCACAACCCAGCCAGAGGCTGCGCGCGCCGGTGAGCAGGCGCGCCGCAGAGGTGAGAAGGAAAGCGGACAGGTAGCCGAGCATCAGTGGTTCCTCTGGGGTATCGGCGATTGACGGGGCGCAGAGCTGAGCGCAGTGAGCAACTTGCGTGAAATCAGGCGGCTGTTTCGTTCAATCCTTGGCGTACACGGTTGATCAGCGTGTACAGCGCAAGGGCGGCGATCAGCAGCAACGCTGCGTTGATCCAGCTTGCCGGCAACCAGCCGCAGGCCACGCCAGCGGCCAGTACGCCGAAGGCAAAGGCGCGGTCGCTCTTGCCCATGGGGCCGTCGTAGCGACGGGAGGAGCCGACCATCAATCCTAGGACGCCAGCGTATTCACTGATCATCGCCAGCAGTACCACAGCGATGACCGCCTGCGGCCAAACGCCAGCGATCAGGGCGAAAGGAAGATAGAGGGCGCTATCCGCTACGACATCGCAGAGCTCGTTGAGATAGGCACCCAGCCTGGACTGCTGGCGAAATTCGCGCGCCAGCATGCCATCTATGGCATTGAGCGCCATGCGCAACAGCATCCAGATGGGGATCAATGCAAAAAGCCAGGTCTGCTCGACCCACAGCGCGACGACGCCAGCGACCAGTAGCGACAGCACGAGGGCGGCGATGGTGACCTGGTTGGCGGTAATGCCGAGCGCGTGGAGGCGCTGCACCAATGGGCGCAACAGATCCTGGAAGCGTGGCTTGAGCTGATAGATGGAGAGCATCATCGATTCCTTTCGATGTGGGGCATGATGTACGCGAATGATGTGCAAGCCGTCGGGCGAGATCAATCGGAGCCGGACTTTGGGGAAAAACAGGGCGCGTGGCAAGTAGGCTCAGCGGTGCGCCGCTGTTTTTGGGAGCTGGTCGTCGTCAACAGTAGAAGGACCCGTTACGGCGCTGGGTTCACTGGGAAGATGCGCCAGCCAGGTATCCAAAGCTCGGAGATCCGCCCGGGCTTCGGTACATGGCCGCTTCAGTTCGGCCAGATCTTCGATGCGTGTGGGCCCGGAGATTCCTAGCGTTCGCAGTCTTCTGCCGTGATCAGCCTCTTGGCCGGGCTATTAGAGCGCAAACGGCAATGCGCTATGGCATTGCCGGCGGGCTGCGAGCAGGCGGCGGAATTCTTCGGGGTCCTTGATCAGCACCGGTTGCCCGGCGAAGTTCTGCGCTGCTATCAGGCGCGACAGCCAGAAACGCACGCCGGCCACGCGCAGCATCGGCTGCCACAGCTCAGCCTCGGCCGGGGTGAAGCGGCGCAGGCTGGAATAGGCCGCGAGCAGCGCCTGGCTGCGCTCCTCGTCGAGTTCGCCGTTGGGGTGACTGCACCAATCGTTAACCGTGATGGCGATGTCGTAGAGCATTGGCCCGGAACAGGCGTTGTAAAAGTCGATTACGCCGGTCAGGTGGCTGCCCTCGAAGAGCACATTGTCGCGGAAGAGGTCAGCGTGCAGGTTGGCGCGGGGCAGGGCGAGGATCTTCGGTTTCAGCTCGGCGATTTCCGTCAGGCTTTCACGCAGTAGCGGTAGCTGGTCCTCCGGCAAGCCCATGGCGATGCTGGGGCCTTCTTCCTGCATCCAGTCCAGGCCGCGGTCGCTACGTCGCTCAATGATCTGCTCGCGCGTCGCCAGATGCAGGCGCGCCAGCAGCCGGCCCACTTCGGTGCAGTGATGGGCATTGGGCGCCGCCACGTGCCGGCCCGGCAAGCGCGGTTGCAGCAGCGCCGGCTTGTCCGCCAGGTTGCGCAGGGCTTCGCCATTGCGGGTGCGTAGCGCGTAGGGCACCGGCAGGCCCGCCCGGTGCAGCACTTCGAGCAGCTCGATGAAGAACGGCAGATCCTGGGTCGGTCCACGCTCAACCAGCGTCAGGACGTACTGGCCCTGCTCCAGGCTGACGAAGAAATTACTGTTCTCGCTGCCAGCGGCGATGCCTTGGAAATCGTGCAGGCGCCCCAGTTGATAGGGCGCCAGAAAGACTTCCAGTTCTTCGTGTTGCAGCGGGGTGAATACCGACATGAATGGCCTTCCGTTATCGACGTCGCCGCGTTACCAGCTGAAGATTTCCCAGGCTGGGATCAGCATGTCCGGGCGGTCGGCCCGGATGAAGTTGCTGTCGCCATCGGCGCGCACCAGAAAGTAGGGTTTGCCGGACTTGGGGGTGATCTTCACAGCATAGAGGAAGCCGTTTACCCGGTACTCCTCGATGGTCCGCTCGCCTTCCTGGCGAATGGTCACGTCGGGCTCGCCCTCGACCGACTCCTGGGCAAAGCCGGTCAGCGGCACGAGCACCAGGAGGCTGGCCAGCATCAGAGGTTTGAGCGTACGCATGATAACCTTGCCCTTTGTCGTCAAGTGGTCCCTGCATTCTAGCCCCGGACCCGCCGAAAAGGTTGATCCCGCTCATGAGTCAAACGCCCCTGGTTCTGGTGGACGGTTCGTCCTACCTCTATCGTGCTTTCCACGCCCTGCCGCCGCTGACCACCTCCACCGGCAAGCCGACCGGCGCGGTGAAGGGCGTGTTGAACATGCTGCTGTCGCTGCGCCGACAGTATCCGGACAGCCCCTTCGCGGTGGTTTTCGATGCCAAGGGACCGACCTTCCGCGACACGCTGTTCGCTGAATACAAATCCCATCGCCCACCGATGCCGGACGATCTGCGTGGCCAGGTCGAGCCGCTGCACGCCAGCGTTCGCGCCCTCGGCATGCCGCTGTTGTGCGTGGACGGAGTCGAGGCCGACGACGTGATCGGCACCCTGGCGCGCCAGTGCGCGGCGCTGGGTCGCGACGTGATCATTTCCACCGGTGACAAGGACATGGCGCAGCTGGTCTGCCCGCACGTGACGCTGGTCAATACCATGACCGGCAGCGTCTACGACATCGAGGGCGTCAGGACCAAGTTCGGCGTCGGCCCTGAGCTGATCATCGATTTCCTCGCGCTGATGGGCGACAAGGTCGACAACATTCCCGGCGTGCCGGGTGTCGGCGAGAAGACCGCCTGCGGCCTGCTCAACGGCATTCCCGGCGGCCTCAAGGGACTCTACCAGAACCTCGACAAGGTCTGCGACCTGCCGATCCGCGGCGCCAAGTCGCTGGCTGTCAAACTCGAGGAGCACCGCGACGCGGCGTTCATGTCCTACGAGCTAGCGACCATCAAGATCGACGTACCGCTGGATGTCCAAGTGGGTGACCTGATGCCCGGCGAGCCGCATCGCGAAGCGCTGATCGCGCTCTACCGCGAGCTGGAATTCAAGCAATGGCTGGACGAGCTGCTGCGCGAGGCCAAGGCGGCGAACTGCGAAGTCACGCCCGAGGATTGCTCGATCCAGGCCGAGGCCGAGTACGACACCCTTCTCGAGCAGGCCGAATTCGACGCCTGGCTGGCACGCCTACAGACCGCCGACTGCTTCGCCTTCGACACCGAGACCACCAGCATCGACGCCCAGAAGGCGCAGCTGGTGGGCGTTTCCTTCGCGATCGAAACCGGCAAGGCCGCCTACGTGCCGCTGTGCCATTCCTATATGGGCGTACCGCAGCAACTGGATCGAGACGCGGTGCTCGCCGCACTCAAGCCGCTGCTTGAAGATCCGGCCAAACGCAAAATTTGCCAGCACGGCAAATACGACATGAACGTGCTGATGCGCTACGGCATAGAAATGCGCGGCATGACCTGCGACACCATGCTCGAATCCTACGTGCTTGACGCCACCGCCACGCGCCACGATATGGACAGCCTGGCGTTGAAATATCTCGGTCGCGGCACCATCCGTTTCGAGGACATCGCCGGCAAGGGCGCCAAGCAGCTGACGTTTGATCAGATCGCCATCGAGCAGGCCGGGCCCTACGCGGCCGAAGACGCCGACGTCACGCTGCGGCTGCACCAGACATTGATGAGCAAGCTCGAAGCCACGCCGTCGCTGCTCAAAGTGCTGAGCGAGATCGAAATGCCACTGGTGCCGGTGCTGGCGCGCATCGAGCGCAACGGCGCGTTGGTCGACGCCAACCTGCTCGGCCTGCAGAGCGTCGAGCTGGGCGAAAAGCTGGTCGCCCTGGAACGCGAGGCCTATGACATCGCTGGCGAAGAATTCAACCTCGGTTCGCCCAAGCAGCTGTGCGCCATCCTTTATGAAAAGCTCGGCTGCCCGGTGCTGTCGAAAACCGCCGGCGGCCAGCCCTCGACGGCCGAAAGCGTGCTCGCCGAACTGGCCGAGCGCGACTATCCGCTGCCCCAGGTGATCATGCAGCACCGCTCCCTGAGTAAGCTCAAGGGCACCTACACTGACAAGCTGCCGCAACAGATCAACCCGCGCACCGGACGCATCCACACCAGCTATCACCAGGCGGTTACAGCGACCGGGCGCTTGTCCTCCAGTGACCCGAACCTGCAGAACATTCCGATCCGCACCGCCGAGGGCCGCCGCATCCGCCAGGCCTTCGTGGCTGCGCCGGGCTACAAGTTGCTGGCGGCGGATTATTCACAGATCGAGCTGCGCATCATGGCCCACCTGGCTCAGGACGCCGGCCTGCTGCACGCTTTCCAGAACGACCTGGACGTGCACCGCGCCACCGCCGCCGAGGTCTTCGGCGTACCGCTGGATGAGGTGAGCAACGACCAGCGCCGCAGCGCCAAGGCGATCAACTTCGGCCTGATCTACGGCATGAGCGCTTTCGGCCTGGCCAAGCAGATCGATGTCGCGCGCGGCGAAGCGCAGGCCTATATCGACCGCTACTTCGCCCGTTACCCCGGCGTGCTGGCGTATATGGAACGCACCCGTACTCAGGCCGCCGAGCAGGGCTATGTGGAAACCCTGTTCGGTCGCCGGCTGTATCTGCCCGAGATCAACTCGAAGAACGGCGCCATGCGCAAGGGCGCCGAACGCACCGCCATTAACGCGCCGATGCAGGGCACCGCGGCGGACATCATCAAGCGCGCCATGATCGCCGTGGACAACTGGCTGCAGGACAGTGGGCTGGATGCCCGGGTGATCCTGCAGGTGCACGACGAACTGGTGCTGGAAGTCCGTGATGATTTGGTCGAGCAGGTACGTGCGGCCATTTGCCCGCTAATGAGCCAGGCCGCCGAGCTGGACGTGCCGCTGTTGGTGGAAGCGGGCGTGGGCGACAACTGGGACGAGGCGCATTGAGGCGAGCGTAGTCGAAGCGAAACGAAATTATTTTCATGACTCATTGAACTTTTGACGCAAAAGGCGAGTCATAGGCTTCGGAGGGTGTCAAAACCCTTCGATGCTCCTTGTTGTGTTAAGTGTTGGCAGATCATCTGGACCTCGCCCTAGCGGTCCGGATTTGGAACCTCGAACTTCCCCCTCCCCCAACGAAGTTCGAGGTTTTTTTTCGCCTGGACAAAACTCCGGCCCAGACGAGTCTTCGCGCTCGTCCGGCTGTGCTTTGACAGACCCGACGAACCGCATTTCAACGTCCCTTCTTAGCGGCGAACACCTGTGTTGGCTGCAGATATCCCTGCGCGAACCGCTAATCGCTAGCCATCGCAGCGCCTGATTAGGTGCTGAAAAAGCAAAATGAAATTTATGGAAAAGCCATTTGCTAGGCTGCGAATCTTAGACTAACGTCCAAAGTGAATTATGAATTCATTTTGATCAGTCAGCTGCGCGGCCCGGCAAATGCGTGAGTTCTACTCGTCACTCTTCCCGTTCTATTGCTGCAAAGAACAGCGACGAACTGACCGAACGGGAAAGAAATTGGGCTTTGCGGCGTTGGGTACCAACAAAAATAACAATCAGTGGAGATCCATATGAAAGGCTCAAAGAAAGCGCTTCTTGCATCAGTACTGGCCCTCGGCGTTTCGGTAGCACAGGCTGCTGATACCCAAATCAAATTTGGTCATGTGGGCGGGCCAGGCTCCCTATTTGAGATAACAGCTAACGAATTCGCTCGGATCGCTAATGAAAAACTGGATGGGTATGAGGTTGTGCCTTACGGCTCCAGTCAGCTCGGTAGTGATTCGCAAATGCTAAACAAGCTCAAGTTAGGCACGCTTGATCTGGCGTTGCCCTCCACGGTCATGAGCAGCGTCAGCCCCGAGTTCTCGCTGTTCGAAATGCCGTACCTGATCAAGGATCGGGAACACATGAAGAAGGTTCGCGACGAAGTAGTGCGCGATGTCATGTACAAAGCGGCGGAAAAAAGAAACCTGAATATCATTGCCGTGTGGGAGAACGGCAGCCGGCAGATCACCAATAACAGCCGTCCGATCGTAGTACCCAAAGATCTCGAAGGGCTAAAGCTAAGGACGCCGAACGGGATCTGGCGCGTTGAAATGTTCAAGGGCTACGGCGCTAACCCCGCGCCCATGGCGCTCTCCGAAGCCTTCGTTGCATTGCAGACCGGCGCGATGGATGGCCAGGAAAACCCGCTCGTCCAGATTTACTCGCAGCGTTTCCATGAGGTTCAACGTTTTCTTTCCTTGTCCAACCATGTCTACACCCCGGCGTTTGTGGTGGCAGGCGCCAGCTGGAAGCGTTTGCCGGAAGAGGTGAGAACAGTGCTGTCGGATGCAGCGATGGAAGTTGAAGACTTTGCTCTAAAACAAGGCGAGGAGCTTGATAACAGCCTTGTCGAAAAGATGAAAGAGGCTGGCATGGAGATCAACGAGGTTGACCAGCAAGCGTTCATTGACGGCTCGGATGCAATTTATGCGAAGTTTTCCGAGGAAGTTGATGGCGGCAAAGAAATGCTGGAAAAAGTAAGGCAGCTCCGCGACTGATAGGTGATATCTCCGTTGTGCATGACTTGCTCATCCCGCAAGTCATGCACGGAACAATTGAGGGTCGATTTATCAGGAGGAACTGATGAGCTCATTTAAAAAAGGTTACTTCAAGCTTCTTGAAGTCATCGTTGTAATCAACATCATCGCGCTGGCAGCGGTTGTTACAATCGGATTTGTTTCACGCCTGGTCGGTTCGCCCTTTAGCTGGTACGACGAAGTCGCATCCGTAGGATTGGCCTGGCTGACCTACTACGGAGCCGCACTGGCTGCGGCAAAGGGCGCCCACATAGGCTGCCCAAGTGTCATTAATTACTTCTCCCCAAAGGTACGGCTGCCGATTGCACTTATCGCAGAGGCGATCACGATCGGTTTCTTCGTACTGCTCGCATATACCGGCATGCAGGTAGTGACCATTCTCGAAGGCTCAACGCTGGTCAGCCTGACCAATGTTTCGCTGCAGGTTACGCAATCTGTCATTCCGATCGGAGCGGTCATGTTCATCGTTGCCGAGTTATTGCGGATGCCCGAAGTCATTGCGAGCGCCAAAGGCGCTGGGTTCGTCGACCATGAACTGGAAGAGCTAGAGGTTGAGCTCGCGAAAAGCTGAGTTCCGAACGATCCCATCGAGCCGCAGAACTGCGCGCTCAGGAGAATAATAAATGACCATTCTTTACATGTTCCTTGGCCTTGTTCTGCTCATTCTAATCAATGTGCCTGTCGCCATAGCACTCGGCCTCATTGGCGCGGCTGCGACTTTCGCCACTTATGGTGTCTCGGCACTTCCCAACATAGGCATGGTGATGTTCGACGGGGCGACCAGCTTCCCGCTGATTGCGATTCCGTTGTTCATCCTGGCCGGTGCCATCATGAATGCTTCAAGTATTTCACGGCGCCTCATTGATCTCGCATCAGCGATGCTGGGGTTCATAAAAGGTGGGCTGTCGATGGTGACCATTGGCGCTTCTATCTTTTTCGCGGAAATTTCCGGCTCTGCGGTAGCAGGCGTTTCGGCCATTGGTAGCATCATGATTCCGGCGATGAAGAAAAAAGGGTACTCCAAAGAGTATTCGGCGGCTCTTTCATCCTCTGCCGCCAGTCTGGCGATCATCCTGCCACCTTCGATCCCCATGATTCTTTATGCGGTTATGTCTGGGGAGTCAGTGGTCAAGATGTTTGTTGCCGGCATTTTTCCAGGGATTCTCGGGGCCTTGGGTTTAGCCGCCATGTGCTACTACTTGGCTAAAAAGAACAACTTTCCATCGGAAGGAAAGTTCCGGGCAGGAAAACTCTGGGAAGCATTCAAAGGCTCCATCTGGGCCTTGTCGATTCCGGTAATTATTCTTGGAGGGATTTTCGGTGGCATTGTAACCGCGACAGAGGGTGCCGCACTGGCGGTCGTTGTTGCCATTTTCATCAGTGCTTTCGTATACCGGGAGTTCACCTTCAAAACTTTCTACAAGGCATGCCTTGATGCAGGTATACAAACTGCAGTGGTCATGCTCCTTGTTGCAAGTTCGGCCGTAGTTGGCCTCTATTTGACCGAGACGCAGCTTCCACAGCAGTTGGCCACCTCGATCAGCGAATGGACTAGCAACAAGTATGTAATCCTGGCTTTGTTGAACGTGATCTTCCTGATACTTGGGGTCTTTCTGCACTCTGCCGCTGCGATAATTCTGGTTGTGCCGATTGTATTGCCGCTGATTCTTGCGGTTGGCATCGACCCCATTCACTTCGGTTTGATCGTCACGCTTAATTTGGCAATCGGGCAACAAACACCGCCGGTAGCCAGCGTTCTGATCGCTTCCTGCTCAATAGCCAAGTCGGATATTTGGGCAACCAGCCGAACCAACCTATGGTTCCTCGGCGTGCTCTTCGCAATCCTGATCATGAACACTTACATCCCGGCCGTTGCGATGTCACTGGTCAACTTTGTGTATGGCAGTTGATAGACGCTGATGTTCAAGCCTTCTGCTGCCACTAACTGGCGGCAACAAATCGAAGGAATGAGTGTGATGAGTGATCAGAACCAGGGCACCGTTGAATGCCATATCAAGCAGGGCGTGGCTTGGGTCGGATTCAATCGACCCGAAAGCCGCAATGCCATGACCTGGCATATGTACGAATCGCTGGCAGATATATGCCAACAAGTAGATGCCGACCCGGCGGTGAATGCGGTGATATTCCATGGCTGCGGGGGCGATGCCTTTGTCGCAGGTACGGATATCAAGCAGTTCACCGGTTTCGATGGCGAGCAGGGTGTTGCATATGAGCGCCGTATCGATAGTGCCATCGCCGGCCTGGAAACCATGCGCAAACCTACCATTGCCTTGCTCGAAGGGTTCTGTGTCGGTGGCGGCGCGGCCATTGCCTTGGCGTGTGATTTTCGCTACTGCACGCCGTCATTGAAGTTCGGTGTTCCTATCGCCAGGACGCTGGGCAACTGCCTGTCCGTGACTAATGTTTCACGCTTGATGGACTTGATAGGCGTCGCGCGCACCAAGGAAGTGCTCATGGCCGCGAAGTTCATCGAGGCACCCGAAGCAGCCTTGATCGGTTTGGTTAGCGAAATCTTCGACGCAGACGCTATCAGGCAGGAAGTCGGCAACCGAGCGCAGGCGTTCGCCAGTCGAGCTCCGCTGACGGTGCAAGCATCGAAAGAGGTCATCAATCGCGTGCTTGCACATCGACGTGCGGCCGCGGATGCCAGTGACGACTGGGTGCGGGCCTGTTACGGCAGCCAAGATTTCAAGGCAGCGGTCGGCAAGTTCGTTCACAAGACATCCTTTGAATGGACCGGGCGATAGCCTTCCGATCAATTTCCGGCAGTGAGGAATTCCATGCTCCCGTTGAACAATATAAAAATACTCGATGTATCCCAGATCATGGCCGGGCCTTACTGCACCATGGTTTTGGGAGACATGGGCGCAGAAGTCATCAAGGTCGAGAAGGCCAACGGCGGCGATGACAGCCGGCAAATGGGCCCGTACGTTAATGACGAATCCACCTGTTTCTCCCAGATCAACCGGAACAAGAAGAGCATTTCGCTGAACTTGAAGGATCAGCGCGCCAAGGACGTGTTTTACCGACTGGCCAGTGAGGCCGATGTAATCGTGGAGAACTATCGCCCCGGCGTGACTCAGTCTCTGCAAATCGATTACGAGACCATCAAAAAGCTCAATCCGGGCATCATTTACTGCTCCATTTCAGGCTATGGACAGACCGGCCCGTACAGCAACAAGGGTGGTTTCGATCTGGTTGCGCAGGGCATGAGCGGCCTCATGTCGATGACTGGCGAGCCGGGTCGACGCCCTGTGAAAACGGGTATTGCGGTATACGACATAGGCGCGGGGATCACTGCGGTCTATTCCATTCTCGCGGCGTACATCCACAAGATGAACACGGGGGAAGGGCAACACATCGATATCGCCATCACCGAATGCGGTTTGCCGTGGTTCAGCTGGGAGGCAGCCGCCTATTTCTCGGAGGGGAGGGTGCCGGAGCCAACAGGGTGGCGGCACCGAGTCTCCGCGCCTTATCAGGCATTCAAGACCCAAGACGGCTTTTTGATGCTCGGTTGTGCCAACCAGCGGACCTGGGAGCGCTTTTGCCTCGATGTCATAGCACGCCCCGATCTGATCGATGATCCGCGCTTTGCAACGAACAGTGACCGCGGGCGCAATGTTGAAGTGCTCGAAGCCGTTATCGAAGACATCCTGACCCAACAGGACATGAACCACTGGCTTGAGCTTTGCGACGTGGCTGGCGTCCCGGCAGGCCCGATCAACAACTTCGCCCAAGCCATGGAAGACGAACATTTTCTCGCCCGCGGCATGGTTCAGGAGGTCGATCATCCGTTGATCGGCAAAATGAAAACGATTGGTTTCCCGGCCAAGTTTTCCCGCACGCCTCTGCAGATTCGTCGGCCGGCACCGCTTTTTGCCCAGCATACAGACGAGATCCTTCGCGGCATTGGTATCAGCGAGGAGGAAGTGGGCCGATTAAGGGGGGAGGGTTGCATCAGGTAAGCGGGATTTTTTGCTAATCGACGATGAATTCAAAACGCAAAATACAAAAATAACCAATAGCGAAAGACTACGGAGATATTCCATGTTGAAGCTCGATTTTCATTTATCTGGCCGCCATTTCCTCCAAATTCCGGGGCCATCTCCTGTGCCGGATCGCATCCTGCGGGCCATGAGCCTACCCACGATCGACCACCGCGGACCGGAGTTTGGCGCGCTGGGTCTGGAGGTGCTGGGTAAGATCCAGAAGATCTTCAAGACTGTGCATCCCGTTGTCATCTACCCCGCATCAGGCACGGGCGCTTGGGAAGCGGCGCTGACCAATACGCTGTCACCCGGTGACAAGGTGCTGATGTTCGAAACCGGCCACTTCGCCACGCTGTGGGAGAAGATGGCACGCCGTTTAGGGGTTGAACCTGAGTTTCTTGGTTTGCCAGGCTACGAAGGCTGGCGCGCCGGCGTGCAGGCGGACATGATCGAACGCCGCCTGAAGGAAGATGCCGAGCACAGCATCAAAGCGGTATGTGTCGTTCACAACGAGACCTCCACTGGCGTGACCAGCGATATCGCCGCGGTACGGCGGGCCATGGATGCGGCGGGGCATCCGGCACTCTTGATGGTGGATACCATTTCAGGACTGGCCTGTGCCGATTATCAGCACGACGCTTGGGGTGTCGACGTCACGATTTCCGGGTCGCAGAAAGGCCTGATGCTACCGCCAGGCATCAGCTTTAACGCGCTGTCAGATAAGGCGCTTCAAGCCAGCCGTACCTCCCAATTGCCAAAAAGCTTCTGGGCCTGGGACGAAATCGTCGAGGCCAACAAAACTGGCTACTGGCCGTACACACCCAATACCAATCTGCTTTATGGCTTGAACGAAGCGCTGGACATGATCCTCGGGGAAGGCCTGGATAACGTATTTCTCCGTCATCAGCGCTGGGGGGCGGGAGTGCGCACCGCTGTCGAAGCCTGGGGATTGGAAGTGCAATGCCTGGACCCTGCCGTCCACTCACCGGTCCTGACCGGCGTCGTGATGCCAGAAGGTGTAGATGCCGATGCGATTCGCCGGCTGGTTTACGAGCGTTTCGATCTCTCCTTAGGCATGGGGCTCGGCAAGGCCAAGGGAAAGATGTTCCGTATCGGTCACTTGGGTGATTGCAATGACCTGACTCTAATCGCAGCTCTCGGTGGCTGCGAGGCGGGAATGAAGTTATCCGGCGTTGAGTTGAAGGGAAGTGGAGTGCTAGCGGCGCTGGATTATTTTGCCGCTAATCCGCTGCGGACCGCCAACTGACGCCGTTGCAGCTCTGATGGGAACCAGGAGTTCACGATGACTTCGTTGATCGAACAAAAATTACAAGCGCGCAAGGCGCACGTAGGCCTCGTCTCTGACCTTGCAGCACGCCTGCAGCGCGAGATGGCTGGCGATGTGTTTTTCGATAACGCATCCCGTGGGCGCTATTCGACAGACGCATCCATTTACCAGGTCATGCCGATTGGCGTGGTCATCCCACGCCATCAACAGGATCTTCAAATCGCGCTGGATATCGCCCGCGACGCGAAGGTTCCGGTACTGGCACGGGGAGGCGGGACCAGCCAGTGCGGGCAAACAGTGGGCGAGGCCATTGTTCTGGATACCAGCCGATGGTTGAACCAGGTCGTCGAGTTCGACAAGGAACAGATGACCGTCGTGGTTGAGCCCGGGCTGGTTCTGGACGATTTGAATCGGTGGCTGAAGCCTCATGGGCTCTGGTTCCCGGTCGATGTCTCAACTGCCGCCCAATGCACCATTGGCGGTATGGCCGGTAACAATTCCTGCGGATCGCGATCGATCCGCTACGGCAACATGGTGCATAACGTCCTTGGCATCGATGCGTTGCTGGCGGATGGCTCACAAGGCCATTTCGGCTATATCCATGAGCTGTCGGGCAGCGAAAGGGTGCGCAACATTGCTCAGCAGGTGCAGCAGATCGCCAGCCGCGAAGATGCCAATATTCGTGAGCACTTTCCCAAAGTGTTGCGTCGTGTGGGCGGCTATAACCTGGACATTTTCAACTGCCAGAACCAGCTGCCTTACGACCGCAACGGTCAGATCAACCTGGCGCATCTGTTGATTGGCTCCGAAGGGACCCTGGCGCTGACTCAACGCATCAAGCTCAAGCTGGCGCCGTTGCCGAAGCAGAAAGTACTGGGAGTGGTGAACTTCCCGACGTTCTATCAGGCGATGGACATGACCCAGCACATCGTCAAGCTGGAGCCTACGGCTGTCGAGCTGGTTGATCGAACCATGATCGATCTGTCACTAGAGAACCCGGCGTTCCGTCCGGTCATTGAAAAGGCGCTGATCGGTGCGCCCGCGGCAATACTGCTCGTCGAGTTCGCCGGCGATGACATCCAGATGCTGCGCCAGCAACTCGCCAGCCTGAATGAGTTGATGGGCGACCTGGGCCTGCCGGGCGGTGTGGTGGACATGGTCGATGGCCCCGAACAGACAGCATTGTGGAATGTCCGCAAGGCGGGGCTGAATATCATGATGAGCATGAAGGGCGACGGCAAACCGGTGTCCTTCATCGAAGACTGCGCCATCCCGCTCGACGGCCTCGCCGAGTACACCGACAAACTGACGCAGGTTTTCCATAAATATGGCACTGAAGGCACCTGGTATGCCCACGCCAGTGTCGGCACGCTGCACGTGCGGCCAATCCTGGACATGCGGCGTGACGGCGGCGCAAAAATGCGTGCCATTGCCGAAGAAGCCTCGGCGCTGGTCAGGGAATACAAGGGCGCATTTTCCGGCGAACATGGCGACGGTATTTGCCGGGGCGAGTGGGTGGCGTGGCAGTTCGGGCCGCAGATCAACGCCGCGTTCAAGGAAATAAAGCAATTATTCGACCCGGAAAATTTGCTCAATCCCGGGAAGATTGTCGATACGCCCAAGATGGACGATCAAAGCCTGTTCCGTTTCCCCAAGGATTATCAGGCCATTCCGGTGACGCCCATGCTCGACTGGTCGGGCTGGGACGTGCTGCGTGACCCGCTCACCGGAGAACAAAGCGCGCCCGGCACCGGCGGTGATCCGACATCCGGCCTGATCAAGGCCGTGGAGATGTGCAATAACAATGGCCATTGCCGCAAATTCGATGCGGGGACCATGTGCCCGAGCTTTCGCGCTACGCGAAACGAGCAACATCTGACTCGCGGCCGTGCCAACACCTTGCGTCTGGCCTTGTCTGGCCAACTCGGCGCGGAAGGTCTGGCGAGCCAGGACGTGAAGGACGCGCTCGATCTTTGCGTATCGTGCAAAGGCTGCAAGCGCGAATGCCCGACCGGCGTAGACATGGCCAAGATGAAGATCGAAGCCCGCGCGGCCTGGGCGAAGACGCATCCGATGCCACTTCGCGAACGGCTTGTCGCCGAAATGCCACGATATGCGCCTTACGCGGGATATTTCTCCGGTGTCATGGCTGCGGTCGAGGGCTTACCGGCATTGGCTAATTGGGTCAAGAAAAGCCTGGGACTGGCTACCCAGCGGGCATTGCCAAGCTTCCAGCGCAGCTTCCTCGATAGCGCCACAGCATCGAACAGCGCCGCAGGTACAAAAGAAGTGCTGTTGTTCGTCGACACCTTCAATAACTACATGGAACCAGGGAATGCCGAAGCAGCCCGACGCGTACTGAGCGCGGCCGGATATCGTGTGCATTTCAACAAGGCACCCAGCGAGCGGCCGCTTTGCTGTGGTCGTACCTATCTGGCCTCCGGCCAGGTCGACAAGGCCAAGACGGAAGCCAAGCGCACGCTGGATTATCTGATGCCGTTCGTTGAGCGCGGCGTCAGCATCGTTGGCCTGGAGCCATCCTGTCTCTTGACCATGCGCGACGAGTTTCTGCAATACGGTTACGGCGAGCAAGCCAGGGCGTTGTCCCGCGCCTCCTTGCTGTTTGAGGAGTTTCTGGTGCGCGAGCACGATGCCGGGCGTCTGGATCTGAAGCTGAAAGCGCTGAACGCTCCACGGGCAATGCTTCACGGCCATTGCCATCAGAAAGCATTTGACGCGTTGCGTCCGGTAGAAAAAGTCCTGCGCTGGATTCCCGAACTGAAGGTCGAAACCATCGAAACCTCATGTTGCGGAATGGCCGGAAGCTTCGGTTATGAAAGCGAACACTACGAAGCGTCCATGCAAATGGCTGAACTGAAGCTGTTGCCCGCCGTGCGCCAGGCACAAGCCGATGATCTGGTTGTGGCAGACGGCACCAGCTGCCGGCATCAGATTCATGACGGGGCAGGGAAGACGGCATTGCATGTGGCCAAGGTGCTGGAGCAGGCACTGGCCTGAGCCTGACACGGTGATCGAGGGCATCGGGATGGAGCTGTACCGCCACTAAAGCCTGAGGTGCTGCGGGACGGGTAAAGGAAAGACCTTTACCTACCCCAGCGTCTTGTCCGGTTCCATCGCAGCAGCAACATGGCTCGCAGCGAGTTTTCAACAGGTTTAAGCCACGCCCGAAAGATTTTCGGCTTCAAGCTTTTTATTCAAATGTTCCCGAAGAATATCACCGAGTCGTTTACTGTCGCGATCCTGCAAGGCTTTAATCATTTGTTCATGGTCGTTCACTGCCTTCTGCCAAAACTCAGGACTCATCTCTGCAGTAAAACGAAACCGTTTAATCCGTTGGCTCAGGTTGTTATACATTTCTAATAGTACGGCGTTACCTGATGCGGCCAGAATGCGTTCATGAATTTGTCGGTTGGCTTGGAAGTAAGCCTGCAAATCTTGGCGATTAAAATAATCAAGCATCTGCCTGTGAAGTTCGATAATAGCCGATAATTCATCTTCTGTTATACGGCGGCACGCCGCTTCGCCCGCAAGGCCTTCCAATGCGCCCATTACGTCGTAGGTGTGCTGAACATCACTTAAACTGAGGCGGCTTACCCGTGCCCCACGGTTGGGGAGTATTTCTATCAACCCTTCGGAAGTCAGGACCTTCAGGGCCTCACGAAGTGGCGTCCGTGAAATTCCGAATTTGTCGCAAAGCTGTTTTTCAGAGATTTTTTCTCCTGCGGTAAGTACTCCATGCTCAATTAATTCCCGGATTCTGTCGGCCGCTTCCTGGTAAAGGATTCGGTGTTGAATTTTTTCCATAGAGGTCTCGCGAATAGAGTGCGGTTCGTTTGGAATGATATTAAGCGGTAGCCTAGGTTCGTCCCGTTACCATTAATAGTCGCCGTGTTTGAGATAATATTTAACGTTCAAGTTGCCAACTAATGCACAGGCTGCTCAGCGGTGCGCTTAATTAATTTAATAGCAGAAAAATACCAGAATTGCATTAAGAATTCGATCTGAGGCAAGATGATCGGCAGCCAGGCTAGTTGGCGTCCGGCAAAATCCCTGAAGCATTAATCATCACACCGTTCCGGCTCGTTCGGATCCTGCATTAAGTGTTTATCGAAAACTCGGAGGCAGTAAATGGCAGGCAAGGTTTTTCGTTCCAGCGTGAAAATTACCCGAGCCCAGGCTCGACAGATTCTAGACGCAGCATTCACTCAAGCGCGAGCGCAAGACATGGATCCGCTGACAGCGTTTGTCATGGACGGAGGTGGAAACCTGATTGCTGCCGAACGGGAAGATGGCTGCGCGCCGTTGAGACTTCCCGTTGCGCGCGGTAAGGCGTTTGCCGCGCTCGGGAACGGCGCTTCCAGCCGGGCGATAGGCGAGCGAAACGAGCTCCGTCCGGCCTTTCTCGCCTCGGTTGCGGCTGCGTCTGATGGTTCCTTCATACCGGTGCCGGGCGGGGTTCTGATTCTCGACGCGAACGACGAAGTGATCGGCGCTGTCGGTGTAAGCGGCGCTTCCTCGGATGAGGATGAGCAGGTGGCTATCGCCGGTATCGAAGCTGCAGGCTTTAAGGTCGGCCTGGTTCCCAAATAGGGAGCAATGCGAATGCGCCAGCCATTGGCTGCATTCGCATCCGTAAACTAAGTACTGTTCGGTATTACCTAAGTGGATAGCGAAAGGGGGCGATGGACGAAATTCTTTCCCGGACCCGAGCTGCATGCATTAAGGCAACTGCAGCCCGCCGCCGGCCCTATGCAAGCCACGCAGGCGATCGCCGATTTGCGTCAGGTTGGCCTCCACGTCCTCCAACTCGAGCCGACGCTCCTCACTCAGCAGCATGCGGACCTCCGCGTTCAATGTCTCGGTAAGCTGCAGCAGCCGTGCCTGGCGCTGGCTGCTTTCTTGCTCCAGGCGCGCCCATTCGCTGGCCTGCGGTAGCCCGTAGCCGTGGCCATCGAGCAGCTCGGCGGGGCGACTCAGGTAGCCGCTATTAGCGAGGATTCCCTGCAGGGTGTCGTCGGCTTTGGCCAGGCTCTGGTCACCGCGCTCGCGACCGCTCAGGTAGCGATTCTTCAGCTCTTCCTGTGCAAGCAACAGATGCCGGCGCAGCGCGGCTTGCTCCACTAGCAACAGGGCCGCGCTAGCGCGCAGGTCGGCCTGGTCGATCCAGGGGCGGCGTTGCTCGGCGCTTAGCGCGAGCCATTCCTCAACGTTGCTTTGCGGCAGGCCCAGTCGTTCGCGGAGCACCGCGAACATGGCCTGATACCGATCGCGGTAGGAATCGAAGCGATATCCCAGACGCAGCGCCTCGCGAGGGTCGTCGAGCACGCTGGCATCGGCCAGGCCGCGATTGATCAGGAGTTCCAGCAGCCCGCTGGGCAGGATGCTGTCCAACGCGTCGAATTCGGGACGGGCCGTCCCGCTGCGCAGCAGCTTGAGGGTTTCCACGGCGCAGTTATTGGACAGGAAGTAATAGTCGCCGTCATAGCTCCAGTGCATCTCGGCGCTGCGCTCGACCAGCATTTCGATCTCGCGATGTTCCAGCTTCAGCGGGATCGAGGCGAGGCTGCGCAGCTCGACCTTGGTGTATTCGTCGATCACCTGACCCAGCGGCAGGACGAACAGGCGCGATGGGTAAACGCCGGTCAGGCCATCCCAGCTGGACAGCTGCACGTCGCCGACGAAGGCGCGGAAAGACAGCACCAGATGGTGATCGAGATCCAGCCGGCAATCCGGCCCGGGTGGACGGCCCGGCGCGCAGATCACCAGGCGCAGCATGCTGTGTCCCCAGCGGCTGACCCAGGCGTCATTAGCCTCGGCGAACAGATAGTCCACTTCGTAGACGCGTTCCGGATCGAGTTCCACTAACGGTGTGCGGGCGAAATCATGACCGGCGTTGAGGATCGGCAAACCGCTCGCGCATTCATCCGCTTCTGCCGGCTGCCAGCCGAAATGTTCGCGGAAATAGCGATGCAGCGAAGGACGGCGGCAGACGTAGCTGGGGTCCAGCAGGAAGTACTCGAGATTCACCGCGACGAATTCGAGGGGATTGGTCAGCTCATAGAGATCCGGGCTACGAGCGGCCTGGGCATTGCTGACTTCCCGTTCGCCGCGTTGGCCGACGCGCTGGGGCCAGCCAGCAAGGTCGAGCAGGCGCGGGTCGTCGCTGAGGGTGAAACGGCGCTCGGTTTGTCCGCGGCAGGCATCCGGTAATCCCACCAAGCCGAGGCTGGCGGCACGCTGACTACAAAAAGCCAACTGCCGATAGCCATCCGGCGACCAGAGCCGGGCGCGATCGTAGAGATGGGCGATTTCGTGAATCAGCGTGGCCAGCAGCTCGCGGCGCACGGTGCCATGCGGGCGATTGGTGCGCTGCGTGACCGCTGAGCCATCGCTTAGCGCGGGCAGCAAGCGGCGGTTGAGCAGCAACAAATCGCCACCGGCGCTACCGTAGACGTCGTGCGTCAGCCCAGCGTGCCAGCGAACGCGGACGTCGCGGTCGAGGCGTTCGACCATTCGCGGTGGCAGTGCGGCCATGGCTTCGGTCAGTAGCTGCTGGCTAGCCGCCTGTTCGGCTGGTTGCAGGTTGCGGTCATCCAGCGTCAGGCGAAGGTCGGCCTGAGCAAAATTGGCGAGCGCAGTGAGCGCAACGGCAATCGACCATGCGCTAGGTGATTTCACTGGGCGAGGATGAGTTCAGCCAGTGCCTGGTCGCTGGCTTGCCGAGCTTCGGGGAATGCGCTGCGCAGCCCGCCGAATGCTGCCTCCAGACGAGCACCACGAATCTCGCCGCCGCTTGCGACGAAGCCGGCCGCTTCGTCCCGCGCTTCGCTGACAACTTTCATGTCGCTGATGCGGCTGGTCACGTCCGAGGTGAAGTTGATGCTGCGATCCAGCGCGTTGACGAGGATGTTGCTGGTGGCCACCAGGGTCTGCGCCTGGGCACCGCCGACGAACAGGACCAGTGCGAGCGGCACGGCGGTCAGCTTGAAGTTCATAAGGGTTCTCGTAAAACGTAGTGGGTCATTGGACGAGGATTGCCTCGGCCAGTTCAAGGTCGCTTGCAGCCAGCTGCGGGTGGTTTTCACGCAGCCAACGCAGCGCCGATTCCAGCCGCGCTCCGCGGTTCTCGCCATCGCTGGCGACGAACCTCGCGGCTTCGTCTTTGGAGTCGAGGATCAGCTTGTTGTCGAACGGGGCGCTGGTTACCTGGCTGGCGACATAGGTGGAAGCGACACTGCCAGCAAGAAGGCTATCGAAGGCCTGTGCGTTGCCACAAAGGCAACAGCTGACCAATACAAGGTAAAGCGAACGCATGCGGATCCTGATGCCGAAAAATCAGCCGCATAGGCTAGCGAAACGCTAGCCCCAGGGCTAGCGCACGCTTGCTATAAAACTGTACGTCAGAGCGCCAGAATGGCGCTGGCCAGCTGCAGGTCGCTGGCTTCGATGCCCGGTCGCTCACTGCGGATGTGTTTTAGCGCGGCTTCCAGCTGAGCACCACGTGCCTCGCCATTGCTTGCCACGAAACGGGCCGCATCGTCCCGCGCGTCGCGTACCAGCTTGTCGTCGCCCAGGTTCGAGGTGATGTCGGAGGTGCCTTCGACAGTGTTGACCAGCGAGGCGCCGATCGCGTCGATGGTCCCGGTGACGCTGCCGGCGAAGGCCGTTCCCGTGATCAGGCAGGCAGCGGCGGCAACTGACAATAGATATTTGTTCATACACTTCTCCAGAGCTGAGCAACTTCGACCCGTGGCCGGGCGATGCCGTTCAGCTTATGCCGCTAGGCGTCATCAGAGAAGTGTGGCGTCAACGCCAGAACGGCTTACTCAGCTCGTCCATCCGCTCACTGTGACTGATGCCGACGTCGGACAGTTGATGATCGTCCAGCGCCGCCAGTTGGCGCCGGGTGCGCGCGCGTTGCTGCCAGAGCCGCAACAGTTGCAACAATCGGCGTAGCGGTGCCGTGCCGATACGGAGGGTGAGCATGCGGGGCAGTACGCGCTCCATGTGCCTCTCCTTCCCGCCGTTTCGCGGGGATGGGTTATAGGCAAATAGAGTCGCCTGGCGCGCTGTTGCGTAACAGTCACAGGCGTTCTGGATTGTGCCGGTCCAGTTGCAAATGCAAACGAACTGTACGGCTGTTAATCCAGCGGAACTGTTCTTTGCAACGAGACCTGCTTGGCCTGGTTCAGCCCGTAGCGGATGACGGGCTGATCATTTTGATCGGGCGGATCTCGAACTCACGAGTCAGGAAATCCATGCGCTGTTCGTGGAAGCGACGCATGTGAGGCAGCGCACTGTGCGCCTGGAGATGCTCGGGCGATTGCCAGACCTCATAGAAGATGAACAGCGTCGGGTCTTCGCCATCGCGCAGCATGTGGTATTCGATACAGCCGTCTTCGGCCCGGCTCGGGGCAACATAGCTGCGGAAAAGCGCTTCGAATTCGTCGGCTTTGTCCGGTCGCGTGTAGGCGTGGAGGATGAAGGCACAGGTGTCGCTCATGACTTTCTTGGCTCCGTAAGGGCAGTGGCTGGTTGCAAACGCTACCGCATGAGCCGGCCAAGCATTCTTAACTTTCAGTCAATTCGTTTTTGTCTCAAAGGCTCTGTTTCGCGGGGTTAGTAATCGTTAGGCTGCTCGCCATTCGTAACTGATCAGGTCGTCTGTCCGATGAAAAACGTATTGCTGCTCAATGGCGGAAAACAGTTCGCCCACTCCGATGGCCGCTACAACGCGACCCTTCACGAAACCGCGTTGAGCTTTCTCGACCGTGCCGGCTACGACGTCAAGCAAACCCAGATCGATGCCGGCTATGAATTGGCAGAGGAGGTCGCCAAGTACCTCTGGGCGGACGTAGTCATTTATCAAATGCCTGGTTGGTGGATGGGCGCGCCCTGGACAGTGAAGAAGTACCTCGACGAGGTGTTCACCGAGGGCCACGGCAGCCTCTACGCCAACGACGGCCGCACACGCTCCGATGCGTCGCAAAAGTACGGCAGCGGTGGGTTGTTGCAGGGCAAGCAGTACATGATTTCTGCGACCTGGAATGCGCCGCAGCAGGCCTTCGACGATCCGACCGATTTCTTCGAAGGCAAGGGCGTCGATGCCGTGTACTTCCCGTTTCACAAGGCCAACGAGTTCCTGGGCATGACAGGCCTGCCGACTTTCCTTTGCGTCGACGTGATGAAGCGGCCTTCCATCGAAGCGGACATCCAGCGCTACGAGCAGCACCTCGCGACCGTATTCGGGCTCTGACTGCCGCCGCAGCTCAAAAAACAAAACCCCTCGCGGCGAAACCGGGAGGGGTTCTGGTGTTACGGGTATCGCTTATTCCACGGCTTTGACCATGTCTTCGACGACCTTCTTGGCATCGCCGAAGACCATCATGGTCTTGTCCATGTAGAACAGCTCGTTGTCGAGGCCCGCATAGCCGCTGGCCATGGAGCGCTTGTTGACGATGACCGTCTTGGCTTTGTACGCCTCGAGGATCGGCATGCCGGCGATGGGTGACTTGGGATCGTTCTTCGCCGCCGGGTTGACCACGTCGTTGGCGCCGAGCACCAGCACCACGTCAGCCTGGCCGAACTCGGAGTTGATGTCTTCCATCTCGTACACCATCTCGTACGGCACTTCGGCCTCGGCCAGCAGCACGTTCATGTGCCCGGGCATACGGCCCGCGACCGGGTGAATCGCGTACTTCACGGTCACGCCCATGTGGGTCAGCTTCTCGGCCAGTTCCATCAGCGCGTGCTGCGCGCGTGCCACCGCCAGGCCGTAGCCAGGGACGATGATCACGGTGTCGGCGTTCGACAGGAGGAAGGCGGCATCATCGCTGGAGCCGGATTTGACCGGACGCTGTTCTTTGCTCCCCGTCGCCGGGCCGGCATCGGCGTCGCCACCAAAGCCGCCGAGGATGACGTTGAAGAACGAGCGGTTCATCGCCTTGCACATGATGTAGGAGAGGATTGCGCCCGAAGAACCGACCAGCGAGCCGGCGATGATCAGCATCGAGTTGTTCAGCGAGAAGCCGATACCGGCCGCCGCCCAGCCCGAGTAGCTGTTGAGCATCGAGACCACCACCGGCATGTCGGCGCCGCCGATGGGGATGATGATCAGCACGCCGATCACGAAGGCCAGCGCCACCAGGATCATGAACGCGGTGAAGTTGCCGCTGAAGGTGTAGATCAGACCCAGCACCAGAATCGCCACGCCGACGGCGAGGTTAATCTTGTGCTGGTTGGCGAATACCACCGGCGCGCCCTGGAACAGGCGGAACTTGTATTTGCCCGACAGCTTGCCGAAGGCGATCACCGAACCGGAGAAGGTGATGGCGCCGATGGCTGCACCGAGGAACAGCTCCAGACGGTTACCGGCCGGGATCGGGTAGCCGATGGCCTGGACGATGCCCAGCGATTGCGGCTCCAGCACCGCGGCGATGGCGATGAACACCGCGGCCAGGCCGATCATGCTGTGCATGAAGGCGACCAGCTCGGGCATCTTGGTCATTTCGACGCGCTTGGCCATCAGCGTGCCGATGCTGCCGCCGATCAGCAGGCCGAGGACGATGAAGCCCAGGCCGCTCCAGGGGCTGGCGCTCTCGACCAGCTGCGCGCCGAGCTTGAACACCAGGAACACTGTGGTGACCACGGCGATGCCCATGCCGATCATGCCGAACAGGTTGCCGCGCCGCGAGGTGGTCGGGTGCGACAGGCCTTTGAGGGCCTGGATGAAGCTCACCGAAGCGATGAGGTAGAGCAGGGTGATCAGGTTCATGCTCATGGCTTGGACTCCACCTTGGCGCCAGCGCGCTCCTTCTTCTTGAACATCTCCAGCATGCGCCGGGTGACCAGGAAGCCACCGAAGACGTTGACCGCGGCCAGGGTCACGGCCAGGGTGCCCATCAGCTTGCCCATCGGGGTGACGGTCAGCGCGGCGGCGAGCATGGCGCCGACGATGACGATCGCCGAAATGGCGTTGGTGACCGCCATCAGCGGCGTGTGCAGCGCGGGGGTGACGTTCCAGACCACGTGGTAGCCGACGTAAATCGCCAGCACGAAGATGATCAGGTTGTAGATGCCATCAGAAATCATGTCCATGTTCAGGCTCCCTTAACCGTTGGTGCGCACGACTTGGCCGTCACGGCACATCAGGCACGCAGCGACGATGTCGTCTTCAAGATTGAGCTGGAACCGGGCTTCGCCATCGATTACCAGCTTGAGGAAGTCCAGCAGGTTGCGTGCGTATAGCGCCGAAGCATCCGCCGGCACGAGGGTCGCCAGGTTGGTGTAGCCAACCAGGGTCACGCCGTGCTTGACCACCACCTGATCGGCTTCGGTCAATGGACAGTTGCCGCCTTGGGAGGCGGCGAGGTCGATCACTACCGAGCCGGGCTTCATCTGCTGCACGGTTTCTTCCTGCAGCAGCGTCGGCGCCTTGCGACCCGGAATCAGTGCGGTGGTGATGATGATGTCGGCCTGCTTGGCACGCTCGTGCACGGCCTGGGCCTGACGTGTCATCCAGGACGCGGGCATTGGACGGGCATAGCCGCCGACGCCTTCGGCGCATTCACGCTCTTCGTCGGTCTCAAACGGCACGTCGACGAACTTGGCGCCAAGCGACTCGATCTGCTCCTTGACCGCCGGGCGAACGTCCGAGGCTTCGATGACGGCACCCAAGCGCTTGGCCGTGGCGATGGCTTGCAGGCCGGCAACACCGGCGCCGAGGATCAGCACCCGCGCGGCCTTCACCGTGCCGGCGGCGGTCATCAGCATCGGCATGAAGCGCGGATACTGGTTGGCAGCCACCATGACGGCCTTGTAGCCGGCGATGTTGGCCTGGGAAGAGAGCACGTCGAGGCTTTGCGCGCGCGAGGTACGCGGCGCGGCTTCCAGGGCGAAGGCGGCGATGCCGCGTTCAGCCATGCGTGCAATGTTTTCGTTGTCGAAGGGATTGAGCATGCCGACCAATACCGTACCGGGCTGCATCTGCGCCAGTTCGGTTTCGTTCGGTGCGTTCACCTTCAGCAGGATCTCTGCTGCGAACGCCGCAGCGGCATCGGCGATGGTTGCGCCTGCCGCTTCGAAGGCACTGTCCGGGATGCTGGCCTGTACGCCTGCACCGCTCTGCACAGTGACCTGATGCCCTTGGCCGATCAGCTTCTTGACGGTTTCCGGTGTCGCGGCGACGCGCGTTTCACCGGGCCTGGTTTCGAGAGGAACACCAATGTGCATTGTTCTTGTTCTCCTGCTTGATCGTAACCAGCAGCCCCGGCTCGGATGCCGACTATCGGCCGCTGGTGGTCTGTTCGTCCGGCCACTGCAAATGGCGACGGGCGTTCGTATCGGCTAACGGGCCTCTGCACTGCTGGTCCGGCCTGCCGCGGCGCAGCATTCTGCTATCGCCGAGAAAATCAAACAACTGTTTTAAATAAGTGATTGCTTTTGACGTAACGGTCAATGCATGACCATCAGTTCGTCGTGCACCGCTGCAGACGGCGCCACCCATGGCGTTACGGCTGACATGAGGTTGTAGCGCGGCGGCGCGGAAGGGCGAATCATGAATGACCCACCATTGACGCGGTATTCGTCATCGGTGCCGGGCATCTTCGACCGGGCGGAGGCGACGGTGTTCGCACGGCTTGCGATTAAAAGTTCTGTCAGCGTTGCGCTGAAAAACGCAGCCGTCGAAATTGTCGGACCTTGCCGCTGAACCCGTCGATGGTGCTTTCGTACTGCATTGCTATGCCGTTGTGCTTGGGAGTCGCCGGTCGTTCGAGACGGTTGCTGCGCTTACCTGAAGCAGACGCCGAGGCTTTGCAGTTCCTCGCGTTGTGCCTGGTCGAAGCGCGCCAGAGCGTTGCACGCATCGGCGTAAGGGGTGGAGGCAGGTTCGAGAGGCGTCGCGGCGAAGGATGTCTGCGAAGGCGGAGGCAGCGATTCCGTCGTGCTTTGCGTGCGACCGTGAAGAGTCAAATGGAATGTACGGCCATCGCGTGTCAAGAGAACGCGGTCATGAGCGATTGCCTGCAGCCGAAAACCGCCTGGTAGGAATTGGCCAATCCGTGCGGCCATGGGTTCCTGTTCCTGATTACTCACCAGGGCAGAGGAGCGGGCAGTATCGGAGCTGGCGAAGATAGCCAGGAGCTGCAGCTGCGAGGTCGCGTCGGCAACTGCAGGGCCAACCATGGTCAGCAGCGTCGCCAGCATCGCCGAGGTACGGAAAAAGGCAGGGAAGAATGGCATCTGGTTGTCGGCCCGGTCGCCTGGCGACCGGGCCGTTCACTCAGGGCTTGGCAGCCAGCCGCAGCAGCGGCTGCAGGTTGCGGTTCTGCAGCAGCGGCAGCAGCAGGTTGTCATTGGCGCTGATGCCTTGCCAGCGCTGGTTGGCGCCGCCCGTGCAGTTGTAGGTGATGAGCGTGCCGCGGCCTTCCGTCAGGAAGCCACTATTGAGGTCCAGGCAACGCGTCCCGCGCTTGATCTGCGGCAGGTCGGCGATGCTCCAGACCTGGGCGTCTGCGCCGATGCTGCATTCGCTCAGGCCGACCTCGTTGCTGCCACCGCGGTCGGTCAGGCACAGCTGAGGCTGCTGCGCGCTGCGAATGCGGCCGTTGGCGTCCACCAGCCAGGTCTCGCTGGCGCCGCCGCTGCATTGGGCCGCCGCGATGATGACCGGCTTGGTAACGCCGTCGACGCTCTCGGCCCTGAGGCAATTGTTGTTCACTGTCAAAGGTTGTGCCGACGGCAGCAGGGGTTCGCTGCGCAGCCCCAGTTGTTCGATGAGGCCGAGCAGCGCCTGTTCGGCCGCCTGATCGCCGGCCTGGAGTTGCGTCTGGTAGGCGTCCAACCAGCGATTCAGGCGCAGGCCCTTGTTCTGCAGATCGCGGTAGCGTTCCAGTTGCGCGCGGGCCGGGGCGGAGAGTCCCTCGGCCTGATCGGCCCAGCTGTCGTAGAGCACGTTGGCCTGGCCGCTGAGAGTGGGTACCGCCTGGTCCTGTAGTTTGAGCAGGGCCTGCTCAAACTCGGGCAGTTCGAGGCGGCGCAGCGCCTGGTAGCCGGCTTCGCGGCCGATGACCACCGGTGGCTCGATGGGTGGCAGGTCCTGCGGGAAAGCCACGCGGTGCAGCTCCTGTGCCGTCCCGCCGGTTGCCTGGCAATACAGGCTGGCCTGCTGCGGCTGCTCATCGGCGGCCACGTGTACGTGCAGCTTGTTGGCGTTGCTTTGCAGGCGATTAGGGGCCAGGGCGATGCGCTGGTTGCGTCCGCCGGCGTAGTCGACGCTCAGCCAGCATTGGGCTGCGGTGGCGTCGGCGGAGGGTTGTGGCAAGTCGAATACGTTACCCCAGTTGCTACGCGCCGGCGGGTACAGCAGGCCGACCATGTTCACCGGGTCGTAGCCGCCGAGCAGGGTGAAAACGGTGATGCCCTGGCGGCGAGGCTTGGGGAAATTGCCATCGGCACTGTTGTACCAGACCTGATTGGAGGTCGGCATTTTTGGCTGGAAGTCCTCCATCTGCCCAGTGGCGGCGTTCCATTTGCGATAGCCGGTGGGCGAGTCGGCGGCGAACACGGCCTTGTCGAGCGATGACTGGATTTTCAGGCTGGTGCTGTAGCCGGTGTAATGGGTATAGCGCGACAGGCTGCCGCCGGCCCAGCCGCCGGACATGGAGTCACGGTTGTAGTTGTACAGCTCCTTGTAGCGCAGGGGGTTTTCGGGATTGAAGTTGCCCCAATCTAGGTTGGCGCGCATGCGCTTGCGATAGCCGATGTAGCCCCAGCCGCTGTCGGCGTGGTGGCGGTCCCAGGTGTTTTTCGGTTCGACGTTCTGCCCTGGAAAATGGCCCAGTCCGTAGTGATGACCGATCTCGTGACTGAATTCGTTGCCCACCGAGTCGAGCAGCGTGAGCATGCCATTGCCGCCGCTCAGGCCGTGATTGCTCGGGCCGTTCTGGTAGACACCACGTGCATGGTGCACCACCACGGTCTGGGTGACCTGCGGCTGCTGCTGGCTCTGCATGCTAGAGCTGGTGACGCCCCAGTTGGCCAGGTTGATGCCGACACTGAAGGTGGACTTGGCGGTGTTCTCGCGCATGTCGCCGCCGTAGACGCCGCCCTCGCCGGCGCTGGCCGTGTCGTAGATGGTGCCATCGGAAACCATCACCCGGGACAGGATCACTTCGTCGTACTTGGCCACGGTAAGCCGCGAAAGCGGCACGGTCTGGAAGTAGTCGGTGCCGGCTCTGACCGGCTCCAGCAGCATGTAGTGCCCGTTGCTGCGCGGCGGCTCGGTGAGCATGCCCAGGCGCAGGTTGTTGACCACCAGTTCGGCCGGTGCGGCAATGTCGATGGCATCGCCCGCGAGTACGCCATTGCGACCGCGATCGTCGCCGATGGACAGGCTCATCCCCGGCTTGACCCAGTCCCAGGGCAGCACGGCGGACCAGGCACGCCGTGAATAGCGCACGTCGGGGCGCGCGTCGCTGGAGTTGCGATCGGCCTCGGGCAGCTCGTCGGGATGACGCAGGGCGATGGCGGGCATGGTCTGGCCGTCGACGCTCAGGCTCAAGGTCAGGCTCTGGACCTCGCCTTGGGCCGGATCGGGCGTCACCAGCAGCAGGGCTTCGCGCTCACTGGTGAGCATGGGCATCTTCTTCGCGGCATTGCCCGAAGGATCCACCGAATGGTTCTGGACGAACTGCACCATGGCGGGCAGATTGCCGCTCAGGTCGTTGCGCACGGCGCGTGGCTTGCCACTGGCGTCTATGTCGTAGAAGCCCTCGGCGTCGATTTCCTCGCGCACCGCGTCGGTGGGTTCGGGGAATCCGGGCGCAGGCACTGTGGTATCTCCGTCACCCGGCTGGGGTTGCGGATCGAGCGGCGGTACAACGGGCGGCTTCTCCGGCTCCGGCAGCGTCTCATCCGGCTGCGGCTCTTCAGGAGTACTGGTAGCCGGGGGCGTTTCGGTGTGGTTCGGTTTCTTGCTGCCGCCACCTTCATCGAGACAGCCAGACAAGGAGAGGGAAAGTAATGCCAATAGCAATAAGCGTTGATTTTTCATGCAGACACAAGCGAAGTGGAAAAATCCATTTTCAGCAATGCGTCAACTTTTTGTCGGACGTTTCTCGCAAAATTTTCAGACTTTTCTGCTACTTAGCTGCCATCTTGGCTGTTTGAGACGATGAAGGCGCCGTTTTGCGGCAGTTCTGGCGGAATAGTGTCAAGTGCCTGACGCGCAAGTTCTTTGCTTGGGTAATCGCCATAGGTCAACGAATACCATGGCCCGCCCTGCCTCTGGCCCTGGAGCAACCGCAGTGGCTGTTCAGGATGGCGTTCGACCAGCGCTCGCATCCGCTCAGAATCGCTGCCAGCGACCAGCTGGATGGTGTGGCTCTGGTGGGTTTCTGCGGGCTTGATGTCGATGATTGCCGGCGTGGGTGGCGCCAGTTGCAATGCCGGTTGCGGTGGTATCGCAAGCGCCCGAGGGGCTTCATCCGGTGCTGGCTGGCTGCGCAAGTCCAGCTCTGGCTGCGTGCCGCTTCGGTCGAAGAGCCTGCGCGGATCATCGGGCAGCGAACTGCCACTGAAGGCTTCGCGCCGGCTGAGTCCGTGCATCTCCTGGTATTTCCCCAGGCTGAGGTTGCTCAGCCCGGCGCCATCGCGGGTGACGCTCGGGCGGAGGAAGACCATCAGGTTGCGCTTGACCCGGCTGTCGCGGGTGGAGCGAAACAGGCGGCCCAGCAGCGGTATATCCCCGAGCAGCGGCACCTTGCTCATGCTCTGGGTGACGTCGTCCTGGATCAGGCCACCGAGCACGATCACCTGGCCATCGTCGGCGAGGATGGTGCTCTTGATGGAACGCTTGTTGGTGATCACGTCCGACACCTGGATGCCGGTGGGGGCATTTACCAGGGTCGAGATTTCCTGCTCGATCTCCAGGCGCAGGGTGGAGCCATCGTTGATGTGAGGGGTGATCTTCAGCGAGACGCCGATGTCCTCTCGCTCGATGGTGGTGAAGGGGTTGCTGGCGCCGTCGCTGGTGGTGGTATAGGAGCCGGTCTGGAAGGGCACGTTCTGGCCGACCAGAATCTCCGCCGGCTGGTTGTCCAGCGTTAGCAGTGTCGGCGTGGACAGCAGGTTGCTCTTGCCGGTGGACGAGAGCGCCGTGATCAAGGCGCCGAAGTTGTCGTTGCCAACACCCACGATGGCGCCGTTGGGCAGCGCGCTGGCGAGTCGGCTGGGGTCTTCCGAGCCGAGGGCACCGAGCAGGGTGCCGATGGAAAGCCCGGTGTTGCTGAAGTTGACGCCGCCGAGGCCGCCGTTCCGCCCGTCGATGGCCCACTGCACGCCTAGGGCTTCGCTGACGTCGCCGGACATTTCGATGATGGCCGCCTCCACCAGGACCTGCGCACGCGGTACGTCCAGCTGGCGTACCAGATTTTCAAGCTCGCCCAGCATGTCCGGTTCGGCGAGGATCACCAGGGCATTGAGGCTTTCGTCGGCACGGATCATGACCTGGCGCTGACGCGTGCTGCCGCTGGCATCCGGCTCGGTCATGCTTGTCGCCAGCTCGCCGAGCGTGTTGGCGAGGTTCTTGGCATCGCCGTAACGCAGGCGGATCACCCGGGTGTTCGACGAGCGCGAGGCGGGCGTGTCAAGGGACTGGACGAGCTGCAACAGCCGGGCACGCGCTTGCGGCGGTCCCAGCAGGATCAGCCGGTTGGCGCGATGGTCGGCGATCACCTGGATGGCGTCGGTCTGTCCGTGTTTCAACGAATCGCCAAGCACCTGCGCGGCATCGCGCACCCAGATATGGCGCAGCTCGTAGATGCTGTAGTCGCGCTGCTGGCGGCTATCGAGCTGACGCAGGACGTCTTCGATGCGGGCGATATTGGTCGGCCGGTCGCTGACGATCAGGCTATTGGCCGAAGGCACAGCGGCGAGATGCCCGTAACCGGCAACCAGCGGGCGGATCAGCGCCGCCAGTTCGCCGACCGAGCCATGCTGCACCTGCAGCACGCGTGTTTCCAGGTTGCCGCCGCTGCCGGCTTCCGCCTTGGCCTCGGCGTTGGGGACGATGGCGGTCTGCGCGCCCTGTGGCAGTACAGCGAAACCGTGAGTCGCCATCACCGAGAGGAACAGCTGATAAAGCTCGGCCAGACTCAGAGGCTCTTGAGCGATCACCGTCACCTGGCCCTTGACCCTGGGATCGACGACAAAGGTCTGGCCGCCGATGCTGGAAACCTGCTCGATGAAGTCACGGATGTCCGTGTCACGCATATTGATCGTCCAGCGCTCCTCGCTGCTTTCGGCAGCCGGATTTACCGCAATGGCCGGCGACGGAATGCAGATGGATGCCAGACAGCTGGCGGCGATCAGCCACGTCAGCAGCACCTTGTTCGTTCGCCTGGTCAGGCTCATGGCCGTTGCTCTCCCGGGACGCGACGCAGCCATACGCTTTGCAGCTGACCGGCATGCGCCAGCTGCACGTGATCATGGTGAATGGCCGACAGCCTCATCCCGGGCATTACTTCGTCTCCCTGAAGGAGGCGTCGAGGGCGATCGTTGTCCACAATGATCAAAGCACTGGAGCGGCTCGGGTCGGAATGCACGAAGCTGGCGCGCAGCCGTAAACGTTGTTCGTTGCGGGCAGCCTCGCTCTTTGCACCGAACAGGCGATCCATGGCCGGGTTCATATCTACAGAATGGCGTTCGGGAATCGCGACAGGAGCGGGAGCGAAGGCGGGTTGCGTCAGCCAGTCCCTTAATTCGAGAGCCTGCCAGGTGAAGCTGGCGATGGCTGCCAGTGCGATAGCCACCGGTGCCGCCCAGCGCAGAGCGGGCCATCTATTGGTCGGTGGGTATCTATCGAACGCTCGGGACGACACTGCTGACTCCGCTGATTCCGTTGGCGACGAGGAGGCATGGACGCCCCGTTCTAGGCGGCGCGAGGTTAAACAGAAGTTCCCCTACCCGCTCGGCGAGAATCCCGGACTGTGTGTGTTGTCACAGTTGGTATCGAGAATCGGACAGCATGCAATTTTTTCAGCAGAATTCTCGACTTTACCCAAGCTCCAATCAGGAAATTTTCTATGTTGCCCCCGTCCGCCGAAGGTAATCTGCTCCCCGCGCGTCTGCCCTTCGCCTTCGCTCGGCGCCATGGTGTGATCCTGCTGGACCGCCCCGAAGGCCTGCGTTTATGCGTGCGCGAGGGGGCGCCGTTGACTGCGCTTCAGGAAGCTCAGCGCGTGGCCGGTGGGCCATTGCCGATGCAATGGCTGACGCCAGAAGCGTTCGATCAGGCGCTCGGTGCCGCCTACCAGCACGACTCGTCGGCGGCGATGCTGATGGTCGAGGGGCTGGGTGACGAGATGGATCTGCACAGCCTGGCCGATCAGATCCAGGAAACCGAGGACCTGCTCGAACAGGAAGACGATGCGCCGATCATTCGCCTGATCAACGCCATCCTCGGCGAGGCGATCAAGGAAAACGCCTCGGATATTCACGTCGAAACCTTCGAGAAACGCTTGGTAATCCGCTTCCGCATCGACGGCATTCTCCGTGAAGTGGTGCAGCCCAAGCGCGAGTTGGCGGCATTGCTGGTGTCGCGGATCAAGGTCATGGCGCGGCTGGATATTGCTGAAAAGCGCATCCCCCAGGACGGCCGGATTTCCTTGCGCGTCGGTGGTCGCGAAGTGGACATCCGCGTCTCGACCCTGCCGTCGGCCAACGGCGAGCGGGTGGTGCTGCGTCTGCTCGACAAGCAGGCCGGTCGGCTGACCCTGCGTCATCTGGGCATGAGCGACCGGGACCGGCGGGTGATGGAGCAGGCGGTGCAGAAGCCCCACGGCATCATCCTCGTCACCGGCCCGACCGGCTCGGGAAAAACCACCACGCTTTACGCTAGCCTGGTCACGCTCAACGACCGCACGCGCAACATCCTCACCGTCGAGGATCCGATCGAATACAACCTCGAAGGCATCGGCCAGACCCAGGTCAACACCAAGGTCGACATGACCTTCGCCCGTGGTTTGCGCGCCATCCTGCGTCAGGACCCAGACGTGGTGATGGTTGGCGAAATCCGTGACCAGGAAACCGCCGACATGGCAGTGCAGGCCTCGCTGACCGGTCACCTGGTGCTCTCCACGCTGCACACCAACAGCGCCATTGGTGCGGTGACGCGACTGGTGGACATGGGCGTGGAGCCGTTCCTGATTTCCTCGTCGCTGCTCGGCGTGCTGGCCCAGCGCCTCGTACGGGTGCTGTGTAATGACTGCAAACGCGCCTATGTCGCCGATGAAGCCGAATGCGCACTGTTCGGTATCGACCCGAGCGAGGCGCCGACGCTGTATCACGCCGAGGGTTGCGACGTCTGCCGGCAGCTGGGCTACCGTGGACGGACCGGCATCTACGAGCTGGTGATGTTCGATGACACCCTGCGCAGCATGATCCACACCCGCGTAGCCGAGCAGGACATGCTTCGTCACGCGCGTCGGCTGGGCCCGAGCATCCGCGAAGACGGGCTGCGCAAGGTGCGCGAAGGCGTGACCACCATTGAAGAAGTGTTGCGCGTGACACGTGAGGAGTGAGATGAACGCCATTGACCGGCAGGCGCCGTACAGGCATGCAAGCGGATCGGGTTTATGTGGAACCGATAGCCGGCTTGCCGGAGATGCTGCCTGATGGCCGCCTTCGAGTACCTGGCGCTCGACCCACGCGGTCGCGAGCAGAAAGGCCTGATTGAAGCCGACAGCCCGCGCCAAGCGCGTCAGCTGTTGCGTGAAAAACAGTGGTCGCCGCTGGAGGTCAAGCAGGCCAAGGCCAAGGAAGATACCGGTGGCGGTGGGTTCGCTTTCGGTCGGGGGCTGTCGGCTCGCGACCTGGCCTTGGTGACACGCCAGCTCGCCACCCTGGTCCAGGCTGCGCTGCCCATCGAAGAGGCGCTACGTGCGGCGGCGGCACAATCGACGTCGCAGAAGATCAAGTCGATGTTGCTGGCGGTCCGCGCCCGGGTGATGGAAGGGCATAGCCTGGCGGGATCGCTGCGCGAATATCCGTCGGCGTTTCCCGAGCTGTACCGCGCCACCGTCGCGGCCGGCGAGCATGCCGGGCATCTGGGGCTGGTGCTCGATCAACTGGCCGACTACACCGACCAGCGCCAGCAGTCGCGGCAGAAGATTCAGCTGGCACTGTTATATCCCGTGATCCTGCTAGTGGCCTCGCTGGCCATTGTGGTGTTGCTGCTGGGTTACGTGGTGCCCGATGTGGTCAAGGTCTTCGTCAACACCGGGCAGGAACTACCGGCGCTGACTACCGGGCTGATCGCCGTGAGCGAGGCGGTGCAGCGCTGGGGCTGGCTGATGTTCGTGGGGATCGTCGTGGCCGCGATCGGCATGCGGCAGGCGTTGCGCGATGAAAAGATCAAGCGCCGCTGGCACGCCGTGATCCTGCGCATTCCTCTGATCGGGCGACTGGCGCGGGCGACCAACACCGCGCGTTTCGCCTCGACTTTGGCGATCCTCACCCGCAGCGGCGTGCCGTTGGTGGATGCGTTGGGCATTGCTGCGGCGGTCATCGCCAACCTGCGTATCCGCGACAAGGTCATCGAGGCGGCGCAGCGCGTGCGTGAAGGCGGCAGTCTGACCCGCGCGCTGGACGCGACAAACGAGTTTCCGCCGATGATGCTGCACATGATTGCCAGCGGCGAGAAATCCGGTGAGCTCGATCAGATGCTCGCCCGCACTGCGCGCAATCAGGAAAACGACCTGGCCGCGCAGATCTCGTTGCTGGTAGGTCTTTTCGAACCCTTCATGCTGGTATTCATGGGGGCCGTGGTGTTGGTGATCGTCCTGGCGATCCTGCTGCCGATCCTTTCTCTCAATCAACTGGTGGGCTAGTGAGCATGACGTTGAACGAACGCAAGCAGAGGGGCTTTACCCTCATCGAAATCATGGTGGTGGTGGTGATCCTCGGGATTCTCGCCGCGCTGGTGGTGCCACAGGTGATGAACCGTCCGGATCAGGCCAAGGTGACCGTGGCCAAGGGCGACATCAAGGCGATCGGCGCCGCCCTCGACATGTACAAGCTGGACAACTACTCCTATCCCAGCACCCAGCAGGGCCTCGATGCGCTGGTGGAAAAGCCCGGCGGCAATCCGCAGCCCAAGAACTGGAACCGCGACGGCTACCTCAAGCGCGTGCCCAAGGATCCATGGGGCAACGATTACCAGTATCTGTCGCCGGGCACCCAAGGCCAGTTCGACCTGTATTCCTACGGCGCCGACGGCAAGCAGGGCGGCTCCGAGCTGAACGCGGACATCGGTAACTGGGACCTCTGATCCATGCATCGAGCGCGCCGGGAGGGCGGCTTTACGCTGATCGAGTTGCTGGTGGTGATCGTCATCCTGGGCGGCCTGGTGGGGCTGGCGGTGCTCTCGATCGGCGGTACCAACTCATCGCGCGAGATTCGCGACGAAGCGCAACGCCTGGCGACGCTGATCGGCCTGATGGCCGACGAGGCCGTGCTCGACAGCCGCGAGTACGGGCTGTTGTTCAGCCGCGACGGTTACCGGGTGATGCACTACGACGAGGCCGAAGCACGCTGGCTCGATGCCGGCGACGGCCAGGCGCACCGGGCGCCGGAGTGGATGCGTCTGGAACTCGAACTCGAAGGCTCGCCGCTGAAGCTGGTAGCACCAGTCAAGCGTGAGGATGATCCTATCGGCCTGTCCGATGACGAGGATCGTGAGCGCCGCAGCGCGCCGCGCGTGCAGCCGCAATTGCTGATCCTCTCGAGCGGCGAGCTTTCGCCCTTCACCCTGACCTTCTCCGACGAAAGACCGGGCGGTACCGGCTGGACTGTGTCCAGCGATGGCTTTCGCATGCCCCGCGCCGAACCGCTGGAAGAGCGCCGATGAGCAACGGCCTGCCGCGAGCGTGGGGGTTCACCCTGCTGGAAGTACTGGTTGCACTGGCGATTTTCGCCCTCGTCGCAGCCGTGGTATTGACCGCCGCCGGGCGTAGCGTGAGCAATGCCGGACGACTGGAAGCGCTGACACTGGCGGGCTGGATCGCCGATAACCGCCTCACCGAATTGCAACTGCAACAGCCGGCCCCGAGCATTGGCCGTGAAGACTGGGCGCTGGAGTTCGCTGGCCGCCAGTGGCAGACCCTCAGCGAAGTGGAATCCAGCGGAACGCCTGGGTTGTTGCGCATCCGCGTCTGGGTGGCAGCTGCCGAATCGCGTCGCGGCAACGCGGCTTCGATAGAGCGTCGGGCCGTCACCAGCCTGACCGGCTTTGTCGGGGTCGATCAGTGATGCGTCGTGCCGTAGCGGGCTTCACTCTGCTTGAACTGTTGATCGCCATCGCGCTGTTCGCGCTGCTGGGGCTGGCGACCTATCGCATGCTCGAAGCCGTGTTGCGCAGCGATGAGGTGGTGCGCGCCCAGGAAACCCAGTTGCGCCAGCTTGGTCGCGCCGTGTGGCGCCTCGAACAGGACCTGATACAGGCCGTGCCGCGACCGGTGCGCGATGGCTACGGTGACGAGCAGAATTCCCTGATCGGTCAACTGTCGAGCTTCGAGGGCGGCGCCGCCCTGGAACTGACCCGCAGCGGTTGGCGCAATCCCACCGGGCTGCTTCGCTCGAATCTTCAACGGGTTCGCTGGCGCCTCAGTGGCGACAGCCTGGAACGGCTCTACTGGACCGTGCTCGACCGTGATCTGGACAGCGAACCGCGCGTGCAACGGGTGCTGGACGATGTCACCGAGCTGCGCCTGCGTTATCTCGACGCTGAAAACAGCTGGCACGAGGAATGGCCGCCGTTCGACTTCGGCCGCGGTAATCCGGAAGAGCAGGCGCGACGCTTGCCGGTTGCGGTGGAGGTCTCGTTCGAGCACCTGCGTTACGGCACCATTACCCGGCTGCTGCGCCTGCCCGATGGCCCAACACCGGCGCCGCAGTTCATCCAGCCGGATTCCCAGGGTGTTCCCGAACCGGGCGGCGAAGGAGAGATGCAATGAAAGCCCAGCGCGGTGTCGCGCTGATTACCGTGCTGTTGGTCGTCGCCATCGTCACGGTGGTCTGCGCCGGCATGATCGCTCGCCAGCAGCTGTCGATTCGCGGCACCGCCAACCAGGCGCAGGCGCGCCAGGCCTGGCATTACGGGCTGGGTGGCGAAGCGCTCGCGCAATCGATATTGCGCCGCGATCTGCGCGCCTCCAGCGCCGGGACTGGCACTGGAATCGATAATGGCACCGAAAATGGCAATGGCGCCGGGCAGTCGGCTGTCGACCACCTGCTCGAACCCTGGGCTTTGCCGCAGCCGGCCTACGATCTCGACGAAGGCCAGGGTCAGGTGCAGATCCGCATTGAGGATCTGGCCGGGCGTTTCAACCTCAACAGTCTGGTACAGGATCAACAGCAGAATGCGGCGGCGCTGGCGCAGTTCCGTCGCCTGCTGCTGCGCCTGCAAATCACCGAGCCCTATGCCGAGCGGCTACTGGACTGGCTGGACAGCGACCAGCAACCCAGCGGCGAGCTGGGCGCGGAGGACAACGCCTATCTGCTGCTCGACCCGCCCTACCGCACTGCCGGGAGTCGTATGGAGGACTTGTCCGAGCTGCGCTTGCTGCTCGATATGCGCGACGAAGACTTCCAGCGGTTGGCGCCCTATGTCACCGCGCTGCCGGCCGACACCCCGTTGAACGTCAATACCGCCAGCGCCATGGTGCTGTCGAGCCTTGCCGACAGCTTCAGCCTGAGTGCCGCCGAGGCGCTGGTCCAGGTGCGGCAGGCTGGCGGGTTTCGTGATGTTGCGAGTTTCACGGCGCAACCGGCGCTTGGCGGTGTCCAACTTGAGGGCATCCGTCTGGCGGTGGCGAGTCAATACTTCCAGGCCACCAGCGAAGTGCGGCTGGCCGATCGGCGGATGGCCCTGGTGAGCCGTCTGCGGCGCGAGGAAAACGGCGATGTCCGCGTCCTTCAGCGCAACCTGGGGCAGCCGCCACGGCTGCCTCGTCAAACCAACGATGGAGAGCGATAGCTGATGGATTGCCTGTTTCTGCCCGCCGACTGCGGCGCTCGGCTCGCCAGCGATACCCAGGTCTACTGGTTGCCGGGCGACGGCGAAGGCGGCTGGATGCCGCTCGCCCGATGCGCCGAGCAGACGCCGGCCGCGGTGACGCTGGTGCTGCCGGCCGAGGTCTGCAGCTATTTCGCGGTCAATCTGCCGACGCGCAAGGCACGCTGGATCAGCCAGGCGCTGGCCTATGCGGTCGAAGAACTGCTGGCCGAGAATGTCGACGATCTGCACCTGACCCATGGCGATGCGCTGGAAGACGGCCGCCGGCGGGTCATCGCGATTCGTCGGCAGCTGCTGGCCGACTGGCTGGATGATCTGCGGGCGCTGGGGCTGACCATCGTCGCCATTCACGTCGATGCCGATCTGCTGCCCCGTGACGATACCCAACTGCTGTTCATCGGCGAGCGTGCGCTATTGGGCGGCGCGCCGGAGGCGAGGCTGGCATTCGAAAGCAATCAGTGGCCGCATCTGGCGGCCCAATGCCCGGCACCTCGTCATGCGCATGGCAACCTTGCCGAAGTCCCCGAGCCGCTCGACGACTATATCCGCGTGGACGATCCCTACCGCTTCCTCGCTTCAGGTCGCGCTGCCGCGCTGAACCTGGCGCAGGGCGACTTCGCCATGCAGACCGCAGGCAGCGGGCTGGGGCAATGGAAACCGGCGCTGATCGTGCTCGCGCTGGTGCTCGTGGTGCAGCTGGTCTTCAATCTGGCGCAGGCCTGGTCGCTGGAGCGCCAGGCCGATCGTTACGCCGACGCCAGCCGCGCGCTGTACACCGAGCTGTTTCCCGAGGACCTGCGCATCGTCAACCTGCGCGCGCAGTTCGACGAGCACATCGGTCAGAGCTCCGGTACCTCGGCCGAATTCATGCGGCTGCTCAACGAAGTGGCGCTGGCCATGGCCGAGGGCGTTCCGGTGTCTATCAGCCAGTTGGATTACAACCAGGCCCGCGGCGATCTGGCCCTGCAGGTCCGCGCCAGCGATTTCGCGGCGCTGGAACAGCTGCGCCAGCGCTTGGGCCAGACCGGCGAACCTGTCCAGCTGGGCTCGGCCAGCCGTGACGGCGACGCCGTCAGTGCGCGTGTGGTGATTGGAGGTCGGGGATGAACCTGAAACAACAGATGCAGGTACGTCTGGCCGAGTCGCCGCTGTGGTTGCGCTGGCAGCGCTTGCAGCCACGCGAACGCCTGTCGTTGACCTTGCTCGGCTCTTTTCTGTTGGTAGTGATGTTCTACCTGTTGCTCTGGCAACCAGCGCAACAGCGGGTGCAGGACGCCCGAGCGTATTTTCAGCAGGAGCGTGAATTGCATGCCTACCTGGAGCAGAACACCGAACTGGCCCGGCAGATGTCACGCAGCAATCCGGTCTCGCTGGCGCCGGAGCAGCTGCAAGGACTGGTAACCCAGAGCGCCCAGCAGAGCGGTCTGGTCATCGAGAGCTTTGACATCGGTAATGACGGTAGCTTGCAAGTGACGCTGCCTGGCGCGTCCTATGCCAGCCTGCTGCGCTGGTTCGACGAGTTGCAGGCCGCAGGCGCAAGTCTGGTGGAGGTGAGTATCAGCCAGGTCGGCGACGGCTTGGTGGATGCTCGGGCGAGCTTCCGCGCCAACGGTTAATGGACTGTTTGGCTAATTTTATACAAGCCGACTTCTGTAGGAGCCAGGGGGACGCCGAGTCCTTGCTGGCGAAGCGCTTCATAAACCCAATGCTACTGCCCTTGGTTCGCGAGCAAGCTCGCTCCTACGAAAAGCGCGTGACCTCGGCGAAGTCTTAGCGACGGCCTCAACCCTATGGGGATCTGTGGCGTTTGTTGCAGGAACAAGCTGACGTGCCGAAGCGCCTGGCGCAGGACAGCGTGCAGCTGATTAACCAAACAGGCCTTGGTTGCATGGCAGCGCCAGGACAGCACCGTGGTCGGTGCTGCCTTGTCATTGGATCAATGCGGCGGCTGGAGCTGCATCGCCAGCGCGCGCAAGGCGACTTCGGCATCCAATACTTTGGTCACCACATCGTTGGCCTTCTCGCGACTTAGGCCGAGGCGATCGAACAGCTCTTGTGGAATTTCGCTGTAGGCGCCGGAGCCGATACCGCGATTGCGCAACAGGCGTATCGCCAGACAGACCAAATTGGCATGGGCGGCATGCTCGCCCTGGTAGTGCGGGTCGTGCTGGAAGCGCAGTGCAGTGGACAGCTCGTCCGGCATGCCCCAGTAGCGCATCAACCAGGCGCCGATCTGCTCGCGGGTGATGCCCAGCAAATGCTTTTCGATGACGCTGTGGCTCAGGTGCGGGTTGACCTCCAGATGCCGGCAGATCAACGAGAAATGTGGCGGAAACACATGCGCCAGCACCAGATAACCGAAGTTGTGCAGCAGCCCGGCTAGGTAGCTGATACCCGCTTCCGGCCGCTGGACGCGGGGAATCGCGCGGTTCAGACCTTCGATCACCGCCGCGGTGTAAATCGCCTGTTGCCAGTAGGGTGTCGCCTGCTGCGGCTGATCCTTGGGTAGGCTCAGGGTCTTGCCCAGCGCCAGACCCAGCGCCAGATTGATCACCAGATCGAAGCCGAGCACCCGCACGATGGCATCTTCCACCGAACGGATCTTGCCGGGCGCGGCGTAGTACGGCGAGGCGGCCCAGCTGACTACTTGCGCGGCCAGCGCGGGGTCGGTCTCGACCACGCCAGTGATGTCATCTACCGTGGCGTCGGGATCGACGCGCAGTTTGATGATCTTTTGCGCCGTTTGCGCCAAGGGTGGAATTTCGATCGTTTCTTCAAGGCGCTTCTGGATGCGCCGGGCTGTGAAGCTCTGCACCGCCTGGGTGATTTCGGCGCTGTCTTGTTCAGGACGGTCGAGGTTGGGTTGGATCTCGCTCAGCGGGACGGCGAACCGGCCTGCGCTGGCCTTGCTGAGCAGCTGCTTGAAGTCACCGCTGGACAACGCCAGAAGCAACCCGGGCTGTCCCGACTCGATCATCAGCTCCGGCTGCTCGAGCAATCGTTCCTCGTACAGGCAGGGCGAACTGGTCAGCGGCGGCAGGCCAGGCAATACCTGCAGATCGTGCTTGGACAGCATGCGGGTCAACCGCTCGGGTTTGACCGCGACCAGTTGGCGCCCGGTCAGCTCCACCAGCCTCGGCAGATCGAGCAAATGATCGCGGGGATAGAGCACCAGCAACGCGCCGATGGCGTCGTCGACCAATATGGCCTGCACGCGCCGAGCCGGGTCCAGATCGGAGCGGTCCTCACAGGTGCGGTAAGGCAACGCCAGCTTGTCGAGAAGCTGGATGATCATTGGCGGAAGCGAGATTTGTGTTGTTGTGTCGACAGCCGAGTTCATGAGCAAGTGATCCGTCTTATTCCCATGCGGCGCAGTATAGCCCTAGGGTTTGAGGGTCTGTTCCCGTTTCGTCGCAAGCCGCGTTGCTGCGCCAAATCTCGCCAGGCAAGGCGCGGGATGCAGGTAATGGTTGTTCCCTTGCCAAGTCCCGCAACGCCGCATGGCGAGATTTGACGCGCAACCCTTCGGGCCGGGCCTGTTTT